>NZ_PPFB01000001.1:2262500-3510000 GCF_002899455.1 Streptomyces sp. DH-12 | reverse complement strand
GCTGGTTCTCCCCGAAATGCATTTAGGTGCAGCGTCGTGTGTTTCTTGCCGGAGGTAGAGCACTGGATAGGCGATGGGCCCTACCGGGTTACTGACCTTAGCCAAACTCCGAATGCCGGTAAGTGAGAGCGCGGCAGTGAGACTGTGGGGGATAAGCTCCATGGTCGAGAGGGAAACAGCCCAGAGCATCGACTAAGGCCCCTAAGCGTACGCTAAGTGGGAAAGGATGTGGAGTCGCAGAGACAACCAGGAGGTTGGCTTAGAAGCAGCCACCCTTGAAAGAGTGCGTAATAGCTCACTGGTCTAGTGATTCCGCGCCGACAATGTAGCGGGGCTCAAGCGTACCGCCGAAGTCGTGTCAATCCAGCAGGTAGCCCCAACGGGTGCTGGGTTGGGTAGGGGAGCGTCGTCTGCCGGGTGAAGCAGCCGCGTAAGCGAGTTGTGGACGGTTGACGAGTGAGAATGCAGGCATGAGTAGCGATTCACACGTGAGAAACGTGTGCGCCGATTGACTAAGGGTTCCTGGGTCAAGCTGATCTGCCCAGGGTAAGTCGGGACCTAAGGCGAGGCCGACAGGCGTAGTCGATGGATAACCGGTTGATATTCCGGTACCCGCTGTGGAGCGTCAAACATCGAATCCAGTGATGCTAAGCCCGTGAAGCCGCCGGCTGAGTCTTCGGACGAGGTCGGAGTGGTGGAGCCGGTGACCCGAGCTGGTAGTAGGTGAGTGATGGGGTGACGCAGGAAGGTAGTCCATCCCGGGCGGTGGTTGTCCCGGGGTAAGGGTGTAGGACGTCAGGTAGGCAAATCCGCCTGGCACATAGTCTGAGACCTGATGCCGAGCCGATTGTGGTGAAGTGGATGATCCTATGCTGTCGAGAAAAGCCTCTAGCGAGTTTCATGGCGGCCCGTACCCTAAACCGACTCAGGTGGTCAGGTAGAGAATACCGAGGCGTTCGGGTGAACTATGGTTAAGGAACTCGGCAAAATGCCCCCGTAACTTCGGGAGAAGGGGGGCCACACTCGGTGATCCGATTTACTCGGTGAGCTGGGGGTGGCCGCAGAGACCAGCGAGAAGCGACTGTTTACTAAAAACACAGGTCCGTGCGAAGCCGTAAGGCGATGTATACGGACTGACGCCTGCCCGGTGCTGGAACGTTAAGGGGACCGGTTAGCTCACTTTCGGGTGGGCGAAGCTGAGAACTTAAGCGCCAGTAAACGGCGGTGGTAACTATAACCATCCTAAGGTAGCGAAATTCCTTGTCGGGTAAGTTCCGACCTGCACGAATGGCGTAACGACTTCTCGACTGTCTCAACCATAGGCCCGGTGAAATTGCACTACGAGTAAAGATGCTCGTTTCGCGCAGCAGGACGGAAAGACCCCGGGACCTTTACTACAGTTTGATATTGGTGTTCGGTTCGGCTTGTGTAGGATAGCTGGGAGACTGTGAAGCCTGGACGCCAGTTCGGGTGGAGTCGTCGTTGAAATACCAGTCTGGTCGTGCTGGATGTCTAACCTGGGTCCGTGATCCGGATCAGGGACAGTGTCTGATGGGTAGTTTAACTGGGGCGGTTGCCTCCTAAAGGGTAACGGAGGCGCCCAAAGGTTCCCTCAGCCTGGTTGGCAATCAGGTGTTGAGTGTAAGTGCACAAGGGAGCTTGACTGTGAGACCGACGGGTCGAGCAGGGACGAAAGTCGGGACTAGTGATCCGGCGGTGGCTTGTGGAAGCGCCGTCGCTCAACGGATAAAAGGTACCCCGGGGATAACAGGCTGATCTTCCCCAAGAGTCCATATCGACGGGATGGTTTGGCACCTCGATGTCGGCTCGTCGCATCCTGGGGCTGGAGTCGGTCCCAAGGGTTGGGCTGTTCGCCCATTAAAGCGGTACGCGAGCTGGGTTTAGAACGTCGTGAGACAGTTCGGTCCCTATCCGCTGTGCGCGTAGGAGTCTTGAGAAGGGCTGTCCCTAGTACGAGAGGACCGGGACGGACGAACCTCTGGTGTGCCAGTTGTTCTGCCAAGGGCATGGCTGGTTGGCTACGTTCGGGAGGGATAACCGCTGAAAGCATCTAAGCGGGAAGCCTGCTTCGAGATGAGGACTCCCACCCACTTGATGGGGTAAGGCTCCCAGTAGACGACTGGGTTGATAGGCCGGATATGGAAGCACGGTAACGTGTGGAGTTGACCGGTACTAATAGGCCGAGGGCTTGTCCTCAGTTGCTCGCGTCCACTGTGTTGGTTCTGAAACCACGAACAACCCCATGCCATGGTCACGGTGTGGTGCGGTTGAGTGTTTCACAGTGTTTCGGTGGTCATAGCGTAGGGGAAACGCCCGGTTACATTCCGAACCCGGAAGCTAAGCCTTACAGCGCCGATGGTACTGCAGGGGGGACCCTGTGGGAGAGTAGGACGCCGCCGAACAATTCTTGATATGGAGAGCCCCCGTGCCGTTCGGCACGGGGGCTCTCTGCGTTTAGGGTCGGTTCCATGCGCTATGACCTGGTGATTTTCGACAACGACGGCGTGCTCGTCGACAGCGAGCCCCTCTCCAACAGACACCTCGCCGCCTACCTCACCGAGCTCGGGCACCCCACCACGTACGAGGACTCCATCCGGGACTACATGGGGTCGGCCATGCACCGGGTGCACGATCTCATCGAGGAGCGCACCGGGCAGCGGTTGCCGGCCGACTTCGACGACGTCTTCCACGCCCGCGTCTTCGCCGCGTTCGAGCGGGAGTTGAAGCCGGTGCCCGGAGTCGCCGGCGTACTGGAGGAGCTGGAGGCGGACGGGGTGCCGTACTGCGTGGCGTCGTCGGGGAGCCATGAGCGGATCCGGGTGGGGCACCGGGCGGCCGGGCTGGACCGGTGGTTCGACGACGGACGGATCTTCAGCTCGCAGGACGTCGGCCGCGGAAAGCCTGCCCCTGATCTGTTCCTGTACGCGGCCGAGCGGATGGGCACGGCCCCCGAGCGGTGCGTGGTGGTCGAGGACAGCCCGCTCGGTGTCCAGGCGGCCGTGGCGGCCGGGATGGACGTCTACGGGTTCACCGGGATGACGCCGGCGGAGAAGCTGAGCGGCGCCACCCGACTCTTCGACGACATGGGGGAGTTGCTCTCCCTCCTGACCGGTGACCGCGCCGAGGACTGAACACGGTTCGTCCTCGACCGGATCTACCCACCGGTACCCCCGAGCCCTACGCTCGCCGCCATGACTGATGTGCTGCGGCGCGGCAGGGCCTCGCTGGCGTTCAGCTTCGCGGTACAGGGCGTCGCCTTCGCTCTGCTCGTGACGCGCATCCCGGGCATCCAGAACCGGTACGGGGTCTCCGACGGGCTGCTGCCCGTCTTCCTCGCCGCCGTGCCGATCCTGGCCGGCATCGGCAGCGTCTCCACGGAGCGGCTGGTGCGGCGGGCGCCGCCGAGCCGGGTGCTGCGGTGGTCCCAGCCGGTCGTGCTGCTGGCGCTGCTGGCGGTGGGTGCGGGGCGGCAGATGGCCGTTCTCGCCCTGGCGCTGGCGGCGTTCGGGCTGGCGGTGGGCGCGCTGGACGCCTCGATGAACATGCTCGGGGTGAGTCTGCAGCGGGCGTACGGGCGCAGCATCATGCTGAGTTTCCACGCGGCGTACAGCCTGGGCGGGATCGTCGGGGCGTCGCTCGCCTGGGTGGGGACGCACTTCGGGCTGGCGCTGTGGATGTCGTATCTGCCGGTGGTACTGGTGCTGCTGCCGGCCGCGCTGCTGGGCAGCCGGTGGTACGTCGACGGGGAGAACCGGGCTCCCGTGAGGAAGGGCGTGAAGGGCGCGGGGGCCGGTGCGGGTGGCGGGCCGGCGTGGCTGCTGCCGTTGTGCCTGGTGATGACGGTGGCGTACATCGGGGACTCGACGGTCTCCAACTGGAGCGCGAAATACCTTCAGGACGTGCTGGGCAGCTCGGAGCAGATGGCGACCGTGCCGTACAACGTCTACATGGTCACCACGCTGCTGGGGCGGGCGATCGGGGACATGGGGGTGCGGCGCTTCGGTGCCGTGTCGGTGGTGCGGGCGGGGGCGCTGGTGGCGGCGGCCGGGTTCGCCGTGGTGGCCGGGGCGCCCGGGGTGTGGGTGGGGATGCTGGGGTTCACGCTGCTGGGGCTCGGGCTGTGCGTGCTGGTGCCGCAGACGTTCGCGGCGGCGGGGCGGCGGGCGGACGAGACGGGGCGGCCGGGGGCGTCGGACGCGGCCGTGGCGCGGCTGAACGTCTTCAACTACGTCGGTTTCCTGGTGGGTTCCCCGCTCGTCGGCGCGCTCGGTGACGTCTGGAGCCACCGCGGGGCGATGTTGGTGCCGATGGCCTTGGTGCTGGTGACGCTCGTGCACGCCCGTTCGTTCGCGCCGGGGGCCGACCGATACGGTGGCGGGCATGAGCGGTCGCGCACAGCTGATGTGGGACGAAGCAGTAACGGGCTATGACTTCGGCCGGGGCCACCCGATGGACCCGGTCCGGTTGGCGCTGACCCGCAGCCTGGTCGGCGCCCTCGGACTGGACCGTGACGTGAAGGTGGTCGCGGCGAAGGCGGCGGGGGAGTCGACGCTGCGGCTGGTGCACCGGGAGGACTACATCGACGCGGTGCGGGCCGCGTCGGCCGATCCGAGGTCGGCGGACCAGGCGTACGGGCTGGGGACGATCGACGATCCGGCGTTCGCGGGGATGCACGAGGTGTCGGCGCTGATCGCGGGGCAGTCGGTGGGCGCGGCCGAGGCGGTGTGGCGCGGTGAGGCGCTGCACGCGGTGAACTTCGCGGGCGGGCTGCACCACGCGATGCCGGGTGCCGCATCCGGGTTCTGCGTGTACAACGACGCCGCGCTGGCCATCGCCCGGCTGCTGGAGCTGGGTGCGGAGCGGGTGGCGTACATCGACGTCGACGTGCACCACGGGGACGGTGTGCAGGCGGCGTTCTGGGAGGACCCGCGGGTGCTGACGATCTCGCTGCACGAGCATCCGCGGACGCTGTTCCCGCAGACCGGGTGGCCGGAGGAGACGGGCGCCGCGGACGCGGAGGGCAGCGCGGTGAACGTGGCGCTGCCGGCGGGCACCGGGGACGAGGGATGGCTGCGCGCCTTCCACGCGGTGGTGCCGGAGCTGATCGCGGACTTCCGGCCGCAGGTGCTGGTGACGCAGCACGGGGCGGACACGCACTTCGAGGACCCGCTGGCGCACCTGGCGGTGTCGCTGGACGCGCAGCGGGCGGTGCAGGTGGCCTGCCACGAACTGGCGCACGAGCACGCCGACGGCCGGTGGGTGGCGCTGGGCGGCGGCGGTTACGCGGTGGTCGAGGTCGTGCCGAGGTCCTGGTCGCACCTGGTGGGCATCGCCGCCGGGCGGCCCGTGGAGCCGACGACGCCGGTGCCGGAGGAGTGGCGGCAGCAGGTGTACGCGCGGACCCGGCAGCCGGGTCCGTACCGGATGACGGACGGCCGGTGGCCGGTGTCGTGGGCCGCGTGGGACGCGGGGTACGACCCGGCGGACCGGCTGGACCAGGCGGTCCTGGCGACCCGGCGGGCGGTGTTCCCGCTGCGGGGGATGCTGCCCTGAGCGTCCCCGAGGGGCGGGGGTGTTACCCCGACCGTGGGGCGTGGGCCGCGTTCCGGCCCGCGGGCGCGGGCGGGTGGCGCAGCATCGCTCGCGTGGTGACCGCCGACCGCCTCCGCGCGCATCTTCTGACGGCCGGGCTCGCCGGGGTGGTGGGCACCACCCGGGAGGAGAGCCTGCGCAGCTACCGGCTGTTCGCCGCCCGGGACCCGCGGGTGCTGATCGGGCTCGACCCGGTCGGGGCGTGGGGCGAGCGGGAGGTGCTCGCGCTGATGGCGGACCGGTGCGGGGTGGCGGCGGATCCGGCCCGGACGTCGGGGCGCGAGGCCATCGATCCGGAGCGTACGCTGGCCGCCCTGGACGCACTCGCGGAACGGCTCGCGCAGGCCGCGCGGCACCGTGTTCCGGTGCTGCTGGGCACCGGGCACCCGCATCGGCTGCTCCGTTTCTACGCCGTGCTCGCAGACGCCTTGTCGGCGGCGGGATGTGATGTCCTCACCCCGGCGCAGGGTCGCTGTGTCGACATAACGACCCGGTTCGGTCTACGCACGGGCAACCTCGACTACGTACGGGGAGTCGGGCTGGTCCGGGACGCGACCGCGCAGCGCCCCGGTGGTGAGCCGGGCGCGCACACGCATTCCCCTCTCCCGGTTCGGGCCGCGCTGGCGGCCGCGGCGGACGCCGGCGGGCCGCTGCCGGGGCTGGTGATCGGGGACCACGGTTGGGTCTGCGGGGCAGGTCAGCTGGGGTTCGCGAGCGTCGGACTGGCCGATGCGAACGACCCGGCACCGTTCGTCGGGCAGGCCGAGGGGGCGGTGTCCGTGGTCGTTCCGGTTGACGACGGCGCACGGTCCGACGACTACCTGCCGCTGACCCGCTACGTACTCAATCGAGCGTGTCTGTCACAGTAGGCCGCCGATGGGTGCACCTCTTCCCCATTCGCATCACCCGCCCCTACATTGGGGAGTGAGCACGCAACGACGAAGAGTCACCGGAAGGGGAAGCCGGTGGCCGTCGAGTGCGGAAGGTTCAGGTGTGTCATGGCTGCAGCTGGCGAGAGGCCTCTGAACGAGGTTCAGTTCCTTACCGTGGCGGAAGTCGCCTCGGTGATGCGAGTGTCGAAGATGACCGTGTACCGCCTGGTGCACAGCGGTCATCTGCCCGCGATCCGGGTGGGGCGGTCCTTCCGCGTCCCGGAGCAAGCGGTACACGAGTACCTCCGCGAGAGCTACGTGGGGGTGGACACGGCCTGACGGCGGTCCGGGAGGGTCCGTACCGGGCACTCATGGACCCTCCCGGTCACCTCGATTACGACCTCAGCGCTCGGGCGGGTAGGCTAGCCCCTCGTAGGTCGTGTGGGCCCATGGCGCCCAAACACCGAGTGATGAGAAGTGAGCGAGGGTAGTCGTGGGCTCTGTTATCAAGAAGCGGCGCAAGCGGATGGCCAAGAAGAAGCACCGCAAGCTGCTCAAGCGCACGCGCGTCCAGCGTCGCAACAAGAAGTAAGCGACAGCGCGAGAGCGTGTCCAGTGGCCCCCCACCGCGATTCGGTGGGGGGCCACTGCCCTTTGGTGCGTGCGGTGCGTGCGGTGTGTCCGGTGGTACGTCCCGGGGATGTTGTCACGTGACGTGTCCGCTCGGCATCGCACGGCGACGGGTACCCGATAGGTTGGCCGTCGGCAGCAGGGTGAGAGAAAGGCGCTGATCTTGGGGAAGGTCGTGCTGGTGACCGGGGTGGCCCGGCAGCTGGGGGGCCGTTTCGTGCGGCGGATCCAGCGGGATCCCGAGGTGGACCGGGTGGTCGCCGTGGACGCGGTGCGGCCCGAGCACCACCTGGGCGGCGCCGATTTCGTCCAGGCGGACATCCGGCAGCCCACGATCGCGCGGGTGCTGGCCGAGTCGGGCGCCGACACGGTCGTCCACCTCGACGTGACGGGCACGCCGCTGGGCAGCGGCGGCCGGGCGTCGCTGAAGGAGACCAACGTCATCGGCACCATGCAGTTGCTGGGCGCCTGTCAGAAGGCCCCGAACGTCAAGCGGCTGGTGGTGAAGTCCAGCACCAACGTCTACGGTTCGGCGTCGCGCGACCCGGCGGTGTTCACCGAGTCGACGCCGCCCAAGTCGCTGCCCAGCGGCGGCTTCGCGAAGGACACGGTGGAGGTCGAGGGCTATGTGCGCGGGTTCGCCCGGCGCCGCCCGGACGTCGCCGTGTGCGTGCTGAGGTTCGCCAACATCCTGGGCCCGGCCGCCGACACCCCGCTCGCGTCGTACTTCGCGCTGCCGGTGCTGCCGACGGTGTTCGGCTACGACCCGCGGCTGCAGTTCGTGCACGAGGACGACGTGGTGGAGGTGCTGCGGATCGGCGCGCACGAGCCGCGGCGTGGCACGCTCAACAGCGGGACGTTCAACATCGCGGGGGACGGTGTGCTGCTGCTGTCGCAGTGCTCGCGGCGCCTGGGCAGGCCGACGGTGCCGCTGCTGCTTCCCGCGGTCACCTGGGCGGGCTCGCTGATGCGTACGCTGGGGATGTCGGACTTCTCGCCCGAGCAGATCCGGCTCCTGACACACGGGCGGGTGGTGGCGACGGACCAGATGCGTCAGACGCTGGGGTTCACCCCCACGTACTCGACTGCTGAAACGTTTGCGGACTTCGTGCGCAGCCGCGGGCCCGGGCTGCTGCCGCCGGAGACCGTCGCGAGGGCCGTCGACCGGATCGCCGCGCTGCCCGTGCCGGGCAGCGGCCACGCGCCGGCGCACGGCGCCGACTGAGGAGCGCAGCAACGATGGCGGACGCCAAGGTCATCCCGTTCGACGACGACCACCGCTCCCGCGGGAGTGCCGCGTCGCGCCGCCGTGGTGCGGCCGGCCGGCGCCAGGGCGCGGCGCGGCCTTCCGCGGCGGTGGGGCAGGTCCAGCCCCTGCCCGGGGCGGAGCCGGTGCGGGAGGATGATCCCGTGACCGGTGAAGGAGAGCAGCCGCGTGAGCCCGCGGCGGACCGCGAGGGCGGTGACGGCGGCCTGGAGCAGCGGATCGCGAGCGGGCTGGCGTTCCTGCGCCGCCGGCTCACCGGGGACTACGAGGTCGACGACTTCGGGTACGACGAGGAGCTCACCGACCAGGTCCTGATGTCGCTGCTGCGCCCGATGTACGAGAAGTACTTCCGGGTCGAGGTGAAGGGCGTGGAGAACATCCCGTCCGAGGGCGGTGCGCTGATCGTCGCCAACCACTCGGGGACGCTTCCGGTGGACGGGCTGATGATGCAGGTCGCCGTGCACGACCATCATCCGGCCGAGCGGCATCTGCGGCTGCTCGCGGCGGACCTGGTGTTCGTGCTGCCGGTGGTGAACGAGCTGGCGCGGAAGCTGGGGCACACGCTGGCCTGCGCGGAGGACGCCGAACGGCTGCTGGCACAGGGCGAGTTGGTCGGGGTGATGCCGGAGGGCTTCAAGGGCATCGGGAAGCCGTTCTCGGAGCGGTACAAGCTGCAGCGGTTCGGGCGGGGCGGGTTCGTGTCGACGGCGCTGCGGCACAGGGTGCCGATCGTGCCGTGCTCGATCGTCGGGGCGGAGGAGATCTACCCGATGATCGGCAACGCGAAGACGCTGGCGCGGCTGCTGGGCTTCCCGTACTTCCCGCTGACGCCGACGTTCCCCTGGCTGGGGCCGCTGGGGGCGATTCCGCTGCCGACGAAGTGGACGATCCAGTTCGGGGAGCCGATCCCGACGGACGGGTATCCGCTGGAGGCGGCGGAGGACCCGATGCTGATGTTCAACCTGACCGACCAGGTGAGGGAGCAGATCCAGCACACGCTGTACAAGCTGCTGGTGCAGCGCCGGTCGGTGTTCTTCTAGACCGCCATGCGTACGGGGGCGCCCCTGCTGCGAGGGGCGCCCCCGGTGCTACTCCCGGTCCTGCGCCTCGATGCCCAGGCCCGGGAGGAGCCCGGGCAGGAGAGGCGGGAGGGTGACGTCGGGGGCGGGAGGCCGGGTGGCGGAGCCCGTGGGCGGCGGCGTGCTGCTCTGGCCGCTCTCCTGGGGCGGGTCGAGGAGACCGCCGGTGTTGCCGCCGAGCAGGCCGTCCTTCTCGCGCTCGGTGTCGGCGGAGCCGGTCGGCGCCGCGCTGTCCGCCTCGCCCGTGCCGGAGCCGTCCCGTTCGGTGCCGGGCGACTGCGAGGGTTCGGCCGTGGACGGGGTGTCGGACGCCGGGGCGGAGTCGCCGCGCCGCTTCCCGTCGCCCGCCTCGTCGTTCGGTGGCTGGGGCAGCAGGGACCGCAGCGGGGCGACGTCTTCGTCTATGGCGTCGAACACCGACGTGACCTGCTCACTGACGTCGCCGAGCTGCACGGGGAGCCGGTCGCGCAGACTGCCCCAGGTGTCGCGGTGGGCCTGGGAGAAGGAGGAGAGCGCCTGCATGGGGCCGAGGGAGTCCGGGTCGCGCTCGTAGGCCTCGCGGAGCAGCCGGTGGCCCTCCGCGGCGTCGTGCCGCATGCCGGACAGGGCGCGACGGATCTCGTTGAGGGATTCGTGGTCGAGGTCGCCGGCGCGGTCGCGCTCCATCAGCCGGCGGGCCTCGCTCAGCCGGGTGGAGGCGTGGTCGAGGTAGACCTGTCCGCGCTCGGTGTCGTCGTCGGCGAGGGTGAGCTTGACGTCCTCGATGCCGCGCTTGAGTCCGTAGAGGGAGTCGCCGGGGAGGGCGTCGGAGCTGGCGACGGCGACTCCGCCGAGGGCGCCGGCGGCGACGCCGACGGTGAGCCCGCCCGCGGTGAGTCCTTTGGCCAGCCTCGATCGTGGCCAGAGCCTGCCCAGCGGGGTCGCGCGGTGGGCGCCCTTGGTACGGCGCGAGCGCTGTCCGGGGACGGTCCGGTCCGTCGCCTCGCCTGCGGCGGTGCCCTCCTGGAGCATGGCCTCGAACGCGGCCACCAGCTGGGCCCGCTGGACGACCTTCACCTCCGGGTCGAGTTCCGGCCGGGGCAGCGCGCCCAGACCGGAGGCCAGCGTGAGCAGCTGGTCCTGTTCGGTCTCGGCGGTGTCCGGGGCCGGTGCCGGTCCTTCGGTTCGCTCGGCCGCCGTGCCCCGGTCGGACTGCTCCTCCAGGGCCTGGGCGAAGGCGTTCGCCCGCCGGTGCGCCGATACGTTCGCGATCACTGGCGGCACCTCCTCTCGTCATGACGGTCGACTCCCCAGGGGGTCCTGAGGGTTCCCCGGCCCGGCCGACGCCACACGATCGGGTGAGCGGAGCCGGTCAGGGGGTGACCACAGGGAGCCTGTATCCCGCACAACGACGGGCGCGGCACTTGGGTTACGGACACCGGTGACCCGGTTGAGGATTCCCGCCGCGTCTCACGGAGGGTCAGCGGGCGTCGTCCGGGAGGAGCCGGGCGAGGGTGCGGACGGCCCGGTACTGGAGGGTCTTGATGGCGCCCTCGTTCTTGCCCATGACGCGGGCCGTCTCGGCGACGGACAGGCCGTGGAGGAATCGGAGCGTGACGCACTCCTGCTGTTGGGGGTTGAGCCGACGTACGGCTTCGAGGAGGGCGGCGTTGGACAGGGACTCGAGTACGGAATCCTCGGGGGAGCGCTCGACCTCGTTGGCGTCGAGCATCTCCCCGGTGGTGACCTCGAGGCGGAAGCGGCTGGACTTGAAGTGGTCGGCGACGAGGTTGCGGGCGATGGTCACCAGCCAGGCGCCGAAGTCGCGGCCCTGCCAGGTGAAGGTGCCGATGCGGCGCAGCGCCCGCAGAAAGGTCTCGCTGGTGAGGTCCTCGGCGGTCGCCTTGCCGCCGACGCGGTAGTAGATGTAGCGGTAGACGGTGTCGCTGTACTGGTCGTAGAGCCGTCCGAAGGCCTCCGCCTCGCCGGCCTGGGCGCGCTCCACGAGGTCCATCATCCGGGCGCTGTCGCTGTCGGCGGCGGGACGGCGGGCAGCGGGAGCGCCGGACGGACGTCCTCGTCTGCCGACCGCGGCCGTCCCCTCGGCGAGGGCGTAGCACGGGCCGGCGGGGACGGCGGCGAATGCGGGGACGGCGTGCGCGGGGGGGACGATTCCGCGCAACATGTCTCGGGCTGTCGCGACTGTCGCGCGCAGCGTAGCCAGGCCCGAGGCGTCAACCCCGACGTGTGGGTACACGGGACTCCCAGAGGCAGAGCTTCCATCACGTGCAGTGCGGGGCCGTTCACCCGTCGTGGCGAAGCGGTGGTCCCGGAATGCGTCTGAGGAGAATAACGCTTCGTACAGGCTCTGCTACGCCGAGTTGCTCAAATCGTCGGTTACGTCGCTTCGGTAACCGATTGACGCCTGTTCAGGCATGAGGAGCTGACCGGTTGATGACCGGAAGCTTTCGTATTCCGTTTGGTCCGGGGCGAGTTGTGGCCGTGTGCAGCCAACAGGACTGCTCGGGACGGGTGCGGGGTACGGCAGTGGGTTCGGGCGTGTCGCGGTCCGGCCCGCGGCCGCGGGCGCGCCCGTGCGACGGCCGCAGGGGCGTCAGCGGCGCTTGCGGTGCAGGGCGATGGCGGCGGCCGTGCCCCCGGCCACCGCGCCCACGCCGGCCGCCGCCGGGATGCCGACCTTGGCCGCCTTGCGGCCGGTGCGGTAGTCGCGCAGCCGCCAGTCCATCTGGCGCGCGTGCTTGCGGAGCTTGGAGTCCGGGTTGATCGCGTAGGGGTGGCCCACCAGCGACAGCATCGGGATGTCGTTGTGGGAGTCGCTGTAGGCGGCGCACCGGCCGAGGTCCAGTCCCTCTGCGAGCGCCAGCGCGCGGACCGCCTCCGCCTTCGCGGGGCCGTGCAGCGGCTCGCCCACGAGTTTGCCCGTGTACACGCCGTCGACCGACTCGGCGACGGTGCCCAGGGCGCCGGTCAGGCCGAGCCGGCGGGCGATCACCGTGGCGATCTCCACGGGGGCGGCGGTGACCAGCCACACCCGCTGGCCCGCGTCGAGGTGCGCCTGGGCCAGCGCCCGGGTGCCGGGCCAGATCCGCTCGGCCATGTACTCGTCGTAGATCTCCTCGCCGATGGACTGCAGCTCGGCGACGCGATGGCCCTGGACGATGGAGAGCGCCGAGTCGCGCGCCTCCTGCATGTGCTCGGGGTCCTCGACGCCGGCCAGCCGGAACCACGCCTGCTGCCAGGCGAACCGGGCGAGCTCGCGGGTGTCGAAGAACTTCCGCTTGTACAGGCCCCGCCCGAAGTGGAACAGGGCGGCGCCCTGCATCACGGTGTTGTCCAGGTCGAAGAAGGCGGCGGCCCGTTCGTCACCGTGGACCGGGAACGCGGGTTCGCGTTCGGAAACGTGCAGGGTGGACTTGCGGGCTGCCTCCGCCGAGGCCTCGCCTGCCAACACGCTCCGCGCCGTGGCGGAGCGCCTACGGGGAGTGAGCCATCCGAGAGCGGCCATGGCGTGAGCATAGCCAGTGCGCGGACCCGTTCCGGAGCCGAGAGGTTGGCACGTCGTGAACTCCGTGTGTCACGGACGGTGCCCCGGCTTTGTCCTGCGCGGGACAATGGGCCGTATGAGCCCTCTCTTCCGCCGTGCCGCGCCCCCGCGGGACCGGCTCGTGACGTTGATCCGCAAGCCCGGCTGCCATCTGTGCGACGACGCGCAGGTGGTGGTGGAGAAGGTGTGCGCCGAGCTCGGCGTGCCGTGGGAGGGGAAGGACATCACGGAGGACCGGGAGCTGCACGACCGGTACTGGGAGCAGATCCCCGTGGTGCTCGTCGACGGACGGCAGCACACCTTCTGGCGCGTGGACGAGGACCGCCTCCGCAAGGCGCTGGGCGACTGACCGGCCAGTTCAATCTGGCGGGAATTCGCTTAGGATCGATGGCGGTCTGGTCTCGGGGGCGGGATTCACAGAGGAGAGTGGGTGCTTTGCCCCTAGAAGCCAAGGAGCGCCGCTGCGGGTGCGCCGGTTCCGTCCGTGTGCGCCGGGGGCGCGTGACCCCGGTCACGTTGGCCGGGCAAATCGGACACAATCTTTGTGCACGCGTTCACAAAGGCATAGCCTGCATGCGACGGGGCGGTCCGGGGACGTATGACCGCCTGAAGCCCCGCTCTACCCGCAGGAGCACCGTGGCAACTGGCCGAACTCACCGACCGGCGACCCGTAGCCGAGGAATTCCCGAGGCCACCGTCGCCCGGCTTCCGCTGTACCTCCGCGCCCTGACCGCGCTCTCCGAGCGCTCGGTGCCCACGGTCTCCTCGGAGGAGCTGGCGGCCGCCGCGGGTGTCAACTCCGCGAAGCTGCGCAAGGACTTCTCCTACTTGGGTTCCTACGGCACCCGGGGCGTCGGTTACGACGTCGAGTATCTCGTGTACCAGATCTCCCGCGAACTCGGCCTCACCCAGGACTGGCCGGTTGTGATCGTAGGAATCGGCAACCTCGGCGCCGCCCTGGCCAACTACGGAGGGTTCGCCTCCCGCGGTTTCCGGGTCGCCGCGCTGATCGACGCCGACCCCGCGATGGCCGGGAAGCCCGTCGCCGGCATCCCGGTGCAGCACACCGACGAGCTCGAGGCGATCATCCGGGACAACGGCGTGTCCATCGGCGTCATCGCCACCCCGGCCGGCGCCGCCCAGCAGGTCTGCGACCGGCTCGTGGCCGCCGGAGTCACCTCCATCCTGAACTTCGCGCCGACCGTGCTGACCGTTCCGGACGGCGTCGACGTGCGCAAGGTGGACCTCTCCATCGAGCTGCAGATCCTCGCCTTCCACGAGCAGCGCAAGGCCGGTGAGGAGGCCGCCGCCGAGGTGACCACCGCGCAGGCCGCCGGCGCCGCCGACACCGCCGTCGCCGCCCAGCGCGAGGGCTCCACCGACCAGGGACCCGACGGGGACGTACCCGCCGTGATGCCGGCATGAGCCTCCTCGTCGTCGGACTGAGCCACCGCAGCGCCCCGGTCAGCGTGCTGGAGCGGGCGTCGCTGAGCGCGGAGGCGCAGACCAAGCTGCTGCAGGACACGGTCGCCACGGAGCCCGCCTCCGAGGGCGCGGTCCTCGCCACCTGCAACCGCATCGAGCTGTACGCCGACGTGGACAAGTTCCACGCCGGTGTCGCCGAGCTGTCCACGCTGCTCGCCCAGCACAGCGGGGTCGGCCTGGAGGAGCTCACTCCTTATCTCTATGTGCACTACGAGGACCGGGCCGTGCACCACCTGTTCTCGGTGGCCTGCGGACTGGACTCGATGGTCGTGGGCGAGGGGCAGATCCTCGGCCAGATCAAGGACTCGCTGGCCCGCGCGCAGGAGACGCACACCGCGGGACGGCTGCTGAACGACCTGTTCCAGCAGGCGCTGCGGGTCGGCAAGCGCGCCCACTCCGAGACCGGCATCGACCGCGCCGGGCAGTCCCTGGTCACCTTCGGCCTGGAGCAGCTCGCGCTCGGCGCCCCCGTCGAGTCCTGGGTCCGGGGCAAGAAGGCCCTCGTCATAGGCGCGGGCTCGATGTCCTCGCTGTCCGCGGCCACGCTCGCGCGCGCCGGGGTCGCCGAGGTCGTCGTCGCCAACCGCACGCCCGACCGCGCCGAGCGACTGGTGCGGATCCTCACCGAGGGTGACGACACGGACGTGACGGCCCGCGCGGTCCCGATGACATCGGTGCCGTTCGAGCTGACACGTGCGGACGTGGTCGTCTCCTGCACGGGCGCGACCGGCCTGGTGCTGACCGCCGAGACGGTGGCCGCGGGCGTCGAGGGCCGGGTCGGCGGGGCGTCGGTCGTCGACCTCGACGCCGTCGCCGAGGAGGACGCCCGCGAGGACGCCCCGGCCGCGCAGCCGCAGGCCTCCGCCGAGGACGGCTGCCCGGTGGACCTGCCCACGGTGCGGCCCGGCTTCTCCGTGATGGGGGAGGCGGCCGTCGCCGGGATGGACGCGGCCACGCTGGAGCAGCACGGCGCGTGGGCGGCGGGCTCCGCCGTCGACCGCCGGGACGCCGCCCGCGGCGGCGCCGGGCCGGAGGCGGACGCCGAGGTCATCGGCGCGCTCGCCGCGACCGCGTCCGCGATCGGCCGCATCCCCGAGCGGCGGCGGCCCGAGCCGGTGGAGGAGCCGCGGCGCCCCGAGCCCGTGCTCTTCCTGCTGGACCTCGCCATGCCGCGGGACGTCGACGCGGCGGCGCACCGCCTGCCCGGCGTGCGGCTGGTGGACATCGAATCGCTCGCGGAGGCGTCCGCGGACGCTCCGATGGCTGCCGATGTGGACCAGGTCCGGCGTATCGTCTCCGACGAGGTCGCCGCGTTCGGGGCGGCACAGCGGGCGGCGCACATCACGCCGACCGTCGTCGCCCTGCGGACCATGGCGGCCGACGTGGTGGCCGGTGAGATGGCCCGCCTGGAGGGGCGGCTCCCCGGCCTGGACGACAAGCACCGCGCGGAGATCACCCAGACCGTGCGACGGGTGGTCGACAAGCTGCTGCACGCCCCGACGGTCCGGGTCAAGCAGCTCGCGGCCGAGCCCGGCGGCGCCGGGTACGCGGACGCGCTGCGCACCCTGTTCGACCTCGACCCCGAGACGGTGGCCTCCGTCTCCCGCGCCGAGGAAAGCACCGAGAAGAACGCAGAGAACCGAGGGCCGGGATGACTGAGAAGGCACTGAGGCTGGGCACCAGGCGGAGCAAGCTCGCCATGGCCCAGTCCGGGCAGGTGGCGGATGCCGTGAGCCAGGTGACCGGACGGCCCGTCGAGCTCGTCGAGATCACCACGTACGGCGACGTCTCGCGCGAGCACCTCGCGCAGATCGGCGGCACGGGCGTCTTCGTCGCCGCCCTGCGGGAGGCGCTGGCGCGCGGCGAGGTGGACTTCGCGGTGCACTCCCTGAAGGACCTGCCGACCACGCAGCCCGACGAGCTGGTCGTGGCGGCGATCCCGGTGCGGGAGGACCCGCGGGACGTGCTCATCGCCCGGGACGCGCTGAAGCTCACCGACCTGCCGGCCGGGGCGCGCGTCGGCACCGGTTCGCCGCGCCGCATGGCGCAGCTGAACGCGTACGCGCGCAGCCGCGGCATGGAGATCGAGACGGTCCCGATCCGGGGCAACGTCGACACCCGCATCGGGTACGTCACCAAGGGCGACCTGGACGCGGTCGTGCTGGCGGCCGCGGGGCTCAACCGGGTCGGCCGCAGCGACGAGGTGACCGACTTCCTGTCGGTCGACACGATTCTGCCCGCCCCCGGCCAGGGGGCACTGGCGGTCGAGACCACCGCGGACAACGCGGACCTCATCGCCGCGCTCGCCGAGCTCGACGACCCGTTCACGCGGGTCGCCGTGACGGCCGAGCGGTCACTGCTCGCCGCTCTGGAGGCCGGCTGCAGCGCACCCGTGGGGGCGCTGGCCGACCTTCCCCCCCTCTCGGCTCCGCTCGAGCGGGGGGACTCCCGGACCGACGGGCAGACTGTCAAGGAAATGCGCCTGCGGGGCGTCGTCGGCTCGACCGACGGCTCCACGCTGGTGCAGTTGTCCACCACCGGTCCCGTGCCCGAGACGCACGAGGCGGCGATGGCGCTCGGTCGCGAACTCGCCACCGAGATGCTGGCGCAGGGCGCGGCCGGTCTGATGGGGGAGCGAGCACTTTGAGCCCCACCACTCTTCCCGCCCCTCCGGAACAAGGGCACGTCACCTTCCTCGGTGCCGGACCCGGGGATCCGGGACTGCTGACCCTGCGCGCCGTGGAGGCCCTGGCGAACGCGGACGTCCTCGTCGCCGAGCACGACGTGCTCGCCGTCGTGCGGACGCACGCCAGGCAGGGCGTCGCCGAGGTGCACACGGACGCGGACACGACTGCGTCGTCCACGCCGGGCCTGGGCACGCCCCAGCTGACGGTCGTTGACGGCGCGTCAACAACCGCCGCTGTCCCTGCGAATAGGGATGCCGCACATCTTGTCATGGAGGCCGCGCGGGGCGGCAAGCGGGTCGTCCGTGCGGTGTCCGGCGACCCCGGCCTTGACGCGTACGCCGCCGAGGAGATGCTGGCGTGCGCCTCGGCCGGGGTGCCGTTCGAGGTCGTGCCCGGTGTCGCCACCGCGGTCGGTGTGCCCGCGTACGCCGGTGTGCCGCTGCGGGACGCGCAGGGCACCGACGTGCGGTTCGTCGACGCGCGGACGGCGTCCGACCGGTGCTGGACGGAGGTCGGCGCCTCGGACGGCACGGTGGTCGTCTCCGCCACGCTGGACTCGGTGGCCGCCGCCGCGGGCGAACTGGTGTCCGCCGGACGAAAGCCCGACACCCCCCTGACGGTGACCGTCGCGGGCACCACCACCCGGCAGCGCACCTGGACGGCGACGCTCGGCACGATCGCGCAGACGCTGAAGCAGACCAAGGCGCTGCCCTCCCCGGAGGGCGGCCGGCCGGTGATAGCCGTGGTCGGTGAGCGTTCCGCCGCCGCCCAGCGGGACCGGCTGGCGTGGTTCGAGTCCAAGCCGCTGTTCGGCTGGAAGGTGCTCGTGCCGCGCACGAAGGAGCAGGCGGCGTCGCTCTCCGACCAGCTGCGGTCCTACGGGGCCGTGCCGCACGAGGTGCCGACCATCGCGGTCGAGCCGCCGCGCACGCCCCAGCAGATGGAACGTGCCGTCAAGGGCCTGGTCACCGGCCGCTACGAGTGGATCGCCTTCACCTCGGTCAACGCGGTCAAGGCGGTGCGCGAGAAGTTCGAGGAGTACGGGCTCGACGCCCGCGCCTTCGCCGGGATCAAGGTCGCGGCGGTGGGCGAGCAGACGGCCAACGCCCTGATCGACTTCGGGGTGCGGCCGGACCTGGTGCCGAGCGGCGAGCAGTCGGCCCGCGGGCTGGTGGAGGACTGGCCGCCGTACGACCCGGTCTTCGACCCGATCGACCGCGTCTTCCTGCCGCGCGCCGACATCGCCACCGAGACGCTGGTCGCGGGGCTCATCGAGCTGGGCTGGGAGGTCGACGACGTCACGGCCTACCGCACCGTGCGGGCCTCGCCCCCGCCGGCGGAGACCCGTGAGGCGATCAAGGGCGGCGGCTTCGACGCGGTGCTGTTCACCTCGTCGTCGACGGTCCGGAACCTGGTCGGCATCGCGGGCAAGCCGCACAACGTGACGGTGATCGCCTGCATCGGCCCGGCCACGGCGAAGACGGCCGAGGAGCACGGGCTGCGCGTGGACGTGATGGCTCCCGAGCCGTCGGTCCACAAGCTGGCGGAGGCCCTCGCGGACTTCGGCGCGCGGCGCCGGCTGGCGGCGCTGGAGGCGGGTGACCCGGTCACCCGGCCCAGCGAGCGGCGTCCGGGGGCGCGGAGGCGTCGGTCGACGACGTGAGGTGACGCGCGGTTCTGACGGCGGGGCGTGCTTTCGGGCACGCCCCGCCGTCGTGCGCGCGGGGGTCCTGTCAGGCCGTGGGCCACTCCAGCACGGTCAGCTCCGGCCACCGTCGCCGCCGGCGCGCGGTCTTCGCCTCGTGCACGGCGCGCGGCGTGAGGACCGGGTTCGGCCGTACGACGAGCCCGAACACGTCGGACAGCCCGTGCGGAGCGCAGACGCGTCACCGGCCGCCGGGATCCAGGCGCACGCCCGGGCAGCAGGTGGTCGCGGCGAAGCTGTCGATCGCCGCTCCGGTGGAGGTGCACGGGGCGCACGGGACGCCGAACTTCTGCTGGTACCGGAGGTGGACGCGGGTCTCGTTGCGGATCTCGGCCCCGGCGGGAGGTCCGCGAAGACCTCGGCCGCGGCCCGGATCACCCCGTCCTCCGCCTCCCAGGACAGGCCGCGGTCGTCGAAGCGGAAGACGTCGTAGTCCTTGAGGCCCTCGGCGGGCGGTCTGCCCGTGACGGCGTTCCACACGGCCGGGAAGAGACAGCCTGCCGTCAGGTGCCAGCCGGGCACCTCCAGCAGCGTTCCGTCGCGGTCGCGTGCCCTTGCCGGGATCAACGCGGAGTGGACGGGCCAGGTCACCCGGACGGCGTCCGGACAGTTCAGCCGCCCTGGCCCGCGCTGCCGATCGGGCCGACCTTCACCTTCGTGCCGGAGCCGTCCGTGACGGGCAGCGTGGCGGCCGGCCAGTCGAGGGTGACCGACTTCGTCTCGTTGGGCGGAGTCACCACCAGGCTCGTGACGCGGACGCCGGAGCCGCCCGAGTCGTTGACCGGGTGGACGACGGCGAAGGACACCGCCTCGCCGTCCTTGAGGACGACCGAGGGGGCCGCCTCGCCGGTGCGTTCGGCGGACAGCGTGCCCGCGTCGGTCCTCAGGTCGACGCCCGCGTAACCGGTGAGGGTGCAGTCACGGCCGCCGCCGTTGGTGAACTCCACCGCGACGGTGCCCTCGGTGTCGCCGTCGATGGTGACGTTTGTCGCGGTGACCTCCAGTTCGTCGGTGCGGCAGTCGTCGGCCTTGCCGCCCTCGTCGGCGCCGGTTCCGGCGACCGCCGTGCCCTCCTGGGACTGGTCCGTGTCGCCGTCGCCGTTCGCGGAGGGGGCGGCGGGGGACGAGGCGGCCGGGCCGGGGTCCGCGGCGACGTCCTCCTCGTTCTGGCAGGCGGTCAGCGAGAGACCCGCGACGACGGCCAGGGCGGCGATGGTGAGCTTGTTGACGCGCATGGTGTCTTCCTCGGTGTCGGTGCCGGTCTTCGTGACGGGCCGTCGGTGCGGCCGTTCCGCACCACAAGACCCGCTCCGTCCGCTCGCCGTTTCATCCGGCGCCCCACCCGGACACGCCTGTGACGAACGGATGCATGCGCGGTGACATCCGTACCGGGCTCGGCACGGACACCGGTGTGCCGCGGAGCGGAGCCCGGAGGCACGGGATTCGGCGGGCCGGCGGGCGGGGCTGCGGGAGTTGGAGGCGCACGGGTGTCTGCGGCGGGTCCGTGAGCACACGGAGGACGGGCGGCTGGTGACGCGGACGGACGTCCACCGCACACCGCTGGACGTCCGGGGCGCGGGCCGCCCCCCTCGCCCGCACCCCTTCCGGGACTGTGACGACGGTTGTGAACGGGTCTTCCGCGGCCCGGAGCCAGGTCCCTGCCGCGACTGCCGCGACGAGCGGGCGGGAGCGGGCGGGGCGGCGAGCGCGGCCTGAACCGAACCGGCACGCGAGGGCGGGCGCGTCGTCCCGCTCGGCGGGCGCCGGCGCGGTCAGCGGCAGAGGGCGTCGACGGACGCGGTGAAGTCCGGGAACTCGGCGCGGGCCTCGGCGATGATCGTGCGGGCCGGGCGGCGGGGTGTGGTGGCGTGGCGGGCGGCGAGGCCGGGGAGGGCGCCTTCGGGGCGCGGGGAGTGGTCGTCGTGGAGGACCGACTCCAGGGGGCCGATGCCCTCCGCCAGCACCCACAGGAAGTCGGGGAGGCTGCCGGCGACGACGCCCGTCTCGCCCTCCGAGCCGAGGAAGACCACGGGCTGCTCGGTGAGGGGGCGGCCCGGGCGTATCCGCCAGAGGGCCGCGAGGCCGCCGGTGCCGTCCTGGCCGAACACGCGGAAGGCGTCGCCGTCCAGCTCCGGGTTCCCGGTCCACTGGCGCAGCCAGTCGGTGGTCTCCCCGGTCGAGCAGAAGGTCTCGTAGGGCTCGAAGTCGATGCCCTCGCCGTCGGCGTAGTCGATGGGCGTGCGGGCCAGTTCGGCCAGGGCGGGCGGGAGGCGGCGGTCGTCGCCGGAGGTGTCGGTCATGCGCGGCACCGTAGCCGCGCACACCGACAGCCGGGGGCAGGACTGGGTGACCGGGCGCATGGCCCGGCCCTCCGTGGGCTGCCGGCCGGTGACGCGCTGGCCGTCGTCGGCCCGGAGGAACCCCTCGGCCGGCATCGCCAGGCCGACCGGTTCCTCCGCCTCACCGCCGGGGCTGCCGAGGGTGGGGGTCATGAACGTCACCTCGTAGGTGTCCCGGTCGCCGCCGGCCGCCGGTACGCCCGCGTACGCCGTGCCGCCGGGGACGAGGGCAAGGGGCCGTCGGTCTCCGTGCCCTCCATGACCGGGAGGGGCCCTGCGCGCCCCCGAGCATGATCTCGGGGGCGTTCCGGACCTCGCACCCCTTGTCGCTCGCGTCGGCGGCGGTGATGAGGAGGCAGCGGGCCGGCTCGCCCTTCCCGTCGTGGTTCGACGCGGTGGAGGAGAGGTCCTTCATCGCGCAGGGGCTCGGGTCCGTGGGGGCGGTTCCCGATCACCGAAGGACCCGTCGCCAAGTCACCGGCGCCGTGACCTGGGCGCGACCGTCAGGGGCCGGGTGCGGTTCACGTACGGGCGGGAGGCGACCGTGACGCACACGGAGAGCGCCGCCAGGGCCGTGATCGTCACGGTGGGGGAGAGGAACTGCGCCGTGCCGCCGGCCACCGCCGCGCCGATGCCCTGCCAGGTCATGCGGCCCGCCGACTCCACGCCCTGCACCTGGCCGCGCACCTGCTCGGGCGTGAGAGCGAGCAAGTGCTCCTGGAGGGGGAGCGTGGCGGCGAAGCCCGCGCTTGCCAGGAACACCGCGACCGCCGCCACGGCGGTCGGCGGGTGCAGCGCGAAGAGGAGGTACGGCGCCGCGAGCAGCAGCCGCAGGGGGAACGCGCAGCGGCGTCGCCACGAGGCGCTCAGCAGCCGGCCGACGGTCAGGTCGCCGAGGAGCATGCCGGCGGACGCGGCGGCCAGCAGGATCCCTGCGTCCTCCTGGGCGTAGGGGATGAAGAGGGCCTCGCAGCCGACGATCAGGCCGTTGGGCACCCACAGGTTGAGGAGCAGGGCGCGCGGTCCTGAGCGGGAGAGGAGTGCGGCGTTGGTCGTCCACGTCTCGCGCAGGCCGGGGCGGCGGGGCGGGCGGACGGAGCGTTCCCGTACGGTCGCGGCCGTCACGGCGAGCGCGGCCGCGGTGAGGGCCGCCGCCGCGAGGAACACGCCCTGCGGGGTGAGGTGGCGCAGCAGGACCGCGCCGAGCGCGAAGCCGAGGACGGAGGTGCCGCCCGCGGTGATGTTCATCAGCGAGCGCGCCGGGACGTACGCGGAGGCGGGCACCATCTCGGCGAGCAGGCCCATGCGCGTCCCGGTGTTGAGGGACTGGAAGAAGCCGAGCAGGAGGAGCAGGGCGAAGCGGGCGGCGAGCGGCATGCCCGGGACCGCCTGTGCGCAGGCGCCGGCGAGGGCGACGGCCTGGAGCGCGACCAGGGTGCGGCGCGGGCGGCTGCCGTCCGCGACCGACATCAGCGTGGTCGCGCCGAGGACGGTCGCGAAGGTCGCGCCGTACATGCTCACGGCGGTGAGGAACGGCGAGCCGGTCGCCCGGTCGACGAGCGTGCCGAGCGCGAAGCCGGAGAGGGTGCTCGCGCCGACGGTGAGCGTGAAACCGGCGTACAGGCCGGCGAACTCGCGGTTGCGGAGCAGCGCGCGGTAACCGGGCTGGGGATCAGGGGCGTTGGTGGCGTCGGAAGGCATGAAAAAAGCCTTTGGGCTGCCCTGTCGGGGGTGCGCCAAAGGCTGACCGAGGGATCATAGCGGGTCCGGGGCGGCTGCCGGACCCGGTTCTCAGATCAGGCCGACCGACACCAGACCGCCCGTCGCGGCGACCGTGGCGGCGAGACCGCGCAGGCCCGGGGTGACGGCCGTACGGCCGCCTCGGGTGGACAGCCGCAGCACGGCGTTCGCGGTGAACGCGGGGAGCAGCACGCCGAACACCGCGACGGTGGCGAGCGCTTCGAGGGTCGGTTCGACCGACGCCGTGAGGGCGCCGACCGCCATGGACGCGGCGGCGATCCCGTACAGCGCCGCCGGTACGAAGGTGAGGTCCTCCCGCGCCTGCGGGGCAGGACCGCGTCCCTCGGCGTGGTTCCAGTGGCGGCGTTCGGTGCCGACCCGCGCCGCCACCATGACGACCACCTCGACCGCCAGGACGATCACGGCGATGTGCTCGACCGACACGGCGTTCCCCTGTTCCCTGCCGTTGCTGCTCCGCCCGTGCTCCGTGCTCCTGCTTCCGACCGTACGGACGCCTGGCGTCCGGGTGAAGCAACTTGAGGGAGCTCAGAGCCTCTTGGGCGGAAGACCCGTCGGGTTCAGGCCAGGGTGCGCAGCGCCGTGCCGAGCAGGGCCACGCCCTCGGCGAGCGTGCCGGGCGGGTCGGCGGCGTACCCGAGGACCAGGCCGGGGCGGCCGGGGAGCTGGCGGTGCCAGGAGAGGGGGTGGCACTTGACGCCCAGGGCCAGTGCGGCGGCGGCCAGTTCGGTGTCGGGGACGTCCGGCGCGTAGGTGACCGTCAGGTGCAGGCCCGCCGCCGCGCCGTGGACGACCGCGCCCGGGAGGTGGGCGTGGACGGCGGCGATCACCGCGTCCCGGCGGCGGACGTGCCGGGCGCGCAGCAGCCGCAGGTGCCGCTCCAGGTGGCCCGTCTCCATCAGCCGGGCGAGGACGAGCTGCGGCAGCACCGCGCTGCCCAGGTCGGTGAAGCGTTTCGCGTCGGTCAGCGCCTCCAGGTGCCGCCGGGGCGGGAGCAGCCAGCCGATGCGCAGGGCGGGGGCGAGCAGTTTGGAGACGCTGCCCATGTAGCAGAGGCGGTCGGTCAGCAGGGAGCGCAGCGCGGGGACCGGCGGGCGGTCGTAGCGGTGCTCCGCGTCGTAGTCGTCCTCCAGGATCAGCCCGCCGTCCGCCGCCCACCGCAGCAGTTCGCGGCGGCGCTCCCCGCTGGTCACGACGCCGGTCGGGAACTGGTGCGCCGGGGTGAGCAGCACCGCCGGGGCGCCGGTGGCGCGCAGCGCCGTGACGTCCGGGCCGTGCGCGTCGACCGGGACGGGCGGGGTGGCGAGGCCGCCGTGCGCCAGGTGCTGGCGGGTGCCGAGCGAGCCGGGCTCCTCCACCGCGACGGCCGTCATGCCGTCCGCGCGCAGCACCGGGTGCAGCAGGGTGAGGGCCTGGGCGATGCCCGCGACGATCAGGATGCCGTCCGGTTCGACCGCGATGCCGCGGCTGCGGGCCAGCCGGTCGGCGACGGCGCGGCGCAGCCGGGGAGCGCCGCGCGGGTCCCCGTATCCCAGGTCGGCGCTGGACAGTTCGGCGAGCACGGCCCGTTCGGCGCGCAGCCACGCCGTGCGGGGGAAGGCGGACAGGTCGGGGCGGCCGGGGGTGAGGTCGATCCGGGCGTCGGCGGCGCGCAGCGCGTCGAAGGCGCGGGCGTCGGGGGATCCGGTGAACGGCGTGACGGGTGCGGGCCGCCGGGCGCGGGGCGGCAGGGGAGGCGGGGGCGCCGCGACCACGACCGTGCCGCCGCGCCGGCGCCCCTCGACGTGGCCGTCCTCCGCGAGCCTGCGGTACGCCTCGGTGACCACGCCCCGCGAGACGCGGAGGTCGGCGGCGAGCAGCCGGGTGGCCGGGAGCCTGCTGCCGACGGTCAGCCGGCGGTCGGTGATCGCCTCCCGCACCTGCCGCGCGAGCCAGTCCGCCTTGCCGTCCCCGGGCACGTCGTCCGCCCGCAGCTGGAGGAAGTCCGAGCCGTGCGCCGTCCCGCTGCTGTCCGTCACCGCACTCATGGTGCCACGCACCGCTACGGCACCCGTGTCGTGCCGTCGAGCGTGAACTCCGGTGCCTCGGGGGTGAGCAGGGCGGACGCCGGCGTGACCGGCCAGTGCGCGGCCAGCTCCTCGGCGAGGGTCTCCAGGGTCCGCGCGACGGTGTCCGTGCCGCCCTCGTGCAGCGCCTCCGTCACCACGAGGATCCGGCGGGTGCTCCCGCTCACCGCCGAGTGGCCGCTCTGCCGGCTGGTCCAGCGGCGGGCGTGCGCGCGTCCGGCGGAGTCGGCGTACGTCACCTCGCCGGGGGCCGGGTGCTCGGTGCGGCCGTCGAAGGCCGTGTACTCCTCGTCGCCGTGGGCGGGCCGCACCTCGAGCAGCGGGCCCGTGACGCGGTCGGCGTCGAGCACCGCGATCGGCACGGCGTACGCGACGGAGACCGCGTTGCACAGGTCGACGACCGGGTGGATGCGCGGGAGCGCGCCCTCCTTGCGCAGGCGGCGCAGCAGGGACTCGGAGGCGCAGCGGTACTGCGTCGGACGCAGTCCCATGCGGGCGAACGCCCGCCGCCACGCCAGCACTTCGGGGAACCGGCTCTCGGGGGCGCCGGCGAGCCGGGCGAGGGCGCGGGCGGTGTACGCCGCCACCCGCGGACCCGTGTCCGCCGTGCCGTCGACGCCCGCGGCGTGGAGCGCGCCCGCCGCCAGGCCCGGGTGGGCGGACCGGATCGCGTCCGCGTGCCGGAGGATCATCACGCCACCGCCATCCGGACGCTCAGACCGACGAAGCCGGCGGTGAAGACGGCCCGGAGCCCGGTGGTGATCCGGGGACGGGCCAGCAGCCGGTCCCGCACGGCCGCCGCGCACACGCCGTACACGGCGAAGACCACGAAGGTCAGGGCCATGAAGACCGCGCCGAGCCGCAGCATCAGGCCGAGCGAGTCGCCGGAGCCGGCCGGGACGAACTGCGGGAGGAACGCGACGAAGAACAGCGTCGGCTTCGGGTTCAGCACGTTGATCAGCACGGCGGTCGTGATCACGCGGAGCGCGGGGCGCGGCTCGGACTCCGGCCGGACGGTGAACGCCTCCTTGTCGCGCAGCATCGCCCACGCCATGTACAGCAGATACGCGACGCCCGCGTACTTCACCACCGCGTAGGCGACCGGGCTGGAGTGGAGCAGGCCGGCGAGGCCGGTGACGGACGCCAGCAGGTGCGGCACGACGGCGATCGTGCAGCCGAAGGCGGCCACCAGGCCCGCGCGCCGGCCGTGGGACAGGCCGGCGGCGAGCGTGTAGACCACGCCGGTGCCAGGGGTGACCACCACGGCCAGGGCGGCCAGCAGGAACGCGAGACTCAAGGGAACCTCCGGGATCGTCGGTCCCCCCAGCCTGGTGGCGGCATGGTCCGGTGGACAGAGCCAAAGAGGGACGGCCGGACAGGTCCACAAGCGGCGTTCAGCGGTGCTGTCGTCCGGGAGGAGGCCTCCGGGCCGTCCGGCGTGAGGGTGTGGCCGCTGCCGGGGCCGGGACCGCGCGGACGTCCGCGGCCTCAGGGCCTCCGCGCCGGGGAGGGGGCCGACTGGGCGTCGGCAAAGGCACGGGCGGGGCGGGCGTAGCGTAGGCGGTATGACGACGTACGGATCCTTCCCCGGCACGCGCCCGCGGCGTCTGCGCACCTCCCCGGTCATGCGGCGCATGGTCGCCGAGACCCGGCTGCACCCCGCCGACCTCATCCTCCCGGCCTTCGTGCGCGAGGGCGTCGCGGAGCCGGTGCCGATCTCGGCGATGCCGGGGGTCGTGCAGCACACCCGCGACAGCCTGAAGAAGGCCGCCGCCGAGGCCGTCGCCGCCGGGATCTCCGGGATCATGCTGTTCGGCGTGCCGGAGGAGTCCAAGAAGGACGCCGTGGGCTCGGCGGGCACCGACCCGGACGGCATCCTCCAGGTCGCCCTGCGCGACGTCCGCGCGGAGGTCGGCGACGACCTGCTCGTCATGTCCGACCTGTGCCTCGACGAGTTCACCGACCACGGCCACTGCGGCGTCCTCGACGACAAGGGCCGCGTGGACAACGACGCCACCCTCGAGCGGTACGCCGAGATGGCGCAGGTGCAGGCCGACGCGGGCGCCCACGTGGTCGGTCCGAGCGGGATGATGGACGGGCAGATCGGCGTCATCCGCAACGCCCTCGACCAGATCGGCCGGGACGACGTCGCGATCCTCGCCTACACCGCCAAGTACGCCTCCGCCTTCTACGGCCCCTTCCGGGAGGCCGTCGGCTCCTCGCTCCAGGGCGACCGCCGCACCTACCAGCAGGACCCGGCCAACCTCCGCGAGTCGATGCGCGAGCTGGAGCTCGACCTGGAGGAGGGCGCCGACATGGTCATGGTCAAGCCGGCCGGCCCGTACCTCGACGTCCTCGCCAAGGTCGCGGACGCGGTGGACGTGCCGGTGGCGGCGTACCAGATCTCCGGTGAGTACGCGATGATCGAGGCCGCCGCCGAGAAGGGCTGGATCGACCGCGACAAGGCGATCATCGAGTCCCTGACCGGAATCCGCCGGGCCGGCGCCCGCAACATCCTCACCTACTGGGCCACCGAGGTCGCCCGCACCCTGCGCTGACCTCCGGGGGACCCGGATCCACGACCACCGCAGGACGGGCGGGTCCACCTGGCGCCGCAGGTGAACCCGCCCGTTCCGTCCGTCCTGGCCGCCGCCCGGCTCAGTAGGCGAGCGCGTCGTCCCTCGAGGACTGCCAGTACGTCACCGTCAGGCTGCTGTCGTAGTACACGCCCTCGGCCGGCAGGGACGGGATCGCGGCGGGACCGCCGTCGCTGAGCGGGGCGCGGCCCTGGAAGCCGACGGCGAGCTTCCGGCCGGTGGTGCCGGCCGTGCCGCTGCCGTCGGCGGCCGACAGGACGACCCCGGCGTACGCCGACTCACCCGGCTGCAGGGTGACCACGGCCTGCGGCTGGGAGTCCTCGATCGGCTGCGGCACCCACTGCATCTCGTCGAACCGCAGCACCGGGTGGTAGGTCAGGTGGCAGTTCTGCGAGCCGGTGTTCTCGACCGTGATCAGCATGTGGTTCACGGGGCGGGAGACCGGCTCGGCGGTGACGGAGGTGTTCGAGCCGTTGCAGGAGCGGAAGGCCGCGGAGCCGTCGCCGGAACCGGCCGACCGGGAGTCCTTCCCGCCGTTCTCCCCGTTCGTGGACGTGCCGGCCTGAGCGCCCTGGCCGTCGCCGCTCCCGGCCGAGCCCGTGCCGCCGCCCGAGGAGCCGTTGCCCGCGGTGCCGGCGGACGACCCCGCGGGGCTGTCCGCGGGGGCCGAGCCGGCCGGACCCGAGGCGGACGCGCCCTCGTCGCGGGTGCCGGTGCCGTCCTGGCAGGCGGTCAGGGCGAGCGAGGCGACGGCGGCACCGGCGGCGGCGAGCAGGCGGAGGCGGGAGGCGCGCATGGCGGATTCCTTGTCGTCAAAAGGGACTTGGTCCAGCCGCCCCACCGATCGGCGGGAGCGGCGTGCTTGGATGACCAGAGCGTGCGGTGTGATCCGTCCCGGCCGCCACAGTCGGTGGGCGATCCGGGACGCTGAAACGCTCACACCGCTCTGACCTGGGAGAACGTCCGTCCCCTGGAACGGTGGAACGGGACACGGGGGAGTGGAGGAACGGTGTCGGAACAGACGGCCGCGGCGGATTTCGCCGCGTTGCTGCGGGAGTTGAAGGACCGATCGGGGCACAGCTACGGGGTCCTCGCCAAACGGCTCCACATGAGTACGTCGACCCTGCACCGCTACTGCAACGGGGACGCGGTGCCGACCGACTACGCGCCGGTCGAGCGGCTGGCCCGGCTGTGCAAGGCGCGCCCCGAGGAGCTGGTCGAGCTGCACCGCCGGTGGGTGCTGGCGGACGCGGTGCGGGGGCGGAAGGGGGCGGCGACGACCGAGACGTCCTCGGCCGCGAAGCCCTCGGCGGCTGCCGAGACGCCCTCGGCCGCGGAGCCCTCGGGGGAGGAGGGCTCGGGCACCGGACCCGGGGAGGCGGCTTCCGGCGCCGCGCCCGAGGCTGAGGCGTCTCCGGCCGCCCCGGCCGGCCCACCGCCCACCAGTCCCGCCGGGGCGGGGGCGCCGGGGACCGGCCCCACGGACGCCGACGCCCCCGACGGGAACGCCACCGACGGGAACGCCACCGACGGGAACGCCCCCGACGGGGCGGACCCGGCCCTCCGCCCGGCCACCCCGGCCCCCGCCCGGCGCCGTACCCGCACCGCCGTCCTCGCCGGCATCGCTGTCGCCGCGGTGGCCGCCGGGATCGCCTTCGCCGTCGGGCTGCCGGGCGGCGGCCAGGACGGCGACGGCGACGGCGACGGCGGCCGGCACCGTCCGGCCGGCGCGGCAGGGGTGACCGCCGAGGAGACCGCCCCCGCGTCGTCCTCGCCGTCCTCCTCCGCCGGTTCCCGTTCCAGCGCCTCCGCGTCCCCCTCGGGCAAGGACAAGGGACCGACCGGGACGCCCGCCGGGTCCGCGCCCGCCGACGCGCCGAGCGTCGGTGCGGAGAGGAGCGGCGTGCCGGTCACGGTGCAGGCGGAGCCGTACGCGTGGGAGAGCCCCTGCTCGCAGCGCTATCTGATCGACAAGCCGGCGAGCGAGGTGAACCCGCCGCCGGTGGAGGAGGCCGCCCCGACCTGGGTGGCGGCGCAGGGCGCGGTGTCGTCGGGGCAGCAGTACCTGCGGCTCACCGTGCAGGGCACCGGTCCCGAGACGGTGGTCGTCGACGGCCTCACCGTGCGGGTGGCGGGCAAGCGGGCGCCGCTCGCCTGGAACGACTTCGCCATGGCCTACCCCGGCGTGGGCTGCGGAGGCTCCGTGCCGACGCGGGCGTTCACCGTCTCCCTGGACTCGGCGCGGCCCGCCGTCACCCCCGAACCGGGGAACCAGGACTTCCCGTTCAAGGTCAGCGAGTCCGACCCGGAGGTGTACTACATCACCGCCTCCGTCTCCGCCCACGACGTCGACTGGTACCTGGAACTGAAGTGGTCCAGCGGCGACCGCAGCGGCACGCTCACCGTGGACGACGAGGGCCGCCCCTTCCGCACCAGCGGCAACGAGGGCCGTCCGGCGTACGAGTTCCCGATCGGCGGCGACGGGTGGGTGCCGGAGGGGACGACGAAACTCGGGTAGGCGGTGCGGCGGACGTCCGGATCGCGGAAGGGCGCGTGTAGAAGGCACGCGTTTTCCTAGGCTGCGGTCACGCGCCGTCACCCGGACCGAGGAGCCGTGCCATGACCGTCACCGAGCCGCCCGCCGCCCCCGCCCCCACCCCACGGCTCGCCGCACGGGCCTCGGCGGTCGGCGGCTCCCCCGTCCGGGACATCCTGGCCGTCACCGCGCGGCCCGAGGTGATCAACTTCGCGGGCGGGCTCCCGGCACCGGAGCTGTTCGACGCCGAGGGCATAGCGGCGGCGTACCGCGCGGTGCTCGCCGAGATGCCCGCGCGGGCGCTGCAGTACTCCACGACGGAGGGCGAACCGACGCTGCGGGCCGCGCTCGCCGAACGCGCCCGCGCGCGCGGGCTGCCCACCGGGCCGGACGACCTGCTCGTCACCACCGGCTCCCAGCAGGCGCTGTCCCTCCTCGCCACCGCGCTGCTCGAACCCGGCGACACGGTCCTCGTCGAAGACCCCTGCTACCTGGCGGCACTTCAGTCCTTCGGCCTCGCCGGGGCGCGGATCGTCGCGGTGCCCGGCGACGAACAGGGGCTGGACCCCGAGGCGTTGGAGGAGCTGGTGGTCCGGGAGCGGCCGAAGCTGCTCTACACCGTGCCCACGTTCCAGAACCCCACCGGCCGCACCCTCCCCGCCGCCCGCCGGGCCGCCGTCGCCGAGGTCGCCGCCCGCCGCGGACTGTGGATCGTCGAGGACGACCCGTACGGCGAACTCCGTTACGAGGGCGCGCGGGTGCCGTGGATCGCCGCCCACCCGGGCGCGGAGGACCGCACGGTGCTGCTGGGCAGCCTCTCCAAGATCATGGCGCCCGGACTGCGGCTGGGCTGGCTGCGGGCGCCCGAGGGGCTGCGCCGCGCCTGTGCCGTCGCCAAGCAGGCCGCCGACCTGCACACCCCGACCGTCAACCAGCTCGCCGCCGCCCGTTACCTCGCCGACCGCGACCTGGACGCCCACGTCCGCCGCGTGGCGGGCGTGTACGGCGAACGCCGGGACGCCATGCTGGCCGGGCTCCCCGACGCCCTCCCCGCAGGGGCGGTCTGGACCCGCCCCGAGGGCGGCATGTTCCTCTGGGTGCGGCTCCCGGAGTCGTACGACACCACGGCCCTGCTCCCCGAGGTGGTCCGGCACGACGTGGCGTACGTCCCCGGCGCCCCCTTCCACACCGGCGCACCCGACCGCTCCACCCTCCGCCTGTGCTTCGTCACGCAGACCCCGGAGGAGATCGCGGAGGGGCTGCGGAGGCTGGGGGCGGCGCTGCGGGCGTGACCGCGGACCCCGCGAGGGCTCACCGCACCTCGGCCTCGAAGCACTCCGGCCCGGAACCGGCGCCCGCCGGGTGGAAGCAGGCGCGGACGACCGTGCCGGGGGCGGTCTCCGCCATCGGGGTGTAGAGGTACGCCCGCGCGTCCAGGGCGTCCGTCACCTCGGCGGAGCGGGGCGGGCCGGGCGCGGTCAGCTCGACGCGGTCGCCGATCTCGGCGGCCCACATCCGCGCCCAGCTCGTCCCGCACCGGGGGCTGTGCCGCAGCTCCAGCCGGGCGCCGGCCATGGCGCGGTACGTGGTGAGGGTGTCCGGCGCGACCCCGCACAGCATGGTGAAGGGGTCCTTGCCCGCGCAGGACGCGCCCCGGCAGCGGGGCGGCGGCACCACGGTCGCGCCGGAGGACGCGGTCGCGTGGGCGGATCCGTCCGGCGTGTCGTCGCCCGCCAGCAGGACGGCCGCGGTGACGACCGACGCCAGCACCGCGAGCACCGCCGCGACCGCCACCGCACCGCGCAACGGCCGATTCCGGTTCGTCCCTTCGGGTGGCGGTGGCGCATCGGCCTCCTGCCGAGGGGGCTCGCGGGACGGCGGCGGTGGTTCCGGCGGGGCGTGGGCGGCGCGTCCGCTGCCCGCCGCCTCCGCGATCTCCCACAGCGCGAGACAGCGCCCGTCCGGTTCGCCCGCCAGACGGCACAGCGCCCTGACCGCCTCGCGGGGCGGCAGAGTGTCGCCCTTCAGGTAGCGGCCCCAGGAGGACCTGCTGAACGGGGTGCGCTCCTCCAGGCCCGTCAGACTCAGCCCGGTGCGCCGCCGCATCTCCCGCAGGGCGGCGGCCAGTTCGGTTCGTTCCGGTGGGGGCGTCATCTGCGCAGGGCTCCCCAGGTGTGGGGGCCGACGATGCCGTCCACGACCAGACCCTCCCTCTGCTGGAGCCGCTGGACGGCCCGCTCGGTCCTCGGACCGTAGATGCCGTCGATGTCGCCGGGAGGGAACCCGGCCCGCCGCAACAGGCACTGGGCTTCAGCGACATGGGCCCCCGCGTGTCCGTTCGCCAGGATCGCGTCCTGGGTCCGGCTCAGTCCCGCGAACCACTGCCCGTCGACCCGCTCCACCCGGCAGGTGTACGACGTGACCGTCGGCGGCACCTCGACGCCGGCCGGTGCGGCCTGCGAGACCGCCGGGGGCCGCGCCCGCCCCTCGTCGTCCCCGGCGACCCGCGCCACCAGCAGCGCGGCCGACGCGACCACCAGCACGAACGCGACGACACCGGCGACGAGGGCACCCCGCGGGGGCCTGCGGCGGGCGGGTGGTCCGGGTGCGGCACCGGTCGGTGCGCCGTCGTTCGCCGTGGCCGCGGCCGGGCTCGTACGCCGTCCCGTCCAGGCCGCCGACGCGACCTCCCACAGCGCCAGCAGGCGGGTCGGGTCCTCCCCGGCGACCGACGCGACCGCCTCGACGGCCTCCTTCGGCGGCAGCGACCTGCCACCGAGGTAACGCTCCCACGACGACGTGCTGTACCCCGTCTTCGCCGCCAACTGCCGCATGCTCAGCCCGCTGTGGTCCTTCAGCCGGCGCAGGCTCACCACCAGGTGCCGCGCCCTCGGGTCGAGCTCCGCGGGCAGCGCTTTCCAACGCGACATGATTCCCCCGATCGCGTGCGTGGATTCTCCCCCTTCGCATTCTGCAACACCTCGGATCACACGTGCGGCAGCCGGCGGCCGGCTCCGCTCCGATCCGGCCACCGTCCGCCACCGTCCCGCCGGACCGTCTCACGGGGCTGGGAAACCGCAGGTCAGAGGCTGGGGCGTCCCACGGTGACGTCACTTCACCGGCAATCGTGGCGGTCCCTGGGCGGCTTCCGCCAGTCTCGGTGACGAGCCGGCCCGCCGAGCCGGCGCAACCCGCATTCCGAAGGGGGAACAGCATGACCATCACCCGCAAGCTCGCCGTCCTGGCCACGGGGGCCGTGATGACCGGGGGCCTGCTGGCCGGCACCGCGGGTGCCGCCGAGGCGGCGCCGTCCGCCGCGAGCGACTGCCCGTCGGGCTGGTTCTGCGTCTGGTCCGGGAAGAACTACACCGGTCGCATGCAGAAGGTCGCGGGCAACAACGCGGACCTGACCCAGTTCGTGGTCTTCCAGGGCTTCAAGTCCTGGTACAACCACGGCGCCTCCTGCGACTACCGCTGGTACGACCAGACCAACTACAGGGGCAACACCGCGGTCCTCAAGCGGGGGGCCAAGGGGACCGGCGACCGGGTCTGGTTCCAGAAGTCGAACAAGTGGGTCAACTGCTGACCCCCGGTCACAGAGGACCCTGACACCACCGCGGCCCGTCCTCCCTGCGGGGGAGAGGACGGGCCGCGGCCTGTGTTCCGGCCGGGGCGTCAGAGCCGCTCGGGCGTCCTGATGCCCAGCAGGGCCATGCCCTTGGTCAGCGTGCGGGCCGTGAGGTCGCACAGGAACAGCCGGTTCTCCACCTGCTCCGGCGTCTCCGCCTTCAGCACCGGGCACTTGTCGTAGAACGACGTGTACAGCGACGCCAGTTGGTACAGGTACGCCGTCAGCTTGTGCGGCGCGTACTCCGCCGCCGCCTCGAACACCGTGTCGCCGAACGCGTCCAGGTGCAGCCCCAGCGCCCGCTCGGCCGCGTGCAGCTCCAGCTCCGGGTGCGCGGCCGGCCGCACCTCGCCGGCCTTCCGCAGGATCGACTGGATACGGGCGTACGCGTACTGCAGGTACACCGAGGTGTCGCCGTTGAGCGAGACCATCTGGTCCAGGTCGAACTTGTAGTCGCGGTTCGGCGACGTCGACAGGTCCGCGTACTTCACGGCGCCGATGCCGACCTGCGCGGCCCGCTCCCGGATCTCCTCCTCGGTGAGGTCCCTGGCCTTCTCCCGCACCACCTCGGCGGCCCGCTGCACGGCCTCGTCCAGCAGGTCCTCCAGCCGTACGGTCTCGCCCTCACGGGTCTTGAACGGCTTGCCGTCCGCGCCCAGCACCGTGCCGTAGCCCATGTTGTGCGCGGTGACGTCGTCGCCCAGCCAGCCGGCCCGGCGGGCGGTCTCGAAGACCATCTTGAAGTGCAGCGACTGCCGCACGTCCACGACGTACAGCAGGGTCGTCGCGCGCAGGTCGACGACCCGGTTGCGGATCGCGGTCAGGTCGGAGGCCGCGTAGCCGAAGCCGCCGTCGGCCTTCTGCACGATCAGCGGGACCGGCTGGTCGTCCTTGCCGCGGATGTCGTCGAAGAACACCACCAGCGCGCCCTCGGAGCGGACCGCGACGCCCATCTCCTCCAGCAGCCGCGCGGTCTCGGGCATGCCCTCGTTGTACGCGGACTCGCCGACGATCTCCTCGTCGCGGATCTCCATGTCGAGCTTCTCGAAGACGGAGTAGAAGTAGACCTTCGACTCGTCCACGAACTGCTGCCACAGCTCGAGGGTCTCCTTGTCGCCGGACTGCAGGGCGACGACCCGCTTGCGCGCCCGCTCCTTGAACTCCTCGTCCGCGTCGAACAGCGCCCGCGAGGCCTTGTAGACCCGGTTGAGGTTCGACATGGCCTGCTCGCCGTCGACCTCGGAGGCCGGGGCCAGCTCGCCCGGGTGCTCCAGCAGGTACTGGATGAGCATGCCGAACTGGGTGCCCCAGTCGCCGATGTGGTGCCGGCCGATCGTCTTCTCGCCGGTGAAGTCGAGCATGCCGCGCAGGGCGTCGCCGATCACCGCGGAGCGCAGGTGACCGACGTGCATCTCCTTGGCCACGTTCGGCTGGGCGTAGTCGATCACCGTGGTGCCGGGGTTCTCGGCCAGCGGCACGCCGAGGCGGCCGGTGTCGTCCGCGTACCGCGCGGCCAGGTTCCCGGTGATCGCCCGGTCGGCGATCGTGATGTTGAGGAAGCCGGGGCCGGAGACCTCGACGTCCTTGAGCACGTCACCGGTGGTGAGGTGCGAGACGACCTCGGTCGCGAGGTCGCGCGGGTTGGCCTTCGCCTTCTTCGCCAGCGCGAGGATGCCGTTGGCCTGGAAGTCCGCCCGGTCGCTGCGTCGCAGCAGCGGGTCCGCGGACGTCTCCGGCCGGGCGGCGGAGAGGGCGGACGTGAGCTGCTCGCTGACGAGATCGGTGAGCGATGTGACCGAGGCCATGGAGTGGGTGCCGTTCTCCTCGTGGGTTCAGATAGACACGGCCAGTATCCCACGGGGGGTAAAGCGGTTTTCCCGTCCGCGGGCGCGGCGGGCGGCCTCCGCGCCCGCCCGCCGCGCCCGCGCGGAGGCCGGTGAGAAGGCGTTTTCGCGGTGGCCGGGGGAGCTGGGAGAATGGGGCGGTCAGCCGTGCGACCGTACCGGCTGCCCGAGCAGAAAGAAGGACGTGCCGATCGTGGCTCAGAGCACCGAGACCACCGACTGGGTCTCCCGTTTCGCGGATGAGGTCATCGAGGAGTCGGAGCGTCGGGCCCCGGGCAAACCGGTCGTCGTCGCGTCCGGACTGTCCCCCTCGGGCCCCATCCACCTGGGCAACCTGCGCGAGGTCATGACCCCGCACCTGGTCGCCGACGAGATCCGCCGCCGCGGCCACCGGGTCCGGCACCTGATCTCCTGGGACGACTACGACCGGTACCGCAAGGTCCCGGTCGGTGTCCCCGGCGTGGACGAGTCGTGGTCCGAGCACATCGGCAAGCCGCTCACCTCCGTCCCCGCCCCGAAGGGCTCGTCGCACCCGAACTGGGCCGAGCACTTCAAGGCCGCGATGATCGAGTCGCTGGCGGACCTGGGCGTGGAGTTCGACGGGATCAGCCAGACGGAGCAGTACACCTCCGGCGCGTACCGCGAGCAGATCCTGCACGCCATGCGGCACCGCGCGGACATCGACGCGATCCTCGCGCAGTACCGCACGAAGAAGGCGCCGGCGAAGAAGCAGCAGCAGAAGCCGGTGGACGAGGCGGAGCTGGAGGCCGCCGAGGGGTCGGGCGCCGCCGCCGAGGACGACGGCAGCTCCGGCTCGGCCGGGTACTTCCCGTACAAGCCGTACTGCGGCAACTGCGAGAAGGACCTCACCACCGTCACCTCCTACGACGACGACTCCACCGAGCTGTCGTACTCGTGCACCTCGTGCGGCTTCTCGGAGACGGTGCGGCTGGGCGAGTTCAACCGCGGCAAGCTGGTCTGGAAGGTCGACTGGCCGATGCGCTGGGCCTACGAGGGCGTGATCTTCGAGCCCAGCGGCGTGGACCACTCCTCGCCGGGCTCGTCCTTCCAGGTGGGCGGGCAGATCGTCGGGATCTTCGGCGGCAGGCAGCCGATCGGCCCGATGTACGCGTTCGTCGGCATCAGCGGCATGGCGAAGATGTCGTCGTCCAAGGGCGGTGTGCCCACCCCGGCCGACGCCCTGAAGATCATGGAACCGCAGCTGCTGCGCTGGCTGTACGCCCGCCGCCGGCCGAACCAGTCCTTCAAGATCGCCTTCGACCAGGAGATCCAGCGCCTCTACGACGAGTGGGACCGGCTCGACGCCAAGGTCGCCGACGGCACCGCGCTGCCCGCCGACGTCGCCGCGCACTCCCGCGCGGTGCGCACGGCGAGCGGTGAGCTGCCGCGCACGTCCCGGCCGCTGCCGTACCGCACGCTGGCCTCGGTGGCCGACATCACCGCCGGCCACGAGGACCAGGCGCTGCGCATCCTCAGCGACCTCGACCCGGCGAACCCGCTGAGCTCGCTCGACGAGGCGCGTCCGCGCTACGACAAGGCCGAGGCGTGGATCAACACCCACGTCCCCGCCGACCAGCGCACCATCGTCCGCGACGAGCCCGACACCGAGCTGCTGAAGTCGCTCGACGAGGAGGCGCGGGAGTCCCTGCGGCTGCTGCTCGACGGCCTCGCGGACAACTGGTCCCTGGACGGGCTCACCCACCTCGTCTACGGCGTCCCGAAGGTCCGGGCGGGCTTCTCCGCCGACGCCACGCCCAAGGAGCTGCCCCCGGAGATCAAGACCGCCCAGCGGTCCTTCTTCGCCCTCCTCTACCAGCTCCTGGTCGGCCGCGACACGGGCCCGCGCCTGCCCACCCTGCTGCTCGCGGTGGGGCAGGAGCGGGTGAGGCACCTGCTCGGCGCGTGACGCGCGGACCGACGAGAACGGGGCGCCCGGTGTGACACCGGGCGCCCCGCCGTCCGTGCGGTGTCCGTGCCCCGGCCCGCCGGGAAGCCTCAGGTGTGGGACAGCCACACCCCGACCACGATGCCCATGGAGACGAGCATGGAGAAGACGATCCATGCCGTGGAGGGGCCGTGCAGCCTCACCTTGACGTCCGGATTCTGCTCCTGGCGCGCGATGTCGGCGGCGACCCACTTCCGCACCGGGACGATCATGACGACGAAGACGAGCAGAACGGACGCGTACAGGTAAAGCGTCACGGACAGGGAGTAACCCTTCACCAGCGCGTACAGGACCAGGACCGGTCCCAGGACGACGGGGATGAAGGACACGCTCCTCTTCCCCTTCGGCGTCGGCATGGACCAGCGCATCAGGGCTATGTGGAGCGGAGTGACCGCAAGTGCGACAAGGATCCAGGCGTAGGCGGGCAGGGACAGGAACAAGGGTGCTGGTCCTTCCGGAGCGGATCGCGGCATGTCTGCCGTGAACGTACTCGCGATCCGCCCCGGATTTCAGCGGTTCGCCCTCACCAGGGAGTCAGGGCGTCCCACGCGTCGCTGACGGTGTCGCTGACCGTGTCCTTGGCCTGGTCCCACTTGGTGGTGAAGACCCCGATCGCCGGGGAGACCAGCTCCTGCTGAAGCCGGGCGGCGATGACGGGGGCGGAGCGAAGGCCGTTGGTCCCCCACGCGATGACGCCCGACACCCCGCCGAACTTGGTGAGCGGGATCCCGCCGGTGAGGACGCTGATGGCGACGCCGGCGGAGGACGAGAGGAAGGCCTGCGACGTCCATCCGTCGGTGAAGCCGGTGATGACCGCGCCCGCCACACCGCTGATGAGGGAGATCGCACCCGCGGTACCCGCGATCACCTCGCCCAGGGGCGGGGGGATCAGCAGGGAGGCGGCGGCGATGCCGCCCGAGATGGTGGACACGGCCGACAGGACGTTGGCGACCTCCTGCCAGTCCTCCTTGGTGCCGCCGAGGAACGTGCCCGGCTTCTCCACCTTGTCGTTGTCGGCGGTGTCGGAGGGGTCCACACCGTTCTGCGCGTTCCTGCGGGCCTCCTCCGCCGCCTTCCTGGCCGCGGCCGCCTGCTCCGCCTTCCGCTTCGCGACGGCGATCGCGCGCGCCTCGGAGGCCGCCTGCGCCGCCTCCCGCGCGTCCTTGCCCGCCGCGACGGCCGAGGCCCGGGCGGCGGACGCGGACGCCTGTGCCGCGATGGCCGACTGGACCGCCGAACTCGCCGACGCCGTGGCCTGGTTGGCGGAGTAATTGGCCCGACGGGAGGCGGAGCGCGCGGCCAGGGCGGCGGCCTTCGCCGTCGCGGCGGACGCCGAGGCGTCCTTCGCGGACTGCTCCGCGGCGTCCGCGTACGTGTCCGCTTCCTTCGCGTACTCTTCCGCCCGGGCCGCCGACTTCTTGGCGGCGTCGGCCCACTTGACCGCCTCGTCGGCCGCCTTCCGCGCGTCCGCCGCGGCCTTGGACGCGTTGGCGGCGTCCGTCTGGGCGTCCTGCGCGATCTTGGCGGCGTGGGCGAGGGACGCGCGGACCGCGGCGATGTGAGCGGCGGCGTCCGCGTCGAGCTGCACCATGCGCGGGTGGACGACGGTGAGGAAGTCCCGGAGCATCCAGTCCGGGCCCTCCAGGGCCACGTTCGCGGCCATCTTCGTGTACGGCCCGGCGGTCGCGAGGATCGTGAAGGCGGCGGCACGGTCGTCCTCGTTCTGCGCCGCCGGGTACCCGGTGGCGAAGAACTCGTGAAGCGCCTTGGCGGAGCCGTCGCTGAGCGCGGCGGTGGCGGCCTCCTTGACCATCTTGCCGGGGTTCTTCCCGAGGACACGGAAGATCGCGGCCGAGTTGTCCGTCTTCGCCGCCTCGATCATCCCGCCGTTGAGGAACGCGGCGACGGCGCCGGGGTCGGCGGACTCCAGGGCCTTCTGTGCGGCCTCGGCCACGTCGGGGGTGGAGATCTGGGAGATGTAGAGAACGGTCTCCCGGTCGTCCTGGTTCTGCGCGATGACCCGGTCGGTGTCGATCCAGGCCAGGACCGCCTGGTCGTCGCCGGCGAGGGCGAACTCCGCGGCCTCGCGCGTCCAGGTGCCGTGCGACGACAGCAGGTTGACGCACGCCTTGCGGCCGGCGGCGACCGCGGCCCGTTCGTCCCCCTCCCGGAGCGCCCGCTCGGCCTCCGCGATGAGGTCCTTGGTGGCCGAGTCCAGCGCCTGCTGCTGGGTGAGCTGGTTGCGGGCGGCCTCGAGGTCCTGTGCCTCGATGGCCTTGAGGCGGCGGGCCTCGTCCCGTCCCTGGAGGGTGTGCTCCTCGATCTTCGCCTCTTCCGCCTCCCGCGCCTTCTGCTCGACCTCCATCGCCTCGAGGACGGCCGCCGTCGCCGCGTCGGCGGCTTCCTTGGCCTGGGCGGCGTACTGGGTGGAGCGGTTGGCGTGGTCGACGGCCTTCCCCGCGTGCTCGGCCGCCTCCTCCGCCGCGTCGGCCGCCTTCTCCGCGTGGGCGGCGGCGGAGTTGGCGGCGTTCCGCGCGGTCCTGGCCGCGCTCGCCGCGGTGGCGGCCAGGGACTGGGCGGTGGACGCCGCACGGGTGGCCCGTGCGGCTTGCGCGTCCGCCTCGGCGGCTGCGGCGCGGGCGGCCGCGGCCTCCGACTGCGCCACTCCGGCGGCGGTGGCCGCGGCGGCGGCGGAGTTCGCGGCGGACGCGGCGTTGCGGGCCGCCGAGACCGCGGCGGAACCGGCCGAGGAGGCCTGCGCCGCGGCCGTCGACGCGTGGTCCGCCGCGGCCGCGGCGGTACGCGCCTTCTTGGCGGCGTCGCGGGCGTTGACGGCGGCGTCCCTCGCGGCCTTCGCCTGGGAGGCGTCCGCGGACGCCGCGATCGCGGACCGGTAGGCGTTCGATGCGGCACGCGCGGCGGTCGCGGCCGCGGCGGCGGCCGCGTTCGCGGCCCACGCGGCCCGGCGCGCCGCCGACTGAGCGGCGTTGGAGGCGGAAATGGCGGTGCGGGCCGCCTGCGCGGCGCCCTTCGCCGCACCGGCCGCCTTGCGGGCGGCGCTGCCGGCCTTCTTCACGTCGTTCTGCGCCGCCTGCGCCTCGTTCGCGGCCTCCAGCGCGGCCGCCTTCGCCTTGGCGGCGGCGGTCTGCGCCTTCTCCGACTCGGCCACCGCCTGCTCCATCGTCAGATGGGCCCGGTTGCCTTCGCGCTCGACGATGGCGACGAGCTGGTCGATGGTCGCCTTCTCCTGGTCACGGGCGCGGGCGATGTGCTGCTCGGTCCCCAGGAACCAGCCGATGGCACCCGCTGTGCCCTCCTCCAGGGCGCGCTGCGCGGACGTCCTCACCTGGGGCGAGGCGGTGGCCAGGACCTTGAAGACCTCCGCCCGCTCGTCCTCGAACCGTGCGGTGAACTGCGTCTCGGTGACGAACTTCATCAGCGCGTCGACGGAGCCGTCGTCGAGTGCGCTGCTCGCGGCGGCCCTCACGCTCGTGCCGCCCTGGCCCATCAGCGTGAAGGTGAGGAAGCGGAGGTCCTCCAGCTGCGACGTCTCGTAACCGCCGGCGAGGAAGGCGGCGATCGCCTCGTCACCCGCGGTCAGTGCGGCGGAGATGTCACGGGCGACACTCTTGCCGGAGCCGGAGAGGGCCTTGAAGAGGGCGACGCGGTTGTCCTCCGCGACCGCGGAGGCGAGTCCCGTGGCGACGAACTGCTCGACGTCGGCCTGAGTACCGGTGAGCGCGGCCGCCGCCGCACTCCTCACCGCCTTGCCGCCCGCCTTCCAGGCGGACACGGCCTTGCCGCGGGGGGTGTCCGGCAGGGAGGGGAGGTCGGGCACGTCGCCCGTGGCCGCGGTGGCGGCGTAGACCTGGGCGGTCGTGACGAGGGGGATCGACGTGGCTGCCGCGGTGGCGGCGGCCACGGTCAGGAACCGGCGTCTGCTCCAGAAAGTGGTGTTCACGAGTCCATCCGTCTGGTCGGCGACAGGCGGTCCGCCACCGCTTGGTGAACGGCCGTCGGTCGCGTTCGCAAGTCGTCAAAACCGCACGCGTGCCCCAACAGACCTGTCAGGTAGGAGGGTTGCGGACAGCGTGCGGCAAGGGGCTGGAGAAGGTGTGGAAGTGAGCGGACGTGAGAGTACGCAAGGAGTGAGGTTTGGGCCACCGGCTGTGGTTGGAACGATCCAGTGAGAAGACGCACACGCTGCGTTCGAGCCATTTGGCTGTGAATAAGCCACTTTGCGCGTGCAGTTGAAGCGAACATGTGTTTGAATTCGGCGGCTCTTCCGTCCGGACCCGTCGCGGTGAGAACCACCTGCCGGGACCGTGCGGAATCAACTCACGATGCGCAGGGGGGACTTGCGTGAACCTTGCACGAAGGATCATCGCCACCGGTGCGGTTGCCGCCGCCTGTGTGGTGACCGTGATCGCCACCGGACTCGCCGGACCGCGCGACGCGTCGGCCGTCGCCTCGGTCGCCGGCGAACAACCGGGCTACGCGGTGGAGGACTTCAACTACCCGCAGGCCGACAAGATCAAGGAAGAGCAGGGAATCGTGCTCAAACGGGGTGACGGTCACATCACCCTCGCCACCTGCGGCAGCCGGACCGGGCTGCTGGAGGTGTACACGCACGCCAACCGGCTCGTCTGCTTCAGCGTCACCGGGACCTCCGGCTACCTCAGCCTCGAGATCCCGTCCGTCTACGGGATGAAGGGCGCCGCGGGTGTGGACACCGATGTGACCCTCCGGGCCCCGGACGAGACGGTGCAGGAAGTGACGGTGCCGGAGAACTCGTTCGAGCCCGTCGGCGCGTCCATCGACCCGAGCGGTCGGAGCCACATCCTCGTCGAAATCCGTACCAGCGCGTAACTCCGGCGGACGCCACCGGAGCACGCACCGACTCCCCTCCCGTCCGGGAGCGGAGTGAGACGTGGGCGGACGCACGCGGCAGCGGTGATCCGCCGGACCGGTGCGCTCGCGTGGCGCCCCGCCGACCCTGCCGGATCCACCTCAAGGAATGAACCTCATGCGACGTACCAGACCCGTGCGCCCCGCCGTACTGGGAGCCGCGCTGACCACGGGAGCCCTGGTCCTGACCGCCGCGCCCGCCCTCGCCGTCACCGGTCCCGCCGCCCCCTCCGGCGACACCACCCACGCCTACGCCGCGCAGCTGATCGTGGGTGACCACGACCGCGGCTGCTCCGGGGTCCTGGTCGACCCCGAGTGGCTGCTCACCGCCGTGAGCTGCTTCGCCGACGACCCGGCGCAGAGCCTCACGGTGCCCGCGGGCAAGCCCGCGAAGAAGACCACCGCGACCATCGGCCGCGCCGACCTCAGCGGTACCGGCGGCGCCGTCCGGCAGGTCGTCCAGCTGGTGCCCCGCACCGACCGCGACGTGGTCCTGGCCCGGCTGAACCGCCCGGTCCGCGACGTCGCCCCCGTCGCCCTGGCCGCCTCCGCGCCCGCCGCGGGCGAGCAGCTGAAACTCGCCGGCTACGGCCGTACGGCGACCGAGTGGGCCCCGCTGAACCTGCACACCGGTACCTTCGTCGTGGACTCGGCCGACGGCACCACCGCCACCGTCACCGGCCAGGACGGCGTCGCCGCGTGCATGGGCGACACGGGCGGCCCGATGGTTCGCACCACCGGCGGCGCCCACCAGCTGGTCGCGCTCGCCAGCCGGTCCTACCAGGGCGGCTGCCTGGGCACCGACGAGGAGCAGACCGGCACCGGCGGCATCGCCGCCCGCGTCGACGACCTCGCCTCCTGGGTGGACTCCGTGGTCGGCGCTCCCCGCTTCACCGACTTCAACTGCGACGGCGTCGAGGACATCGCCGTCGCCGACCCGAAGGCCACGGTCGGCGGCGACGCCAACGCCGGCCTCGTGCGGATCGTGTACGGCGGCGGCAAGGGCACCGCCGAGATCACCCAGGACCTCGACTGGGTCCCCGGCGGCTCCGAGGCCGGCGACTACTTCGCCGAGGCCCTCGACACCACCGACTTCAACGAGGACGGCTGCACCGACCTGGTGGTCGGCACGCCCGGCGAGGACCTCGGGGGCGCCGCCGACGCGGGCATGGTCGACATCCTCCACGGCGCCCCCGGCGGCATGGGGACGGGCACGCAGAAGGCCACCCACTACGAGCAGGGCAGCGGTGGCGGCTCCCTGGGCGCCTCCGCGTCCGAGAAGGGCGACCGCTTCGGCCACGCCGTGGCCGCCGGCACCACCGCCGAGGGCGAGCCGTACGCCGTGGCGGGCGCGCCGGGCGAGCTGCTGGGCGGCGTCGCCGAGGCGGGCCAGGCGTTCTACCTCCACGGCACCACCAACGTCTCGATCCACCAGGACAAGCCCGACGTCCCGGGCGCCGTGGAGACCGGGGACCGCTTCGGCTCCACCGTCGCGGCCGACGCCTTCCACATCGCCGTCGGCGCGCCGAACGAGACCATCGGTGCGGACGCCGACGCCGGCAACCTGGCCGTCTTCTCGCACCGGCTGGACGCCGGCAACCCCACCCCGCTCTTCGGGCTCGACCAGGACCTGGACACCGTCTCCGGCGGCGCCGAGCCGGGCGACCAGTTCGCCGCGGCCCTGACCCTGGTGCCCTACCGCCCGTCGGCCGGCGTCACCGGCGAGTCGATCCTCGTCGTCGGCTCGCCCGGCGAGGACCTGGACATCGACGGCGTGAACAAGACCGACACCGGCATGGCCCAGAGCTTCCGCATCACCGCCGCCGGCACCTACAGCCAGTCGCACAGCTACTACTCGGGCACCGCGACCGACGACGTCAGCGGCACTTCCGAGGCCGGTGACCGGTTCGGCGCGGCCCTCACCGCCGTCAGCACCGCGCCCCGCGCGGTCAGCACCGCGGCGAACCTGAGGCTGGCCGTGGGCATCCCGGACGAGGCCGTCGGCACCACCGCGAAGGCCGGCGCCATCACCACGTTCTCCCTGGTGGGCTCCCCGGGCGCCGACGACCGCTGGTTCGAGGCGGGCAACTCGGGCGGCATCCCCGGCACGCCGGGCGCCAACCAGCGCGTCGGCTCCAGCATCCACTTCACCGGCAGCCGGCTGTACGTCGGCATGCCCGACGGGCCGCTCACCCACGGGGCCCTGCACGCCCTGCCGATGTCCAACGTGGTGAGCGGGACCAGGACCCCGGCCACCACCTACCAGCCGGGCAAGGACGGACTGCCCTCGGCGGGCGTCGCCTTCGGCCACGCGGCCCGCTAGGAGGACGGCGGCACACACCGCACGGCGCGAACACGACGGGGCGCCCGGCGCACACCGGGCGCCCCCTCGTCGTCGTGGCCGCCGGTCAGGCGATGTGGTCCTCCTCCAGCTCCGCGTTGAAGCGGTTGGTGAAGCGGGTGACCATGCGCTTGGCCTCCTCCGGCGGGAGGGTCCGGCTGAACTCGGCCTCCACGTTGTCGCCGAACTCACGGGGCGTCGGGTAGCTGCCGTTGATCGACTTCTTGAAGACCTGGTAGTAGGCCTCCTCGTCCGGCTCCGCGCCGGGAGCGGCGCCGCCCTCGCCCAGCTCGCGGGTGCGGCCGCCCGGGACGACCGGGATGGGGAAGGCGCCGGTCTCCTCGGGGGCGGGTTCCTGGAGCGGGGGCTCCTCCTGGTACTGCTCCTCGTACTGTTCCGCCTGGCGCTGCTCGGCCATCCAGCGGGCGTACTCGTCCGGGTCGAACGTCGGGTCGTAGTCGCCGTGGTACTCGACGGACTGCGGGTCGCGGGCGTGCAGCCAGGGATTGCCGGGGGCTTCCTCCTGCTGCTCGGAGTTCCGGTTGCCCTCGAGTTGCAGCCGCTGCTCGCCGGGAGGCGCCTCCCCCAGTGCCTGAACGGCCTGGGAGGTACCCCCGTCGCCCACCCGTGCCGCCCCGGCGGCACGACTGCCCGCGGCCACGGGGGGTTCCGGCGCCGGGGGGATCAGGGCCGGTTCGATGCCCGCCGCCGCCAGGCCCGCCGGGGCCGTGTCGGCGAGGGGGACGCCGTACTTGGCGAGGCGCAGCGGCATCAGGGACTCGACCGGGGCCTTGCGGCGCCAGGAACGGCCGAAGCGGGAGCGCAGGCGGGCCTGGTAGACCAGCCGCTCCTGCTCCAGCTTGATCACCTGCTCGTAGGAGCGCAGCTCCCACAGCTTCATCCGCCGCCACAGCAGGAACGTCGGCACCGGCGACAGCAGCCACCGGGTGAGCCGCACGCCCTCCATGTGCTTGTCGGCGGTGATGTCGGCGATCCGGCCGATGGCGTGCCGGGCGGCCTCCACGGAGACCACGAACAGCACCGGGATCACGCCGTGCATGCCCACACCGAGCGGATCCGGCCAGGCCGCCGCGCCGTTGAAGGCGATCGTGGCCGCCGTCAGCAGCCACGCCGTCTGCCGCAGCAGCGGGAACGGGATGCGGATCCACGTCAGCAGCAGGTCCAGCGCCAGCAGGACGCAGATGCCCGCGTCGATGCCGATCGGAAAGACGTAACTGAAGTCGCCGAAGCCCTTCTGCAGGGCCAGCTCACGGACCGCCGCGTACGAACCGGCGAAGCCGATCCCGGCGATGACGACGGCACCGGTGACGACCACGCCGATGAGAACCCGGTGCATCCGTGTCAGCTGCAGTGGCGCGGCCACCCGTACTCCCCTCCCAGTGCGTGTTGTTGCGCGCAACAGAGTGGCACATGTGTACGGAGAACGGGTGGCCGGATCTGTTTCAGCAGGCTCAGCTCGCGCCGGAGGCCGACGCCGAGGACGCCCCGGAGGCCGGTGCGGACGGCTTGCCCGACGCCGGCGCGGACGGTGAACCGCTCGCCGCGCCCGGGCCGTTCGCCCGCGTCACGGACAGCACGGCCTCCTTGGCGGCCTTCTTCGCGTCCGCCATCAGATCGTCGGCGTCCGGCGTCTCGTCGCCCGCCAGGCCCGCGCCGTTGTAGTCGAGGGTGACGACCACGTTCTCCACGCGCGCCACGACCGTCTGCTGCCTGAAGGTGCCTTCCTTCTTCTTCAGGTCGTAGCGCACCGCGGTCGCCTCGTCCCCGGCGCCGGTCAGCGCCTCCGCGCGCAGGCTCCTCGCGCCCTGCGTCGCCCGGACCTCGCGCACCTGCTTGTCGTAGTACTCCTTGGCCAGCTCGTCACCCGGACCACGCGTGGTGTCCGACTCGAAGCGCAGCAGCGACACGTTCAGCCAGCGGAACTGCGAGCCCTCGACCCCGTTGTTGTCCAGGCTGCTCCAGGAGCAGCTGGCCCGCGACGCCACGTCGTCCGAGCTGCCCTCCTTGCCGGACTTCGCCTTGGGCGCCAGGTCCTTGAGGGTCTTCTTCGTCAGCACGTCGCACGCCTCGGGCAGCGTCCGGTACGCCGCCGCCTGCACGGTCGGGGACGGGCTCGCCGACGGGGAGGCGCTCGCGGCCTTCTCGCCGCCGTCGTCGGAGCCGGAGTCCGAGGAGCAGCCGGTGGCGACCAGCATCACGGGGACGGCTGCCGCGCAGACAAGGACGCGGGTCAGGCGCTTGGCTCGCTCGGGCTGCTCTCGCTGTGCTCGTCGCTGCATGGTTCCTTCACTCATGACGCTCGTGTTCCCTGCGGTCGGGACGGTGTCCGAGGGGTCACGGTACGCGCCCCGTCACCCGTACGGCCGTACTTCGCGGGCTTCGCGGCGCGCGTGACAGGGCGGTGAAGCAGGGTCAGCCGCCCAGCGAGTCGGACAGCTCGGCGGCCAGTTTCCGTGCCCTGTCCTGCATTTCCTTGCTGTCCGGGACGGCGCCGACGGTCACCGGCTGCTCCGCGTACTCGATGGTCACGATGACGTTGGACGTGCGGAACGCCACAGTGACGGTGCGCTCCTGGACGGTCGAACCGGAGCTGCTGAGCGCGTCGTCGAGGAACGCCTCGTCGCCGAGGTCCTCCAGGATCCGCGGCTGGAGCTCGGACGGGGAGACGGAGGGCGACGCGGTGGGCGAGGACGAACCGGGCGCCGCCGGGGACCCGCTGGGGTCCGCGGAACCCGTCGTGCCCGAACCGGACGGGGAGGGGGAGCCGGAGCCCGTCACCGCCGGCTCGGGAAGCTGCGCCGCCGTCCGCCTGCGCGCGAACAGCTCCTCGGCCCGGGCGTCGTCGCTGACCGCGTGGTCGTAGGAGACGACCCGTTCGAAGTCGACCAGCAGCCGGTCGGTCGCCGCGAGCGACTCCACCTTCCAGCGGCAGCCCACCTTGCGGTCGGTGTCGTAGGTGAGCGTCGCCTCGCCCGCGTACGCCTTCTCCCGCTGCTGCTCGTCCGCCAACTCGCCGAGGCCGGGCAGGAGTTCCTCCAACGTGCGGTCGTCGACCGCGCCGCAGGGCTCCGGAAGGGTGGCGTACCGGCCGGGCTGGGCCGCCTGGCTCGCCGCGCCGGCGCTGCCCGGGTTGGAGTCGTCCGTCCGCCCGCCGTCGTCCGAGCTGCCGGTGCAGCCGGCCAGTACGGCCGCCAGGAGCACGGCGACGCCGGGTCCGTACGCCTTCCGCTGCACGGTCCAGGTCCTCTCGACGGTGGGTGCGGGCCGCTGCCCGCCGGGCCTTCCAGTGTCCCCGCTGGTTAATCGCTTGCCGCAGGGGGGAGCCGTTCGCAGACAATGTGTATCGCACGCACTGCCGTGGACGCCGGTCCGTCATCCCTTATCGCCGACCTCGGCGCCGGTTTTGCGTTATGAGACTTCTGTTCGTTTTTCCGGGGGAATGAGGACGTCATGGCGTATGTGGAACTGCCGGGTGCGAAGGTGCCGATCCGTATGTGGACGGACCCGGCGACGGTGGAGGAGGGCGCGCTCCAGCAACTGCGCAACGTCGCCACCCTGCCCTGGATCAAGGGCCTGGCCGTGATGCCGGACGTGCACTACGGCAAGGGCGCCACGGTCGGTTCGGTCATCGCGATGCGGGGTGCGGTGTGCCCGGCGGCGGTGGGCGTCGACATCGGCTGCGGCATGTCCGCGGTGAAGACGTCCCTGACGGCGAACGACCTGCCCGGCGACCTGTCCCGGCTGCGCTCGCGCATCGAGCAGGTCATTCCGGTGGGCCGGGGCATGCACGACGACCCCGTCGACCCGGGGCGCCTGCACGGCTTCCCGGCCGGCGGGTGGGAGGACTTCTGGAGCCGTTTCGGCGGGGTCGCGGACGCGGTGAAGTTCCGTGAGGGGCGGGCCGCGAAGCAGATGGGCACGCTCGGCGGGGGAAATCACTTCGTGGAAATATGCACCGATACGGAGGGATATGTCTGGCTGATGCTGCACTCCGGTTCCCGCAACATCGGCAAGGAGCTCGCCGAGCACCACATCGGCGTCGCCCAGAAGCTCCCGCACAACCAGGGCCTGGTCGACCGCGACCTCGCCGTCTTCGTCGCGGACACCCCGCAGATGGCGGCCTACCGCAACGACCTGTTCTGGGCGCAGGAGTACGCGAAGTACAACCGCTCGATCATGATGGCGCTCCTGAAGGACGTGGTCCGCAAGGAGTTCAAGAAGGCCCGGCCCGCCTTCGAACCGGAGATCAGCGCCCACCACAACTACGTGGCCGAGGAGCGCTACGAGGGCATGGACCTGCTGGTCACCCGCAAGGGCGCGATCCGCGCGGGCTCCGGCGAGTACGGGATCATCCCGGGCTCGATGGGCACGGGCTCGTACATCGTGAAGGGCCTCGGGAACGCGGCGTCCTTCAACTCCGCGTCGCACGGCGCCGGCCGCCGCATGAGCCGCAACGCGGCGAAGCGTCGGTTCACGGCGAAGGACCTCGAGGAGCAGACGCGGGGCGTGGAGTGCCGCAAGGACTCCGGTGTGGTCGACGAGATCCCGGCCGCGTACAAGCCGATCGAGCAGGTCATCGACCAGCAGCGGGACCTCGTGGAGGTCGTCGCGAAGCTGAAGCAGGTCGTCTGCGTGAAGGGCTGAGCGCCGCGTGCGGGGTCACCTCCGCACGCGGTGGCGCAGGTACACGATGTTCGACGCGAAGGTGCGGGTCTCGACGAGTTCGAGGTCCACGCGGCGCCCGTCGCGGGGGAAGTACGGGGTGCCCCCGCCCACCAGCACCGGGTGGACCATCGTCCGGTACTCGTCGACCAGCCCCGCCGCGGCCGCCTCGGCGGCGAGCGCCGCGCCGCCGATCGCGATCTCTCCGTCGCCCGGCTCCGCCCGCAGCCGCTCGATCTCCTCGGCCGGGCTGCCGGCGGCCAGCCGCGCGGCCCCCCGCACCTCCGTGAGCGTGCGGGAGAAGACCACCTTGGGCAGCGGGTTCCACAGCTCGGTCCACTCGCGCTGCGCGTCGTCGAGCGACGGGTCGTCGGCGGCGGTCTCCCAGTGGAGCATCGTCTCGTACAGCCGCCGGCCGAGCAGATGGACGCCGACCTGCCGGATCTCGTCGATCCAGAAGCGGAAGACGCCGTCGTCCGGCGTCGACCAGTCGATGCCGCCGTCCGGTCCGGTGATGTAGCCGTCGAGCGAGACGCTCATCGAATAGGTCACGGCGCGCATGGCACGTCCTCCTCGGTCACGGGGTCCTGTCCCGACAGGAAGACCGCCGGACGCCGCGGAACTCATCGCCGTGGCCGAGATCCCCCTACGGGAGTCCCCTGCTTCGCGTGCGACATCGCGTACATCACCTCTTCCCCAGCTCCAGGCGGCGCCGCTCGCCGTCCGTGGTCCCGCCGTCCGTGGTCATCGTGTTTCCCGGTGCACCTTGGAGTTGGACGCCTGGGCGCGCGGGCGGACCACCAGCAGGTCGATGTTGACGTGGGACGGGCGGGTCACGGCCCAGGCGATGGTGTTGGCCACGTCGTCCGCCGTGAGGGGCTCGGCGACCCCCTCGTACACCTTGGCGGCCTTCTCCGCGTCGCCGCCGAACCGGGTCAGGGCGAACTCCTCGGTCTTCACCATCCCGGGCGCGATCTCGATCACCCGCACCGGGCGGCCGACGATCTCCAGGCGCAGCGTCTCGGCGAGGACGTGCGCGCCGTGCTTGGCGGCGACGTAGCCCGCGCCGCCCTCGTAGGTGGCGTGCCCGGCGGTGGAGGAGACCACCACGACCGTGCCGTCGCCGCTCGCGTCCAGCTTGGGCAGCAGGGCCTGGGTGAGGTTGAGGGTGCCGATGACGTTGGTCTCGTACATCGTGCGCCAGTCCTGCGGGTCGCCGGTGGCGACCGGGTCGGCGCCGAGGGCGCCGCCCGCGTTGTTGACCAGCACGCCGACGGTGCGGAACGCGGTGGCGAACTCGTCGACGGCGGCGCGGTCGGTGACGTCCAGCGGGTACGCCGTCGCCGAGTGCCCGGCCGCGTTCAGCTCCTCGGCGAGCGCCTCGATGCGGTCCGCGCGGCGGGCGGTGAGGACGACGCGGTAGCCGGCCTCGGCCAGCCGTCGCGCCGTCGCGGCGCCGATCCCGCTGCTCGCCCCCGTGACGACGGCGATGCGGGACGCGGCGGGCGGTACGGCGGTGGCCATGGGCTGCTCCTCGGGGCGGGCGGTGGCGGGGCGGTCGGGTGTCGGACGGTCGGCACGGGCGCGCACCGCGGGGGACGGACCGCGCCCGGTCAGCATATGGCGGGGGCGTGCGGAGGCCGGGCGGGCCCTCGGAGGTCCGCGTCAGCCGTTGCGCGGGGCCCACATGATGAGGGCCATGCCGGCGAGGCAGACCAGCGCGCCGGCGGTGTCCCAGCGGTCCGGGCGGTAGCCGTCGGCGATCACGCCCCACAGGATCGACCCGGCGACGAAGATGCCGCCGTACGCGGCGAGCACCCGGCCGAAGTGGGCGTCGGGCTGGAAGGTGGCCACGAAGCCGTACGCGCCGAGGGCGAGGACCCCGCCGGCCGCCCACATCCAGCCGCGGTGTTCGCGGACGCCCTGCCAGACCAGCCACGCGCCGCCGATCTCCAGGATCGCGGCGAGGACGAACAGGGCGGCGGAGCGGAGGATCAGCATGCCCGCAGCTTCGCACGGGCCGCCCGTGTCACCTGTTGGAGGGCGCCTGCGGCGGTGCGGTCCGGGGATACATGCCCCCGTGACGGACGCAGCGGACGGACGGGTCAGGGGTGCGACGACGGCGGGGCCGCCGGGGGAGAAGCGGTCACGGCTGATGGCCGAGCTGGCCGTGGTGGCGCGGCGGTACATGGCGTCGTACGCGCTGTTCAACCAGGCGCTCGCCGACCGGCTGGGGCTGCACCCGACCGACCTGCAGTGCCTGAACCTGCTCACCCTGGAGCCCGGCCCGGTGACGACCGGGCGGATCGCGGAGCTGACCGGGCTGACCACCGGCTCGGCGACGCGGCTGGTGGACCGGCTGGAGCGGGCGGGGTACGTGGTCCGGGAGCGGGACGCGGGCGACCGGCGGCTGGTGCTGGTCGCGCCGGTGCCGGAGCGGACCGTCGAGGTGGCGCGGGTGTGGGAGCGGGTCGGGGGTGGCTGGTTCGCGCTCTTCGACGACCTGGACGACGGCGAGCTGGAGCTGTTCGTCGAGCACCTGCGGCGCACCACGGAGTACGGCGCCGAGCAGGCGGCCCGGCTGCGGGCGGGGGAGCCGGCGCCGTAGGGGGGCGTGGGGCCGTGGGTACGTGGGGTCGTGGGTACGTGGACACGCGGGGGTGCGGGGCTGTTTCCGTAGGGGCGGAATAGGGCGGGGCGGAGGGCCGTTCCAGAGGTATAGTTGAACCGTCAACAAACTGGAAGGTGAGCGGCCATGCAGTTCGGGATCTTCAGCGTCGGGGACGTCACCCCCGACCCGACGACGGGGCGCACGCCGACCGAGCGCGAGCGGATCAAGGCCATGGTCGCCATCGCGCTGAAGGCCGAGGAAGTGGGCCTGGACGTGTTCGCGACCGGGGAGCACCACAACCCGCCGTTCGTGCCGTCCTCGCCGACCACCATGCTCGGCTACATCGCGGCCCGCACCGAGCGGCTGCTGCTGTCCACCTCCACCACGCTGATCACCACCAACGACCCGGTGAAGATCGCCGAGGACTACGCGATGCTGCAGCACCTGGCCGACGGCCGGGTGGACCTGATGATGGGCCGCGGCAACACCGGCCCGGTCTACCCCTGGTTCGGCCAGGACATCCGCCAGGGCATCAACCTCGCCATCGAGAACTACGCCCTGCTGCACCGGCTGTGGCGCGAGGACGTCGTCGACTGGGAGGGACGCTTCCGCACCTCGCTCCAGGGGTTCACCTCCACGCCCCGCCCGCTGGACGGCGTGCCGCCGTTCGTCTGGCACGGGTCCATCCGCTCGCCGGAGATCGCCGAGCAGGCCGCGTACTACGGCGACGGCTTCTTCCACAACAACATCTTCTGGCCGGCCGACCACACCAAGCGGATGGTCGAGCTGTACCGGACCCGGTACGCCCACTACGGGCACGGCACGCCCGAGCAGGCGATCGTCGGGCTCGGCGGGCAGGTGTTCATGCGGAGGAACTCGCAGGACGCGGTGCGGGAGTTCCGGCCGTACTTCGACGTCGCGCCGGTGTACGGGCACGGGCCCTCGCTGGAGGAGTTCACCGCGCAGACGCCGCTGACCGTGGGGTCCCCGCAGCAGGTCGTCGAGAAGACGCTGTCCTTCCGCGAGTACGCCGGCGACTACCAGCGCCAGCTGTTCCTGATGGACCACGCGGGCCTGCCGCTGAAGACGGTGCTGGAGCAGCTCGACCTGCTCGGGGAGGAGGTCGTGCCGGTGCTGCGGAAGGAGTTCGCGAAGAACCGGCCGGCGGACGTGCCGGAGGCGCCGACCCACGCCTCGCGGCTGGCCGCGGCGCGGAAGGCCGCCACCGCCGAGGAGGAAGGGGCGCGGGCATGAGCGTCGTCGTCGTGTCGGCCGGACTGAGCGTGCCGTCGTCCACGCGGCTGCTGGGCGACCGGCTCGCCGAGGCCGCCTCCGCGAGCCTCGGGCAGGCCGACGTCCGGGTGATCGAGCTGCGGGACCTCGCCGTGGAGATCGCGCACGTCTTCACGAACGGCTTCCCCGGGCCGGGACTGTCGGACGCGTTCGACGCGGTGACCGGGGCGGACGCGCTGATCGTGGTCACGCCGGTGTTCTCGGCGTCCTACAGCGGACTGTTCAAGTCCTTCTTCGACGCGCTGAGCGCCACGGACCCGGAGGCGCTGACCGGCACGCCGGTACTGATCGCGGCGACGGGCGGCAGCGTGCGTCACTCGCTGGTCCTCGACCACGCGCTGCGCCCGCTCTTCTCCTACCTCCGCGCGGTCGTCGTCCCCACCGGCGTCTACGCGGCCTCGGAGGACTGGGGCGCGGAGGGACTGAACGCCCGCATCGCGCGGGCGGCGACCGAACTGGCCGCGCTGACGGCCACCACGCCGGCGACCCGGCCCCTGCCCCGACAGGCGGCTCCGGCCGACCGCCCCCGGCGGGACGCAGCGCCTGGCGGCTCGGAGGCCCGGCAGGTCTCCTCCGGCCGGGAACCGGCAGGCCAGGGCGGGGCGGAGGCCCGGCAAGGGGCGGCCGGCGGCGCGCCCCTCCCCAAGCGGGACTCGTTCGAGGACGTGACCCCCTTCGAGGAACGGCTCGCCGCGTTGCGTCCCGGCGGGTGAGACCGGGGTGAGCGAGCGGGGGGCCGTGCGGCCCGCCGGGTTGGCACACTGGGCGGGTGCCGCACACCGTTCTGCTCGCCGAAGACGACCGCGCCATCCGCAACGCCCTGGAGCGCGCGCTGACCCTGGAGGGCTACCGCGTCACGGCCGTCGCCGACGGCGTCGAGGCCCTCGCGCAGGCCCGCCGCAGCCGGCCCGACGTGCTGGTCCTCGACGTGATGATGCCCGGCATCGACGGACTCCAGGTGTGCCGGGCGCTGCGCGCCGAGGGCGACCGCACCCCGGTGCTGATACTGACCGCGCTGGTGGAGACCGCCGACCGGATCGCCGGCCTGGACGCGGGCGCCGACGACTACGTCGTCAAGCCGTTCGACGTCGAGGAGGTCTTCGCCCGGCTCCGCGCCCTCCTGCGCCGCGCGGCCCCCGTGCCCGCGGAGCCCGGGCGGGCCGCCCAGGAGTCCGGAGCCGCGGCGGCGCCGTCCGGGCGCCACCTGGAGGCGGCCGGGCTGCGCATGGACCCGCAGGCCCGCCGGGTCTGGCGCGGCGACCGCGAACTGGAGCTGACCCGCACCGAGTTCGAGCTGCTGGAACTGCTGATCCGCAACGCCGGCGTGGTCCTCGAGCACTCCGCCGTCTACGACCGCATCTGGGGTTACGACTTCGGCCCCGGCTCCAAGAACCTCGCCGTCTACGTCGGCTACCTGCGCCGCAAGCTCGACGAGCCCGGCGCCCCGCAGCTCATCCACACGGTGCGCGGGGTGGGCTACGTCCTGCGGGAGGGCTGAGTGGCCGCCGACGGCGGTGCGCACGGACCGTCCGTCCCGCGTCACCGGCTGCGCCTGCTGTCGCTGGGCACCACCTTCGCCGTGGCGTTCGCGGCGGTGACCGCCACCGTCACGCTGCTGGTCGGCTTCCTGTCGTACAACGCGGCCGCGCGGCTGGTGCGGGTGGACCAGCAGTCCGTGTTCGACGAGGTGGTGCGGGACCTGAGCGGCGAGGTCCGGGCGAACCGGATGACGCCGCACGACTTCTCCTCCGCCGCGCCCGGCCACGACCTGGTGCGTCCCGCCCGCACCGACGTGCAGGTGCTCGGGCCGGACGGCGGGATCGTCGACCCGGGCGACCCCGGACTGCCCGTGGTGGACGCCGACCGCCGGATCGCGGGCGCCGCCGCCGCGGGGCGCGTGGTCGTGCACGCCGAGGTGGACGTCGGCGACGACGTCTACCGGGTCGCGACCGTCTCCCTCGGCGGCGGCAGGGGCGCGGTGCAGGTCGCGCAGGAGTTCAGCGACACCGAGGACCTGCTGCGCGCGCTGCAGCGGCGCACGTTCCTCCTCATGGCGGCCGTGGTGGTCGCCGCCGGGCTGTTCGGCTGGTGGCTGGCCCGGCGCATCACCCGCCGCCTGGTGGTGCTCACCCACACCGCCGAGGCCGTCGCCCGCACCCGCCGTCTCGGCATCCAGGTGCCGGTCGCCGGCTACGACGAGGTGGGGCGGCTCGGCCGCGCCTTCGACCGGATGCTGGGCCGGCTCGCCCAGTCCGAGGAGGACCAGCGCCGGCTGGTCCAGGACGCCGGGCACGAGCTGCGCACCCCGCTCACCTCGCTGCGCACCAACATCTCGCTGCTGCGCCGCATCGACGAACTCCCGCCGGACAGCCGCGAGGAGCTGGTCACCGACCTCGCCCAGGAGGCGCGGGAGCTGACCGACCTGGTCAACGAGCTGGTCGATCTCGCGGCCGGGCAGTCCGACACGGAGCCGCCGCGGCGGATCGACCTCACGGACGTCGCCGAGGACGTGGCGGGCCTCGCCCGGCGGCGCACGGGACGGGAGATCGTGGTCCGCGCGAGCGGGGACACCACGACCCACGGGCGGCCCGGGATGCTCACCCGGGCGCTGTCCAACCTGGTGGAGAACGCGGTCAAGTTCGACCGGGAGGGCCGCGCGCCCGTCGAGATCCACGTGGCGGGACCGGCCCGGCCGGGCACGGTACGGGTGGAGGTGCGCGACCGGGGGCCGGGCATCGCCGACGACGACCTGACCCGCGTCTTCGACCGCTTCTACCGCGCCGCCGACGCACGGTCCCTGCCCGGTTCGGGCCTCGGCCTCTCCATCGTCCGCGAGATCGCCCTCGCCCACGGCGGCGCCCCGTACGCCTTCCGCCGCGAGGGCGGCGGCACGGTCACCGGCTTCACGGTGGCCGGGGCGGTGGCGGAACGGGACGACGCGGAGGCGTAGCCGGTTCGCGGCGCGGCCCGCCGGCCGGGGGCGCCCGCGTGTCCTCCGGCATCGTGGACGGCCCGGTGCGCCGCCCCTCGGAGGCGTAGCCCCTCGGAGGCCGGTGCAGGTATGGATGCGGGGGCGGTGCCGTGTCGTCCCCGGGGGTGAGGGGAGGGACGGCATGCTGAGCGATGAGGAGGCCGCGGCGCTGGCGGCGGTCGACGCGGCGGCGACGGCGCGGACGCTGATGGAGCTGATCTCCGTGCCGAGCGTCACGGGGAGCGCCGCCGAGTCCGAGCTGCAGCACCAGCTCGCGGGGCGGCTGGAGTGGCTGGGGCTGGACGTGGACCTGTGGCCGATGGACCTGCCCGCGCTGCGCGCCGAGCCGGACTTCCCCGGCACGGAGGCGCCGCGCGAGGAGGCGTGGGGGCTGGTCGGCACCACGCCCGACGGGGGCGACGGGCCGACGCTGATCCTCCAGGGCCACGTCGACGTCGTACCGCCGGGGGACCTGGCCGCGTGGGACGGGGACCCGTTCGTGCCGCGGGTGACGGGGGACCTGGTGCACGGGCGCGGGGCGTGCGACATGAAGGCCGGACTCGCGGCGCACCTCGCCGCGCTCGCCGCGATACGGGCGGCCGGGACACGGCTGCGCGGCCGGGTCGCCGTGCACTGCGTGGTCGGCGAGGAGGACGGCGGCATCGGCGCGTTCGGCACGCTGCGGCGCGGTCACACCGGTGACGCCTGCGTCATCGCCGAACCCACCGCCGGCACCCTGATCACCGCCAACGCGGGCGCGCTGACGTTCCGGATCGCCGTGCCCGGACGGGCCGCGCACGGCAGCGCGCGGGAGAAGGGCGTCAGCGCCGTGGACGCCTACCTGCCGCTGCACCGGGCGCTGGCCGCGCTGGAGGAGGAGCGGAACCGGGACCCGGACCCGCTGCTCGCCGAGTACCCGATCCCCTACGGCCTGTCGGTGGGCACGCTGCGGGCCGGGGACTGGGCCAGCAGCGTGCCCGATCTGCTGGTCGCCGAGGGCAGGTTCGGCGTGCGGCTCGGCGAGGACCCGGCGGACGCGCGCGCCGCGCTGGAGCGGTGCGTGGCCGAGGCGTGCGCCGCCGACCCCTGGCTGCGCGACCGTCCGGCCACGGTGACCTGGCCGGGCGGACAGTTCGCGAGCGGCATGCTGCCCGAGGGGCACCCCCTCGCGGACGCGGTCGGCGCCGCGCACGCCGACGCGACGGGCGGACCCGCGCCCCGGCGGCGGGGGGCCACGTACGGCAGCGACCTGCGGCACTACACCGGCGCCGGGATACCGGCCCTGCAGTACGGTCCGGGCGACATCGCCGTGGCCCACAGCGCACGGGAGCACGTCAGCGTGCGGGAGGTGGTGGAGGCGGCGCGGACCCTGGTGCTGACGGTGCTGCGGACGGTGGGCACGAAGTGAGCGGGCGGGGGCGGGCCGCCCGCCGGACCGCGCCGTGACAGACTCGACCCCGTGATCATCGAACGTGCGTACGCCCATGTGGATGCGTACGACGCGGGGGAGTGGCCCTGGTCGGTCCCGTGCGTCCGCGCGCTCCTCGACGACGGCCTGCGGTTCACCGCCCCGGTGACCTTCGTCGTCGGGGAGAACGGCTCCGGCAAGTCGACCCTGGTCGAGGCGCTCGCCGAGGGCTTCGGCCTGGACCCCTGGGGCGGCTCGCACGAGTGGCGGTACGCCAGCCACCGCGCCAAGTCGGTCCTGGGCGAGCGCATCCGCTTCGACGCGGCCCCCCGCGGCCGCCGGATGCTCGCCTCCTGGTCCGCCCGCCAGGGCTTCTTCCTCCGCGCCGAGACCGCCCTGGACGCGCTGGACCGGGAGGGCCTCGCGCCGGACGAGCGCAGCCACGGCGAGGGCTTCCTCGCGGCGTTCCGGAACAAGTTCCTGCGCCCCGGGCTGTACGTCATGGACGAGCCCGAAGCCGCCCTGTCCTTCTCCTCGTGCCTCGAACTGCTCGGTCACATCCACCAGTTGACGAGCGCCGGCGCGCAGGTCGTGTGCGCCACCCACTCCCCGCTGCTGACCGCCCTGCCCGGCGCGGACATCGTCGAGGTCGGCGACCACGGCATCCGGCGCACCGCCTGGCAGGACCTCGCCCTGGTCGACCACTGGCGCCGCTACCTCGCCGACCCGGCGGCGTACCTGCGGCACGTCCTGGACTGATCCACGGACTTTCCGTTATCCCGCCCCGGGCGGCGGCTCTCCTGTCATGACGGGCAGTCCGGTCCGGGACCGAGAAGGAGCGTGGACGAGCGTGGCAGCGAGCACAACACCCGGCAGGGGACGGGGCGGCGGCCCGAGCCGCGGGACGGTCGAGGCGGCACGGCGCGGTGACCAGCGCGCCCAGGACGAACTGGTCGCCGCCTGCCTGCCGTTGGTCTACAACATCGTCGGCCGCGCCCTCAACGGGCACCCCGACGTCGACGACGTGGTGCAGGAGACCATGCTGCGCGTCCTCGGCTCCCTGGGCTCGCTGGACGACCCGGCACGTTTCAGGTCCTGGCTGGTCGCCGTCACCATGAACCAGCTCCGCCACCACTGGCGCGACCACCGTACGGAGCCGCCCCGCTCGGGGCTGCACGACGCCCGGGAACTCGCCGACCCGGGCGCCGACTTCGTCGACCTGACGATCGTGCGGCTGGGACTGGAGGGACAGCGGCGGGAGGTCGCCGAGGCCACCCGCTGGCTGAACCCCGACGACCAGGCGCTGCTGTCCCTGTGGTGGCTGGAAGCGGCGGGCGAGCTGACGCGGGCGGAGGTGGCGGCCGCACTGGAGCTGTCACCGCAGCACGCGGCGGTGCGCGTCCAGCGGATGAAGGCCCAGCTGGAGACGGCACGCCTGGTGGTGCGGGCGCTGTCCGCCCGTCCGCGCTGCGTCCTGCTGGACGACGTGGTGGCGGGCTGGGACCTGACCCCCTCGGCCCTGTGGCGCAAGCGGATCGCCCGTCACGCCCGGGACTGCACGGTCTGCGCGGGCTTCCAGTCCGGCCTGGTCCCGGCGGAGGGCCTGCTCGTCGGGCTGGGCCTGGTCCCGGCGGGCGCGGGCCTGCTCGCGGCTGCCGCCGTGCTCACCGCCTACGGCGCGAGGACCGCGGAGGCGTCACCGGCCGCCTTCGCCGGAGAACCGACGGCGACACCCGGGCCCGAGGGGACGGCGGCGCCGTGGTCCCAAGGCCGGCCGGACGGTGCGGTGGGTTCGTGGCCCCGGGGTCAGTCGGACGGTGCGGCGGCGCCGTGGCCCCAGGGCCGGTCCGGCGGTGCGGCGGCGGCGGGGCAGGACGAGGGCTTCGGCGGCATGGCGGCGGCGCCCGGTGCGCCGGAGGGCTCGCGTGGTGACGGGGAGCCCGGCCCGGTGGAGGGGCACGGCGGCCCGGGAGCGACGGACGTGGTGGCCGGACACCGCAGGAGCCGTCGCGTGCGGAGCCGGGAGCGGAGGCGGCACGGCCGGGCCGTCGCCGCCGCGGCCGCGGTGCTGCTGGTCACCGGAGGGGTGATAGTGGGCCTCACGATACTCACGCCGGACGACGGCGCGGACCGGGTGCGGGCGGCGCCGACGAGCGGCCCGGCGTCCGCCCCGCCCAGCGCCGCGGCGTCCGCCCCGCCCGCCGCCACCGCCTCGGCGTCCCGGTCCGCACGGGCCACGCCGTCCGCCGAGGCGTCCCGCACGCCGAAGCCCTCCGTCACCCCCCGCCCCACGAAGTCCGAGGCGCGTCCCGAACCCGCCCGGACCACGTCGACGCCCCCGCGGCAGCCCGCGGAGCCGAAGCGGGAACCGGACCCGCCGGCCCCGCCCGCCGGCCCCGCCGCCCAGGTGCTGGCCCTGACCAACGCACAGCGGGCGCAGGCGGGCTGCGCCCCCGTGGAACTCGACGACCGGCTCGCCAGGGCGGCCCAGGCGCACAGCCAGGACATGTCCGCCAACGGCTACTTCTCCCACACCGGCCGCGACGGCAGCAGTTTCGTGGACCGCGCCCGGGCCCAGGGACACCCGAGTCCGGGCGCCGAGAACATCGCCCGGGGCCAGAGCTCCGCCGCGAGCGTCATGGACGCCTGGATGAACTCGCCCGGACACCGCGCCAACATCCTGAACTGCTCGCTGACCAGCCTGGGCGTCGGCGTGGTCAGCAGCGACTGGACCTGGACCCAGGTCTTCGGCTACTGACCGGACGCCTCGCAGACGAAGCCGTCCGGGTCGGTGAAGGGGCCGGCCCCGCTGCCGAGGACGACGCGGTGGGAGCCGGCGCCGTCGGCGGGGACGCCCGCGACCTTCGCCAGCGCCCGGCGCTTGTACAGCGACAGCTTCACGGTGCCGGGGCCGCCGGCGAACTCGACGTACCGGCCGCCGAAGCTCTTGCCGACGGTGAGGCCGCGCCCGACGTAGAACCGCTTGGTCGCCTTCACGTCCTCGACGCCGAGCAGCAGCACGATCTCGTCGATCGTCCGGGTGACCGGACCGGTGTCCTTCTTCGACGACGTCACCAGTTGCCAGACCGTGCCGTCGGGGGCCTGGACGACACCGCCGTAGCCCCACAGGGACTTCTCGGCGGGCTTCAGCTCCGTGGCGCCCGCGTCGAGGGCGGCGCGGTGCAGCGCGTCGACGTCACCGGGCCGGGACGTGACCAGCGACAGGGTGAAGCCGCGGAAGCCGCTCGTGGGCTCGGCGGACTCGCCGAGGCGCACCCGCTCCCGGTCCAGGCCGAAGGCGTCGGAGTAGAAGCGCGCGGCGGCCGTGGGGTCGGCCACCTCCAGCGTGACGGAGTCGATGGAGTTCATGCGGTCGACGGTAGGGCCGCCCCGGCCGCCGGTGCTTCTCGGAAACTGACCGGTCCCGGGGCGGCGCCGCGCCGCCGGCGACTGCCGGTGAACTCGCCGCTGGGCGGCTTGTGGAGGTGGCGACCGCACAGGCGACGGACCGGCATGACGACGGTCTCCCCGAGCGGCGTCCGCCGCAGCGTCTCCGGGGCGGTCGGGTGCCAGTCGAAGGCGGCCACCGACACCATCCGGCACGGACATGCGCACGCGCTCTCCTGCGGACTGCGGCCTGCGGCCTTCGCCGGGGGCTTCGCCGGCCCCGACACGGCTGGTCCGCCCGCTTCGTCCTCCGCCCGCGTTCGGCCTTCTCCCGTGCGCGCGGGGCCCGGTGTCCCCGTTCACCCGGTGCCCCCGTCCGCCTGCGGGCCGGGCGGGAGCCGACCGGCGTGCCGGGGCGGGGTCAGTGGTGGGCGTGGACCACCGCGTGGCCCTTGCCCCGGCCGATCATCCACTTGTTGACCGGGGTGGTGACCAGGAAGGCGACGGCGAAGCCGCCGAGCAGGGCGTACCAGAACAGGCCCTCGGACAGGTGCGCGTCCATCGCGCCCGGGGTGAGCGCGATGATGCCGTTGTCGACCAGCTCCATCACCGCGATGGAGACGGTGTCGGCGGCCAGCGCGACCTTCACGGCGTCCTTCGGCGACACTCCGGCGCGCACCACGGCGAAGAGGGTGAAGGAGTAGCCGAAGACGAAGGCCAGGGCGATGGCCAGGATCATCGTCGGCGCGTTGCCCCACATCAGGGACGTGCCGATGACCATGCCGAGGATCTCGCCGACGGCGCAGCCGAGCAGGCAGTGCAGTGTCGCCCGTACCGCCGTCGACCAGGTCGCGCCGGGCGCGGCGCCGTGTGCGGGGCCGGTGTGGTGGTGCAGGGCGTGGTCCATGGACCTCATCCCCCTTCGAAGCGCCACGGGGACGGTGCGTCCCCACGCCTGCCGTAACCATATACCCCCTGGGGGTATTCCGGAAGGCGCACCCTGTCGGTCGGGCCCGTCTATCGGGTCAGCTATCGGGTCAGCAGTTCCCGGATCGCCGCCGTGACCTCCTCGGGCGCCTCCTCGGCCATGAAGTGCCCGGCCCCGGTCAGCCGGTGGTCCAGATCCGGCGCCCAGGCCCCCCACACCGCGGCGGCGTCGTAGCCCAGCTGGGCGCCCCAGTCCTGCTGGAGGACCGTCACGGGCATGGCGAGCCGGGCCCCCGCGTCCAGACCGGCCCGGTCGTGCTCGATGTCGACGCCCGCCGAGGCCCGGTAGTCCGCGACGATCGACGGCACCGCCGCGCGGCTCGCCCGCAGGTACTCGGCGCGCACCTCCGGAGGCAGCGCGTCCGGACCGGTGGACCAGGCGTCGAGGAACGACCCGAAGAAGGCGTCCGCGCTGCCCGCGATCATCGCCTCCGGCAGACCGGGCGGCTGCGCCATCAGGTACAGGTGGTACGCGACCGCCGCGGAGACGCCGTGCAGGACGTCCCACATGTCGAGCGTGGGCACGATGTCGAGGATGCCGAGGTGCGTGACGGTCTCCGGGTGGTCGAGCCCGGCCCGGAAGGCGACGAGGGCGCCCCGGTCGTGACCGACGAGGGCGAAGCGGTCGTGGCCGAGCGCGGCGGCCAGGGCCACGACGTCGGCCGCCATGGTGCGCTTGGCGTACACGCCGGGGGAGTCGGCCGCCGGCTTGTCGCTGGCGCCGTAGCCGCGCAGGTCGGGGCAGATCACCGTGTGCTCGCCGGCCAGCCGCTCGGCGACGTGCCGCCACATCAGATGGGTCTGGGGGAAACCGTGCAGCAACACGACGGGGCTGCCGTGCCCGCCGACGGCGGCAGCCAGCTCGACGCCGTCCACGCCGGGCAGGCGGAGGTGCTCGAAGCCGGGGATGGTGGGTGTCATGGGGTCGGTCCGTCTCTCCAGGTGGTGCAGGACCCGAGCAGCGTGGGGCAGGGCGATGAGCAACGGATCAGTACGGCGGGGGCCTCGGCCTCCGGGGCACGCGCCCGCCGGCCGCCCGCCCGCGGGCGGGGGGCCGCGGTCACGGTCCCCGGCCCGGAGCGGGCATCGGGTCGCCTCCGGCTCCGGAGAAGCAGACAGGCGACGACCCGCCCCTGGGCCGCGGCGCCGGACCCGGGCGACCGCTTCCCCCGGCCTCGGGAACCGGGGGTACGGGGACCGGCACGGGTCTTCGGGGCGGGTGCGTGCGACGCCTTCCCCCCTCCGCCCCAGGATGGGAACCATGCGCATCGACGTGCTCGGCACCGTCCGGGCCGCCCAGGGCGACGGCACTCCCGTCGCCCTGGGCGGACCCCGCCACCGTGAGGTCCTCGCCCGTCTCGTCGCCGCCGAGGGGCGGATGGTCACCACCGACACGCTCGTCGACGACCTGTGGGCCGATCCGCCGGCCCGTGCCGTGGGCGCCCTGCGCACCTTCGTCGCCGCGCTGCGCCGTGCCCTCGAACCCGGCCGGCCGCCCCGCACACCACCGCGCGTCCTGGTCACCGAGGGCCCCGGTTACGCCCTGCGCCTGCCGCGCGAGGACGTCGACGCGCACCGCTTCCAGGACGCCCTGACCCGCGCCCGGCACACCCCCGGCGCGGTGACCTCGCTCGGCGAGGCGCTCGCCGCCTGGCGCGGACCCGCCTACGCCGACGTGACCGGCTCCGCGTGGGCCGAACGCGAGCGCGCTCGGCTGGACGAGCTGCGGGCGGAGGCGGTCGAGCTGCGCGCCCGTCTCCTCCTCGACCGCGGGGAGGGCGCCGGCCTCGTCGCCGACCTGCGCGACCACGTCGCCGCACACCCCTGGCGTGAGCCCGCCTGGACGCTCCTCGCCCGCGCCCTGCACCACGAGGGCCGCCGGGCCGATGCCCTGGCCGCCCTCCGCCGGGCCCGCGCCACGCTCGCCGACCAGCTCGGTCTCGACCCGGGCGCCGACCTCTCGCGCCTGGAGACGGACCTCCTCAACGGGGTCACGCCCTTCGCCGCCTCGGCGGCCACCTGGACCGGCTCCGGCGTCCCCCTCGGCCCCCGCACCACCGTGGACCTGGCCCGCACCCTCGCCCTGGCGGGCGGCGACGCCCTGGTCCGCTCCCGGAGCGACCGCCTCGCCGCGATCACGGCGGCGGAACGCACCGGCGACCTCGCCCTCACCGCCCGCGTCATCGGCGCCTACGACGTGCCCGCCCTGTGGAGCCGGGCCGACGACCCCGTGCAGTCCCGGGCGGTCGTCGAGGCCGCGCGGCGCACGCTCACCGCGCTCGGTCCCGACGCCCCCGCCGGCCTGACCGTCCGCCTCCTGGCGACGATCGCGGTCGAGAGCCGCAGCGCCGACCTCACCCCGCCCGAGCGGGACCGCGCCCGGGACGCGGCACGGCGGGCCGAGGCGCCGGCCCGGGACCTGGGCGACCCCGCCCTCCTGGCCTTCGCCCTCAACGGAGTGTTCCTGCAGTCCTTCACCCGCCCCGGACTGGCGACCGCACGGGACCGCATCGGCGCCGAGATCCTGGACCTGGCCACCACCCACGGCCTGCCCGCCTTCGCCGTGCTCGGCCGGCTCGTCCGCCTGCAGTCCGCCTCCGCCCTCGGCGACCTGGACACCGCGTCCGCCCACGCGGAAGCCGCCGAACAGCTCGCCGCCGTCACCGAGGCGCCCCTCGTCCCCGTGCTCACGGCCTGGTTCCGGGCCCGGGCCGCGGCCGCCCGCAGCACCGAGCCCGGCGGACCGTCCGCCGCCGACGTCGCCGCGCGGTACCGCACCGCCGACGAGGCCCTCCGTACGGCCGGGATGCCGGGCCTGCACCGCGGTCTGCTCCCGCTCGCCCTGCTGGGCCTGCGCCTGCTGCACGGCCGGCCCGCGCCCGACGGCCCCCGCCTCGACTGGGGTCCGTACCGCCCCTGGACGGAACCCCTCCTCCTGCTCGACCAGGGCCGGGACGCACCGGCCCGGGCCGCCCTCGCCGCGGCGCCCGCACCACCGCCCGACCACATGCAGGAGGCCCTGTGGTGCCTGATCGCCCGCGCCGCCGTCCGCCTGGGCGACCGCGGCACCGCCGCGCGGGCCGCGGCCGCCCTCCGCGACGCCCGCACGGAACACGCGGGTGCCGCCTGCGGCATGCTGACCCTGGGCCCGGTGGCGGCGTACCTGGACGAGGCGGAGGCGTGCGCGGGCACGGGATGAGCGGAGCCGCACGACCCCGTGACGTCGGATCCTCCGGCCCGGCCGGCCCCGCTCGCGTCAGGACGACCGCGTCCTGCTCGTGGACTCCAGCACCGACGTCAAGAACCGCCGGACTGTCTCCAGTTCGCCCGGCTCGAAGTCGTGCGAGACCGCCACCACGTCGTCGATCACCTGCCCGAAGAAGGCCCACCCGAGCCGTGTGGCCTTCTCCTCCACCTCCAGCAGCACGCGCCGGCGGTCGGTGGTGTCCCTGCTGCGCCGGACCAGTTCCAGCCGTTCCAGGCGGTCCACCAATGCCGTGGTCCCGGCCGAGTTGAGGCGCAGTTGCTCACCGAGCCAACCGGGTGTGGCCCGGGTGCCGGCCCGTTCCGCGTCCAGCAGCTGGATCAGCGCGCGCACGTCGGTGGGGTGCAGGCCGTGGCGCGCGGCGAACTCGGCCCCCAGCAGGTCGAACTCCACGGTGACCGCGCGCAGTAGGTGCACCAGTCCCATGGCCGGACCCCGACCGTCCATGCGCAACTCCCTCGAACCGGACCCCGGCTATTATCTCGCTCAACGAGATTATCGCTGAGCGAGGGGTATCTCCGTGTCCACAACGCCGTCGGCCTTCGACCGTGCCTACGAAGAACTCCGCGCCCGCTGGCCCGAGGCCACCGAGGAGCGCGATGTGGCCACTCCGTACGGGCCCACCCGGGTGCATGTGCACGGTCCGGCGGACGGCAGTCCTCTGGTGCTGCTGCCGGGCGGCTCCGCCACCGGCCTGGTCTGGTTCGCCAACGCCCCGGCGCTCGGCCGGCGCCACCGGGTGCACGCGGTGGACCTGCTGGGCGACGCCGGCCGCACCGAGCGCCGGGGCACACCGCTGAAGGGCGCCGACGACCTGACGGCCTGGCTGGACGCGCTGCTCGACGGACTCGGGCTGGCCCGCACGCACCTGTGCGGTCACTCCTACGGAGCCTGGCTGGCCGCCCGGTACGCCCTGCACGCGCCGCAGCGGGTCGACCGGCTCGCGCTGGTGGATCCCACCCAGGTGTTCGCCGGGTTCCGCCCCGGCTACCTGCTGCGCGCGCTGCCCTCCGTGATCCGCCCGAGCGAGGCCCGCGCCCGCGCGTTCCTGTCCTGGGAGACGGCGGGCCGCCCGCTGGACGAGACCTGGCAGCGCCTCTACGCACTGGCCGCCACCGTTCCCGGCCGCAAGCTGATCGTCGGCGGCCGCCCCCGCGTGGCCGGACTCCGCATGCCGGTCCTGGTGCTGCTCGCCGAGCACAGCCGCACGCACGATGCCGCCAAGGTCGCCGAGCAGGCCCGCCGGGTCCTGCCGCAGGGCGAGGTGACGGTGCTCCCCGGAGCCACCCACCATTCGCTCCCCCTCGCCGAGCCGGGCGAGCTGAACGACCGGCTGACACGTTTCCTCGGCTGACAGCTCCTCCGTGTCCGTATGCTGCCCCGCATGGCGGCCACGACCGAAGACACCGACCACCCCGAAGACACCGGCCACCCCGAAGACACCGGCCACCCCTGGGACGCCACCCGCGCCTGGGTGGAGAAGACCCTGTCCGCAGGGGAGCGCATCGAGCGGGTGGAGCGGCTGCGCGGCGGCTGGACGTCGGAGATGCGCCGACTCGACGTCAGCGGTCCGGACGGCCGTCGCTCACTCGTCCTGCGGTCCTTCGTCAAGCCGTTCTTCGTGCGGCACGCGGAGGGGCTGCTCACCCGTGAGGCGGACATCCTGCGCCTGCTCGACGCCACGGACGTCCCCGCGGCCACCCTCGTGGCGGTGGACGCGACCGCCCGGCACTGCGACCACCCGTCCCTGCTGATGACCCTGCTCCCGGGCACCGTCCGCACGGACGACCAGGGCGCGCGGACCCGGGCCGACGAGCTCGCCCGCCTTCTCGTACGCATCCACCGCCTGCCGGTGCCCGTACACCGGCGCCCCCGCGCCTACCAGGCCTGGGCCTCCCCGGACCGGGTGGCACCGCCCCCGGCCGCCCGTCGCCCCGAGCTGTGGCACCGGGCCGCCGACCTCATCCGCCGCGAACCCCCCGCCCACGCGGGCCGCTTCCTGCACCGGGACTTCCACCCGGGCAACGTCCTGTTCACCGGCCCCGACGACGCCCCTGAGGTCAGCGGAGTCGTCGACTGGGTGGAGACCTCCTGGGGACCGGCCGACCTGGACGTGGCCCACTGCTCGACCGCCCTCGCCCTGCTGCACGGCGCCCCCGAGGGCATGGCCTTCGCCGACCGCTACACCGCCGCCGGCGGCACCCTCGACCCCGACCCGGCCGCCCACCTCCACTGGCGCCTCCTGGACGCCCTGGGCTACGGCGACGCGGAGAAGGTCGCGGTCCCCTGGCGCCACCTGGGCCGCACCGACCTGACCCCCGGACTCCTCACCCGCCGCCTGGAGGACTACCTCGACGCCCTGTTCACCCGGTACGGCTGATCCGCCCCCGACCGCCGCGGACGCGAGACGGGGCGGGTTCCCGGAACCCGCCCCGTCGCGTCGTGCCCCGTCGCGTCAGCCCCCGCTCAGGGCCACACCAGGCAGTACGGCTGATGCCCCGCCTCGTGCAGCCGGTGGCTGAAGTCCTGCCACTCGTGGAGGAGCCGGTAGACGTTGAACGCGTCGCGCGGGCCGCCGCGGTCCGGGACCGTCGACCAGATGAACGCGGCCGCGCCGACCGCTTCCTCGCCTATGTCGCGGAGCGGGTCCACCACCGTCATGGGCAGCTTCACGACCGCGTAGTCCGGGTGCAGGACGACCAGTTCGAGCGGCGGCACGCGGTGCAGAGGCACGCCCTCGATGCCCGTGAGGACCATCGCGGCCATGGTCTCCGGCTTGATCTTGGTGAACATGCCGCCCATGCCCAGCTCGTCCCCGCCGAGCTCCTCGGGGCGCATGGAGATCGGGACGCGGGCCGCGGTGGCGCCGTCCGGCGCGCCGAAGTACTTGTACGTCACCCCCACCCGACCACCATTCCTGCTCCCCGCCCCGCTCAGAGGGCCGATCCGCTCCGGCTCGCCGTGTGAACGACGCGTCTGATGTGTTTCCTCCGCTTCGCGTCGGTGCCTTCCCCGCCGGGCACGTCGAGGACCCAGGTCACCGGTCCCCTCGCCCAGTCCGCCACCGCGATGCATATCTCCACCCGACTGCTTTTCTAGGACGCGTGGTCCCCGCCGCGCAACCCGATCATCGTGACAGTGACCTCCCCCACGGCCGCCCGCCGAAACGTGCGGTGAACCATCCGTCCGCGAGTTCTTCGCGGGCCCTGGCCGCCCCGGCCGTGCGGGCTGTGTGCACCAGGGGTCAGTTTCGCAGATCACGGCCGCTCCGGGGCCCCGATCGGAACCCCGATCGGGGCGGGGACGCCTCGGAGCGCCCCTGGCCTACCCTGAAACGAGTCACAGCAGCCGCAGCCCGGAGGAACAGCCGGGACGTCGGAAAAGGTCGGAGAAGTCGCAGGTCATGAGCGAACTGCCATATTCGTACGAAGCCCCAGCCTCGCAGGCGCTGTTCGATCGTGCCGCGGCCGTCACTCCCGGTGGTGTGAACTCACCGGTGCGTGCCTTCCGCGCCGTCGGCGGCACGCCCCGGTTCATGGTCTCCGGCACCGGGCCGTACCTGACCGACTCCGACGGACGGGAGTACGTCGACCTGGTGTGCTCCTGGGGTCCGATGATCCTCGGGCACGCGCACCCCGAGGTGATCGCCGCCGTCCAGGAGGCCGTCGCGCGCGGCACCTCCTTCGGCACGCCCGGTGAGGGCGAGGTCGCGCTCGCCGAGGAGATGGTCGCCCGGATCGAGCCGCTGGAGCAGGTGCGGCTGGTGTCCAGCGGCACCGAGGCCACCATGTCGGCGATCCGGCTGGCGCGCGGCTTCACGCGGCGCACCAAGGTGATCAAGTTCGCGGGCTGCTACCACGGCCACGTGGACTCGCTGCTCGCCTCCGCCGGCTCCGGCGTGGCGACCTTCGCGCTCCCGGACACCCCGGGCGTCACCGGCGCGCAGGCCGGCGACACCATCGTGCTGCCGTACAACGACCTGGACGCCGTGCACGCCGCGTTCGCCGCGCACCCGGGCGAGATCGCCTGCGTGATCACCGAGGCGTCCCCCGGCAACATGGGCGTCGTCCCGCCGCTGCCCGGCTTCAACCAGGGGCTGAAGGACGCGTGCGCCGCGAACGGCGCGCTGTACATCTCCGACGAGGTCATGACCGGCTTCCGCACCAGCCGCGCCGGCTGGTACGGCGTCGACGGCGTGCGCCCCGACCTGATGACCTTCGGCAAGGTCATGGGCGGCGGCTTCCCGGCCGCGGCGTTCGGCGGGCGCGCCGACGTCATGGCGCACCTCGCCCCGGCCGGACCCGTGTACCAGGCGGGCACCCTCTCCGGGAACCCGGTCGCCACCGCCGCCGGGCTCGCCCAGCTGCGGCTGCTCGACGACGCCGCGTACGAGAAGGTGAACGCGGTCTCCGCGCAGATCCAGTCCCTCGTCACCGAGGCGCTGACCAAGGAGGGCGTCGCGCACACGCTGCAGAACGCCTCCAACATGTTCTCCGTGTTCTTCACGGAGAACCCGGTGCGCGACTACGAGGACGCCAAGGCGCAGGAGTCGTTCCGCTTCACCGCGTTCTTCCACTCGCTGCTGGCGAACGGCGTCTACCTGCCGCCGTCCTCCTTCGAGTCCTGGTTCGTGTCCACGGCCCACGACGAGCGGGCCGTCCAGCGCATCGCCGACGCCCTCCCGGCGGCGGCCCGAGCAGCGGCGGAGGCCACCGCGTGAGCGACAAGAACACCGAGGACGTCACCGTCGTCCACCTGATGCGGCACGGCGAGGTCGAGAACCCCGACGGCGTCCTCTACGGCCGCCTCCCCGGCTACCACCTCTCCGAGCTGGGCCGCCGCATGGCCGACCGGGTCGCCGAGCACCTGGCGCCCCGCGACATCGTGCACGTCGGAGCCTCCCCGCTGGAGCGGGCGCAGGAGACGGCCGAGCCGATCGCCAAGGCGCACGGCCTGGACATCGCCACCGACCGGCGGCTGATCGAGGCGGAGAACGCCTTCCAGGGCAAGACCTTCGGCATCGGCGACGGCGCGCTGCGCCGCCCGGCCAACTGGAGGCACGTCCGCAACCCGTTCAAGCCGTCCTGGGGCGAGCCCTACGTCGACCAGGTGGTCCGGATGATGGGCGCGCTGGAGGCGGCGAGGGACGCGGCCCGCGGGCACGAGGCGGTGCTGGTGAGCCACCAGCTGCCGATCTGGATCGTGCGGTCCTACGTGGAGAAGCGCCGGCTGTGGCACGACCCGCGCCGCCGCCAGTGCACGCTGGCCTCGCTGACCACGTTCACGTACCGCGGCGACACGATCGTGTCCGTCGGTTACAGCGAGCCCGCCCTCGACCTGGTGCCCGCGCATCTGCGGGCGGGCGCCAGGCCGGTGAAGGGCAAGGGCAAGGCCTTCGGCGCGTGACGCCCGTGTGGGGGCGGTGCGCCGCCCCCACGGGGGTTTCGTTGCGAAACCTCCGCATCCGACGGGAACCTCCCCCTTCGCCGCGTCCTCTGAACGGGTGACCACTCACGGACGTGACGAAGGGGGTCGCCATGCGCGCTCTCTCCCGCAGGGGAATGCTCGGGCTGGGCGCGGGTGCCGCTGCCGCCGTCTCCTTGGCCGGCTGCGGCGGCCCCGCCGGCTCCGACGGGTCCACCCCCGGCGGAGGTTCCCGCACCGGGACCGGTGACCGTCCCGCGGCGCCGAAGCCGACCGCGACGGTCCGTCCGATCGGCGACGGCTCCACCTCCTTCACCGGCAGACAGCCCCGCCAGCCTGAGCCGCCCGTGCCCCTGGAGCCGGGTCAGGCGCCCCCGCAGTTCGTGGTGTTCTCCTGGGACGGCGCCGGCGAGGTCGGCAACGGGCTGTTCCCGCGCTTCCTCGACCTCGCCCGGGAGCACGGCGCGTCCATGACGTTCTTCCTCTCGGGGCTGTACCTGCTGCCCGAGTCGAAGAAGCGGCTCTACGACCCGCCGAACAACCCGCGCGGCGCCTCCGACATCGGCTACCTCACCGACGAGCACATCAAGGACACGCTGAGGAACCTGCGCCGCGCCTGGCTCGAGGGGCACGAGATCGGCACCCACTTCAACGGGCACTTCTGCGCCGGCCCGGGCAGCGTCGGCACCTGGACGCCCGGGCAGTGGCGCAGCGAGATCGAGCAGGCGAAGTCGTTCGTGAAGGAGTGGCGGACCCACTCCGGGTGGACCGACGTGGAGCCGCTGCCGTTCGACTACGACAAGGAACTGACCGGCGGCCGTACGCCCTGTCTGCTGGGCCAGGACCGGCTGCTGCCCACCGCCCGCGAGCTGGGCTGGCGCTACGACGCCTCCTCGCCCGGCGGACGCCAGGTCTGGCCGTCCAGGAAGCAGGGCGTATGGGACCTTCCGCTCCAGCAGATACCTTTCCCCGGACGCTCTTTCGAAGTCCTCTCGATGGACTACAACATGCTCGCCAACCAGTCGCTCCACTCCACCGACGCCCCGGCCCACCACCACCCGGGCTGGCGACGGCAGTCGACGCAGGCGTACGTATCCGGTTTTCAGCGGGCGTACGAGACGAACCGGGCGCCCTTCTTCGTCGGCAACCACTTCGAGCAGTGGAACGGCGGCATCTACATGGACGCCGTGGAGGAGGCGCTGAAGCACATCGCGCGGGAGAGGGAGAGGGGCGGCGACGTGAGGATCGTCTCCTTCCGGCAGTTCTGCGACTGGCTCGACGCGCAGAAGCCCGAGATGCTCGACCGGCTGCGCACCCTGGACGTCGGCGAGGAACCCTCCGGCGGCTGGCAGGCGTTCACCCGCGACCTCGCCGGCGTGGCCTCCACGGGAGCCGCCGGCCCCGCCTGAGACGCGGGTTCCCGCCCGTGCCGGGGCGCGCAGGGGGGTGCGCAAGATCCCCAGAACGGGCATGCGAAACTTTTCACATGAGTGCCGCCAGCCGTCCCCCCCAGCGCTCGAACCGAGCCGCGCAGAGCTCGCACCGCGCCGCCCGTGCCGTGCGCGCCCGCCGCCGTGCCGCCCTGGCCGCCGGCGCCGCCGCGGCCGCACTGCTCCTCACCGCGTGCGGGGAGGGGGGCACCTCCGGCGGAGGCGGCGACACCGGCTTCGTCACCGGCACCGACGGCATCTCCACCGTCCCCGCGGGCGAGCGCGTGGCCGCGCCCGAGCTGTCCGGGGAGACCCTGGAGGGCGAGCAGCTCGACGTCGGCGACTACAAGGGCAAGGTCGTCGTCCTCAACGTGTGGGGCTCCTGGTGCAACCCGTGCCGCGCCGAGGCCAAGTACTTCGCCAAGGTGTCCCAGGAGTACGCGGACCAGGGCGTCCAGTTCGTCGGCATCAACACCCGCGACGGCAGCACCACCGCCGCGCTCGCCTTCGAGAAGGACTTCGGCATCACCTACCCGAGCCTGTACGACCCCACGGGCAAGCTGATGCTCCGCTTCGAGAAGGGCACCCTCAACCCGCAGGCCATCCCCTCCACCCTGGTGCTGGACCGGGAGGGCCGGATCGCCGCCCGCTCGCTGACCGCCCTCGACGAGGAACGGCTGCGGAAGATGCTCGAACCGGTCGTCGCGGAGAAGTGACGTGACGGCCCTGCACACGCTCGCCGCGGAGACGGGCTACAACGGCACGGTGCTGAACGGCGCCCTGCTGGTGGCCCTGCCCATCGCCGTGCTCGGCGGACTGGTCTCCTTCTTCTCCCCCTGCGTCCTGCCGCTCGTCCCCGGCTACCTCTCCTACGTCACCGGCGTCTCCGGCACCGACCTGGCCGAGGCCCGGCGCGGCCGCATGGTCGCCGGCGCCTCCCTGTTCGTGCTCGGCTTCACCGTCGTGTTCGTCTCGGGCGGCGCCTTCTTCGGCTACTTCGGGCAGACGCTCCAGGAACAGTCGGGCGTGCTGTCCAAGGTGCTCGGCGTCTTCATGATCCTCATGGGCGTCTTCTTCATGGGCCTGATGCCCTGGCTCACCCAGCGGGAGTTCCGCTTCCACAAGCGCCCCGCCACCGGCCTGGTCGGCGCGCCCGTGCTCGGCGCCCTCTTCGGCATCGGCTGGACCCCCTGCATCGGGCCCACCCTCGCCTCCGTCCTCACCCTGTCCGCGCAGCAGGAGAGCGCCGGACGGGGCGCGGTGCTGACCGTCGCGTACTGTCTGGGGCTGGGCGTGCCCTTCGTGCTGGCCGCCGTGGCCTTCCGCAAGGCGCTCGGCGCCTTCGGCTGGGTCAAGCGGCACTACGTCTGGGTGCTGCGCATCGGCGGCACGATGATGATCGCGACCGGCGTGCTCCTGCTGACCGGCGCGTGGGACACCCTCGTGGCGGAGATGCAGACCTGGTCCAACGGCTTCACGGTGGGGATCTGACCCGATGAGCGACACGACGACGGACGACACCACGAAGACCGGTGACGACCAGGACCTGGGCGCCGCCGGCTCCCAGCTGTCCACCGCCCCGGTGGAGGACTCGCCCTCGCCCGACCTGCCCGCCCTGGGCGTCATCGGCTGGGCCCGCTGGTTCTGGCGGCAGCTCACTTCCATGCGGGTGGCGCTGCTGCTCCTGCTGCTGCTGTCGCTGGCCGCGATCCCCGGCTCGCTCATCCCGCAGACCGGTATCGACGAGACGCGGGTCGCCGACTTCCGCGAACAGCACGACGTCCTCGCGCCGGTCTACGACAAGCTCGGCCTCTTCAACGTCTACAGCTCGGTGTGGTTCTCCGCGATCTACATCCTGCTGTTCATCTCCCTCATCGGCTGCATCGTGCCCCGCACCTGGCAGTTCGTCGGCCAGCTCCGCGGCCGCCCGCCGGGCGCGCCCCGCCGGCTGACCCGGCTGCCCGCGCACACCACCTGGCGCACCTCGGCCGGCCCCGAGGAGGTGCGCGAGGCCGCCCTCGCGCTGCTGAGGAAGCGCCGCTTCCGCGCCCATGCGGTCGGTGACGCCGTCGCCGCCGAGAAGGGCTATCTGCGCGAGCTCGGGAACCTGGCGTTCCACCTCGCGCTGATCGTGATGCTGATCGCCTTCGCCTGGGGCCAGCTGTTCAAGTCCGAGGGCAACAAGATCGTCGTCGAGGGCGACGGCTTCTCCAACACGCTCACCCAGTACGACGACTTCAGGTCCGGCAACCTCTTCACCAACGACGACCTGGAGCCGTTCAGCTTCGACGTCGAGGAGTTCACCGGCACCTACGAGCGCACCGGACCCAACCGGGGCACCCCGCGCACGTACGAGACCGAGGTGACGTACACCGAGGGCGCGGACGGCGAGGAGAAGAGCGCCGTCATCAAGGTGAACAAGCCGCTGGAGATCGGCGACGCCAAGATCTACCTCGTCAGCCACGGCTACGCGCCCGTCGTGACCGTCCGCGACGGCAAGGGCGAGATCGTCTACCAGGACGCCGTGCCGCTGCTGCCGCTGGACAACAACGTCACCTCCAACGGCGTCGTGAAGGTCCTCGACGGCTACCGCAACCCGCAGGGCGAGAAGGAGCAGCTCGGCTTCCAGGCCTTCTTCGTGCCGACCTTCGGCGGGTCCGCGAGCGGCACGATGCTCTCCCAGTTCCCGGCGCTGGACTATCCGGTGCTCGCGCTCAACGCCTACCACGGCGACCTGAAGGCCGACTCCGGCATTCCGCAGAGCGTGTACCAGATGGACAAGACGAAGATGAAGGAGTTCAAGGACGCCGACGGGGAGCTGCTGAAGAAGCTGCTCCTTCCCGGCGAGACCATGACGCTCCCCGGCGGCGCCGGCTCGATCACCTTCGAGAAGGACATCAAGGAGTGGGCCGGCTTCCAGGTCGTCCAGGAACCGGGCGGCGGCTGGGCGCTCGGCGGCGCCGTCGTGGCGATCGGCGGACTGGCCGCCTCGCTGTTCGTCCAGCGCCGGCGGGTGTGGGTGCGCGCGGTGCGCGGCGACGACGGCGTGACCGTCGTCGAGATGGCGGGCCTCGGCCGCAGCGAGTCCGCGAAGGTGCCGGAGGAACTCGGCGACCTCGCCGGGATGCTCTACGACCGGACGCCCGGCGTACCGGACGACGCACCGGAGCCGAAGGGCACACCGGAGCAGGACGGCACGCCCCCCGAAGACCCCGGAACGCCCGACGGATCCGGAAGAACCAAGTCCACCGACCCCGACTCCCAAGCCGTGCCTGCCGAAGGGGCTGAGCAGCAGTGACTCTCGCCGCCGCGACCAACGAGAACCTCGCGGAGATCAGCAACATGCTGATCTACTCCGCGATGGCGGTCTACACCCTCGCTTTCTTCGCGTACATCGCCGAGTGGCTCCTCGGCAGCCGGAGCAAGGTCGCCCGCACGGCGGCCGCGCTCACCCCGAGGAAGACGACGGGGCAGGCGCCGGCCGTGACCGTGAAGCAGGGCGGCGGCACCGCCGTGCTGGAGCGGCCGAAGGTCGTGGTCCGCGCCGCGTCCGGCTCGCGGGACGTGCCCGACGGGCCCGGGGCGCACGGCGGCGACGAGAAGGGCGACCTCTACGGACGCATCGCCATCTCCCTCACCGTGCTCGCGTTCGCGCTGGCGTTCGGCGGGGTGCTCACCCGCGCGCTGTCCGTGGAGCGGGCGCCGTGGGGCAACATGTACGAGTTCAACATCACCTTCTCCACGACCGCGGTGGGTGTGTACCTCCTGCTGCTGGCGCTGAAGAAGAACGTGCGCTGGCTCGGCCTGTTCCTCACCACGTCGGTCCTCCTGGACCTCGGTCTCGCCGTCACCGTTCTGTACACCGAGAGCGACCAGCTGGTTCCCGCCCTGCACTCGTACTGGCTCTACATCCACGTCTCCACGGCGATCCTGTGCGGCGCGGTGTTCTACGTCGGCGCGTTCACGACGATCATGTACCTCTTCAAGGACGCGTACGAGAACAAGCTGGCGAACGGCGGCAAGCCGGGCAGCTTCGCCACGTCGTTCCTGGAGCGGCTGCCCGCGGCGGCCTCGCTGGACAAGTTCGCCTACCGCGTCAACGCGGCCGTGTTCCCGCTGTGGACGTTCACGATCATCGCGGGCGCCATCTGGGCCGGCGACGCCTGGGGCCGCTACTGGGGCTGGGACCCCAAGGAGACCTGGTCCTTCATCACCTGGGTCGCCTACGCCGGCTACCTGCACGCCCGCGCCACCGCCGGCTGGAAGGGCCGCAAGGCCGCCTACCTGGCCCTGCTCGCCTTCGGCTGCTGGCTGTTCAACTACTACGGCGTCAACATCTTCGTCTCCGGCAAGCACTCCTACGCCGACGTCGGCCTGGGCGTGCTCCAGGCGGCCGGTTTCTGAGCCGAGCCGCCACGCGCCGCACGGAGGCCGCCCCGGACCACGGTCCGGGGCGGCCTCCGCCGCGTTCACTCCCCGATGTCCTCACCCGTCACGCCGGGCGCCGGGCGAGGCCCGGCGTGCCGGGACCGACGCGGACGGCAAGAGTGCCGGCGGCCCGGTGGAATCCGCGGGGCGCCTCGGGCGGCACGTACCGGATCGTCCGCACGGCGTCCCGGTCCGGGCGGCACCGTGATCCCCGCGAAGACCGGCAGGCGCCTGGCACGCGCCCGGCCGAGCGGCTCGAACACGGTGCGGGGCCGCACGGGCACGGCGTCCCGGAGCCGGGCCGGGAGCCGACGCGGGCGGAGGCGGTCAGCCGGCCCCGCCGCGATCGCCGTCCCCCGGCTTGTCGTCCTTGTCCTTGTCGTCGTCCAGCGACTTCAGGAAGTCCGGGTTGTCGTCCGGCGCCACCCACTGCTGCCGGCCGCCGCCCCGGCCCCAGGCGGAACCGCCCGCGCCGGCGGGCTGCCGCTTCTTGCCGGCGATGATCCAGGAGATCGACCCGACCAGCGGGAACAACAGCACGAGGATCGCCCACAACGGCTTGGGCATGTGCCGGATGTCCTCGTCCTTGGTGCTGATGCAGTCGATGAACGCGTAGACGCTCAGGGCCAGTGGCACGAGGAACATGAGCACCCGAAGCATGGGCCTCTCCAGCGAAAGGGGTGGGCGGTACCCGTCCAGCGTAGCCGCTCGGGGATACTGGACCCCATGGCTTACGACGATCTTCGCTCCCTGCTCAGGGCGCTGGAGCGCGAGGGAGACCTCAAGCGCATCAAGGCCGAGGTCGACCCGCATCTGGAGGTCGGTGAGATCGTCGACCGGGTGAACAAGGCCGGCGGTCCCGCCCTGCTCTTCGAGAACGTGCGCGGCTCCGCGATGCCCCTCGCCATGAACGTCTTCGGCACCGACCGCCGGCTGCTGAAGGCGCTGGGCCTGAAGTCCTACGCGGAGATCGGGGAGAAGATCGGCGGGCTGCTCAAGCCCGAGCTGCCGCACGGCTTCGTCGGGGTGCGTGAGGCGTTCGGGAAGCTCGGCGCGATGACGCACGTGCCGCCGAAGAAGGTGAAGTCCTCCGACGCGCCCGTGCACGAGGTCGTGCTCACCGGCGACGACGTGGACCTGGAGTCGCTCCCGGCGCTCTTCACCTGGCCCAAGGACGGCGGCTCCTTCTTCAACCTGGGGCTCACCCACACCAAGCACCCCGAGAACGGCGTCCGCAACCTGGGCCTGTACCGGCTGCAGCGCCACGACAAGCGCACCATCGGCATGCACTGGCAGATCCACAAGGACAGCCGCAACCACTACCAGGTGGCCGCGCGGCGCGGTGAGCGGCTGCCGGTCGCCATCGCCTTCGGCTGCCCGCCCGCCGTGACGTACGCCTCCACCGCGCCGCTGCCCGGCGACATCGACGAGTACCTGTTCGCCGGGTTCCTCCAGGGCAAGCGGATCGAGATGGTGGACTGCAAGACGGTCCCGCTCCAGGTCCCCGCGCACGCGGAGGTCGTCCTGGAGGGCTGGCTGGAGCCCGGCGAGATGCTGCCGGAGGGCCCCTTCGGCGACCACACCGGCTTCTACACCCCGCAGGAACCGTTCCCCGCGCTGACGATCGACTGCGTGACGATGCGGAAGCGCCCGCTGCTCCAGTCGATCGTGGTCGGCCGCCCGCCCACGGAGGACGGCCCCCTGGGCCGGGCCACCGAGCGCTTCTTCCTGCCGCTGCTGAAGATCATCGTCCCGGACATCGTGGACTACCACCTGCCCGAGGCCGGCGGCTTCCACAACTGCGCGATCGTCTCGATCGACAAGAAGTACCCGAAGCACGCGCAGAAGGTGATGCACGCCGTCTGGGGCGCGCACATGATGTCGCTGACCAAGCTGATCGTGGTCGTCGACTCCGACTGCGACGTGCACGACCTGCACGAGGTCGCCTGGCGGGCGCTGGGCAACACCGACTACTCCCGCGACCTCACCGTCGTCGAGGGCCCCGTCGACCATCTCGACCACGCGTCGTACCAGCAGTTCTGGGGCGGCAAGGCGGGCATCGACGCGACGAAGAAGTGGCCCGAGGAGGGATACACGCGCGACGGCGGCTGGCCCGACATGGTCGAGTCCGACCCGGAGACCGCCGCGAAGGTCGACCGCCGCTGGAAGGAGTACGGGCTGTGACCTCGGCCTCCGCCGCCCTCCCGCAGCAGCCGGGCCGCACCAAGGCCTTCCTGCGCCTGGTGATGATCGAGCACTCGGTGTTCGCGCTGCCCTTCGCCTACATCGCCGCGCTCACCGCGATGCACGAGTGGGACCGGAACATCCACTGGGGCAAGCTGCTGCTGGTCACGCTGGCGATGGTGGGCCTGCGCACCTTCGCGATGGCCGCCAACCGCATCATCGACCGCGAGATCGACGCCCGGAACCCGCGCACCGCGCACCGCGAGCTGGTCACCGGGGCGATGTCGGTCAAGCACGCCTGGACCGGCGCGCTGATCGCCCTCGCGGTGTTCCTCGGCGCGGCGGCCCTGCTCAACCCGCTGTGCCTGGCCCTCGCGCCCGTCGCCGTCATCCCGATGGTGGTGTATCCGTACGGCAAGCGGTTCACCGACTTCCCGCAGGCCATCCTCGGTCTCGCGCAGGCGATGGGCCCGGTCGGCGGCTGGCTGGCGATCACCGGGTCGTGGTCCTGGGACGCGGTCGTCCTCGGCCTCGCGGTCGGCATCTGGATCGGCGGCTTCGACCTGATCTACGCCTGCCAGGACGTCGAGACCGACCGGGAGATCGGCGTGAGGTCCGTCCCGGCCCGCTTCGGCGTCCCCGCGGCGATCTGGGGCGCCCGCGCCTGCCACACCGTGACGACGGCCCTGTTCGTCTGGTACGCGGTGCTCACCGGCGCCGGCGCCTTCTTCTGGCTGGGCCTGCTGATCGTGGCCGCCGCCTTCGTCTACGAGCACACCATCGTCCGCCCGCACGACCTGACCCGCGTCAACCGCGCCTTCTTCAGCGTCAACGGCTTCATCGGCATCGCCCTGTTCGTCTGCGCGCTCCTCGACCTGCTGGTGCGCGGGCTGACCGTGTGAGCGGGCGCGTCCAGAGGACCGGCTCGCGGCGTTCAGCGGGGCGGCGGCGGAGCAGGAAGGCCGCCGCCACGCCCGCCGCCAGGCCGATCAGATGGCCCTGCCAGCTGACGCCGGACTGGGTGGGGGCGATCCCCGCGAGGATCGAGCCGCCCCAGACCGCGGCCACCAGGACACCCACCAGCACGCCCAGCGGACGGCGCTCGACGAAGCCGCTCACCAGCAGATAGCCGAACAGGCCGAAGATCAGGCCGGAGGCGCCCGCGGTGTTGCTGTCCGCGGGGGAGACCAGCCACACGCCCAGACCGTCCGCGACGACGATCAGCGCGCACACGACGAGGAACCGGCGTATCCCGCCGAGCGCGGCGAGGAAGCCCAGCACCAGCAGCGGCACGCTGTTGGCGGCCACGTGGGAGAAGCCGAAGTGCACGAAGGCGGACGGGACGACGTCCACCAGCTCGGACAGGGTGCGCGGCACGACGCCGAAGCCGTCCAGCGCGTGCCCGGTGGCCACGTCGACCACCTCGAGCACCCACAGCAGCGCCACCCAGCCCGCCATCAGCACGGCGGCGGCCCGCACCCGGTCGCCGCGCGACCATGTGAGACGCGTGTCCGTCATCGTCCACCCCCACGCCGGGCCGTTGTCGGGTAGAACGCCCGGCACCCCTGGGCCGGTTCCCGCCCTGCGACTTTGGATAGGCTCGGTCCCGTGAACCCAGCCAAGCCAGGAGAGACGCGGCGATCGCCTTGGATCGTAGGGGTCTCGGGCGCCTCCGGCACTCCCTACGCCGCCGCCGTGCTGCGTGGGCTGCTCGCCGCGGGGGAGAGCGTCGACCTCGTCGTCAGCCGGGCCTCGCGGCTCACCCTGCTGGACGAGACCAAGATCGCCTTCCGGGACGCCCACTGGCGTGACGACCTGCGGGAATGGCTCTCCCGGGGGGCGGACGGAAAGCCGGACACCTTCTCCGTCGACCTCGACGGCGTACGGTACTGGGCCGCCGGGGACCTCGCGGCCGGACCGTCCTCGGGGTCGTACCCGAGCAAGGGCATGCTGATCGTGCCCGCCTCCACGGCGAGCGTCGCCGGGGTGGCGCTCGGGCTGTCCAAGGATTTGTTGCAGCGGGCGGCGAGCGTCACCCTCAAGGAGGGCCGCCCGCTGGTCGTGGCCGTACGGGAGACCCCGCTGAACGGCCAGACGCTGCGGCACCTGGTGACGCTGGACGACGCGGGCGCGACCGTGCTGCCCGCCTCACCGGCCTTCTACGCGGGCGCGACGCACATCCAGGACCTGGTGGACTTCGTCGCCGGACGCGTGCTCGACGCGGCGGGCGTCCCCCACACCCTGTACCGCCGCTGGGAGGGCGAACTGGGCGGCGGATCCCGCGCGGACGGCTGATCCACCCGCCCCGCGGCCCGGTGCCCCCGCCGGACCGCGGACGCACCACACGGCACCACCTCTCGGAAACTCCGTACCTCTTCAGTGGAAGGCATCGATTCGATGGACGCGGTGGACAGGCAGCTCATCCAGGCCCTGCGGGAGAACGGCCGGGCCTCGTACGCGGAGCTGGGGCGCCTCGTCGGTCTGTCGGGACCCAGCGTCACCGACCGCATCAACCGGCTGGAGGCGGCCGGCGTCATCACCGGTTACCGCGCCACGGTGGACGCCGCCTCGCTCGGCCTCGGCGTCACCGCCCTCATCGGCATCTCCCTCTCCGACGCCGCCGACCACGAGGACGTGGCCCAGCGGCTGAAGGACCTCCGGGAGATCGAGGACTGCTGGTTCATCGCCGGCGAGGACTCGTTCATGCTCAAGGTGCGCGCCACCGACGTGGACGGCCTGGAGAGCATCATCCGCCGGCTGTCCGGCACCAAGGGCGTCTCCCGCACCCGCACCACCATCGTGCTCTCCACCAAGTGGGAGAACCGCGTGGGTGAGCTGCCCGAGGAGACCGGCTGACCGGGGCGTACGGTGGGGCGAGTCGGTCTTTCGGAAAGAGGTAACGGCATGGACGTCGGGCTCAAGCGCGAGCTGGAGGAGAAGGTCCGCTCCGGTGAGCGGCTGACCCGCGAGGACGGCATCGCGCTCTACGAGTCGGACGACCTGGCATGGCTGGGCGGACTGGCGCACGAGGTGCGCACGCGCCTCAACGGCGACGTCGTGCACTTCAACGTCAACCGCCACCTCAACATGACCAACGTGTGCACGGCGTCGTGCGCGTACTGCTCCTTCCAGCGCAAGCCGGGGGAGAAGGACGCGTACACGATGCGCATCGAGGAGGCGGTGAAGCTCGCCGAGGAGATGCGGTCGGAGAACCTCACCGAGCTGCACATCGTCAACGGGCTCCACCCGAACCTGCCGTGGCGCTACTACCCGCGGTCGCTGCGGGAGCTGAAGGCGGCGCTGCCGGAGGTGTCGCTGAAGGCGTTCACCGCCACGGAGATCCACCACTTCGAGACGATCTCGGGGCTCGGCGCGAGCGAGATCCTCGACGAACTCATCGACGCGGGGCTCGAGTCGCTCACCGGCGGCGGCGCCGAGATCTTCGACTGGGAGGTCCGGCAGCACATCGTGGACCACGACACCCACTGGGAGGACTGGTCCCGCATCCACCGGCTGGCGCACGAGAAGGGCCTGAAGACCCCGTGCACCATGCTCTACGGCCACATCGAGGAGCCGCGCCACCGCGTGGACCACGTGCTGCGGCTGCGGGAGCTGCAGGACGAGACCGGCGGCTTCCAGGTCTTCATCCCGCTGCGGTACCAGCACGACTTCGTGGACATGAAGGACGGCAAGATCCGCAACCGGCTGCAGGCGCGGACGCAGATGGCGACGGGGGCGGAGGCGCTGAAGACCTTCGCGGTGTCGCGGCTGCTGTTCGACAACGTGCCGCACGTCAAGGTGTTCTGGGTGATGCACGGCGTGCAGACGGCGCAGCTGGCGCTGCAGCACGGGGCGGACGACATGGACGGGTCGGTGGTCGAGTACAAGATCACGCATGACGCGGACAACTTCGGCACGCCGAACAAGCTGACGCGCGAGGATCTGCTGGACCTGATCCGGGACGCGGGGTTCCGGCCCGTGGAGCGGAACACCCGGTACGAGATCATCCGCGAGTACGAGGGCCCGGACCCGGCCCGCCGCGAGTCGCCCCAGCCGATGCGGGTCTGACTCCCGTCAGGGGGTTCCGGCCGTCGCCGTCCGCGGCGGAGTGGTGGGCCGGTCGCGCAGTTCCCCGCGCCCCAAAAGGGCGCGGGGAACTGCGCGACCGGCCCATGACGACCCGCACCCGGGTCGGTGCCGTAACCCCTGCGGCGGTGGCCGCCGGAATTCGACTGCGGTCCTGCGGGGGTAAGGGCTAGCATCGCACAATGCCCCTTACTTTCACTGTGGACCCCGACGTCACCCCCGCCCTCCGCGACGGCATCCTCACCCTCTGGACCGACGTCTCCAACGCCGGCGGAGCCGTCGGGTACGTGCCGCCGGTGACGCGGGAGGACATCCGCCCCGGCCTGCTGCGGCAGTTCGCCGACATGGCGCAGGGGCGCTCCCGGCTGGTCGTGGGGCACGACGAGGAGGGCCGGGCCGCCGCGACGGCGTTCCTCACCCGGAACGACCACCCCCTGATGACCCACTGGATCTGGCTCTACACGGTGATGGTCCACCCCCGCCACCAGGGCAAGGGCTACGGCCGTGACCTGCTCGCCGAGGCCGAGCGGACCGCCCGCACGATGGACGGCGTGCAGGCGATCCGCCTCGGCTGCCGCGGCGGTCTCGGCCTGGAGCACTTCTACGCCTCCTGCGGCTACAAGGAGGTCGGCCGGGTCCCGGGCGCGATCCGCGTGGCGCCCGGCGACGACCGCGACGACGTGATCATGCTGCTCACGCTGACGTGAGACCCGTACGGGCCTCCACCGCCCCGTACCGCCCCCGCACCCCGCTGAAAGATCGGCCGCCGGTCGTGCTTCACTGGACGTCGTCCCCTTACGGGATGTTTCTGACCGTACGCACGGAAGAGTGGATGAGATGCTCCGCTACACGCTGATGCGCCTCGGGATCTTCGCGGGCTGCCTCGTGGTCGTCTGGGCCCTCGTCTACTCGGGTCTCGCGCCGCGCGGTCTCGGCGACTCCAACGGTCTGTGGATCGTGCTGCTCGCGCTGCTGATCTCCGCGCCGATCAGCCTCGTCGTGCTCCGCAAGGAACGGGACCGGGCCTCGGAGCGGATCGTGCGCCGCATGCAGCGCGCCAAGGCCGACCTGGAGGCCAACCGCTCCCAGGAGGACGCGGCCGACGACACGGCCCGCGCCCAGGGCCAGGCCCCGGGCCAGGCGCAGACCTCGTGACGCCGTGACGCCGTAACGTCCCTCACACCCGCGCACCGCACGCCGGCGCCCCGGACTCCCTCTCGCCAGGGACACCGGGGCGCTTTGCGTTCTATGCGTGTGTTCGCCGTCACGCCTTTCAAAGAAAGACTTTGAGGTTCCCAAAGTTCAGGTGTTACGGTCGTCGGGTGAAGTCAGCAGCCGTGTTCCCCACGCCCCGGAGTGTTCCGCTCGTGGCGCGCCTGCACGTGGACCTCTGCCGGGTCACCACCGCGAACTGTCAGCCCTGACGCCGCGCCACCCCCCGAGTCCCTCGTCACATCCCTCACGCGTCCCCCTCACCGGAGCATGTCCGTGTCCTCGAACACGCAGTTGAAGCGGTCCGTCCGCGTGCCCTTCTGGGCCCAGATACTCATCGGCCTCGCCCTGGGCGTCCTGCTCGGCTGGCTCGCCCGCAGCCAGGACCTGTCCTGGCTGGTCACCACCCTGGAGAAGGTCGGCGGCACCTTCATCGGCCTGCTGAAGCTGGCCGTCGCCCCGCTGGTCTTCTTCGCGATCCTCGTCTCCATCACCAACCTCAGGAAGGTCAACAACGCGGCCCGGCTGGCCTCGCGGACCCTCCTGTGGTTCATGGTCACCTCGCTGATCGCGGTGGCGATCGGTCTGGTCATCGGCCTGGTCACCGACCCCGGCGCGGGCACCGGCCTCACCCCGGCCGACGGCGGGACCCCGGAGAAGACCGGCTCCTGGATCGACTTCCTCACCGGCATCGTGCCGACCGACGTGATCACGCCGTTCACCGAGCTGAACGTGCTGCAGATCGTCTTCATGGCCGTCGTGGCCGGCATCGCCGCCCTGCAGCTCGGTGAGAAGGCCCAGCCGATCCTCACCCTCAGCGAGTCCGTCCTGGAGCTGCTGCAGAAGGCGCTGTGGTGGGTCATCCGCCTGGCCCCGATCGGCACCGTCGGCCTCATCGGCAACGCCATCGCCACCTACGGCTGGAACCTGATCGGCCAGTACGCCACCTTCACCGCCGACATCTACGTCGGCTGCCTCATCGTCCTCTTCGGCGTCTACCCGGCGCTGCTGGCGACGGTCGCCAAGGTCAACCCGGTGCAGTTCTTCAAGGGCGCCTGGCCCGCGATCCAGCTGGCCTTCGTCTCCCGCTCCTCCGTCGGCACCATGCCGCTCACCCAGAAGGTCACCGAGCGCCTGGGCGTGCCCAAGGAGTACGCGAGCTTCGCCGTGCCGTTCGGCGCGACCACGAAGATGGACGGCTGCGCCGCGATCTACCCGGCCATCGCCGCGATCTTCGTCGCGCAGATCTTCGACGTCCCGCTCGGCGTCGGCGACTACCTGCTGATCGCGTTCGTCTCGGTGGTGGGCTCCGCCGCCACGGCCGGTCTCACCGGCGCGACGGTCATGCTGACCCTCACCCTGTCCACCCTCGGCCTGCCGATGGAGGGCGTGGGCCTGCTGCTCGCCATCGACCCGATCCTGGACATGATCCGCACGGCGACGAACGTCGCGGGACAGGCCCTCGTCCCGGTCGTCGTCTCCGCCCGTGAGGGCCTGCTCGACCGTCAGGCGTACGACTCCGTGCACGCCTCCCCGGTCGACGAGGCCCCCGAGGCGGAGGACCGCCGTCCGGTCACCGCGGCGGCCTGACGCCTTCGCGACCGCGCCGAGGGGCGCATCCCGGCAACGAGACACGGGTGACCGTTGCTGGGGTGCGCCCCTTCCGCGTGTCCGCCTTCGTGGTGTGTGATCACCGGACCACACGATTCCCCGCGGTCCAGCGCGGGGACGGCACCACAGGCGAAGGGGGACCCCGTGGCGCGTACGCGGGCGCAGAGCCTACGCAACGTCGCACAGTCGGTCATCGGCGGCGCGGATCCGCGCGCCGCGGCCCGTGAGGAACTGCACCGCCGCACCGGAGGCGGCGGTACGCCGCCGTCGGCCGGCACGCGCGGGGCCACGGGCGAGGACGAGCGGTTCGAGACGGGCGAGGGCATGGACCCGGCCGACTTCCCGGCCGCCCGGGAGCAGGACGGCAGCTCCGTCGACACCGTGATGCGGCAGAAGACCGTGGCGCTGGACGAGGCCGGCGAGGCGCTGAGCCGCAGCGAGCAGCTGCGGGAGGACGGCGAGGCGGTGCACGCCATCTACCCGATGGTGATGCCCAAGGGCCGTTCCCTGCTGTCCATGCTGCCGGTCCTGTCGCTGCTGGTGATCGGGCTGATCGGCACGGCGGTCGTGTCCGCGGCCGGCGGCTGGAGCGCGACCCAGCCGCTGTTCGGGCTGCACTACTGGGTGATCGCGGTGGCCGCCGTCGCGTTCGTGTGGTGGCGGCAGGGTCTGGTCATGGTGCCGGACGGGTGCCAGGCGATGATCACCCGCTTCGGCAAGCTGGAGAAGGTCGTCGGGCCGGGCCGGGTCACTCTGATCAGTCCGTGGAAGCGGGTGTCGTACATCGTCAACACCACCCGCGAGTACCCGTTCAACGCGCCGGTGCGGGAGGCCCCCACCAAGGGCGGTGTGAAGGCGTCCATCGACCTGTTCATCCAGTTCCGGATCAGCGACCCGGTGGAGTTCGTCTACACGCTCGGCGCGGTGCGCGGCTTCGAGGAGAAGCTGGGCAACGCGGTCAGCGAGACCATCCGCAGCCTGATCTACGAGCAGGAGGCGGCCGGCATCTACGACATGGTCGGCGAGGACAGCGGGCGGCTGCTGGAGCAGCTCAACCAGCAGTTCCGCCCGGCCGTGGAGCTGACCAACGCCAACATCACCCACGCCGAGCCCGCGGACCGCCGCTACCGGATGGACCTGGCCGCGCCCGAGATGGTGCGCATGGCCAAGGAGGCGTACACGCACGAGTACGCGCTGCAGTTGCGCAAGGAGCAGGACGAGGGCGACCTGAACCGCGAGCTCGCCTCCAGCCAGGAGACGCTGTCCGCGATCCAGGCCGACATCGCCCAGTACCAGGCGCAGATGGACACCGCCGTGGAGCGCGAGACCAACCGCGCCGAGGCCCTCGCCCGCCAGCGCTACGTGCAGGCCGAGTCGGAGGCCAAGGCCAACGCGGCGTTGCTGGAGGCGCAGGCCCTCGACATCCGCGCGGTGACCGCCGCGCAGGCCCCGGAGATCCTGGAGTACCGCTACCGGCAGCAGGTGCTCGACACTCTGGAGCAGGTCGCCGACCATCTGCCCCGGCTGGTGCGCATCGGCGGCGGCGACGGCGACGGGGCCGCCGGGATCGACTTCCTGGAGCTGGCGCGCGAGCTGGTCGGCGAGCGCGGCGCGGAGCTGTTCGGCGACGCGGAGATGGCCGCCGTGCGGGAGCGGCTGGCGGAGGTGTCCGAGCGGATCGCCTCCCGTGAGGAGGAGATCGCCGCGCTGCTGGAGGCCGAGCGGCCGACCGTCGTGCCGCAGATGCCCGACGAGCCCGCCGAGGGCGTCACGAACGATGCGCCCGAGGGCGCCGCAGCAGGCGACGAGTCCGGGTCCGCCGAGGAGGTCCAGCCGTGAGTTCCGTCCGCAGTCACCGTCGTTCGGTCATCTCCGAGGCCGTCGCGCCCTGGGGCGACATCGCCCGCCTGCTGCGCGGCGGCGAGGCCGGCACCCTGCTGCCGGTCATCATCCCCAGGCACCGCCGCCGCCTGTGGTGGATGCTGCCGTTCTGGGCCGGCGGCTACGCCCTGCTGACGGGTGTGATGCTGACGCTGCGGGAGTCCGGCTCCGACGGGCTCGGCGGCATGGCCGCCGGCGCGCTGGCCACCTTCTCCTACGTCGTCGGCGTGCTGCTGCCGGCGATCGGCGGCCTGTGGTGGTGGCGCTCCTCGATCGTCGAGATCGAGCAGGGCACCCACGGGGTGCTCACCCGGTACGGGGCCGTCGTGCGCACCCTGGACGCGGGCCGGCACTACCTGTGGCACCCCTGGTCACGGGTCGACTTCGTCGTCGACACGGCCACCGAGATCCCGTACTCGGCGCCCGTCATGGCCTGCCCCACGCAGGAGAACGTGCCGCTGCGCTCGATCGAGTTCTTCCTGAAGTTCCGCATCACCGACGCGGTGCTGTTCGTCCGCACCATCGGCGCGGGCAACTTCGACCTGGTGCTGTCCAGCGCCGTGCAGGACGCGATCCGGCAGCGGGCCCGCAGGGTGCGCACCGAGCGCGCCTACGACCTGCGCGGCTCGGACGTCGCCGACATGCAGGACCTGCTCAACCGTCAGCTGGACCGCTACGGCGTGCGGATCACCGGCTGCAACATCCCCGACGTGCAGCTGCCGGCGCAGTACCAGCAGCACCTGGCCACCCGTGAGCAGGTCGCCAAGGAGCGGACCGCCTACGAGCAGGAGTGGGGCCTGATCCGCAAGCGCCGCATCGACAGCCTGGGCATGGACATCGAGCGGGCCAAGAAGATCCGTGACGCCCGGATCGTCGAGGTGCGGGCGGCGCTGAACCGGGCCCGCGAGGAGGTCGCCCAGCTGCTGGAGCGGCAGGAGACCGAGGCCCAGCGGGTGCGCTTCGAGATCGAGACGCGCGGCCGCAGCGGTCTCATCGCCGCCGAGAACGAGGCCCGCGCCCAGCAGGCGCTCGCCCAGGCGTACCGGGACAACCGCGCGGTGCTCCAGTACGAGCTGGCCCGCAGGCGGCTGGAGGTGGGCTCCCGGCTGGCCGGGAAGGCGCCGCGTCCGGTGGTGGTGCGCACCGACGGCGGCACCGACACCTCGGCGCTGTCGACGCTGTTCACCGCGCAGCTGCTGCCCCGGCTCACCTCGGGCGACCGGGCGCCGGCCGGCGGTCCGGTCCGGCAGGCCGAGGACGGCGGCCACGACCCGCGGTAGCGGCGGACCGTACGCTGTGTCCCATGGGTGCCGTGAAGACGAAGCGGATGCCGCGTGCGGTCCGTGAACAGCAGATGCTGGACGCAGCCGTACGCACCTTCGGACACCGGGGGTACATGGCCGCGTCGATGGACGAGATCGCCGAACTGGCGGGCGTGTCCAAGCCGTTGGTGTACCTGTACCTCAACTCCAAGGAGGACCTGTTCACCGCGTGCATCCGGCGGGAGGCCAGGGCGCTCACCGAGGCGGTGCGCGCGGGGGCCCGGCCCGAGCTGCCGGCGGACCGGCAGCTCTGGTCGGGCCTGACCGCGTTCTTCACGCACACCGCCCGGCACCCCGACGGCTGGGCGGTGCTGCACCTCCAGGCGCGCACCCACGGTGAGGTGTTCGCCGCCGAGGTGGCCGAGATGCGCGCGGAGATCGTCGCGTTCGTGACGCAGCTCATCCTGGCCGCCGCGCGGGAGGCCCACCGGGACCCCGACCCGCGGGAGGCGGAGATCTCCGGGCTGGCGGAGGCGCTGGTCGGGGCCGCCGAGTCGCTCGCCGACTGGGCCAACGCCACCCCCGGCGTCACCGCCCGGCAGGCGGCCACGACGCTGATGAACTTCGCGTGGGCCGGGCTGGGCGACCTGATGGCCGGACGCCACTGGACGCCACCCGATGACGACACCGGGGACGGGGACGCTCCGGAGGCCCGGAGTGCGGTCGCCCCGCCGGTGAGGTGAGTGGCCGTCCTTCCCCCGCGCAGGATGACGCGGCCGGCGTCAGCGCGGGCGGACCCGACCGGCGAGGCGGATCCGTCCGCGGCCCCCGCGCAAGGGGCCGCGGACGGCGTCAGAGCGGGCGTACCTCACCGGTGAGGTGAACCCTGCCGCGGCCCCCGCGCAGGGCGAACCGCCCGCCGTGCGCCGCGTACGTCACCGTGCCGGGCAGCAGCACCGGCGCCCGGAAGCCGGCCCGTACCTCGGCCGCGTCCGGGGTGCCGTGGGCGGCGAGGCAGCGGGCGACGGTCCACATGCCGTGCGCGATGGCGCGGGGGAAGCCGAAGAGGCGTGCGGTGAGCGGATGCAGGTGGATCGGGTTGCGGTCGCCGGACGCGGCGCCGTAGCGGCGGCCCAGGTCGCCGGGGAGCCGCCACTCCTCGACGGCGGGCAGCTCGGGCTCCTCCGTCCGCGCCGGCTCCTCCGGGGGCGCGGCGGCGGTGCGGTGCCGGGCGAGGTAGGTGCTGCGCGACTCCCACACGAGGCCGCCGTCGGCGCGCAGTTCCGTGACCACGGCGGCCTCGGTGCCGCGCCGGTGCGGGGCCAGCCCGTCGACGTGCACGGTGAGGTCGTAGCAGGCGGTGGACGGGGTCGCGCGGTGCCGGGTGATGCCGATCGACGTGTGCACGAGGCCGAGCAGCGGGAGGGGGAAGTCCCGCGCGCTCATCAGCCGCATCGCCAGCGGGAAGCCCAGCACGTGGGGATACGTCACCGGCAGGGTGTCCGCGGTGGCCGGGAAGCCGCACACCCGCGCGTACGCGGCGAGCCTGGCGGGGTCGGGGCGCAGGCCCGGAAGGACCAGCCGGGTGCGGGGGTGCGCGGCGGCGGGGTCCGGGCGCCGGAAGGGCGACAGGACCGCGCCGCGGGCGAGCAGCGGGGGGAGGGACGGGGTGCGGGAGAGCACGGCCTCGGCCTGCTCCGGCGGGGTCGCTGTCACGGCGGTCACGCCCCCAGCAGGCTCTGGCCGCAGACGCGCACGACCTGGCCGTTGACCGCGCCCGAGCCGGGGTGGGCGAACCAGGCGGTGGTCTCGGCGACGTCGACGGGCAGGCCGCCCTGGGCGAGGGAGTTCATCCGGCGTCCGGCCTCCCGGATGAAGAGGGGGACGGCGGCCGTCATCTTCGTCTCGATGAAGCCGGGCGCGACCGCGTTCACCGTCACCCCGTGCTCGGCGAGCGCCCGGGGCGCCAGGGCGCGGACGAAGCCGGTGACGCCCGCCTTGCTCGCGCCGTAGTTGGTCTGGCCGGCGTTCCCGGCGATGCCCGCGATGGAGGCGGTGGCGACGATCCGGCCGTCGCGGCGCAGCGCCCCGGCCCCCAGCAGCGCGTCGGTGGTGCGCAGCACGCTCGCCAGGTTCACCTCCAGCACGGAACTCCAGCGGTCCTTCGGCATGTTGACCAGGCGGCGGTCGCGGGTGACGCCCGCGTTGTGGACGAGCACGTCCAGCCCGCCGGGGAGCGCCCCGGCGATGCGGGCGCCCGCGTCGGCGGCGGTCATGTCGAGCAGCAGCACGCTGCCGCCGATGCGTTCGGCGACCCGGCGGGCGTCCTGCTCGGCCTGCGGGACGTCGAGGACGACCACCTCGGCGCCGTCCCGGGCCAGGGTCCCGGCGACGGCCTCGCCGATGCCCCGCGCGGCGCCGGTGACCAGGGCGGTGCGGCCGGCCAGGGGGCGGTCGGCGTCCTCGGGGGCGGGGCTCTCCCGGTCGCCGACGGCGATGACCTGGCCGCTGACGTAGGCGGACTTGGGGGAGAGCAGGAAGCGCAGGGTGGACTCGGCGGCGTGGGCGTCGGTGAGGCGGACGAGGTTGACGGTCCTGCCGCCGCCGATCTCTTTGCCGAGGGAGCGGGTGAACCCCTCCAGCGCCTGCTGGGCGGCGGCCTGGTGGTGGTCGGCGGCGTCGAGGGGGGCACCGAGCACGACGATCCGGCCGCTCTCGGCGACGGACCGGACGACGGGGTGCAGGGCGGCGTGCACCCCGTCGAGGTCCTCGACGGTGCGTACCCCGGTGGCGTCCAGGACGACCGCGGCGGGCCGGCCGGCGTCGTCCGGGCCGGGTCCGGTGCGGGCGAGGACGGGGGCGAGGTCGAGGCGGGAGGCGCCCGCGGTGAGGTGGAGCAGCCCGCCGTCCAGTGCCGGGCGCTCCGGTGACCAGCGGCGCAGCGGGGCGGGCCGGGGCAGCCCCAGGCGGCGCGTGAGGAAGCGGCCCGGCGCGGTGCCGGTGAAGCTCAGGTAGCGGTCGGCCATCGGGGACTCCCAGGTGTGCGGACGAGGGGCTCACTCGGTGCTTACTCTGGAGTAAGGTTACTGGAGGTAAGCCTATGTCACGGTGGAGGAGCAGGTCGAGATGAGCACCTTGAAACCGGCAGCGGCCCGGCGTGTCGCGGTCATCGGCGGCAGCCGCGTCCCGTTCGCCCGCTCCGACGGGCCCTACGCCACCGCCTCCAACCAGGAGATGCTCACCGCCGCCCTGGACGGCCTCGTCGAGCGGTACGGGCTCGAAGATCCGGGCGCGGTGGGCGAGTTCGTCGCCGGCGCGGTCCTCAAGCACAGCCGCGACTTCAACCTCGCCCGCGAGACCGTCCTCGGCTCCCGCCTCGACCCCCGCACCCCCGCCTACGACATCCAGCAGGCCTGCGGCACCGGACTCCAGGCGGTCGTCGCCGCCGCCAACAAGATCGCCCTCGGCCAGACCGAGGCCGCGGTCGCCGGCGGTTCCGACACCGCGAGCGACGCGCCCCTCGGCGTCAACGACGCCCTGCGCAAGGTGCTGTTGGAGGCGCGCCGCGCGACGTCGCTCGGCGCCCGCCTCAAGGCGCTCGCCAAGGTGCGCCCCGGCCACCTCGTCCCCGACATCCCGCGCAACGCCGAACCGCGCACCGGGCTGTCCATGGGCGAGCACGCGGCTGTCACCGCCCGCGCCTGGGGCATCACCCGCGAGGCCCAGGACGAACTGGCCGCGACCAGCCACCAGCGGCTCGCCGCCGCGTACGAACGCGGCTTCTTCCAGGACCTGGTGGTGCCCTTCCGCGGCCTGGCCCGCGACCAGAACCTGCGCCCCGGCTCCACGGTGGAGAAACTCGCCACGCTCAAGCCGGTGTTCGGCCTGGACGGGCCCGAACCCACCATGACGGCGGGCAACTCGACCCCGCTCACCGACGGCGCCGCCGTCGTCCTGCTGGCGAGCGAGGAGTGGGCCGAGGAGCGCGGTCTGGAGCCGCTGGCCCACCTCACCGCGTACGAGACCGCCGCCGTCGACTTCGTGCACGGCGACGTCGCCGACGGCGAGGACGGCCTGCTGATGGCGCCCGCCCATGCCGTCCCGCGCATGCTGGAGCGGGCCGGGCTGGACCTCGGGGACTTCGACCTGATCGAGGTGCACGAGGCGTTCGCCTCCCAGGTGCTGGCCACCCTGGCCGCCTGGGAGAAGCGCGGCCTGCCGCCCGTCGACCGGTCCCGGCTGAACGTGGCCGGTTCCTCGCTCGCCACCGGCCACCCCTTCGCCGCCACCGGCGCCCGCATCGTGGCCACCCTCGCCAAGCTCCTCGCCGAGCGGGACGCCCCCGGCCGCGGGCTGATCTCGATCTGCGCGGCCGGCGGGCAGGGTGTCACGGCCGTCCTGGAACGGCCCTGAGCGGGGGCGTCCCGGCCCCGGACGGGGGCGTACCCGGGTGACCCTCGCGTAACCGCCGACACTGCACACGCTCGGTCCCGGTCCACCCCCGAACCGGCACGAACCCCTCACGCCGGAGCCGTACGATCCCCGCACCGGCCGGCGGCGTCCCGAGCCGCGGACGCCGCCGGTGAGCGCCCCGGCGTGCGCGGCACGTACGCCGGAGCCCCCGCAGTTCGCCTGCACGCCCCAGGAGCCGCCCGTGTCCTCCCCGCACCACGCCACCGCTCTCGACGCCGACGTCCACGGGGCGCCCGTCCTCGTCCCGCCGGCCATCCGCCAGCTGGACGGGATCGTCCGGGAGGCCTCCGTGCCGCCGTTCGCGCGGCCGGTGCGGCACGGCTCCCTCGCCGACCTGCCGTTCGAGAACGCGAGCACCGCGCCCGGGGACGTCGTGCTCAGCCGGAAGACCGCGGACGGCTCCTGGCACGACGTCACGGCGGAACGGTTCGCCGCCGAGGTCCTCGCCGCCGCCAAGGGACTCGTCACCGAAGGGCTGGCGCCCGGCGACCGGATCGCCGTCATGGCCCGCACGGTCTACGAGTGGACCCTCCTCGACTTCGCCGCCTGGGCCGCCGGCCTGGTCACCGTCCCCGTCTACCCCACCTCGTCCGCCTACCAGACGCGCTGGATCCTCCAGGACTCCGGCGCCGTCGCCGTGATCACCGAGACCGCCGCCCAGGCCGCCGCCCTCGGCCCGGAACTGCCGCACCTGCCCGACCTGCGGCACGTGTGGGTCATGGAGAAGGGCCACGTCGACGCCCTCGCGGACGCCGGAGCCCGCATACCCGACCACGAGATCGAGGTGCGCCGGGGCATGCTCGGCCCCGACACCCTCGCCACCCTCGTCCACACCTCCGGCACCACCGGCCGCCCCAAGGGCTGCGCCCTCACCCACGGCAACTTCCTCGCCGAGGTGGACAACGCCGTCGAGCTGCTCTACCCCGTCTTCCGGGACCGCACGGACGACGAGGCGTCCGTCCTGCTCTTCCTCCCCCTGTCCCACGTCTTCGGCCGCATGGTCGCCGTGGCCTGCGTGCGCGCCCGGGTGCGGCTCGGGCACGCGCCCAGCCTGGCCGCCGAGGACCTGCTGCCGGACCTGGCGAGCTTCCGCCCCACCTGCCTGCTCACCATCCCGTACATGCTGGAGAAGGTCTTCAACACCGCCCGCGCCAAGGCCGAGGCGGGCGGCCGGCAGTCCGCCTTCGACCGCGCGGCCACGGTGGCCCGCCGCTACGGCGAGGCCCTGGAGGCCCGGCGGACCGGCGCCGGCGACGGCCCCTCCCGCTCCCTCCGGACGGCCCGCGCCTTCTACGACCCGCTGGTCTACCGGAGGATCCGCAACGCCATGGGCGGCAGGGTCCGCTACGCCATCTGCGGCGGCTCCCCGCTGGGCCGCCGCCTGGCCGCCTTCTACGCCGGGGCCGGCATCGAGATCTTCGAGGGCTACGGCCTCACCGAGACCACCGGCGCCTCGACCGTGACGCCCCCGCTGAAGCCCCGCCTGGGCACCGTCGGCTGGCCGCTGCCCGGCACGAGGATCCGCATCGCGGCGGACGGCGAGGTCCTGGTCGCGGGCGAGCACGTGCTGCGCGGCTACTGGAGCCCGCAGGCGGGCGGGGTCGTGCCCGCCACCCGGGACGGCTGGTTCGCCACCGGCGACCTCGGCGAGCTGGACGACGAGGGCTATCTGACCATCACCGGCCGCAAGAAGGAACTGATCATCACCGCGGGCGGCAAGAGCGTCGCCCCGGCCCCGCTGGAGAACTGGCTCCGCTCCCACCCGCTGATCTCCCAGGTGATGATCCTCGGCGACCACCGCCCCTACGTGACCGCCCTGATCACCCTCGACCCCGACGGCGTCGCCCACTGGCGCCGGATGAACGGCAAGCACCCCGTCCCCGCGGAACTCCTCGTCGACGACGAGGAACTGCGGGCGGTCCTCCAGCGCGCCGTCGACGAGGCCAACAAGATGCTGTCCCGCCCGGAGTCCATCCGCCGCTTCGCCGTCCTCCCGGTCGACCTCACCGAGGAGTCCGGCCATCTGACGCCGTCGATGAAGCTGCGCCGCGAGGCGGTCCTGCGGGACTTCGCGGACGACGTGGAGGCGCTGTACGGGGGGCAGTGAACCGCTGGTGGGCAGCCGGACGTCAGGCGGGGTCCTCGCCGGGCACGCGGGCCATCAGGAAGGCCTGCGGGGTGGGCTCGCCCCGCCGGGTGTCGGCCTCCCGGACGGTGCGCTGCACCAGGGCGAACCCGGCCGCCTCCAGCAGCCCCGCGATCCGCTCCGGCCGCATCCGCCGGAAGTCGAGGGCGACCGGGTGACCCCAGGGGCGCACGTGCCGGCGCGGCTCGTCGCCCATCTGGAACGCCACCAGCAGATGGCCCCCGGGCGCCAGCACCCGGCGGAACTCGGCGTACACGGCGGGCAGGTCCTCCGGCGGCGTGTGGATGGTGGAGTACCAGGACACGAGCCCGGCGAGGGAGCCGTCGGGGTGGTCCAGGGCGAGCATCGAGCCCTGCGCGAAGCGCAGTCCGGGGTTCTCCCGGCGGGCGATGGCCAGCATCGACTCCGACAGGTCGACGCCGTGGACGTCCAGGCCGAGCGAGGCGAGGAACCCGGTCACCCGGCCCGGGCCGCAGCCCACGTCGGCCACCGGCGCGCCCCCGCCGACCAGTTCGGCGAAACCGGTCAGCACGGCCCGGTCCAGCGGCGCGGCGGCGGGATGGTCCCGGAACGCCTCGGCGTAGTCCTCGGCGATCGCGTCGTAGAAGGCGCGGGTGGCGCGGACGTGCTCCGGCTGCTCGGCGTGCGCGGGTCGGCTCGTGGTCATGGGCGGGACGCTACCGGGGGCCACTGACAACCCGTCGGGTGCCGCGTCCCCTACGCCACCCCGGCGGCCCGCAGCGCCGCCGTCGCCGCCGCGGCGCCCAGCACCACCACGGCGAACGGCGCCCGGCGCCACGCCAGCACCCCGCCCACGGCCACCCCGGCCGGGCGCGCCCACCCGGCGAACTCCCCGCCCTCGCTCAGCGCCCCCGTCGCCAGCAGCGCCACCAGCAGCACCACCGCCCCGGCCGACAGCAGCACGCGCACCCGGTCCGGCAGCTCCACCCGCCCGTGCAGCACGGGCCCCACCAGCCGGAAGGCGTACGTCCCCACCGCCAGCACGAGCACCATCACGGCTGTCCCGCTCACGTCCGCCGCCCCTTCCGCCCGTGCCCGTGCAGCAGCAGTCCCGCCGACGCCGCGAGCACGGGCACGCCCGCCGGCACGGCCGGGGTGAGCGCCAGGGCGAGCACGGCGCCGGCGAGGGCGGCCCGGCGGACGCCGGCGTCCTCACGCAGGGTGGGCAGGACCAGGGCGACCAGAGCGGCGGGGAAGGCCGCGTCCAGGCCGTAACGGGCGGTGTCGCCCAGCGCGCCGCCGGCCAGGGCGCCCGCGGCCACGCAGGCGTTCCACACGGCGAACAGTCCGACGCCCGAGACCCAGAAGGCGGCCCGGCGGCGGGCCGGATCCCGCTGGGCGAGGGTGAAGGCCACGGTCTCGTCGGTCACCAGGTGCGCCCCGACCAGGCGGGCGAGCCGGGTCCGCCCGATGTGCTCGGCGACCGCCAGGCTGAACGCGGCCGTGCGGGTGTTGAGCAGCAGCCCCGTGACCGCCGCCGCGACCGGACCGCCGCCCGCGAGCAGCACACCCACCGCGCTGAACTGGGCGGAGCCCGCGTACACCACCAGGGACATCACCACCGGCACCCACACGGGCAGCCCTCCGGCGACCGCGATCGCCCCGAACGACACGCCGACGACGCCTCCGGCGAGACACACCAGGGACACGTCCCTGAGCAGCCCGGCGTCGACGGCCGACGGGCCGGGACCGGACGAGGGTGTTCGCTCTATCGAACGCATGTTTTCTACAATGGACAGACGCCCCCGCGTTCGTCAAGCCGAACAAAGAGTCTTCTGGAGCGAACGACATGACCGACGGCACGCCGTCCCGCCTGCCCCTCGACTGGATCGCCGCAGCCCTGCGCCGCGAACGCACCCGCGCCGGCCTCTCCCTCTCCGAGCTGGCCAAACGTGCCGGGATCGCCAAGTCCACGCTGTCCCAGCTGGAGTCGGCCGCCGGCAATCCGAGCATGGAGACGCTGTGGGCGCTGGCGGTCGCGCTGGGCGTGCCGTTCAGCGCGCTGGTGGAGCCCCCGGCGCCCGCCGTGCAGGTGATCAGGGCGGGAGAGGGGCCGACCGTGCGCTCGGACCGGTCCAGCTATGTCGCCACCCTGTTGTCGGCGAGTCCTCCCGGCGCGCGGCGCGACCTCTACGCGGTGGATCTGGAGCCGGGGACGGTCCGGGCCTCCGACCCGCACATTCCGGGGACGGTGGAGCACATCGTGGTGAGCGCCGGACGGGTGACGGCGGGTCCCGAGGGCGAGCAGGTGGAACTCGGCGCCGGGGACTACATGGCGTATCGCGGGGACGTGCCGCACCGCTACGAGGCGCTGGAGCCCGGCACGAAATTCTTGCTGATCATGCAGCACGTCTGAGAGGGCGTGCGGGGGCGCGCAGGGCGGCGAATTCTCCCCGCATTCGGGCAGGCCCGGGGTGATCCCGTACCGCCCCGAGGGCGCTCCCGTACGGTTCCGAGGGGGATCCCCGTACGGGTTCGGGAGCCGTTCAGTGAGAATTCACCGGGCTTTCCCCGAGCGCCGTCCCGGGGAAAAGGCAGGAGCCCCGCTCGCCTCGCGGCGTGGGGCTCCTTGTGTACTGCTAGTCGTTCCCGGATCGGAGGATCAGGGTCAGGCCGGGGTGACGTTCTCCGCCTGCGGGCCCTTCGGGCCCTGCGTGACGTCGAAGGTGACCTGCTGGTTCTCCTCGAGGGACCGGAAACCGGTCGCGTTGATCGCGGAGTAGTGGACGAAGACGTCGGGGCCGCCGCCCTCCTGGGCGATGAATCCGAAGCCCTTTTCGGCGTTGAACCACTTCACGGTTCCGGTAGCCATAAGCCCTCCTTGGGCTCAAAGGGTTGCCCTGCTCCAGAACCAGCAAGTGTGAAGACTATTCCGCACAACTGCATCCGTCTGAGAACGACGAGAGCCCGCGGTCACATGCTCCGCAGGCTCTGTACTGCAAGGGAAACCAAACTGCAACTTGCGATGAGCGTAGCACGCGGAGGCCCGAGCGCAATAGAGGCCAAGATCACTTCACCCGAATGTTTGAACGCCCCGTTCGTCACGCGCGCGCGGGGACGGACGGGGGCGACCGCCGCGCCGCCCGGCGCAAGGTCTAGCCTCACGATGTGGACAATCCTCGCACCCGGCCGCGCGTCGGCCACATCCAGTTCCTGAACTGCCTGCCCCTGTACTGGGGGCTCGCGAGAACGGGCACGCTCCTCGACCTCGAGCTGACGAAGGACACCCCGGAGAAGCTCAGCGAGCAGCTGGTGCAGGGCGACCTCGACATCGGGCCCATCACCCTGGTCGAGTACCTCAAGCACGCGGACCAGCTCGTCGCCTTCCCCGACATCGCCGTCGGCTGCGACGGCCCGGTCATGTCCTGCGTGATCGTCTCGCAGGTCCCGCTGGACCGGCTGGACGGGGCGCGGGTCGCCCTCGGGTCGACCTCCCGCACCTCCGTACGGCTCGCCCAGCTCCTCCTCGCCGAGAAGTACGGCGTGCGGCCCGACTACTACACCTGCCCGCCCGACCTGAGCCTGATGATGCAGGAGGCGGAGGCGGCCGTCCTGATCGGCGACGCGGCCCTGCGCGCCAACATGGTCGACGGCCCCCGCTACGGCCTCGAGGTGCACGACCTGGGCGCGCTGTGGAAGCAGTGGACGGGCCTGCCGTTCGTCTTCGCCGTCTGGGCGGCCCGCAAGGAGTACGCGGAGCGCGAGCCCGTCCTCACCCGCAAGGTGCACGAGGCCTTCCTCGCCTCCCGCAACCTCTCCCTGGAAGAGGTCGACAAGGTGGCCGAGCAGGCGGCCCGCTGGGAGGCCTTCGACGAGAAGACCCTGGCCCAGTACTTCACCACCCTCGACTTCCGCTTCGGCGCCCCGCAGCTGGAGGCGGTCGCCGAGTTCGCCCGCCGCGTGGGGCCGACGACGGGGTTCCCGGCGGACGTACGAGTGGAGCTGCTGCAGCCGTGACCCGCTGACGGCCGCCCCGCGCGGCCGTCAGCCGTCCGGGCGCCGCGCGGCCGGTCCGGGTCCCCCGGCCGGGCCGGCCGCCACCCTGCCGGGTGGCAACGGCGTACCGGTGCGACGGGGGAGGGACGGCGCCATGCGGCCGCGAGCGAGCAGCCGGGCCCCCGGTCCGCGCGGGCGCCTCGCTCAGCCCGGGACGACGACCGTCCGCAGCTCGCCGTCCCCGAGGTGCAGCATGCCCTTGCCCGGCGCGACCTGCCCGCCGACCATCCCCCGGGACAGCCGGACGCCGATGAGGTCGCCGCTGGACGACTCCTGCGGGGAGAGCAGGATGCCCCGCCGCGCCTTCTTCGCGTCGACCTGCCAGCCGGAGAAGCCGCTGCACACGTCCTCCTCGTCACCGGCGATGACGAGGGCGAGCCCGCGTTCGGCGCCGCGCGAGACCAGCTTCTTCAACTGGCTCTCGGCATCGCAGTCCTCGAGGATCTCGCCGTCGTCGACCAGCACGGCGACCGGCTCCTCCGGGGACGCCTCGTCGACCAGCTCCTCGAACTCGTCCTCGTCGATGTCGTCGCCCGTGAAGACCTTCAGCACGCCCTCCGCGCCGTCCAGCTGCCGCAGCGGCGACTGGCGCGGGGCGGCGATCACCAGCCGCGTCCCCTGCGCGAGGAACGACTGGGCGAAGTTCATCAGCACCGTGGAACGGCCCGACTTGGCCGGACCCGCGATCACGAACGCCGGCACCCCGTCGGCGAGATCGGGCCCGAAGCCGACGATCTCGTCGCCGCCGATGCCGGCCAGACCGAACAGCTTCGACCGCGACGCCTCCGGGTCGCGCAACTCCCACGCCTCGGGGAAGGAGATCCGGCTCGGCAGGCTGTCCACCCGGAACGGCCGCCGCGTGCGCGGCACTTCGGCGTCCCGCGCGGCCGCCGCCTCACCGATCGCGGTCAGCGCCGCCGCCTGCCCCTGACCCGTGGTGTCCTCGGCGAGCAGCGCGAACTGCGTCTCCGTACCGGACTCGTTGCGGAAGGCACGGCCCGGCGGGATCTCCTCCGGCACCTTGCGGGCGGGGATGCCGAGCGAGGAGAAGTCGCTGCGGTCGGCGAGCCGCAGACCGTACTTGTCCTCCGTGAGGCTCGCGATCCGGCCCACCAGCAGCGTCCGGTCACCGGTCAGCACCAGGTGGATGCCGACGCTCGCGCCCTCCCGCATCATCGTCTGCAGCTCGTCGGTGAGCGAACCGTGGTCGATCTCGCCGAGCGTGGGCACCCAGCCCTCCCAGCGGTCCAGCAGCACCACGATGTGCGGCAGCCGCTCGTCCTCGGCGGACGCGGCCCGCTGCTCCCCGATGTCCGCGAAGCCCGCCTCCGCCAACAGGTCCTGGCGGCGCGACAGTTCGCCCTTGAGCCGGTTGACCAGCCGGATCACCCGCTCGGTCTGGTTGCGGCCGACCACCGCGCCGCAGTGCGGCAGCCGGGTCAGCGCGTTGAGCGCGCCGTTGCCGCAGTCGATGCCGTACAGGTGGACGTCGGCCACGGAGTGGGTGCGGGCCAGGGAGCCCGCGATGGTGCGCAGCACCTGCGACCGGCCGCTGCGCGGGGCGCCGCCGATCATCAGGTGGCCGAACGTGGAGAAGTCCACGACGACCGGACGGCGGGCCTGGTCGGCGGGCAGGTCCTCGACGCCGAACGGCGCCGGCGGCAGCGTGCCCGGCGCGGGCGCGTACGCCGGCACCTCGATGTCGTCCAGCAGCAGCGTCTCGTCCAGGGCGGGCAGCCACGGGCTGTGCTGAGCGGGGATGCCGAGTGCGCGGTTGGCGTCGCGCACCGCGTCGACCAGCACCTTCAGGTCGGTGATCTCCTCGTCCTCGCGCGCCTCGGACTTCGGCTTGGCGAGCGCGGCCCGGCCCAGGTCCTCCCAGGTCAGCGGACCCACCCAGGGCGCGAGGGCGGCCGGGTCCGCGGCGCCGGGCCGCCGGCCGCCGACCCGGCCCGACTGGAACGGCACCAGCGAGGCGTGCCCCAGCCGGGCGTAGGCGCGGCCCGGGGTGCTCTTGGCGATGTGCCCGGCCTCGGGTGAGTCGATGACGTCCGTCGACTCGCCGGCGTCCGTCACGCGCAGCGCGATGCGCAGGTTGGTGTTGGCGCGGATTTCGGGGGAGACGACACCGCTCGGCCGCTGGGTGGCGAGCAGCAGGTGGATGCCGAGGGAACGGCCTCGCTGGGCGATGTTCACCAGACCGGTGACGAAGTCCGGCAGGTCGCGCACCATCGAGGCGAACTCGTCGATCACGATGAGCAGCCGCGGCACCGGCGGGTGCGACGGGTCGCGCCGCACCAGGTCCTGGTAGTCCTCGATGTCCTTGGCGTCGGCGGCGGCCAGGATGTGCTCGCGCCGCTTCAGCTCCGCGCCCAGCGACTCCAGGGCGCGCTCCACGAGATGGGCGTCGAGGTCGGTCACCATGCCGACGGTGTGCGGGAGTTTGACGCAGTCCTTGAACGCGGAGCCGCCCTTGTAGTCCACGAGGACGAACGTCATGTTCTCGGGGGTGTTGGCGACGGCCAGCGCCGCGACGATCGTCTGCAGCAGCTCCGACTTGCCCGAACCGGTCGTACCGGCGATGAGGCCGTGCGGACCGTCCTTGCGCATGTCGATGCCGAACGGCCCGTCGTACGACTCGCCGATCACCGCGAGCGTCGACTGCCCGCCCGTCCGCCACCGCGCCGCGATCGCGTCGCCCGTGGGCGGCTCCAGCTGCAGCACGTCCAGCAGCCGGCTGGACCCGGGAAGCGCCGAGTCCTCGGTCTCCCCGCTGATGTCCCGCAGCGGCGACAGGGCACGGGCCAGCCGCAGGCACCAGGCGGGCGAGACGAAGTCCGGCCGTACGTCCGCGATGCGCTCGGCGCCGGCCTCCTCGACGCGCAGCCGCAGCCTGTCGGGCGCCTGCTGGGCACGGCCCGGCTCGGGGGCGTCGCTGTGCCAGGCCTGGAAGGAGGGGAAGCCGCCCGCGACGGCCGGCTGGGCCGCGCGGTCGGCCCGCTGCCGCTCGCGCTCCTCGGGACGCGGCTCGGCGACGACGAACGCCTGGCACTCGCCGGGCAGGAACCGCTCCTCGGCGTCCAGACAGATCGCGTACATCGACACCGAGGGGCCCTCGCGCAGCAGCCGCACCACGCCGGGCAGCGACCGCAGCCGCCGCGAGCCGTCCCAGACGACCACGATGTCGGGGTCGCTGAACGTCGTGCCCTGGGAACGGTTCTGCTCGGCGGCCTTCCTGCGGGCGTCGAGGATCTGCGTCAGCTCGCCGATGCGGGCGCCGACCGTCTCGGCGTCGGTGCCTATGAGGACGTTCACGTCCTGGCCGCCGGAGGGACGGGCGTGCGGCAGCCAGCGCACCCAGTCCCAGGACTCCTGCGCGGAGTTCTCGCTCAACACGTAGAACTGCACGTCCATCGGGCTGTGCAGCGCGGCGGTCTGGCCGACGGCCCACCGCCCCAGCGCGCGCGCCGAGTCGCCGGGACCCGCGACGCCGATGACGCCGAGCCCGCGCAGGTCCAGCGCGACCGGGGCGTCCTCGATCTTCCAGGTCACCTGGCGCCGGTGGTCGTCCTGCTCCGGGTCGTCCAGCACCACCTCGGACGGCAGCCGCCCGGTGCCGAACCGCAGCAGCAGATGGTCGCGGTCGGTGCGGCGCCGCTCCCACAGCCGGGTGCGCGGCCCCGTGCCCAGGGACAGCACCGTCGCCGGGTCGGGGACGGCGTGCCGCCGGTCGTCGCGCTCCGCGACCAGCGCGTCCTGGGCGTCCTTCTCGATCCGGGCCTTCTGCTCCTCGTACTCCTTGACCTGCTTCGCGTGGGACTTGCGGCCGTGCTTCTTGTCGTTGAAGTAGTTGGCGAAGAGCAGAATGGGGCTGAGCGCCGCCATGATCAGGTAGTACCAGCGCTGGAAGATCGCCACCATGACGACCGACCCGACCAGCGGCGTCAGCGCCATGATCCAGGGCAGGGGCCGGGCCTCGTAGTCGCGGGGCTTGGAGGGCAGCCGGAAACTGGTCTGCCGCTGGGGCGGACGGAGCCGGGGCGGCCGGTTGTAGTCGAGCCCGATGCCGTCGTCGGACCACTTCAGGGCGGCGTTGGGAGGGGAGTAACGGGCCAGCTCGAGCAGGGTGTTGCCGACGGCGATCTGCCCCCCGAGCGGCCAGTCGAACCGCCCGCCACGCTGGGCGGCGGCGCTTTCGGCGCCGTCCTTCTTCTTCTTTTTCTTCTTCTTCCGGCGCTTCTTCTTGGAGTCGTTGTCGGCGTCGTCACCCCTCTCGCTGCGGCGCTTCTCCTCGTCGCGCCGCTCCTGGACGTCGACGATGGGCTCGCCGTCGAGGGTGACGCCGGCGTGCTCGCCGTGCACGACGACCTGGCAGGTCCCGTCGGTGGCGACGGAGAGGGTCAGCGCGCGGGCCTCGACCTCGGGGTCGTCGACGCGGACGTACGAGGCGTTGCCGCTGCCGATGTCGTAGCGGCCGACGCCGAGCCGGTGCACGAAGCCGGCCGCGGGCCCGCCGACGACGCGCAGCTCCACGAGTCCGGTGGGCTCACCGGGCAGGCATCCGGAGGGGTCCTGGAGGGACACCACGGCGCCGTCGCGCAGGGGGGAGCCGACGACGGTCGCGGAGGGGTCGACGGCGTACCCGTCGACGTACACCATCGGCGTGGTCCCGGCGGGCGCCTGCCCCTGGTGCCCGTGCCCGATGGGGACGACCCGGGCGCCGGCGTGCCCGACCTGCGTGGCCAGTTCGCGTGCGATGTCGCCCACGGTCGACTCGGGATCGGCATCGAGGACGACATCGGCGGAGTTCCCGCCGTACGGATCGACGACGGTCAGAGTCAGGCGCACGCTCGTCCTCCCCAGGCCCTGCGGCCGCTTCCACCCCGCGGCGCACAGTCCCGCCGACGATATCGGCTCGGACCGCTCGGAAGGCAGTCGGGGAGCGTGCCGCATTCCCGGCAGCAACGGCGTCCACCGGCCGTGACCGCTGCCTTCACAAGGTAGGGATGTGACAGCGCAGTTCACCGCCGTAAGCTGCTGCCGCAAGAGCGGACGGACACACCGGTGGACCTGGGCGGCCCCTGAGCCGCAGGGGGCGCGACGGCAGGCCGGCAGTTCCGCGAACAAGGGAGCCACGGGGGTTGGCCCTGCGGCGTTGCGAAGGGAAGCGGCTTCATGGCCAAAGACCTTGACATCACATATCAGGACATGCGGGAAGCTGCCAAGCATGTCGTGAAGGAGAAGGAAAAGCTCCAGGAGAAGCTGGACGGCCTCCGCAAGTACATCAACAACCTCGTCAACTCGGGCTACGTCACCAAGAGCTCCTCGAAGGCCTTCGACGAGAACTTCGACGAGTTCACCAACGGCGCGAAGACCACGCTGGACGGCCTCGACGGCATGGGCGACTACCTCACCATGGCGGCCGACAAGTTCGAGCAGATCGACGACGAGCTGGCGAAGGCGGCGCGGAAGTAACTTCCGGGCGCTGGGCGGAGTCACATCGGCGGTGGGGCGGGTGAGCAAGGGTTCCCCGTCCCACCGATCCGTGCCGTGACACCACCCAGTGGGGGACATGTTGTCGGATCAGAGTGCCGACATCGGACGCATCAAGCGGAGTTCCGAGTCCCGGGCGCGACGTCGATCACGCTGGCGGGTGCGACGCAACAGCGGTGAGTGACATCCGTACGTGCGGGACCGTCGTTCCGACCGACTGGGTTCCCCTGCCACTGGAACCGTCGGACGACGTGAAGAGCTGGGCGAAGAGCACCGCGGTGGCGCTGTGTGAACGGGGCCGGGCAGCGGGCCACGAGCCGGACCGGAGGACACTGTGGCGAGATTTCCGCGAACGAGCACGGAGGGCCGAAGGTCACACGCACGGAACTGCGGGTTGGTGCGGCCATACGCATCCGTCAGACCTGGCGATGAGCGGAGCCTCGGGTACGGCTCCAGGGGGCCTGTTGGAGACTGTCACGTACGGGGTCCTGCCGACCGGTTTGCATGTCGTGGTGTTGCTGTTGGCGACCTGGTCGGTGCCCGGACTGACCGAGGAGATGTAAAAGGCCGTGGACGGCATCGCGCCGACGTTCGCGGACGCTGAAAATCTGCTTGACCAGTGCCGCGTGCTGAACCTTGCACCCGGTGAAGATGCTCCGCTCAAGGCAGTGGACTGGGCACGGATGCTCCTGGCAGCAGAGATCGTCTTTGTCAGCGCCCTTGCTGGCTCGGGCGTCGATGCTGGCAGCACTTTGTGCCTGCATCTGGGATGTCCTCTCCTTATCGGGACGATGCCACAGAGAGAAAGCTCATCCGGATCTCGTGAATCGCCCAATGACCTACATCAGGGAATGAAGATGGCGAGTGAGCGCGCCAGTTCTTCCAGGTCAGCAGCAGCGTGCATGACTCTGGCAACGTCTTCGGTGGCTGTCCAGACAACTACGTCCGCCTCGTGTTCAGTGACTTGCCATGCATATCGAACACACGCCAGCAGATGCGGCGAATCTTTCTGGGTGACATACCGAAACGTCGTCATGCCTTCGCCCAGGTGTTCGGAGTGGAAAGTCTTCACCACAGGTGGCTCAACAGCGTTCGGGTCGTCTGCCTCGGTGAGAGCGCGCAGGGTGGGGTTGCGCGGTTCTCTCGCCGGGCCGATTGCTGCGCAAACCGGGAGCGGGACATCTGTTGGGTGGTCAAGATGTAGAAACAGCCAATGGTCCGACCCAGGAGGGCATAGGGCTTCGGCGCAACGAGACAGAGTTTCACCTACGAACTCCACGCCGTTACGGCCAGGATCGAGCTCTCGTTCCGACCACAGGCCTTCGGCCTGTTCCAAGCACCAGGATCTGATGTCATCCCATTCCTCGAAGGGGGCTGAGGGTCCTGACCGTGGGGGGACGATTACCCAGGAATAGGAGTCGACGTATTCGATGTCGATGATTGGCCAGAAAATACCGCTCATTCGAACCTCCAGCGAAAGGTTGCCATAACTGCATCGAACCATTCGACGAGAACCTCTGCCAGTTCATCTCTCGGGTTCCCTCCTCCGACCGTCGAGAAGGCGGCCACAAACCACCGGGCAGGGTTTCCGGGAACGGATGCGATGTACTCGACCCGGCGCGAGGCGACCCCTACGCCGTGGTTGGGATCTGCCTCCGCCACGAACTCTCGCCGGACGGCGACTGCCCCGTCGACCTCTCCAGAACTGAGATCAGCGTTCGACCCCTTCCGAGACAGCAACTGCACCACCAGGTCGGTGGGATCCGCAAACGATGCTCCCGGTTCGCGCTCCGGTAGGGTAGTTTCCGTCACAAGGATTGACGCGCCAAGGTTGAATTTTTGATCACCCACAGGCTTCACGGGAACGTATAGGTCGAGTCCGTTTTTCTGCTGAGCCTGAGCGACAGAGCTTCGAAAGCGTGCCGATATTTCCCTCTTGTAGGGTCCGATTTTGTCCGGGGGAAGATGTTCCGGGATGCGTGAAAACAAGTCCTTCAGGATGCTTCCGACAGCTTCTTCCGTGCCCTGTCGCAGGGGTACTTGAGCCCACTGGGAAGGCAGCAAAAGGCGATAACCTGTCGCGGGCTTACTGCTCTCATCCGCCGCCGCCGTCTGCTCAGCGTCCATGCGCGGACTCCCTATGATTGAGATAGTGAACTCCTGACAGCCCACCCAGGCTTGCGACCACCCCTAGCCAAAGGATCCATTCACCTTGCAACAGGGCGGACGCCAGTGCGTAGAGGAGGTAGAACGCCAGCGCGCTCCTGAGGAACATCCGCTCATTAGACAGTGTCGCCCAGTCGGCCGGGCGCCGCGCCAGCCAAAGGAGAATAACCGGTGTGGCAGTGACCACCAACCATTCCCAGGTAGGCATGGGAAGCAATTCCTCGCCGAAGATGTCCTCGGTGAAGGGGCCGGCCAGCACTCGGAAAACGGCCAGGAGGAAGACCACCTTCACTCCCGCGACGCAGTAGGAGAGAAGAGGAACTTTCTGGTCATCTGCTTTGGTCTGACGAGGTTCCGTCATCGATCGGACTCCTTCACCACTGGGACCCTACGGGTGCGGTCATGCGATCCTTCATTCTGCTGTAACCATCATCAGTCATGGAGTCCGCTCCCTTGTCCCCCACGTCCAATACAGTGGAAACCGTCCATGAGCCCCGGACCACGTCTGCGTGGCGTTGAGCTTGGCTAGCGTTGGAGGCGAGTTCGGGGCTGCTCGGGTACGTGTCACGCCACTTGTTGATATCTTTGATCTGTTTGGCAAGGTTCTCATCCCCGATGGATCTCGCCTTGTCGCTCGCGGTAACCTGCGGCATTTCGGCATCGCGCACTTCGTCGGCGGCACGCTTCCCAGCAGCGCGGTTCTCGGCCTCTAGGCGCAGCCGTCTGGCTCGGGCGGTCTCGCGGTTTCTCCGTGACGTACCACCGCCGCGCTTTCTCTCCGCCTTGGCTGCAGTCTTCCGAGCCCCTGCGTTGGCCTGCGCGGCCTGCGCGGTAGATTTTTCTTTGGCAAGACCTGCTGCCGCCTTGCGCGAGTTCTGCTGCAAGGCCTTGATGGCCTTCGCTGCTTTCATCCCGTTACGCGCCAATTTCAGTGCACCGAGGTCCATCACCACATCGAACCAAGACCCGTTTCCGGTGACAGCCTGCGCGATGTGGATAGCCGCTACAACGGCCGTGAGGGCAAGTGCAATCACACCCAAGGCTGGGAAGAATATGGCCACGGCTCCGACAATGGTTGCGGCCCAACTGGCCCAGTCAGCGATGTCTCCTAGCCAGTCTGCGTCAGCCACCCAGCCCTTGACGTTGTTCCACCAGCTGTCCTTCATGTCGTCATCGATGGACGATCTAATTTTGCGGGCGAAGTGGCCGGAGCGCTCCTCGTAACTTCCCTCTGCTGAGTTGAGGCGTTTACGGGCCTCCTCTAGGTCTTCCTTGGCCTGTTTGAGGACCGGATCTTCGTCCGAACCGTTCTTTTCCTCCTCCTTCTTGTCATCATCGGATGAATGATCGTCGCTCTTGGAGCGGCTTTCGATGGTCCGCTGGGCTTCCTGTGCGTCACGGAGTGCCTTGTCCGCCCTCTTCTGAAAATCCTCCAGCTCGTCAGCCCAGTGGGAGAGGTGCCCCTTCACCTCGCGATATCGATCTTCTGCTAGATCGAGTTTGCGCCCCAGCCCGCGGGCGTTTTCGGCTAGTTCGTCAGCATATTTGCCTTTCAGGTTGTCGGCATCCGCCATGGCGGTGAGCGCCTCCGCCTGAGTGCGCAAATACTCGGCGATCTTCTTCATGTGCTTGACCTGTTCGCGGATCTCAGTCGGATCGCCAGGTACTGGGTCGCTTTCGCGTAGTGGATGCCAGTCCGTAGGCCTTGCCATATTGGCCCCTCAGGGAAGGTGTGACGTATGCGGATTAATTTGTTACTTCTTTTTCTTGCCAGCCTTGGTCAACTCGTCCTCTAGTCCCTGGAAGGCGTCGCGTGTCGCTTCAACCATTTTTCCGACGTTCTCCAGAGACTCAAGTAGACGCTTTCTGTTGTCGTCCCAATTGTCAATGAAGTCCGTCATGGCGCTCTTGAGTTCAGTGGCCCCGACTGCAGAAGTGATCTCACCTTTCCACTCGCCGAGATCGCTGAATTCCTTTTGAATTTCCTTGAGTTGCCTTGCCGACTTCTTCAGAAGTGCAAGGTCGACAGTCAAGTCGGACATATGAGGCATCCGGGTTGTCGAGGTGAGTGTCGGAGCTACGCAAAGGCGTAGGGTGGTCGGTCAAAGTGCAGGCAGGTTCATTCTGCAGGTCAACGGTTGACTGCTTGGATCTCCTGAACGGTGACTGCCTGATCGTTGCCGAAGGTGCCGTCGGGTAGGTCGCCGCCCGTGCCGCCGGTTCCCGCCCAAGTGATCTTCCAGGTGATCGTCGCCTGCAATTTGAAGGTGCTGTCGCCGGATGACCGTAGATATCTGAGACCACAGGGCGGTGTCCGGTCGGCCTTACCCTTGGCGTATGGCTCTCCGATAGAGCCGTCGCCGTTGATCCGGCACTCCCCGGAGGAGGGGTAGAGCTCGGCATCTTCTGTGCCTGGGGCCAGTTTGAGGGAGACCGGTTCGGCCGTGGTGGTTGCCTGGATGTCGAGACCGGGTGTGTTAAGCGAAGCAGTGACTGACACGGGTTGGAACTCACCCTTGTCCAGCCAAGCCCATGTGGGGAGGTTGACCTTGGTCACAGCCTCGGGAGCGAGCGTCACCTCGGTTCCGGGGACCTTGATCTGTTCATACGCCAGGCCCGCAAGGGTTTCAGGAGTGATGGCGTTCTTGATGTCCGGTGTATCGCCGTTTTCGGCCCAGAAGGGAAGCGTTGAATTGCAGGCGGTACGCTCGAGAATGGGAGCGTTCGGGTTTTCCACTGGGCCCCACCACATTCCCTCGTCCTGCTTGTCGAGGTTGTAGTTCTTGTACTTTCCGTCCTTATACATCTGGCGGAACTCGTACGATCCCTTTCTCGCGTGAGGAGCCTGTTGGGGGTCGTTGGAGACCTTCTTGTAGCCGGCCTCAGTTTCCTTGGCGAACTGTTTTGCGGTCCACTTGGGCGCCAGCCAGCATGCCGGGGGTGACCAGGAGGCACCTGCGACCGTTACGGACCCGACGTGGGGGCCGGAGCCGTTCTTCGAGGTGTCGTACGAGATAGCTGTGGCCCTGGCGTAGAGGTTGTCGCCCTCGAGGCCGGCGCCGGTGTCCGTGCCCTTGTCGACGGGGCCGCCGGCGAACGCACTGTGGGAGGCTGTCAGGAGGAGGGTGGTTGCGAGGCCAACTGTGCACACGCTGCGGAGGGCTACGCTTTGCACTGTGTGGCCTCCTTCTGAACCTCGATGGTTTCAGCGGTCCACAGGCCCTTGGCCTCCTTGGATGCCTGCATGACGATTTCGAAGAAGTAGTAGTCCTTGTCGCTGGGCTCAGTCTTGAGGACCCTCTGGGTCTTGACCTCTTTGCCGTAGAACTTCGAGTCGTCGTCGCAGAAGGAAACCGAGGCGCGGCTACCATCACCCGCCATCTCCACCTTGGCCCGCGTATAGCGCTGGACACCGGTGATGGTCCAGCCGCCGTCGACGTACTGTTGGATCTGCTTTTTCGCATACGCCTGAGCGCTGCCGCCGGGTGTGGAGTAGAACTTGTACGCCGAGTGCTCTGCGTCTTGTTGGACGATGCCGTAGTTGATGGCACGCACGAAGTTCTCCGCGTCATGGAGCGCCGCTGCCTGTTTGGCGTCGGACGGCTCGGCGCGATCGAACACCATCCTGAAGTCCGAGGGGAAGGTCAGCTTCGGGCGCTTGATGTCCGAAACGTTCTTTGATGCGGTGGGCGACGTCGACGGCGCGGTGCCACCGCTGTCGGCACCCGCGATCTTGTCGCTGTCATTTGAGCTGTCCTCCCCGCCGCTGCAGGCCGTCAGCAGCAGGGCTGCTGTTGCCGCAAGCGCGACAGCAACGGGCAAAGATCGGCGCTTCACAGTGACTCCCCGTGAGACAGAAGTGCAGTCGAGAGCAGAGACGGTATCGGTGTCGTTTCCGGTTTCGCCAGGGCGAAGAGGCCCGCGAAGGGGGCGATCACGGCACGTGGGGCTGAACGGGAGTGATCGGAAGTATCTTCGAAACATGCAGGTCACGTCAGTTGAATCGTTCCTCGGAAACCGCACTGTGTGCCACGCCACCCAACGGCCCCGCTGCTCGGTCCTCGATGCCAGTGCGAAGAGCGCCGGAAGTGCGCTGGGCTGGGTGTACCAGAGCGGTGTGTCACTTCAGCTTCGCGGTCTGCGTCCTCGCAGTCGCTGACAACGTCACCCGCGCGGACGAACTGGGCGTGGCGCGTACGGGACACGCTGTGGGGTGACGTCGTCGGCGTTAAGCCGATCGTCCCCTGCTGCGGCGACGACGTGGGGGGAACGTGAGCGTGGTGGCTACCTGTCGGACCCTGGGGTTCGGGGGTCAAGGCCCGTGCGATGGCTGCCTCCTGCTCGCTCAGTGGCAGTTGAGTCGTCTCAGGCACCTGCGGCGTACAGGCCAACCTGTCGGCGGCCAACGCCGATGAAGACTCGTGCAGGGCGACCTCGTCATCGTGTTCCTGAAGTGAGGAGCCCCTCACCTCGGCGCAGGCGACCATCAGCCGGGCCGGCCGCTCGGACGGCGCGACGACGGCCATGGCCGCGGCGGAACGGCTCACCAAAGGACTCCTCAAAGCCTCTGCACGGATAAGAGTTTCAGTCGTCGAGCAGCGCCCGCAGCTGAGGCGAAAGATCCGAAGTCTCCACTCCCGCCGCCCGGGCCGCCACAACTGCTCGGGCGTACGCCTCCGCCTCCGGCCGCAGGCCCGCCTTCCGGCTTCCCTGGCGGTGGCCCGCGACCCAGACGACGACGGCGAGGGGCACGAGCGCCAGCGCGGCGAGACCGAGGGGTTCGCCCGAACTGACCGCCACCGCGGCGCCGATCCCGCCGACGAACAGCAGCAGCCAGCCCACCTCGTCGTGCCAGCCGCCCTGGTCGGCGACGCGCTCGTACTCCGACACCGCGGCCGGTTTCGGCGGAGGCGACACCTTCGAAGGTGTGCCGGTGCCTTCGGCGGGCCGTTCCGCCGGTGCGTACCTCGTTATCGGCGCGGCGCCCTTGCCGCCCCCGTCCTCCCGGCGTCCCTCCAGCCACGCGGGCACATGGGCCGGTTTGATGCCGTAGGCCCGGGCGAGGCCCAGCACCTCGCGGTAGCCCGCCAGTTCCTTGTGCGTCAAAGCACGCTTCCAGCGGAGGTGGGCCAGCGTGAGGCATGTGACGGCCAGGACCAGCAGCGGACCCGCGGGGGCGTAGGCGAGCAGTGGCTTGCCGGCCGTCGCGGGGGCGGTGTGGCCGATGAACGGCCAGAGCATGCCCGCCGCCAGGGCGAGACCGCCGATCCATCCGGCGGGCCCGCGGGATGCCCGGTCGACGGCACGCCGGTGCCGCGCGAGCAGTTCGCTCACCGCCTCGTCGTCCGTGTAGTCGACCCCGGTACGCGCGCCGACGGCACGGACCCCCTCCAACAGGCGTGAGTCCGCCGCAAACGCGGCGCCGCCGAGCGGCGGTGTCACCGTTCGTGCTTCCGCCACCGTGGATTCCCCCGCATGCTTGCTCGTCGCGTGCTCGGTGACGTCCCTCGGCGCCGGGATCGGCGTGATGCCCGTCGCCCTGGGCGACCGAATGGTCACCGAGCCGGGGCACGATGATGGCACGCGCCTCCGACGCCCTCGTGAGCGGTTGGTGAGGGAGGCGTGTGTGGCGGGTGAGAGAGTGGACGCGAAGAGCGGCCGGAAGCGGGAGTTGAAGCTTCGCGCCCGCACAGCGGAAGTGGTGTCCCGCGGCCGATCCCAACTGGGTTGTTGAAGCATGAAATTGCAGATGAGTAACGGTGAGCGGGCCGAGGCGGGTGAGGATGTACTTGTCTTGAGGGCCGTATGCCCGGCTGATACGGTGCGATGGCTTGACACTCACGTACGCGTTGGCTATCTGCCCGGATCGGGGTGGGTGCGTCCCGCACGTCCCGCATGTCTGCGCGCGAGCGGACGCTGGTGAAGTGTCCGCTTTTCAGAGGAACTTGGCAGACATCATCTTGGGTGTACGGGGAGCGGCTGCGTGAAGATCCAGGAGCGTACGGGGGCGGGCGCGGGTCGTTCCGCGGCTCCGGCCGGGCCGTCGGTCGGTGAGCGGCTTCCCACTCCGCCCCGCGAGCGCAAGCCCGCCCTCGCCGCGCTGGCCGTGCTGCTGATCCTGGTGGGCGCGCTCGGCGCCACCATGCTCGTGCTGCAGGCGGGTGACCGCATCGAGGTCGTCAAGATCACCGAGGAGATCCCGGCCGGGCAGGCGGTCAACGACAGCAACACCACCTCGGTGATGGTCGCCGAGGACCCGGGCATCAACTACGTGAAGTGGTCCCAGCTCGACGCCCTGAAGAAGCTGAAGGCCGTCACCACCATCCCCGGCGGCGTGGTCGCCGTCGGTGAGATGTTCGGCGAGGAGGCCAAGGTGCCCGAGGGCAAGGCCCTCGTCGGTCTGTCCCTGAAGGAGGGGCAGTACCCCGCCGGCCTCAAGTCCGGTGCCACCGTGGCCGCCTACCGCGTCGGCGGGACCTCCCGGTCCGGGTCGAGTGACGACGCCGACGGCGGGTCGGCCGGCTCCTCCGGCGGTGACTCCGTGATCGTGGACAAGGCGGTCGTGGACTACGTCCAGAACACCAAGGGCGACGACCTCGTCAGCAGCACCAACCTCCCCGTGACGCTCCTCGTCGACGACGCGCAGGCCGCGGCGCTCACCCAGGCCGCCACCAACGGCGAGGTGGCGCTCGTCCTCGTCCCTGGCAACTAGAAGGCGGCACCCGACCCATGGCCCTCATCGCCCTCGCCGCCGACAAGGGTTCCCCCGGCGTCACCACCGCGGCCGTCGCCCTCGCGGCGGTCTGGCCGCGCCGCGTGCTGCTCGCCGAGACCGACCCGGCGGGCGGTGACCTCGTGTACCGCAGCGCCGCCGCGCACGGCGGCCCGCTCAACCCCAACACCGGCATGCTGTCCATCGCCGCCACCGCGCGGCGCGGCCTCGTGCCCGATCAGCTCTGGGACCACGTGCAGCCGTTGAGCGGCGGACTGGAAGTGCTCGTCGGGCTCGGCATCGCCGAGCAGGCCGCCGGACTCGCCGGGTTGTGGCCCACGCTCGGCCACGCCTTCGCCGCCCTCGCCGACTCGCCCAACGCGCCCGCCGACGTCATCGCCGACTGCGGGCGCATCAGCGGTGACACCCCGGCCGCCGAGCTGTTCCCGCACGCCTCCCTCGTTCTGCTGATCTCGCGCACCGAGCCCGAGGCGCTGGCCCGCGTGCGGGACCGGGCGGCCGCGCTGGCCGGCAAGCTGCACGGCGGATCACGCGGCGCCGCCACCCTGAACAGCCCGGTCATCGGCGTCGTCCTGGTCGCCGACCCGGGCAACGCGGCCAAACTGGCCGGCCAGGTCAACGACATGCTCGTGCACGCGCAGACCGGCGCCCGGGTCGTCGGCACCCTCGCCGACGACCCGGCCGGCGCCGAACAACTCGCCGGGCGCCGCCGCGGCCGGCTGGACAAGTCGCTGCTGATCCGCTCGGCCCGCAAGGTCACGGCCGACGTGTACCAGCAGTACGGCGCCGCGTGGGCCGCCCAGGCCCAGGCCCAGCAGGCGCACGCCGCCCCGCCGCCCCAGGGTCGCGGAGCCGGGCGATGACCGCTGTCGACCACTCCCTGGTCAAGCGGTTCCGCCAGGAGGCCGGTGACCGGATCGCGGAGCAGCGCCGCCTCGACCAGGTCAACGGCGTCACGCCGATGTCCACCGAGGACGAGCGGCAGTACGCCCGTGCCGTCATAGCCCAGATCCTCGAGGAGCACGCCCGCTCCGAGATCAACGCGGGCCGTACGCCGCTGGACGCGGAGACCGAGGAGCAGTACGCGGCCGCGGTGCACGCGGCGCTGTTCGGGGTGGGGCGGCTCCAGCCGCTGCTCGACGACCCCGAGGTCGAGAACATCGACATCAACGGCTGCGACCAGGTGTTCGTCGGCTACGCCGACGGGCGCGAGGTGCGCGGCGAGCCGGTCGCCGAGACCGACGAGGAGCTCATCGAGCTGATCCAGGTGCTGGGCGCCTACTCCGGTCTGTCGTCCCGGCCCTTCGACTCCGCCAACCCGCAGCTCGACCTGCGGCTGCCGGACGGTTCGCGTCTGTCGGCCGTCATGGACGTGGCCCGCCGGCCCGCGCTGTCCATCCGCCGGGCCCGCATGGGCAAGGTGTTCATCTCCGACCTGGTCGGCAACGGCACCCTCACCCCCGAGCTGGGGCACTTCCTCGCCTGTGCGGTCCGCGCCCGCAAGAACATCATGATCGCGGGCGCCACCAACGCCGGCAAGACGACCCTGCTGCGCGCCCTCGCCAACGAGATCCCCCCGCACGAGCGTCTGATCACCGTGGAACGCGCGCTGGAACTCGGCCTCGACACGTTCCCCGATCTGCACCCCAACGTGGTGGCGTTCGAGGAGCGGCTGCCCAACTCCGAGGGGCAGGGCGCCATTTCCATGGCGGAGCTGGTGCGCCGGTCGCTGCGTATGAACCCCTCCCGGGTCATCGTCGGCGAGGTCCTCGGCGACGAGATCGTGACCATGCTGAACGCGATGTCCCAGGGCAACGACGGCTCGCTGTCCACGATCCACGCCAACAGCTCCAGCGAGGTGTTCAACCGCATCTCCACCTACGCCCTCCAGGCCACCGAGCGGCTGCCGATCGAGGCCAGCCAGATGCTCATCGCCGGCGCGGTGAACTTCGTCGTCTTCATCCAGCGGCGCAACGGCTACCAGAGCGGCGGCCGCCTCCAGCGCATGGTCACCTCGGTGCGCGAGGTCAACGGCGTGGACGGGCGGGTGCTGTCCAGCGAGGTGTTCGCCGAGACGCCCGACGGCCGGGTGGTCCCGCACGCCCCCATAGCCTGCCTGGAGGATCTGATGGCCCACGGCTACCGGCCCAGCGGAACGTGGGGGTGAGCCGATGACGCCCGAGCACGTGACCGCCTCCGTGAGCACCCCCTTGACCGCGTCCGTGACCACGCCCCTGACCGCCCCCGTGCCCGCCACCGCCGACCTGGCCGCGCTCGGCTCGGTCGGCACCATGGGCGGACTGTTCTCCACCACCGTGCTGTACGCGCTCGGCTGCGGTGTCGCCGTCGGCGGCGGTCTCGCGCTGCTCCTCGTCGCCGTGCGCGGTCTGCCCGCGAAGCCCGAGCACGAGAAGCAGAAGGCGAGCGAGCGGGCGGGCGAGCTGATGCGGTTCGCCGGGCGGCGCGGTTCGCTGGCCGTGCTCGTCGGCCTCGCCGCGCTGCTGATGACCCGCTGGGCCGTCGCCGGTGTCGCCTCCGCCGTCCTCGTCTTCTTCTGGGACCGCCTCTTCGGCGGCGCCTCCGAGGAGCGGGCCGCGATGCGCCGCGTGGAGGCGCTCGCCTCGTGGACGGAGTCGCTGCGCGACACCATCGCCGGCGCGGTCGGTCTGGAGCAGGCCATCCCGGCGTCCGCGCGGGCCGCCGCGCCCGTGCTGCGCCCTCACCTCGACGCGCTGGTCGACCGGCTGCGCGCCCGCACCCCGCTGCCCGAGGCGCTGCAGCAGCTCGCCGACGAGATCGACGACGCCTCCGCCGACATCATCGTCGCCGCCCTCATCCTCAACGCCCGCCTGCGCGGCCCCGGTCTGCGGCAGGTGCTCGGCGCGCTCGCCAAGTCGGCGCGCGAGGAGGTCGACATGCGGCAGCGCGTGATGGCGCAGCGCGCGTCCACGCGCCGCTCGGTGCAGATCGTGGTCGCCGTGTCGATCGCGTTCGTGCTCGGACTGTCCATCTTCAACCGGGACTTCGTGGAGCCGTACGGCACGGCCGTCGGTCAGGTCGTCCTCGCCTGCGTGTGCGGGCTGTTCGCGCTCGGCTTCTGGTGGCTGCGCAAGCTGTCCACCATCGAGACGCCCGAACGCTTCCTGGTGCGCGACGAGTCGTCGGTGCGCCTGGTGCGTCCCCGCACCCCGGGCGCCGCGTCCGCGCAGCAGTCGCCGTTCCAGCCGGAGGAGGGGGTACGCCGGTGAACGACGGACTGACGATGCCGGTGGTCGTCGGCGCGGTCGTCGGACTGGGCGTCTACGTCCTGGTCCGCGCGCTGATGCCCGCCAAGCGCAGCGCCCTCTCCCAGGTCGCCCGGATCGACGCGATGCGGGCCCGCGGCACGGCGTACGAGTCGGCACGGCCCGCGGACACGGATTCCGGCCGCTTCGCCGCGCTGCGCGCCCAGGTGGGCGAGAAGGTCGCCGAGGTCTACCGGCAGCAGGGCTGGGAGCAGCGGTCGCTGCGTGCCGACCTCGCCGTGCTGGAGCGCAGCTGGGAGAAGTTCCTGGCGACCAAGGTGCTGCTGGCGGTGGCGGGTCTGTTCTTCGGGCCGTTCCTGTTCGCCATCGTCTGGCAGCTCGGCTTCGGCAGCAGCCCGGTGATCCCGGTGTGGCTGGCGCTGCTGTGCGCGGTGCTGTTCTTCGTGCTGCCCGACCTGGAGGTGCGCCGGGACGCCGCCGAGAAGCGGCGCGACCTGCGCCGGGTGATCGGCGCGTACCTGGACCTGGTGTCGATGAGCCTGGCCGGCGGCCGGGGTCTGCCGGAGGCGCTGATGGCGGCGGCCGAGGTGTCCGACGGCTGGGCCACGCAGCGGATCCGCAACGCCCTCGCCGACGCCCGGATCACCGGTGTCAGCCAGTGGCAGGCGCTGGGTCAGCTCGGCGAGGAGCTGGGTGTGGAGGAGCTCAAGGACCTCTCCGCCTCGCTGGCGCTGGTCGCGGACGACGGCGCGAAGGTGCGGGAGTCCCTCGCCTCGCGCGCCGAGACCATGCGCCACCGCGAACTCGCCGAGATCGAGGGCAGCGCGGGTGAGAAGTCCCAGTCGATGCTCGTGGCGCAGCTGCTGCTGTGCGCGGGGTTCCTGGTGTTCCTGATCTTTCCGGCGGCGATGCGGGTGTTCCAGGTGTGAGAGACCGGACGAGTGCGCCGCGAACCGCGGACCGCGCGCCGTACGTCAGAGCTTCCGTGAACCGAATTCGAGAGGACAACGCGTCATGAACGGACGTACCTTCCACACCGGCGTCCCCGCCGTCGATTTCCTGGTCACCTTCCTGCGGGCCCGTGTCGAGCGGGCGCGCTCCGGCGAGCTGGACCGCGGCGCCTCCGCGGTCGAGTGGGTCATCATCTCGGCCGTCGTCGTGGCGATCGTGGGCGTGGTGGCCGCGATCATCAACGCCGCGCTCAGCGAGGGAGCCAACAAGGTCGGCGACTGCATCAAGGGCGCGGACGCGGGCAAGACCTGCTGACCGCACGTACCTTCTCGACGTCCACGGGGATGCCGGTGCGCGTACGCGGCTGGGTACGCCGACGGGTGGAGGCCGCCTCCGCCCGCGGCGATTCCGGCATGACCGCGATCGAGTTCGTGTTCCTCACGCCCGTCCTGTTCTTCATGATCTTCGCGACGGTGCAGTTCGCGCTGTACTTCTTCGCGGATCATGTCGCCCAGGCGGCGGCGCAGGCGGGCGCGCGCAAGGCGCGGGCCACGGCGGACGCCGAGCCGGGCGCCTGGCGGGGCGAGGCACGGGACGTGGTGGACAGCTACATCCGGCAGCTGGGCCCGCAGTTGGTCATCGCCCCGGACGTGAAGATGCTCCAGCCGGAGCAGAACACGGTCGGCGTGGAGATCACGGCCCGTATCCCGACGGTGTTCCCGGGCCTGGACCTGACGGTGCACGCGCAGTCGGTGGGGCCGGTGGAGCGGTTCGTGCAGGAGGGGGAGAACTGATGCGCCGTTCCGTCTCCGTTCTCGGCGGACGGTGGCGAGCGGGGCGGCAGGACGCCGCCGACCGGGGTCTGTCCACCGTCGAGGTCGTCATTCTCGCCCCCGTGATGATCCTGTTCATCCTCGTCCTGGTGGCGTTCGGCCAATTGGTCGACGGCCGGGGCGCGTTGGATGGTGCGGCGCGGGACGCGGCCCGTGCGGGGTCGATCCAGAAGGACCACGCCACGGCGATGGCCGAGGCGCGGGCGGCGGCGGAGGCGAACCTCCAGGACATCTGCTCGGGCCCGGTGACGGTCGTCCAGACCAGCCAGGGCTTCGAGCCGGACACCCTGTTCAGCGTCCGGGTGAGCTGCGAGGTGCGCGGTCTCGCCATGCTGGGCCTGGACATCCCGACGACGCTGACCTCGAGCTTCAGCTCGCCGCTCGACCCGTACCGGAGGACGGCGTGACGGCACGTGTATCCGAGGGCGGCCTCCCGGACCTGCGCGCACGCGTCCGCGCCTGGTGCGCGGACCGCGCCGGGCGGCTGGACGACCGCGGTTCGGGCGCCGGGGCGGTGATCATCTTCGCGCTGGTGTTCCTGTCGCTGGCGGCGTTCGTCATCGACGGCGGCATGTCGATCTCCAAGCGGGAGCGCGCGGCGGACATCGCGGAACAGGCGGCCCGCTACGCCGCCCAGGACATCGACCGCGAGGCCCTCTACGACAACGAGGGCGGCCCCGCCCCCATCAACTACGAGAACTGTGACGCCCGGGTGAAGGCCTTCGCCCGCGAGATGGACATGTCCGGCCCGGACATCGCCGCCACCCACTGCGTGACGGCGACGGTCGACGCGGTCGAGGTCGAGGTCCAGCTCACGTACTCGCCCGTGTTCACGGGGATGTTCTACGGCGGCGACGTGGTGGTGCGCGGTCAGGCGATTGCGGAGAACGAGGTCGGCTGACGCCGTGCCCCGGGCTGTCCGACGCCATCGCCTCCTCGCTGACCCGGACGGAGTGAACCCGCCGATGACCGACGGCCTGTCGACGCTGGGCCTGGAGTGCTCGGAGGACTGCGTGCCGTTCCCGGTGACCGGCACGCTCGACCTGCCCTCCTGGGCCGGGTACCAGGCGGAGCAGCTCGTCGAGCGGTACGCACGCGACGGGGAGGAGGGCAATGCCCGCCTGCTCGTCCCGCTCTCCGCGCGGGGCGTCTCGGTGGACGGCCACCTGCATGCGTCGCTGTACTGAGCCGGCGACGCGGGGCCGGTGCCGGAAAGGTCACTCCTCGGCCCCGGCCCCCTTGCCCGGGCGCTTGTCCTCGACCTTCATCTTCTCGTTGACCTGCTTGGTGAGTTCGTTCTCGAGCTTGTTGAACTCGCGGACCACCGCGTCGGACATGTCGGCGAGCGCGTCGAGCTGCTGCGTGATGTCCTCGCGCCCGTCCTCCCAGTTCGACTCGAAGTCGGCGAGCGCGTCGTTCACCGTGCTGTCGCCGATGTCGTCCTTGTACGAGTCGAAGAGCTTCTTCGTGTGGTTCATCCGCTTCTTGACCGACCGCAGCCGGCGCCCGTAGTCCTCCAGGTCGGACAGCGGAAGCGCGAGATCGGACTTGCCCTCACCCATGTGATTCCCCCTCGGCCGGCGACTGACTGCGCACCCTACGCAGGGTACGGCCGCCACCGGGCCGGTGGTCCAGGGCGCCCGGCGCCGGAACCGTCCGCCTTCAGGCCCCCCGAGGGACGCCCGGGGCAGCCCCCATGCCCGGGACGGCAGCCGGGGCACGTACGTGTGGTGCGACCTTGTCACTCCTTGATCCGGGACTTCGCGTGACGGGCCGCCCCGGCGGCCGGGTGGAACCGGTACGCCGGGTCGTCCGGGGTCCGTTGCGTGATGCCGTGGTCCAGCGCCCGCAGGGAGTTCGTCGCGTGCGCGGGCTGCCGCCGCGTGGTCCGGGGCCGGCGGCCCGTCGGCTTCGGAGCCGGCGGACGGTGCCGCGGGGCCGCCGCCCGGCGGGGACGGACCGCACCCTTCGACTGCGGCCCTCCGAGTCAATAAGATCCCCGTAGCCCCGACGACCCCTTCCTCCCACCCTCAGGACACCCGCCATGCCGCGACGCCGCAGTCCCCGCCCGTCCAGCTCGACGGCTCCGAGGAACCGCACGCCGCAGCCGGTCCGGGTGCGGCAGCGGACGTTCGGGGACTTCGTGAAGGCGTTCCTCGCGTTCGTGGCGCTGGCGGTGCTGCTCGTCGGGGTGCCGGTGGCGCTGGCGATGACGGCGGGCTGGCCGTTCCCGGAGACGTTCGAGCCGATGGAGTGGCTCAGGCAGGACATCTCCGTCTCGACCTTCCTCTCCATCCTGACGTTCGTCGTCTGGCTCGCCTGGGCGCAGTTCACCGCCTGTGTGCTGGTGGAGATGAAGGCCGCGCTGTCGGGGGTCGGGGTGCCGGGGCGGGTGCCCGGCGCCGGACCCAGCCAGCTGCTCGCCCGTCAGCTCGTCGCCGCGCTGCTGCTGGTCGGCGCGACCGCCGCCAGCTTCACGCCGTCGCTCGCGCAGCTCGGGCAGACCCTCGACGACAACCAGCGGCCCACCGTGGCCGCCGCCCAGCAGACGCCGGGTCTCTTCGCCCAGCACCAGGAGCAGGCGGCCGGCGCCGCCGCAGCGGTCGCCGAGCAGGCCTCGCACACCGAGGCGGCCCCCGCCGCCAAGCAGCAGGGCGACACGAAGTTCTACCGGATCCAGCCGCCGGAGGGGCGTCACCACGACTCCCTGTGGGAGATCGCCGAGCGGCACCTCGGTGACGGCCGCCGTTACAAGGAGATCTTCGAGCTCAACAAGGACCGGGTGCAGCCCGACGGTTCGCGGCTGTCCGAGGCCAGCCTGATCCGGCCCGGCTGGATCATGGAGATGCCCGGCGACGCGCGTGGCGGCGACCTCGTGGAGATGCCGGACGACGCCCCCGAGGTGTCGCCGGAGGTGCGGCAGCAGATCAGCGACTACGCGAGGACCGGTGACGGCGCGGCCGGCGGCGGCGACCAGGCGCGGGGCGGCGGGGACAGCGGCAGTGGCGGCGGGACCGCCCACGTGAACGTGCCCGAGCAGCGGCCCGCGCCCGCCCCCGGGACCGGTCACGCCGACCTCCGGCGCCCCGCCCCGGAGCAGGCCGCCACGCCCGCCCGGGACTCCTCGTCCTTCGGGCTGCCCGAGGCCCTGCTGGCCGCTCCCCTGCTGGCCGCCGGTCTGCTCGGGGCGCTCGGCCACCGGCGCCGTCAGGCGCTGTGGCAGTCGGCGTTCGCCGGTGTCGGCGGGCGGCGCGGCATGGAGCCGCCGACGCCCGCCGGCGACGCCCTCGACGTGCAGGACGCGCTGCTGGTCGGCGCCGATCCCGAGGGCGTACGGCTGCTGGACCGGTCGCTGCGCGGGCTGGCCGCGTCGCTGGCCGCCGAGTCCCGCCCGCTGCCCACGGTCTACGCGGCCTGGCTCAGCAACGGCGACCTGCACCTCCAGCTCGCCCAGCCGTCCGGCAAGCCGCCGTCCCCGTGGCGGCTCGGGCAGGACCAGACGTTCTGGATGCTGGCCCGCGCCGACGCCGAGCAGTACGAGGACGCCGACACCGCCGCGCCCTACCCGGGCCTGGTCAGCCTCGGCACCATGGACGACTCCCGGCTGCTGCTCAACCTGGAGTCCGTCCCCGGCATCGTCTCGCTGAGCGGCCGCGAGGAGGACCGGGCGGCGGTGTTCGCCTCCGTCGCCGCCGAACTGGCCACCAACGGCTGGTCGGACCGGATGACCATCACCCTCGTCGGGTTCGGCGAGGACCTCACCGCCCTCGCGCCCAGCCGGCTGCGCCACCTCGACGGCGTCGAGGCGCTGATCGAGACGATGGAGGCGGAGACCCGGCAGCGGCGCGGCGCGCTCGGCGCCGCGGGCCACGACTCCGTGCTCACCGGCCGCACCGGCCCGGCCCGGCACACCCGTTGGGCCCCGCACCTGGTGCTGCTGGCCGCCGAGCCGTCCCCCGAGGACGCCCTGACGCTCGCCGAGCTCGCCGCCGACGCGAGCCGCCTCGGCATCGGCTACCTCGTCGGCACCGGCAGCGGCGATCTGCCGGGCGCCGCCTGGGAGATGGAGATCACCGGCGCGGGCAAGCTGCTCGCCCCGCTGCTCGGCCTGGAACTCGACGCCCAGCTGCTGCCCGCCGCCCAACGGCGCGCGGTCGTCGAACTGTTCACCGACACCGACCCGGAGCGCGGCCCCGACGGGCCGGGCGCCACACCGCCGTTCCTCGTCGACATCAGCGAGCAGGGCCGGCCCGCCGTGTACGCGCGCCTGGTCGGGCCGTACGAGATCATCGGCCTCGAGACACCGGACGGCGAGCGCAGCGCGCTGCTGCACGAGGCGCTGGCACTGCTGCTCCTGCACCGCGAGGGCGTGCACCCGCGGGTGCTGTCCTCCGCGCTGTGGCCGCGCGGCGTCACCGACGACGTACGCGAGGCGCTGATCGACCGGCTGCGGGACTGGCTCGGCACCGACCCCGACGGCGCCCCGCGGCTGCGCACCGACGACACCGGCCGGCTCACCCTCGCCAAGTCCGTGGTGTCCGACCTGGACGTGCTGCGCTCGCTGTACCACGAGGCGACGCAGGGCAAGGGCGTCGACAGCCGGGCGGTGCGCGGGCGGCTGCTCACCGACGCGCTGGTGCTGGTGCGCGGGCCGCTGCTGGCGGACCGGCCCGAGGGCCGTTACCGCTGGCTCACCCACGAGATCGTCGACGCGCAGCTCCCGCTGCTCGTCGCGGACACCGGTCTCGCGCTCGCCGCGTTCCACATGGAGAAGGACCGCGCGGAGAAGGCCATCGAAGCGCTGAACGCCGCGCTGCGCACCGCCCCGGCCGACGAGCGGCTGTGGAACGAACTGCTGCGCGCCACCCACGCCCTGGACGACCCTGAGCGGCTCACCGCCCTCGCCGCCGACCTGGTGGCCCGCAGCGGGGCCCGCGGGCTGCCGCCGCGCACCGAGGCGCTGCTCGACGAGCTGCTGCCGGCGTGGCGCGACGCGGTCGCGGCGGCGGGCTGAGCGGCCGGACGGGATGACCGACGGACCGGAGGCCGTGCTGATCGCCGTCGCCGCGCTGTGGGGCGGGGCGGCCGGCGCGCTGCTGCCCCGCGCCGCCCACCGGTTCTCCGTCCCCGCCGGGGAGGAGTGGCGCACGGCGTGCCCGCAGGGGCACCCGCTGGCGGGCTGGCTCGGCCCGGCCCGCTGCCGGGCGTGCGCGTCAGGTCCGTACGGGAAGGGCGCCGCCGTCCTCGCGGCGGTCACCGCGCTGGTCTGCGCGGCCCTCGCCGCCGCCACCGGGACCCGCCCGGAGCTGGCGGTGTGGCTGCTGCTGGCGCCCGCGGGCGTGCTGCTCGCGACGGTCGACCTCCGGGTGCAGCGGCTGCCCGACCCGCTCACCCTGCCGTTCGCCGCGACGGCCCTGGTGCTGCTGGGCCTGACCGCGCTGGTCCCCGAGCACGCGGGGGAGTGGAGCACCGCCCTGCTGGGCGCGCTCGCGCTCGGCGCCGGCTACTTCGTGCTGTTCCTGGTCAACCCGGCCGGCATGGGCTTCGGCGACGTGAAGCTGGCGCTCGGCGCGGGCGCGGTCCTCGGCTGGTACGGCTGGCCCACCGTGCTGCTCGGCACCCTCGCCGGGTTCCTGTGCGGGGCGCTGTACGGAGGCGCGCTCGTGGTCGCCCGGAAGGCGGGGCGCAAGACGTCGATCCCGTTCGGTCCGTTCCTGGTCGGCGGGGCCTTCGCGGGGCTGCTGATCGGTGCGTACACGGCCTGACGTCGGCGCGCGGGGACGGCTGACGTACGCTGATTCCGTCCGTCCACACCCCTGAGAAAGGGACACCGGTGACCGAGAAGGCCGACCTTCAGCCCGTCCTCGACCGTGCCGCCGCCGGTGGGCGGATCACCCCCGAAGAGGCCCTGGTCCTCTACCGGGACGCCCCGCTGCACGCGCTGGGCGCCGCCGCCGACGCGGCCCGCCGGCGCCGGTACGCGGGCACCGAGCACATCGCCACGTACATCATCGAGCGGAACATCAACTACACGAACGTGTGCGTCACGGCGTGCAGGTTCTGCGCGTTCTACGCGGCCCCCAAGGACACCGCCAAGGGCTGGACCCGCGACCTCGACGACATCCTGCGCCGCTGCGCGGAGACGGTCGAGCTGGGCGGCACGCAGATCATGTTCCAGGGCGGCCACCACCCGGACTACGGCGTCGAGTACTACGAGAAGCACTTCGCGGCCATCAAGAAGGAGTTCCCGCAGCTCGTCATCCACAGCCTGGGGGCGAGCGAGGTCGAGCACATGGCGCGGATCTCCAAGGTGAGCGTCGAGGAGGCGATCCAGCGGATCCACGCGGCCGGGCTGGACTCCTTCGCCGGCGCCGGCGCCGAACTGCTGCCGGAGCGCCCGCGCAAGGCCATCGCCCCGCTGAAGGAGTCCGGCGAGCGCTGGCTGGAGATCATGGAGATCGCCCACAACCTGGGCGTGGAGTCCACCTCCACCATGCTGATGGGCACCGGCGAGACCAACGCCGAGCGGATCGAGCACCTGCGGATGATCCGGGACGTGCAGGACCGCACGGGCGGCTTCCGCGCGTTCATCCCGTACACCTACCAGCCGGAGAACAACCACCTGAAGGGCCGCACGCAGGCCACCCTCTTCGAGTACCTGCGGATGATCGCCATCGCCCGGATCTTCCTGGACAACGTGGCGCACATCCAGGGCTCGTGGCTGACCACCGGCAAGGAGGTCGGCCAGCTCTCCCTGCACTACGGCGCGGACGACCTGGGCTCGATCATGCTCGAGGAGAACGTGGTCTCCTCCGCCGGCGCCAAGCACCGCTCCAACCGGCTGGAGATCATCGACCTGATCCGCAAGGCGGACCGGGTCCCGGCGCAGCGCTCCACGACGTACGAGCACCTCGTCGTGCACGACGACCCGGCGAACGACCCGGTCGACGACCGCGTGGTCTCGCACATCTCGTCCACCGCCATCGAGGGCGGCACGGCCCACCCGGAGCTGAAGCTCCTGCCCGCCAACTGACGTCCGCGTGCTGACCCTTCACGTCGCCGAGGCCTCGCCCGACACGGCCGTGCTGGTCGACGGCGCGCACATCGCCGCCGTCGGCCCGTACGAGGACCTGGCCGCCGCCCGCCCGGACGCCCGGCTGCGGCGGTGGCCCGGCATCCTGACGCCCGGACTGCTCAACCCGTACGGTCCGGAGCTGCTGGAGCAGGCCTACCACCCCGACCCGCGCGAGGCGGACCGGCTCGGCACCGAGCCGCTGTTCGGGCTGCGGGCGCGGGCCCTCCTCGCCTCCGCGCCGTCCGCGCGGGGCGCCAGCGCCCGGCGCGGGGTGCAGCGCCTGCTGGCGCACGGCACGGTCGCCGTCGCCGGTGAGATCCGCGGCCGCGAGGCCCTGGACGCCGTGCGCCGGGCCGGACTCGCCCTGGCGGGGCGTCCGCCCGCGCTGCCCGGGCCCCCGGCGCTCTCCCCGGTGCCGCTCGTGCTGCTGCCGGCCCTCACCGCCGGGAGCCCCGCGCGGTTCGCGGTGTTCGACGTGCCCGACCGCGACGGACTGGTCCGGCAGGGCGCGTCCACCTGCGTGGCCACCGTGGTCGGCGGGCGCCTGGTCCACCGCCGGCGCTGAGACCGCTCGCGCCCGTACCGGTACGCCGCCGCGGGCGGGCGGGGGCGCGGCTGCAAGAATGGGCCCGTGACCCGCGCATCCCTGGACAAGCAGCCGCATGAAGTCGCCTCGATGTTCGACGACGTCGCGGAACGGTACGACCTGACCAACGACGTGCTGTCCCTCGGACAGGACCGGCGCTGGCGCAAGGAGGTCGCGAAGGCGGTCGGCGCGCGGCCCGCGCAGAAGGTCCTGGACCTGGCGGCCGGCACCGGCACCTCCTCCATGCCCTTCGCCCGCACCGGCGCCTACGTCGTGCCCTGCGACTTCTCCCAGGGCATGCTCCGGGTCGGCAAGCGGAACAACGCCTGGCTGCCGTACACGGCCGGGGACGCGACCCGGCTGCCGTTCAAGGACGACGTGTTCGACGCCGTCACCATCTCCTTCGGCCTGCGCAACGTGCAGGACACCGACGCCGCGCTGCGCGAGATGCACCGGGTGACCCGGCCCGGCGGACGCATCGTCATCTGCGAGTTCTCGCACCCCACCTGGACGCCGTTCCGCACCGTCTACACCGAGTACCTGATGCGCGCCCTGCCGCCGGTCGCCCGCGCGGTGTCGTCCAACCCGGACGCGTACGTCTACCTCGCCGAGTCCATCCGCGCCTGGCCCGACCAGCCCGCGCTGGCCGAACGGCTGCAGGGCGCCGGCTGGTCCAAGGTGGCCTGGCGGAACCTCACCGGCGGTGTGGTGGCCCTGCACCGGGGCTTCAAGGAGAGCTGAGCACCACGACGGGCGCCCCGGCGCCCGGCTCCTCCAGCTCGCGCCGGGGCCCGCCCGGCGGCGGCAGCGGAGCGCGCGGCACGCGCACCCCTCCGCCGCCCTCGCCCTCGTCCTCGTCGAAGTCCAGCCACACGTGCACCACGGAGTGGCGGGGCACGGGGGTGCCGGGCTGCGGGTACTGGCGGACCACGTGGTCCACGACGGCGTGCGGGAAGTCCGGACGGCCGGGCGCGTCGACGGACAGGCCCCGCGCGCGGGCCGACTCGCGCGCGTCGACGGCCATCAGCCCGACCAGGCGCGGCACGCGCACGTCACCGGTCCCGTGTCCCTCGGCTGTCCTGCGCATGGACGTCACCCCCAGCGGTACCGGCAGGGTAGGCCGGGGGCGCGTCCTGCGGAAGCACTCCGTGAGGATCCGTGACGGATTATTACGCGGAGTAGCCGGTCGCGGGGGTCGTCAGAGGTCGAGGCGGTAGCAGTGGCACTCCTTCCGCGTGGTGGGGAGGGTGAGCGTCTCGGCGAGACGCATGCCCAGCCGCCGGGTCACCGCGATCGAGCGGGTGTTGCGGGCCTTCACCATCGCCACCACGCCCGTCAGGCCCGCCGCGCGCACCCGGTCCAGCGTCTGCAGGGCCGCCGCCGTGACGTAGCCCTTGCCCCAGTGCTCGCGGGCGAGCCGCCAGCCGATCTCGACCTCGCCGGTGGGGCCCCACTCGCGCTCCCAGGGCTGGGCGCCGGTGAAGCCGATGACCTGCCCGTTCTCGTCGAGGACGCTCCACAGGCAGAAGCCCAGCTCGGCGTCGTGCCGGCGCTGGCGGGCGGTGAGTTCCTCGTAGACCGACAGCGCCGCCGGCCGGCCGCCGTGGAACTCCATGACGTCGGGGTGGGCGAAGATGCGGTGCCAGGTGACGGCGTCCTCGTCGGTGGGAACCCGCAGCCGTACGGCGGGGAGTGCTCGGTTCACGGGGCAGCCCTTCAGCCGGGTGATCACGTCCGCTGAATAGACTGCCTGTGTCCAGTGCCGGTCGGCACGAAGATTTCGAACTCTGGGGAGATCCCGCCGTGACCGAGCCCCTCTCCGACAACACCGCCGACGTGATCGTCGTGGGCGCGGGGCCAGCCGGCTCCACCACCGCCTACCACCTGGCCCGGTCCGGCCTCGACGTGCTCCTGCTGGAGAAGACCGAGTTCCCGCGCGAGAAGGTGTGCGGCGACGGCCTCACCCCGCGCGCCGTGAAGCAGCTCGTGGCCATGGGCATCGACATCTCCGAGGAGGCCGGCTGGCTGCGCAACAAGGGCCTGCGCATCATCGGCGGCGGCGTCCGCCTCCAGCTGGACTGGCCGGATCTCGCCTCCTTCCCGGACTACGGACTCGTGCGCAAGCGCGACGACTTCGACGAGCAGCTCGCCCGGCAGGCGCAGAAGGCGGGCGCCCGGCTGTACGAGCGCTGCAACGTCGGCGCGCCGGTCGTGGACGACCGCACCGGCCGCATCACCGGCGTCAGGGCCAAGCTCGGCGAGGACAAGCGGGAGGTCACCTTCCACGCCCCGCTGGTGGTGGCCGCCGACGGCAACTCCACCCGGCTGTCCCTCGCGATGGGGCTGCACCGGCGCGAGGACCGCCCGATGGGCGTGGCCGTGCGGACGTACTTCACCTCGCCCCGCCACGACGACGACTACCTGGAGTCCTGGCTGGAGCTGTGGGACCGGCGCGGCCCGCAGGACCGGCTGCTGCCCGGTTACGGCTGGATCTTCGGCATGGGCGACGGCACCAGCAACGTCGGTCTCGGCGTGCTCAACACCTCCGACTCCTTCAAGGAACTGGACTGGCGCGAGGTCCTCAAGGCCTGGTGCGCGTCCATGCCGGAGGACTGGGGCTACACCCCGGACAACATGACCGGCCCGATCCGCGGCGCCGCCCTCCCCATGGCCTTCAACCGCCAGCCGCACTACACGCGCGGGCTGCTGCTGGTCGGCGACGCGGGCGGCCTGGTGAACCCGTTCAACGGCGAGGGCATCGCCTACGCGATGGAGTCCGGGCAGATCGCCGCCGACGTCATCGTCCAGGCGCACGCGCGCTCCACCCCGGCCCAGCGGGAGATCGCCCTCCAGCGCTACCCCCGCGTCCTGAAGGACACCTACGGCGGCTACTACACGCTCGGCCGCGCCTTCGTGAAGCTCATCGGCAACCCGAAGATCATGCAGATCGCCGCCCAGCGCGGCCTCACGCACCCCATGCTGATGAAGTTCACGCTGAAGCTCCTCGCCAACCTGACCGACCCCACGGGCGGCGACGCGATGGACCGCATCATCAACGGCCTGAGCAAGGTGGCGCCGAAGGCGTGAACCACCGGGCGGGTGACCGGAGTCGGCGGGCATGTCCGGCATCTCCGGGCGCGGTGTCCGATCGTGATCGTCGTGTGACGCATCCGTGAGCAACTGATCGGCTCCGGGCGGTGTCGAACGGGACGTGACCCAGCCGGGCACGTCCCGTTCGACGAAGTTCGACGAAAGAGCCTTTCATGACACAGCAGGCGAGACGGCTGCGCGCGCGGCTCGCGGCGCTGGGAGCGGTGGGGGCCGCGGCGCTGGCCGCCGCAGGGGTCCAGGGCGCGGCCCACGCGGCCGACGCCCCCCTCCCGGTGGTGATCACGGGCGAGGACCGGGTGGACCTGTCCCTCCACTCGGACAACGGCGATCCCACCGAGCCGCAGGTCGACCTGCGGCTCGACGTCCCGGGCAAGGAGTTCGAGGGCGACGGCGACATCCCGCCGGTGCACCTCGGGGACTACACGATCCGCATCGACGCCCGCGGGCTGGAGGGCGTCGCGCGGGCCGACCTGCCCTGCGAGGCCGACGGCCCGGTCGCGGTCTGCACGGGCTACGACCTGTACGCGGGGACGACGTACAACCGGGTCGGCGGCATCCGGCTCGACCTCGCCGACGACAGCGAGTCCGGGGACACCGGCAGCATCGTCGTCACCGGCGAGGGCGAGGGGCTGGACTTCACGCCGCTCACCGTCGACGTGCGCGTCGGCGGCCCCGAGCTGCTCAACCGCGCACTTCCCCTGCCCGAGGACCTGAAGGCCGGCGGCACCTTCGAGCCGCCGCTGGGCGTGATGAACGTCGGCGGGCTGCCGTCCGAGGGCGCGGTGCTGCGGCTGTACGGCTCGCGCGGACTGTCCTTCCCGGACGACCACGGCAACTGCTCGTCGGCCGAGGTGAACACCGGCCCGCTGCTGCGGCAGCACACCGAGGTGCTCTGCACCTTCCCGGACACCCTCGACGCGGGGGCGGCGTACGCCCTGTCCCGGCCGGTGCGGGTGAAGGCCGCGGACTTCGCGCTGCACGACATCTTCTCCTACTCGTTCCGGCCCCTGGCGCCGGGCGAGGAGAAGACGCTGCACCAGGGCGAGGGGCGCCGGCGGGGCAGCGGACCGGACCTGACGCTGCGGCGGGCGGCCGGGGACGCCGACCCCGCGCAGTACGCCCGGTACGCCGAGCTGGACCTCCCGACGACCAACACCTACGACCTGGAGCTCACCGGCGCCTCGGCGTCCGGCGCGGCCGGGGACACGGTCACGGCGGAGATCGGGATCCGCAACAACGGGCCGGCCTGGATCAGCGCGCTGCGCTCCGGCGGCGAGCCGTTCTCCTTCACGGTGGTCGCGCCCGAGGGATCGACCGTCACCTCGGCGCCGAAGCAGTGCCGGACCGTCACCGTCGACGGCAGCGAGCCCGGTCACCGCTGCTCGGTGGCCACCCCGATGCTGGAGGACGCGCGGGTGACCTTCCCGTTCGAGCTGCGCGTCGACCGGGTCGTGGAGGGCGCCAAGGGCCGGGTGGCGCTGCCCGACTGGGACAACCCCTTCGACTCCGACCCGTCGAACGACGTCGCGTGGATCGTGCTGAACGCCCCCGGCGAGCCGGGCGACGACGGCACGGACGGCTCGGCCGGCGACCCCTCGGACGCCCCGTCCGCACCCGGCTCCGGTGACGGGGACGGCTCCGGCGACGGCACCGGCACGGACGACTCGGACGGCGCGGACGGCGCGTCCGGCGGCGGTGCGGGCGACGACGCCGACGGTGGTCTGGCGCTCACCGGCGCGCAGGGCGTGGGCCTGCTCGGCGGCGCGGCGCTGCTCGCGCTGGGGCTCGGCGCGGCCCTCGTGGCGCTCCAGCGGCGTCGCGCCCGCGGCGCCGGGGCGGCCGCCTGACCCACGCGTCGCTGTGACGCCCCTGTGGGGGCCGGAGTCCGCCACGGCGGCTTCCGGCCCCCGTGGCGTTTCCGGGTCCCGTGAGGGCCCGTCACAAGGCGCGGTGAGGGCCGCGGCGGCACCCCGCGCGCTTCCGGCGCGCGCCGCGTGCGGGGAAATCGGGGCAATACGGTGATCTTGTCTCCCGGAGGGGCCGGGGGACGCGGGGAGGCCGGGAGGGGCCGGGAGACGCGGAGGGCCGCCGCCTCGTCGAGGCAGCGGCCCTTCCGTCCGTGGGGGCGCGGGTCAGAGCACCCGCACCGCACCCGACGCCGGGTAGCCGGAGAGGTCCTGGATGACGACGCCCTTCGCGGAGTTGGCGGCGTCCAGGTACTGGCCGTTCCCGATGTACACACCCACGTGGTACGCGGAGCCCTTGCCGCCCCAGTACAGGATGTCGCCGGGCTGGATCTGCGACAGCGGGATGTCGGTGCCCACCATCGACTGGTCCTGGGAGACGCGCGGCAGGTCCACACCGACCTGCTTGAACGCGGCCTGCACCAGGCTGGAGCAGTCCCAGGCGTTGGGCCCGGTGGCGCCCATGACGTAGGCGTCGCCCACCTGAGCGTGGAGGAAGGAGAGGACCGTCGCGACGCTGCCGCCGGCCGGCGCGGAAACGGCGGCGGAAGCGGAAACGGTCGTGGTCTCCGTGGTGAGCGAGGGGCGCTCGGCGTCGCGCGCCGCGCGCTCGGCGGCTGCCTGGCGGGCCTTCTCGGCCGCCTTCTCCCGCGCCTCGGCCTTCTTCTTGGCCTCGGCCAGGTCCGCCTTGGCCTGCTTCGCGGCCTCGGCGGCCGCCGCGTCACGCTCGGCCCGCAGCTGGTAGTTGGCGGCCGCCTGCTGGGTGGCGTCCGCGGACTGGGCGACCTGAGCGGCCAGGTCGGCCGTCAGGGTGGGCAGTTCGAGGGTCTGCGTCACCGGCTCGGCGGCGTTGGCCGAGCCGGACGCCCCGGCCACTGCCAGGGTGCTGAGGACGCCACCGGCAACTCCGGCCCGCACTGCGATCGTGGAGGTCGCGGTGCGGCGGGGCTTCCGGTGGCTGCGTATGTGAGCGGTGTGGGACATGGGAACAACCGGTACCAGGGGCTGCTTCATATCTTCAAGAAACGTGGGCTGCGCCACAGTTGTTCAATCCGGCGCCCAAATCCCCCGCACAGCCCTCTCCATTGACGCCACAACGGACATTGCGGGCGGTCGTGACCGGGCCGTGATCACGTACTTTCATCGTTACGCCCGAATTGCTCCTCGCTTACCACTGGTTGGGGTGGTTGGCCAAGCCCCGCTCCTGAGGGCCTCTCAGAAGTGTGACGGAGGTCACGGAACGATCGGGGCTCTCAGGGCGTCCACCGGTCCTGCGCACCGCGGCGCGGGGGCCGCTTGTCCGGTTCGCGGCTCCTGGGGTGTCCCTCGCGGGGGAAGTGCCCCGATTGTCCGGCCGGGCCACCGGCTCGTCCGGCCGAGCCGGCGGCGGGTCGGGCCCGTCGGCCGGATCCGGCGCTCCGGACTTCGTGAACGCGTGCACACGTCCACATCGCGTTCCGCGACCCCTCGGAGGTGTGAACGCCGCCTCTATCAAGACAGGCCGTCCAACGCCAATTTGCATGCAGAGGAATCGTCTTGATATGGAGACGCTTCCCTCGAGACCCCTCTGAGCTGCACCGACAGGCCAAGATGTCACCTTTGGTGATCGCGCGGACGCTTGGAGTGTGAAGATCACCGCTCATCCGACTTCATGATCGTTCGTCAGGTGGTGGAGATCACAAAGCTTGTGGAAGACCCCGTGTCGCAGATCACAGACCCACAGGCATAAGATGCGGAGCGGTTGGGCTTGTGACCTGCTTCACATGTTCTCGATCTTCGCCGGGGCGGGCGTGGTTCGAGGGGCGTGCGGGGCGCGAGTGAGCCCGATGCAAACCTCCCCCTAGGTCTCGGCTTCGCTCGACCAGGGGGGACCCCCATGCAGTCAATGCCGACTGAGAGGAGCGAGGAGCGGTGAACGCGTATGCGCCCATCCTCGTACTGGGAGCCCTCGGGGCAGGCTTTGCGATCTTCTCCGTGGTCATGGCCACGCTGATCGGTCCGAAGCGGTACAACCGGGCGAAGCTCGAGGCCTACGAGTGCGGCATCGAGCCGACCCCCACGCCGGCCGGCGGCGGGCGCTTCCCCATCAAGTACTACCTGACGGCGATGCTCTTCATCATCTTCGATATCGAGATCGTCTTCCTCTACCCCTGGGCCGTCACCTTCGACGCCCTGGGGCTTTTCGGGCTCGTGGAGATGCTGCTCTTCGTGCTCACCGTCTTCGTCGCGTACGCGTACGTATGGCGGCGCGGCGGCCTGGAATGGGACTGAGGGGCCATAAGTCATGGGACTCGAAGAAAAGCTGCCGAGCGGATTCCTGCTGACCACCGTCGAGCAGGCCGCGGGCTGGGTGCGCAAGTCGTCCGTCTTCCCCGCCACGTTCGGTCTCGCCTGTTGTGCCATCGAGATGATGACCACCGGCGCGGGCCGCTACGACCTGGCGCGCTTCGGCATGGAGGTCTTCCGCGGCTCGCCGCGGCAGGCGGACCTCATGATCGTCGCCGGGCGGGTCAGCCAGAAGATGGCGCCGGTGCTCCGGCAGGTCTACGACCAGATGCCGAACCCCAAGTGGGTGATCTCCATGGGGGTCTGCGCCTCCTCGGGCGGCATGTTCAACAACTACGCGATCGTCCAGGGCGTCGACCACGTCGTCCCGGTCGACATCTATCTCCCCGGCTGTCCGCCCCGCCCCGAGATGCTGATCGACGCCATCCTCAAGCTCCACCAGAAGATCCAGGGCTCCAAGCTCGGTGTGAACGCCGAGGAGGCGGCCCGCGAGGCGGAGGAGGCGGCGCTCAAGGCCCTGCCCACGATCGAGATGAAGGGGCTGCTGCGATGAGCGACGCGAACGACACCGCGGGCGGTGGCGTGAACCCCGAGAAGGAGCTCTCCGCCGAGAACCTCCCCGGCCAGCGGGGACAGGGCGGCGAGGAGATCCGCGTCCAGCGCGGCATGTTCGGCGCGAACAACGGCGGCGACACCTCCGGTTACGGCGGCCTGGTCCGCTCGGTCCGGCTCCCGGGACCGGCGACCCGCCCCTACGGCGGCTGGTTCGACGAGGTCGCCGACGAACTGGAGGGGGCCCTGGAGGAGCAGGACCTGCTTCCGGAGAACGCCATCGAGAGGACGGTCGTCGACCGCGGCGAGATCACCTTCCACATCGAGCGCGAGCACCTGGTGCGGGTGGCGAAGACCCTGCGCGACGACCCGGCGCTGCGGTTCGAACTGTGCACCGGCGTCAGCGGCGTGCACTACCCCCACGACAAGGGGCGCGAGCTGCACGCCGTCTACCACCTGCGCTCGATCACCCACAACCGGGTGATCCGCCTGGAGGTCAGCGCGCCGGACAGCGACCCGCACATCCCGTCGCTGTTCTCGGTCTACCCCACGAACGACTGGCACGAGCGCGAGACGTACGACTTCTTCGGCATCGTCTTCGACGGTCACCCGGCCCTGACGCGGATCATGATGCCGGACGACTGGCAGGGCCATCCGCAGCGCAAGGACTATCTCCTCGGCGGCATCCCCGTCGAGTACAAGGGCGCCCAGATCCCGGCTCCGGACCAGCGGAGGTCGTACTCGTGAGCACGTCGCACGCAACCCCCCGTGAAACCACCGAGGGCACCGTCTACACCGTCACCGGCGGCGACTGGGACGAGGTCGTCGAGGCCGCGGCCCGGACCGACGACGAACGGATCGTCGTCAACATGGGCCCGCAGCACCCGTCCACCCACGGAGTGCTCCGGCTGATCCTGGAGATCGACGGCGAGACGGTCACCGAGGCCCGCTGCGGCATCGGCTACCTCCACACCGGCATCGAGAAGAACCTCGAGTACCGCACGTGGACCCAGGGCACCACGTTCGTGACGCGCATGGACTACCTGACGCCGTTCTTCAACGAGACGGCGTACTGCCTCGCGGTCGAGAAACTGCTCGGCATCGAGGACCAGGTGCCCGACCGCGCCTCGGTCATCCGGGTGCTCCTGATGGAGCTGAACCGGCTCTCCTCCCACCTGGTGTGCCTCGCCACCGGCGGCATGGAGCTCGGCTCCACCACCATCATGATCTACGGATTCCGGGACCGTGAGCTGATCCTCGACGTCTTCGAGCTGATCACCGGCCTGCGGATGAACCACGCGTTCGTCCGCCCCGGCGGACTCGCCCAGGACCTGCCGCCCGGCGCGGTCGACCGGATCCGCGAGCTCGTCAAGAAGATGCGGAAGAACCTCCCGGAGTACGACAAGCTCGCCACCGGGAACCCCATCTTCAAGGCCCGTCTGCAGGACGTCGGTTACCTGGACCTGGCCGGCTGCATGGCCCTCGGCGTCACCGGCCCCGTCCTGCGCTCCACCGGCCTGCCGCACGACCTGCGCAAGGCGCAGCCGTACTGCGGCTACGAGACGTACGACTTCGACGTCCCCACCGCCGACACCTGCGACTCCTACGGCCGCTTCCTGATCCGGCTGGAGGAGATGCGCCAGTCGCTGCGCATCGTCGAGCAGTGCCTGGACCGGCTGGAGCCGGGACCGGTCATGGTCGCCGACAAGAAGATCGCCTGGCCCGCCCAGCTCGCCCTGGGGCCCGACGGACTGGGTAACTCCCTCGACCACATCAAGCAGATCATGGGCACCTCCATGGAGGCCCTGATCCACCACTTCAAGCTGGTCACCGAGGGCTTCCGCGTCCCGCCCGGGCAGGCGTACACGGCCGTCGAGTCACCCAAGGGCGAACTCGGGGTGCACGTCGTCTCCGACGGCGGCACCCGCCCCTACCGGGTCCACTTCCGCGACCCGTCCTTCACCAACCTGCAGGCCGTGGCGGCGATGTGCGAGGGCGGCCAGGTCGCCGACGTCATCGTCTCCGTCGCGTCCATCGACCCCGTGATGGGAGGCGTCGACCGGTGACCACCTCTTCTTCCGAGCGGGGCGTCAGCCTGGGCATGCCGGAACTGCCCGCGCCGGCCTACCCGGACGACGTCCGGGCCCGGCTGGAGACCGACGCGCGGGCGATCATCGCCCGTTACCCGGACTCCCGGTCCGCCCTCCTGCCGATGCTGCACCTGGTGCAGTCGGAGGAGGGCCACGTCACGCGCACCGGCATGCGGTTCTGCGCGGAGATGCTGAACCTGACCACGGCCGAGGTGACCGCGGTCGCCACCTTCTACACCATGTACCGGCGCCGCCCGAGCGGCGACTACCAGGTCGGGGTGTGCACCAACACCCTGTGCGCGGTCATGGGCGGCGACGCCATCTTCGAGGAGCTCCAGGAGCACCTGGGCGTCGGCAACGGCGAGACCACCGCCGACGGCAAGGTCACCCTGGAGCACATCGAGTGCAACGCGGCCTGCGACTACGCGCCCGTGGTGATGGTCAACTGGGAGTTCTTCGACAACCAGACCCCCGAGAGCGCCAAGCGCATGGTCGACGACCTGCGCGCCGGCCGCCCGGTCGCGCCCACCCGCGGCGCGCCGCTGTGCACCTTCAAGGAGACCGCCCGCATCCTGGCAGGCTTCCCCGACGAGCGGGAGGGCGCCGTCGAGGCCACCGGCAGCGCGGGCCCCGCCTCCCTGACCGGTCTGAAGCTGGCCAAGGGCGAGACCGCCCCCGCGCGCGTGGTGCACCCCCGCGGCGAGGCGCCGCGCGACACCCCGCCGCACGAGCCGTCACCGGCCGAGCACCTCAGCTCGCACGACGCGCCGCAGAAGACGTCGGCCTCCGACCCGGCCCACCCGTCGCCCACCCCCGCCCGTGGAGGAGAGGCCGCGCCTCGCCCCTCCGATCCGTCGCCCACCACCGCCCGTGACGGAGAGGCCGCGCCTCGCCCCTCCGGACCGTCGGGTCCCGCCGCCGAGGAGGGGGAGTGATGACCTTGGCACCCGAACTGAAGGACACGAGCCCGGAGAAGCTGCTCGCGCCGGTGCTGTCGGCCTTCTGGGACGAGGAGAAGTCCTGGACGCTCGACGTCTACCGCAGGCACGACGGCTACGAGGGCCTGCGCAAGGCGCTCGCCATGTCGCCGGACGACGTCATCGCGTACGTCAAGGACTCCGGACTGCGCGGACGCGGCGGCGCCGGCTTCCCGACGGGCATGAAGTGGCAGTTCATCCCGCAGGGCGACGGCAAGCCGCACTACCTCGTCGTCAACGCCGACGAGTCGGAGCCCGGGACCTGCAAGGACATCCCGCTGCTCTTCGCCAACCCGCACAGCCTGATCGAGGGCATCGTCATCGCCTGCTACGCCATCAGGTCGTCGCACGCCTTCATCTACCTGCGCGGCGAGGTCGTCCCCGTGCTGCGCAGGCTGCACGCGGCCGTGCGCGAGGCGTACGCGGCCGGTTTCCTCGGCAAGGACATCCTGGGCAGCGGACTCGACCTCGAACTCACCGTGCACGCGGGCGCGGGCGCGTACATCTGCGGTGAGGAGACCGCGCTGCTCGACTCCCTCGAGGGCCGCCGCGGCCAGCCCAGGCTGCGTCCTCCCTTCCCCGCCGTCGCGGGCCTCTACGCCTGCCCCACCGTGGTGAACAACGTCGAGTCCATCGCCTCGGTTCCCGCCATCATGAACCGGGGCAAGGAGTGGTTCCGCTCGATGGGCAGCGAGAAGTCCCCGGGCTTCACGCTCTACTCCCTCAGCGGCCACGTCGCGAGCCCCGGCCAGTACGAGGCGCCCCTCGGCATCACCCTGCGCCAGCTGCTCGACATGAGCGGCGGGATGCGGCCGGGCCACCGGCTGAAGTTCTGGACGCCGGGCGGCTCCTCCACGCCGATGTTCACCGACGAGCACCTCGACGTCCCCCTCGACTACGAAGGGGTCGGCGCCGCGGGCTCGATGCTCGGCACCAAGGCGCTGCAGTGCTTCGACGAGACCACCTGCGTGGTCCGCGCCGTCACCCGCTGGACCGAGTTCTACGCCCACGAGTCCTGCGGCAAGTGCACCCCCTGCCGCGAGGGCACGTACTGGCTCGTCCAGCTGCTGCGCGACATCGAGGCCGGCAAGGGCCGGATGTCCGACCTCGACAAGCTGAACGACATCGCGGACAACATCAACGGCAAGTCCTTCTGTGCCCTCGGCGACGGCGCCGCCTCGCCGATCTTCTCGTCGCTCAAGTACTTCCGCGAGGAGTACGAGCAGCACATCACGGACCGTCGCTGCCCCTTCGACCCGGCCGCGTCGACGGCCTGGGCCGACCGTACGGAGGTGCACGCATGACTGTGACCACCAACGCTCCCGCCGGAGGGGGAGAGGCGGCGGTCCCGCCCGAGGACCTCGTGACGCTGACGATCGACGGCGCCGAGATCAGCGTGCCCAAGGGCACCCTGGTCATCCGGGCCGCCGAGCAGCTCGGCATCGAGATCCCCCGGTTCTGCGACCACCCGCTGCTCGCGCCGGCCGGCGCCTGCCGCCAGTGCATCGTGGAGGTCGAGGGCCAGCGCAAGCCCATGGCGTCCTGCACCATCACCTGCACCGACGGGATGGTGGTGAAGACGCAGCTCTCCTCGCCGGTCGCGGAGAAGGCCCAGAAGGGCGTGATGGAGCTGCTGCTCATCAACCACCCGCTGGACTGCCCGGTCTGCGACAAGGGCGGCGAGTGCCCGCTGCAGAACCAGGCGATGTCGCACGGCAACGCCGAGTCCCGCTTCGAGGGCAAGAAGCGCACCTACGAGAAGCCCGTCGCGATCTCCCCGCAGGTGCTGCTGGACCGCGAGCGGTGCGTGCTGTGCGCCCGCTGCACCCGGTTCTCGAACCAGATCGCGGGCGACCCGATGATCGAGCTGATCGAGCGGGGCGCGCTCCAGCAGGTCGGCACCGGCGAGGGCGACCCGTTCGAGTCGTACTTCTCCGGCAACACCATCCAGATCTGCCCGGTCGGCGCGCTCACCTCGGCCGCCTACCGGTTCCGCTCCCGCCCGTTCGACCTGATCTCCTCGCCGTCGGTGTGCGAGCACTGCTCCGGCGGCTGCGCCACCCGCACCGACCACCGGCGCGGCAAGGTCATGCGGCGGCTCGCCGCCGAGGACCCCGAGGTCAACGAGGAGTGGATCTGCGACAAGGGCCGCTTCGCGTTCCGGTACGCGCAGCAGCGGGACCGGCTCGACACCCCGCTGGTGCGCAACGCGGAGGGCGACCTCGAACCGGCGTCCTGGCCGGACGCGCTGCGGATCGCGGCGCAGGGCCTCCTCGCCTCGCGGGGTCGCACCGGTGTGCTCACCGGCGGCCGGCTCACCGTCGAGGACGCCTACGCGTACAGCAAGTTCGCCCGGGTCGCGCTCGCCACCAACGACATCGACTTCCGGGCGCGCGTGCACAGCACCGAGGAGGCCGACTTCCTCGCCGCGCGCGTCGCGGGACGCGGCGTCGACCTGGACGGCACCGGCGTCACCTACCGGGCGCTGGAGAAGGCCCCGGCGGTGCTGCTGGCCGGCTTCGAGTCCGAGGAGGAGGCGCCCGGCGTCTTCCTGCGGCTGCGCAAGGCGTGGCGCGCCCACGGGCAGCGCACCTTCGCCCTGGCCACGCACGCCACGCGCGGCCTGACCAAGGCCGGCGGCACGCTGCTGCCGGCGGCCCCCGGCACCGAGACCGAGTGGCTGGACGCGCTGGCGAGCGGCGTCGGCCTGGAGGGCGACGGCGCCGCGGCCGCCGAGGCGCTGCGCGCCGAGGGCGCGGTGGTCGTCGTCGGCGAGCGGCTGGCCGCCGTACGGGGCGGGCTCACCGCGGCTGTGCGGTTCGCCGCCGCGACCGGCTCCCGGCTGGTGTGGATCCCGCGCCGGGCCGGGGAGCGCGGCGCGATCGAGGCGGGCGCGCTGCCGTCGCTGCTGCCGGGCGGCCGTCCGGCGACCGACCCGCGTGCCCGGGAGGAGGTGGCCGCCCTCTGGGGCGTCGCCGAACTCCCGCACCGCTACGGCCGGGACACCGCGCAGATCGTCGAGGCGGCCGCCCGCGGCGAGCTGCAGGCGCTGCTGGTGGCGGGCGTGGAGGTCGCCGACCTGCCCGACCCCGCCCGCGCCCGTGCCGCGCTCGCCGAGGCCGGGTTCGTGGTCTCCCTGGAGCTGCGGCCCGGCGAGGTCACCGAGCTCGCCGACGTGGTCCTGCCGGTCGCCGCGGTCGCCGAGAAGGCCGGCACCTTCCTCAACTGGGAGGGCAGGGTGCGGCTGTTCGAGGCGGCGCTCAAGCCGGACCAGATGACCCGGCGGCTCCCGCCGTCCGACGCGCGCGTGCTGCAGATGCTCGCCGACGCCATGGACGTGCACCTGGGCCTGCCGGACCTGCGCACGATCCGCTCGGAGATCGACCGGCTCGGCCCCTGGGACGGCCCGCGCGCCGCCGACCCGGCGGAGACCGCGGGCGCCCTGCCCCGGCCGGCCGCCGGCGAGGCGGTCCTCGCGGGGCACCGGCTCCTGCTCGACCTGGGCCTGCTGCAGCAGGGCGACGAGGCGCTGGCCGGCACCCGGCACGCCGCGCCCGCCCGGCTGTCGGCCGCCACGGCCGCCGAGGTCGGCGTCAAGGACGGCGACACGCTCGCGGTGACCGGCACCGCCGGAACCCTCGAACTGCCGTTGTCCGTCACCGAGATGCCCGACCGGGTGGTCTGGCTCCCGCTGAACTCCACGGACGGCGGGGTGGCCTCCGGCACCGGGGCGCTCCCCGGCTCCCTCGTCCGCATCGGACCGGCGACCCTCGCCGGCGAGGCTCCCCAGGAGGTGGAGGCATGAGCCCGTACCTCGCCGCTGAAGACCTCTCGATGTTCGGCCGCGACCCCTGGTGGCTGATCGTCCTGAAGGCGGTGTTCTGCTTCGCCTTCCTGATGGTGACCGTGCTCATCTGCATCGTGATGGAGCGCAAGGTCGTCGCCTGGATGCAGCTGCGCATCGGCCCCAACCGGCACGGCCCCTGGGGCATGCTCCAGTCGCTCGCCGACGGCGTGAAGCTGATGCTGAAGGAGGACGTCGTCGTCAAGCGCGCGGACAAGGTCGTCTACGTCCTCGCGCCGATCGTCGCGGCCGTCCCCGCGTTCATGGCGTTCGCCGTGATCCCCTTCGGACCGGCCGGCAACGAGATCTCGATCTTCGGCCAGCGCACCACGATGCAGCTCACCGACCTGCCGATCGCGATGCTCTACATCCTCGCGGTCGCCTCGGTCGGCATCTACGGCATCGTCCTGGCGGGCTGGAGCTCCGGCTCCACCTACCCGCTGCTCGGCGGTCTGCGCTCCTGCGCCCAGATGATCTCGTACGAGATCGCCATGGGCGCCGCGTTCGCCTCCGTCTTCCTCTACTCGGGGTCGATGTCCACGTCGACGATCGTCGAGGCGCAGGCCGACCGCTGGTACGTGCTGCTGCTGCCGGTGTCGTTCCTCATCTACATCGTGACGATGGTCGGCGAGACCAACCGCGCCCCGTTCGACATGCCGGAGTCCGAGGGCGACCTGGTCGGCGGCTTCAACACCGAGTACTCGTCGATCAAGTTCGCGATGTTCATGCTCGCCGAGTACATCAACATGGTGACCGTCTCGGCGGTCGCGGTGACCCTCTTCCTGGGCGGCTGGCGGGCCCCCTGGCCGGTCAGCACCTTCTGGGAGGGCGCCAACCACGGCTGGTGGCCGATGCTCTGGTTCACCGGCAAGCTGCTCACCCTGCTGTTCTGCTTCGTCTGGCTGCGCGGCACGCTCCCACGGGTCCGCTACGACCAGCTGATGAAGCTCGGCTGGAAGGTCCTCATCCCGGTCTCCCTGGTGTGGCTGATGGCGGTCGCCACGGTGCGGGCGCTGCGCAACGAGAACTACGCGTTCGCCGACATCGCGCTCTACATCGCCGCCGGCGTCCTCGTCCTGCTGCTGCTCTCCTTCGTCGCGGACATGTTCCGCGGCCGGGGCGAGGACGCCGCACAGCCCGCGGACCAGCCTCCGTTCGACCCGATGGCGGGCGGGTTCCCCGTGCCGCCGCTGCCCGGACAGGAGCTGCCCCCGGTGCCGCGGCGCCGTCCGCGCCACGAGCGGGAGCTCGTTGTCAGTGGCGGACCCGATACTCACAGTGACGAACCGCAGGGCGGATCTACGGATGGAAAGGAGGCGTCCGATGGCTGAGGAACCGAAGGACACCAAGCCCGGTTTCCTGAACCCCGTGGCCGGCTTCGGCGTGACCTTCAAGGCCATGTTCAAGAAGCGGCTCACCGAGCAGTACCCGGAGCAGCAGAAGACCACCGCTCCGCGCTTCCACGGACGGCACCAGCTCAACCGCCATCCGGACGGTCTCGAGAAGTGCGTCGGCTGCGAGCTGTGCGCCTGGGCCTGCCCCGCCGACGCGATCTACGTCGAGGGCGCGGACAACACGGAGGAGGAGCGCTACTCGCCCGGCGAGCGGTACGGCCGCGTCTACCAGATCAACTACGCCCGCTGCATCCTGTGCGGCCTGTGCATCGAGGCGTGCCCCACGCGCGCGCTGACGATGACCAACGAGTTCGAGCTGGCCGACTCCAGCCGGGCGAACCTCATCTACACCAAGGAGCAGCTGCTCGCCGGTCTGGAGGAGGGCATGGTCGAGGCCCCGCACGCCATGTACCCGGGCACGGACGAGCAGGACTACTACCGCGGCCTGGTGACCGAGGCGGCGCCCGGCACGGAGCGTCAGGTCGCCCATTCCAAGGGCGAGGTGGTCCAGGAGGCCGAGTCCACCTTCGGCCCGGAGGAGCCGGCCTCGGAGAAGGTGATCGGGCGATGACCGAGCAGCTCGCCGCCTACTCGACCTCGACCGGCGAGGCCGTCCAGTTCTGGATCCTCGGCACCGTCGCCGTGATCGGCGCCCTGTGCACCGTCTTCATGCGGCGGGCCGTGCACAGCGCGCTCTGCCTCGCCGGGACCATGATCATCCTTGCGGTGTTCTACCTGGCCAACGGCGCCTACTTCCTGGGCGTCGTGCAGATCGTCGTCTACACCGGCGCGATCATGATGCTGTTCCTGTTCGTGGTGATGCTGGTCGGCGTCACGGCCGCGGACTCCCTGAAGGAGACCATCAAGGGCCAGCGCTGGCTGGCCCTGCTGTGCGGCCTCGGCTTCGGCATCCTGCTGGTCGGCGGCATCGGCAACGCCTCGCTGAACGAGTTCAGCGGCGTCGGCGAGGCCAACGCCGGGGGCAATGTGCAGGGCCTCGCCTCCCTGATGTTCACCCGGTACGTCTTCGCCTTCGAGATCACCGGCGCGCTGCTCATCACGGCCGCCGTCGGCGCCATGGTGCTCACCCACCGGGAGCGCACCGAGCGGGCCAGGACCCAGCGCGAACTGGCCGAGCAGCGCGTCCGCGAGGGCACGTACCTGCCGCCGCTGCCCGCGCCCGGCGTCTACGCCCGGCACAACGCGGTGGACATCGCGGGCCTGCTGCCCGACGGCACCCCGTCGGACCTCACCGTCAGCAAGACGCTGCGGGAACGCGGCCAGGTCCGTGACGTGTCGCGGGAGGCGCTCAACGACCTGCGGGCGCTGGAGCAGCGCGCGGAGGAGCGCCTGGAGCGCCGCGCGATCGAGCCGCCGACCTTCAAGCGGCCCGAGGAGGCGTCGAAGTGAATCCCGTCAACTACCTGTACCTGGCGGCGCTGCTGTTCACCATCGGCGCCACCGGTGTGCTGATCCGGCGCAACGCGATCGTGGTGTTCATGTGCGTCGAGCTGATGCTCAACGCCTGCAACCTCGCGTTCGTCGCCTTCTCCCGCATGCACGGCAACCTCGACGGCCAGATCATCGCGTTCTTCACGATGGTCGTCGCCGCCGCGGAGGTCGTGGTGGGACTGGCGATCATCGTGTCCCTGTTCCGTTCCCGCCACTCGGCCTCGGTCGACGACGCCAGCCTGATGAAGCTGTGAGGGGCTGCTGAATCGTGGAGAACCTGATTGCGCTGCTGGTGGCGGCGCCTCTGCTCGGAGCGGCGGTCCTGCTGTGCGGCGGACGCCGGCTGGACGCCGTCGGCCACTGGATCGGCACGGCCCTGGCCGCCGTCTCCTTCGCGCTCGGCCTGGTGCTCTTCACCGACCTGCTGGGCAGGGGCGCCGAGGACCGCACGGTCGTGCAGCACCTGTTCAGCTGGATCCCGGTGGAGGGCTTCCAGGCGGACGTCGCCTTCCGGCTCGACCAGCTCTCGATGACGTTCGTGCTGCTGATCACCGGCGTCGGCTCGCTGATCCACCTCTACTCCATCGGGTACATGGAGCACGACGAGCGGCGCCGCCGCTTCTTCGGCTACCTGAACCTCTTCCTCGCGGCGATGCTGATCCTGGTCCTCGCCGACAACTACCTGCTGCTGTACGTCGGCTGGGAGGGCGTCGGTCTCGCCTCCTACCTGCTGATCGGCTTCTGGCAGCACAAGCCCAGCGCGGCCACGGCCGCGAAGAAGGCCTTCCTGGTCAACCGCGTCGGTGACATGGGCCTGTCCATCGCGATCATGCTGATGTTCCTGTGGTTCGGCACCTTCGCCTTCGGGCCGGTGCTCGGCGGCCACGGGGAGGCCGGTCTCGCCGGTGAGGCGGGCGAGGGCAAGCTGACCGCGATCGCCCTGATGCTGCTGCTCGCCGCGTGCGGCAAGTCCGCCCAGGTGCCGCTGCAGTCCTGGCTCGGGGACGCGATGGAGGGCCCGACCCCGGTGTCGGCCCTCATCCACGCCGCGACCATGGTGACCGCGGGCGTCTACCTGATCGTCCGCTCCGCGGCCGTCTTCAACGGCGCCCCGGACGCCCAGCTGGTCGTGACCATCGTCGGCGCGGTCACGCTGCTGTTCGGTGCGATCGTCGGGTGCGCCAAGGACGACATCAAGAAGGCGCTGGCCGGCTCGACCATGTCGCAGATCGGCTACATGGTGCTGGCCGCGGGCCTCGGCCCGATCGGCTACGTCTTCGCGATCATGCACCTGGTGACGCACGGCTTCTTCAAGGCCGGCCTCTTCCTCGGCGCCGGTTCGGTCATGCACGGCATGAACGACGAGGTGGACATGCGCCGCTACGGCGGCCTCAGGAAGTACATGCCGGTCACGTTCGTCACCTTCGGGCTCGGCTACCTGGCGATCATCGGCTTCCCGGGCCTGTCCGGCTTCTTCTCCAAGGACAAGATCATCGAGGCGGCGTTCGCCAAGGGCGGCGCCGAGGGCTGGATCCTCGGCGCCTGCGCCCTGCTGGGCGCGGCCGTCACCGCGTACTACATGACGCGCGTGATGCTGATGACGTTCTTCGGCGAGGAGCGCTGGCGCAACGCGCCCACGCCGTCCCCGGCCGCCCCGGACGTCGAGCCGGCCGCCGAGACGCGCGGGGAGTACGAGCCGCCGCACCCGCACGAGTCGCCGAGGACCATGACGGTCCCGATGATCGTGCTGGCCGTCGGATCGGTCGCGGGCGGTGCGTTCTTCAGCATCGGGGACCGCTTCATCCACTGGCTGGAGCCGGTCACCGGGCACGCCCACGGGCACCCGCCGGTCAGCGCGCTGACGGTGACGCTGTCCACGGTCGCGGTCATGGTCATCGGCGTGGCGATCGCCTGGGCCCAGTACGGACGGCGTCCGGTGCCGGCCGTCGCCCCGCGCGGTTCGCTGCTCACCCGGGCCGCCCGCCGCGACCTGCTCCAGGACGACTTCAACCACGTGGTCCTGGTCCGCGGCGGCGAGCACCTCACCCGCTCGCTGGTGTACGTCGACCACACCCTGGTCGACGGGGTCGTCAACGGCACGGCCGCCTCCATGGGCGGTCTGTCCGGGCGGATGCGCAGGCTGCAGAACGGCTTCGCGCGGTCCTACGCGGTCTCGATGTTCGGCGGCGCGGCGGTCCTCGTCGCCGCGACCCTGCTGATGAGGGCGGTCTGATACCGATGTCCTTTCCTCTCCTGACAGCGACGGCGGCGCTCCCGGCCATCGGGGCGATCGCCACGGCCGCCGTGCCGGCCGCGAAGCGCACGGCGGCCAAGTGGCTGGCCCTGCTGTTCTCGCTGGCCACCCTCGCCCTGGCGATCACCGTCCTGGTCCGCTTCGACCCGGACGGCGAGCGCTACCAGCTCACCGAGTCGCACGCCTGGATCGCCGACTTCGGCGTCCGCTACGAACTGGGCGTCGACGGCATCGGGGTGGCGCTCATCGCGCTGACCGCGCTGCTGATCCCCTTCATCGTCCTGGCGGGCTGGCACGACGCCGACCCGATGGAGAAGGGAAGCAGGAGGTGGCGGCCGACGCAGGGCTTCTTCGCCCTCATCCTGGCCGTCGAGGCGATGGTGATCATCTCCTTCGAGGCCACCGACGTCTTCCTCTTCTACATCTTCTTCGAGGCCATGCTCATCCCGATGTACTTCCTCATCGGCGGCTTCGGGGACCGTGCGCACAAGGACGGCGAGGAGAAGGCGGCGACCCAGCGGTCGTACGCGGCGGTGAAGTTCCTCCTCTACAACCTGGCCGGCGGTCTGATCATGCTGGCCGCCGTGATCGGGCTGTACGTGGTCGCGGGGAACTTCTCCCTCACCGAGATCGCCCAGGCCCGGGCGAACGGCGAGCTGGAGATGGCGACCAGCACCGAACGCTGGCTGTTCCTCGGCTTCTTCTTCGCCTTCGCGGTGAAGGCGCCGCTGTGGCCGCTGCACACCTGGCTGCCCAACGCCATGCAGGAGTCCACCGCCCCGGTCGCCGTGCTGATCACGGCGGTGGTCGACAAGGTGGGCACCTTCGCGATGCTCCGCTTCTGTCTCCAGCTCTTCCCGGAGGCCAGCAAGTGGGCGACCCCGGTGATCCTGGTGCTGGCGGTCATCAGCATCATCTACGGCGCGCTGCTCGCCGTCGGCCAGCGCGACATCAAGCGGCTGATCGCCTACGCCTCGATCTCGCACTTCGGCTTCATCGTCATGGGCATCTTCGCGATGACCAGCCAGGGCCAGTCCGGGGCGACGCTCTACATGGTCAACCACGGCATCTCGACCGCCGTGCTGATGCTGATCGCCGGCTTCCTGATCTCCCGGCGCGGCTCCCGGCTCATCGCCGACTTCGGCGGTGTGCAGAAGGTGGCCCCGGTGCTCGCCGGCACCTTCCTGATCGGCGGACTGGCCACCCTCTCGCTGCCGGGGCTGGCGCCCTTCGTCAGTGAGTTCCTGGTCCTGGTCGGCACGTTCACGCGCTACCCGGTGATCGGCATCGTCGCCACCTTCGGCATCGTGCTCGCCGCGCTCTACACCCTCGTCCTGTACCAGCGGACGATGACCGGCCCGGTGAAGCCCGAGGTCGCCGCGATGCCCGACCTGCGGGTGCGGGAGATCGCGGTGGTGGCGCCGCTGGTCGTGCTGCTGGTCTTCCTGGGCGTCTACCCGAAGCCCGTGACGGACGTCGTGAACCCGGCGGTGGAGCAGACCTTGTCCGACGTACAGAAGAAGGACCCCCAGCCCGAGGTGGAGGCGGCCAAGTGAGTGCAACAGCAGTCGTCCACAACCTGTGGACAACCGCGGCCGATCCGATCGCCAAGATCGACGCACCCGAGATCGAGTACGGGCAGCTCGCGCCCACGCTGATCGTCGTCGGCGCGGCGCTCGTCGGGGTGCTGATCGAGGCGTTCGTGCCGCGCAGGTCCCGTTACCACGCGCAGGTGGTCGTCTCCGCGGTCGCGCTGGCCGCCGCGTTCGCCGCGGTCGTGGCGCTCGCCGCGGACGGGTACGCCACCACCAGGGCGGGCATCGCCGCGATGGGCGCGATCGCCGTCGACGGACCGGCGCTCTTCCTCCAGGGCACGATCCTGCTGACGGCGCTGGTGGGCCTGTTCACCTTCGCCGAGCGCCGGCTCGACCCGGAGGCCCACGGCAACCGCGTCGACTCCTTCGCCGCGCAGGCCGCGGCCGTCCCCGGCAGCGACAGCGAGAAGCGGGCCGTCAAGGCCGGGTTCACCACCACCGAGGTGTTCCCGCTGCTGCTCTTCGCGGTCGCGGGCATGCTGGTCTTCCCGGCGGCCAACGACCTGCTGACGCTGTTCGTGGCGCTGGAGGTCCTGTCCCTCCCGCTGTACCTGCTGTGCGCGCTGGCCCGGCGCAAGCGGCTGATGTCGCAGGAGGCGGCGGTCAAGTACTTCCTGCTCGGCGCCTTCGCCTCCGCGTTCACGCTGTTCGGCATCGCCCTGCTGTACGGCTACGCGGGCTCCATGTCGTACGCGACGATCGCGCAGGTCGTCGACGGCACCGTCCCGGAGGTCACCCCGGCGCTCGCCGACACCATGGGCAACGACGCGCTGCTGCTGATCGGCGCGGCGCTGCTGGTGATGGGCCTGCTGTTCAAGGTCGGCGCGGTGCCCTTCCACATGTGGACGCCCGACGTCTACCAGGGCGCCCCCACGCCGGTGACCGGCTTCATGGCGGCGGCCACCAAGGTCGCGGCGTTCGGCGCCCTGCTGCGCCTGCTGTACGTGGTGCTGCCGGGCCTGCGCTGGGACTGGCGGCCGGTCATGTGGGGCGTCGCCATCGTCACCATGCTGGCCGGCGCCGTCGTGGCGATCACCCAGACCGACATCAAGCGGCTGCTGGCGTACTCGTCGATCGCGCACGCGGGCTTCATCCTCGCGGGCGTCATCGCGGCCACGCCGTCGGGCATCTCGTCGGTGCTGTTCTACCTGGCGGCCTACTCCTTCGTGACGATCGGCGCCTTCGCCGTGGTCACGCTGGTGCGGGACGCGGGCGGCGAGGCGACCCACCTGTCCCGGTGGGCCGGCCTGGGCCGGCGCTCCCCGCTGGTGGCGGCGGTGTTCGCGGTGTTCCTGCTCGCCTTCGCGGGTATCCCGCTGACCTCGGGCTTCGCCGGGAAGTTCGCCGTGTTCAAGGCGGCGGCGGAGGGCGGCGCGGTCCCGCTGGTCGTGATCGGTGTGATCTCGTCGGCGGTCGCGGCGTTCTTCTACATCCGCGTCATCGTGCTGATGTTCTTCAGCGAGCCGCGCCCGGAGGGCCCGACCGTCGCGGTGCCGTCGCCGCTGACGATGACGGCGATCGCGGTCGGTGTGGCGGTCACGGTGGTGCTCGGTGTGGCGCCGCAGTACTTCCTGGAGCTGGCCGGGGACGCGGGGGTGTTCGTGCGCTGACGCGCCCCCCGCCCCGGCACGGACACGGCCCGGCACCCCCGCACGGGGGCGCCGGGCCGCGGTCGTTCCCGGTCGCGACGGGAGCCGTCGCGCACAGGACCCGGGCGGTTCCGTGCGGGCCTGTGGACAACTCCTGGACTGTCGGTCCGGACGCCTATGGTGGACGCAGTGGCCGAGGTACGGCTGCGGGGGGCGGGACGATGCACGGGACGGACGGTGTCGCCGGGATGGCAGTGACGGACAGTGAGGCGCTGGCGGCGCTGCAGCGGGTCTTCGGCTACGAGGCCTTCCGCGGTGAGCAGGAAGCGGTCGTCGACCATGTGATCGCGGGCGGCGACGCGGTCGTGCTCATGCCGACCGGCGGCGGCAAGTCGCTCTGCTACCAGATCCCGGCGCTGGTCCGGCCCGGCACGGGCGTGGTGGTCTCCCCGCTGATCGCGCTGATGCAGGACCAGGTGGACGCGTTGCGGGCGCTCGGCGTGCGGGCCGGCTTCGTCAACTCCACGCAGGACTTCGACGAGCGGCGCACGGTCGAGGCGGAGTTCCTGGCGGGCGAGCTCGACCTGCTCTACCTGGCGCCGGAGCGGCTGCGCCTGGACAGCAGCCTCGACCTCCTCTCACGCGGCAAGATCTCCGTCTTCGCCATCGACGAGGCGCACTGCGTCTCCCAGTGGGGGCACGACTTCCGGCCGGACTACCTCACCCTGTCCGTGCTGGGGGAGCGGTGGCCGGACGTGCCCCGCATCGCCCTCACCGCGACGGCCACGGACGCCACGCACCGGGAGATCACCGAGCGGCTGGGCCTGCGGGACGCCCGGCACTTCGTGGCCAGCTTCGACCGGCCCAACATCCAGTACCGGATCGTGCCCAAGGCCGACCCCCGCAAGCAGCTCCTCGCCTTCCTGCGCGAGGAGCACGCCGGGGACGCGGGCATCGTGTACTGCCTGTCGCGCAACTCGGTGGAGAAGACCGCCGAGTTCCTCTCCCGCAACGGCATCGAGGCGGTGCCGTACCACGCGGGGCTCGACGCGGGGACGCGCGCCGCGCACCAGGCGCGCTTCCTGCGTGAAGAGGGCCTGGTCGTGGTGGCGACCATCGCCTTCGGCATGGGCATCGACAAGCCGGACGTCCGCTTCGTCGCCCACCTCGACCTGCCCAAGTCGGTGGAGGGCTACTACCAGGAGACCGGCCGCGCGGGCCGCGACGGCCTGCCGTCCACCGCGTGGATGGCCTACGGGCTGAACGACGTCATCCAGCAGCGCAAGCTGATCCAGTCCGGCGAGGGCGACGAGGCGTTCCGGCGGCGGGCCCATCAGCACCTGGACGCCATGCTCGCCCTGTGCGAGACCGTGCGCTGCCGCCGCGGCCAGCTCCTCGCCTACTTCGGCCAGGAGCCGTCCGGGGAGAACTGCGGCAACTGCGACACCTGCCTCGCCCCGCCGGAGACCTGGGACGGCACGGTCGCGGCGCAGAAGGTGCTGTCCACGGTGGTGCGGCTGCAGCGGGAGCGCGGACAGAAGTTCGGCGCGGTGCAGATCGTGGACATCCTGCTGGGCCGCCGCACCGCCAAGGTGATCCAGTTCGACCACGACCAGCTCTCCGTGTTCGGGATCGGCGAGGAGCTGAGCGAGGTGCAATGGCGCGGCGTGGTCCGCCAGTTGCTCGCCCAGGGACTGCTCGCGGTTGAGGGCGAGTACGGCACGCTGGTGCTGACCGAGGCCAGCGGGCCGGTGCTGCGGCGCGAGCGTGAGGTGCCGCTGCGCAAGGAGCCCGAGAAGCCGGCCGCCGCCCGCTCGGGCGGCGGAGCGGGCCGCGGCGAGCGCAAGGCCAAGGCGGCCGCCGCCGAGCTGCCCGAGGAGCTGCAGCCGGCGTTCGAGGCGCTGCGCGCCTGGCGCGCCGAGCAGGCCAAGGAGCAGGGCGTCCCGGCGTACGTGATCTTCCATGACGCCACGCTGCGGGAGATCGTCACGGTGTGGCCCGCCTCGGTGGAGGAGCTGGGCGGCATCAGCGGCGTCGGCGAGAAGAAGCGGGCGACGTACGGCGAGGGGGTCGTGGCGGTGCTGGCCGGACTGGCGGCGCCGGGCGAGGCCGCTCTCGGCCCGGCCGCTCCCGACCCGGCCGGTGAGGCCCCGGCGCCCGAGGAGGACTGGCCCGACGAGGAGCCCGACTGGACCTGAGCACCCCCGGCCGGTCCGCTACGGCAGCGCCGTCAGTCCCGGCGCGAAGGTGATGAGGAGCGGGAGGAAGGGCACCAGCGACGCCGCGGCCGTGGTCAGGGCGCGGTGACGGCGGCCCAGACGCGGCGGCGGCTCGAGGAGCCGGTCGACGCGCTCGCCGAGCAGCCGGTGGCTGGAGGAGCAGGACAGCACGCCCCGGTGCTGGTTGAGCTCGATCAGCGCCAGCGCGGTGGTCAGATGGCCGCAGCGGCGGGAGGCCGTGTCGTCGGCGGACAGCTCGACCAGACGGTGCGTCTGCTCGCAGAAGTGGGCGAACAGCGGGACGCGCGGGAAGCCGGCCGCCAGCGCAGCCGACAGATGCAGCAGCCAGTCGTGGCGGGCCCGGGCGTGGCCGCGTTCGTGGGTGAGGACCGCGTCGAGCTGATGGCCGGTCAGGCGCTGCAGCGCGCCGGTCGTGACGATCAGCTGGGGCGGGCTGCCCGGCATCCACCAGGCGTCGGGGTACTCCTCCTCCAGCACCAGCAGCGGCCCCCGCCCCTCGGGCAGCCCCGCCGGCAGGTCGGGCGCGCGGTCCCGCAGGTGTGCGCGGGCGCGGGCGCGACGGCGGCGGGCCTCGACCAGCTCCCGCCCCAGCACCGCGGCGGTCCAGGCCGCGCCGCAGGCCAGCAGCACGGTGAGGACGGTCGTCCACGGCGAGGCGGACGACAGGTCGTACGCGGCGGTCACGGCGGGCGGCGCCGGGGCGAACAACTGCGCGCGGACGGTGCCGAAGACGGCGGCGGCGCCCAGCGCCAGGGCGGTCAGGCAGCACAGCAGGACGGTGGCCACCAGGCACTGCCACACCCACAGACCGACGACCGGTTCCCGTTCCGGCCACTTCGCCCGGGTCAGCGCGCGGGGGACGGGTACGGCGGCGGTCACGGCGACCACGCTCAGCAGGAGCAGGCAGTACGTCATGCCACGGGCTCCGGATCCTGTCGGAAGGGGCGGCTCGGGGGCGTGCGGTGGTGCGGGGCGCGCGGCGTGAGAGGACGACGCACCGCCCGACGCCAAGTATGACGGCGAGGGACGGTGCGAGTCAGCGTGCTCGGTCGGTTCGGTAGGGCCGGAGGGGTCAGGACGCGGGGACCACCCGTCCCGTCACCTCGCCGAGGCCCACCCGCACCCCGTCCGGGCCCGGCGCCCAGGCGGACAGCGTCACCACGTCGCCGTCCTCCAGGAACGTCCGCTTGCCGCCGGGGAGTTCGAGCGGGTCGCGGCCGTTCCAGGTCAGTTCCAGCAGGGAGCCGCGCTCGCGCTCGGTGGGGCCGCTGACCGTGCCGGAGCCGTAGAGGTCGCCGGTGCGCAGGGAGGCGCCGTTCACCGTCATGTGGGCGAGCTGCTGGGCGGCCGTCCAGTACATGGTGGAGAAGGGGCACTCGGAGACGGCCTGGCCGTTGAGGCTGACGGTGATGCGCAGGTCGTAACCGCCGGGCTCCTCACCGGAGTCGTCGAGGTACGGCAGCAGCGGGTGAGTGCGCTCGGGCGGGGCGGTGCGGGCCTCCTCCAGGGCGTCCAGCGGGGTGATCCACGCCGACACGGAGGTGGCGAAGGACTTGCCGAGGAACGGGCCGAGGGGCACGTACTCCCAGGCCTGGATGTCGCGGGCGGACCAGTCGTTGAGCAGGCACAGGCCGAACACGTGGTCGCGGTAGGCGTTCAGCGGCACGGGCCGGCCCCGCTCGGACGGGACGCCGACGACGAAGCCGACCTCGGCCTCGATGTCCAGCCGCACGGACGGGCCGAACACCGGGGCGGCGTCGGCGGGCGCCTTGCGCTGCCCGGAGGGGCGTACGACGTCGGTGCCGGACACCACGACGGTGCCGGAGCGGCCGTGGTAACCGATCGGCAGGTGCTTCCAGTTGGGGGTCAGGGAGTCGGCCGCGTCGGGGCGGAAGATCTGCCCGACGTTCCGGGCGTGGTTCTCCGAGGCGTAGAAGTCGACGTAGTCCGCGACCTCGAAGGGCAGGTGCAGGGTGACCTCGGACAGCGGGTGGAAGAACCGCTCGACGGTCTCCCGGTGCGCCGGGACCGTCACCCACGCGGTGAGCGCGCGCCGCACGTCCGACCAGGCCGTACGGCCCGCCGCCAGCAGGGGGTTGAGGGTGGGGCGGGCGAGCAGGGAGGCGTAGGGGGAGCCCAGGGCGTGTGCCGCCGCGCCGGCGTCGAGGACGTGGTCGCCCAGCCGGACGCCCACGGTGCGCTCCGGCGAACCGGGGAGCGAGAAGACGCCGTACGGCAGGTTGTGCGGGCCGAAGGGATCGCCCTCGGGGACATCGAAGGGGGGCATCGGGTGCTGCCTCGCTTTCGTGTGCGCGGGTGCGCCACGTGTCCGTGGCCGTGCCACACGTTACGGGGTCGCGCCCCGGTGAGCTCTTGTACACGGGCGACTTCCCGGGCCCGGGTCCGCCGGAGCGCACCCTGTTCCGGTCAAAACGGGAAAGAGGTCCCAACCGGTCGCGATCCGGCGGTGTAAGAAGGCAAAACGCACCCAATGCGAGGGCATACGGGCGCGGCGAATCGGACGGTCCTCCTGTCCGTATTCTCTGATCATGGCCGCACCCACCGATTGTTTCCTCATCGCCACCGACCTGGACGGGACGCTGCTGCGCGGTGACGACACCCTCTCCGACCGCTCCCTCGCCGCCCTCGCGCGGGCGGAGCGGGCCGGCGCCCGGCACCTCGTGGTGACGGGGCGCCCGGCCCCCAGAGTGCGGTCGCTGCTCGACGACCTCGGCTGCACGGGGCTCGCGGTGTGCGGACAGGGCGCGCAGGTCTACGACGCCGCCACGCACCGGATGCTGTGGTCGGTCCGGCTGGACCGGGAGCTGGCGGAGACCGCGCTCGGCAAGATCGAGGCCGAGGTGGGGGAGGTGTACGCCGCGGTCGACCAGGACGGGGCCGACGGGCTGACGCTGATCGAGCCGGGCTACCGGATGCCGCACCCGACGCTCCCGTCGGTGCGGGTGGAGCGGCGCGACGACCTGTGGGCGCGGCCGATCAGCAAGGTGCTGCTGCGCCACCCGGAGCTGTCGGACGACGCGCTGGCGGCGGCGGCGCGGTCCGTGGTCGGTTCGCTGGCCACGGTCACGATGTCGGGGCCGGGCACGGTGGAGCTCCAGCCGTGCGGGGTCACCAAGGCGACCGGGCTGGCGCTGGCCGCCGAGCACCTGGGGCTGCGCCCCGAGGACACGGTCGCCTTCGGGGACATGCCGAACGACGTCCCCATGTTCCGGTGGGCGGGCCACGGCGTCGCCATGGCCAACGCGCACCCCGAGCTGAAGGCGGTGGCCGACGAGGTCACCCTGTCGAACGAGGACGACGGCGTGGCCGTCGTCCTCGAGCGACTGTTCGGGCGGACGGCCGGAGTGGGCCGTCAGAGGTCGGCTCAGTACGCGCCGAAGACGTTGTCGATCGAGCCGTAGCGGTCGGCGGCGTAGTTGCAGGCCGCGGCGATGTTGGCGACCGGGTCGAACGGGTCGAAGGCGGTGCCGGGCACGTGGTACGCCTGGAAGGTCGGGTCGATGACCTGGAGCAGGCCCTTCGACGGGGTGCCCTTCGCGGCGTTGGAGTCCCACAGGTTGATGGCGGCCGGGTTGCCGGACGACTCCCGCATGATGTTGCGGTGGATGGAGTCGTAGGAGCCGGGGATGCCGTTCTGCGCCATGACGTCCATCGCCTCGCGGATCCAGCCGTCGAGGTTGTCCGGGTACGCGGTCGTGGAGGCGGCGGCCTGGGCCGTGGGGGCGGCCGCGGCGCTGGTGGCGCCGAACAGCGGCATCGCGACCACGGCGACGCCGGTGCCGGCGACGGCGAGGGAGCGGACGAGGCGGCGGTACGAAGCGGAAGCGGGCATGTCTGGGTTCCTCTCCTACGCCTGCGAGGTGAGCTGTCGGGTTCGGGCGGGAGAGTGCCCGGCCGTGCCCCTGCGGGCATGGCTTCACCCCGAGCCGTCCCGGCGCGGTGTCCGGTACGGCGGCTTACCTGGGTCCCCCGCTCCTGCCGTGCGTGAGTTCGTCGTCGGGTGTGATGCGGGTGGCGGCAGGACTAGGCGTCCACCCGGCAGGCCCGGAACGTATGCGAGAGCACATGCCGGGAACAAGTGCGACGATCACACAAAGCCCCGTTTGATCTTGAGATGGGTGATTTAGGGCGCTTGATCCTTTGTGGCCGGTCGGGGTCAAGTCCGTTGCGTGGAGCGGGATGACGGGTCTGTGCGAGGGTGGCCGGGCGGCCGGCGTGCGCGTGACTCACTTCACGGGGCGACGGCCGTGAGCACATGTGCGACCAAGGGGAATTAACGGAGCGATCACGGCAAATCGGACTCGCGGGTGGGGCAGGATGGTTCACGGGCCACCGCGTCCGGGAAGTCAAGGTATGTCCGTTGTCATCGCCCGATCAAAAACACTCCGCTTCTGCTCCCGTATCGCCTTGCTTGTGACCCCGGGCCCTGGCGGTGATCGAAACATGACCGGATACGCTGACTCGAGTGGTGACAGCGACCTATCGACAAACCGTGTAACCGCCAGCAGACACCAGCAGACAGGAGACCCCTCGTGACCGTCGTCGGGCCGTTCGGGCTGAGCGTGCGGGACCAGGCTCTGGAAGCCGATGTCCAGGCCGGATTGACGGCTGTCGAGGAAGGGCTGCTCGAAGCCACCAAGAGCGAGGTGCCCTTCATCACGGAGGCCGCCCAGCACCTGGTGCGGGCCGGCGGCAAGCGGTTCCGTCCGCTGCTCGTGATGCTCTCCGCCCGGTTCGGCGACCCCTACGCGCCCGGCATCGTGCCGTCGGCCGTCGTGGTGGAGCTCACCCACCTGGCCACGCTGTACCACGACGACGTGATGGACGAGGCCGAGGTGCGGCGCGGGGTCGCGAGCGCGAACGCCCGCTGGGGCAACTCGGTCGCCGTGCTCACCGGCGACTTCCTCTTCGCCCGCGCCTCCCACATCCTGGCCGACCTCGGCCCGGAGGCGGTGCGGGTCCAGGCCGAGGCGTTCGAGCGGCTGGTCACCGGCCAGATCCTGGAGACCGCGGGCCCGCAGGACGGCCGCGACCCGGTCGACCACTACCTGGACGTGCTCGGCGGCAAGACCGGCTCCCTGGTCGCCGTCTCCTGCCGGTTCGGCGGGATGATGTCCGGCGCCGACGAGACGGTGGTGGACATCCTCACCCAGTACGGCGAGCGGCTCGGCGTCGCCTTCCAGCTCGCCGACGACGTCCTGGACATCGCCTCCGACTCCCACGAGTCCGGCAAGACCCCCGGCACCGACCTGCGCGAGGGCATCGCCACCCTGCCCGTGCTGCGGCTGCGCGAGCGGGCGGCCCGGCTGGGCCTCGCCGAGGACGTCGCCCTGTGCGAGCTGCTCGACTCCGACCTCACCGACGACGCCCGGCACGCCGAGGCGCTGCGGCTGCTGCGCGCCCATCCCGCGCTGGGCCAGGCCCGCCGGGACACCGTGCGCTACGCCGAGGAGGCGCGCGCCGCGCTCGCCCCGCTGCCCGACGGCCCCGCCAAGACGGCGCTCGTCGAGATGTGCGACGCCGTGGTGCACCGGGCCGGCTGACCCGCCCGGCCCTCCCCCGTACGCCTCCCGGACCCGGACGACCCCTACGGGGCGGGTGAGGCGGCGCCGTGCCGTGTCATACCGCAGCAGTACGCGCAGTTGAGCCCGCGGTCTGACGCATCCGCCCCGCGAATGCGGTCAGATGGACCACGACGGACAACACCACTTCTCACCGGTTCGGGTGAGAATGGCGGCTCGGGCCGAACTGGTGCGAGGACACGGGACGGAAGCCGCCGCCGACGACGGAGGGCACACATGGCACCGCACGCATCCGACGACACGACGACCGCCGGGGAGGTCGAGGAGCCGCGCGCCGGCCGCCGCAGGGCAGCGCGGTACGTCGTCCCCGTCACGGTGATGGGCGTGGCGGCCGCGACGATCGGACTCGTCCCGGCGCTCGCCGACTCCGGCGACCCCGACCTGCCGGACATCACCGCCGCGCAGCTCATCGAGAAGATCGCGCAGTCGGACGTGGAGCGGCTGTCCGGCACCGTGAGGATCACCACCGACCTCGGGCTGCCGAACCTCGGCGGCCTGGAGAGCAGCCTCGCGTCCGGGGCGCTGGGCGAGGACGGCGAGGGCGGTTCGTCCGCCGACCCGTCCGGCCGGCTCACCGAGCTGGCGTCCGGCACGCACACCCTGCGCGTCGCCGCCGACGGCCCGGACCGCCAGAAGCTGTCACTGCTGGAGAACGCGGCCGAGTACAGCCTCATCCACAACGGCAAGGACGTCTGGGGCTACGACAGCGCGTCCAACGAGGTCTACCACGCCACCGTCGACGAGCCGGACGCGTCCGAGCGGCGCGGACAGCGGCCCCCGGCCACCCCGCAGGACTTCGCGGAGGAGGCGCTGAAGGCGGTCGACGACACCACGTCCGTGAAGGTCGACGGCACCGCCCAGGTGGCCGGCCGGGCCGCCTACCGGCTGGTGGTCGAGCCCAAGCAGTCCGGCTCCACCGTCGGCGCCGTCAGCATCGCCGTGGACCACGAGACGGGCCTGCCGCTGAAGTTCACGCTCACCCCGTCGAGCGGCGGCTCGGCCGTCGTGGACGTCGGCTTCACCGAGGTGAGCTTCGACCGCCCGGACGCCTCCACGTTCGAGTTCACCCCGCCGAAGGGCGCCGAGGTGACCGAGGACACCGAACAGGACCGGGAGCGCGGCGACTTCGGGAAGCCGGAGCGGGGCCCGAAGTCCGAGGAGGACCTGGCCAAGGGCTTCGACGGGCTGAAGATGCTCGGCGAGGGCTGGAACACGATCGCCACCTTCGACACCGGCTCCGGCGGCGGCCTGCCCACCGGTGAGGCGGGCGGCGACCTCGACGGCTTCCTCGGCTCGCTCGGCGAGCAGGTCGAGGGCGACTTCGGCACCGGCACGGTGTTCGGCACCCGTCTGGTCAACGCCCTGATCACCGAGGACGGCACGGTCTACGTGGGTACGGTCACCAAGGACGCGCTGGTGAAGGCGGCCGACGCGGGCGAGTAGCAGGCCCCGCGCCCGCCGCCGTACCGAGGGAAACGGGGGAGCCGATGGACGCCACGTCCACCACGGAGCAGACGCGCGACGGGCGGTCCGCGGGCGACGGCGTCGTCGTCACCCGCGGACTGACCAAGCGGTACCGCGGCGGACAGCTCGCCGTGGACGACCTGCACCTGACCGTCCCGGCGGGCAGCGTCTTCGGCTTCCTCGGCCCCAACGGCTCCGGCAAGACCACCACCATCCGCATGCTGATGGGCCTGATCGAGCCGACCTCCGGGACGGCGCACGTGCTGGGGCGCCCCATGCCCCGCTCCGCGCGCGCCGTCCTCCCGCACGTCGGCGCCCTCATCGAGGGCCCCGCCCTCTACGGCTTCCTCTCCGGCCGCGACAACCTCCTCCGTCACGACGCCGCCGACCCCACCGCCGATCCGCGCACCCGCAAGGCGCGGGTCGCCGCCGCCCTGGACCGGGTGGGCCTCACGGCCGCGGCCGGGCGGAAGGCACGCGCGTACTCCCTCGGCATGAAGCAGCGCCTCGGACTCGCCGCCGCCCTGCTGCGGCCCCGCCGGCTGCTGGTGCTGGACGAGCCGACCAACGGCCTCGACCCGCAGGGCATGCGGGAGATCCGCTCCCTCGTCCGCGAACTGGCCACCGACGGCACGACCGTCTTCCTCTCCTCCCACCTGCTCGACGAGATCGAGCAGGTCTGCACGCACGCCGCCGTGATGGCGCGGGGCCGGCTGATCACGCAGGGGCCGGTCGCCGAGCTGGCCGCGGGCGTCCGGGGCCGTCTGGTGGTCACCACGCCCGACCCGGCGGACGCGGCGCGGCTGCTGAAGGAACAGGGGCTCGCCGACGTCGTGGCGGACGGCGACCGGGTGAGCGCCGATCCGCCCGCGCGGGATCTCGCCGAGATCAACGCGGCCCTGGTCACGGCGGGGGTGCGGGTGCGCGGCCTCGGGGTGGAACGGGCCTCGCTGGAGGACGCGTTCGTGGCGCTGACCGGGGAGGGGTTCGATGTCGCGGGCTGAGACGGTGAGCGGGACGGGCGCGGGAGCGGAGGCGTTCGTGCGAACGCGTTGGCTGTGGACCCTCGGGCTGTTCCGCGACGAACTGCGCACCACCTTCCGCCGCTGGCGCACCCTCGCCCTGCTGGGCGTGCTGGCCGCCGTGCCGGTGCTGGTCGGGATCGCCGTGCGGATCGAGACCGGCGACGGACCGTCCGCCGGGAGCGGCGGCGGGGGACCCGCGTTCGTCTCGCAGATCACCAACAACGGCCTGTTCCTCGTCTTCACCGCGCTCGCCGCGACCCTGCCGTTCTTCCTGCCCATGGCGGTCGGCGTGATCGCGGGCGACGCCGTGGCGGGCGAGGCGGGCGCCGGCACCCTGCGCTACCTCCTGGTCGCCCCCGCAGGCCGCACCCGGCTGCTGCTCACCAAGTACGCGACGGTCGTGGTGTTCTGCCTGGCCGCCACCCTGGTGGTGGCCGGGTCGGCGCTGGCCGTGGGCGCGCTGCTGTTCCCGCTGGGCGACGTCACCACCATCTCGGGCACCCGCATCGGCTTCGGCGAGGGACTGGCCCGGGCCCTGCTGATCGCCCTGGTCGTCGCCGCGTCCCTGCTCGGGGTGGCGGCGCTCGGCCTGTTCGTCTCCACGCTGACCGACAGCGGCATCGCGGCGATGGCCACCACGGTCGGGCTGCTCGTCACCGTCCAGATCCTCGACCAGATCCCCCAGCTGCACGCCCTGCACCCGTATCTGTTCTCCCACCACTGGCTGTCCTTCGCCGACCTGTTGCGCGAGCCCGTCCACTGGGACGGCCTCACCAAGAACCTGAGCCTCCAGGCCCTCTACGCCGCCGTCTTCGGCTCGGCGGCCTGGGCACGGTTCACGACGAAGGACGTCACGGCGTAGAGGCGGGCGGGGTGAGCGCGGCGGCGGCTCCGCGTCGTTCCGCCTCCCGGGCGGCCGCCAGCAGCAGGTCCTCCCGGTCGTGGGCCGCCACCAGGTGCAGCCCCGCCGGGCAGCCGTCGGCGCCGACACCGGCCGGGAGGCTCAGCGCGGGGTGACCGCTGAGGTTGAACGCCCAGGCGAGCGCGGTGGAGTAGGTGTCGCCGGGGCCGTCGTGGCCGTGCGGCGCGGTGGGCGCCGTGGGGGTGAGCAGCAGGTCGGCGTGGGTGAGGAGGCCGCGGAGGCGGCGGTCGTTGGCGGCTCGGACGCGGTGGGCGCCGGCGGGGTCGGCGCCCGGGGTGCGCAGGGCCAGCCAGGCCGGGCCGGGGTCGAGGAGCGAGGGGGGCTCCGGCGGCCGCACCAGGCGTACCACCCCGGCCTCGACGAGCCGCTCGGCCGCCTCCCGCGCCAGGGCGACGGGCCCGGGGTCGGGGGAGGCGAAGCCCAGGTCGGGCGACCAGACGGCGGTGACGGGGAAGCGGGGCGGCGGCGGGGACCCGGCCCGCTCGGAAACGACCTGCCACCACAGGCCCGCGTCCACCGCCGTACGCGCGAGGACCCCGGGCGCGGCGAGGCCCGTACGGTCGCCCGACGGCAGCCGGCCGCCCGTGGCCTTCAGCCCCAGCACCCCGCACCACGCCGCCGGGATGCGCACCGAGCCCGCGCCGTCGGCGCCCGTCGCCAGCGGCACCAGCCCGGTCGCTACCGCCACCGCCGCCCCGGCCGAGGACCCGCCGGGCGTACGGTCCGCCCGCCACGGGTTGACGGTACGGCCGCGCGCCCCGAGTCCCCAGGTCCGCCAGGGCGTCCCCGGACCCGGCACGGAGGTGGCGCCCACGGCGACCGCACCGGCCGCGAGCAGCGGCCCCGCCGCGCGCCGGCCGTGCCGCCCCTTGACCGCGACCGGCACTCCGGCCAGCGGCGGGCGCTCCCCGGCGGCGACCCGCGCGTCCACCTCCGCCGCCCGCCGCAGCGCCTCCTCGCCCCACACGTCGAGGAACGCGCACAGCACCGGATCGGCGCGCTCGATCCGCGCGAGCGCCTCCGCGACCACGTCCACGGCCCGGCACGCGCCCGCGCGCACGGCGGCGGCGATCTCCCGCGCGCCGTCCCCGCTCACCGCAGGGCGCCGGTGAGACGGGCCAGCGGCTCCGTCCCGCGCGGCGGCCCGCCGCCCAGGTCGCCGAGCCGCCAGCCGGGCACCCACGGCACCCGGTACACGTCGATCAGCGCCTCGACCAGCCGCACCCGGTGCGCGAGGGGACGCGGGAGCCGTCCCGGGGCGTCCGCGACGAGGACGACGGCGTCCAGGTCGAGCCCGTGCGAGGCCTCGTCGCGCCGGAACAGCGCGACGGCCGGCGGCACCGCGTCCAGCCCGGCCGCATGGGTGCGGGCGACGAGCAGCACCGAGCGGGGGGCGCCGGGCCCGGGCCAGGAGCGTCCGCAGTCGTGCCCGCCGTAGACCGCGGCGAGCGTGGAGACGCCCGCGCCGCCGTGCAGGCCGACCCAGGAGAAGCGCCGGGCCGTCGCGCGGGCAGGCACCGGCTCCGGAGGGTCCGCCTCCGGTGCCGTCACCGGACCTCGCAGCCAGATCTCCGGTCCCTGTCCCGTGCCTGCTCGCATGTCCCTCTCCTGCTCGCCGACTCGATCGTCCATGCCCCGCGCCCGGCACCGAACCGGGGCCGACGGCCCTTGGGACGAGCCTGTGACAACGCGGTGACGTGCACAGAGCGCGCGAGCGGACACACTCGACGGTAGGTGTACGACCCGAATGAGGGAACGATGTCTCGACTCAGCCGCGAGAAGAAGCGGGAACAGCAGCAGGCCACGGACGCGGCGCACCGTGCGCCGGTGCCGGTCGACGTCCGTGTCCCGGCCGACGGGTCGGGCGGGCCGGGCGCCCTCGTCGACGGCGTGCGGGTGATCGCGGGTCCCGGCGAGGAGATCCAGCAGGCGGTGCTGAACCGCCTGCACCGCATCGCCGTCGCCTCCGGTCGCGCCGTCCACGCCACCGTGCGCGACGAACGCATCGGGTACGTCGTCCCGCTCCGGGTCGCCCCGGACGGCTCCAGCACCTTCACGGCCCAGCCGGTCCAGCTGCACGGCCCGCTCGCACGGGGAGAGGCTTCCCCCGGGACGCCGGCCCCCAGGTCGTCGGTCCCCGGCACGCCTCCCCCCGGCATACCGCCGGCTCCGGAGACGCCCCTGCGGCCGACGCCCGAGCGGGAGCACGCGGCGCCCCGGTCGTCGGCCTCCGGGACGGACACCGACCGCACGACCCACCTGTTCCGCCCGGTCCCGGAATCCGAGGCCCCGCAGGCGCTCCGTCACGCCCCAGCACCTGAGGGACCGGCGACCGCTGACGCCGGCGAAGGTCCCGGGTCCCAGGCGGCTCCTGACCGTTTCCGTTCCGAGCCCGAAGCCCCGCCGTCCCCCGGCCCCGCCCCGGAGCAGGAAGCTCCGGACACTTCCGCTCCCGTACCGGAGCCCGAGGCGGCTTCCCCCGCCCCAGGGGCGTCCGACACCCCGACGGCCCCCGGCGCCGTCGCGCCGCCCCATGCCCCGGAGCCGGGAACCCCGGCACCCCCCGCCCCCCTACGGGAGGCCGCCCCCGCCTTCCCCGTGCGTCCCATCCCCGGGACGGAAGCCTCCTTCGACTCCCCGCCCACCTTCCGGCTGCGGAAGGTGACGCCGCCGCCGTCGGCCGGCGGCGCCCCGCCCGGCACCGTCGCGCCGCCCCTGGGCGTCTTCGGGCCGCCCCCGGACATGAACGCCCGGCCGCACCCCGGCGAGGGGCGCGACACGGCGCCCGGACCCGACCTCGCGGCCGCGCTCGACGCCGGCCCGGACCCCCGCCCCGTCCCGCCGCGCGGCTTCGACGCCGTCGCGGAGGCCGTGCTCGGCGACGAGCCCGCCGCCCCCGCCGGCAGTCCCCTCGCCGACCCCATGGAGCGCATCAGCGACGCCGTGCGGGCGGGCAGGATCGACACGGCCGCCCGCCTCGCCCACGACACCCTGGAGCACGCCTCGCGGACCCTCGGGGCCGAGCACCCGGAGGTGCTGCGCCTGCGCGAGCTCACCGCGTACATCGCCTACCTGGCCGGTGAACCGCTGCGTGCCTTCCGGCTCTCCCTCGACCTCGCCGTCGTCTGCCGCCGCGCGGGCGACGCGGAGGCCGCCTACGGCAACGTCCGCAGCGCGGCCACCGCATGGCGCGGGGTGCGCGACCCCCTGCTCGGGCTGGAGCTGGGCCGCGAGCTGACGGCGCTGTGGACCGAGCTGGCCGCCGAGGGCGGCCCCGCAGCCGACGAGGCGGAGGAACTGGACTCCGTGCGCGCCCGCATGGACCGCCTCACCGCCCGCGCCCGCGGCCCGCAGAACTGAGCCGCCTCCCCGGGGACGCCCGCTAGTGGAGGCAGAACTCGTTCCCCTCCGGGTCCGCCATCACGACCCAGCCCCCGGAGGGCTCCTCCACCCGCCGCAGCACCCGGGCGCCGAGCCCCTCCAGCCGGGCCAGCTCCTCGTCGCGGCGGTCCACGCCGGGGTGCAGGTCGAGATGGAGCCGGTTCTTGACGGTCTTCTCCTCGGACACCCGCTGGAACAGCAGCCGCCGGCCGCGCCCGGTGCCGCTCTCCTCCTCGTAGGGGTCGTCGGGGTGCCGTACGGCGGCCAGGTCGCGCCAGGCGCGGCGGCCGTGCGACGCGACGGTGAGCGCCTCGGGGACGGCCCCCGCGGCGAGGAGCTTCTCGATGAGCGCGCTGTTGTCCTCGACCACGTAGTGCAGGGCGGCGGCCCAGAAGTCCGCCTGGGCGTGCGGGTCGGCCGTGTCGATGACGACCTTCCAGTGCACCGGCGTGGCCGGTGTGGGTGTCTGCGTCATGCGCCCGTTATAGGGGACGGCACGGACAACGCCGCCCCGCCGCGCGCTACGGCCTGGTCTCCAGGGCCTTGGCCTCCGCCTCGCTCACCGGCGCGGCGGCCGGCACGGATCCTCCGGCGCCCGGCGCGGCGGTGTCGCGCGCACCGGCCGTCCGGCCGGACAGCGCACGGGCGGCGCGGCGCGCGGTGCGCAGCGCGTCCCAGGTGAGCAGCGTGAGCGCCAGCCACACCAGGGCGAACCCGGCCCAGCGCTCCGGCGGCATGGCCTCCTTGAAGTAGAGGATGCCGAGCAGGAACTGGAAGACCGGCGCCAGGTACTGCAACAGTCCCAGTGTGGACAGCGGCACGCGGATCGCCGCGGCGCCGAAGCAGACCAGGGGGAGCGCGGTGACGATGCCGGTCGCCACGAGCAGCAGCGCGTGTCCCGTGCCCTCGCCGCCGAAGGTGGACCCGCCCCGGGCGCCCAGCCACACCAGGTAGCCCAGCGCGGGCAGGAACTGGATCGCGGTCTCGGCGGCCAGCGACTCGATGCCGCCGAGGTTGACCTTCTTCTTCACCAGCCCGTAGGTGGCGAAGGAGAAGGCGAGGCACAGGGAGATCCACGGCGGCCTGCCGTAGCCGACGGTCAGGACGACCACCGCGAGGGCGCCGACCCCGACGGCGGCCCACTGGGCGGGCCGCAGGCGCTCCTTCAGCAGCAGGACGCCCATGGCTATGGTGACCAGCGGGTTGATGAAGTAGCCGAGGGACGCCTCGACGACGTGCCCGGAGTTCACCGACCAGATGTAGACGCCCCAGTTGACGGTGATGACCGCGGCGGCCACCGTGACCAGGGCCAGCTTGCGCGGCTGCCGCACCAGCTCGCCGATCCACGCCCAGCGGCGGATCACGACCAGTGCGGCGGCGACGAAGACCAGGGACCACACCATCCGGTGGGCCAGGATCTCCACCGCGCCGGCGGGCTTGAGCAGGGGCCAGAACAGGGGGACGAGCCCCCACATCCCGTACGCCGCGAAACCGTTCAGCAGTCCTATGCGCCGCTCTGCGGCCGGCTTCCCGGTCACGGGCCTCTCCTTCGTGTCCGACGCGTCCCGTGGTCGTGCGCGGGACCGCCGACGCGCGTGCGGAACCCACCCGGACGACGGTAACGCCGCACACCCCCATGTGTCATGTCCGTACCGTCATACGGTCATGACGGGCGGGGGTGGGGCGTGCTCCCCGTGCGTGAACCGGGGCCCGGGATCAGTTCTTGAGCGCGGCGGCGACGGCCTCGGCGAGCGGGGTGGTCGGGCGGCCGGCCAGCCGGGACAGGTCGCCGCTGTCGACCACCAGCTCACCCTCGGCGATCGCCGCGTCCACACCCGCGAGGACGGCCGCCATCGGCTCGGGCACCCCCGCGCCGGCCAGGATGCCGGTGAGCTCCTCGGGCGTGACCGGGCGGTGGACGATCTCCCGGCCGGTCTGCCGGCTCAGCTCGGCCGCGTACTCGGCGAAGCTCCACGCCTCGTCGCCGCCCAGCTCGTACGTCGTGTTCTCGTGGCCCTCGCCGGTCAGCACGGCGACGGCGGCGGCCGCGTAGTCGGCCCGGGAGGCGGAGGAGACCCGGCCCTCGCCCGCGGCCGCGACCACCGCGCCGTGTTCCAGCACCGGGGCCAGGTTCTCGGTGTAGTTCTCGTGGTACCAGCCGTTGCGCAGCAGCACGTACGGCACGCCCGAATCGCGCAGCGCCCGCTCCGTGCCCCGGTGGTCGTCGGCGAGCGAGGCGGTCAGGGTGCCGGGGGCGCTGGTGTAGGCGAGCAGGGCGACACCGGCCGCCCCGGCCGCGTCGATGACGGCCGTGTGCTGTCGCACCCGGCCCTTGTCGAACTCGTTGCCCGAGATCAGCAGGACCTTGTCGCCGGCCGCGAACAGGCCGTCGAAGGTCTCCGGCGCGTTGTAGTCGGCGACCGCGACCCGCACCCCGCGCTCCGCTAGATCCGCCACCTTCTCCGGGCTGCGCACCACCGCGGTGACCTGCTCGGCGGGGACCTTCTCCAGCAGCTGCTCCACGACGTGACGGCCGAGCTTCCCGCTGGCTCCGGTGACGACGATGCTCATGATGCGACAACTCCTCGGGGGTGTGTGTAGGTACTAACTGTACGACAGGCGCTAACTTTTAGAAAGTGCGTGTGGGGCGGGAGGAGCCTCCGCGTTGCCTTACGATCACCTCGCGCGTGCCGCCGCTGAACGGCCCAGGCGTCCGCCGGGGCCGCCGCATCGGGGGGTGCGAGGAGCGGACGCGCATCACTGGGAGGGGACTTACATGCGGAAACGTTTCAACCGGGGCGTCGCGGCACTGGTCGGACTCACCCTGGCCGGCACCGGCCTGACCGTCGCGACCGCCGCCCCGGCGGCGGCGAGCTCCTACGACTGCCCGTCCGGCTACTTCTGCGGCTGGTCGGGCGAGGGCGCCAAGGGCTCGATGTGGAAGACCGGCAAGAGCCTCGCGGACCTGGGCAGCTGGGACGACAGGATCCGCTCGTTCGTGAACCGTACGCAGTCGATCGCCTGCCTGTACGAGGACGAGGACTACGTGCCGTGGGGAGGCTACTGGGCCCAGGATCCGAACTCACCCGGCGAACTCAGCAGCTCCCCGGACGCGACCATCAGCTCCGTCAAGTTCGTCCGCACCGAGCGCGAGTGCAGTCAGCCCGCCTACCCGGGCTGGGTCTCCGAGACCTCCCCCGCAGCCGCCGGGTTCGGCGACATGAACGGCGACCGCAGGGCCGACGTCATCACCCGTGACCTGGCCGGACGGCTCTGGTTCACCCCGGGGAACGACACCGGCCGGCTCATCGGCGCGGGCGGCTGGAACGCCATGGACGCCCTGACCCGGCACGGCGACTTCAGCGGCGACCGCCGCGAGGACCTCATCGCCCGGGAGAAGGCCACCGGCAAGCTCTGGCTCTACCCCGGCACCGGCAACGGCTCCCTCGGCACGCGCAAGCCGCTGGGCGCGAGCGGGTGGAACTCGATGAACCACATCACCGCCTACGGCGACCTGACCGGCGACGGCCGCTCCGACCTGATCGCCGTCCAGAAGTCCACCGGCAAGCTGTGGCTCTACCCGGGCGCCCCGGGCGGCAAGCTGGGCGCGCGCAAGACCATCGGCTCGGGCGGCTGGAACGGCATGAACGCGCTGGCCGGCATGGGCGACGTGACGGGTGACGGACGTCCCGACCTGTACGCCCGGGAGAAGGCCACCGGCAAGCTGTGGCTCTACCCGGGCGCCTCCACCGCCCGGCTCGGCGCACGCGAGCTCGTCGGCAGCGGCGGCTGGAACACGATGGAACACCTGATCTCGGTCGGCGACTTCTCCGGCGACGGACGTCCCGACCTCGCCGCCGTGACCAACGAGAAGTACGTGATCGACGGCGGTCCGGGACACCTGGGCTGGCTGGTCACCTACCGCGGACGGGCCGGCGGAACCCTGTACGGCCCGCAGCGGGCCCACGGCGAGTGGTGGGGCCTCGGCGACTTCTGCTGAGGACACTCCACGTGAGCGGAAGGGCCCCGGCATCCGCGCGCGGATGCCGGGGCCCTTCCTGTGCCCGCGAGCCGTCGGTGCTCAGCCGACGACGGTCCAGGTGTCCCCGCCTGCCAGCAGCGCGGCGAGGTCGCCCTTGCCGTGCTGGTCGACGGCGGTGTCGAGCTGGTCGGCCATGAGGGTGTCGTAGACCGGCCGGTCCACCGAGCGGAACACCCCGATCGGGGTGTGGTGCAGGGTGTCCGGGTCGGCGAGGCGGGACAGGGCGAACGCGGTCGTCGGGGACGCGGAGTGCGCGTCGTGCACGAGCACCTGGGCCTCGTTCTCCGGTGTCACCGTGACGACCTCGAGGTCGCCGGTCGCGGAGTCGCGGACGACGCCCTTGGAGCGGTCGGCGCCGAAGCGGACGGGCTGTCCGTGTTCCAGGCGGATGACCGCTTCCTCGGCCTGCCGTCGGTCCTTGAGGACCTCGAAGGCGCCGTCGTTGAAGATGTTGCAGTTCTGGTAGATCTCCACCAGAGCCGTGCCGGGGTGGTCGGCGGCCTGGCGCAGTACCTCGGTGAGGTGCTTGCGGTCGGAGTCGACGGTGCGGGCGACGAAGGACGCCTCCGCGCCGATCGCCAGGGACACGGGGTTGAAGGGCGCGTCGAGCGAGCCCATCGGCGTGGACTTGGTGATCTTGCCGACCTCGGAGGTGGGGGAGTACTGGCCCTTGGTCAGCCCGTAGATGCGGTTGTTGAACAGCAGGATCTTGAGGTTGACGTTGCGGCGCAGGGCGTGGATGAGGTGGTTGCCGCCGATGGACAGCGCGTCGCCGTCACCGGTGACCACCCACACGCTCAGATCCCGGCGGGAAGTCGCCAGGCCGGTGGCGATGGCGGGGGCGCGGCCGTGGATCGAGTGCATCCCGTAGGTGTTCATGTAGTACGGGAAGCGGGAGGAGCAGCCGATGCCGGAGACGAACACGATGTTCTCCCGGGCCAGGCCCAGCTCCGGCATGAAGCCCTGCACGGCGGCCAGGACCGCGTAGTCGCCGCAGCCGGGGCACCAGCGCACCTCCTGGTCGGACTTGAAGTCCTTCATCGTCTGCTTGGCCTCGGCCTTGGGCACGAGCTGGAGCAGCGTGTCGGCGTCAGTCATCGATGGCCTCCTTCAGCGCCGCGGCGAGCTGCTCCGCCTTGAACGGCATACCGTTGACCTGGTTGTACGAGCGGGCGTCGACCAGGTACTTCGCCCTGATGAGGGTGGCGAGCTGCCCGAGGTTCATCTCGGGGACCACCACCTTGTCGTATCCGCGCAGCACCTCGCCGAGGTTGTGCGGGAAGGGGTTGAGGTGGCGCAGGTGGGCCTGCGCCACCGGCTGCCCGGCCTTCCGCAGGCGCCGTACGGCCGCGGTGATGGGGCCGTAGGTGGAGCCCCAGCCCAGCACCAGCAGGCGTGCGGTGCCGTCCGGGTCGTCGACCTCCAGGTCGGGGACGTCGATGCCGTCGATCTTGGCCTGCCGGGTGCGGACCATGAAGTCGTGGTTGGCCGGGTCGTAGGAGATGTTTCCGGTGCCGTCCTGCTTCTCGATGCCGCCGATGCGGTGCTCCAGACCCGGCGTGCCCGGCACGGCCCACGGACGCGCCAGCGTCTGCGGATCGCGCTTGTAGGGCCAGAACACCTCGGTGCCGTCGCCCAGCGTGTGGTTCGGGCCCTGCGCGAACTGCACCGTCAGGTCCGGAAGCTCCTCCAGCTCCGGGATCCGCCACGGCTCGGATCCGTTGGCCAGGTAGCCGTCGGACAGCAGGAACACCGGAGTGCGGTAGGTCAGCGCGATCCGCGCCGCCTCCATCGCGGCGTCGAAGCAGTCCGCCGGCGTCTTCGGCGCGACCACCGGCACCGGGGCCTCACCGTTGCGCCCGTACATCGCCTGCAGCAGATCCGCCTGCTCGGTCTTGGTCGGCAGCCCCGTCGACGGGCCGCCGCGCTGGATGTCCACGATCAGCAGCGGCAGCTCCAGGGAGACCGCGAGACCGATCGTCTCCGATTTCAGCGCCACCCCCGGGCCCGAGGTGGTGGTCACCGCCAGCGACCCGCCGAACGCCGCGCCCAGCGCCGCACCGATCCCGGCGATCTCGTCCTCCGCCTGGAAGGTGCGCACGCCGAAGTTCTTGTGCCGGCTCAGCTCGTGCAGGATGTCCGACGCCGGAGTGATCGGATACGAGCCCAGGAACAGCGGCAGGTCCGCCTGCCGGGACGCGGCGATCAGACCGTAGGACAGGGCCAGGTTCCCGGAGATGTTGCGGTAGACGCCCGGCGGGAACGCCGTCACCGCCGGCGCCACCTCGTAGGAGACCGCGAAGTCCTCCGTCGTCTCCCCGAAGTTCCAGCCCGCCCGGAACGCCGCGATGTTCGCCGCCGCGATGTCCGGCTTCTTGGCGAACTTCGCCCGCAGGAACTTCTCCGTGCCCTCCGTGGGCCGGTGATACATCCACGACAGCAGACCCAGCGCGAACATGTTCTTGCTGCGCTCGGCCTCCTTACGGCTGAGGTCGAACTCCTTCAGTGCCTCCACCGTCAGCGTCGTCAGCGGCACCGGGTGCAGGTGGTAGCCGTCCAGCGAGCCGTCCTCCAGCGGGCTGGCGTCGTAGCCGACCTTCTGCATCGCCCGCTTGGTGAACTCGTCGGTGTTGACGATGATCTCCGCCCCGCGCGGCAGGTCGCCGACGTTCGCCTTCAGCGCGGCCGGGTTCATCGCCACCAGTACGTTCGGCGCGTCACCGGGGGTGAGGATGTCGTGGTCGGCGAAGTGCAGCTGGAACGACGACACCCCCGGCAGCGTCCCGGCCGGAGCGCGGATCTCGGCGGGGAAGTTCGGCAGCGTGGAGAGGTCGTTGCCGAAGGACGCGGTCTCCGAGGTGAAACGGTCACCGGTGAGCTGCATCCCGTCACCCGAGTCCCCCGCGAACCTGATGATCACTCGGTCGAGCCGGCGGACGCCCTTCGTCCCCGCCGCTGTGCGCTGCTCTCCTACGACTGTTCCGTCGGTCTGTTCCGCTGGGCTGCTGACCTGGCTGGTCACTGAACTGGACCTCCTCGAGGCGGCTGTCCGGGACGGCCTTCCCGCAGGCCTTCCCCGCATAAACCCTACGACCGTCAGGGGTGTCCACCGTGAAGGATTCGAGTGAAGATCCAGCTGGTGGACAGCAGCCGGGACGTGCCGTCGTCCCCTCAGGAGTTCAAATACGTCAGCACGGCCAGAACCCGCCGGTGGTCGCCGTCGCTCGGGGACAGCCCCAGCTTCAGGAAGATGTTGCTGACGTGCTTCTCCACCGCGCCGTCGCTCACCACGAGCTGCCGGGCGATCGCCGAGTTCGTCCGCCCCTCCGCCATCAGCCCCAGCACCTCGCGCTCGCGCGGGGTGAGCCCCGCCAGCACGTCCTGCTTGCGGCTGCGGCCCAGCAGCTGCGCCACCACCTCCGGGTCCAGCGCCGTGCCGCCCTCGGCCACCCGGACCACCGCGTCCACGAACTCCCGCACCTCGGCCACCCGGTCCTTCAGCAGATAGCCGACGCCCCTGCTGGAGCCGGCCAGCAACTCGGTGGCGTACCGCTCCTCGACGTACTGCGACAGCACCAGCACCCCGACCCCCGGATGGCTCTTGCGCAGCCGCACCGCGGCCCGCACGCCCTCGTCCGTGTGCGTCGGCGGCATCCGCACGTCGGCGACCACCACGTCCGGCAGCTCATCCTGCTGGGCCAGGTCGTCGACCGTCTTGATCAGCGCGTCGCCGTCGCCGACCCCGGCCACCACCTCGTGTCCCCGGTCGGTCAGCAGCCGGGTCAGGCCCTCCCGCAACAGCACCGAATCCTCGGCGATGACCACCCGCACCCTGTCCTCCACGTCGTCGGCCCCCAAAGCCCCGCTCCGGGCCCGCCCTTGTGGCGGGCCCGGTCGTCGGGTCCAGCATTTCAGCATTCAGGGGAGGACGGGCCGGGACAACGCGATCGGGGGGTGCTGCCGTCATCGTCGTCGTCATCGGCCTCCGCGGGCCCATCCGGATCCGCGGAGGCACGCCCCTCCGGAGCGCGTCACCGGGGGCGCGTCACCGGGAGCGCGTCACCGGAGGCACGTCACCGGGGGCGCGTCACCGGGTGGGTGCGCGCCCGGGGCCCGCACCCGCCCGTGTGTCCGCCTGCGTGTCGTCCGCCGGACCGCGTGTCCCACCCCGCTGTCATCGGGTCCGCTCCGCACGCCACGGCAGCTCCGCGGTCACCCGCGTCGGACCGCCGGCCGGGGAGTCCACGACGAGGATCCCGTCCACCGCCTCCAGCCGCTCCGCCAGACCCGCCAGCCCGGAACCGCGCGACAGGTCGGCGCCGCCCACGCCGTTGTCCACCACCTGGAGCATCAACCGGTCCTCCGACCGCCACACCTCCACGGCCGCCCAGGTCGCCCGGCTGTGCTTGCTGACGTTCTGCAGCAGCTCCGAGACCGTGAAGTAGGCGATGCCCTCGATCGCGGGCGCCGGCCGCTCCGACAGGTCCACCTCCACCTGCACCGGGACCGCGCAGCGCGAGGCGACCGACGAGAGCGCCGCGTCCAGGCCGCGGTCGGTGAGGACCGCCGGGTGGATGCCGCGGGCCAGGTCCCGCAGCTCCTGCAGGGCCGTCTTCACCTCGCCGTGCGCCTCGTCCACCATCCGCGCCGCGGCCTGCGGGTCCTCCCGCAGCTTCTCCTTCGCAAGCCCCAGGTCCATCGCCAGGTTCACCAGCCGGGCCTGCGCCCCGTCGTGCAGATTCCGCTCGATGCGGCGCAGGTCCGCCGCCGCCGTGTCCACCACGACCCCGCGGTCCGACTCCAGCTCCACCACCCGGGTGGCCAGCCGCGACGGGCCCAGCAGCCCGTGCACCATCAGCCGGTCCACCATCGTCAGCGCCCGCACGATCCACGGCGTGGCCAGCGTGAACAGCAGACCCACGCCCGCCGTCACCGCGATCTCGAACGGGTTGTCCAGGTAGATCGCGTGCTGCTCGTCGCCGTACAGCTGTATGCCGCCCTGGCCCGCGTGCATCGGGAACACCCAGAACCACAGCGGGTACGTCAGCAGCGACCAGCCCAGCGTCCAGAAGGTGACGGTCACCGCGAAGGAGAGGACCGCCCACGGAAGCTGCAGCACCGAATACAGCAGCGCCCGCCAGGAGGCGCCGCTCTTCAGCACGGCCCCGACCCACCCCATGAAGCCCTGCCGCTTCAGCCGCAGCGGCTCCGGCTCGCCCACGTCCAGGCCGAGCAGCCCGCGCGCCCGCGCCCGCTCCACCGACCCGATGCCGCGGCACCCGGCGAGCGCCGCCGCCAGCACCGGCACCCCGAGGAACGTCACCAGCAGGCCCGCCCCCAGCGAGACCATCGTGACCGCGTAGGTGAACAGCAGGATGCTGACCGGCAGGCTCAGCAGCACGTACGCCAGTTCCCGCCAGGCACGCCCCTCGACCGGCGCCCGCAGCGCCGACGGCATCCGGTGCCGTCGTCCCTCCACGCCCCGTGCGTGTCCGGGCCCGGTGGGGAGCCCGTAGCCCTGTTCGTACTCCGTGGCCATCGGCTTCGTCCTTCTCCTCGTCCGGCGGCTGTGCTGTCGTACCACCAGAGTGCTGCGCCGCAGGTCGGCGGGGAATGAAGGCCGTCGCAGTCTTCGGTGGGGGGTTTTCCCTACCTACGGCCCCGGGCGGACGCCCTCCTCCCCGGCGCTTCCCCCGCCGGAGTGCCCGAACGGTCCCGCCACGGCAGCTCGGCCGTCACCGTCGTCGGGCCGCCCTCCGGGGAGTCCACGACGAACAGGCCGTCCACCGCGCCCAGCCGGTCGGCGAGCCCCCGCATGCCCGTACCGCCGTCGAGGCTCGCCCCGCCCACGCCGTCGTCCCGCACCTGCAGGAACAGCCGGTTCTCCGACCGCCACACCTCCACCGAGGCCGACCGCGCCCGGCTGTGCTTGCTGACGTTCTGCAGCAGTTCCGAGACCGTGAAGTAGGCGATGCCCTCGATCGCCGGCGCCGGCCGCTCGTCCAGGTCGACGGTGACCGTCACCGGCACCGTGCACCGCGTGGCGACCGACGACAGCGCCGCGTCCAGGCCGCGGTCGGTGAGCACCGCCGGGTGGATGCCGCGCGCCAGGTCCCGCAGCTCCTGCAGCGCCAGCTTCACCTCGCCGTGCGCCTCCTCGACCATCGACGCCGCCGCGTCCGGGTCCTCCAGCAGCTTCTCCTTGGCCAGGCCCAGCCCCATCGCCAGATTCACCAGCCGGGCCTGCGCCCCGTCGTGCAGGTCCCGCTCGATGCGCCGCAGGTCCGCCGCCGCCGTGTCCACCACGATCCCGCGGTCCGACTCCAGCTCGGCGATGCGCCGCTCCAGCTCGTCCGACGGCGACAGCAGACCCCGCACCATCGCCCGGTCCACGTCGGTCATCGCCCGCACCACGTACGCCAGCACCGGCCACAGCACGAACAGCCCGGTCAGCGTGACGGTGAAGGTGAGGACGCCCCACGGCATCCGTATCAGCGTGAACAGGAACGTCCGCCAGCCCACCGGGTCCTTGACCGCCTGCCACAGCCCCGGCCAGAACCCGCCGCGCCACGGCAGCGGGCTCGGCTCGTCCACCCGCACCCCGAGCGCCGATCTGGCGCGCGCCCGCTCGAACCGGCCGAGCTGCCGCGCCCCCATCAGGCCGAGCGCGAGCAGGGGGAGACCGATCACCGTGACCGTCAGGCCCACGCCGGTGGACAGCACGGTCACCGTGTAGACGAAGCCCACCAGCGACACCGGGAGGTTCGTCAGGAGATGCGCGATCTCCTTCCAGGTGTGCGCGTCATAGGCGAAGCGGGCCGGCGGCGGACGGTCGCCCGGCCCGGCCGGCTGCGGGATCGGTTCGGTCATGGGCCCAGCCTGCCCGGAGCCGGGGGGCCCGCGCCATGAGGAGGACCGCCAAGGTGAACTGAGGAAAACCCCACCCCCCGCGTGCCAAGCCCCGACGGACTGCTTACCGTGCCTTTATCAGGGCCTAGACTCCCGTGCGTACAGATCGTCGGACCGTGGCGTCCGGCGTCACCGGCACGGATCAAGGGCAGGGCACGGGCGGGGACGCCTGGTCGCCGATCTGAGGAGTGAGGGGCGGACGTGCGGGAAACGACCGTCGTCGCGGCGGATTACTTCCAGTCCTATTCGGTCGTCGGCCTGCTCGCCGTCGTCGGCCTGCTGTTCGTCGTCGTCGCCTTCGGCGCGGGCCGCCTGCTGCGGCCGGTGGTGCCCACGCCGGAGAAGCTGCTGACGTACGAGTGCGGCGTCGACCCCGTCGGCGAGGGCTGGGCCCACACCCAGGTCCGCTACTACGTCTACGCCTTCCTCTATGTGATCTTCGCCGTCGACTCGATCTTCCTCTTCCCCTGGGCGACCGTCTTCGCCGCCGACGGTTACGGCGCCACCACCCTCGTGGAGATGTTCGTCTTCCTCGGCTTCCTCGCCGTGGGCCTGCTGTACGCCTACAAGAAGGGCGTCCTGACATGGACGTGAACCCTGCCGCCTCCGAGCCCGTGCTGCTGCCGGAACCTGGGGGTCCCCCCGGCGAAGGCAGGGGGAGGCTCGGCGCGCTCGCCCGGCTCGCCCCCGAGCCGATGAAGGTGGTCCTCAACTGGGGCCGCCGCTACTCGCTCTGGGTGTTCAACTTCGGCCTCGCCTGTTGCGCGATCGAGTTCATCGCCGCGTCGATGGCCCGGCACGACTTCATCCGCCTCGGCGTCATCCCGTTCGCGCCCGGCCCCCGCCAGGCCGACCTGATGGTCGTCTCCGGCACGGTCACCGACAAGATGGCCCCCGCGATCAAGCGCCTGTACGAGCAGATGCCCGAGCCGAAGTACGTCATCTCCTTCGGCGCGTGCAGCAACTGCGGCGGCCCCTACTGGGACTCCTACTCCGTCACCAAGGGCGTCGACCAGATCATCCCGGTCGACGTCTACGTCCCCGGCTGCCCGCCCCGGCCCGAGGCGCTGCTCCAGGGCATCCTCAAGCTCCAGGAGAAGATCGCCCGCGAGTCCCTGGGGGAGCGGTACGGCACCGCCGCCGGGCGTCCCCCGACGGCGGCGCTGCAGAGCGGGCTGGTCCGGCCGCCCGCGCCGAAGGACGCGCCGGAGGACGGTGCGAAGGACGGTCCGAAGGACGGTGCGAAGGGCGAGCCGACGGGGGAGGGGGAGGCCGGATGACCACCGCCGGCTGGCTCCCCGCGGACGTCGAGGAACTGTTCGGCGCGCAGGCCACGGCGGAGGAGGCGTACGACGTCCTCACCGTCGACGTGCCGTCCGACGCCTGGATCCCCGCCCTCGAAGCCGCCCGTGACCGCCTCGGCTGTACCTTCTTCGACTGGCTGAGCGCGGTCGACGAACCCGGCACCGGCTTCCGGGTGACCGCGCACGTCGCCGCCCTCGCCCCGGTACGGCGACTGCTGCTGCGCACCACGGTGCCGCACGAGGCCCCCGTCCTGCCGTCCGCCGTGGACGTCTACGCGGGCGCGGCCTGGCACGAACGCGAGACCCACGAGATGTTCGGCGTCGACTTCACCGGACACCCCGGCCTCGACCATCTGCTGCTGCCGGACGGCTTCGAGGGCCATCCGCTGCGCAAGGACTTCGTCCTCGCGGCCCGGGTCGCCAAGGCGTGGCCCGGCGCCAAGGAGCCGGGAGAGTCCGAGCACGGCGGCCCCAAGCGACGCCAGATGCTGCCGCCGGGCGTACCCGACCCGAACGAGTGGGGTCCGCTCAAGGGCCGGCTCCCGTCCGCCCCGGCCCGTCCCGCCCGCCGCACGGCCACCGCGGCGGCCCGCACCCCGGGCGAACGCCCGCCCCGCCGCACCCGCTCCGCCTCCGAGGGCTCGGCCAGCCAGACGGCGGGGGCGGGTACCGGCGCAGGCGCTGACGCGAGGGAGACTCAGCCACCGGTCACGCCGCGTCGGGCGCGGTCGGTGTCGGAAGGGTCCGCGAGTCAGAGGAGTGCGGGGGGCTCGGATGCCGGTGCCGGTGCCGGTGCCGGTGCCGGTGAAGGCGGTGCGCAGCCACCGGTCACGCCGCGTCGGGCGCGGTCGGCGCCGGAGGGGTCCGCCAGTCAGCGGGCGGAGACCCCGGCGCGCCGGTCGCGCAGCGCGAGTGAGGGGTCGGCGTCGCAGCGGGCCGGAGCCGCGGGCGCGGGCGGCCCCCGCCGGGCGCGGTCCGCGTCCGAGGGCTCCGCGAGCCGGCGCGCGGCGCAGGACCAGGCGCAGGGCGCGGACGACACGGCAGCGGATGCCGCCGAGGAACGGCGCGACCGCAAGCCGCCCGTCGCCCCGCGCAGCCCGGACGCCCCGTGGCACCACGCGCGGCCGGCCTTCGAGGAGCCGGAGCCGGAAGGTCAGCCCGAGCGGGATTCCGGAGCACGTCCCGGGGACACCGGTCCCGGCCCTGACCCCGACCCCGATACGCACACGAACACGCCCGACGACCCCTCAGGAGGCACGCGGTGACCGACGTTCTCGACGTCGCCCTGCGACTCCTCGTCGTGTTCGTCGTCTTCCTGACCTTCCCCCTGCTCGTGGGTCAGGCCGAGCACAAGGTCATGGCGCACATGCAGGGCCGCCTCGGCCCCATGTACGCCGGCGGCTTCCACGGCTGGGCCCAGCTCATCGCCGACGGCGTGAAGTTCGCGCAGAAGGAGGACGTCGTCCCGGCCGGCGCGGACCGCCGCATCTTCCAGCTCGCCCCGGCCGTCGCGCTCCTGCCGTATCTCCTCGTGCTGCTCGTCATCCCGATCGGGCCGGGTGAGGGTGCGGTCGGGCAGGCGCTGGACGCGGGCGTGTTCTTCGTCCTCGCCGTCATGGGCGTGGGCGTCCTCGGCTCGCTCATGGCCGGCTGGGCCTCCGCCAACAAGTTCTCCCTCCTCGGCGGCCTGCGCACCGCCGCCCAGCTCCTCGCGTACGAACTGCCGATGCTGCTCACCGCCGCTTCCGTGGCGATGGCCGCCGGGACCGTCTCCCTCGTCGGCATCCTCGACGCGTTCGAATGGTGGTGGCTGCCCTGGCAGATCACCGGCGCGCTGGTCTTCTTCATCGCCGGTCTCGCCGAACTCCAGCGCCCGCCCTTCGACATGCCGGTCGCCGACTCCGAGATCATCTTCGGCGCGTACACCGAGTACACCGGCCTGCGCTTCGCCCTGTTCCTCCTCGCCGAGTACGCCGGGATCGTCGTCCTGTGCGGCCTGACCACCGTCCTGTTCCTCGGCGGCTGGCACGGCCCCTGGGGCGCCGACGGCCTCGGCTGGGCCTGGACCCTGCTGAAGACCGCCGTCCTCGCCTTCGTCGTCATCTGGCTGCGCGTCAGTTATCCGCGGCTGCGCGAGGACCAGCTGCAGAAGTTCTCCTGGACCCTTCTGGTCCCTCTCGCCCTCGCCCAGATCGCCCTCACCGGCGTCGTCAAGGTGGTGTTCCTGTAATGGCCCCGATCCCCGGCTCCGGCCTGGCCAAGGGCCTGGCCGTCACACTGCGGACGATGACGCGGAAGTCCGTCACCGCGCAGTACCCGGACACCCAGCCCGAACTGCCGCCCCGCAGCCGCGGGGTGATCGGCCTGTTCGAGGAGAACTGCACGGTCTGCATGCTGTGCGCCCGCGAGTGCCCCGACTGGTGCATCTACATCGACTCGCACAAGGAGACGGTCCCGCCCGCCGCCCCCGGTGGCCGGGAACGCAGCCGCAACGTCCTCGACCGGTTCGCCATCGACTTCGCCCTGTGCATGTACTGCGGTATCTGCATCGAGGTGTGTCCTTTCGACGCGCTGTTCTGGTCCCCGGAGTTCGAGTACGCGGAGACCGACATCCGTGACCTCACCCACGAGCGGGACAAGCTCCGCGAATGGATGTGGACCGTCCCGGCCCCGCCCGCCCTCGACGCCGGCGCGGAGGAACCGAAGGAAGTCGCCGCCGCCCGCAAGACCGCCGACAAGCTCGCGGCCGCCCAGGCCGACGAACCCGGTCAGGAGGGCCGCGCATGAGCACCGCAGCGACCGCCGCTCTCGCGGCCGGCACCGCGCACCGGGCGGCCGAGTCGCCCGGCTTCCTGTCCCCGACCGGCGTGGAGATCACCTTTCTTCTCGTCGGCCTGGTCACCCTCGGGGCCGCCGTCGTCACCGTCACCACCCGGCAGCTGGTGCACGCCGCCCTGTGGCTCGTGGTGGCCCTCGGCGGACTCGCCGTCGAATACCTGCTGCTCACCGCCGAGTTCATCGCCTGGGTGCAGGTCCTCATCTACGTCGGCTCCGTCGTCGTCCTCCTCCTGTTCGGGCTGATGCTCACCCGCGCCCCCGTCGGCCGCTCGCCGGACGCCGACTCCGGCAACCGCTGGGTCGCCCTCGCCGTCGCGGTCGCCGCGGCGGCCGCTCTGGTCTGGGTGGTCGTCGACGCCTTCCGCACCACCTGGATCGACCTGGACGGAGCTCCCTCCGGCTCCACCGAGGTGACCGGCGCCAGCCTCTTCCAGCACTGGGTCCTCCCCTTCGAGGCCCTGTCCGTCCTCCTCCTCGCCGCCCTCGTCGGCGCGATCGTCCTGTCCCGCAAGGCCAGGAACGGCGCCGCGTCCGGCGCGCCGGGCGCGGGCTCCGCCGTCACCGCGGCCCGCACGAAGGACACCCGGGACGACCAGGAAGGGGCCCGCTGATGCACCTCGCCTATCCCGCCGTCCTCTCCGCCCTCCTCTTCTGCACCGGCCTCTACGGCGTCCTCGCCCGCCGCAACGCGATCCTGGTGCTGATGTCGGTCGAGCTGATGCTCAACGCCGTCAACCTCAACCTGGTCGCCTTCGACGCCTGGCTCAGCCGGGCCGCCGAGGACACCCTGCACTCCGGCCAGGCGCTGGCCCTGTTCACCATCGCCATCGCCGCCGCCGAGATCGGCATCGGCCTCGCCATCGTCCTCGCCGTGTACCGCAACCGCGGCACCTCGGACATCGACCGGCTCCGCGACACCGCCGAGGGCCACGACCCCGACGACCCCGACAGCGACGCCACCGGCCGCGCGATCCCCGCCCCGGCCGCCGGTGAGAAGGCCGAGGCCACCGCGTGACCACGACCACCCTCGCCGTCCTCGTCCCCCTCCTGCCGTTCCTCGGCGCGCTCGCCGGACTGCTGCTGGGCCGCGCCGCGCCCGGCTTCGTCCGCCCGCTCGCCGTCCTGCCGACGCTCGCCTCGCTCCTGCTCGCCGCCGCCGTCGCCGCGCGCCAGGGCGGCGGCGGCCCGGTCGACGCCGTCACCGGGCTCACCCCCACCGGCTCGGTCCCGGTCGAACTCGCCCTGCACATCGACGGCTTCGCCGCCCTCACCGCCGTGGTCGTCGGCACCGTCGCCGTCTGCGTGCAGATCTACTCCACGGGCTACCTGCGCGACGACCCGCGCTACCCGTCGTACGCCGCCCTCGTCTCGCTGTTCACCTCCGCGATGCTCCTGGTCGTCTACACCGGCGACCTGATGGTGCTGCTGGTCGGCTGGGAAGTGATGGGCATCTGCTCCTACTTCCTCGTCGGCCACTACTGGGAGACCCCCGAGGCGCGCGCCGCCTCGCTGAAGGCCTTCCTGGTCACCAAGCTCGGCGACGTCCCCTTCCTCATCGGTCTGTTCGCCCTCGCCTCCGACGCCGGGTCCTTCCGCATCACCCGGATCCTCGACGCCGTCGCGCAGGGCGGCATCGGCCACCCCACGCTCATCGCCCTGCTGCTCCTCGCGGGCGTGGCCGGCAAGTCGGCGCAGTTCCCGCTGCACACCTGGCTCCCCGACGCGATGGCGGGTCCCACTCCCGTCTCCGCGCTGATCCACGCCGCGACGATGGTCGCCGCCGGCGTCTACTTCGTCGCCCGTCTCCTCCCGCTCTTCGAGGCCTCGCAGGCCGCGATGACCGTCCTCGCCGTCATGGCCGCCGTGACGATGACCGGCTCGGCGCTCGCCGCACTCGCCCAGGACGACATCAAACGCGTCCTCGCCTACTCGACGATCGGCCAGCTCGGCTACATGACCGGCGCCCTCGCCGTCGCCGACCGCGGCGCCGCCGTCTTCCACCTCCTGTCCCACGGCGCCTTCAAGGCGCTGCTGTTCCTCGCCGCCGGCGTGATCATCCACGCCGCCGGCACCAACTCGCTGGCCGCCACGTCCCGTATGAGCGGGCTGCGCGACCGCGTGCCCGACGCCTACTGGACGATGACCGTGGCACTCCTCGCGCTCGCCGCGATCCCGCCGTTCAGCGGCTTCTTCTCCAAGGAGGCCGTCCTCGGCGTCGCCGAACACGTCGTCACCGGCCACACCGAGCACGCTCCCGCCGCCGCGGGCTGGATCGTCCTCCTCGCCGGTCTGCTCACCGCCCTCCTCACCGCCGCGTACGCGACGCGGCTGTGGCTGCTCGCCTTCCGCGGCAGCGGCACCGAGGCGCCCGACCACGGCCGGCAGCCGCTGACCATGACCACCGTGCTGTGGGTGCTCGCCGTGCCGTCGCTGGCGCTCGGCGGCCTCGCCTTCCGGGTGCTGCCCGACTGGTTCGACGGCCACGACCTCACCCCGACGCTCACCACCTCCGTGCTCGGCACGGGCGTGGCACTGGTCGGCGGCATCGTCACCTACGCGACCTGGCGGCACACCACCGCGCACGCGGCCCGCCACCCGCTCGGCGCCGTCGCCGCCCACCCCGGGGGAGACGCCGGCCGGGTCGAGGCGGAGGCCATCGCCAGCCACGAACCCGCCTACGGGAACGTCGCGCACGCGGCCGACCCCGCGGACCCCGGACGGCTGCTGCTCGGCCCGCTGCACCGGCACGCCGCCGTCGGCTTCCACCTGGACGCCGTGTACGCGGCGCTCCTCGTCCGCCCGGTCCAGGCCGGCGCGAGCCTCGTACGGTTCCTCGACCGGGAGGTCGTCGACACCTACGTACGCGGCGCGGGCACCCTGCCCCGCTGGCTCGGCGCCGCCGTACGACGGGCCCAGACCGGCAATCTGCAGACCTATGTGAGCGCGCTGCTCGCCGGCACCGTCGTCCTCGCGGTGACCGCCGTCCTCGTCGCCACGGGAGCGTGAGCAGGCGTGATCGATATCAACGAGTCCGTGATGCAGTTCCTTCTGGCGTTCCTGGTCGTCGGCCCGCTCCTCGGCGCCGCCGCCGCTCTGCTGCCGGCCCCGCCCGGACTGAAGGGGAAGTCGCCCGAGCAGGCCGTGCTCCGCCACGGCGTCACCGTCACCGGTGCGATCCTGGCGGCGGCGATCGTCCTGGCGCTCGGCTTCGACCACGACCAGCCGTCGACGATGCAGGCCACGACCGACATCAGCTGGATCCCCGCACTCGACGTGCGGATCCACCTCGGCATCGACGGCATCTCGCTCCCCCTTCTGGTCCTGACCGCCCTGCTGACCTTCCTCAGCGCCCTCTACTCGTACTTCAAGCCGCCCGCGGGGCCGTCCCCGAAGGGCTTCGTCGCCCTGCTGCTCGTCCTCGAGTCCGGCACCCTGGCGACCTTCGCCGTCCTCGACCTCGTCCTGTTCTTCCTCGCCTTCGAGACGGTCCTCGTCCCGATGTACTTCCTCATCGCCCGCTGGGGCGGCGAGGGCCGGGCCGAGGCCGCCTGGAAGTTCATCCTCTACACGCTGCTCGGCTCCGTGGTCATGCTGCTCGGCCTGCTCCTGATCGGGATCAAGGCGGGCACGTTCGACATGGTGGCACTCGCCACTGACAACGGCCGGCCGCTGACCACGTCCGTGCAGGTCATCGCCGTACTGGCGGTCGGCGTCGGGCTCGCGGTCAAGACGCCGATGTGGCCGCTGCACAGCTGGCTGCCCGACGCCCACACCGCCGCCCCGACGGTCGGCTCCGTCCTGCTCGCCGGCGTCCTGCTGAAGATGGGCACGTACGGCTTCGTCCGCATCCTGCTCCCGGCCGCGCCCGACGGTTTCCGCACCTTCGCGCCCTACCTCGCCGCGTTCGCCGTCGTCGGCATCGTCTACGGATCCCTCGCCTGCCTCGCCCTGGCCAGGAAGGGCGCCAAGGGCGACCTCAAGCGCCTGATCGCCTACTCCTCCGTCGGTCACATGGGCTTCGTCCTCCTCGGCATCGCGACCATGACCCCGACCGGCGTCAACGGCGCCCTGTTCGCCAACATCGCTCACGGCCTCATCACCGGCCTGCTGTTCTTCCTGGTCGGCGGACTGAAGGAACGCACCGGCAGCACCGACCTCGACGCCCTCGCCCAGGAGACCGGAGCCGCCCTCTACGGCAAGGCGCCGCGCCTCGGCGGCCTGCTCGCCTTCGCCGCCGTCGCCTCCCTCGGCCTGCCCGGCCTCGCCGGGTTCTGGGGCGAGATGCTGGCGCTGTTCGGCGCCTTCGACCCCGCCGACGGGCTCAGCCGGCCGGCCTTCCTCACCTTCATGTCGATCGGCGCGTTCGGCACCCTGCTCACCGCCGCCTACCTGCTGATCGTGGTCCGCCGGGTCTGCATGGGCGCCGCGCCGAAGGACGCGCCGGCACTCACCGACGTGCGCTCCTACGAGTTCGCGGCCTGGACCCCGCTCGTCGTCCTCACCGTCGTCGCCGGCCTGTGGCCCAAGGCCCTCCTCGGGCTGACCGACCCGGCCGTGCAGCAGCTCCTCGCAGGAGGCACCCGATGAGCTCCCTCGTCCAGTCCGTCGACTGGCTGGCCATCGCGCCGCCCACCATCGCGGCGGTCGCCGGACTCGTCGTGCTCGTCGCCGACCTGTTCGTCGGCGAGACCAGGAAGCCCCTGCTCGGCTGGATCGCGGTGGCCGGACTCGCCGCCGCCGCACTCATGCTGCTGCCCCTCCTCGACGCCGACCGCGCCACCTTCTGCCTGGTCGGCGACACCGAGGTGTGCAGCTACACCGCGGACCGCTTCACCCTCGTCGTCCAGTTCCTGGTGCTCGGCGGTGCCCTGCTCTGCGCCCTGCTGTCGGTCACCGCGCTGAAGGACTCCGGCAAGCGGCTCCCCGAGGGCGAGTACTGGTTCCTGTTCCTCTCCTCCACCGCCGGCGCGGCCCTGCTGCCCGCCTCCCGGGACCTCGCGACCCTCGTCGTCGCCCTGGAGGTGGCGTCCCTGCCCGCCTTCGCCCTGGTCGGCCTGCGGCACGGCGACCGCAGGTCCTCCGAGGCGGCCCTGAAGTTCTTCCTGTCCTCCGTCACCGCCACCGCGGTCAGCCTTCTGGGCATCAGCTTCGTCTACGCCGCGACCGGAACCCTCCACCTCACCCGCGTCGCCGAACGCATCCAGCACGTCGACGGGCAGCTCGACACCCTCGCGCAGACCGGCGTCGTCCTCACCCTCGTCGGTTTCGCGTTCAAGACGGCCGCCGTCCCCTTCCACTTCTGGGTCCCCGACACCTACGTGGGCGCCCCGCTGCCGATCGCCGCCTACCTGTCCGTGATCGGCAAGGCGGTCGGCTTCTCCGGCCTCATCCTCGTCACCGTCGTCGCCCTGCCCTCGTACGCCGACGCCTGGGCCCCCGCCCTGGCCGTGCTCGCCGCGCTCACCATGACCGTCGGCAACGTCGGCGCCCTGCGCCAGCAGTCCACGCGCGCGTACAGCGCCGTACGCCTGCTCGCCTGGTCGTCCGTCGGCCAGGCCGGGTACCTCCTGGTGCCGATCGCCGCCGCCGGGTACTCCGACGACCCCGAGAGGTCGGCCGGCTCCACCCTCGCCTACGCCCTCATGTACGGCGCCGTGAACCTGGGGGCCTTCGCGGTGGCCGCCCTCGTCGGCCGCGCGCACCGGCTCAACCGGGTCGCCGACTACCGCGGCCTGTACGCCGCGAGCCCGCTCACCGCGCTGCTCATGGGCTTCTTCCTGCTGTGCCTCGCCGGACTCCCGCCGGGTGTCATCGGCCTCTTCGCCAAGGTCACCGTGTTCGCGGCGGCCGTCGACGCGGGACTGGGCTGGCTGGCCGTGGTCATGGCCGTCAACGTCGTGATCGCGCTGGTGTACTACCTGCGCTGGACGGCGCTGCTGTTCCGCGCGCCGGAGGCGGCTCCCGAGGGGAAGGCGGCGGCCCCCCACCGCTTCCCTGCCCCTGCCCCGCTCACCGCGGCGCTCGCCCTGACCGGCGTTCTCGGCATCGTCCTGTCCGGCGCCCCGCAACTCGTCCTGCGCTTCACGGAGACCGGGCTCTTCTAGCCGGCCGGCGCCTCACGCGCGCGGGGCCGCTCGTCCTGCCCCGCACACCCCTTCGCACGGACGGTTGACACGCGCCACCGCGCGCACAAGGGAACTAGTGCCCCCCGCCTGGCGTTGACCGGTACGGGAGGGTCCACTGGACGTGGCACCACGGTGTCAGTGGGCAGCGCAGGTCAGACGGAAGATCAACCAGCAAGGGTTCCCCTGCCGCACGATTTGGAGGGCGTACCGTGCACCGCCGGCACAACGGGCTCAGGACCGCGGTCCTCCTCGGGGGACTGTCCGCGCTCATCATCGTCATCGGCAGCTTCTTCGGCCGCACGGGGCTCGTCGTCGCCGTCGTCGTCGCGCTGGGCACCAACGCGTACGCGTACTGGAACAGCGACAAGCTGGCCCTGCGGGCGATGCGGGCCCGCCCGGTGAGCGAGTTCGAGGCCCCCGGCCTGTACCGGATGGTCCGCGAACTCTCCACGCAGGCCCGCCAGCCCATGCCCCGCCTCTACATCTCGCCGACCGAGGCCCCCAACGCCTTCGCCACCGGCCGCAACCCGCGCAACGCGGCGGTGTGCTGCACGGAAGGCATCCTGCGTCTCCTCGACGAGCGGGAGCTGCGCGGCGTCATCGGCCACGAGCTCAGCCATGTCTACAACCGCGACATCCTGATCTCCTCGGTCGCCGGCGCCCTCGCCTCCGTGATCATGTTCCTGGTCAACTTCGCCTGGCTGATCCCGATCGGCCGCTCGGACGACGACGACGGCCCGGGCATTCTCGGTCTGCTGCTCGTCCTGATCCTGGGCCCGCTCGCGGCGTCCCTCATCCAGCTGGCCATCAGCCGCTCCCGCGAGTACGAGGCGGACGCCTCCGGTTCCCAGCTCACCGGCGACCCGCTCGCCCTGGCGAGCGCCCTGCGCAAGCTGGAGCTCGGCACCAAGCAGCTCCCGCTGCCCCCCGAGCCCCGCATCGAGACGGCGAGCCACATGATGATCGCGAATCCCTTCCGTCCGGGGCAGGGATTCTCGAAGATGTTCTCCACCCACCCGCCGATGGCGGAACGTATCGCCCGGCTCGAGAAGATGGCAGGTCACCTGTGAAGACCATCCTGAATCTCATCTGGCTCGTCGTCAGCGGCGTCTGGCTGTTCCTCGGCTACATGCTCGCCGGCCTGCTGCTGTGCATCACGGTCATCGGCATCCCGTTCGGCGTGGCCGCGTTCCGCATCGGCGTCTACGCCCTGTGGCCCTTCGGGTACACGACGGTGGAGCGCCGCGACGCGGGAGCCCCGTCCTTCGTCGTCAACGTGCTGTGGCTGATCCTGGCGGGCTGGTGGCTCGCCCTCGGCCACATCGTCACGGGCCTCGCCCTGTGCGTGACGATCATCGGCATCCCGCTCGGCGTCGCCAACTTCAAACTGATCCCGGTCTCGCTGTTCCCGCTGGGCCGCGAGATCGTCCGCACGGACCGGGCGTTCACGGACCGCTGGTGAGGTGAGCCGCGGTGTTCGCCGCGGGCTGTCGGGCGGGAAGTCGTCCACAACTCCGAGGTTGTCCACAGCCCCGCACACGCTTCGCCGCCGCCGCGCATCATGGACCCATGACCGAGCACGAGAAGCGGTACGAGCGGACGGCGCCGCCGCACCGCATACGCCGCGGCCCCTGACCCACGTCCGGGCGCCTCAGGCCTGGGCAGCGCAGGGGAGCGGTCACTGCCCGCCCGGAGCCCCCCGCCGCCGCCCCCGCGCCTTCCGCACGCCGTAGGCCACCGCACCCGCACCGAGCACCGCCGCGCCCACGGCAACCGAGGTCCAGGGCAAGGAGAACGCCAGCGCCAGGCACCCGGCGAACCCCACCGCCGGCGCCACCCGGGCCCCCGCCGCCGGACGGAGCGTCCAGGCCGAGGCGTTCGCCACCGCGTAGTACATCAGCACCCCGAAGGAGGAGAACCCGACAGCGCCCCGCACATCGACGGTGGCGGCCAGGACGGCGACGACACCGCCCACGACCAGTGCCGCCCGGTGCGGCACGTGGAACCGCGGATGGACGGCCGCCAGCGGCCCCGGGAGGTGCCCGTCCCGGGCCATGGCCAGGGTCGTCCGCGACACCCCGAGCAGCAGGGCGAGCAGCGACCCCAGCGCGGCGACCGCCGCACCCACGCGCACCACCGGCGCGAGTCCGGGCGCCCCGGCCGCCCGCACCGCGTCGGCGAGCGGCGCGACGGACCCGCCCAACGACTCCGCCCCCAGAACGGAGAGGACGGCGACAGCGACAGCCACGTACGCGGCGAGCGCGACACCCAGGGCCACCCGGACGGCCCGCGGGATGGTGCGCGCGGGATCGCGCACCTCCTCGCCGAGGGTCGCGATCCGCGCGTACCCGGCGAAGGCGAAGAACAGCAGGCCGGCCGCCTGGAGCACCCCGCCGGTCCCGCCCGGCGCGCCTGCGTCCAGCCGCCCGAGGTCAGCATCCCCCGACGTCAGACACACGACCACCACGGAAGCGAGGACCGCCAGGACCACACCCACGACGGCCCGCGTCACCCACGCGGACTTCTGCACCCCGCCGTAGTCGACCGCCGTGACCAGCACCACGGTGGCGACGGCCACGGCGTGCGCCTGTCCCGGCCAGGCGTACGCGCCGACGGTCAGCGCCATCGCCGCGCAGGACGCGGTCTTGCCGACGACGAAGGCCCACCCGGCCAGGTAGCCCCAGAACTCCCCGAGCCGCTCCCTGCCGTACACGTACGTGCCGCCCGAGGCCGGGTACAGAGCGGCCAGGCGTGCCGACGAGTCGGCGTTGCAGTAGGCGATCGCGGCGGCGACGGCCAGCGCGAGGAGCAGCCCGGAACCGGCGGCCCGCGCGGCGGGCGCGAGCGCGGCGAAGATGCCCGCGCCGAGCATCGCGCCCAGGCCGACGACGACGGCGTCGCCCGCGCCGAGGGTGCGGCGCAGTGCAGGACCGCCGGGGCCGGCGGGGGTGTTCGTCATGAGGCCGCACCCTACTGGTCAAGGGCAACCGGAAGGTGTACTCGTGACGTCCTCCATGGTGCACAGGCCGACGGGGAGGGGCAGGTACTCGGCATGACGATCATCAGCTGGATCATTCTGGGCCTGCTGGCCGGTGCCATCGCGAAGCTCCTGCTGCCCGGCCGCGACCCGGGCGGCCTCGTCGGCACGACCCTGATCGGCGTCGCCGGCGCGTTCACCGGCGGCTGGATCTCGTCCCGCTGGCTCGACCACCCGATCAGCAAGGACTTCTACGACGGCGCCACGTGGCTGGCCGCGATCGGCGGCTCATTGGTCCTGCTGATCGCCTACCGCATCCTCTTCGGTCATTCGCGCGACTGACGCGACACGCGTGCGGCGCCGCCGCGCGCACGAAAAGGGTGGGCGCCCGAGCGGCGCCCACCCTCCTGCGGCCGTCCGGCGCGCCGGCCGTTCTACCGGTAGTTCACGAACTGCAGGGCGAAGTCGAAGTCCTTGCCCTTGAGCAGCGTGATGACGGCCTGGAGGTCGTCCCGGCTCTTGGAGCTGACGCGCAGCTCCTCACCCTGGACCTGGGCCTTCACGCCCTTCGGGCCTTCGTCGCGGATGATCTTCGCGACCTTCTTCGCGTTCTCCTGGGAGATGCCCTCCTGGATCGACGCGAAGATCTTGAACTCCTTGCCCGAGAGCTGCGGCTCGCCCGCGTCCAGGGCCTTCAGGGAGATGCCCCGCTTGATCAGCTTGGACTGGAAGACGTCGAGGACAGCTTTCACCCGGTCCTCGGAGTTGGCCTCCATGAGGATCTTCTCCCCGGACCACGAGATCGAGGCGCCCACGCCCTTGAAGTCGTAGCGCTGCGAGATCTCCTTGGCGGTCTGGTTGAGGGCGTTGTCGACCTCCTGCCGCTCGACCTTCGAGACGATGTCGAAACTGGAGTCGGCCATGTCCTGTGGCTCCTTGATTCGGGGTGCGTATCGGGCTGCGCACCGGATGCGTACCGGCGTACTTGAGGCGGCCACCGAGCCCGGAATCGGTCCCGGACCGCATCCGGACCAGCCTAGTCACCCCCCGGCCCGGGGGTGGCGATCAATCGGGTGGCGAAGCACCCCTGTCCATCGGGTATTGTTTACGTCGTTGCCAGCGAGCACCGCCGGAAGGCGGGGTTCAGTGCAGCAAACCCGGCGGTGTGCCCGAGCGGCCAAAGGGAGCAGACTGTAAATCTGCCGGCTCAGCCTTCCCAGGTTCGAATCCTGGCGCCGCCACACGGGAACGAAGGGCCCGTGACCTGCTCACGCAGCAGGTCACGGGCTCTTCGTCATGTCATCCCGGAGGCGGCCCACTGTCTCACTCCGTCCCGTGCCTGAACGCCCTGCCTCGGAGCACGTGGGCGACCCGTACCCGCGGGCAGGCTTCCGGGCCCGTTCGGCCACTCTGTCGCAGTCGCGCCGAGTCTTCGCAGTGGCAGCTTCGTCGCCGTCGCTGAGGAATCCGACGTGGCCGCGGAGCGGGAACGCCGGTTCCGGCGGAACGGGCGCCTCGCAGTCCCGGTCGCCGGCGGGACGGAGAGCCGCTCTTGGCGTAGCCGTGGGCGGGTAAGCGCTGCAGCATGACGGACCGTCAGCGCACAAGTGAGGAGGCCTCTGCCGCTCCATGGCGCCGACACCGGTTCGTGCGATGGCTCGTGGTGTGGGCCTGTGCGGGTGCGGTGTTCGGGCTCGGTGCGGTGGTGTGGCATTGGGTGAGGGGCAAGTCGTGGGACGACTCGTTCTCGTTCGCGCTGACGTTGACGGTGAGCGTGGTGGTCGGCCAGTGGGCAGCCGCCGTCATCCGGCGGAGAGCCGGGGGTGGCGACGACTGAGGCTCAGCAGTGGAAGTGGCTGCGCTCATGCCGGCGCGGCGTCGGCGGCACGTGCCGCCCCGCCGACACGGGGAGCCGTGGTCGTCGAGGCGGCGCCGTCCGGAGTGCCGGGTCAGCCGATGTCGAAGCCGATGTTGGTGACGTACCACCTGTCGTCGATCTTGCTGGAGTGGACCTGGACGTCCAGCTGACCGGCTTCCACGCCTGTGGAGCGGGAAAGGATGATCTTGTCGAGGGTCTGGCCGTCAACGGTGATCTTCTCTGCGGGGACCACCGTTTCGTCTCCGGTGGCCGGGGTCTCGGCGACCTCCACCTCCGGGTCGGCCGAGGGCGGATCGGGGGTGAACGACTCCCGGAACTTCCCTATGCTCTCCAGGATCTTCGCGCCTTCGGGCGAGTTGCTGTCGCACGTCGCTTCCGTGCCGGCGCGCGCGGGCTTCGAGCCGGTAGCGGCCTCGCCCATCAGCAGGCACGCTTCCTTCGGCTGGTTCTTGACGACTGCGGTGACCCACGCCGCGACCGCGCTCTCGGCGGTGGACTGGTCAGCGGACGAGGCCTGCCCCGTATCCGAGGCGTCCCCCTGCTCGCTGCCCGGCGCCTTCTCGGAATCGGCGGCCGGCGAGTTGCTCGAACCCGTCTCCTTCTCGGAGTCGTCCGAGCCGCTCGAACACCCCGTGAGGGTCATGACCGCCGCCATCAGCACGCCCCCGGCCATCCCGGCGACGTTTCTCCTCATACCGCTCAATAACACTGTCTCTATTGCCCTTCCGTGCATCTCGGCAGGAGTGACGTGCACATATGTCTCCGGGGAACCTGACGGTCCCGCCTCGGCGTCACTGCCCCTCGCGAGAACGGTACAGGCAGTGAAATCACCGCTGTCACTTGGTGTCGCAGGGGTAAGTCGCGTCGTTCTCCGCCGAGTTGTTCCTTCGAATTCGGCATGTTTCCACCAGGGAAATGCCTTTCGTCGCTTCCCCGTCCGGGCGGACTCGGTGAGCGCGGTCCCCCGGCACCGCAGACCACCCTGCGCCGGCCCGAACCGGCCCTGCTCGGCCCCGCGAAGTCCCTGGACCTGACCGGCCGTTGCCTCACCGCCCGGCGGTCGGCGCCGCGGTCGTCGGCGGCATCACCCATGAGCCGTTGCGCGTGTCGCACGCCAAAGCGTCATGAATGCCGCAGGTCGAGTCGCGGGGCGTGCCGCACGCCGGATCATTGCGAATGCCGCACCGCGCGCCGCGTGTTCGACAATTTCCGGAATTCCGCCCTCCGCGGCCCCGGAGGCGGAAATCGGCTGAAGGCCGACGAGGCCGTCGCAGCACGATGCCGGACCGCGAAGGGGAAACGCGACGCGTTGTCCGACGGCCCAGCCGCGGGGCGGAACCAGGAAATCTGACGTCATCCTCGCGTCCGCTGATGTCCGTAAGGATCCGCAGGTGCCGGTCACTCCAGGAGGCGAGGCGGCCGGTGGCCGTGCCCTGGTATGCCGGGGCAGGGGCGGCACAACGCTGCCGGGCACACTGGGAGCATGTCGTCGCGTCGTCGTCCGTGTCCCGAGTGCCGTCGTGAGATCGCCGTCGTCGCCGGGCGGTACGCGCGGCACGATCCGCCCGGCGCCCGTGGCAGCGGAGAGCTGACCTCCTGCCCGGGGTCCCGCCGGCACGCCCGGACAGGGCCTGAGCAGCCGTCGCTGGACGGCTACGTCGTGCCGGACTTCCCCGGGCAGATGTCCCTCTTCTGAACCAGGCCCGCGCCCCGCTCAGTTGCCCGCGACCGACTTCACCGCCACCGACGCCGGCGCGGAGCCGCTGATCAGTTCCAGGGTCAGGCCTGCCGTCGCGGGCGTGTCCACCAGTTCCGCCAGGACGGCGGCCACGTCGTCGCGGGGGATCGCGCCGCGGCCCGTGCGGGCCTCCAGGCGGACCAGGCCCGTGCCCGGCTCGTCCGTGAGCTGCCCCGGCCGCAGGATCGTCCAGTCCAGGGCGTCCAGGCTCCGCACGTACGCGTCCGCCTCGCCCTTGGCCCGCAGGTACACGTCGAAGACCTCGTCCCCCTGGTGTTCCGGGTCCGCGCCCATGGACGAGACGATCACGAACCGGCGTACGCCCGCGCGTACGGCCGCGTCCGCGAAGAGGACCGCCGCCGCCCGGTCCACCGTGTCCTTGCGGCCCACGCCGCTGCCCGGACCGGCGCCCGCCGCGAACACCGCCGCGTCCGCGCCCTCCAGGCACTGCGCGACCTCCTCCACGGGAGCGGACTCCAGGTCGAGCACGATCGGTTCCGCACCCAGCTCCCGCAGGTCGTCCGCCTGTTCGGGTTTGCGGATGATGCCCGCCGCCTCGTCCCCGCGCGCGACGAGCAACCGCTCCAGCCGCAGCGCGATCTGACCATGACCACCAGCGATGACAATGCGCATGTATTCGACCGTACGCCGCACCGGCCCTGTCCGCCGCGCGACCCGGCCCCCGACACGCGCAGCCTCAGGCGTACCCCCACCTCGACCCCGCCCCGCGCCGGCCTCACTCCACACCGCCCCGCCCCTACGCCGTCCCCCGCCCCTGCCGCGGCAGTCCCGGCCCCGTGCCGGCCGCCGCCGAGTCGCAGTACTCCCGCACCGCGCTCGTCCGGGAGACGACGCGGCCCCCGTGCACCACGATCCGGCTGTACGCCAGGGACAGCGCCGCCGGCAGGCCGTCGCCCCGGACCGCCAGCAGGTCGGCGGGGAACCCCGCCTCCACCCGCACCTCCGGCAACCCCATCGCCGCCCGCGCCTGAGCGCTCACGGCCGCGTACGCGTCCTCGGGGGACAGCCCCTGGCAGGAGGCCAGCAGGTACGCCGCCTCCAGCGGGTCGCCCCGGCCCACCGGGTTCGACACGTCCCGCAACGACCCGCTGCCCGCCGCGACCCGTACGCCCGCCGCCCGCAGCAGCCGTGCCGGCGCGGCGCCCCGGCCGTCCGCCGCGCCGCAGCCGCCCTGGGGCAGACACACCACCGTCACCCCGGTCGCCGCGAGCCGGTCCGCCGTACGGGCCGCGACATCGGGGGGAAGGGCGGACAGGCCCCCGCACGGGCCGAGCGTCACCCCTGCCCGCAGGCCGCCCGCCATCGCCGCGAGGCGGGCCAGCCGGGCCGGGTCGGACGCGTCGGTGTGCAGGTCGACGGGCAGGCCGTGCTCGGAGGCCGTCTCCAGTACCGCCTCCACATAGCCCGTGGGGTCGGGGTCGAGGTCCGGGCAGCCGCCCACCACGGACGCGCCCATCTTCACGGCGTCCCGCAGCACCGCCAGCCCGTCCGCCCCGGCCACCCCCGTCAGCACCCGGGGCATCGCCACCGTGGTCAGCTCGGCCAGCCCGCGCAGCGAACGCGCGGCGCGCAGCACGGCCCGCAGCGCGCCGAGCCCCGCCATGTCCCCCACGCGCACGTGCGCGCGCAGAGCCGTGGCGCCGTGCCCGAGCTGGAGCAGCGCCGCCTCCGTCGCGCGGCGCTGGACGTCCTGCGGGTCGGGGGAGACGGGGCCCGGTTCGTCGGCGGTCAGGGCGGTGTCCGCGTGGGCGTGCGGTTCGGCGGGGGCCGGCAGCAGCAGGTGGCCGGTGAGGTCGAGCCGGGCGATACACGCGCGCGTGGCGTCCGCGGTGAGGCTGCCCGCCGTGCCGACGGCCTCGATGCGCCCGCCGCCCAGCCGGACGTCCACGGTCCGGCCGTCGGTGAGCCGGGCGCCGCACAGCAGGAGCGGGGCCGGGCCCGAACCGGAGGGCGAGGACCACGGGCGGGACGGTGACTGCGGCCGGTTGTCGGGCATCGCGCTCCTGGGGCTCGGGCTGCGCACGAGAACGCACGTCACGCTGAGACAAGATCACGCAGAGTGAGTCGAGCCTAGGACGGCCCCCCGCCCCGCGCCGGGAGGAGCGCAATAGTCGTACCGGTGCGGCCCGTCGGCCCGGGAGGGGGACGGGACCGGGAACGGATTTGGGCGAACGGCGGCGGACCGTGTAATGTCTTCATCGCTCGCCCCAATAGCTCAGTCGGCAGAGCGTCTCCATGGTAAGGAGAAGGTCAACGGTTCGATTCCGTTTTGGGGCTCTGGTGTGAGAGGTTCCCGTCGCGAGGCGGGGCCCGATCGCATCAAAGCGGTGTAGCTCAGTCGGTAGAGCAAGCGGCTCATAATCGCTGTGTCACCGGTTCAAGTCCGGTCACCGCTACTGTCAGTAGCCGATTGCGGGGTCGGTCCTTCGATCGGCTACTCTTCTTGCGTTAATCAAGTCCATCCGTTCGTCAAGGAGCACTCACGTGGCTGCCACCGACGTCCGCCCGAAGATCACGCTGGCCTGCGTGGAGTGCAAGGAGCGGAACTACATCACCAAGAAGAACCGGCGTAACAACCCGGACCGTCTTGAGATGAAGAAGCACTGCCCGCGTTGCAACGCGCACACCGCGCACCGCGAGACGCGATAAATCAGGCTCGTACACGAGGCCGTCCCCCCACTCGGGGGGCGGCCTCGTGTCGTTTCCCCACCGACACCACACACTGTGAGACACGTCGGTCCTGGACCGACACAGGAGGTGCCGCGCGCATGGCGCTCGACCAGTCCTTCGTGGGGCGGACCTATCCCCCCACCGAGCCCTACGAGGTGGGCCGGGAGAAGATCCGCGAGTTCGCCGAGGCGGTGGGCGACGCCAACCCGGCGTACACGGACGCGGAGGCGGCCAAGGCGCTCGGCCACCCCGATGTGATCGCCCCGCCGACGTTCGTGTTCGCCATCACGTTCAAGGCCGCGGGACAGGTCGTCGCCGACCCGCAGCTCGGCCTCGACTACAGCCGGGTGGTGCACGGCGACCAGAAGTTCGCCTACAGGCGCCCGGTGCGCGCCGGCGACCGGCTCACGGTCACGTCCACCATCGAGACGATCCGGTCCATGGCGGGCAACGACATACTGGACATCCGCGGCGAGGTGCACGACCAGGACGGCGAGCACGTCGTGACCGCCTGGACCAAGCTGGTGGCCCGCGCGGCCGAGGAGGCGTGAACCACACCATGACGGCGAAGATCTCCTACGCCGACGTCGAGGTCGGCACCGAGCTGCCCGCGCAGACGTTCCCCGTGACGCGCGCCACCCTCGTCCAGTACGCGGGGGCCTCCGGCGACTTCAACCCCATCCACTGGAACGAGCGGTTCGCCAAGGAGGTCGGGCTGCCCGACGTCATCGCGCACGGCATGTTCACCATGGCCGAGGCGATCCGCGTGGTGACCGACTGGGCGGGCGACCCCGGCGCGGTCGTCGAGTACGGCGTCCGCTTCACCCGCCCGGTCGTCGTGCCCGACGACGACAAGGGCGCCGTCATCGAGGTCAGCGGCAAGGTCGCCGCCAAGCTCGACGACGACACGGTCCGCGTGGACCTCATCGCGACCAGCGCGGGCCAGAAGGTCCTCGGCGCCTCGCGGGCGGTCGTGCGGCTGGCCTGAGCCGTCGCAGCGGCGGGGAGCGGGGGCGGCGGCGCCGTCTCGTAGTCTTGAGCCCGTGCAGGAACTCCACGACGCCCCCCTCGCCCCGCTGACCACCTTCCGGCTGGGCGGTCCCGCGACCCGGCTGGTCACCGCGACCACCGACGACGAGGTGATCGCCGCCGTCCGCGAGGCCGACGCCGCCGGCACCCCGCTGCTGGTCATCGGCGGCGGTTCCAACCTGGTCATCGGCGACAAGGGCTTCGACGGCACCGCCCTCGTCGTCGCCACCAAGGGCGTCACCCTCGACGGCACCGGCCTGGAGCTGGCCGCCGGCGAGGTGTGGACCGACGCCGTCGCGGCCACCGTGGAGGCCGGGCTGGCCGGCATCGAGTGCCTGGCCGGCATCCCCGGCTCCGCGGGCGCCACCCCCATCCAGAACGTGGGGGCGTACGGGCAGGAGGTCTCCTCCACGCTCACCGAGGTCGTCGCCTACGACCGGCGCAGCGGTGAGACCGTCACGCTCTCCAACGAGGAGTGCGCCTTCTCCTACCGGCACAGCCGCTTCAAGGCCGACCCCGAGCGGTACGTGGTCCTGCGCGTGCGGTTCCGGCTGGAGGACGCCGGCGGGATGTCCGGCCCGGTCAAGTACGCCGAGACGGCCCGCGTGCTCGGTGTCGCGCCCGGCGAGCGGGTGCCGCTGGCCACCGCCCGCGACACGGTGCTGAAGCTCCGTGCGGGCAAGGGCATGGTGCTGGACCCGGAGGACCACGACACCTGGTCGGCCGGTTCCTTCTTCACCAACCCGATCCTGGACGACGAGACGTTCGCCGCATTCCGTACGCGTGTGCGGGAGCGGTTGGGGGAGGGCGTCGAGCCGCCCGCCTACCCCGCCGGCGAGGGGCGCACCAAGACCTCCGCGGCCTGGCTGATCGACAAGGCCGGCTTCACCAAGGGGTACGGGAGCGGGCCGGCCCGCATCTCCACCAAGCACACCCTCGCGCTCACCAACCGCGGTGACGCCACCACGGAGGACCTGCTGGCGCTGGCCCGCGAGGTCGTGGCGGGCGTCCGCGACGCGTTCGGGATCACCCTGGTGAACGAGCCGGTCATGGTCGGCGTCGGCCTCTGAGCGGCCCGCACGGGCGACGGGGCGTAATTCCGTTGCCGGCCCCGCCCGCCGCGCGTATCCCTGAGGCCATGAGGGAGCTTCCGTGCGGCTGAGGGTCGACGAGTTCCGGCCGCGCGCCGGCCACTACGCCTTCCGGGTCGTCCAGCCGCGCCCCGCGCTGCGGCACACCACGCTCAGCGACCCGATGCGCGACTGGGGCTACCTGGTCGGGGACCACGACGGCCTGTCCCGCCTCGCCGGGCTGTTCTCCTTCGCGGCGTACTCCCCGCGCACGGTCGTCCACGTGCCGCTCCGGCAGAGCGTCCCCCGGCAGTACCCGCGGGGCGTGCCCGTCGACCTGGTGCTCGCCCACCAGTCGCTCGGACTGCGGCCCTCCGTGTGGCCCGCCCTGCGCCGCGGGCTCACCCGGGGCGTCCCGGGCACCGTCCGCACCGACGAACGCCGCACCGCGTGCCACGGCTCCGCCTGGGAGGAGCTCTGGGAGCGGCGCTGGGACCGCCTGCCGCGCGCCGACCGCATCCGGCCCGCCGTCCACGCCCGGACGCTGTTCCTGTTCGGCGCGCGGGACACCTTCGCCGCCGCGTCCCTGCGACTCGGCCGGGCGGCCGGCTACGGCCCGCTCGGCAAGGGGGCGGGCCAGGGGCACGACGTGCTCAGCGCCTCGCTCACCACGCTGCTGCCCCTGACCCGGGGGCGGGGGGCGGAGCTGGACATCGGCTTCCAGGCGTATCCGCCCCTCGCCCACTTCAGGCGACCGGGGCGGTCAGCCAGGCGTCGACGCCCGACAGCAGCTTCTCCTTGACGTTCTCCGGCGCCGCCGAGCCCCGGATCGACTGCCGGGCCAGCTCGGCGAGCTCCGCGTCGGTGAAGCCGTGGTGCCGCCGCGCGATCTCGTACTGCGCCGCCAGCCGGGAGCCGAACAGCAGCGGGTCGTCCGCGCCCAGCGCCATCGGCACACCCGCCTCGAACAGCGTGCGCAGCGGCACGTCCGCCAGCTTGTCGTAGACGCCGAGGGCGACGTTCGACGCCGGGCACACCTCGCAGGTGATGCCCCGGTCCGCGAGCCTCTTCATCAGCCGCGGATCGTCCGCCGCCCGCACGCCGTGGCCGATCCGGTGCGCGTCCAGGTCGTCCAGGCAGTCCCGGACCGACGCCGGCCCCGCCAGCTCGCCGCCGTGCGGGGCCGACAGCAGCCCGCCGCTCCGCGCGATGGCGAACGCCCGGTCGAAGTCGCGGGCCATCCCGCGCCGCTCGTCGTTGGAGAGGCCGAAGCCGACGACCCCCCGGTCGGCGTAGCGCACGGCGAGGCGGGCCAGCGTACGGGCGTCCAGGGGGTGCTTCATGCGGTTGGCGGCCACCAGCACCCGCATGCCGAGCCCGGTGTCGCGGGACGCCGAGTCCACCGCGTCGAGGATGACCTCCAGCGCCGGGATCAGCCCGCCCAGCCGGGGCGCGTACGACGTCGGGTCGACCTGGATCTCCAGCCAGCCGGAGCCGTCCCGCAGGTCCTCCTCGGCCGCCTCCCGCACCAGGCGCTGGATGTCCTCGGCCGATCTGATGCACGAGCGCGCGGCGTCGTACAGGCGCTGGAAGCGGAACCAGCCGCGTTCGTCCGTGGCCCGCAGCCGGGGCGGCTCCCCGCCGGTCAGGGCGTCGGTCAGCGCCTCGGGCAGTCGCACCCCGTACTTGTCGGCCAGCTCCAGCAGGGTGCTGGGCCGCATGGATCCGGTGAAGTGCAGATGCAGATGGGCCTTCGGCAGCTCAGAGACATCACGTACACGCGGGGGGTTCGGGGGGCGCCCCCCTGAAAAGCTCAGCATCCCAGGATCCTGCCGCACGTTCCGGCCGTCCCGGTAGCGCTTCCCCGTACGGGATCTTGCTCGCACGGACGAACGGGGGCGCCCGGGCGGTCCCGGGTGCCCCCGTCGTGGAAGGGGAAGACCGTCAGTCCCGCGCCTCCGCCAGCAGCTTCTGGACGCGGCTCACGCCCTCGACGAGGTCCTCGTCGCCCAGCGCGTAGGACAGCCGCAGGTAGCCCGGCGTGCCGAACGCCTCACCGGGGACCACCGCGACCTCGGCCTCCTCCAGGATGAGCGCGGCCAGCTCGACGGTGTCCTGGGGGCGCTTGCCGCGGATCTCCTTGCCGATCAGCGCCTTCACCGACGGGTAGGCGTAGAACGCGCCCTCGGGCTCGGGGCAGACCACGCCGTCGATCTCGTTGAGCATCCGCACGATCGTCCGGCGCCGGCGGTCGAAGGCCTCGCGCATCTTCGCGACCGCGTCCAGGTCGCCGGAGACGGCGGCGAGGGCGGCGGCCTGGGCGACGTTCGACACGTTCGACGTGGCGTGCGACTGGAGGTTGGTCGCGGCCTTCACGACGTCCTTCGGGCCGATGACCCAGCCGACCCGCCAGCCGGTCATCGCGTACGTCTTGGCGACGCCGTTGACCACGACGCACTTGTCGCGCAGCTCGGGCAGGAGCGCGGGCAGCGAGACCGAGACGGCGTCGCCGTACACCAGGTGCTCGTAGATCTCGTCGGTGAGCACCCACAGGCCGTGCTCGACGGCCCAGCGGCCGATGGCCTCGGTCTCGGCCTCGCCGTAGACCGCGCCGGTCGGGTTCGACGGGGAGACGAAGAGCACGACCTTCGTCTTCTCCGTGCGGGCCGCCTCCAGCTGCTCCACGCTCACCCGGTAGCCGGTGGTCTCGTCGGCGACGACCTCGACCGGGACACCGCCCGCGAGCCGGATCGACTCGGGGTACGTGGTCCAGTACGGCGCCGGGACGATGACCTCGTCGCCCGGGTCGAGGATCGCGGCGAAGGCCTCGTAGATGGCCTGCTTGCCGCCGTTGGTGACCAGGATCTGGGACGGGTCCACCTCGTAGCCGGAGTCGCGCAGCGTCTTGGCGGCGATCGCCTGCTTCAGCTCGGGCAGGCCGCCGGCCGGCGTGTACCGGTGGTACTTCGGGTTCTTGCAGGCCTCGATCGCGGCCTCGACGATGTAGTCCGGCGTCGGGAAGTCGGGCTCACCGGCGCCGAAGCCGATCACCGGTCGCCCGGCGGCCTTGAGGGCCTTGGCCTTGGCGTCCACGGCGAGGGTGGCGGATTCGGAGATCGCGCCGACTCGGGCGGAGACCCGGCGCTCGGTGGGAGGGGTTGCAGCGCTCATGAGGCCCATCGTTCCAGACGCGAAACACGGTCGGCACAGCGGTTTCACGGACTGAGCAGCACCGGGCAAGGGCGGAACACCAGTCCGGTTCGCGCGTCCGAGGGCGGCGTGGCCAGGACGATCACCGGCCGTTCCGCGGCCGGTGCGGTCCCTCTCAGGCACTTTCTGTTCGACGCCCGGCCCAGGAACACGTACACTCTCACCTCGTTGGCCTTCAGCGGCCCGCGCTCAGCCGGTGCACACCACGCTTCCGGCCGGATGCGGTACGTTGGGGGACGCACAAAGGGTCGTAGCTCAATTGGTAGAGCACTGGTCTCCAAAACCAGCGGTTGGGGGTTCAAGTCCCTCCGGCCCTGCTACACACACCTTCGCCAGGATGTGTGCGCATGTACGTACAGCAATGCACCGCCGTGCGGCTCAAACCGGGCGCGGCACGGCCACGACCCGGAATCAGGTGAGGACGAGTGACGGACGCCGTGGGCTCCATCGACATGCCTGATGCCGAGGAGAAGAAGCCTCGCAAGGGCGGCAAGCGGGCCAAGAAGGGGCCCCTGAAGCGTCTCGCGCTCTTCTACCGCCAGATCATCGCGGAGCTCCGCAAGGTCGTCTGGCCCACGCGCAACCAGCTGACGTCGTACACGACCGCAGTGATCATCTTCGTGGTCCTGATGATCGGCCTGATCACTCTGATCGACTATGGCCTCAGCCACGCCGCCAAGTACGTCTTCGGCTGATCCCCGAGCGAAGAGCGCCGAGGTACCCGGCGCTCCTTTCGCATGTTCCACCCCCATGTATCCAGGAAGAAGCAGCCACCGTGTCTGACCCGAACGTGAACGACGCCGTCGAGCCTTACGGCGAAGGGGCCGAGTCCGCCGAGGACGCGCTCGCCGCCGTCGAGGGCGCGGACGTCGAGGACACCGAGGCCTCCGCCGAGGCCGAGGCTGCCGGCACCACCGACGGCGAGACCGCGGAGGACGAGGTCGCCGAGGCCGCGGACGAGGCCGAGGCCGAGCCGGAGGACGACCGCGATCCGGTCGAGAAGCTCCGCGAGGAACTGCGGTCCCTGCCCGGCGAGTGGTACGTGATCCACACCTACGCGGGCTACGAGAACCGCGTGAAGACCAACCTCGAGCAGCGCGCCGTCTCGCTGAACGTCGAGGACTACATCTTCCAGGCCGAGGTGCCGCAGGAAGAGGTCGTCCAGATCAAGAACGGCGACCGCAAGACGATCAAGCAGAACAAGCTCCCGGGCTACGTCCTGGTCCGCATGGACCTGACGAACGAGTCCTGGGGCGTCGTCCGCAACACCCCCGGCGTCACCGGCTTCGTGGGCAACGCCTACGACCCGTACCCGCTGACGCTGGACGAGATCGTCAAGATGCTCGCCCCGGAGGCCGAGGAGAAGGCCGCCCGCGAGGCCGCCGAGGCCGAGGGCAAGCCGGCGCCGCAGCGCAAGGTCGAGGTCCAGGTGCTGGACTTCGAGGTCGGCGACTCGGTCACCGTCACCGACGGCCCGTTCGCCACGCTCCAGGCGACCATCAACGAGATCAACCCCGACTCCAAGAAGGTCAAGGGCCTGGTGGAGATCTTCGGCCGTGAGACGCCGGTCGAGCTCTCCTTCGACCAGATCCAGAAGAACTAGCCCTTCCGGACCGGCTGATACACCGCTTCCGCGCAGGTCAGGCGAACGCTCGCGCGTTTGTCTGACCTGCGCGGTTTTTGGCCGCGCATCTATACCCGTTATCGTTGTGCGGTATGCCTGCGTCCTGGTTGTCCCCGGGACGCCGGCAGGACCCGAATCGAAAGGACCCGGAGAGCCATGCCTCCCAAGAAGAAGAAGGTCACGGGGCTCATCAAGCTCCAGATCCAGGCCGGTGCCGCGAACCCGGCCCCGCCGGTCGGCCCCGCGCTGGGTCAGCACGGCGTGAACATCATGGAGTTCTGCAAGGCCTACAACGCCGCGACCGAGTCGCAGCGCGGCTGGGTCATCCCGGTGGAGATCACGGTCTACGAGGACCGCTCCTTCACCTTCATCACCAAGACCCCGCCGGCCGCCAAGATGATCCTCAAGGCCGCGGGCGTGGAGAAGGGCTCCGGCGAGCCGCACAAGACCAAGGTCGCGAAGATCACGCGTGACCAGGTCCGTGAGATCGCCACCACCAAGATGCCCGACCTCAACGCCAACGACCTGGACGCCGCCGAGAAGATCATCGCCGGCACCGCCCGTTCCATGGGCGTCACGGTCGAGGGCTGACCTCCACCCCCGTCAAGCCAAGCAGTAGTGGCAGGGCCTGCTCGGCCCGGACCACGACTCCTCGAACGCACAGGAGCTTTCAGTGAGCAAGCGCAGCAAGTCTCTCCGCGCTGCGGACGCCAAGATCGACCGGGAGAAGCTGTACGCCCCGCTCGAGGCCGTCCGTCTCGCCAAGGAGACGTCCACGACCAAGTTCGACGGCACCGTCGAGGTCGCCTTCCGTCTGGGTGTCGACCCGCGCAAGGCCGACCAGATGGTCCGTGGCACCGTGAACCTCCCGCACGGCACCGGTAAGACCGCCCGGGTCCTGGTCTTCGCGACCGGTGACCGTGCCGAGGCCGCACGCGCCGCGGGCGCCGACATCGTCGGCGCCGACGAGCTGATCGACGAGGTGTCGAAGGGCCGTCTGGACTTCGACGCCGTCGTCGCCACCCCGGACCTCATGGGCAAGGTCGGCCGCCTCGGCCGCGTGCTCGGTCCCCGTGGTCTGATGCCGAACCCGAAGACCGGCACCGTGACCCCGGACGTCGTCAAGGCTGTCAACGACATCAAGGGCGGCAAGATCGAGTTCCGTGTCGACAAGCACGCGAACCTGCACTTCATCATCGGCAAGACGTCGTTCGACGACACCAAGCTGGTGGAGAACTACGGCGCGGCCCTGGAGGAGATCCTCCGTCTGAAGCCGTCCGCCGCGAAGGGCCGCTACATCAAGAAGGCCGCCATCAGCACCACGATGGGCCCCGGCGTTCCGCTCGACCCGAACCGCACCCGCAACCTCCTCGTCGAGGAGGACCCGGCCGCCGTCTGAGCCGGGTGAGCCGGCCGACGGGCCGGTGCGCGCACGCGTCGAAAACCCGTCCTCGCCCCCGATCCGGGCGCGGGGGCGGGTTTTTCGTACGCCTGTGTCGGTGGCGTGGGCTACCGTTCACAGCGATCACGCACAGCACAGCGATACAGCAGGGGTGGGAATCTGATGGTCATGGCCGCATGGAAGCGCGCGGGTGTCTGTCTGACGGCCGCGGCGGTCGTCACGGGTCTCGCGGGATGCCAGGACGGTGACGACGGGGGGAAGGCCGGGGCGCAGACGCAGACGGAGGCGGCCGAGGTGCTCCAGGCCGCCTTCAAGAAGACCTCGGAGGCGAAGTCCTCGAAGGTGCGGATGACCATCGCGATGCCGTCCGGCATGGGGGGCGGCGGCACCATGGAGGTGTCCGGCGTGCAGGGCTGGGACCCGGCGGTCATGGACGTCACGATGAAGGGATCCGCCTTCACCGCCGGCGCCCCCGACGCACCCGAGCAGGTGCGCATGATCATGCTGGACGAGGCCCTGTACATGGACATGGGCGCCGCGCAGGCCGCCCAGATGGACGGCAAGCGCTGGATGAAGATGGACTTCGGCGCGATGGCGGACGCGTCCGGGGACGCGGAGCTGCGGAAGCAGATGACCAGCAGCCTGGAGAACATGAACCAGGACCCGGCCCGGCAGCTCGCCGTGCTGCTCGGGTCGCCGAGCCTGAAGCACGTCGGCCCCGAGAAGGTCGACGGCGTCGAGACGCAGCACTACAAGGGCACGCTGAGCGTCGAGGAGATGCTCGACGCCAACGAGGCGCTCGACGGCCTCTTCACCGAGCAGGAGCGCGAGCAGCTCGTCGCCAACATGAAGAAGACGGGCCTCAAGGGCTACGACACCGAGATCTGGGTCGACGAGGACGACTACCCGGCCAAGATGGTCGTCGGCATGACCACGGCCCAGGGCACGATGAAGATGACCTCGCACTTCTCGGACTACGGCGCCGAGGTCGACGTCGAGGCCCCGCCGGCCGGCGAGACCTTCGACTTCATGGAGATGCTGAAGGAGCTGGAGTCGCTGGGCGCGGGCGCCGGCTCGGCCGCCTAGTTCCCGACGGGGGCTTCCGGCGCGTCACACCCCGCGCCGGAAGCCCCCGATCGGCCGATTTGCCTCACGCCGATCCGGTCGCGTACGCTTCCACGGAAGCCAAAGACCGCTGGTCGTTGCCGTGCGCTCGTAAGAGGGCGCGGTGGCCGAAGGATCCGCTGAACTGCGGACGACCCGCGCAGGTGACAGTGGAAGAGTTCCCGGGAGACCGCCGCCGCGAGGCGCGGAGAACCGGTTGAGCTTCGCCCCGTGCGCCTGCGCCCGGGGCGTTTCGTTTTCCCCAGTCCTCCTTCGGGTCCGCGCGGTCCGAATCACCCGGAAGGAGGCCGAGGCTCTATGGCGAGGCCCGACAAGGCTGCCGCGGTTGCCGAGCTGACGGACAAGTTCCGCAGCTCCAACGCCGCCGTGCTGACCGAGTACCGCGGTCTCACCGTGGCGCAGCTCAAGACGCTGCGTCGTTCGCTCGGTGAGAACGCCCAGTACGCCGTGGTGAAGAACACGCTGACCAAGATTGCGGCCAACGAGGCCGGGATCACGCTCGACGACCAGCTCTTCGCTGGCCCGACGGCGGTCGCCTTCGTCACCGGTGACCCGGTGGAGTCGGCGAAGGGTCTTCGTGACTTCGCCAAGGACAACCCGAATCTCGTCATCAAGGGCGGTGTCCTTGACGGCAAGGCGCTGTCCGCCGACGAGATCAAGAAGCTCGCGGACCTCGAGTCCCGCGAGGTGCTGCTCTCCAAGCTGGCCGGTGCCTTCAAGGCGAAGCAGTCCCAGGCTGCCTCCGTCTTCCAGGCGCTGCCGTCGAAGCTCGTCCGCACCGTGGACGCGCTCCGTGCCAAGCAGGACGAGCAGGGCGGTGCCGAGTAATTCGGCTCGCTTTCCGGTCCTCGCCGCATGAGGTGAGGGCCGATGCGGGCCCGAGTAACGCCCGCCTCACCCAGTACACCCGGCACCTGCCGATTTAGTGGAAGGACCGCCATCATGGCGAAGCTCACCCAGGACGAGCTGCTGGCCCAGTTCGAGGAGATGACCCTCATCGAGCTCTCCGAGTTCGTGAAGGCCTTCGAGGACAAGTTCGACGTCACCGCCGCCGCGGCCGCCCCGGTCGTCGTCGCCGGTGGTGCCGCCGGTGGCGCCGCCGCCGAGGCCGAGCCGGAGAAGGACGAGTTCGACGTCGTCCTCACCGGTGCCGGCGAGAAGAAGATCCAGGTCATCAAGGTCGTGCGCGAGCTGACCTCCCTGGGTCTGAAGGAGGCCAAGGACCTCGTCGACGGCACCCCGAAGCCGGTCCTCGAGAAGGTCAACAAGGAAGCCGCCGACAAGGCCAAGGAGGCCCTCGAGGGCGCCGGCGCCTCCGTCGAGGTCAAGTAAGACCTTCCGGGTCCGCAGGGATCCGTCACGCGCCCCTCGGGGCGTGTAACGCTCAAGCACCGAGGAGCGATCATCCATCCGGGTGGTCGCTCTTCGGCGTACCGGGGGGTCGGCGGCGGCTGCCTTGCACCCGGGACGGCGGGGGGTATGGTGATCTTCGTTGTGCCTCCGAGGGCCGCGGAGATGAGCCGGACGGCCGCGGTTCGGGCAAGGGGAGCCCTTGACGAACCGCACGCAGCGCGCAATTCTCAGGACGCGTCGTCACAAGGATCCGAATCCGAGGCATGGATCGACGGCAAAGAGGGCAGTATCACCGTGCGTTGAGGGCAGCGCCTTGCCGCAGGAGTTGATGACAACGAGGGCCTCCACCCGGTCTCGTACACCGCACTGGACATCAGTGGGCCAAGTGGCTACACTGACCCTTTGCGCTGCCTGTTAGCTGTCCCCTGCCCGTCACCAGGGGCATGCCCTCACTCGAGCATGGACGACCGGATCACTTCCGACCTGGAATGTCCGTCTCTGCGCCCAGTGGGGGGCCGGTACGCGCGTAGTGAGTCCGAGCCCTCGGAAGGACCCCCTCTTGGCCGCCTCGCGCAACGCCTCGACCGCGAATACGAACAACGGCGCCAGCACCGCCCCGCTGCGCATCTCCTTTGCAAAGATCAAGGAGCCCCTCGAGGTTCCGAACCTTCTCGCGCTGCAGACCGAGAGCTTTGACTGGCTGCTCGGCAACGACGCGTGGAAGGCTCGCGTCGAGGAGGCTCTCGAGAACGGGCAGGACGTCCCCACCAAGTCCGGTCTGGAGGAGATCTTCGAAGAGATCTCCCCGATCGAGGACTTCTCCGGGTCGATGTCGCTGACCTTCCGCGACCACCGCTTCGAGCCGCCGAAGAACTCCATCGACGAGTGCAAGGAGCGCGACTTCACGTACGCCGCCCCGCTCTTCGTCACGGCCGAGTTCACCAACAACGAGACCGGCGAGATCAAGTCCCAGACCGTCTTCATGGGCGACTTCCCGCTCATGACGAACAAGGGCACCTTCGTCATCAACGGCACCGAGCGTGTCGTGGTGTCCCAGCTGGTGCGCTCGCCCGGCGTCTACTTCGACTCCTCCATCGACAAGACGTCCGACAAGGACATCTTCTCCGCCAAGATCATCCCGTCCCGGGGCGCCTGGCTGGAGATGGAGATCGACAAGCGCGACATGGTCGGTGTGCGCATCGACCGCAAGCGCAAGCAGTCCGTCACCGTCCTCCTGAAGGCGCTCGGCTGGACCACCGAGCAGATCCTCGAGGAGTTCGGCGAGTACGAGTCCATGCGCGCCACCCTGGAGAAGGACCACACCCAGGGCCAGGACGACGCGCTGCTCGACATCTACCGCAAGCTGCGCCCGGGCGAGCCCCCGACCCGTGAGGCCGCGCAGACGCTGCTGGAGAACCTCTACTTCAACCCCAAGCGCTACGACCTCGCCAAGGTCGGCCGCTACAAGGTGAACAAGAAGCTCGGCGGCGACCAGCCGCTGGACGCCGGCGTGCTCACCACCGACGACATCATCGCCACCATCAAGTACCTGGTGAAGCTGCACGCCGGCGAGACCGAGACGACGGGCGAGTCGGGCCGCACGATCATCGTCGAGACCGACGACATCGACCACTTCGGCAACCGCCGCATCCGCAACGTCGGCGAGCTGATCCAGAACCAGGTCCGTACGGGTCTCGCCCGTATGGAGCGCGTCGTGCGCGAGCGCATGACCACCCAGGACGTCGAGGCGATCACGCCGCAGACCCTGATCAACATCCGGCCGGTCGTCGCCTCCATCAAGGAGTTCTTCGGCACCAGCCAGCTGTCCCAGTTCATGGACCAGAACAACCCGCTGTCGGGGCTGACGCACAAGCGTCGTCTGAACGCCCTCGGCCCGGGTGGTCTCTCCCGTGAGCGGGCCGGCTTCGAGGTCCGTGACGTGCACCCCTCGCACTACGGCCGCATGTGCCCGATCGAGACGCCGGAAGGCCCGAACATCGGTCTGATCGGTTCGCTCGCCTCCTACGGGCGGATCAACCCGTTCGGCTTCATCGAGACGCCGTACCGCAAGGTCGTCGACGGCCAGGTCACCGACGAGGTGGACTACCTGACCGCCGACGAGGAGGACCGCTTCGTCATCGCTCAGGCCAACGCGCCGCTGAACGACGACATGCGCTTCGCCGAGAACCGCATCCTGGTCCGCCGCCGCGGCGGTGAGGTCGACTACGTCCCCGCCGACGAGGTCGACTACATGGACGTCTCGCCGCGCCAGATGGTGTCGGTCGCGACCGCCATGATCCCGTTCCTCGAGCACGACGACGCCAACCGCGCCCTCATGGGCGCGAACATGATGCGCCAGGCCGTGCCGCTGATCAAGTCCGAGGCCCCGCTCGTCGGCACCGGCATGGAGTACCGCTCCGCCGTCGACGCCGGTGACGTGGTCAAGGCGGAGAAGGCGGGTGTGGTCCAGGAGGTCTCCGCGGACTACATCACCACGGCCAACGACGACGGCACGTACATCACGTACCGCCTGGCCAAGTTCTCCCGCTCCAACCAGGGCACCTCGGTCAACCAGAAGGTCATCGTCGCCGAGGGCGACCGGATCGTCGAGGGCCAGGTCCTCGCCGACGGCCCGGCCACCCAGAACGGCGAGATGGCGCTCGGCAAGAACCTGCTCGTGGCGTTCATGCCGTGGGAGGGCCACAACTACGAGGACGCGATCATCCTGTCGCAGCGCCTCGTGCAGGACGACGTCCTCTCCTCGATCCACATCGAGGAGCACGAGGTCGACGCCCGTGACACCAAGCTCGGCCCCGAGGAGATCACCCGGGACATCCCGAACGTCTCCGAGGAGGTCCTCGCCGACCTCGACGAGCGCGGCATCATCCGCATCGGCGCCGAGGTCATCGCCGGCGACATCCTCGTCGGCAAGGTGACCCCGAAGGGTGAGACCGAGCTGACCCCCGAGGAGCGCCTGCTGCGCGCGATCTTCGGTGAGAAGGCCCGTGAGGTCCGTGACACCTCGCTGAAGGTGCCGCACGGCGAGACCGGCAAGGTCATCGGCGTCCGCGTCTTCGACCGCGAGGAGGGCGACGAGCTTCCCCCGGGCGTGAACCAGCTGGTGCGCGTCTACGTCGCGCAGAAGCGCAAGATCACCGACGGTGACAAGCTCGCCGGCCGCCACGGCAACAAGGGCGTCATCTCCAAGATCCTGCCCATCGAGGACATGCCGTTCCTCGAGGACGGGACCCCGGTCGACATCATCCTCAACCCGCTGGGTGTGCCGTCCCGCATGAACCCGGGACAGGTCCTGGAGATCCACCTCGGCTGGCTCGCCAGCCAGGGCTGGGACGTCTCCGGCCTCGCGGACGAGTGGGCCCAGCGCCTCCAGGCGATCGGCGCGGACAAGGTCGAGCCCCGTACCAACGTGGCCACCCCGGTCTTCGACGGCGCCCGCGAGGACGAGCTCGCCGGTCTGCTGGAGCACACCATCCCGAACCGCGACGGCGACCGCATGGTCCTGCCGTCCGGCAAGGCGCGGCTGTTCGACGGCCGCTCGGGTGAGCCGTTCCCGGACCCGATCTCGGTCGGCTACATGTACATCCTGAAGCTGCACCACCTGGTCGACGACAAGCTGCACGCCCGGTCGACCGGTCCGTACTCCATGATCACCCAGCAGCCGCTGGGCGGTAAGGCTCAGTTCGGTGGCCAGCGGTTCGGCGAGATGGAGGTGTGGGCACTCGAGGCGTACGGCGCCGCCTACGCGCTCCAGGAGCTGCTGACCATCAAGTCCGACGACGTCACCGGCCGCGTGAAGGTCTACGAGGCCATCGTCAAGGGCGAGAACATCCCCGAGCCCGGCATCCCCGAGTCCTTCAAGGTGCTCATCAAGGAGATGCAGTCCCTGTGCCTGAACGTGGAGGTGCTGTCCAGCGACGGTATGTCCATCGAGATGCGCGACACCGACGAGGACGTCTTCCGCGCTGCGGAGGAGCTCGGCATCGACCTGTCCCGGCGTGAGCCGAGCAGCGTCGAAGAGGTCTGACGGGAGTGGGGCGGCCCGGTGAACCCCGGGCCGCCCGCCCCAGGACCCCCGTATCAGACCCCAAGACTTACGACCCTGAGAGGGATTGACGCATAGTGCTCGACGTCAACTTCTTCGACGAGCTCCGGATCGGCCTGGCCACCGCTGACGACATCCGTCAGTGGAGCCACGGCGAGGTCAAGAAGCCCGAGACCATCAACTACCGCACCCTCAAGCCGGAAAAGGACGGGCTCTTCTGCGAGAAGATCTTCGGTCCCACCCGGGACTGGGAGTGCTACTGCGGCAAGTACAAGCGTGTCCGCTTCAAGGGCATCATCTGCGAGCGCTGCGGCGTCGAGGTCACTCGCGCCAAGGTGCGCCGTGAGCGGATGGGCCACATCGAGCTGGCCGCTCCCGTCACGCACATCTGGTACTTCAAGGGTGTCCCGAGCCGGCTGGGCTACCTGCTCGACCTGGCTCCCAAGGACCTCGAGAAGGTCATCTACTTCGCCGCGTACATGATCACGTACGTGGACGAGGAGCGCCGCACCCGCGACCTGCCGTCGCTGGAGGCCCACGTCTCCGTCGAGCGTCAGCAGATCGAGAACCGCCGGGACGCCGACCTGGAGGCCCGCGCCAAGAAGCTCGAGACCGACCTGGCCGAGCTGGAGGCCGAGGGCGCCAAGGCCGACGTGCGCCGCAAGGTGCGCGAGGGCGCCGAGCGTGAGATGAAGCAGCTGCGCGACCGTGCGCAGCGCGAGATCGACCGTCTCGACGAGGTGTGGAACCGCTTCAAGAACCTCAAGGTCCAGGACCTCGAGGGCGACGAGCTGCTCTACCGGGAGCTGCGTGACCGCTTCGGCACGTACTTCGACGGCTCGATGGGCGCCGCGGCGCTGCAGAAGCGCCTGGAGTCCTTCGACCTCGAGGAGGAGGCCGAGAAGCTCCGCGAGATCATCCGCACGGGCAAGGGCCAGAAGAAGACCCGTGCCCTGAAGCGGCTGAAGGTCGTCTCGGCGTTCCTGCAGACTTCCAACAGCCCCAAGGGCATGGTTCTGGACTGCGTCCCGGTCATCCCGCCGGACCTGCGTCCGATGGTGCAGCTGGACGGTGGCCGCTTCGCGACCTCCGACCTGAACGACCTGTACCGCCGTGTCATCAACCGCAACAACCGCCTGAAGCGGCTTCTCGACCTCGGCGCGCCCGAGATCATCGTGAACAACGAGAAGCGCATGCTCCAGGAGGCCGTGGACGCGCTGTTCGACAACGGCCGTCGCGGCCGGCCGGTCACCGGTCCGGGCAACCGTCCGCTGAAGTCGCTCAGCGACATGCTGAAGGGCAAGCAGGGCCGCTTCCGCCAGAACCTGCTCGGCAAGCGTGTGGACTACTCCGCGCGTTCCGTGATCGTCGTCGGTCCGCAGCTCAAGCTGCACCAGTGCGGTCTGCCGAAGGCGATGGCGCTGGAGCTGTTCAAGCCGTTCGTGATGAAGCGCCTGGTCGACCTGAACCACGCGCAGAACATCAAGTCGGCCAAGCGCATGGTCGAGCGCGGCCGCACGGTCGTGTACGACGTGCTGGAAGAGGTCATCGCGGAGCACCCGGTTCTGCTGAACCGTGCGCCCACGCTGCACCGCCTCGGCATCCAGGCCTTCGAGCCGCAGCTGGTCGAGGGCAAGGCCATCCAGATCCACCCGCTCGTCTGCACCGCGTTCAACGCGGACTTCGACGGTGACCAGATGGCCGTGCACCTGCCGCTGTCCGCGGAGGCGCAGGCCGAGGCCCGCATCCTGATGCTGTCCTCGAACAACATCCTCAAGCCGGCCGACGGCCGTCCGGTGACGATGCCGACCCAGGACATGGTCCTCGGTCTGTTCTTCCTCACCACCGACGGCGAGATGCGCGACCTCAAGGGCGAGGGCCGTTCCTTCTCCTCGGTCGCGGAGGCGATCATGGCCTTCGACGCGGGCGAGCTGTCGCTCCAGTCGAAGATCGACGTCCGCTTCCCGGTCGGCACCATCCCGCCGCGCGGCTGGACCCCGCCGGTGGGCGAGGACGGCGAGGCCGAGGGCGGCTCCGAGTGGCAGCAGGGGGACCCGTTCCGCCTGACGACCACCCTGGGCCGGGCGCTCTTCAACGAGCTGCTGCCCGAGGACTACCCGTTCGTCGACTACGAGGTCGGCAAGAAGCAGCTCTCCGAGATCGTCAACGACCTTGCCGAGCGCTACCCGAAGGTCATCGTGGCGGCGACGCTCGACAACCTGAAGGCGGCCGGCTTCCACTGGGCCACCCGCTCCGGCGTCACCGTCGCGATCTCCGACGTCGTCGTCCCCGAGGCGAAGAAGGAGATCGTCCAGGGCTACGAGGCGCAGGACGAGAAGGTCCAGAAGCAGTACGAGCGCGGTCTGATCACCAAGGACGAGCGCACGCAGGAGCTCATCGCGATCTGGACCAAGGCGACCAACGAGGTCGCCGAGGCGATGAACGACAACTTCCCGAAGACCAACCCGATCTTCATGATGGTGAACTCGGGTGCACGAGGCAACATGATGCAGATGCGTCAGATCGCCGGTATGCGTGGTCTGGTGTCGAACGCGAAGAACGAGACGATCCCGCGTCCGATCAAGGCGTCGTTCCGTGAGGGCCTGTCCGTGCTGGAGTACTTCATCTCCACGCACGGCGCCCGTAAGGGTCTGGCGGACACCGCTCTGCGCACCGCCGACTCGGGTTACCTCACCCGTCGTCTGGTCGACGTCTCCCAGGACGTCATCATCCGCGAGGAGGACTGCGGCACCGACCGCGGTCTGCGCCTCAAGATCGCGAACCGTGACGCGGACGGCGTGCTGCGCAAGGCGGACGACGTCGAGACGTCCGTGTACGCGCGCTGCCTCGCCGAGGACATCGTGGTCGACGGCCAGGTGCTGGCCCCGGCCGGCACCGACCTGGGCGACGTCCTCATCGAGGAGCTCGTCTCCCGCGGCGTCGAGGAGGTCAAGACCCGTTCGGTCCTGACCTGCGAGTCCGCCGTCGGCACCTGCGCGATGTGCTACGGCCGTTCGCTGGCCACCGGCAAGCTGGTCGACATCGGCGAGGCGGTCGGCATCATCGCCGCCCAGTCCATCGGTGAGCCCGGCACCCAGCTGACGATGCGTACCTTCCACACCGGTGGTGTGGCCGGTGACGACATCACCCAGGGTCTGCCGCGTGTCGTCGAGCTCTTCGAGGCCCGTACCCCGAAGGGCGTCGCCCCGATCTCCGAGGCCTCCGGCCGCGTGCGGATCGAGGAGACGGAGAAGACGAAGAAGATCGTCGTCACCCCGGACGACGGCAGCGACGAGACGGCGTACCCGATCTCGAAGCGCGCCAAGGTCCTGGTCTCCGAGGGCGACCACGTCGAGGTGGGCCAGCAGCTCACCGTGGGTGCCACCAACCCGCACGACGTGCTGCGCATCCTGGGTCAGCGTGCCGTCCAGGTCCACCTGGTCGGCGAGGTCCAGAAGGTGTACAACTCGCAGGGCGTGTCGATCCACGACAAGCACATCGAGATCATCATCCGGCAGATGCTGCGCCGCGTGACAATCATCGAGTCCGGCGACGCCGAGCTGCTGCCCGGCGAGCTGGTCGAGCGGTCGAAGTTCGAGACCGAGAACCGTCGTGTGGTCCAGGAGGGCGGTCACCCGGCCTCCGGTCGTCCGCAGCTCATGGGTATCACCAAGGCCTCGCTGGCCACGGAGTCCTGGCTGTCGGCGGCGTCCTTCCAGGAGACGACGCGAGTCCTCACGGACGCGGCGATCAATGCCAAGTCCGACTCGCTCATCGGCCTCAAGGAGAACGTCATCATCGGTAAGCTCATCCCGGCCGGTACGGGTCTGTCCCGTTACCGCAACATCCGGGTCGAGCCGACCGAGGAGGCCAAGGCCGCGATGTACTCGGCCGTCGGCTACGACGACATCGACTACTCGCCGTTCGGCACCGGCTCCGGCCAGGCCGTTCCGCTGGAGGACTACGACTACGGTCCGTACAACCAGTAAGCGAGTCGCCTGAACCGCAGGGCGGTCACCCGTACGGGGTGGCCGCCCTGCGGCGTGTCCGGGGGTGCGCGGCCTCGGGACACCGTGGAACCGAACGCCCCGTGTGCTGCGTTCAAGTGGGTGAAACGCTCATACTGGGATCGTCCGTCCCGGGCCCTGGGGAGGCAGCCGTGTCGTATCCGACTCCGTGGCAGGGCCCTCCCCTGCAGGGACCCGGCGTGCCGTCGATGCTGGCCTCCCACGCGGACCGCGAGCGCGCGGTGGACGTGCTGCGCGCCGGGTACGGCGAGGGCCGCCTCGACCACCCGGAGTTCGAGAAGCGTGTCGCGCGCGCCTACTCCGCGCGCACGGTGGGCGAGCTCTCCCTGCTGGTGGCCGATCTGCCGCAGGGGCCGATGCCCCAGCCGATGACGCCCCACGGCCCCGTCCCGCCGGCGTTCCTGCCCCGGCCGCAGCCCCGCACCAACGGCAAGGCGGTCGGGTCCCTGGTGTGCGGGGTGCTGTGCGTGGTCACCGGCGGCCTCACCGGGCTCCCGGCCGTGATCCTCGGACACATGGCGCAGTCGGAGATGCGCCGTACCGGCGAGAGCGGCGACGGGATGGCGCTGACCGGGCTGGTGCTGGGCTGGCTGTCGGTGGCCGGCTGGGTGATGTTCCTGGGGCTGGTCGGTCTGCTGGCCGCGGTGGCGCCCCTGGGCTGACCCGGTCCGGCGGGTCCCGGACCGGAGGGTCTGACTCCGGCGGGTCCCGGCTTCAGCGGGACGGCTGGAGGTACTGCCGCAGGTGGTGCAGCCGGGTGTGGTAGTCGGGGTGCGAGGACAGCAGCCTGCTCGCCGCCGTCCCGGTCATCCGCTCGCCGCCGCCCTGGCCGGCCGCGGCGAGCTGCGCCTGCTCCTGCTGGTGCAGCTTCTCCAGCACGGCCGCCAGCATCGGCGCGAAACCGAGCGCCGCCGCGTGCCGGTCGGCGCGCAGCTCCGAGCGGCGGCCGACGGCGGCGAGGGCGTACGGCATGCCCAGGAGCAGCAGCGGCAGACCGTACAGGGTGCTGATGGTGGCGAAGGCGATGCCGCCGACGCACAGGCCGAAGAAGGCGACGCCGATGCAGGAGAACGCCCGCGACACGTGGAACAGGAAGCCGGTGACGGCGCGCAGCAGCCGCCAGGCGATCCGGCCGGGCAGCGCGTACCAGTAGCCGAGCAGCCCGGACCAGGCGTGCCCGCCGACGTGGTGGCCCAGCTCGTGCGCCATGACGGCGGCCAGCTCGCCGTTGGGCAGCCGGTTGAGGGCGAAGCTCGTGACGCCGACGATGTGTCCGGCCGCGGCGACCGCGTTGAGGCTGTCGCTGTCCTCGACCCACAGCTCGTAGTTCCGGCCCTCGACGCCGGCGCGGGCGGTGACCTCGCGCCAGACCGGTTCGAGTGCGGCCCGTTCCTGCGGAGTGGGGTAGCGCAGACGGAGCAGATGGCGTGCGAGGGCGCTCTCGGTGGGCCGGTGGAACACGAGTGCGCCGCTGGCCAGCCAGGCGAGTATCACCAGGAAGCCCAGGTCGCCGAAGACCAGCGAGACCAGGGCGACGACGACCAGGCTGCACAGGAAGTTCGGCAGGTGCAGGAGCAGGTTGCCGAAGGCGGTGGCGTCGGTGTGCCGCTGCTGGTTCGAGACGTGGACGCGCCCGCGGCGCCCGGTGTCGATGTGGTGCGGGTGGAGCGGGGAGCCGGGCGGCGGGACCTCCGCGGCCCGGGGGTACGGGGGCGGGGCAGCCGCCGCGTGCGGGTACGGGGGCTGGGGGGCCGCCGGGTACTGAGGGGCGGGGCCGGCCGCGGGGTACTGGGGGGCCTGAGCGGACGTGGGGTACTGCGGGGGCTGCGGGCCAGGGCCTGCGGGGCAGGGGGGCGGCTGCGCGCCGGGGCTCGTGGGGCAGGGGGGCGGGGCGGCCTGCTGGGGGACGTACGGCGGGGTGGCCGGGCCGGGCGGCTGCGGGCAGGGCGGCGCCTGCGGCGGGACCTGGGCCGCTCCGGGCTGAGCGGGCCGGCCGGCCGGCTCGGGGTACTCCGGCGGGGCCGGCGGTGGCTGGGTCATGGTGCTTCCTTCACTCGACGTGCGCGGGTGGCCGCCCCCGGGGGTCAGCCGATCAGCAGGGAGGCCGGCAGCAGGAGCGTGCCGGTGCAGAAGGCGATCAGGCCGGTGCGGATCCACTGGTGTTTGCGCCAGGCGATCCGGCTGGTCTCGGTGAGCGCCGTCGTCAGGGCGGCCATCGGGTCGGCCTCGGTGTCGGCGAGCGCGGTGTCCAGCCGGCCCGCCTCCACGGCCCGCCGGATGTCGCCGAAGTACGACAGGGGCTGTCCCGGCGCCCAGGACCCGTTGCGGTAGCGGGGCAGGACGGCCAGGAGCAGCGCCAGCAGGGACAGGGCGAGGACCAGGATCCCGGCCCACCACACCACGGCCCCGGAGGCGGACAGCGCGTCCGGCGACCAGTCCCGCCCGGCGAGCAGACCGCTGAAGACGCCCGCGGTGATGCCGAGCGCGGCGACCAGCACGGCCGCCTTGCTGTCGGCACGGGCGATCTCGGTCCGCAGGTCCGCGAGCAGCCGTTCGCACACCTGGGTGCGGGCGGGGGAGGGGGGTGCCGGGGGCGGCGGAGTGGCCGGGGGCGTGGAGGAGGCGCCCGGGTCGACGGCCGTCATGACCCCGGCTCCTTCTCCGCGGGCTCCGCCGGGTCGGGATCCGCAGGGCCGGGCGTGGCGGGCGGCTCCTGCGGGGGCGCGGCCGGCGTCTGGCCGTAACCCGGGGGCGGTTGCCATGCGGGGTTCGCGGGCGGCGGCGGGTACGCCCCGGCCGGGGGCGCGGGTGGCGTGTACGAGCCGGGCGGAGGGGTGCCGGGCGCCCCGGGTGGAGGCGTGTACGGGCCGGACGCGGGCGCGTACGGGCCGGACGCGGGCGCGTAGGGACCGGGCGGGGGCGTGTACGTGCCGGGCGGGGGCGCGTACGGCGGGCCGGGCGGAGGCGGGAAGGGCGCGGCCGGAGGTGCGGGCGGGGTGCCGGGAGCCCCGGTGGGCGTCGCGGGCGGGGCGCCGGGTCCCCCGGTGGGCGTCGCGGGCGGGGTGGTGCCCGGCGGGGGTGCCGGCGCGGCGCCCGGGGGCGGGGCGCCGTCCGCTCCGCCCTCGTCCGGCGACGGCAGCAGAGGCGGGTTCTGCGGGACCCCGGGCAGCCGCTGGTTGAGGATGTCGCTGACGGTGCGCAGTGCGAGCTGCTTGGGTCCCTCCAGCTCGAACTTCTCCGCGCCCTCCCCGCCCAGCAGCTCCTTCACCAGCTCCATCTGCGCCTGGATCATGCGGAGTTGATCCTCGCGCATGCTGTTCATCACCAGGCGCGAGTCCTCCGGGTGCTGCGCCAGGTGCAGCGCCCAGGCGTGCACCCCGCCCTGTGAGAGATGCCACTGGTAGAACTCGATCTTCTTGGCCTCGACCCGCTGCAGCTCCAGCATCTGCTCGCCCTGGAGCATCGCCTGTTCGTGCTGCCAGCGGTGCTGCTGCATGGCCAGTTCCTGCTGCTGGCGGCCGTACTCCAGGAACCGCGCGGTCTGCAGCGCGTCCTGCTGCCGGTGGCGTTCGTCCATGGCGGCGTCGACCCGCATGCCCTCCTGGGCCGCGTGGACCTGCTCCTGCGCGGAGTGGCCGATCTGCTGGAGCCGCCGCTGGTGGTCGATGTCCGCCTGGTCCCGGCGCAGCCGCAGCGTCCACGTCACCTGGAGTCCCGCGGGCGCGCCCAGCGGGCCGACGACGGTGACCGCGTTCAGCAGTTCCCGCTCGGCCCGCGCGCTGTCGTCGACGGCGAAGCGCCGGGTCACCGGGCGGGCCGCCTGCTGGAGTTCGCCGATCAGCAGCGCCGGCACGTCCCGGACGCCGCTCGCCACGAACCGTGCCGGGTCCAGCACCTGCCACGAGACGTCCACCTCGGCGGTGAACTCGAAGGCGTCGTTGTCGCTGGGCAGGGTGAGCGTCTCGGTGAACGGGTGGATGCCCATGTCCACCTCGTACACGGCGGTGTAGCGGCGGGCGGCGATCTCGCTGCGGCTGGGCCGGGCGGGCGGCGGATACGCCTCGTAGCCCCCCTTGGGGGTGGAGAAGACCAGGGCGTGGTCGATGCGGACCACGTGCTTCAGGGACAGCTCGAAGCGGGACAGCTGTCTGACGGTGAGCACCGGGTCGATCAGCCGGGTGTGCCGGTCGGCCGGCTGCTGCCACTCGGGCGGACGGTGGAAGGAAGACATGGGACGGACGTCTTTCGTCGGTGGGGTCGGTGCGTCAGCGGGGCGGCAGCGTGCCGAGCAGCCGGGCGGCGACCCCCGGCGGGGGGTTGCCGTCCTCGCCGGGCATGGTGCGCAGCAGGTGGCTCAGCCGTTGGTGCTCCGTGGGCGTGGTGACGAGCCTCGGCAGCAGCGCGGCGAGCGCCCACTCCACGGCGGTCGAGCGGTCGGCGACGAGGACCCACTCGCGCATCACCGCGAGCGCGCCCCGGGTCTGGAAGGGGTCGCCGAGCGCCTCCCGCCACAGGTGCGCGATGCCGTCGGCGGCCCGGTCCTCGTCGGTGGCGGCGCGGGCGTACCAGTCGAGGACGAGCGGGAAGCCGTACCGTTCGTCGTCCTTGGTGCGGTGGCAGGCGCTCACGAAGCCGCCGAGGACCAGGTCGTGCACGGCGCGGTCGTCGTCGAGGTGGGCGCGCAGGTCGTCGAGGACCTCGGAGGAGGCGGGGGAGAGCAGCAGCAGCTCCACGGCCTCGGCGAGCTCCCCGGCCATCTCCACGTCGAAGTCGTCCGGGTCGCCGAAGCGCTGGTACAGCTCGCGGGCGGCGGCGCGCAGCGCGGCGAGCGCCTGGGCCGGCCGCTCCGGGCCGATCAGCGCGTACGCGCGGACCGCCACCCAGCGCAGCCGGCGGTCCTCGGCGTCCGACCAGGTGTCGAGGATGCGCGGCACGTTGGGGGTGCCGATGTGGTGGGCCAGGGTCAGTGCGTTGACGGCGACGAGCCGGTGCCGGAACCGGTTGGACCGCGCCCACGGCTCGATGACCAGCGCCATCGCGGACGGCAGGTCGGTGCGGGCGAGGACGGCGACGGTGGACGCGGCGCGGGTGCGCACCAGGGGGCGGCCGTCGTCGGCCAGCCGGCGCAGCCACTGGATCAGCGCGGGCCGCGCCGAGGGGTGGCCCGTCCACACCTCGCGCAGCAGCACCAGCGAGGCCCGCTCGTCGTGGAACGCGGCCTTCGTCTGGGTGACCGGGCCCCACTCGGTGTGCTCCTCGCCCTCGGACAGCCGGGCGCGGGCGAGCTGGAGGCGCTTGCCGATGTGGGTGCCGAAGACGGGGATCCCGGCGGTCCGGGACCCGTTCTGGGTCTGCTGGAGGAAGCCGTGGAGCAGGTCGCTGAGTTCGGCGGTGAGCGCGTAGGGACCGTCGTCGAACGCGGCGAGCGCGATGAGGAACGCCTTGTCCCGCAGGTGGAGGGTGGTCTCGTCCTCCTCGAACCACTCGCGGACCTGGTTCTCCAGCGACACCAGGGAGAAGGAGGCGACCTCCTGCTCGGTGGCCTCGCCCGCGGCGTACCGGCCGAGGAGCTGGGCGAAGGCGGCGACCTCGCGCGGCTGGTGGCCGTGGTCGAGGAACTCCTTGACCGCCGGCATCCCCAGCAGGCGCGTCACGGCGTCCTCGCCGGCGCGGACCCGCAGGTGCGCGGCGAGCACGTCCTCGGTCGCGGGCGGCCGCCAGCCGACCGCGGACACGTCGTCCTCCAGGACGGCGGTCGGCCCGACCGTGATCACCGCGTACGCGTCCTGCTCCGCGAGCCGGTCGGCGGCGCCGAGCAGATGGGTCTCGCGCAGGGCGTTGCCGCGGCGGGTCTCCAGGTCGCACAGCACGTAGCCGCGGGCGGCGCCCGTGCCGCCCGTCGTGTCGTCGCGCGGGGTGAAACGGTCGGCCAGCGACCCCGGGGTGGTCTCGCGGTCGAGGGCGACCACGGGGCCGGCGCCGAGCCGGTGCAGCAGCATCAGGGCGGCCGTGCGGCGGCCGGTGAAGCGGGCGCCGGACAGCACCAGCACCCGGTCGCGGCGCAGCCGCTCGACCAGTTCGCCGAAGGCGCCGTCGGCGGTGACGAAGGTGGCGGCGAGCCGGTCCAGGGTGGCGCGCGGTATCTCGCCGGAGGCGGAGGCGGCCGTGGACAGTCCGGGGAACGTCCAGTGGTGGACCGTCTTGCTGCCCATGACCACGTCGCCGGTGACCCGGCCGCCGGACACGCCGTGCTGGTCGCCGGCGACGAACCCGCCGCCGAACGCGGCGTGCGAGCCGACCTTCATGGTGCGCGGGCTGTGGTCGACCAGGTCGCGGCGGGCCGCCCAGGCCTTCTGCGGCTGGTCGTGCTCCTCCGGCTCCTCGTCGGCGGACTCCTTGGAGGGGAGCTCCTCGGGGGCGCTCCCGTCGGGTGCGGGGGCGTCCCCCGGGCCGCCCCCGGCTCCCGGACCCGCCGGGTCGTGGCCGGTCATGAGCGGTCCCCCTCCGTCTTGCCGCCCATCACGACGTCGCCGGTGACCCGGCCGCCGGACACGCCGTGCTGGTCGCCGGCGACATAGCCGCCGCCGAACGACACCGTGCCGCCGTTGACGTCCAGGACCGGGCCCGGCGCCGGGGCTCCCCGCTGTCCGGCCGGCGCCGGGTGTTCCCGGGCGTCCTCCTCCGTGGCCTCGGGGGCCGGGCCGGCCGGCGCCGGGCGGCCCCCCGATCCGCCCGGCGCCTCCCCCGCCCCCCGCTCACCGTGGTCCTCCCCGGCCGGCGGGTTCTCCCCGGCCGACGGCGCCGGGCCGTGCAGCCACGCCGTCAGCGGGCCGTTCTTGGTGTCCACCGTCACCCGGTGGAAGCCGGCGGCCGGGACGCCCGGATGGTCGTGGCGGACGACGCCCTGGTACACGGAGTCGGACACGCACAGGGCGAAGTCGTCGGCGCGCTCCCGCAGGGCCGCGCGCAGCAGGGGGGCGTCCAGCAGCCGGCAGGCGTGGTTGAGGTCGGAGCCGACCCAGCCGTCGAGCCGGTCGACGGCCACGTAGCCGCCGGCGACGACCCCGCGCAGCCGCATCTGCGCCGACCGCGACGCCATGCGGTTCACGGCCCGCAACTGCACGGGGACCTCGGTGAGCAGGGCCCGCAGCAGGGCGGTGACCGGGGCGTTCGCGTCGATCAGCTCCATCACGGAGTCCCCGCGGTCGGCGCGCGTGCGCAGCGTCTCGTCGATGCCGGCCGCCTCCAGCGCCCGGTCGGTGACGTCGTACAGCATGCGCCGCAGATACGCCTGCTCCACGTCGTCCCGGTCGCTGAACCTCTCGATGTCCAGCAACAGGATCGTGCGGCTCACGGGGTGGGTCATGGTCGCCCTTCGGAGGATGGGGATGGTCGCGCAGGGCAGCAGAGTGGCGTGAGCGGAGGGCGGGGCGTGAGGGCGTATGACCCACAGAAACTGTGACGGCGTACACAGAAGCGGCTTGAAGGGGCGCGGGGAACCGCGCGCCCGGCCCTCACCGGCCGGCGGACGGACCCGGTCCGGCCACCCCCGCCCCGCTGAGGGGCGCCGGGGTCAGAGGTCCAGGTCGCCCCGGCGAGCCGTCGTCTCCCCGTCCCGGGACCGCTGGGGCGACGGAATGCCCGGGGCGGTCTGGTCGGTGGTGGCGATGCGGCGGAGGACGTCGGGGCGGCGGATCAGCAGGGTGCGGCGGCCCGTGGACACCGCGTCCTTCTCCCGCAGTTCGCGCAGCAGCCGCTGCACCATCTCCCGGGACGCGCCCACCGACCCCGCCAGCTCCTGCTTGCTGAGCGGCACGGCGAGCTCGACGCCGTCGGGGGTGCGGCGGCCGTGGCTGCGGGCCAGGTCGAGCAGCAGCACCGCGAACCGCTGGCGCACGTTCATCGACGCGAACTCCAGGCGCCGCCGGTCCGCCGCCCGGGTGCGGTCCGCGGTGAGGCCGAGCAGGGCGAAGGACGCGGCCGGCGACCGGCCGAGGAACTCCTTGAACCGCGCGTGCTCCACGGCCACCGCCCGCACCGCCTCCAGCGCGGTCACCGTCGCCGACCGGGGCCGTCCGGTCAGCGCCGCCGACTCGCCGACCACGTCGCCGGGGCCGCGCAGCGCGAGCAGCGCCTCGTAGCCGTTGGCGGCCGCGGCCGTGACCTTCGTCCAGCCCTCGACGAGGAACAGGACGTGGGAGGACGGCTCACGCTGGTGCAGCAGGGTGACGCGGGGGGCGAAGCGCAGCTCGCGGCCGAGTCCGAGCAGCGCGGTGCGCTCCCCGCTCTCCAGACGGGCCAGGAACGGCACCCTGTCCTCCAGGCCACCGTCGTCCGGACCGTACGACGCCGATGTCATCAGGCTGGACCCCCCCGTTCGTCTGCGGCGGACGGATCAAAGTACTGAGCGCCCGGCATGGGAAGGGCGTGATCCGGCCAATCCGGCACAGGGGCGCGCACCGCGCGAAAGGAACCACGGGAACCGGCGGGAGGAACCGCAAGAAGTCGGGCGTGTCGAGCTCCGTTCCTTTTGTTTTGACCGGAGTCCGTGAGCTGAGTACGCTCAGACCTTGTGCCTGGGGTGTGCCCTGGCCTTCGTGCGTGCCATCACACCGCACCGGGGGCTGTGAAACGGCCACCGTGATTCAGCGCTTCCCTCTGCCTTGCGGCGGGAGTCCGCCGGATTCGACACACCCGACCGCGTGGGTCGGAGATGTTCCAGGTTAGCTGTACCCATCGGCACACAGAAACCGGAGAAGTAGTGCCTACGATCCAGCAGCTGGTCCGCAAGGGCCGGCAGGACAAGGTCGAGAAGAACAAGACGCCCGCACTCGAGGGTTCCCCTCAGCGCCGTGGCGTCTGCACGCGTGTGTTCACGACCACCCCGAAGAAGCCGAACTCGGCCCTGCGTAAGGTCGCGCGTGTGCGTCTGACCAGCGGGATCGAGGTCACCGCCTACATTCCGGGTGAGGGACACAACCTGCAGGAGCACTCGATCGTGCTCGTGCGCGGCGGCCGTGTGAAGGACCTGCCGGGTGTTCGCTACAAGATCATCCGCGGCTCGCTCGACACCCAGGGTGTCAAGAACCGCAAGCAGGCTCGCAGCCGTTACGGCGCCAAGAAGGAGAAGTAAGAATGCCTCGTAAGGGCCCCGCCCCGAAGCGCCCGGTCATCATCGACCCGGTCTACGGTTCTCCTCTGGTGACCTCCCTGATCAACAAGGTGCTGCTGAACGGCAAGCGCTCCACCGCCGAGCGCATCGTCTACGGCGCCATGGAGGGCCTGCGCGAGAAGACCGGCAACGACCCGGTCATCACGCTGAAGCGCGCTCTCGAGAACATCAAGCCGACCCTCGAGGTCAAGTCCCGCCGTGTCGGTGGCGCCACCTACCAGGTCCCGGTCGAGGTCAAGCCCGGCCGTGCCAACACGCTGGCGCTGCGCTGGCTGGTCGGTTACTCCCGCGCCCGTCGCGAGAAGACCATGACCGAGCGTCTGCTCAACGAGCTCCTCGACGCCAGCAACGGCCTCGGCGCCGCTGTGAAGAAGCGCGAGGACACGCACAAGATGGCCGAGTCCAACAAGGCCTTCGCGCACTACCGCTGGTAGTCGCAGACCCCATCGAGACCGAGAGAAGACTGAAGCCTTATGGCTACCACTTCGCTTGACCTGGCCAGGGTCCGCAACATCGGGATCATGGCCCACATCGACGCGGGCAAGACGACGACCACCGAGCGGATCCTGTTCTACACCGGCGTCTCCTACAAGATCGGTGAGGTCCACGAGGGCGCTGCCACCATGGACTGGATGGAGCAGGAGCAGGAGCGTGGCATCACGATCACCTCTGCTGCCACCACCTGTCACTGGCCGCTGGAAGACGTCGACCACACCATCAACATCATCGACACGCCGGGCCACGTCGACTTCACCGTCGAGGTGGAGCGTTCCCTGCGCGTGCTCGACGGTGCCGTGACGGTGTTCGACGGCGTCGCCGGCGTCGAGCCCCAGTCCGAGACGGTGTGGCGTCAGGCCGACCGCTACGGCGTTCCGCGCATCTGCTTCGTCAACAAGCTCGACCGCACCGGTGCGGACTTCCTCCGCTGCGTCGGCATGATCTCCGACCGTCTGGGCGCGCAGCCGCTGGTCATGCAGCTGCCGATCGGCGCCGAGGCCGACTTCAAGGGCGTCGTCGACCTCGTGAAGATGAAGGCCCTGGTCTGGTCCGCCGAGGCGACCAAGGGCGAGATGTACGACACCGTCGACATCCCCGAGGACCTCGCCGAGCTCGCCGAGGAGTACCGCGGCAAGCTGCTCGAGGCCGTCGCGGAGAACGACGAGGAGCTGATGGAGCTGTACCTCGAGGGCACCGAGCCCTCCGAGGAGCAGCTGTACGCGGCGGTCCGCCGCATCACCATCGCCTCCGGCAAGGGCGACGGCACCACCGTCACCCCCGTGTTCTGCGGCACCGCGTTCAAGAACAAGGGCGTGCAGCCCCTGCTCGACTCCGTCGTGCGCTACCTGCCCTCCCCGCTGGACGTCGAGGCCATCGAGGGCCACGACCCCAAGGACGCGGAGAAGGCCGTCTCGCGCAAGCCGTCGGACGAGGAGCCCCTCGCCGCGCTCGCGTTCAAGATCATGAGCGACCCGCACCTCGGCAAGCTCACCTTCGTCCGCGTGTACTCCGGCCGCATGGACTCCGGCACCCAGGTGCTGAACTCCGTGAAGGGCAAGAAGGAGCGCATCGGCAAGATCTACCGCATGCACGCCAACAAGCGTGAGGAGATCGAGTCGGTGGGCGCCGGCGACATCGTCGCGGTCATGGGCCTGAAGCAGACCACCACCGGTGAGACGCTGTCCGACGACAAGAACCCGGTCATCCTGGAGTCCATGGACTTCCCGGCGCCGGTCATCCAGGTCGCCATCGAGCCCAAGTCGAAGGGCGACCAGGAGAAGCTCGGCGTCGCGATCCAGCGGCTCGCCGAGGAGGACCCGTCGTTCCAGGTCCACTCGGACGAGGAGACCGGCCAGACCATCATCGGCGGTATGGGCGAGCTGCACCTCGAGGTGCTGGTCGACCGCATGCGCCGTGAGTTCAAGGTCGAGGCCAACGTCGGCAAGCCTCAGGTCGCGTACCGTGAGACGATCCGCAAGTCGGTCGAGAAGGTCGAGTACACCCACAAGAAGCAGACGGGTGGTACCGGCCAGTTCGCTCGCGTGATCATCGCGATCGAGCCGATCGAGGGCGGCGACGCCTCCTACGAGTTCGTCAACAAGGTGACCGGTGGCCGTGTGCCGAAGGAGTACATCCCTTCGGTGGACGCCGGTGCGCAGGAGGCCATGCAGTTCGGCATCCTCGCCGGCTACGAGATGACCGGTGTCCGCGTGACGCTGCTCGACGGCGCCTACCACGAGGTCGACTCGTCCGAGCTCGCGTTCAAGATCGCCGGCTCGCAGGCCTTCAAGGAGGCCGCGCGCAAGGCTTCGCCCGTGCTCCTGGAGCCGATGATGGCCGTCGAGGTCACCACGCCCGAGGACTACATGGGTGACGTCATCGGCGACATCAACTCCCGCCGTGGCCAGATCCAGGCCATGGAGGAGCGGGCCGGTGCCCGCGTCGTGAAGGGCCTCGTGCCCCTCTCGGAGATGTTCGGCTACGTCGGAGACCTGCGCAGCAAGACGTCCGGCCGTGCCAGCTACTCCATGCAGTTCGACTCCTACGCCGAGGTTCCGCGGAACGTCGCCGAGGAGATCATCGCGAAGGCCAAGGGCGAGTAAGGGGCTCCGTTTAACGGACTCCGTACCAACGCTTTAGGCTTGACCCCGGAGCCTGCAAGCGGGCATTCCGCCGCCACCCTGGCGGAATGCCCCGGGCCCGGGTTTCCCAGCAAAGATCACCTGGCGCCGATGAAGTAAGGCGTACAGAACCACTCCACAGGAGGACCCCAGTGGCGAAGGCGAAGTTCGAGCGGACTAAGCCGCACGTCAACATCGGCACCATCGGTCACATCGACCACGGTAAGACGACCCTCACGGCCGCCATTACCAAGGTGCTGCACGACGCGTACCCGGACCTGAACGAGGCCTCGGCCTTCGACCAGATCGACAAGGCTCCCGAAGAGCGCCAGCGCGGTATCACGATCTCGATCTCGCACGTCGAGTACCAGACCGAGTCGCGTCACTACGCCCACGTCGACTGCCCCGGTCACGCGGACTACATCAAGAACATGATCACGGGTGCGGCGCAGATGGACGGCGCCATCCTCGTGGTCGCCGCCACGGACGGCCCGATGCCGCAGACCAAGGAGCACGTGCTCCTGGCCCGCCAGGTCGGCGTCCCCTACATCGTCGTCGCCCTGAACAAGGCCGACATGGTCGACGACGAGGAGATCCTGGAGCTCGTCGAGCTCGAGGTGCGCGAGCTCCTCTCCGAGTACGAGTTCCCGGGCGACGACGTTCCGGTCGTCAAGGTCTCCGCTCTGAAGGCCCTCGAGGGCGACGAGGAGTGGGGCAAGTCCGTCCTCGAGCTGATGAAGGCCGTGGACGAGTCCATCCCGGAGCCCGAGCGTGACGTCGACAAGCCGTTCCTGATGCCGATCGAGGACGTCTTCACCATCACCGGTCGCGGTACGGTCGTCACCGGCCGCATCGAGCGTGGTGTCCTCAAGGTCAACGAGACCGTCGACATCATCGGCATCAAGACCGAGAAGACCACCACCACGGTCACCGGCATCGAGATGTTCCGCAAGCTGCTCGACGAGGGCCAGGCCGGTGAGAACGTCGGTCTGCTGCTCCGCGGCATCAAGCGCGAGGACGTCGAGCGCGGCCAGGTCATCATCAAGCCGGGCTCGGTCACCCCGCACACCGAGTTCGAGGCCCAGGCCTACATCCTGTCGAAGGACGAGGGTGGCCGTCACACCCCCTTCTTCAACAACTACCGCCCGCAGTTCTACTTCCGTACGACGGACGTGACCGGCGTCGTGACCCTCCCCGAGGGCACCGAGATGGTCATGCCGGGTGACAACACCGAGATGAAGGTGGAGCTCATCCAGCCCGTCGCCATGGAGGAGGGCCTGAAGTTCGCCATCCGTGAGGGTGGCCGGACCGTGGGCGCCGGCCAGGTCACCAAGATCGTCAAGTGACGATCTGACCTGGTAGCTCCTGCCGCGAGCACCTGAAGGGGCCCGCACGACCTCGGTCGTGCGGGCCCTTTCGTCACGCGGGCGCCATCCTCCGGGAGGGCGGAGGCCGCGGACCCGTGCGGTGGACGCCGAGCCGCCCGCTTCGTTCAAGGCGCGGGGCGGACGATGTCGGTGTCCGGCCGTAGCCTGCGGGCGTGAGTACAGCACTGATCCAGTCCTATGCCTATGCGGCCGCTTCCGCGCTGCGGGAATCCGCCGCCGGCCGCAGCCTCGCCCTGGAAACCTCGGGCGGCGCCACACCCGGCGGTGAGCAGGACCGCCCCCGCCTCTTCGACGGCTTCCTGACCGCCCCGGCGGCCGCGGCCGCGGCGCTGCTCGCGGTCGCGGACGTCGCGGCCACCCGCTACCACCACCCCGGCTCCGCCGCCTCGCTCGACCCGGTGGTCACCGCCAACGGCGACCGGTTACGGATGGAGTCCTTCTCCGGCTGCTGCGGCGTCTACGCGCGCCTCGACATCCTCGCCCCCGGCCTCGACGGGGACGACGTCGGACACGGCACCACCAACGTCGACGTCAACGTCCCGCTGCGTCAGGCGCTCGCCAAACTCGGCGGTCTCGACCCGCTCCACCTGAGGGTGGGCCCCGAAGGAATGGAGGCGACCACCTTCGAGGGCCGTTTCGTGGAGAAGAAGGTCCCCCTCCCGCAGCGCTGGCTGCGCGGCTTCGCCGAGGCCCAGGTCCTCGCGGCCGGCTTCGCGCCGCGCGCCGAGGTACCGCCCGCACAGGCGGCCGCCGTCCTGCGCTCCCTGCCACGCCTCACCCGCGGCTCCGGCGCCCGCACCACGCGCTGGGTGGTGCCCGCCGGGCGCACCCTGCGGCCGGTGAGCAGGCCGGCGCCCGGCGCGGTGTGCCTGCCCGGCGCCGAGCGCCTGACCGGCCTGATACCCGTGCTGCGGCACGCGACCGGCGTGCGGCTCCACGCTCCCGACACCGCCGCGGGCGCGGCCACGGCCGTCGCCTGGGAGGTCGGGCTGCCCGGCATGCGGCTGACGCTGCTGCTCTCGCCGAGCGCCTCGCGCGGCTTCTCCGGCGAGGGCGGCGTCCTCGACGACCTCGCCACCGGGCCCGCGGCGCGCGACGCCGAGCGGGTGGCGGAACTCCTCGCCTGGGAGCCGACGCTGGACATCGCCGTACTGGCCGCCCAGGCCGGCCTCGCGCCCGAACGGGTCCGCGCGGCGCTCACGGTGCTCGGGACCTCGGGGCAGATCGGCTACGACCTCGCCGAACAGGCGTACTTCCACCGCCACCTGCCCTGGGCGGCCGGTGACGCGGAGGCCCGCAATCCCCGGCTGCGCGGGGCGCGGGCCCTGGTCGCGGAAGGCGCCGTGCGGCTCGACGGAGCGCTCGCGTGGGTCGGGAAGGACGCCCACGCCCACCTGGTCCGCGTGGACGACGCGGGGCGGGCGAGCTGCACCTGCCTGTGGTGGGCGAGGTACCAGGGCGGGCGCGGACCGTGCAAGCACGTGCTCGCGGCGGGCATGGTGCGCGACGCCGGTGCGAGCGGGGCAGCCGCGGCCACCACGGAGACCACAGCCACCACCACCGCGACGACGACGGAGATCACAGCATGAGCGGGGACAGCATGACGAGCCTGGTCCGCCTCGCGGAAGCGGGCGATGTCGAGGGAGTGCTCAAGGCGCTCGCGGCCCTGACCCCGCAGGAGCGCGCGGCACAGGCCGGCGCCCTGGAGGAGCGGCGCGCGAGGATACGAGCCGACTGGGGCGCCTGCTCGGACGAGATGAGGAACGCGCAGATCGCCGCCGAACTCGGCTGCCTGACCGACCCCGAGGCCGCGGCCGACTGTCTCCTGCAGGGCGCCAACGTCTGGGCGTTGTCGACCCGCAGCATCCCGTGGCTCCTCGGCGTCGTGAACCTCCGGCCCGTCGCGTGGCGGGCCGAGCTGGTCACGCGGCTCGCCGAGCGGCTGAGACCCGAGGAGACCGTGAGGTTCGACTTCCTCGAGCATCTTCTGTACGACGCGGGCTGCCCCGTCCCGACCACCGACGGCTTCATCGCGAGCTGGCTGTCGTGGCGCCGCCGGAGCACCGCGCCTCCCCTGCGTCTGCGCGACGGGTTCCTGCCCGGTGACAGCTTCCTGGAGCGGCTGCGCGCGGACGCGCTGACCCCGGTGCTCCTCCCCCTGGCCCTGGACCGGCCGGCGGTCCCCCTCGGCCTCGTGGAGGTGTTCCACTCCGTCCTGAAGCGGCACGGCCTGCGGCATGTGCTGGAGAACACCAACTTCGGCGTGTTCATCCTCCTCTCCACCGAGGACGAGGGCCTGGTCGACCGTGCGGCGCTGATCCGGCGCTTCTTCGCCGCCCACCTGGCCGCCGACCGGGTGTGGTGGCCCGACGCCGCCGTCGCGCTGACGTCACTCGCCCTCACCCCCGAGGAACACGCCTCGGTGTCCCGCGAACGCCTCCTGCTCGCCGAGCCCATGATCGCGTCCCTGCTCCAGGACAGCACGCATCCCCTCACCTTCCTGCAGGCCCTCGCCCTCACCCCGGCCGAGAACGCGCCCCTGCTCCGTGACCACGTCGCGATGCTCGACCTGTCCTCCCAGGTGGCCGCCTACGGTCAGGAGGTCCTCATCGGCCTCGACGAGGCGGGACTCCTCGAGGACGACGTCCTCACCGAGGTCTGCGAGCGCGTCCTGCTCCGCCCGGAGAAGAAACTGGTGCGCGCCCAGCTCGCCTGGCTGGACCGGGCGGCCAAGCGGGACGTCACACGCGCCGGCAGGGTCGTGGCCGGGGCTGCGCTCACCTTCCAGCACTCCGACGTGGGTCTTCAGGAACGCGCTCTCAAGCTGGTGGCCCGTCACCTGCCCGCGGTGGCGGACGAACAGGTGCTGTCCGGCCTGCGCGAGGCCGCCGCCTTCCTCACCCCGGCTCTGACCGCGCGCGCCGGTGAGCTGTTCGGCCCGCCGGGACAGGACACCGCCGGGCCGTCCGCCGGGCCGTCCGCCGGGCCGTCCGACGAGGTGCCGCCCGACTTCCTGCCGGAGGCGCCCGAGCCGGAACCGGTCCGCCCGATCGCCTCGGCCGCCGAGGTCGCCCCCGAGGTCGCGGTGCTGCTCGCCGACAGCGAGAACGTCGTGGCCTTCGAACGCGCCCTCGACGGCCTCGTCCGCCACGCGCGCCTCGACCGCGGCACCCTCTCCAAGGCGCTCGGACCGGTCATGCGCAACCGGCCGGGGTTCGACTGCTGGTGCTGCGGCGCGGACCCGACACAGCTCGACCTGTACGACGTCGCGACCGCGGTGCGCGGCGACGAGCCGAGGGACTGGCACATCCACCGGCGCCGCGAGCTGCTCGAGGCCCGCCGCGCCGAGAGGAGGATCAGCGAGCCGGGCGCCCTGCTCGGGGCGCGGCTCACCGAGGCCATCGAACTGATCGAGTCCGGCGCTCAGCCCTACCTGCTGGCCCTGCCGACCCGCGCCGACGGGGCGGTGGACGCCGCCGCCCTGGTGGAGCGGATCGCCGAGTTCGAGAGCCTGGGCGTCACTCCCGCGCCCGTCGACCTGGCTCAGGCCCTGCTGCGGGTCACCCCCACGGACGACGAGCGCGTGCGGGAGGCGGCGGGCGCACTCCGCTCGGACGCGGGCCGGAGCCTGACGCGGTGGCTGCACCGGGGCGGCGCGCCCCACTGGGACACGACGCCCGACAGGTGGCCGGCCGGAGACCCGACCGGCGCGGCACCCGGCCGGTGGGCCCCCGCGACCCCCCGCACGGGGCACGACCTGCCGCTCCCGCCGGTCGCCGCGGCCCTCCTGGGCCCCTACGGCTGGAGCCCCTCCCGCCCCGGTGTGTTCATGCTCGCGCAGCTGCCGCACCACCGTGACGAGGTGGCCGCATGCTTCGGGGAGGGGACCAACCGCCTGCTGCTCCCGCGGCTGATGGAAGCGAACGGCACCGCGGGCTACGCGACGCACTGGCAGATCACACGGCGGCTCGGCGACCCGAAGGAGGCGGACGCGGCGGTGGACGCCCTGCTGGTCCTCGCCGCACAGGGGCAGTTGGACGCCAGGCTGCTCGCCGGACAGTGGCAGGCACTGACCCGGTACGGGGCGAGCAAGCCCTCCCGGGTCACCGCCGCACTGCGCGCGGCGGCCGAGACCGGCGCCTGGGCGACCGTCTGGTCGGTGCTCGAAGCCGCCCTGCCCGCCCTGCTGCGCGACACACCGGTCAACGGAGCGGGAGCGCTCCTGGCGCTGGCCGTCGAGTGCGCCGCCTGCTCCGGGGCCAGGGGCTCCGTCCCCGAGGTCGACGAGCTGGCCTCGCGCAAGGGCTCGAGCCAGACCGTGAAGAACGCCAGGCTCCTGCGCGACGTCCTGCGGGGCTGAGACGGCGGGGGCCGCGCCTGCCGCACCGACTGACGCCCGCGGACCGCGGGCGTCAGTCGGTGCGGCGCAGACCGTCGACGAGGAGGGCGGCGAGGCGGCGTGCGTCGTAGTCGGGGTCGGTCTCCGCGCCGATGCAGAGGTTGCCGACCCCGCGCATGAGGGTCAGGGCGGCGATGTCCTCGTGGATCTCCCCGGCCGCCCGCGCGGCGTCGAGCAGCCGGGTGCAGACGGGGACGAGCCGGTCGAGGAAGTACGCGTGCAGGCCCTCGAATCCGGACTGGTCGGAGCGCAGGACGGCGGCCAGGCCGTGCTTGGTGACCAGGAAGTCGACGAACAGGTCGATCCACTGCCGCAGGGCGTCGTGCGGGGTCGGGGCGGAGTTCAGCAGGGCCGGGCCGGCCTCGGCGCACGCCTCGACCTGGTGCCGGTAGACGGCGATGATCAGGTCCGCCCGGGTGGGGAAGTGCCGGTAGAGGGTGCCCAGGCCGACCCCGGCCCGGGAGGCGATGTCGCGCACCGGGGCGTCCACGCCGGACGTGACGAAGACCGCGGCGGCCGCCTCCAGCAGCGTCTCCTTGTTGCGCCGTGCGTCCTTGCGCCGCGACGCGGTGTCGCCCGCGTCGCCGTCCTTCTGGTTCACCGTGTCCGTTCCTCCGCCTCGCGCATGCCTCCGCATGGTCTCACGCACGCCCGAGAGTGCCTCCGCGTGGCCGAGTTCCCCTTTCCGACTAGCAAAACGGAACGTTGTTCCGTATCGTTGGACGCGTACCGGAACGCTGTTCCGTTTCCCCTTCGCCCTGAGGAGAGACCGTCATGCAGTACCGCACCCTCGGCCGCACCGGCGTCCAGGTCGGCACCCTCGCGCTCGGCGCGATGAACTTCGGCGCCATCGGGCGCACCACGCAGGAGGAGGCCACCGCCATCGTCGACGCGGCCCTGGAGGCCGGCGTCAACCTCATCGACACCGCCGACATGTACGGCGCCGGCGAGTCGGAGGAGATCGTCGGCAAGGCCATCGCCGGCCGCCGTGACGACATCGTGCTGGCCACGAAGGCGACCATGCCGATGGGGGAGGAGCGCAACCACCGCGGCAGCTCACGCCGCTGGATCCACACCGCCCTGGACGACAGCCTGCGCCGCCTCGGCGTCGACCACGTGGACCTCTACCAGATGCACCGCTGGGACCCGGCGACCAGCGACGAGGAGACCTTGTCCGCCCTCACCGACCTGCAGCGCGCGGGCAAGATCCGCTACTTCGGCTCCTCGACCTTCCCCGCGTACCGCATCGTGCAGGCGCAGTGGGCCGCCCGTGAGCACCGGCTGAGCCGCTACGTGACCGAGCAGCCCAGCTACTCGGTCCTGCAGCGCGGCATCGAGGCCCACGTCCTGCCCGTCACGGAGGAGTACGGCATGGGCGTGCTGGCGTGGAGCCCGCTCGCCTCGGGCTGGCTGTCGGGCGCGGTGCGCAAGGGGCGGGACGTCGCCACCCACCGCTCGGCGGTCCTGCCGGAGCGCTTCGACCCCTCGCTCCCCTGCAACCAGGCGCGGTACGACGCCGTCGAGCGGCTGGCCGAGGTCGCCGACGAGGCCGGGCTCACCCTGATCCAGCTGGCGCTCGGATTCGTCAACGCGCACCCCGCCGTGACGGCCGCGCTCATCGGCCCCCGCACGGTGGAGCACCTCCGGTCGCAGCTCGCCGCCGCGGACACCGTGCTGTCGGCCGACGTCCTCGACGCGGTCGACGAGATCGTCGCCCCCGGGACCGACCTGGCTCCCGGCGAGAAGTTCGACACCCCGCCCGCGCTCCTCGACGCGTCCCTGCGCCGTCGCTGACCACCCGCCGTCCGGCCGGAGGGGAGTCACCGGCCCATGTCCCCCGCGCCCCGGCCCGCCCGGCCCGTCTTCGGCATCATGACCCCGCCCTCGCAGGCCGGCTACGACGACCTCGTCCGCGTCTGGCGCGAGGCGGACGGGGTGCCCGAGATCGAGCACGCCTGGCTGTACGACCACCTCATGCCCGTCTTCGGCGACCCCGGCGGGCCGACGTTCGAGGGCTGGACGCCGCTGGCGGCCCTCGCGGCGCGGACGCGGCGGATGCGGCTGGGCGTGATGGTCACCGGCAACCGGTTCCGGCCGCCCGCCGTGCTCGCGAAGATCGCGACGACCGTCGACATCGTCTCGGGCGGCCGGCTCGACTTCGGCATAGGCGTCGGCTCGCGCCCGCGTCCGCCCGAGGCGTGGCGCGAGTATGCGGCGCACGGGCTGCCGTTCCAGGAGACGGCGCGGGCGGTGGCGAGCCTCGCCGAGGCCTGCACGCTGATCAAGCGGCTGTGGACGGAGGAGCAGCCCTTCGACTTCCACGGCGAACACCACCGGCTGACGGGGGCGTTCGGCAACCCGAAGCCGGCGCAGCGCCCGCACCCGCCCGTCCTCGTCGGCGGCCGGTCCTCCGCGACGCTGCGCGTGGCCGCCGAGCACGCCGACCTGTGGAACGTCCCGGGCGGAGACCTCGACGACGTGCTGCGCCGCAGCGCCCTGCTCGACCGGTACTGCGCCGGCATCGGCCGCGACCCCGCGTCGCTCGTCCGGTCCCTCCACCTCCCCGTCGACACCGGCCGGCCCGACGCCGTACGGGAGGCGGTGGGGGAGGCGCTGGGCGCGGGGTTCACGCACATCGTGCCCGGACTGCCGGCGCCGTTCCCCGAGGGCATCGCCCGGTGGGTCGCGGAGGAGGTGATCCGTCCGTCGGTGCGGTGAGGCGGCCCGAAGACCCGGTCCGTGCACGGGTATTGACGTGCCGCTCGGCCGGATCGTACCGTCCGGCCATCCCTAATGTTTCGGATGCAACTTCGAAACATTCGAGAACCACACGACGGGAATGAGAGCCCCCGCATGAGACCGTTCCGTTTCGCCACCGTGGCCCTCGCCACCGCAGCACTGGCCCTGCCGCTCCTGGGCGGTTCGGCGTCCGCCGCCCCGTCGGCCGGCCCCAAGCCGCCGCCGCACTCCCACGCCTCGTCCGACCGGCTGCGTGCGGCCGCCCCCGAAGGTTTCGTGATCGGCACCGCCGTGGCGGGCGGCGGCCACCACCTGGAGCAGGACTACCCGGACCCCTTCACGCACGACAAGGAGTACCGGAAGATCCTGGGGCGGGAGTTCAGCTCGGTCTCCCCCGAGAACCAGATGAAGTGGGACCACATCCACCCCGAGCGCGACCGCTACGACTTCGAGCAGGCGGACGAGATCGTCGAGTTCGCCCGCAAGAACCGCCAAGTGGTGCGCGGACACACGCTGTTGTGGCACAGCCAGAACCCCGCGTGGCTGGAGGAGGGCGACTTCACCAAGGCGGAGCTGCGGGGCATCCTGCGTGAGCACATCACCACGGTGGTCGGCCGGTACAAGGGCAGGATCCAGCAGTGGGACGTGGCGAACGAGATCTTCGACGACCAGGGCGGCCTGCGCACCCAGGACAACATCTGGATCCGTGAACTCGGCCCGGGCATCGTCGCGGACGCGTTCCGCTGGGCCCACAAGGCCGACCCCGGGGCGAAGCTGTTCTTCAACGACTACAACGTCGAGAGCGTCAGCGCGAAGAGCGACGCCTACTACGCCCTGGTGAAGGACCTGCTCGAGCAGCGCGTGCCGGTGCACGGCTTCTCCGTGCAGGGCCACCTGAGCACGCGGTACGGCTTCCCCGGCGACCTCGCCGACAACCTGCGCCGCTTCGACGCCCTCGGCCTGGAGACCGCGGTCACCGAGCTGGACGTCCGCATGGACGTGCCGGCGGGCGGCACGCCCACCGCGGCGCAGGAGAAGCAGCAGGCGGACTACTACCGGCGGATGCTCCAGGCGTGCCTGGAGGTGGACGGCTGCAACTCGTTCACCATCTGGGGCTTCACCGACAAGTACTCGTGGGTCCCGGTGTTCTTCGAGGGTGAGGGCTGGGCGACGGTCATGACCGACGCCTTCGTGCGCAAGCCGGCGTACCACGCCCTGCGCGACACCCTGAAGGACGCCCGCCACGACGACTGCGGGAGGGACCCGAAGGGCCCCGGGCACCGCAAGCACTGAGGCGTCGCACGCACCGCCCCGGCCCGGCTGCCCGTCACCGGTCCGGGGCGGCGGTGTGTGCGGTGCGCGCACGACACGGAGGGGCACGGTACGGGGGTGGACGGCGAGGCTGCGGGGTTCGGGGAGGCGGACGAGGCGGGCGTCTGCACCCTGCACACCGTGTCCAGATAGCGGACAATCAGACCCACCTCTTGGTATCCGCTTAACACAGGAGTAACACTGGAAGGGTCGGCTGACCTGTCGTATACGAACGGGCGGCCGCTGTCCCGCGCGCGGCAACGGCGCCGAGCGCTCCTCACCGGTTCCCCGCCATGGTGTCCCGTGCGCCCTGTGAACCGGTTGCCAGCCGTGCCAGAAAGGGACCCCGTGACCTCACGCCCCGATCCCAAGATCTCGCTCGACCAGCTCCGCGCCGAGGTGGAGCGCCGCAACCCGGCGGAGCCGGAGTTCCACCAGGCCGCCCGTGAGGTGCTGGAGACGCTCGCCCCCGTGCTCGCCGCCCGGCCGGAGTACGCCGACCCGGGCCTCGTCGAGCGGCTCGTCGAGCCCGAGCGGCAGATCATCTTCCGGGTGCCGTGGACGGACGACAACGGGCGCGTGCACGTCAACCGGGGCTTCCGCGTCGAGTTCAACAGCGCCCTCGGCCCGTACAAGGGCGGCCTGCGCTTCCACCCCTCGGTGAACCTCGGGATCATCAAGTTCCTCGGCTTCGAGCAGATCTTCAAGAACGCGCTCACCGGGCTCGGCATCGGCGGCGGCAAGGGCGGCAGCGACTTCGACCCGCAGGGCCGCAGCGACGCGGAGGTCATGCGCTTCTGCCAGTCGTTCATGACCGAGCTGTACCGGCACATCGGCGAGTACACCGACATCCCCGCCGGTGACATCGGCGTCGGCGCGCGGGAGATCGGGTACCTCTTCGGCCAGTACCGGCGCATCACCAACCGCTGGGAGGGCGGCGTCCTCACCGGCAAGAGCGCCGGCTGGGGCGGCTCGCTCATCCGCCCGGAGGCGACCGGCTACGGCAACGTGCTGTTCGCCGAGGCCATGCTGCGCGCCCGCGGCGAGGACCTGGAGGGGCAGACCGCGGTGGTCTCCGGCTCCGGCAACGTCGCGATCTACACCATCCAGAAGCTCGCCGACCTCGGCGCCAACCCGGTCACCTGCTCCGACTCCAGCGGCTACGTCGTCGACGACAAGGGCATCGACCTGGGGCTGCTGCGCCAGATCAAGGAGGTCGAGCGCGGCCGGGTGAGCGACTACGCGGAGCGCCGGGGCTCCTCCGCGCGGTTCGTGCCGGGCGGGAGCGTCTGGGAGGTCCCGGCGGACGTCGCCCTGCCGTCGGCCACCCAGAATGAGCTGAACGCCGTGGACGCCGACGCCCTCATCCGCAACGGCGTGAAGGCGGTCTCCGAGGGCGCGAACATGCCGACCACGCCGGAGGCCGTGCAGCTCTTCCAGCGGGCCGGCGTCGCCTTCGGCCCCGGCAAGGCGGCGAACGCGGGCGGTGTCGCGGTCAGCGCGCTGGAGATGACGCAGAACGCGTCGCGCACCAGCTGGAAAGCCGACCAGGTCGAGGCCGAGCTGGCCCGCATCATGACCGACATCCACACCACCTGCGCGGAGACCGCCGAGCGCTACGGCGCCCCCGGCGACTACGTGACCGGCGCGAACATCGCCGGCTTCGAGCGGGTGGCGGACGCGATGCTGGCGCAGGGCGTCATCTGACGCGTACGCGAGACGACCGCGGGGCCGGGGGCGCGCTGCCCTCGGCCCCACGCGCGTTCGGCCCCGCCCGCTGTTACGGCGTGGGGATGCCCCCCGGACGGGCCGGGAGGCCGAAGCGGGCGGGGACGCCCGGCGAGTACAGCACGCTCACCGGCGCTCCGGCCGGCGCCGGCAGCCCGGCCGCCGCGACCAGGTCCTCCTCGCACTCCAGCAGCTCGGCCCGGTACAGCGGCCAGCGGGGATGGGCGTTCGGCAGGTACATCGGCCGTCCGAAGAACGCGCTGTGCATGCCCCAGCGGGCGGTGAGGAACTGCTCCAGCTCCGTCGGCTCGGCGATCGCCCCGCCGCGGCGCACGGTGAGCCGCGTACCCGCGCCGCGCGGCCCCGGCCAGCGCCGGGACGCGGTGTACGTGACGGTGCGGTCGTCGACGTGCCGGACGCGCATCCGGGACCAGACGTACGGCATCCCGAAGCCGAGGCGCCCCACCAGCACCGGAACCAGCCGGGAGGCGTCCAGGGAGAGGAACACCACCCCGCGCCGCCCGTGGTCGTCCACCGAGTACAGGCGGACGTTCGTCTCCGGGAAGTTCCCCAGGTACGGGACGCCCGGCAGCCGCAGCCACCCCACCCGGTGCATCCGGAACGCGACGAGACCGACGTACGTGACCCCGTCGAGGGTGTCGGGCACGGCGCCCGGCGGCAGCAGCCCCGCCACGTCGGCCGGGTCCACCGCCCAGTGCGCGAACGTCAGGTCGAGCCAGGACTGGGTGAGCAGCGGACGCGCGATCGCCTCGGGCGGGTCGGGCGTCACGGGCTGGGGTGTCGACGGCACGGCGCCAGTATCGCGGAGGGCGCGGTACGGCCGTACGGCCGTACGCCCGCCCGTGCGGGCGTGTGCCCCGTCGGCGTACCCCACATGGCCCTGCCACCGCCCGCAGGGCTCGGCGACCCTGGACGGTATGCAGAAGCTTTCGCTCGACGCCCTCGTCCGCACCCACCTGGAACAGGCCGCCACCGCCTCCAGCGGCCGCAGCGCCACCACCGTCCACGGCGGCCACGAGCACACCCTGCGCCAGACCCTGCTGGCGCTGACCGCCGGCACGAGCCTCGCGGAGCACGACAGCCCCGGCGAGGCCACCCTGCTCGTCCTGCGCGGCCGCGTCCGCCTGACCGGCGGCGACGCGGACCGGGAGGGCCGTACCGGCGATCTCCTCGTCATCCCCGACGCCCGCCACGGCCTGGAGGCGCTGGAGGACGCGGCGGTGCTGCTGACGGTCGCCAAGAAGGGCTGACGGCGGCCGGACGCGCGTACGAGCGCGCCCTGGCAGCGGCGTTCGCCGTGTGACGGCCGGGCGGGCCCGGGGCCCGCCCGGGCCCGGTGCGATGGCACGATGTCGGAACGTCATCGACTGAAGGGGGACGCCGGCGTCATGGCCCGATACATGGAAGCGCTGACCGTCGAGCGGGGCGGTTTCCGGATCAAGGTGCCGGAGTCCTGGTGGGAGTTCGACGTACGGCCGGAGTCGCGGGACGACTCGATCCACCGCATGGTGACCGAGCGCCTGCGCGCGCACCCCGAACTCGCCCCGCACCGTGACACGTTCGTCTCCTTCCTGCGCAAGGCGGCGGCGGACGCCTGGAAGTCCGGCGCCCTGTACTGCGGGTGCATGGCGGAGAGCTTCGGGGGCGACACCCCGATCACCGGCTCGGTGACGGTGTCGCTGGTCGGCGGCCGCACCGGCAAGGGCGACCCGCTCCCCACCGACCCGGAGGCGATCGCCGCCCAGCTCGCGGTCAAGGAGGCGAAGCGGGAGGGCGACTCCTGGCGCAAGGTGACGACGGTCGACATCCCGGGCGTCGGCCCGGCGGCCCGGACGTACGGCATCGAGGACGTGCCGGTACCGGGCGACGAGCTCGGCCGCACGATCCGGGCGGTGCTGATGCAGACGTTCATCCCGGTGCCGGGGCAGGAGGGCAAGGTCGCCCTGGTCGCGGGCAGCAGCCAGGTCCTGGACCTGGCGGAGTCCTTCTTCGACATCTTCGACGCGATCACGTCGACGTTCCGGTTCGTGGACCGACCGTGATCGTGGTCCACCGGTTGCCGGGCGGGCCGCTGGACGAGGCCGCCGCGCGGTGGGACACCGACAGGCACGTCCTCGCCCGGGGAGCGGGGCCGGTTCTCGACGCCGCGCGGGTCGGCACCGAGCAGATGCCGGCCAATGCGGCGGGGCACGGCCCGAGAGGCATGGGCGCCATCGTCGGACGTGCCGCACGCCGTACGACAGCAGCTGGGCACCGGCGACCTGAGCATCGTCTCCGAGCGGGGCCTGTACGCGGACCGGGCGAGGGCCGAGGTCCGCATCTGGACGCTGGAGACCACGATGGGGACGTGGACCGAGCTGCCCTGAGCCGCGCCGTCCGCTACCACCGGGACGGGGCGGGTAGCTGCCCGGCGGAGCAGGTCCCCACCTCGGCCCAGACGGTCTTGCGCGGGGGCGGGCCGGGGACGACTCCCCAGCGGTCGGCGAGGGCGTCCACGAGCAGCAGGCCGCGGCCGGACTCGGCGTCCTCGGCGGCGGAGTGCTGCGGGCGCGGCAGCCGGTCACCGCGCGTGTCGGTGACCTCGATGCGGAGAGTGTCGCCGACGACGTACAGCAACAGCCGGAAGTCCCGGCCGGGGACGCGGCCGTGGGTGACGGCGTTGGCCGCCAGCTCTCCGACGAGGAGCTCCGCCGGGTGAGATGGCAGTCCCCATGTGCGCAGTTGCTCGGTGGCGAGCAGCCGGGCGAGACGGGCGCCGCGCGGCGTGGAGGACAGCTGGAGGCTGAAGTTGAGGACGGGGCGGCTGATGTGGTTTTCAGGGGCACGCACGTCTTGATTCACGTCACTCAGCGTGGCCGACCCTGCTTCCGTAGGTGAGTGACAACGCCCGCACGTACCGTCACTGTCCCGGCTTTTGTCTCGGCTGTCTCGGCTGTCCCGGGCGACGAGTACGCGCCGAAGGAGGAGCAGCCGTGGACGAGGGTGTCGACGAGGCGGGCTGGGACGTCGAGCCGGGCGACGAGATCGAGCCGGTGGTGCAGGCGGTGGGCCGTCTGCTCAGGGTCTGCCGGGAGTCCGCCGGGATGAGCGTGTCCGAGCTGGCGGACGCCCTCGGGTACGGCGAGGACATGATCCGCAAGATCGAACGCGGGGCCCGCATCCCCCGCCCGGAGTGCCTGGACCGGGCGGACCAGATCCTGAAGGCGCAGGGGCATCTGCGGGCCTTCATGGAGGACATGCGCAAGGCGCGGTATCCGAAGAAGGTGCGGCAACTGGCTGAGCTGGAGCAACGGTCGGTGGAGATGCTGCTGTACAGCAACCACAACATCCATGGGCTGTTGCAGACGGAGGAGTACGCGCGCACGTTGTTCGAGATGACGCAGCCCGCGCTCACCGACGACGTTGTCGAGCGGGAGACCGCCGCCCGTGTGATGAGGCAGGCCGTTCTCAGGAGGGAGGTCGCCCCTACGCTCAGCTTCGTCCAGGAACAAGTGACGCTCGAACGCCCCTATGGTGGGAAGACGGTGCTGCGCCGACAGCTGGAACACATCCTGGAAGTGGCGCAGTTGAGGAACGTAACGCTTCAGGTCATGCCGACCGATCGGCAGGAACACGCGGGATCGCAAGGCCTGATCGAGGTGCTGAAGTTCGCCGACGGCACGGCGGTGGGACGTTCCGACGGCGCGTTCAACGGCCGCCCGGTGTCTAGCCCCAAGGACCTCCGGATCCTTGAATTGCGCTATGGCATGATCCGGGCGCAGGCTCTCACGCCGAGGGAGTCGCAGGCCTTCATCGAGCGATTGCTGGGGAGACTATGAGCACTGCGGAACTCCACTGGTTCAAGAGCAGCTACAGCAGCAGCGGCGAGCCCGGCGACTGCATCGAAGTCGCCCCCACCCCCACCACCGTCCACGTCCGCGACTCCAAGAACGCATCCGGCCCGCGGCTCGCGCTCACCCCGGAGGCGTGGGCGGACTTCGTGACCTACGCGTCACAGAGCTGACCTTTCGACGGCCGCACCCCACGCGAAGCCGAAGCCTCGCGTGGGGTGTTCCGCGCCGGTGACGGACCAGCCGTTGGGGGCCCGCACGCACCCCTCTGTGTGATGCCCGTGCCTCACTGCGTGACGGTGGCGCCGGTGTGCCGAGGCGCGGGAATCGTCCCGTCGCCGACCGGCTCCGCCACCGCGTCGCCGTGGTGGCGGACCAGGTAGTCCATGGCGTGCTCGGTGGAGGGCTGGTACTCCAGCTGCTCGCTGTGGAAACGCAGGCGTTCCTGGCAGTCCTCGATGATCTCTCCCCGCGTCTTCACCATGATGCGGAAGGTGGGGGCGGAGACCGCGCATCCGGGGACGCGGTCCGCCTGGTGGGCCAGCTGTCGCAGGGCGTTGTCCATGCCGTTGCCGACGAGCCGGAAATTCCACGGCACGGCCTGGTCGCGGAACCGGTCGTCGGACATCACCGCTTCCGCGTAGCTGCTGATCTGGCTGAACTCCGCCATGCCGAGAACGACGCCGGGGCGTTTCAGCTCGACGACCAGGTGCTGGCGCTCCCCCTTCCGGTGCCGTGCGGCGCGGGACAGCATGAGACCGACCCGGCCGGGCCGCCCGTCCTCGCGCAGGACAGGCCCCGGTGCGGGAGCGTCACGGCCGAGCAGCCGGCAGTGCTGGACGAGCACTTCGTGGAGGCTGCGATCACTGGGCGCGGTGGGGGATGCCTGGCGGACCCTGCGACGGAGACGTCCCTGAGGCGGAGCGGGCAGGGCTTTTCGTCCAATTGCCGTGCTGTGTAGGTTCACTTGTGCATACGAGCGTTGACGATGTGCGCGTGACGGGGGTTGCGGGATGGCGGGTCACCGGCCGAGTGATTGGCATGTCCTTGATCTGGACAAGGACCCGACGCCCGGCGACCCGGAGCGGGTGCGCAGGCTCGCGAAGTTCCTGCACGACTTCGCCGACGACGTCTCCGAGGCGCTGCGTCTGGTCAAGGGGATGGCCGGTGAGGGGACGCTGGCGGAGTGGGCGGGGAAGTCGGCGACCGTCTTCAAGGAGGAGTTCTCCGGCGTTCCCAAGAACCTGAGGAAGCTGGAGAAGTCGTACGCGATGTGCGGGGACGCGCTCGCGGACTACTGGCCGAGGCTGGAGCGGGCGCAGGCGCTGGCGGACAAGGCGCTGGCGAAGGCCCGTGAGGCGCGTGCGGATCTGTCGTCGGCGCAGTCGAGGCTGGCGTCGGCGGAGTCGTGGGTGGGGCGGGCGACGCGGGAGGCCGACAAGTACAAGGACGACCCGACGGGGTCGAGGTCGGATGCGGACAAGCCGGACGAGGCGAAGGTGCGGGCCGCGACCCGCGACGTGCGCAGCGCCAAGTCCGCCCAGGACAAAGCCCAGTCGGACGTCTCCGACGCGCAGGACGCGCTCGCCGCGGCGAAGAAGATGGCCGCGGACGCGCGGAAGATGCGTGAGGAGGCGGCGCGGGACGCGAAGTCGAAGATCGACGAGGCGTCCGACGCGGGGATCCAGAACCGGTCGTGGTGGGAGGAGATCGGCGACTGGTTCACCGACAACTGGGACAGCATCGTGGCCGCCTGCAAGATCGTGGTGGCGGTCGTCGGCATCGTCGCCATGATCATCGGCGGGCCGATCCTCGGCGCGATCGTCCTCATCGCCGCCCTCGTCGTCCTCGCCGACACGCTCCACAAATACAGCAAAGGCCAGGCATCCCTATGGGACGTGGGACTGGCCGCGCTGGACTGCATCCCCGGAATGAAGGGACTGACCACCCTCGGCGGACTCGCCAAGGGCCTGAAGACCGCCGGCAAGGCGGGGCTCAAGGACATGGCGAAAGGGCTGGGGAAGAAAGGCCTGCGTAAAGAGGCGGACAACGCCGTGGCGAAGTCGAAGCCGGCCAAGGCACGTTGTCTGAACGGCGACCCCATCGACATGGTCTCCGGCGAGATGTTCATGGCCGAGACCGACGTGGAACTCCCCGGGCTCCTCCCTCTGGCGCTCAGACGCACCCACCTGTCGACATACCGAGCGGGCCGTTCCTTCGGAGTGTCCTGGGCGTCCACACTCGACGAACGTCTGGAGCTGGACGACCAAGGAGCGGTCTACGCCGCCGAGGACGGCATGATCCTCCTCTACCCGGTGCCCAAGCCCGGTGACTCGGTGATGCCGGCCGAAGGGCCGCGGCGACCGTTGCACTGGAACGGGAGCCCCGACGCCCCGCTGGGCATCACCGACCCGCTCACCGGCATCACCCGTCTCTTCGCGGCCCCGAAGCGGCCGGCCGCGGTCGACGAAGCGTTCACGCTCCACCTGGTGGCGTTGACCGACCGCAACGGCTACCGCATCGACATCGACCGGGACGCCGACGGTACGCCACTGGCCGTGCGCGACTCCGGCGGTCGGCACATCGACGTGGAGACGCAGGGAACGCGTGTCACGGCCCTGCGCCTGCGCGACCCGGAAACCGGTCCCCAGGGGACACTGCTCAGGCGGTTCGGCTACAACCCCGAGGGACACCTCACCGAAATCCGTAACTCCAGCGGCACGCCCCTGAATCTCACCTACGACGAGCGCGCGCGCATCACCTCCTGGACCGACCGCAACGGCTTCTGGTACCGCTTCACGTACGACGACCACGACCGCTGCGTCGGTGGCGAGGGCGCCGACGGTTTCCTGCGGTGCACCATCACCTACGACGAGGAGAAGCGGGAGACCCGCTACACGGACGCACTCGGCGGTACCACGACATACCGCTGGAACCGTCTGTACCAGCTCGTCTCCGTGACCGATCCCCTCGGGAACACCACCCGGTCCGAGTGGGACCGCTACGACCGGTTGCTGGCCCGCACCGACGCGCGCGGCCGGACGACCCGGTACAGCTACGACGACCTGGGGGCTCCGACTGCGGTCGTCCGGCCCGACGGCACCCGCGAGACGGCCGAGAACAACGCTTTCGGCCAGCCCACCATGGTCGTCCAGGCCGACGGCCGCATCTGGCGGATGGAGTACGACGACCGCGGCAACCTGATCGCGGAGACCGATCCGGCGGGGGCCCGTGTCGGCTATCGGTACCGGGACGACGGTGCCCTCACCACGGTCGTCGACGCACTCGGCCGTACCGCCGAGCTGGACGCCGATGCGGCGGGCCTGCCCTTGAGAGTCGTCGACCCCGAAGGCGGTGTCACACGCTATACACGCGGCGCCACCGGCCGGGTCGTCGAACAGATCGATCCCGATGGATCGGTCTCCCGGATCGACTGGAGTCCGGAGGGCAGGCAGCTGGGGGTCCGCCTGCCCGACGGAGCCACGGAACGTCGTGTGTACGACGATGAGGGAAACCTCACCGAGCACACGGACGCGCTGGGCCGGGTGACACGCTTCGAGTACGGCGGGTTCGGCGTGCTGCTCGCGCGCACCGATCCCGACGGCTCGCGCGTGCGCTTCTCCTACGACCGTGAGCTGCGCCTGACCTCGGTGACCAACCAGCGGGGCTCCGCGTGGGAGTACTTCTACGACGAAGCCGGGCGGCTGGTCCGGGAGCGAGACTTCGGCGGGCGCGTCCAGTCCTACCGATTCGACGAGGTCGGTCGCCTTGTCGGGCAGACCAACGGTGCGGGCGAGTCCATCGACTACGTCCGCAACGATCTCGGGAAGGTGACGGAGCAGCGGACACCGGAAGGCGTCACGCGCTACGAGTACGACGCCCTCGGCCAGGTACTCCGTGTAGTCGCCCCCGAGGCGGAGCTCACGTACGAGCGTGACGCACGCGGGCGGATCCTGGCCGAAACCTGCAACGGTGCCACCGTGCGCTCGGCCTACGACGTCCTGGGCAGGCGCGTCAGCCGTGTGACTCCGTCCCGTGCGGAGAGCGTCTGGGAGTACGACGGGTGCGACCGTCCCGTGCTGCTGCGGACGGCCGGCAGAAGCGTCACGTTCGCCTACGACGGAGCCGGACGTGAGACAGAACGGCGCGTGGGCGGTGTCGCGCTGAGCCAGACCTGGGACGCCGCCGGCAGGCTGAGCACGCAGACCCTGGCCACTGTGGGACGGGGGTTCGGTTCCCCCGAGCGGGACGAGCCACGGCGCCTTCAGCACAGGGCCTACCGCTATCTGCCGGACGGCACGGTCGCCGCGATCAGCGATCTCCTCCTGGGCGAGCGCCTGATCGACGTCAACGGCGGCGGACGGGTCACCGGGGTCCGGGCACAGGACTGGTCGGAGAGCTACGCCTACGACGCGGCGGGCAACATCTCCGAGGGCGAGTGGCGACTCGCGGCGCCCGCGCAGGCGGCACCCGGTCCCGGATCCTCCTCGGAACGCCGGCGTCGGGTCGGGGACATCGGTTACGAGTACGACAGGCAGGGCCGGGTCGTCACCAGGCGCAAGAAGCGACTCTCCCGCAAGGCGGACGTCTGGCGGTACGCGTGGGACAGCCAGGACCGCCTGGTGGCGGTGACCACTCCGGACGGCACCGAGTGGAGCTACGCCTATGACCCGTACGGCCGTCGCATCGCCAAACGGCGGCACGGCCCGGACGGAACCGTGGTGGAGGAGACCACCTTCGTCTGGGACGGGTTCGTCCTGGCCGAGCAGGTCACCACGGTGGTCGGCGAGGAGCCCAGGTGCGTCACCTGGGACTGGGAACAGGACCGCTTCAGCCCTGTCACACAGATCGAACGGGTGCCTGCGCCGGACGCGCCTCAGGAATGGGTCGACGACAGGTTCTACTCCATCGTCACGGATCTGATCGGAACCCCGACCGAACTGGTCGCGGAACCCGGAGAGATCGCCTGGCAGTCACGGACCACGGTGTGGGGGGCACCTCTGGGCCGCCCCGGCCGCGCGGACGACGCGTACTGCCCCCTGCGCTTTCCGGGGCAGTACCACGATCCCGAGACGGCCTTCCACTACAACTACCAGCGTCACTACGACCCGGAGACAGGCCGGTACGCCTCGCTGGACCCGTTGGGTCTCGCGCCGGGGCCGAACCCCCGCACCTACGTCGCCAACCCCTTCACGGCGGTCGACCCCTTCGGGCTCGCGCCCTCCTGCGAGGACGTGGCCCGTAGTGCCGCCCGGCGCCGGGCCGACATGGAACAGCAGCGCCCGGGGGCCAGCAAGAAGACCAGGCCCACGAGCACGGCGGGGCTGTCGGTGCCCGGGCACGACACACCCTTCGACGGCGCCAGCCTCAAGGGGGGCGGCAACCATGACCTCCACCCCGACGTACAGGCTGCCTATGATCGGGTTCCGGAGCACATCAAGGCGGAGGTCGGCGGCGCGCACTCGAAGTGTGGCGAGGCCGAGGCGTTGTCGGACGCCATGAAGGCAGGGGTCGATCCCCGGGGCGGGACGATGGCGGCCGTGAACGTACGTGCGGAGGGCAATCCGGTGCACGGGACACCGAAGGCGCCGTGTCCCTCCTGTGCGCATGTACTGGATCAACTCGGAGTTCGGGCGGTGATGTGAGTGAGTGACGACCTGACACGTGGGTGGTCGCGGCGGACCGAGGACGTGCTGCGTCGCGCGGGCTGGGGGCCCGGCCGTGCCGTGCCCACGGGGACCTGGGAGTCGGTGCTGCGAGAGCGCGGGGGATTCGTGGTCCATGGTGCCGCCGACGCGTTCCTCTCCGAGTTCGGCGGCCTCGTGACGTACGGCTGGCCGGCCGACTCGATCACCACCTCGTCGGCGATTCGGTTCGACCCCCTGCAGGCCGCGTGGCAGGGGGAGCGCTTCGCCGAGGCGAGCCGGGAAGCGGGAACGCCGTTGTGTCCCGTGGGCACCGCGGACCAGGGTGCAAGCCTCCTCGGCCTCAGTGAGGACGGCGTGCTCCACCTTGTGCGGGAGCGCGCGGAACCGATGGGGGCGAGCACCGACCGGGCGCTGGACCGCCTGGTGGAGACGCAGCAGACGCAGTCGGGGCTCTGGTCACCGGGCGGATCGACGCAGGAGCACCCCTTCTGGCGACACTTCCGTGCCGGGCATGCCGGTCCGGACGCCGGGTCGCGCTGGCCCGAGGAGACGGACCGAGTGCTGAGGGCGGGCGGCTGGTTCCCGGGCAGGGCAGTGGCCACGGACACGTGGGAGAGCATTCTGCTGCACACCGGCGAGTTCGAACCGCACGACGCCGCCCGCCGCTTCCTCGCCGAGTTCGGCGCCCTGGCCGTGCCCCACCGCGACCCCGCGGATGCGATGCCGTGGGTGGAGTTCTCGCTCGACCCGCTGGCGGCGATGTGGGACGCCGAGATCATCGACGACCTCGCCGAACAGGCGGGCGCCGAGCTGTACCCCATCGGCACGCGGGACCGCGGCAACCAGTACCTCGCCATGGCGGAGGACGGAGCCGTGTACGCGGGGATGGACCACGTCCACCTGCTGGCCTCCACCCCCGACGAAGCCCTGCGCAGGCTCACCGCACGGGTGCGGCCGGAAGCCGCTCCCTGACCGTCCGGGGCCGGGGCGCGCCCCGGATGGTTTGCTCCGGTCACCCCTCGGGGTACTCTCTTCCGCCCGATTGGCCAGCGCGCCGCCCTCTGTGTCAGACTGTCCAAGTTGCTCGGTCGAGTGTTGATGCTGCGCGCCTCCCGCCGGGAGGACCGGAAGCGAGTCCCACAGTACTCGTCGTCCCTGATCAGGGGCGGACGTACGGGAATCTTCCGGGAAGTGTGGTGCGGCGCCGGCCAGGCACCCGGTGGGCCTTTCGCCCCCGGTCCGCGGTTCTGGTAGGGCCGTGTCAATCCCGCAGGGATGTTCGAACAAGGGACATCTGTGTCAGCGGGAGTGCGACACGCCCGACCGCGTGGGTCGGAGGTGAGGGGATGCCGCTCCGGGTTCCAGAGCGTAATGAGAGACAGGACTACGAAGTAGCCATGGCGGGACAGAAGATCCGCATCCGGCTCAAGGCCTACGACCACGAGGTCATCGACTCTTCGGCGAAGAAGATCGTCGAGACGGTGACCCGTACTGGTGCGTCGGTCGCGGGCCCGGTGCCGCTGCCCACTGAGAAGAACGTGTACTGCGTCATCAAGTCGCCGCACAAGTACAAGGACTCGCGCGAGCACTTCGAGATGCGCACGCACAAGCGCCTGATCGACATCCTCGACCCGACCCCCAAGACCGTTGACTCTCTGATGCGACTCGACCTCCCGGCCGGTGTCGACATCGAGATCAAGCTCTGAGGCCGGTGATCTGAAGAGATGGCTAAGCAGATCAAGGGCATCCTGGGCGAGAAGCTCGGCATGACGCAGGTGTGGGACGCGAACAACCGCGTCGTCCCGGTCACCGTCGTCAAGGCCGGCCCCAACGTCGTCACCCAGGTCCGCACGAACGACGTCGACGGCTACGAGTCCGTCCAGATCGCCTTCGGCGAGATCGACCCGCGCAAGGTGAACAAGCCCCTCAAGGGTCACTTCGCCAAGGCCGACGTCACCCCCCGTCGTCACCTCGTCGAGATCCGCACGTCGGACGCCTCCGAGTACACGCTGGGCCAGGAGATCACCGCCGAGGTGTTCGAGGCCGGCGTGAAGGTCGACGTGACCGGCAAGAGCAAGGGCAAGGGCTTCGCCGGTGTCATGAAGCGCCACAACTTCCGTGGCCTCGGCGCCGGGCACGGCACCCAGCGCAAGCACCGCTCGCCCGGTTCCATCGGTGGCTGCGCCACCCCGGGTCGTGTGTTCAAGGGCCTCCGCATGGCGGGTCGCATGGGCAACGAGCGGGTCACCACCCAGAACCTGACCGTCCACGCCGTTGACGCGGAGAAGGGTCTGCTGCTCATCAAGGGCGCGGTTCCCGGTCCGAACGGCGGCCTCGTCCTGGTCCGCACCGCGGCCAAGGGGGCCTGAGGTAACCGATGAGCACTGTTGACATCCTTTCGCCGGCGGGCGACAAGGCCGGTACCGTCGAGCTCCCCGCGGAGATCTTCGACGTCGAGAAGGTCAGCGTTCCGCTGATCCACCAGGTCGTCGTCGCGCAGCTGGCCGCTGCCCGCCAGGGCACGCACAAGACGAAGACCCGTGGCGAGGTCCGTGGTGGCGGCAGGAAGCCGTACCGCCAGAAGGGCACCGGCCGCGCCCGTCAGGGCTCGACCCGCGCGCCGCAGTTCGCCGGTGGTGGCGTCGTGCACGGTCCCGTGCCGCGCGACTACTCGCAGCGCACGCCCAAGAAGATGAAGGCTGCCGCCCTGCGTCACGCCCTCACCGACCGGGCGCGCCACAACCGCATCCACGTCGTCACCGGCGTGGTCGAGGGTGAGACCCCGTCCACCAAGGCCGCCAAGACGCTGTTCGGCAAGATCTCGGAGCGCAAGAACCTGCTCCTGGTCGTCGACCGCGCCGACGAGGCCGCGTGGCTGTCCGCCCGCAACCTGCCCCAGGTCCACATCCTGGAGCCGGGCCAGCTGAACACGTACGACGTTCTCGTCTCGGACGACGTGGTCTTCACCAAGGCCGCTTTCGAGTCCTTCGTCGCCGGCCCGAACAAGGCCAACGACAACGAAGGGAGCGAGGTCTGATGGCTGCCCGTCACCCCTCGATCGCCTCGAAGGCCGCCAAGGCGGCCAAGGCTGCGCGCGTCGCCAAGGCGCGTCGCCACGAGGCCGAAGGCAAGAACACCGTCGTCACCCCGGCGAGCAAGGCGTACACGGACCCCCGTGACGTCCTGCTGAAGCCGGTCGTGTCCGAGAAGAGCTACGCGCTCATCGACGAGAACAAGTACACGTTCCTCGTCGACCCGCGTGCCAACAAGACCCAGATCAAGGAGGCCGTCCAGGCGGTCTTCGAGGTCAAGGTCACCGGGGTCAACACGATCAACCGCGTCGGCAAGCGCAAGCGCACCCGCACCGGCTTCGGCCAGCGTGCCGCCACCAAGCGCGCGATCGTGACCCTCGCCGAGGGCGACCGTATCGACATCTTCGGCGGTCCGACCGCGTAAGCGGGCGGGATCGTCCAGATTTCGGAATAGCTTCCGAGGACTGAGAGACAATGGGTATCCGCAAGTACAAGCCGACGACTCCGGGCCGTCGTGGCTCCAGCGTCGCCGACTTCGTCGAGGTCACGCGGTCCACGCCGGAGAAGTCGCTGGTCCGTCCCCTGCACAGCAAGGGCGGCCGTAACAATTCCGGTCGTGTGACCGTCCGCCACCAGGGCGGTGGCCACAAGCGCGCCTACCGAGTGATCGACTTCCGTCGTCACGACAAGGACGGCGTGCCGGCGAAGGTCGCGCACATCGAGTACGACCCCAACCGCACCGCGCGCATCGCGCTCCTGCACTACGCGGACGGCGAGAAGCGCTACATCCTCGCGCCGCGTGGCCTGAACCAGGGCGACCGCGTCGAGAACGGTCCCGGGGCCGACATCAAGCCGGGCAACAACCTCGCCCTGCGCAACATCCCGGTCGGTACGACGCTGCACGCCATCGAGCTGCGTCCCGGCGGCGGCGCCAAGTTCGCCCGCTCCGCCGGCGCCTCGGTGCAGCTGCTCGCGAAGGAGGGCACCATGGCCCACCTCCGCATGCCCTCCGGTGAGATCCGCCTGGTCGACCAGCGCTGCCGCGCCACCATCGGCGAGGTCGGCAACGCCGAGCAGAGCAACATCAACTGGGGCAAGGCCGGCCGTAAGCGGTGGCTGGGCGTCCGCCCGACCGTCCGCGGTGTCGTCATGAACCCGGTCGACCACCCGCACGGTGGTGGTGAGGGCCGTACCTCCGGTGGCCGTCACCCCGTGTCCCCCTGGGGCAAGAAGGAAGGCCGTACTCGTTCGCCCAAGAAGGCGTCGAACAAGTACATCGTCCGCCGCCGCAAGACGAACAAGAAGCGCTAAGGACGGGTTGAGATGCCTCGTAGCTTGAAGAAGGGACCCTTCGTCGACGACCACCTGATGAAGAAGGTGGACGTCCAGAACGAAGCCGGTACCAAGAACGTCATCAAGACCTGGTCCCGCCGCTCCATGATCGTCCCGGCGATGCTCGGCCACACGATCGCGGTGCACAACGGCAAGACCCACATCCCGGTGTTCGTCACCGAGTCGATGGTCGGTCACAAGCTCGGCGAGTTCTCGCCGACGCGGACCTTCCGGGGTCACGTCAAGGAAGACCGGAAGTCGAAGCGCCGCTAGGGCGCGGATCGCAACAGACACGTAAGTAACTGGAAGGACAACCATGGAAGCCAGGGCCCAGGCGCGGTACATCCGCGTCACGCCCATGAAGGCCCGCCGCGTGGTGGACCTCATCCGTGGCATGGACGCCACGGAGGCCCAGGCCGTCCTGCGATTCGCTCCGCAGGCAGCCTCGGTTCCGGTGGGCAAGGTGCTGGACAGCGCCATTGCCAACGCCGCGCACAACTACGACCACACCGACGTCGACAGCCTCTTCATCTCCGAGGCCTACGTCGACGAGGGCCCGACCCTGAAGCGGTTCCGTCCGCGCGCCCAGGGCCGCGCCTACCGGATCCGCAAGCGGACCAGCCACATCACCGTGGTCGTCAGCAGCAAGGAAGGAACCCGGTAATGGGCCAGAAGGTTAACCCGCATGGGTTCCGGCTCGGTGTCACGACCGACTTCAAGTCGCGTTGGTACGCCGACAAGCTGTACAAGGACTACGTCAAGGAAGACGTCGCCATCCGTCGGATGATGACGTCCGGCATGGAGCGCGCCGGCATCTCCAAGGTCGAGATCGAGCGCACCCGTGACCGTGTGCGTGTGGACATCCACACCGCGCGTCCGGGCATCGTGATCGGCCGCCGTGGCGCCGAGGCCGACCGCATCCGCGGCGACCTCGAGAAGCTCACCGGCAAGCAGGTCCAGCTGAACATCCTCGAGGTCAAGAACCCCGAGACGGACGCTCAGCTCGTGGCCCAGGCCGTCGCCGAGCAGCTCTCCTCCCGCGTCTCCTTCCGCCGCGCCATGCGCAAGAGCATGCAGTCGGCCATGAAGGCGGGCGCCAAGGGCATCAAGATCCAGTGCGGCGGCCGCCTCGGCGGCGCCGAGATGTCCCGCTCGGAGTTCTACCGCGAGGGCCGCGTGCCCCTGCACACGCTCCGCGCGAACGTGGACTACGGCTTCTTCGAGGCCAAGACGACCTTCGGCCGCATCGGCGTGAAGGTCTGGATCTACAAGGGCGACGTCAAGAACATCGCCGAGGTCCGCGCCGAGAACGCCGCTGCCCGCGCCGGCAACCGCCCGGCCCGTGGCGGTGCCGACCGCCCGGCCCGTGGTGGCCGCGGTGGCGAGCGTGGCGGTCGCGGTCGCAAGCCGCAGCAGGCTCCCGCTGCCGAGGCCCCCAAGGCCGAGGCTCCGGCGGCCGCTCCGGCTGAGAGCACCGGAACGGAGGCCTGACCACCATGCTGATCCCCCGTAGGGTCAAGCACCGCAAGCAGCACCACCCGAAGCGCAACGGCATGTCGAAGGGTGGCACGCAGGTCGCGTTCGGCGAGTACGGCATCCAGGCGCTCACCCCGGCGTACGTGACGAACCGCCAGATCGAGGCCGCTCGTATCGCCATGACCCGTCACATCAAGCGTGGCGGCAAGGTCTGGATCAACATCTACCCGGACCGCCCCCTCACCAAGAAGCCGGCCGAGACCCGCATGGGTTCCGGTAAGGGCTCCCCGGAGTGGTGGGTGGCCAACGTCAAGCCCGGACGCGTGATGTTCGAGCTGTCGTACCCCAACGAGAAGATCGCGCGCGAGGCCCTGACCCGTGCGGCTCACAAGCTGCCGATGAAGTGCAAGATCGTCAAGCGCGAGGCAGGTGAAGCGTGATGTCGGCCGGTACCAAGGCGTCAGAGCTGCGCGAGCTGGGCAACGAGGAGCTTCTGGCGAAGCTCCGCGAGGCCAAGGAAGAGCTGTTCAACCTCCGCTTCCAGGCGGCCACGGGTCAGCTCGAGAACCACGGTCGGCTCAAGGCCGTCCGCAAGGACATCGCGCGGATCTACACCCTGATGCGTGAGCGCGAGCTGGGCATCGAGACGGTGGAGAGCGCATGAGCGAGAACAACGTGACTGAAGAGACGAAGGCCGCCCGCGGTTTCCGCAAGACCCGTGAGGGTCTGGTCGTCAGCGACAAGATGGACAAGACCGTCGTCGTCGCCGTCGAGGACCGTGTCAAGCACGCGCTGTACGGCAAGGTCATCCGCCGTACCAACAAGCTCAAGGCGCACGACGAGCAGAACGCCGCGGGTGTCGGCGACCGCGTCCTCCTCATGGAGACCCGGCCGCTGTCCGCGACGAAGCGCTGGCGCGTCGTCGAGATCCTCGAGAAGGCCAAGTAATTCCTGCGGGCAAACCCGCAGGACAGTTCCGCCAGGCTCCGGGAGCCGCTCGGTGAGCGGCTCCCGGGGAACCGGCAGACATTCAGGAGATAGACGTGATCCAGCAGGAGTCGCGACTGCGTGTCGCCGACAACACGGGTGCGAAGGAGATCCTCTGCATCCGTGTGCTCGGTGGCTCCGGTCGCCGCTACGCGGGTATCGGTGACGTCATCGTCGCCACCGTCAAGGACGCGATCCCCGGTGGCAACGTGAAGAAGGGTGACGTCGTCAAGGCGGTCATCGTTCGCACCGTCAAGGAGCGCCGCCGTCCGGACGGCTCGTACATCCGCTTCGACGAGAACGCCGCCGTCATTCTGAAGAACGACGGCGACCCTCGTGGCACCCGTATCTTCGGCCCCGTGGGCCGTGAGCTGCGCGAGAAGAAGTTCATGAAGATCATCTCCCTCGCGCCGGAGGTGCTGTGAGCATGAAGATCAAGAAGGGCGACCTGGTCCAGGTCATCACCGGCAAGGACAAGGGCAAGCAGGGCAAGGTCATCGCCGCTTTCCCGCGCGAGCAGCGCGTCCTGGTCGAGGGTGTCAACCGGGTCAAGAAGCACACCAAGGCCGGTCCGACGGCTCGCGGTTCCCAGGCCGGCGGCATCGTCACCACCGAGGCCCCGATCCACGTCTCCAACGTCCAGCTGGTCGTGGAGAAGGACGGCAAGAAGGTCGTGACCCGCGTCGGCTACCGCTTCGACGACGAGGGCAACAAGATCCGCGTTGCCAAGCGGACGGGTGAGGACATCTGATGGCTACCACCACCACTCCGCGTCTCAAGACGAAGTACCGCGAGGAGATCGCGGGCAAGCTGCGTGAGGAGTTCTCGTACGAGAACGTCATGCAGGTTCCCGGCCTCGTCAAGATCGTGGTCAACATGGGTGTGGGCGACGCCGCCCGCGACTCCAAGCTGATCGAGGGCGCCATCCGCGACCTCACCACGATCACCGGTCAGAAGCCGGCCGTCACCAAGGCCCGCAAGTCCATCGCGCAGTTCAAGCTGCGCGAGGGCCAGCCGATCGGTGCCCACGTCACGCTCCGTGGCGACCGCATGTGGGAGTTCCTGGACCGCACCCTGTCGCTCGCGCTGCCGCGCATCCGCGACTTCCGCGGCCTGTCCCCCAAGCAGTTCGACGGCCGTGGCAACTACACCTTCGGTCTCACGGAGCAGGTCATGTTCCACGAGATCGACCAGGACAAGATCGACCGCGTCCGGGGTATGGACATCACCGTGGTGACCACGGCGACCAACGACGAAGAGGGCCGTGCCCTTCTCCGTCACCTCGGCTTCCCGTTCAAGGAGGCGTGAGCGAGATGGCGAAGAAGGCTCTCATCGCGAAGGCTGCTCGCAAGCCCAAGTTCGGTGTGCGTGGCTACACCCGCTGCCAGCGCTGCGGCCGTCCGCACTCCGTGTACCGCAAGTTCGGCCTGTGCCGCGTGTGCCTTCGTGAGATGGCTCACCGTGGCGAGCTGCCGGGCGTGACCAAGAGCTCCTGGTAATCCGGTAGTTCCGGACTCCCAGGGCTCTCGGTAAGCAATGGGAACGGCGGGAGCCCCGCTCCGCATGGCTTAGGCTTGCGGGGTTGGGCACCTGCCGTGCCCGTACGACTTACTACGCCGTAGGTCCACCGCGCCGCACCCGTCCCGTCTCGGATCGGGGAGAGGGATGGCGCACCAGGAAACCCCGGCGAGAGAGGCCGAAGGCCAATTCATGACCATGACTGATCCGATCGCAGACATGCTCACGCGTCTGCGGAACGCGAACTCGGCGTACCACGACTCGGTGTCGATGCCGCACTCCAAGATCAAGTCGCACATCGCGGAGATCCTCCAGCAGGAGGGCTTCATCACGGGCTGGAAGGTCGAGGACGCCGAGGTCGGCAAGAACCTCGTCCTGGAGCTGAAGTTCGGCCCCAACCGTGAGCGCTCCATCGCGGGCATCAAGCGGATCTCCAAGCCCGGTCTCCGGGTGTACGCGAAGTCCACCAACCTGCCGAAGGTGCTGGGCGGCCTCGGCGTGGCGATCATCTCCACGTCGCACGGGCTCCTCACCGACAAGCAGGCCGGCAAGAAGGGCGTGGGTGGGGAAGTCCTCGCCTACGTCTGGTAGCGGAAGGGAACGGAGGAAACAGCTATGTCGCGCATCGGCAAGCTCCCCATCGCGGTTCCCGCCGGCGTGGACGTCACCATCGACGGCCGTACGGTCTCGGTCAAGGGCCCCAAGGGCACGCTGACCCACACCGTCGTGGCGCCGATCGAGATCGCCAAGGGCGAGGACGGCGTGCTGAACGTCACCCGCCCCAACGACGAGCGTCAGAACAAGGCCCTGCACGGCCTGTCCCGCACGCTGGTGGCGAACATGATCACCGGCGTGACCCAGGGTTACGTGAAGAAGCTCGAGATCAGCGGTGTCGGTTACCGCGTTGTCGCCAAGGGTTCGAACCTGGAGTTCTCCCTCGGCTACAGCCACCCGATCACGGTCGAGGCGCCCGAGGGCATCACCTTCAAGGTGGAGACCCCGACCCGGTTCTCGGTCGAGGGCATCGACAAGCAGAAGGTCGGCGAGGTTGCGGCCAACATCCGCAAGCTGCGCAAGCCCGACCCGTACAAGGCCAAGGGCGTCAAGTACGAGGGCGAAGTCATCCGCCGCAAGGTCGGAAAGGCGGGTAAGTAAGCCATGGCATACGGGCAGAAGATCCTCAAGGGCGACGCGTACAAGCGTGCTGCTATCAAGCGTCGTCACATCCGGATCCGCAAGAAGGTCGCCGGCACCGCCGAGCGTCCTCGCCTGGTCGTGACCCGTTCCAACCGCCACATCGTGGCGCAGGTGATCGACGACCTGAAGGGTCACACCCTGGCGTCGGCGTCCACCCTGGACGCGTCGATCCGCGGCGGCGAGGGCGACAAGTCCTCGCAGGCCAAGCAGGTCGGCGCCCTGGTCGCCGAGCGTGCCAAGGCCGCCGGTGTCGAGGCCGTCGTGTTCGACCGTGGTGGCAACCAGTACGCCGGGCGCATCGCCGCCCTGGCGGACGCCGCCCGCGAAGCCGGGCTCAAGTTCTGAGCCGCTTGTAGCTAGCGGAAAGAGAGAGGTAATCCAATGGCTGGACCCCAGCGCCGCGGTGGCGGCGCCGGTGGCGGCGAGCGGCGGGACCGGAAGGGCCGTGACGGCGGCGCTGCTGCCGCCGAGAAGACCGCGTACGTCGAGCGCGTCGTCGCGATCAACCGTGTCGCCAAGGTTGTGAAGGGTGGTCGTCGCTTCAGCTTCACCGCGCTGGTCGTGGTGGGCGACGGTGACGGCACCGTGGGTGTCGGATACGGCAAGGCCAAGGAGGTGCCGGCCGCCATCGCCAAGGGCGTCGAGGAGGCCAAGAAGCACTTCTTCAAGGTCCCCCGCATCCAGGGCACCATCCCGCACCCCATCCAGGGTGAGAAGGCCGCCGGCGTCGTGCTGCTCAAGCCCGCGTCGCCCGGTACCGGTGTGATCGCCGGTGGTCCGGTGCGCGCCGTGCTCGAGTGCGCCGGTATCCACGACGTGCTGTCGAAGTCGCTCGGCTCCGACAACGCCATCAACATCGTGCACGCGACCGTGGAGGCCCTCAAGGGCCTGCAGCGTCCCGAGGAGATCGCGGCCCGCCGCGGTCTGCCGCTCGAGGACGTGGCCCCCGCGGCCCTGCTGCGTGCGCGTGCCGGGGCGGGTGTGTGATCATGGCGCAGCTCAAGATCACGCAGGTCAAGTCCTACATCGGCAGCAAGCAGAACCACCGTGACACCCTGCGTTCGCTTGGCCTGAAGAAGGTCAACGACGTGGTCGTCAAGGAGGACCGTCCCGAGTTCCGCGGCATGGTGCACACCGTCCGCCACCTCGTGACGGTCGAGGAGGTCGACTGATCATGGCGGAGAACAACCCGCTCAAGATCCACAACCTCCGTCCCGCCCCGGGCGCCAAGACCGCCAAGACCCGTGTCGGTCGTGGTGAGGCGTCGAAGGGTAAGACGGCCGGTCGTGGTACCAAGGGCACCAAGGCCCGCTACCAGGTTCCGGAGCGCTTCGAGGGCGGCCAGATGCCGCTGCACATGCGCCTCCCGAAGCTCAAGGGCTTCAAGAACCCGTTCAAGACCGAGTACCAGGTCGTGAACCTGGACAAGCTCGCCTCCCTCTACCCCGAGGGCGGAGAGGTCACGGTCGAGGACCTGGTCGCCAAGGGCGCCGTGCGCAAGAACAGCCTCGTCAAGGTCCTGGGCCAGGGCGAGATCTCCGTGGCGCTGCAGGTGACGGTCGACGCCGTCTCCGGCTCCGCCAAGGAGAAGATCACCGCCGCCGGCGGTACCGTCACCGAGCTCGTCTGACCCGTCAGGTGTCTCGATGACGTAGAGCGATCCCGACCGGGGATACCCCACAAATGGGGTATCCCCGGTTGGTCGTTCCTAGGGCGGTGGTGTCGCCGGTAAGGTGGCCTGCGCTGCCCATTGACCTCGGGAGCCCCATGCGGGGCACTCAGGGCGGCAGTTGACCGTTAAGAATTCGTCCTCAGTCGGAATCTCAAGACCATCACCCTTGACGCAGTCGCGCGGGGGGTCGCAGGAGGCACCGTGCTCACCGCGTTCGCCCGGGCGTTCAAGACGCCCGACCTGCGCAAGAAGCTGCTCTTCACGCTCGGCATCATCGTGGTGTACCGCATCGGTACGCACATCCCCATCCCGGGTGTCGACTACCGGAACGTCCAGACCTGTATCGACGCCGCCCAGGCGAACCAGGGTCTGTTCGGTCTGGTGAACATGTTCAGCGGCGGTGCGCTGCTCCAGATCACGGTCTTCGCGCTCGGGATCATGCCGTACATCACGGCGAGCATCATTCTGCAGCTGCTGACCGTGGTGATCCCGCGCCTGGAAGCCCTGAAGAAGGAGGGGCAGGCCGGCACGGCGAAGATCACGCAGTACACCCGTTACCTGACGGTCGCGCTCGCCATCCTCCAGGGCACCGGCCTGGTGGCCACCGCCCGCAGCGGCGCCCTCTTCCAGGGCTGCCCGGTCGCGAGCGAGATCGTCCCGGACCAGTCGATCTTCGTGACCATCACCATGGTCATCACCATGACCGCCGGTACGGCCATGGTCATGTGGCTCGGCGAGCTGGTCACCGACCGCGGCATCGGCAACGGCATGTCGATCCTGATGTTCATCTCGATCGCCGCCACCTTCCCCTCCGCCCTGTGGGCCATCAAGGAGCAGGGCAGCCTGGCGGACGGCTGGATCGAGTTCGGCACCGTCATCGCCGTCGGCCTGGTCATGGTCGGCCTGGTCGTCTTCGTGGAGCAGGCCCAGCGCCGGATCCCCGTCCAGTACGCGAAGCGCATGATCGGCCGCCGCTCCTACGGCGGCACGTCGACCTACATCCCGCTGAAGGTGAACCAGGCCGGTGTGATCCCGGTCATCTTCGCCTCGTCGCTGCTGTACATCCCGGCGCTGATCGCGCAGTTCTCCAGTGGCACCTCGGGCTGGAAGACCTGGATCGAGGCGCACCTCGTCCAGGGCGACCACCCGATCTACGTGACGCTGTACTTCTTGCTCATCGTCTTCTTCGCGTTCTTCTACGTGGCCATCTCGTTCAACCCCGAGGAAGTCGCGGACAACATGAAGAAGTATGGTGGCTTCATCCCGGGCATCCGGGCTGGCCGACCGACCGCTGAGTACCTGAGCTACGTACTCAACCGGATCACCTGGCCGGGTTCGCTGTACTTGGGTCTGATCGCTCTCGTACCGACGATGGCGTTGGTTGGTTTCGGGGCAAACCAGAACTTCCCGTTCGGCGGGACGAGCATCCTGATCATCGTGGGTGTCGGTCTTGAGACGGTGAAGCAGATCGAGAGCCAGCTCCAGCAGCGCAATTACGAAGGGTTCCTCCGCTGATGCGAATCGTCCTCGTCGGGCCGCCGGGTGCTGGGAAGGGCACACAGGCAACCCGCCTTGCCGAGAAACTGCGCATCCCGCACATCTCCACGGGTGACCTGTTCCGCGCCAACATCAGCCGGCAGACCGAGCTCGGGAAGCTCGCCAAGTCCTACATGGACGCCGGTGAACTCGTCCCCGACGAGGTCACCATCGCCATGGCCAAGGACCGCATGGCGCAGCCCGACGCCGAGGGCGGCTTCCTGCTGGACGGCTTCCCGCGCAATGTGTCGCAGGCCGAGGCGCTGGACGAACTGCTCAAGACCGAGGGCATCGAGCTGGACGCGGTGCTCGACCTCGAGGCCCCCGAGGACGAGGTCGTGAAGCGGATCGCCGGGCGGCGCGTCTGCCGCAAGGACTCCGCGCACGTCTTCCACGTGACCTACAGCCCGCCGGAGCGGGACGGCGTCTGCGACCACTGCGGCGGCGAGCTGTACCAGCGCGACGACGACTCCGAGGAGACCGTCCGCACGCGCCTGGAGGTCTACCACACGCAGACCGAGCCGATCATCGGCTACTACCGGGCCCAGGGCCTGGTGGTGACCATCTCCGCGATGGGTCCCGTCGACGAGGTCACCGGCCGGGCGCTGGAGGCGCTGAAGAGCGGCCAGTAGCCCCCTCCCTGCCGCTCGCACAGCCGCGGTTCCCCCCGAGGGGCCGCGGCTGTCGCGTGGGCGGGGCCCGCGACGCCGCCCGCGGGGCACCGGGGCGGCCCACGCCCGTATCGTTGGAAGCGTTCCTGTCCTCACTGGTCCAGAAAGGCCGTCGTCCCCATGGTGCAGATCAAGAGCCCTGAGCAGATCGCCAAGATGCGCGAGGCGGGGCTGGTCGTCGCCGCCATCCACGCGGCCACCCGCGAGGCCGCGGTGCCCGGGGCGTCTACCAAGGATCTGGACGAGGTCGCCCGGAAGGTGCTGGCCGAGCACAACGCCAAGCCGAACTTCCTCGGGTACGGCGGCTTCCCCGCCACCATCTGCACCTCGGTGAACGAGGTCGTGGTCCACGGCATCCCGTCCGACGAGGTGATCCTCAAGGACGGGGACATCATCTCCATCGACTGCGGCGCGATCGTCGACGGCTGGCACGGCGACGCCGCCTACACCGCCTTCGTCGGCTCCGGCCACTCCCCGGAGCTGATCGAGCTCTCCCGGGTCACCGAGGAGTCGATGTGGGCCGGCATCGCGGCCATGAAGCAGGGCAACCGGCTGGTCGACGTCTCCCGCGCGATCGAGACCTACATCCGCCGCCAGCCGAAGCCCGGCGGCGGCAAGTACGGGATCATCGAGGACTACGGCGGCCACGGCATCGGCACCGAGATGCACATGGACCCGCACCTGCTGAACTACGTGGACCGCAAGCGCGGCAAGGGGCCGAAGCTGGTTCCCGGCTTCTGCCTGGCGATCGAGCCGATGGTCTCCCTCGGCACCCCGCGCACCGAGGTCCTCTCCGACGACTGGACGGTCATCACGACCGACGGCACCTGGTCCTCCCACTGGGAGCACTCGGTCGCCCTGACCGAACAGGGCCCCCTGGTCCTGACGGCCCCCGACGGCGGCAAGGCGAAGCTCGCGGAACTGGGCGTCACGGCGGCGCCGGATCCGCTCGGTTAAGGATCTCCCCCGGAGGGCAGGATCTCTCGATTCGTTTTTCCGGGTGCGCTGACGTAGACTGACTCGTCGGCTCTTGTGCACCCGCATGTCCGCATGTGGTCACGGTGCACACAGGAGTCGATCAAGGTAGTCGATTCGAAGGGCGAAGCGTGGCCAAGAAGCAAGGTGCCATCGAGATCGAGGGCACTGTCGTCGAGTCTCTTCCGAACGCCATGTTCAAGGTCGAGCTCCAGAACGGCCACCAGGTCCTGGCACACATCAGCGGCAAGATGCGCATGCACTACATCCGCATCCTCCCTGACGACCGGGTCGTGGTGGAGCTGTCTCCGTACGACCTCACGCGTGGCCGGATCGTCTACCGGTACAAGTAGATCTTGCCCGCGCCCCGGCCCGCCGGGGCGGTGGCACTGACCCGGAGAACCTCACATCCCATGAAGGTCAAGCCGAGCGTCAAGAAGATCTGCGACAAGTGCAGGGTGATCCGCCGTCACGGCCGGGTCATGGTCATCTGCGACAACCCGCGCCACAAGCAGCGCCAGGGCTGACCGCAGCACTGATCCACCCTCCGCGCCTCCCGCAGACTTCGCGCGACGCGAGCAACACACGTTCATACGCAGGACCCGAGCCGCACGGCTCGACACCCCCGGCTCGGAGGCCGGGGACCCGGCCCGTACCTGGTACGGCGGGCGGGGAGCCGGTTCTGTGGAAGACCTCCGACAACCAACTGGAGCCATTGAATGGCACGCGTTTCCGGTGTTGACATCCCGCGCGACAAGCGCGTGGAGATCGCCCTCACCTACGTGTTCGGCATCGGCCGGACCCTTTCGCAGCAGACGCTGGCCGCCACCGGCGTCGACCCGAACACCCGCGTCCGCGACCTGACCGAAGAGCAGCTGGTCGCCATCCGCGAGTACGTCGACAACAACATCAAGACCGAGGGTGACCTCCGTCGCGAGATCCAGGCCGACATCCGCCGCAAGGTCGAGATCGGCACCTACCAGGGTCTGCGTCACCGTCGCGGTCTGCCCGTCCGCGGCCAGCGCACCAGCACCAACGCGCGTACCCGCAAGGGCCCGCGTCGCGCCATCGCCGGCAAGAAGAAGCCGGGCAAGAAGTAGTCCTCAGCGGACTTCGCCGTCCAGCGGTCTTCGCTGTAGGACCGACCACCTCCCGTAGGAGTACAGATGCCCCCCAAGGGACGTCAGGGCGCTGCCAAGAAGGTGCGCCGCAAGGAAAAGAAGAACGTCGCTCACGGCCACGCGCACATCAAGAGCACGTTCAACAACACGATCGTCTCGATCACGGACCCGTCCGGCAACGTGATCTCCTGGGCCTCCGCCGGCCACGTCGGCTTCAAGGGCTCCCGGAAGTCCACGCCGTTCGCCGCGCAGATGGCCGCCGAGTCGGCTGCCCGTCGCGCCCAGGAGCACGGCATGCGCAAGGTCGACGTGTTCGTCAAGGGCCCGGGTTCCGGTCGTGAGACCGCCATCCGCTCCCTGCAGGCCACGGGCCTCGAGGTCGGCTCCATCCAGGACGTCACCCCGACCCCCCACAACGGCTGCCGCCCGCCGAAGCGCCGTCGCGTCTGAGGCACCGGCTTCCTGAGGTTCCGGGCGGTACGGCTCGCAAGGGCCGTATCGCCCGTACCCTTGCAGTACCCGCACTTGTCACCGGGTGCGGTTTCCGTCGGACGTCAAATAGCGGGCGTCCACGAGAGAAGGATCTGATCCCCTCATGCTGATCGCTCAGCGCCCCTCGTTGACCGAAGAGGTCGTCGACGAATTCCGCTCCCGGTTCGTGATCGAGCCGCTGGAGCCGGGCTTCGGCTACACCCTCGGCAACTCCCTCCGCCGCACCCTCCTGTCGTCGATCCCCGGTGCCGCTGTCACCAGCATCCGCATCGACGGCGTCCTGCACGAGTTCACCACCGTGCCGGGCGTCAAGGAGGACGTCACCGACCTGATCCTCAACATCAAGCAGCTGGTCGTCTCCTCGGAGCACGACGAGCCGGTCGTGATGTACCTGCGCAAGCAGGGCCCGGGTCTGGTCACCGCCGCCGACATCGCGCCCCCGGCCGGCGTCGAGGTGCACAACCCGGACCTCGTCCTCGCCACGCTCAACGGCAAGGGCAAGCTGGAGATGGAGCTGACCGTCGAGCGCGGCCGCGGCTACGTCTCCGCCGTGCAGAACAAGCAGGTCGGCCAGGAGATCGGCCGCATCCCGGTCGACTCGATCTACTCGCCGGTCCTCAAGGTCACCTACAAGGTCGAGGCGACCCGAGTCGAGCAGCGCACCGACTTCGACAAGCTGATCGTCGACGTCGAGACCAAGCAGGCGATGCGTCCGCGTGACGCCATGGCCTCCGCCGGCAAGACCCTGGTCGAGCTGTTCGGTCTCGCCCGCGAGCTGAACATCGACGCCGAGGGCATCGACATGGGTCCGTCCCCGACGGATGCCGCCCTCGCCGCCGACCTGGCGCTGCCGATCGAGGAGCTGGAGCTCACGGTCCGGTCGTACAACTGCCTCAAGCGTGAGGGCATCCACTCCGTGGGTGAGCTCGTCGCGCGGTCCGAGGCGGACCTGCTCGACATCCGGAACTTCGGTGCGAAGTCCATCGACGAGGTCAAGGCCAAGCTGGCCGGTATGGGCCTCGCGCTCAAGGACTCGCCTCCCGGGTTCGACCCGACCGCCGCCGCGGACGCGTTCGGCGCCGATGACGACGCGGACGCCGGGTTCGTGGAGACCGAGCAGTACTGAGAGTCCGGGCCTTCCGGTCCGTACTCGGGCGCGGGTGCGCTGTGTCGCGCAGTTCCCCGCGCCCCTTCCGAGCAGGCCCCTCCGGGGCTCTGCCCGGATCTCCGACAGGCGACCGCCTGCTCGGATACTGACTCCGGTACCTGATACGGCCGGGGCAGACACACAGGAGAGTCATCATGCCGAAGCCCACCAAGGGTGCCCGTATGGGCGGCAGCGCCTCGCACGAGAAGCTCATGCTCGCGAACCTCGCGAAGGCGCTTTTCGAGCACGGCCGCATCACCACCACCGAGGCGAAGGCGCGCAAGCTGCGTCCCTACGCCGAGCGTCTGGTCACCAAGGCGAAGAAGGGCGACCTTCACAACCGCCGTCAGGTGCTCCAGGTGATCACGGACAAGAGCATCGTCCACACGCTCTTCACCGAGATCGGCCCGCGCTACGAGAACCGTCCCGGTGGCTACACCCGCATCACCAAGATCGGTAACCGCCGTGGCGACAACGCGCCCATGGCCGTCATCGAGCTGGTCGAGGCGCTGACGGTGCAGCAGGCCGCGGTCGGCGAGGCCGAGGCCGCGACCAAGCGGTCCGCGAAGGACGCCGAGGCCGCCGAGGCCGCGGAGAACAAGGCCGACCTGTCGAAGGACGAGGCTGCCGAGGCTCCGGCCGAGGAGTCGAAGGACGCGTAAGCGTTCCGGCGGGGCTGTGCGGCCGGCTGTGGCGCCGTCGTGGCGGAGCCGCACGTCGAGCACAGTCCCGCGCCCCTCGAGGGTGTTGTTGCGGGCCCGCTTCTTTCGAGGAGCGGGCCCGCTTCCTTTGTGGTGATCGGAGATCCGGGTGAGTGGTGTGGTGCGGGTTCGGCTGGATCTTTCCTACGACGGGACCGATTTCTCCGGGTGGGCCAAGCAGGCCGGGGGGCGGCGGACCGTACAGGGGGAGATCGAGGACGCCCTGCGGACCGTGACGCGGTCCGCGACGACGTTCGAGCTGACCGTGGCGGGGCGGACCGACGCGGGCGTGCACGCGCGGGGCCAGGTCGCGCACGTGGACCTGCCGCGCGAGGTGTGGGCGGAGCACCGTCCGAAGCTGCTGAAGCGGCTCGCCGGGCGGCTGCCGAAGGACGTGCGGGTGTGGGCGCTGAGGGAGGCGCCGCAGGGCTTCGACGCCCGTTTCTCGGCGATCTGGCGGCGCTACGCCTACCGCGTCACCGACAACCCCGGCGGTGTCGACCCGCTGCTGCGCAACCACGTGCTGTGGCACGACTGGCCGCTGGACGTGGACGCCATGAACGAGGCCGCCCGCGGGCTGCTGGGCGAGCACGACTTCGCCGCGTACTGCAAGCGGCGCGAGGGCGCGACGACCATCCGGACGCTGCAGGAACTGAGCCTGGCGCGCGGCGACGACGGGATCGTCACGGCCACCGTGCGGGCCGACGCCTTCTGCCACAACATGGTGCGCTCGCTGATCGGCGCGCTGCTGTTCGTCGGCGACGGGCACCGCGCCCCGGACTGGCCCGCGAAGGTCCTGGCGGCGGGCGTACGGGACTCGGCGGTGCACGTCGTACGCCCGCACGGCCTGACCCTGGAGGAGGTCGGCTACCCGGCCGACGAACTCCTCGCGGCGCGCAGCGCCGAGGCGCGCAACAAGCGGACGCTGCCGTCGGCCGGCTGCTGCTGACGCGCTCCGGACGGCGGGGTCAGCCGACCGCCGCCGCCGACGCCTGGGCCTCGCCCCTGCGGCGGATCTGACGGTACGTGAACTCCTGGAGGTCGTCGCCGGTCTTGAAGACGGCCTCGTCCTTCTCCGTCACGTCCTCGCCGCTGGTGAAGCCGGCCAGGGTGAAGTAGGCGTAGCGGCCGTAGGCGTTGGTGGTGGAGCGGCAGACCGCGCCGGCGCAGAAGTCCTTCACACCGCCGCCGGCCAGCGACTTGACGATGCTCTTCGCGTCCGCCTGCTGCCTGGCCCTCGTGGCCTGCGCCTCGGTCGCGAAGACGGCCACGCCGACCGTCACCGCCACGCCGTCCCGGCTGTAGGTGACCCGGATCAGCCGGGTGCAGTCGTTGTCGGTGAGGACCTTGGGGAGCGTGGCCTTGGCCGCGGACGCGCAGTCCTTGGTGTCCGCCGTCGGACCCTTCTTGTAGACCGTGTCGCCCATGGTCAGCTGCGTGCCCGGGAAGAGGATGTCGGGGCTCAGCGGAGCCTTGTCCTTCCGGGCGCTGGCGACGAAGTCCTTCGGGTCCAGCGGGGGCGGCGCGCTCGTCGGCGCGAACGACGGGACGGTGCCGGTGGCGCTCGGCAGGTCGGAGACCCCGGGCAGCTGGGACGAGGCGCCCGGGGAGGCCTGGCCGGAGCCGCCCGCCGACACGACGGCGACCGCCACCGCGGTGCCTATCGCGACGGCGGCGAGTGCGCCGCCGCCTATGAACAGCAGGCGGCGCCGCTTGGCGCGGGCCTCGGACGCGTCGGCGAGCGCCGCCCAGTCGGGCGACCCGCCGGCGCTGCCGCTGTTCCACGGCTGCTGGGAATTCGGTTTCCAGGGATCCCACTGCTGCGAGGACCCCCCCTGCCCAAAGCTCATGGGGCGCATCTTAGACGGGGCAAGGGGTGTGCTGGTCCGCCTCAACGGGCCCGCGAAGCCTTAGCGTTGCGCCCATGGTGACGGGCAAAAGCGACATCTCCGGGTGGTTGGTGCGCCCCGCGGGCGCCGGCTGGTGGGCCGGACTCGTGGCGGTCCTGGGCGCGCTGACGACCCATGCGGTGCTGGTGACCTCGGACGGAGGCATGGACAACGGCATCGTCGTGGACGCGGCGCGCACCTGGCTGGACGGCGGGTCGCCGTACGACGACGCGCACTTCCTCTATTTTCCGAGCGCGGTGGTCGCGGCCGCCCCGCAGGCGCTGCTGCCGCGGTCCGTGCTGGACGTCCTGGTGCCGGTGGCGGTCGTCGTCGCGCTCGCGCTGGGCTGGGTGTGCGCGCTGCTGCTGCACCGGGTGCCGCTGCACAGCAGGCTCGCCGTGCTGGGGCTGCTCGGGCTCGCGGCCGGGTTCGCGCCGTTCGCGCAGCTGGTGCGGCTGGGCAACTGGACGGTGACGGCCGTCCTGGCGCTGCCGCTGTGCCTGCTGCTGGCGAGCCGCGGCCGGTGGCTCGCGGCGGGCGCGGTGATCGGGGTGGCGGTGGCGCTGAAGCCGCTGCTCGCGCCGATGGCGCTGCTGTTCCTCTTCGCGCGCCGGTGGGGCGCGCTCGCCCTGGTGGTGCTGGTGCCGGCCGTCGCGTCGGTGGCGGCCGCCTTCTTCCTGCCCGACCCCACCGGCTTCCTCACCCGGACTCTCCCCTTCCTGTTCACCGCGGACGACGCCTTCCTGCGGCTCTACGAGGCGGGCCCGGCGGCCGTGCTGCCCCGGCTCGGCGTGCCGCAGGCCCTGGCCACGGCGCTGGCGGTGGCCGCCGCCGCGGTGGGGGTGGGGTGCGCGTACCGGCGGTGGCGCGGGCCGGGTCCCGAGCCGCTGCGCCTCGCGGAGACGTCCGCCGGGCTGATGCTGTCCGCGTTCCTGGTGTCGCGGCCCTCCTACAACCACTACCTGCTCGTCGTGCTGCCGCTGCTGCTCGCCGGCCTGCCGTACGCGGGGTCGGTGACCCGGCGGCCGTGGTTCTGGCTGGCGCTGGTGCCGCAGCTCCCGGGGGTGACCTGGCCCTGGCTGGAGTCGGGGAAGCGGCGGGCGTTCCGGGACGCCGTCACGCTGTGCGCGCTGGCGGGGACGGTGGCGTCCCACGCGGTCAGGGGCGCGCGGGGGGCGGAGGACACGGGGCGGGCGCCGGAAGAGGGGCGTGCGGCCGTGCGGGGGGCGGTGCGGTCGTAAAATGGTGTGCGCCCCCGGGCGGCGGGCTCGTTTTGACCCGTCCGGCCGAGCGCGTATATCCTGCATGTTCGTTGTGTGTAGTGGCTTACTCATTCTCACGTGAGGGGCCCTTACACCGGTCCACCGGGCCGATGACCAGCGACCAGCACGCGGTTTGCGTCACCGCTGTGCGGTCAGGGCTGTCGTGATCGTCTTCGGTGACCTTGTCAGGACCATTCACTGAAGAAGCGAAGGCTACGAACCGTGCGTACGTACAGCCCCAAGCCCGGCGATGTGACGCGTCAGTGGCACGTCATCGACGCTCAGGACGTCGTCCTGGGCCGTCTGGCCTCCACCGCCGCCTCCATCCTGCGTGGCAAGCACAAGCCGATCTACGCGCCCCACGTCGACACCGGTGACTTCGTCATCATCATCAACGCCGACAAGGTGCACCTCTCCGGCAACAAGCGGACCCAGAAGATGGCGTACCGCCACTCGGGCTACCCGGGTGGTCTGCGCTCCGTCCGCTACGACGACCTGCTTGCCAAGAACCCCGAGAAGGCCGTCGAGAAGGCCGTCAAGGGCATGCTCCCCAAGAACACCCTGGGCCGTCAGATGCTCTCGAAGCTGAAGGTCTACTCGGGCGACCAGCACCCGCACGCCGCTCAGCAGCCGGTGCCGTTCGAGATCACCCAGGTCGCGCAGTAAGTCCGGCCACCCCCTAAGACCGAAGAGAATCTGAGGAGAATCGTGGCCGAGACCACTGCCGAGCAGCCGCTCGAAGAGCTTGACATCGACAGCTACACCACCGAGTCCGAGGTGCCCGTCGAGGGCGAGTACACCTCGGAGTCCATGGCCTCCCGCTTCGGCGAGCCCCAGCCGGCCGCCGGCCTGGGCCGCCGCAAGAACGCCATCGCCCGCGTCCGGATCGTCCCGGGCACCGGCAAGTGGAAGATCAACGGTCGCACCCTCGAGGACTACTTCCCGAACAAGGTGCACCAGCAGGAAGTGAACGAGCCCTTCAAGGTGCTCGAGCTCGAGGGCCGCTACGACGTCATCGCCCGCATCGCGGGTGGCGGTGTCTCCGGTCAGGCCGGTGCGCTCCGTCTCGGTGTCGCCCGTGCGCTGAACGAGGCGGACGTCGACAACAACCGCGGTCCGCTGAAGAAGGCCGGCTTCCTGCGCCGCGACGACCGTGCGGTCGAGCGGAAGAAGGCCGGTCTGAAGAAGGCCCGCAAGGCTCCGCAGTACAGCAAGCGCTAATCACAGGGCGCTCGTGCGTACTCCGAACGCCCCGGCGGCACGCCATCGTGCTGCCGGGGCGTTCGTTTATTCACTGTCGTGGGCGTATAACGGCACAAGGCGCTCAAACGCTAATGTGATCGGATGGTCGGGTCGGGTGGTGACGCCCGGGTCGGGCGGTGACACCTGGTGCGTGCCCGGTGAGGTCGTGGTGAGCGTTCCCGTGACGCGGGAGCCGCGGCCGTTCCGCGACCGTCGCACGACCCCCGGACACATCAGAAGCTCAGCTTTGTCAGTGGCACAGCCGTCGGCCGTACCGGCCGGTCCCACGCCTCGGCGGGACCTTGGTGGCGGGCCCGGACGGCTGTCGGTACTGACGCATTTTCAGGAGGACAAGTGGGACGACTCTTCGGCACGGACGGCGTGCGCGGTGTCGCCAACGCGGATCTCACGGCGGAGATGGCGCTCGGCCTGTCCGTCGCCGCCGCGCACGTACTGGCCGAGGCGGGCACGTTCGAAGGGCACCGGCCCACCGCCGTGGTCGGGCGTGACCCGCGCGCGTCCGGGGAGTTCCTGGAGGCCGCCGTGGTCGCCGGGCTCGCCAGCGCGGGCGTGGACGTCCTGCGGGTCGGCGTGCTGCCGACGCCGGCCGTCGCCCACCTCACCGGCGCGCTCAGGGCCGACCTGGGCGTGATGCTCTCCGCCAGCCACAACGCCATGCCCGACAACGGCATCAAGTTCTTCGCCCGCGGGGGGCACAAGCTCGCGGACGAGCTGGAGGACCGGATCGAGGCGGTCTACGAGGAGCACCGGACCGGCGCTCCGTGGGACCGGCCCACCGGGGCCGGGGTCGGACGGGTGCGGGACTACGGGGAAGGGCTCGACACGTATGTCGCCCACCTCGTGGGCGTGCTGCCGAACCGGCTCGACGGGCTGAAGATCGTGCTCGACGAGGCGCACGGTGCGGCGTCGCAGGTGTCGCCCGAGGCGTTCCGGCGGGCCGGGGCCGAGGTCGTGACGATCGGGGCCGAGCCGGACGGGCTGAACATCAACGACGGGTGCGGATCCACGCATCTCGCGCAGCTGAAAGCCGCGGTGGTCGAGCACGGGGCCGCGCTGGGGATCGCGCACGACGGGGACGCGGACCGGTGTCTGGCCGTGGACCACACCGGGGAGGAGGTCGACGGGGACCAGATCCTCGCCGTGCTGGCGCTGGCGATGCGGGAGCGGAACGCGTTGCGGTCCGACACCGTGGTCGCGACGGTGATGTCCAACCTCGGGTTCAAGCTCGCCATGGAGCGGGAGGGGATCCGGCTCGTCCAGACGGCGGTGGGGGACCGGTACGTCCTGGAGGAGATGAAGGAGAACGGCTTCGCCCTGGGCGGGGAGCAGTCCGGGCACGTCATCGTCCTCGACCACGCGACGACCGGGGACGGGACGCTGACGGGGCTGCTGCTGGCGGCGCGGGTCGCGCAGAGCGGGCGGACGCTGCGGGAGCTGGCCTCGGTGATGGAGAGGCTGCCGCAGGTGCTGATCAATGTGCCCGATGTGGACAAGTCCCGGGTGAAGACGTCGGCGGAGCTGGCGACGGCGGTCGGCGAGGCCGAGCGCGAGCTGGGCGAGACCGGGCGGGTGCTGCTGCGTCCCTCGGGCACGGAACCGCTGGTGCGGGTGATGGTCGAAGCGGCTGACATCGAGCAGGCCCGGTCGGTGGCGGGACGGCTCGCGGACGCGGTGAAGTCCGCACTGGGCTGAGGTGTGACGCCTGGGGGCGGTCCGGTGGGGGCTGGGGACGCCCCCTCCGGGAGGCGCCCCGTGAGCACCGGGCTGCGCAGGCTCCCCCCCCTCGGCCGGCACCCGCGCCGGGTGCCTTTCCGTGCGGGGGAGCGCGGCACCCTCTTGCCTGTGCCTCCCAGGGGTGGCCGTGTCTCAGAGTTTGCGCAGGCTCAGGCGCTGGACCGTGTGGTCGGGGCCCTTGCGGAGGACCAGGGTGGCCCGGCCCCGGGTGGGGGCGATGTTCTCGACGAGGTTCGGCTTGTTGATGGTCCGCCACATCGTGCGGGCGTAGTCCAGCGCCTCCTCCTCCGACACCTGCGTGTACCTCCGGAAGTACGAGGACGGGTCCTGGAACGCGGTGTCCCGCAGCTTGCGGAAGCGGTTCAGGTACCAGCGCTCGATGTCCTCGGTGCGGGCGTCGACGTACACGCTGAAGTCGAAGTAGTCGGCGAGGCCCACCCGGGTGCGCCCGTCCTTGCCGGGGAGGGCGGGCTGCAGGACGTTGAGGCCCTCGACGATCAGGATGTCCGGCCGCCGCACGGTGAGCTTCTCGCCGGGGACGATGTCGTAGATGAGGTGGGAGTAGACGGGTGCGGTGACCTCCGACTTGCCCGCCTTGATGTCGGCGACGAACCGCGTCAGCGCGCGCCGGTCGTAGGACTCGGGGAAACCTTTCCGCGACATCAGGCCGCGCGCCTGGAGCTCCTTGGTGGGGAGCAGGAAGCCGTCCGTGGTGACCAGCTCCACGCGCGGATGCTCCGGCCACCGGGACAGCAGCGCGCGCAGCAGCCGCGCCACCGTGGACTTGCCGACGGCGACGGAACCGGCGACCCCTATGACGAAGGGCGTGCCCGACTGGGAGCCCTTCTCGCCGAGGAAGGTGTTGAGCGCGCCGCGCAGGCCGTCGGTGGCGCGGACGTAGAGGTTGAGCAGCCTGGACAGCGGCAGGTAGATGTCCCGCACCTCGTCGAGGTCGATGACGTCGCCGAGACCGCGCAGCCGCTCCACCTCCTCCGCGGTCAGCGGCAGCGGCGTCTTGTCGCGCAGCGCGCTCCACTCGGCACGGGTGAGGTCGACGTAGGGAGTCGCCTCCGGCCGCTGCCGGTGGGCGCTCCGGGGCATCGAGGGGACCGGAGAGATCACAGTCCATTGTTAACGGAGTTCGAACGTGGCGACAGGTGGGCTGTGTCACGTCGGCGTCCCGTGGGGGATCCGATGATCATCTGTGAGGCGGCTGTGTACAGTGCGCGCACATGATGCGGATGCCTCCGCGCCTTCGAGAAAGAGTTCCTCCGTGAGAACCAGTTCCGTCCGTCGTACCGCGCTCGCCGCCTCCGTCGCCGCGCTGGCCCTGCTCGTCACCGCCTGCGGCGGCTCCGGCGACGACCAGGACAAGGCCGACGAGGGCAAGGGCGCGTCCGCCGCCTCCGGCGCCCCGGCGGAGGCGCTCACCGCCGCCGACCTGGAGAAGGCCGCCCTCGCGCAGTCGGACGTCAAGAGCGGCAAGGTCGCCACCAAGCTCCCGGCGACGGACGACGTCGCCGCCGGCAAGGTGAAGACGGAGGACGCCGCCTGTCTGCCGCTGGCCCGCGCCCAGGCCGCCGTGGCGCAGGGCGAGCCGGCCGCGTCCGTGAAGCGGTCCTGGACGGGCGACCCGGTGAAGCCGTCCGCGGACACCAAGCCCGAGGACGCCCTGATGGCCGCGCTCGACGTGGACAAGGCGCTGATCAACCTCGCCTCCTACGACGGCGACGGCGCCGAGCAGGCGATGAAGGGCCTGGCCGCGGCGGCCGAGAAGTGCGTGGGCGGCTACAAGGCCACCGTCGTCGGCGAGCCGATGGACGTCGTCAAGGTCGCCACCACCGCGGCCCCCGAGGGCGGCGACGAGGGAGCCGCCGTCACGCTGACCGTGGCCGCCGACGAGGGCGTCGAGGCGCCCAACAAGATCGTCGTGGTGCGCAAGGGCGCCACCGTGGTCACCTTCAGCGCCGTGAACCTCGCGGCCATGGCCACCGGCGAGGACTTCGAGGTCCCGGCCGACGTCGTCGCCGCGCAGGTCGGCAAGCTCGGCTGACGCGGAACCTCTCCCACCGGTGCCTCGCGCACCGGTGGGAATTTCCGATTCCGGGCACGCGGAGGCCGTTTCCGGCGGCTGACGGACCGTAGGCTGCCGAGCATGTGCGGAATCGTGGGTTATGTGGGGCCGCAGTCGGCGCTTGACGTCGTGACGGCCGGACTGAAGCGACTCGAATACCGGGGCTACGACTCGGCGGGCGTCGCCGTGCAGGCCGACGGCGGACTGGCCACGGCGAAGAGGGCCGGGAAGCTGGTCAACCTGGAGAAGGAACTGGCCGACCGGCCGCTGCCGACCGGGACGACCGGCATCGGCCACACCCGGTGGGCCACGCACGGCGGCCCCACCGACGCCAACGCCCACCCGCACATCGACGACGCGGGCCGGGTCGCCGTCGTCCACAACGGCATCATCGAGAACTTCGCCGCCCTGCGGGAGGAGCTGACCGAGCGCGGGCACGAGCTGCGCTCCGAGACCGACACCGAGGTCGTCGCCCATCTGCTCGCCGAGGAGTACTCCGCCTGCGCCGACCTCGCCGAGGCGATGCGGCTGGTGTGCCGGCGGCTGGAGGGCGCCTTCACCCTGGTCGCCGTGCACGCCGACGAGCCGGACGTGGTGGTCGGCGCGCGCCGCAACTCGCCGCTGGTGGTGGGTGTCGGGGAGGGGGAGTCGTTCCTCGCCTCCGACGTCGCCGCGTTCATCGCCCACACCCGCGACGCGATCGAGCTGGGGCAGGACCAGGTCGTCGAAGTGCGCCGCGACGCGGTGACCGTGACGGACTTCCAGGGGGCTCCGGCCGACGTCCGCGCGTACCACGTCGACTGGGACGCCTCCGCCGCCGAGAAGGGCGGCTACGCCTCTTTCATGCTCAAGGAGATCGCCGAGCAGCCGAAGGCGGTCGCCGACACCCTGCTGGGCCGCGTCGACGGCTCCGGCTCGCTGACCCTGGACGAGGTGCGCATCCCGGCGGGCGTGCTGCGCGAGGTCGACAAGGTCGTCATCGTCGCCTGCGGCACCGCCTTCCACGCGGGCCTCATCGCCAAGTACGCCATCGAGCACTGGACGCGCGTGCCGTGCGAGGTGGAGCTGGCGAGCGAGTTCCGCTACCGGGACCCGATCCTCGACCAGCAGACCCTCGTCATCGCCATCTCCCAGTCCGGCGAGACCATGGACACCCTGATGGCGCTGCGGCACGCCCGTGAGCAGGGCGCCAAGGTGCTGGCCATCTGCAACACCAACGGATCGACGATCCCGCGGGAGTCGGACGCGGTGCTGTACACGCACGCCGGTCCGGAGGTCGCCGTCGCGTCGACGAAGGCGTTCCTGACGCAGCTGGTCGCCTGTTATCTGGTCGCGCTGTACCTGGGGCAGGTGCGCGGCACCCAGTACGCCGACGAGATCCGCGCCGTGGTGCGGGACCTCGCGTCGATCCCCGGCGCGGTCGAGCGGGTCCTTCGGACCATGGAGCCGGTACGGCGGCTCGCCCGCTCCCTGGCCGAGAAGAACACGGTGCTGTTCCTGGGCCGGCACGTGGGCCACCCGGTCGCGCTGGAGGGTGCGCTGAAGCTGAAGGAGCTCGCCTACATGCACGCCGAGGGGTTCGCGGCCGGCGAGCTGAAGCACGGGCCGATCGCGCTCGTCGAGGACGGCCTGCCGGTCGTCGTGGTCGTGCCGTCGCCGCGCGGACGGTCCGTGCTGCACGACAAGATCGTCTCCAACATCCAGGAGATCCGCGCGCGCGGCGCCCGCACCATCGTGGTCGCGGAAGAGGGGGACGAGACGGTCGTCCCGTACGCCGACCATCTGATCCGCGTCCCCGTCACGCCGACGCTGCTCCAGCCGCTGGTGGCGACCGTGCCGTTGCAGGTGTTCGCCTGCGAGCTGGCGACCGCCCGCGGCAACGAGGTCGACCAGCCGCGGAACCTCGCCAAGTCGGTCACCGTGGAGTAGGGGGCCGGAGGGCCCGTCGCTTTAGGGTGCCCGCATGAGCATCATCGGAGTCGGGATCGACGTCGCCGAGATCGAGCGGTTCGCCGCGTCGCTGGAACGCACGCCCGGGCTGGCCGAGCGGCTCTTCGTGGAGAGCGAGCTGCTGCTGCCCAGCGGGGAGCGGCGCGGCGTCGCCTCCCTGGCGGCGCGGTTCGCCGCCAAGGAGGCACTGGCCAAGGCGCTCGGGGCCCCCGCGGGGCTCTACTGGACCGACGCGGAGGTGTGGTGCGAGGACAGCGGGCGGCCGCGGCTGCGGGTCAAGGGGACCGTCGCCGCCCGCGCGGAGGAGCTGGGGGTGCGCTCCTGGCACGTCTCGCTGAGCCACGACGCCGGGGTGGCCTCGGCCGTCGTGGTCGCGGAGGGGTGAGGGGCCGTGGGATCCGCGTGGCCCGGGGTGGCCGTCGACCTTCCCGCCTGGGGTGATGCGCTCCTGGTGGTCGCCGCTGTCCTCACCGTCGTTCTCGCCCTCGTACGCCTCCTGCGAAAAAATCGTCGATGAAGGTGCGTGCTTCGCAGAAGTGGGGGTACATGCGGGGAGCCGGATCGGAGCGGGGGCACGTATGAGGGAGGGCTTTACTGTGACGTCGACAATGGCACGGACGGACCAGGCGCAGAGCGTGACCGAGCTGCCGGAGGTCGCGGATCCCGGCCAGGTGGCGCCGCAGGACGCGCGTGAACTGTCCCGGCAGTTCTTCCGGCGGCTGACGGAGCTGGAGGAAGGCACCCACGAGTACCAGTACGCGCGCAACACGCTGATCGAGATGAACATGTCCCTGGTCCGCTACGCGGCCGGCCGGTTCCGCAGCCGCGGCCCGGAGGAGATGGAGGACATCGTCCAGGTCGGCATGATCGGTCTGATCAAGGCCATCGACCGGTTCGAGCTCTCCCGCGAGGTCGAGTTCACGTCCTTCGCGATCCCCTACATCGTCGGCGAGATCAAGCGCTTCTTCCGCGACACCTCGTGGTCCGTGCACGTGCCGCGTCGGCTCCAGGAGGCCCGGGTGCAGCTCGCCCGCGCCACCGAGGAACTGCGCAGCCGCCTGGGCCGTACGCCCACCACCGCCGAGCTGGCGCAGCTGATGAGCCTCACCGAGGCCGAGGTCAACGAGGCCCGGCTGGCCGCCAACGGCTACAACTCCGCGTCGCTGGACGCCGCCATCGGCAGCGAGCCGGACGGCGAGAGCGTGCTCGCGGACTTCATCGGCGCCGAGGACGCGGCGCTGGGGCTGGTGGAGGACTTCCACGCCCTCGCCCCGATGATCGCCGAGCTGGACGAGCGTGAGCGGAAGATCGTCCACTGGAGGTTCGTGGAGGAGCTGACGCAGGCGGAGATCGGTGAGCGGCTGGGCTGCTCGCAGATGCACGTGTCGCGACTGCTGTCGCGGACCCTGAAGCGGCTGCGGGCGGGGATGCTCTGCACCAACTGACGGGCTGAGCGCGAGCTTGGAGAGCGGGGTGCGGCGCCTTGGGCGCCGCACCCCGCTGTGTCGTGCGGGCCGGCCTGCCTGCCTGCCTGGCAGATCGGCTCACCCGGTGGATCGGCCCGCCTAGCAGATCGACTGCGCGCTGTTCACCAGGCGGTTGTTGCGGAAGGTGATGTTCTCGCCGCAAGGGCTCTCGCGGATCGAGGAGTTCGTCACCGTGAGGTTCTGGACGGTGATGTCCCTGTTGTTCGGGAACTCCGAGCGGGCCGCCAGACGGATCTCGCCGCCGCCCGTGACCGTGCCGCTCTGGGCCGCGAGGGTCACGTTGTAGCAGTTCTCGATCAGGATCGCGTTGTTGCCGGTGTTCGAGAGCGTGATCCTGTCGATCGTCGCGCCGCCGCTCTCCGAGACGCAGAACACGCCGCGTCCGCCGCCGCGGGCGATCACCTCGCCGACGCGGATGTTCGTCGCGTAGCTGCTGCCGATCCGGCCGTTGCGGTTGGCCATGCGGAAGGCCGCGTAGCCGGTGCCGGTGCCGGCGTTCTCCGCGTCCACCTTCGTGACCGTGGCGTTGACGGTCTGGTTGAGGAGGAGGCCGGACTCGCCCACGTTGCGGGCGGTCACCGTGCCGACGGTCAGGCCGTCGACGCCGTACGTCTCCACGGCGTGACTGGACGCGCCGGACACGTACACGGTGTCGATACGGACGTTGCGCGTCCACCGGCTGGTGTCGCCGCGGTTGTCGATGCGGACGCCGAGGCCGCGGGACAGACGCATGTCGATCCGGCCCAGGACCACGTTCTCCACGTTGCGCAGGAAGATGCCGTAGAGCGGGGCGCCGGTGACGTTGAGGTGCTGCACCTCGATGTCGCGGGTGCCGCGTGAGTAGACCGGCGCCTGGTCGCCGGAGCCGGTGCCGGTGACGTCGATCGTGCCGCAGACATCGAGGACCGTGTAGCTGGGGAGCGAGATGCGGGAGCCCGCGGAGAGGGAGCCGGAGCCGCGGACCACGACGCGTTCCTTGCTGGTGCGGTTCGCGGTGAGCGCGCCGATCGCCGCCTGGACGGCGGCGCGCATGTCGGTCCCGGTGTGGACCGTGCTGCCGCCTCGGCGGGCGGTCCAGGTGGAGCCGTTCTTGACGGCTTCGGCGTGGTACGTGCCGTCGCCGCAGGCTGCTGCGCGGGCGGGGGCCGGCGGCTGTGCGGCCGCGGCGGGCGGGGTGAGGGTGGTTGTCGCCGTGAGGAGGGCCGTGGCGGCTGCTGCGAGTGACGCGGCTCGGCATCGCATGCGTCGCATGGGGTTCTTGTCCTTGTCGTCATGTCGTCGAACCGGTTCGAGTGAATCGATTCATTCGGTGGGGGCCGGGAGTGTGGCAAGGGCGCCGGGTGGAGTCAAGAGGTTCTGGTGACGGGAGGAGCAGGGGGAGGGCAGGGGGCGGGGCTTCGGGGAAACTCGGAAGCATGCGGACTGCTTACAGCGTGGAGACGGTCAGGGCGGCGGAACGGGAACTGATGGCGCGGCTGCCGGAGGGGGCGCTGATGCAGCGCGCTGCCGCCGGGCTCGCCGCGGCGTGCGCGGATGTGCTGGGGCGGGTGTACGGCAGCCGGGTGGTCCTGCTGGTCGGCAGTGGGGACAACGGGGGCGACGCCCTGTACGCCGGCGCGCGGCTGGCTCGGCGGGGGGCCGGGGTGCGGGCGGTGCTGCTGGCGCCGGGGCGGGCTCATGCGGGTGGGCTGGCCGCCCTGCGGCGGGCGGGGGGTTCCGTGGTGGCGGACGCCGGGAGCGCGGTGGGGCTCGTCGAGCGGGCCGATCTCGTCGTGGACGGGATCGTGGGGATCGGGGGGAAGGGCGGGCTGCGGGAGGAAGCGGTGCCGTTGGCCGAGGCCGCTCGGCGGGGACGGGGCCGGGGGCGGGGGGTCGTGGTCGCGGTCGACCTGCCGAGCGGGATCGACGCGGACACGGGGGAGGTGCGCGGGGCCGCTGTCCGGGCGGATGTCACGGTCACCTTCGGTGCGTACAAGCCGGGGTTGCTGATCGATCCGGCTCGGGAGTACGCGGGGGTCGTGCGGTTCGTCGACATCGGACTGGAGCTGGAGCCGGACGGGGCGGCGGGGGCCGCTGAGGCTCGGGCGGAGGCGCTGCAGCACGGGGAGGTGGCGCGGTTGTTGCCGGTGCCGGCTGCGGAGAGTGACAAGTACCGGCGGGGGGTCGTGGGGATCGCGGCCGGGTCCGCGCGGTATCCGGGGGCGGCCGTGCTGGCGGTGGCCGGCGCCCTGCGGGGTGGCGCCGGGGCCGTGCGGTACGTGGGGCCGGCGGGGAGTGCGGTGCTGGCTCGGCATCCCGAGACGCTGGTGTCGGAGCGGGGGCCCGCGCGTGCGGGGCGGGTGCAGGCGTGGGTCGTCGGGCCGGGGGCCGGGGACGACGCGGCGACGGTGGGGGAGGTGCTGGCGGCGGACGTGCCGGTGCTGATCGACGCGGACGGGTTGCGGCTGGCGGAGGCCGGGGCGGTGCGGGGGAGGGGCGAGCGGGGGGTGCCTACGTTGATGACTCCCCATGCGGGGGAGGCGGCCGCGTTGCTGGGGGTCGAGCGGGAGGAAGTGGAGGCGGGGCGGCTGGCGGCCGTGCGGGAGCTGGCGGCGCGGTACGGGGCGGCTGTGCTGCTGAAGGGGTCCACGACGCTGGTCGCGGAGGCGGGGGGCGGGGGTGCGGTGCGGGTGAACCCGACGGGGACGCCGTGGCTGGCCACGGCGGGGAGCGGGGATGTGCTGTCGGGGCTCGGGGGGTCGCTGCTGGCGGCGGGGTTGTCGGCGGTGGACGCGGGGAGCGTGGCGGCGTACGTGCACGGGTTGGCGGGGCGGTTCGCGGCGGAGGGGGCGCCGGTGAGTGCGGAGGATGTCGCGCGGCGGATCCCGGAGGCCTGGCGGAGCGTGGCGCGGGGCTGAGGTGTGACGCCTGCGGCGTGGGTCCCCGCCTGGTGGGGGTCCAGGTCCGGATGCCTGCGGTGCGGGTCTCCGCGGCTGAGGTCCGACGCCTGCGGCGCGGGGTTCTGTCCGGTGGGGGGCTGGTGCAGCGCCCACGGGGGGTGGGTGGTGCGGGGCCGCGGTGGGGGCGGTCGTCCTCGGTCCGGCGCGAGAGTGCGTGCTGGAGAGGTGCGGGACGCGGACGCGCCGGCCGCTGCGGGCGCCCGCCCCCGCCCCGTCCCCTCCCCGCCGTACGCGGCCACGCCCCCCGTGATCCGCGGGCATTCGTGCCGCCTCGGGCGGGCGCGGCGGCGCCCCGTAAGCGCCGGGTTGCGCGAACATCCCCCGGCCCGCGCCCGCACCGGGTGGTGCGAGACCCCGGTGTGTCCAGCACACGTTCGTCGGCGGGCCCCCACGCCGGGTGCTTCCGCGTAGACGCCCCCTGGACGGCACCCCGCCCGAACGGCAGGACGGTCGCGCGGAGCGCGAAGGCGCCGCTCCTCCCGTGGGGGTGTGGGGGCTCTGAGAGACTGTCGGGGATGAAAGAGACAGGTGACCCGCACGGCGCGGAGCTCCGAGCCCGTGCTGTGATCGATCTGGCCGCCGTGCGGGCCAACGTGCGCACCCTCCGTGAGCGCGCCCCCGGCGCCGCCCTGATGGCCGTCGTCAAGGCCGACGGGTACGGGCACGGCGCCGCCCCTTGCGCCCGTGCGGCCGTCGCCGCCGGTGCGACCTGGCTGGGCACCGCCACGCCCCAGGAGGCGCTCGCCTTGCGCGCGCCCGGCGCCGGTGTGCCGGACGACGTCCGGATCATGTGCTGGCTGTGGACGCCAGGCGGGCCCTGGCGCGAGGCGATCGAGGCCGACGTCGACGTCTCGGTGAGCGGGCTGTGGGCGCTGGACGAGGTCACCGCCGCCGCCCGTCTCGCCGGCCGCGCCGCGCGGGTCCAGCTCAAGGCGGACACCGGGCTGGGGCGCGGTGGCTGCCAGCCCGGTGACTGGGCCGAGCTGGTCGCGGGCGCGCTGCGTGCCGAGGCCGAGGGGCTGCTGCGGGTGACCGGGCTGTGGTCGCACTTCGCGTGTGCCGACGAGCCGGGGCATCCGTCGATCGCCGCCCAGTTGTCGACGTTCCGGGAGATGGTGGCGTACGCGGAGGCACGGGGTGTGGAGCCCGAGGTGCGGCACATCGCCAACTCGCCCGCGACCCTGACGCTGGCCGAGAGCCATTTCGACCTGGTGCGGCCCGGCATCGCGGTGTACGGCGTCTCGCCCAGCCCCGAGATCGGTACGCCGATGGAGCTGGGGCTGCGGCCGGCGATGACCCTGACGGCGTCGCTGGCGCTGGTGAAGAACGTGCCGGGCGGGCACGGGGTCGGTTACGGGCACCACTATGTGACTCCGGGGGCCACCACTCTCGGTCTGGTGCCGCTCGGGTACGCCGACGGCATTCCGCGGCACGCCTCGTCCGCCGGACCTGTGTTGGTCGAGGGGAAGTGGCGGACCGTCGCCGGGCGGGTCGCGATGGATCAGTTCGTCGTCGACCTGGGCGGCGACGAGCCGGCGCCGGGGGCCGAGGCGGTCCTGTTCGGTCCCGGTGACCGCGGTGAGCCCACCGCGGAGGACTGGGCGCAGGCGTGCGGGACCATCGCGTACGAGATCGTCACCCGGATCGGCAGCCGTGTCCCGCGTGTTCACGTGAACGGGGAAGAGAGCGGGTAAGGGCCCTTGCGTGGGGTCCGGGGAAGAGGAGCGGTACGTGAGCGAGAGCAGTGCGCAGGCCGTGACGGCCGCGTCCGCCGGGGGATGGCGCCGGGCGACCGGTGTCGCGGGCCTCGCGATAGGCGTGCTGGCCACCGGGGCCGCCGCCGGTGTCGCCGTCGAGCGGATGACGGTCGGCCGGGGCATACGCCGCAAGGCCCGGCTGGTCCTGGACTCGGCGGGGCCGTACGGCTCCCTGCGCGGCATGCCCGGCAAGGCGTACGCCGACGACGGCACCGAGCTGTACTACGAGGTCGACGAGGTAGAGCCCGAGGCGCAGGAAGGGCGGCGGCGGCGGTTGTTCGGGCGGCGGGCGCCCGCGCCGGTGACCGTGGTGTTCAGCCACGGGTACTGCCTCAGCCAGGATTCCTGGCACTTCCAGCGGGCCGCGCTGCGCGGTGTGGTGCGGACCGTGCACTGGGACCAGCGCAGTCACGGGCGTTCGGCGCGGGGCGCCGCGCAGATGGAGCGCGGGGAGCCGGTCACCATCGAGCAGCTCGGGCGTGATCTGAAGGCCGTGATCGACGCGGCCGCTCCTGAGGGACCGCTGGTGCTGGTCGGGCACTCCATGGGCGGGATGACCGTGATGGCGCTCGCCGAGCAGTTCCCGGAGCTGGTTCGGGAGCGGTGCGTGGGGGCCGCCTTGGTGGGGACGTCGTCGGGGCGGCTGGGGGAGGTCAACTTCGGGCTGCCGGTGGCCGGGGTCAACGCGGTGCGGCGGGTGCTGCCCGGGGTGCTGAAGGCGCTGGGGCAGCGGGCCGAGCTGGTGGAGAAGGGGCGGCGGGCGACGGCCGATCTGTTCGCCGGGGTCGTGAAGCGGTACTCGTTCGCGTCGCGGGACGTGGATCCCGCCGTCGCCCGGTTCGCCGAGCGGATGATCGAGTCGACGCCGATCGACGTGGTGGCCGAGTACTATCCGGCCTTTGGCGATCACGACAAGGCGGAGGCGCTGGCGCACTTCGCGGAGCTGCCCGTGCTGGTGCTCGCCGGGGTGGGGGATCTCGTGACCCCGAGCGAGCACAGCGAGGCCATCGCCGATCTGCTGCCCGAGGCCGAGCTGGTGCTCGTGCCGGACGCCGGGCACCTGGTGATGCTGGAGCACCCCGAACAGGTGACCGACCGTCTCGCCGACCTGCTCGTCCGCGCGGGCGCCGTGCCCGCAGGAGCTACCGTGGGTGGCTATGGAAGCAGCAGCACCGCACACCCCGGCTGAACTGACCGTCACCTCCCCCGAGCAGATGCGCGACCTCGGGCGGCGGCTCGCCAAGCTGCTGCGCGCGGGCGACCTCGTGCTGCTCTCCGGCGAGCTGGGGGCCGGCAAGACGACCCTGACGCGTGGGCTGGGCGAAGGGCTCGGGGTGCGGGGCGCGGTGACCTCGCCGACGTTCGTCATCGCCCGGGTGCACCCCCCGCTGGGGGACGGTCCGCCGCTGGTGCACGTCGACGCCTACCGGCTGTCCGGCGGGCTCGACGAGATGGAGGACCTCGACCTCGACGTCTCGCTGCCCGAGTCGGTGGTCGTCGTGGAGTGGGGCGAGGGCAAGGTCGAGGAGCTGACCGAGGACCGGCTGTACGTCGTCATCCACCGTGCGGTCGGCGACACCACGGACGAGGTCCGGCACGTGACCGTGCGGGGGCTCGGCGCGCGCTGGGCGGGGGCGGAGCTGGGTTCGCTGTCCGCCTGAGCGTTCCGACAAGGTGTCGGCATGGTGTTGCGTCCGCGGTGTCCGGCGTGGTCACATGGTATCCAGCTCGCGGTTAGGTATACCTAACCGCGTCCGCCCCCCGACGTCCAGGAGGCGTCCATGCCGGCCATCCAGAGCAGGCGTGAGCCCACGCCGCGACCGGTGCCCATGCGTGACCTGCTCGCCGCCTGCGCGGCGGCCGCCGCCGTCTCCACACCGCCGCCCGCTCCCGAGCCGCGGCGGGAGGAGAAGGCGGCGCGCGGCCGTCGCGAGGCCGCGTAGCGGACCTACGGCACCACGACGACCGTTCGCCCGATCGTCGCGAACGTCCACATCGCCGCGGCGTCCTCCCGCGTCTCGCGGATCCCGCCCGTGCGTTCCCGCGGGTCGAGGACGGGCGCCGAGCCGTCGACCGCCGCGCTGAACCCGATCGCCGTGCCGTCGACGCTGGCGAACCGCACGACGTGCTCCACCGGCACGCCGTCCGACCCCGTCACGGAGCCGGACCGGGAGGTGACCCGGTAGGTGCCCGGCGCCGGGTCGACCGTGCTGGGGCTGACGCCGAAGGTGCGGCGCACCGCGCCGCCCTCGTCCACCAGCCACACCCGGTCGCGGCCCAGCGAGTAGACGACGCGCTGCCCCTGCCCCGAGCGCGGGGGCGGCGCGGCCGGGTGGCCGTTGCGGGGCCCCTCCGGCGCGGGCGCCGGAGAGCCGGACGCCCGCTGGCGCAGGTCGGGCGGGACCGTCTCCGCCGCCCGGTGGCCGAGGTGGCCGACCGTCGCGAGGGCCGCCGCGGTCAGCCCCGCCACGATCATCGAGCTGGTCCCCGCCATCGACGTCACCCCTGTCCTGCTCTGTCCTGCTCCGCCCTGTCCTGTGCGGACGTGACGCGACCGTAGCAGTCCGTGACCGTCCGGCCCGTGCGGCCGTGGCCGGGGCGCGGGAGCCGTAGGCTGTTTGCGTGCTCTTGCTCGCTCTGGATACCGCCACTCCCGCCGTCACCGTCGCGCTGCACGACGGCGACGACGTCATCGCCTCGTCGAGCCAGGTGGACGCCCGCCGCCACGGTGAACTGCTGCTCCCGGCCGTCGACCGGGTGCTCGCCGAGGCCGGTCTGCGGCTCGACGCCGTCACCGGGATCGTGGCCGGCACCGGCCCCGGCCCCTACACCGGCCTGCGGGTCGGCCTGATGACCGCCGACGCCTTCGGGCTCGCCCTCGGCGTGCCCGTGCACGGTGTGTGCACGCTGGACGGCCTGGCCTACGCGGCCGACCTGGAGGGCCCCTTCGTCGTGGCGACCGACGCCCGCCGCAAGGAGGTCTACTGGGCGCGGTACGCCGACTCGCGCACCCGCCTCACCGACCCGGCCGTGGACCGCCCCGCGGACATCGCCGGCCAGGTCGCCGGCCTGCCCGCGGTCGGCGCGGGCGCGCTGCTGTACCCGGACACCTTCCCCCGGGCGCACGAGCCGGAGCACGTGAGCGCCGCCGCCCTCGCCCGGCTGGCCGCGGAGAAGCTGGCGGCGGGCGAGGAACTGCCCGCGCCCCGGCCGCTGTACCTGCGGCGGCCCGATGCCCAGGTCCCCAAGAACTACAAGGTGGTCACCCCCAAGTGACGGGAACCGAGACGGTCGTCCTGCGCGAGATGCGCTGGTGGGACATCGACCCCGTGCTGGAGCTGGAGCGCGACCTCTTCCCCGAGGACGCGTGGTCGCGCGGCATGTTCTGGTCCGAGCTGGCCCACTCCCGCGGGCCCGGCGCGACCCGGCGCTACGTCGTCGCCGAAGAAGGCGACCGGATCGTCGGCTACGCCGGCCTCACCACCTCCGGCGCGGAGGGCGACGACGGCGGCGCCCCGGCCGCCGACATCCAGACCATCGCGGTCACCCGCGACCACTGGGGCACCGGACTGGGCTCGCGGCTGCTGACCGAACTGCTGCGCGCGGCCACGGCGTTCGAGTGCGCCGAGGTGATGCTGGAGTGCCGCGTCGACAACGTCCGCGCCCAGAAGCTCTACGAGCGCTTCGGCTTCGAGGTCATCGGAGTCAGGCGCGGCTACTACCAGCCGGGCAACGTGGACGCGCTGGTCATGCGCTTGACCGGCCCGTCCGCCTCCGTGACCCCGGGCCACCCCGTCAACGGCGTACAAGGAACCGAGACCCATGGCTGACGAACCCCTGGTACTGGGGATCGAGACCTCCTGCGACGAGACCGGCGTCGGCATCGTCCGCGGCACCACCCTGCTCGCGGACGCCGTCGCCTCCAGCGTCGACGAACACGCCCGCTTCGGCGGCGTCGTCCCCGAGGTGGCGAGCCGCGCCCACCTCGAGGCGATGGTCCCCACCATCGAGCGGGCGCTGAAGGAGGCGGGGGTCGGCGCCCGCGACCTCGACGGCATCGCCGTCACGGCGGGACCCGGGCTGGCCGGCGCGCTGCTGGTCGGCGTCTCCGCCGCCAAGGCGTACGCCTACGCCCTCGGCAAGCCGCTCTACGGGGTCAACCACCTCGCCTCCCACATCTGCGTCGACCAGCTGGAGCACGGGCCGCTGCCCGAGCCGACGATGGCGCTGCTGGTCTCCGGCGGCCACTCCTCGCTGCTGCTGTCCGCCGACATCACCTCCGACGTGCGTCCCCTCGGCGCGACCATCGACGACGCGGCGGGCGAGGCCTTCGACAAGATCGCCCGGGTGCTGAACCTCGGCTTCCCCGGCGGCCCCGTCATCGACCGGTACGCCCGCGAGGGCGACCCGGACGCGATCGCGTTCCCGCGCGGCCTGACCGGCCCCCGCGACCCGGCGTACGACTTCTCCTTCTCCGGTCTGAAGACGGCCGTGGCCCGCTGGATCGAGGCCAGGCGGGCGGCGGGCGAGGAGGTGCCGGTGCGGGACGTGTCGGCGTCCTTCCAGGAGGCCGTCGTGGACGTGCTCACCCGCAAGGCCGTGCGGGCCTGCAAGGACGAGGGCGTCGACCACCTGATGATCGGCGGCGGCGTGGCCGCCAACTCCCGGCTGCGCGCGCTGGCCGAGGAGCGCTGCGAGGCGGCCGGCATCCGGCTGCGGGTGCCGCGCCCCAAGCTGTGCACGGACAACGGCGCGATGGTGGCCGCCCTCGGCGCGGAGATGGTCGCCCGCAACCGCGCGGCCTCCGACTGGGACCTCTCGGCGGACTCCTCCCTCCCGGTCACCGACCCGCACGTGCCGGGCGCCGCCCACTCCCACGACCACGTCCACGAGACCGCCCGGGAGAACCTCTACCCATGACCGTCGCGCTGATGTGGGAGGCCCGCGCGGTCCCCGGCCGCGGCCCGGACCTGCTGGCCTGGGCCGAGGAACGGGCCCGCGGACTCCCCCGCCGCCCGGCCCGCCGCGAGGTCTTCCGCGCCCCCCAGGACCGCGTCCTCGTCATCACCTGGTGGAACGCCCCCCTCGACGCGGACCTCCCCGAACTCCCGGAACCGGAGGGCACGCTGGTCACGCGGGCGGTGCACCGGTGGCGGTTCGAGTCGCTGGGGAGTGTGTGATCCCGGGGGGCCGGCTCCCGGTCGCGCCCGGGCCGGCGCGGCTTCGGCCGGATGAGGGAAACTTTCGGAAGATCGGCCGAATGTTCCGGCCCGTCGAAGGGCTTCGTCCTCGCCGCTCGCGGAGATACGATCGCCGCCATGACTTCCCCGCAGCCCGCTGAGACCCGGACCCACGGGCGCAGCACGCAGACCGCGACGCTCGCCGAGATCGCCCGCGAGGCGGGTGTCTCCGCGCCGACTGTTTCGAAGGTGCTCAACGGCCGCGCCGACGTCGCCCCCGGCACCCGTTCCCGGGTCGAGGAACTGCTGCGCACCCACGGGTACCGGCGCCGCCGAGCCGAGGCCAGCCGCTCGCCCCTCATCGACCTGGTCTTCCACGAGCTGGAGAGCGCCTGGGCCATGGAGGTCATCCGGGGCGTGGAGAACGTCGCCCGGGACGCCGGGCTGAGCGTGGTGCTGTCCGAGAGCGCGGGACGGCTCACGCCCGGCCGTACCTGGGCCGACCAGGTCGCCGCCCGCCGCCCGCACGGCGTGATCCTCGTGCTGTCCGGCCTCGACGAGTCCGGGCGCGCGCTGCTGACCAGCCGCTCCATCCCCTTCGTGGTGATGGACCCGGCCGGCGACCCCGGCACCGACGTGCCGTCCATCGGCGCGACCAACTGGCAGGGCGGGCTCGCCGCCACCCGGCACCTGGTCGAGCTGGGCCACACCCGGATCGGCGCGATCAGCGGGCCCTCGCGGATGATGTGCAGCCGGGCCCGCGTCGACGGGTACCGGGCCGCCCTGGAGACCGCCGGGCTGCCGGTCGACCCGCAGCTGATCGTCACCGGCGACTTCCACCACGACGCCGGCTACCGGCAGGGACTCGCCCTGCTGCGCCGCGAGGACCGGCCCACCGCGGTGTTCGCGGGCAACGACCTCCAGGCGCTCGGGCTGTACGAGGCCGCGCGCGAGCTGGGGCTGCGGATCCCGGAGGACCTGAGCGTGGTCGGGTTCGACGACCTGCCGGTGGCCCGCTGGGTGGGCCCGCCGCTGACGACCGTGCGGCAGCCGCTGACGGAGATGGCGGAGGCGGCGGCCAAGCTGGTGCTCGACCTGGGCAAGGGCGAGGACGCCCCCGCGGCGACCCGCGTGGAGCTGGCGACCAGCCTGGTGGTGCGGAGCAGCACGGCCGCGCCGGCGGGCCGGCGGGAGCCGGGCCGGTCTCACGTCTGAGAATTTCCCAAGAAAAACGTCCGGGGAGCACCGGACGTCATAATTCGGACGTATGTTCCTGATGGTGACGGCACATCAGGGGACAAGCGGGGACAGCGCCGGAGGGGACGCCGGGGGCGCGGACATACGCGCGGCCGCACGGCCCGGCCGGCGGAGGAGACGGGCGCTCAAGGCCGCCGGGGGCGTACTGGCCGGGCTGCTGCTGCTCGGCGCGGGCACGGCAGTCTGGGCGTATCTGCGGCTGGACGGGAACATCCGCGGGGTCGACATCGACCAGGCGCTGGGCGACGACCGTCCCGCCAGGGGTGAGGTCACCCCGGAGCCGTCGCCGTACGGGGACCCCTCGCCGCTGCCGACCGGGTCGCTGAACCTGCTGGTGCTCGGCTCCGACTCGCGCGGCGGCGCGGAGAACCGGGAGCTGGGCGGCGGGGAGGGCGGCAGCGCGCGGTCCGACACCGCGATGGTCGTGCACCTCGACGCCGGGCGGACCGCCGCGACGGTGGTCAGCGTCCCCCGCGACACCCTCGTCGACCGGCCCTCCTGCCCGCTGGAGGGCGGGGGGTCGACACGGCCGGTGTCCGGGGTCATGTTCAACACCGCGTACGAGGTGGGCGGGCCGGTGTGCGCGGTGAAGACCGTCGAGACCCTCACCGGTGTCCGCATGGACCACTACGTCGAGATCGACTTCGCCGGGTTCGCCCGCCTGGTCGACGCGCTCGGCGGGGTCACCGTCACCACCCGCCAGGACATCGACGACGACCGCAGCCGCCTCACCCTGGAGGCCGGCACCCACCACCTCGACGGCACCCGGGCGCTCGCGCTCGCCCGCACCCGGTACGGCGTCGGCGACGGCAGCGACCTGGGCCGCATCACGCTCCAGCAGGACCTGGTGAAGACGCTGGTCGGGCGGATCACCGAGCTGGACCTGCTGACCAGCCCCACCGTGCTGTACGAGGTCGCCGACGCCGTCACCGGGGGCCTCACCACCGACACCGGTCTGGACTCGCTCGGCGAACTGGTCACGTTCGCCCGCAGCCTGGAAGGGCTGACCGCCGACCGCGTCACCACCGTGACCATGCCGGTGCTGCCCGCACCCTCCGACCCCGACCGGGTGGTGCCGGACGAGCCCGAGGCGGGACGGCTGTGGGCCTCGCTGCGGTGAGCGAAAGATCTTTCCGGGCGGGTGTCGATTTCCGTCCGTCCCGTTCGACGCAGGGGTGAGAGGCCGGGAAGGACCGGCCCCGCACACCACGAGGAGGCGTCATGCCCCGCTATCTCTCCCTCATCCGGATCGACGAGAACGACTCCCCCGAGGGCGGCCCCAGCCCCGAGCTGATGCGGCGCATGGGCGAGCTGATCGAGGAGATGACCAAGAACGGCGTCCTGCTGGACACCGCAGGGCTGGCCCCGACCGCCCAGGGCTCCCGGGTCCACTACGAGGGCGGCCGGCTGTCCGTGACGGACGGACCGTTCACCGAGACCAAGGAGGTCGTCGGCGGATACGCCCTCCTCCAGGCCAAGGACAAGGCCGAGGCGATCGAGTGGACGAAGCGGTTCCTGAAGGTGCACGAGCCGCACTGGACGGTGACCTGCGAGGTCCGGGAGATCGAGGAGGGCTGACCGGCCCCGCCCGCCCGCGGAACCTGCTTGGCCCCACCGCCGTACGGGTGTCTGATGGTGGGCTGTGACACCACAGCCCACCGCCGGACCGGACGCCACGGCCGGGACCGTCGAGACCGTGTTCCGGATGGAGTTCCCACGGGTGGTCGCCGCGGTGGCCCGGATCGTCCGGGACGTCGGCATCGCCGAGGAACTCGCGCAGGACGCCCTGGTCGCGGCCCTGGAGCAGTGGCCGCGGGACGGGGTGCCCGGCAACCCGGGCGCCTGGCTCATGACCACCGCCCGCCGGCGCGCCGTCGACCTGGTCCGCCGCCGGGAGACCTACGCCCGCAAGCTCGCCGAGATCGGGCGGGACGCCGACCTGGTGACGGCCCCTCCGGAGCCGCCCGCCGGCCCGGACGACATCGACGACGACCTGCTGCGGCTCGTCTTCACCGCCTGCCACCCCGCCCTCTCCGCCGAGGCCCGCACCGCCCTCACCCTGCGGCTGCTCGGCGGCCTCACCACGGCCGAGATCGCCCGCGCCCTCCTGGTGCCGGAGGCGACGGCGGCGCAGCGGATCGTGCGCGCCAAACGCACCCTGGCCAGGCAGGACGTCGCCTTCGAGGTGCCGTACGGGCCCGACCGCGAGGCCCGGCTCGCATCGGTCCTCGACGTCATCTACCTGATCTTCAACGAGGGGTACGCGGCCACGGCCGGCGACGACTGGCTGCGCCCCGCGCTGTGCGAGGACGCGCTGCGGCTGGCCCGCGTGCTGTCCGGGCTGATGCCGAAGGAGCCCGAGGCGCACGGGCTGACCGCGCTGCTGGAGTTCCAGGCGTCCCGCACCGCCGCCCGCACCGGTCCCGACGGCGAGCCGGTGCTGCTGAAGGACCAGAACCGCGCCCGCTGGAACCGCATGCTCATCGCCCGCGGTGTCGCCGCCCTCGCCCGCGCCGACGCGGCCGCCTCCGGCCCCCCGGGCCCGTACGCCCTCCAGGCGGCCATCGCCGCCTGCCACGCGCACGCCTACCGCTACGAGGAGACGGACTGGCCGCGCATCGCCGCCCTCTACGGCCTGCTCGCCGCCCGCGCGCCGTCCCCGGTGGTCGAACTCAACCGCGCGGTCGCCGTCTCCATGGCGGAGGGACCGGAGGCGGCGCTGCCGCTCGTGGACGCCCTGACGACGGAGCCGGCGCTGCGCGACTACCACCTGCTGCCGTCCGTCCGCGGCGACCTCCTGGCCCGCCTCGGCCGGACGGAGGAGGCACGGGAGGAGTTCGCACGGGCGGCGGAGCTGGCGGGCAACGCGCGGGAGCGGGAGATGCTGCGGGGGCGGGCCGCGGAGCCGGGCGGCTGAGCGGGGCGCCGTCGCGCACCGCCTGACCACCCGTCGCTCAGCTGTCGAGCGCCCCACGCGGCCATGCGGGCCCCGCACGGTGCTCAGGCGCGGAGCCCGCCGCCCGAGGACCGGGCGCCCGCACGCGGACCGGGCCGCCGCCCGCCACCTGCCGGGCGGCGGTCGCACCCTCGTGCGGGGGCGGCCGTGTCCGCGCGTGGCGCGCTCGACGGCTGGTCGGTGGGCCGGGTGCCGGGCTGCCGGGCGGCACGGACCCCGCACGCGGCGGCTTCCGGCGCGTATGCGGGGCGCCCGCGTGTCACCCGGCGCCGCCTGGCCGGAACGGCGCCGTGTGCCGCCGGACGGCGGAGGTCCGCGGCCCGTCGGGGCGCCGTGACCCGGCGGGACGGCGCCGGTCAGCGCACCGGGTGGCCCAGGAGCATCGTCGGTGCGCCGGCGACCCGGGTCAGGAAGACCGTGACCGCCGCGGTGCCGTGCGGCTTCGGGAGGGCCTTGCGGCGCAGCTCCTCCGGTTCGACGGCCGAGCCGCGCTTCTTGACCGTCAGGGTGCCGACCTGCCGCTCCCGGAGCAGTGCCTTCAGTTTCTTGACGTTGAAGGGGAGCCGGTCGGTGATCTCGTAGGCCGTGGCGTACGGGGTGGGGCTCAGGGTGTCCGTGGTGATGTAGGCGATGGTCGGGTCGATCAGGCCGCCGTCGAGGGTTTCCGCGACCTCGGCCACCAGGTGGGAGCGGATGACGGCGCCGTCGGGTTCGTACACGTAGCGTCCGACCGGGCGGACCTCGGGGTCGGGGAGGCCCCGGGAGACCAGGGTGTGCGGGCCCGGGAGCAGGGTCGCGCGGATCGTGCCCGGGGCGGTGCCGAACCACAGGACCGCCTCCTTCACGTCCCCGCCGTCGGAGATCCACTCCGCCTCGGCCTCGGCCGGAACCGCCTCGTGCGGGATGCCGGGGGCGATCTTCAGGGCGGCGGCCCGGGGGGCCTTCAGTGCCGCCTGCACGGCCCAGGACAGGGGAGGCGAGTACGCCTCCGGGTCGAAGATCCGGCCGCGTTTCGACGAGCGCCGGGCCGGGTCCACGAACACCGCGTCGTACCCGGCGGTGTCCACCTCCGTCACATCCGCCTCGCGCACCTCGATGAGGCCGGCGAGTCCCAGCGCGTCGGCGTTGGCACGGGCGGCCGCGGCCGTCTGCGGGTCCCGGTCGACGGCCAGGACGCGGATACCGGCGCGGGCCAGGGCGATCGCGTCCCCGCCGATCCCGCAGCACAGGTCGGCGACCGACCGCACCCCCGCCGCCCGCAGCCGCTCGGCCCGGTACGCGGCGACACCGCGCCGGGTCGACTGCTCCACCCCGTTCGGCGTGAAGAACATCCGCCCCGCGTCCTCCGCCCCGAACTTCGCCACCGCCCGCTGCCGCAGCCGGGCCTGGCCGAGCGCCGCCGACACCAGCTCGGCGGGGTGTTCGCGGCGCAGCCGGGTCGCGACGGCGAGTTCGCGGGCCGGGTCGGTGTCGCGCACCTCGTCGAGGAGGGCGCGGCCTTCGGGGGTGAGGAGCGGGGCGAGGTCGTTCACCGGGTCATTGTGGGCCAGTCGGTGGACCGTGCGCCTCCGGCCGCGGTGTCGGGGCGGACGCGGGCCGGGCGACTGCGAGGATCCGGCCCCATGCGAGTAGTAGGACAAAACGATAAAAAGCGGATGCGGCGGGCGGGGGTGCGGACCGGTCTCGCCGCCCTCGCGCTCGCGGCCCTCGCCTCGGGATGCGGCCAGGGCAGCGACACGGTCGAACCGGCCGGCGGCCGGCCCCTCCAGGCGCCCCCGGCCCGCGCCCTCGACTCCTACGCCACCAAGCTGCGCGCCGCGCAGGCCGCACGGGCCGCCGCGGCGAAGCGCTGGGGGCTGGAGAAGGTCCCGCTGGCCGCGCCGCCGCCCCCGGCGAAGAAGCCGCGCATCACCACCCGGGACGGCTTCGAGGTCGACGGGCACGAACGGCTCGGCCTCCCGCCGGTCTTCACCACCGTCCCGGTCGAGGAGAAGGTCGTCTTCCTCACCATCGACGACGGCGCCGAGAAGGACCCCGAGTTCCTGCGGATGATGACCGACCTGCGGGTGCCGTACAGCGCCTTCCTCAGCGACTACCTGGTCAAGGAGGACTACGGCTACTTCAAGGACATGCAGGAGCGGGGCGTGGCCCTGCACAACCACACCCTCCGCCACCCGTACCTGCCGGCCCTCTCCCACGCCGAGCAGAAGCGCGAGATCTGCGGCATGCAGGACGTCGTCGAGAAGCGCTACGGCACCCGCCCCGTCCTCTTCCGCCCGCCCTACGGCAACTACGACAAGGCCACCCTGCGCGCGGCCAAGAGCTGCGGCATCACCCACGTCCCGCTGTGGAACGAGGAGGTCTTCGCCGACCGCTGGGAGTACCGCGAGTGGGACCGGAAGATCCGCCCCGGCGACATCGTGCTGTCCCACTTCCGGGGCCGCGGCGACTGGAAGGGCACCATGCCGGACATGATCCGCCGCTTCCTCGACAAGGTCACGGCCGAGGGGTACGCCGTGGGCAGGCTGGAGGACTACCTGTGAGGCGGCGCGGGACCCCGCGGGCTCTCCCGGCGGTCCTCGCCCTGCTCGCCGCGACCGCCGGATGCGCGGCCCCGCCCGGCACGGGACACGTGGCCTCCCGCGCCGGCGCGACGGCGAGCGCCTCCGCCCGGGCGCCGCTCCCGCCCGTCGTCGACCACGTCGCCACCGGCGACCCGGTCGTCTTCCTCACCTACGACGACGGCGCCGAACGCGACCCCCGCTTCATCGACCTGGTACGCGCACGCGGGCTGCCGGTCAGCATGTTCCTCACCGACAGCGTGATGGGCCCCGGCTACGGCCACTTCGCCCGCCTGCGCGCGGTCGGCGCGAACCTCCAGAACCACACCCTCGACCACCCGGCCCTGCCCGGCCTGCCCCTCGCCGCGCAGCGCGCCCAGATCTGCGGCCAGCAGCGCAAGCTCGCCGCCCGGTTCGGCGTCCGCCCCCGCCTCTTCCGCCCGCCCTACGGCCGCCACGACACCACCACCCTGCGCGCCGCCGCCGAGTGCGGCATCGCCGCGGTGGTCCTGTGGCGCGTGACCCTCGAACCCGACGGTCACCTCACCTACAGCCACGGCCCGCACCGCCTGCGCCCCGGCGACATCGTCTCCGTGCCGTCGGGCGAGGCCCCGCCCCTGACCCTGGCGGAACGCACCACACGGCTGCTCGGGGAGCTGGAGGAGCGGGGCCTGAAGGTGGGCAGGCTGGAGGACCACGTAGGTGTGATGTCCAGCCCGTCCGGCGCCTGAGGGCGAGGCCCGCGGGGCCGGAGGGGGGCCGGGGGCGCGGCCCTCGGCGGACGGCCACCTCACCGCCCCCACCGCACGGCTCCGTGCCGGAGACCGCCCCCGCCCCCCGACGCGCCGCACGGCAATTGGCACTCCGCTTGACCGAGTGCTAATCGCGGTCATAGTCTCAGGTCTGGCACTCCCCCCTGGAGAGTGCCAACAACGCGACGGGCAGGTCCGGCACCCGCGACGACGGATCGACCTGGTCGCCACCTCAGACAGTTAACCCCGTGAGATCTCCGAAGGGGGAGGTCGGATCGTGACGACCGCCAGCTCCAAGGTTGCCATCAAGCCGCTCGAGGACCGCATCGTGGTCCAGCCGCTCGACGCCGAGCAGACCACGGCTTCGGGCCTGGTCATTCCGGACACCGCGAAGGAGAAGCCCCAGGAGGGCGTCGTCCTGGCCATCGGTCCGGGCCGCTTCGAGGACGGCAAGCGCGTCGAGCTCGACGTGAAGGTCGGCGACGTCGTTCTGTACAGCAAGTACGGCGGCACCGAGGTCAAGTACAACGGCGAGGAGTACCTCGTCCTCTCGGCTCGCGACGTCCTCGCGATCGTCGAGAAGTAAGGGGACCCCGGGGCCTGCCCCGGACGACTCGACCTCGTAGCAAGTACTTCTGCTCGAACACTGCGCCCCTGGCCCCAGCATCCGACAAGGAGCCGGGTGGCCCAGGGGCGCAGTGATTTCACCTAGATTTCCGAGAGGGCTCCCGCTGCCATGGCGAAGATCCTGAAGTTCGACGAGGACGCCCGTCGCGCCCTCGAGCGCGGCGTCAACAAGCTTGCCGACACGGTCAAGGTGACGATCGGCCCCAAGGGCCGCAACGTCGTCATCGACAAGAAGTTCGGCGCCCCCACCATCACCAACGACGGTGTCACGATCGCCCGCGAGGTGGAGATCGAGGACCCGTACGAGAACCTCGGCGCGCAGCTCGTGAAGGAGGTGGCGACCAAGACCAACGACATCGCGGGTGACGGCACCACCACCGCCACCGTGCTGGCCCAGGCCCTGGTCCGCGAGGGCCTGAAGAACGTCGCCGCCGGCGCCTCCCCGGCCGCCCTGAAGAAGGGCATCGACGCCGCCGTCGCCGCGGTCTCCGAGGACCTGCTCGCCTCGGCCCGCCCGATCGACGAGAAGGCCGACATCGCCGCCGTCGCCGCGCTGTCCGCCCAGGACCAGCAGGTCGGCGAGCTCATCGCCGAGGCGATGGACAAGGTCGGCAAGGACGGCGTCATCACCGTCGAGGAGTCCAACACCTTCGGCCTGGAGCTGGACTTCACCGAGGGCATGGCCTTCGACAAGGGCTACCTGTCGCCGTACTTCGTGACGGACCAGGAGCGCATGGAGGCCGTCCTCGACGACCCGCAGATCCTGATCACCCAGGGCAAGATCTCCGCCATCGCGGACCTGCTGCCGCTGCTGGAGAAGGTCATCCAGGCCAACGCCTCCAAGCCGCTGCTGATCATCGCGGAGGACGTCGAGGGCGAGGCCCTGTCCACCCTGGTCGTCAACAAGATCCGCGGCACCTTCAACGCCGTCGCCGTCAAGGCGCCCGGCTTCGGCGACCGCCGCAAGGCGATGCTCCAGGACATGGCGGTCCTCACCGGCGCCACGGTCGTCTCCGAGGAGGTCGGCCTCAAGCTCGACCAGGTCGGCCTGGACGTGCTCGGCTCCGCCCGCCGCGTCACCGTCACCAAGGACGACACCACGATCGTCGACGGCGCCGGCAAGAAGGAGGACGTGGAGGCCCGCGTCGGCCAGATCAAGGCCGAGATCGAGACCACGGACTCCGACTGGGACCGCGAGAAGCTCCAGGAGCGCCTCGCGAAGCTGGCCGGCGGCGTGTGCGTGATCAAGGTCGGCGCCGCCACCGAGGTGGAGCTGAAGGAGAAGAAGCACCGTCTGGAGGACGCCATCTCCGCGACCCGCGCCGCGGTCGAGGAGGGCATCGTCTCCGGTGGTGGCTCCGCGCTGGTCCACGCCGTCAAGGTCCTCGAGAACAACCTCGACAAGACCGGCGACGAGGCCACCGGTGTCTCCGTGGTCCGCAAGGCCGCCGTCGAGCCGCTGCGCTGGATCGCCGAGAACGCCGGCCTCGAGGGCTACGTCATCGTCTCCAAGGTCGCCGAGCTGGAGAAGGGCAGCGGTTACAACGCCGCCACCGGCGAGTACGGCGACCTGGTCAAGGCCGGCGTCATCGACCCGGTCAAGGTGACCCGCTCCGCCCTGGAGAACGCCGCCTCCATCGCCTCCCTCCTGCTCACGACCGAGACCCTGGTCGTCGAGAAGAAGGAAGAGGAAGAGCCGACCGCCGCCGGTGGCCACGGCCACGGCCACGCCCACTGACGACCCGAGTCGCCAGAACCCGAGCTGAGGCCCGGCACCCCGTCCGCACGGACGGCGGGTGCCGGGCCTCCGCCGTACCCCGCAGCGGTGCCCCTGTCCCGCCCCGCCCGATCATGGAACCGCACCACGCCCGACCGGAGTCTGAGCACACGGCGGCCGAAACGAGAGGGGGACGGCGATGGACCAGGTGCTCTACGGGGAACGCTCCCGCAACCCGCTCGCGCGCACCGTGCGGCTCACCGAGCACGCGCTGCGCCGCGGCGGCCGGACGACCCCGCTGGAGGAACTGAACCTCGCCGCCATGGCCGAAGCGTTTCTGCGGGGCGCCTGGCTGGGCGGCGGAGGCGCGGAACGTCCCCTGCAGGCGCTCCCCGAGGGAGCCGGCCTGGTCCCCGTCACCCGGGCGACCGGCACCTGCGTACCCCTGAGGGTGCGTCAGGCGGCGGCCTTCGCCCGCGCGCTCGGCGAACTCGCGGTGCGCCGCTGCGGCGGCCCCGGGCAGGTCGCCGCCCTCGCCGCGCGGGCGCGGCAGGAGGGCGTACCGCTGTGGATCGCCCGCCGCTACGCGCACGGCCCCGCCGGTCCGATCGCGGTGGCCGTGGACCGCCGCCAGGTCCGCGTCGACGTCTGGGGCCCGTACGCCCCCGCCGTCCGCCTGCGCGCGCCGTACGGCTTCCGGGGCAGCAGCACCTCCGACACGGACACCGGGCTGGTCCTGACCGTGGGGGACGCCGTCGCCCGGCTCGTGCTGCGCAAGAAGTTCCGGAAGTCCAGAAGCGCGGTGGAGATCCGGCTGCCCGACCGGCAGTGGACTCTGCGCCGGGGGGACGCGGCGAGCTCCTGGCTGCTGCGGGGTGAGACACCGGTCGCCCTGCTGACCCGGCCGCCCCGCGGGACGGCCCCCGCCCCCGGCGCCCTGCTGCTGCCGCTGGCCGACGTCCGCCACGAGAGCCCCGACCCGCTGGACGCCGTGATGGCCCACGCGGTCGCGGTGTCCTTCGGCCTCGGCGACGCGACGGGCCTGGCCCGCTTCCGCTCCGCCGACCCGCGCCGCGACACCGGCGACGACGGCTGGGACCTTCCCTGGTTCAGCAACCTCGGCCGCGGCCGCGACGACAACGAACCCGGCGGCGGCGACGGCTGGGGCAGCGACGGCGGTGACGCGGGGGACGGAGGCGGCGGAAGCGGCGACGGGGGAGGGGGCGACGGGGGTGGCGGCGGAGGGGGCGACTAGGACGGACACCGGGTCCGGAGGCGTCCGGCGGGGGCGTCGAAGCGGGACGTCGGAGTACCCCACGCTCGATTCCGGTCCGGCACCGGGCGACCTGAGGACCTGAGGACCTGAGGACCTGGGGACCGTCCGGCTGATGGTCAAGGCGATCGGCCGGGTCAGCCGCGAACGTCCGGCGCGGCACGACGGCCCCGGACCGACCGACCCAGGAGGCGGGATGCCGCTGCAGGCGCAGCTCAGGGCGGTGCTGCGGGAAGGCGCGCGCGGCGCCGAGCGGTACGACGTACGCCATCTGCGACGCTCGTGGCGGGAGTTCGCGGCCTTCGCCTGCGTCGTCGAGCAGTACGGCTACCGGTACGACGGACTGTCCCCCCTTCCTCCCCAGGGCAGTCCGCATCCGTACTTCGCCTTCCGCCGCATGACGGACGCCGCCGAACGGGCGGCCCGCACCGCCGCGCTGCACCCGGACGCCCTGGACGGCGGCCCGCTGCCCGGCATGCGTCCCGGCGGGCACCGGCTGCGTCCGCTGCCCGAGGCGCGGCGCGAGGCCGGCCTGCTGCACGCGCGCATCATGGTCGACCACGGCCGCACGCACCGGCGGCGCGGGCTGATCGCTCTGCTGCTCGTCCCCTCGGCGCTGCTCATCCCGCTCTCCCAGGCCGGCTTCTCGCAGGGAGCGGCCCTCGTGTGCGCCGCCGTGTGGCTGTTCTTCGCCGTCCTGCGGGCGCTGGGCCTGTTCCTCGCCCGGCACCGATGTCGCACGTACGGCCGGATGCTGCGGGACGCGGGCATCACCTGGCCGCCGGCCTGAGGCGGGGCCTCAGCCCGCCCAGACCTCGGCCTCGTCGGCCGGGACGGTGGTGGCCAGGCCCAGTTCCTTGCGGGCGGCGACCGACTTGCCCGGGTCGATGAGGGTGAACCCGGCGTCGTAGGCGACGTAGAAGGTGTCGAGGTCGGCGGCGTTCGCGGCCTTCCTCCACTCGCCGGCCGCCTCGGCCAGCGTCCCGCGGAGCGTGCCGACCTCGCTGCCCTTGACGCCCTTCAGCCCCTCGACGTGCGTGTCGAGGGCGGCGGCGACGGCCTTGGCCTGCGCCTGGTAGCCGTCCAGGTCGCCCTCGACGTCGTCCGTCTCCGGCTGGTTGGCCCACAGGGCCTCGTACACCGCGTTGGAGCCCTCGAGGTAGGTGAGCTGCTCGGGTCCGAGGGTCTTCGCGGTGGCCAGCGAGCCCTTGAAGGTGCCCTTCTCCGTGCTGTACGTGCAGGTCACCAACCGGTCGTTCGTCGCCCAGCTCTCGGCGGTCGGGGTGTAGTACGACAGGCCGACGCCCTGGGGCAGTGCCCAGGTGTCCGGGGCGAACTTCTGCGCCTCGGCCGGGCAGCGGGTGTCCGCGATCGTCGTGACGGCGTCCTCGCCGGGGAACTTCCCTCCCTGCCGGATCGCGAACTCGCCGACCACCTGGCCCTGATGCGCCTCGTCGCAGGGCACGATCTCGACGAGGTACGCCTCGCCCTCGGCCTTTCCGTTCGGGTTGTAGCAGTCCCCGACGTCGAGCGAGAACACCGAACGCTGACGGGCGGCCTTCTTCGCGCCGTCCTTGGCGCTGTCGACGGCCTCGGAGACGTCCGAGCACCCCACCGCACCGGCCGCGAGCACGGCGACGACGGCGGACAGGCCGCGAAGTGAACGGTACGGGGGACGGACGGCCATGGTGTCTCCAAGCTGCGGTGCGATGCGCGGGGAGGCCTCGCCTCCCCTGCGCCTGTGACACGCGGAGGTCCGGAAAGGTTGTAACACCGTCGCTTCAGCGCGCCGTCGAGGTGCCTGGGATGCCCGCATGCCCGAGCCGGGACGGAGGAAGTACCGCACCTGGTTCGTCGCGTGGGCGGTGGTGTGCGTGGCCGGTCTCGCCGCCATCGGCACGCTGACCGGCTCCCCGCCCTCCGGCGGTCCGCCCACCAGCTCGAGCTGCGCCGGCCACATCGCGGGGATCGAGGCCCGGCCGGCCGAACTCGGGAACGAGGACACGGGCCACGCCCTCGTGGCCCTCGCCGACGGCTCGGCCGACACCGAACACGACTGCGACGACGAGCTCCGCGAGCGCTTCGACGGCGACCCGTGAGCCGTCGGCCCGTGAGCCGCTCAGGTTCTGTGGCGGCCTTCCCGCTCCGCTCGGACCTGTTCCTTCAGCCGGTGCGCCACCGTGCCGCTGTCCAGCGGACCGGCACGGGGTGGTGGTGAGGTGGGGCGGCGGCAGAGGGTTCCTTCACCGGCCGGAAGAGCGTGGCCTGTACGTGGCAGCCCTCGCATGCACGGAGGGCCGCGAGTCGGCTGGACGGGCGTGCAGGGGCGGGCCGTCCGGTGGCGGACGCGCCGCTGGGTGCGGGCGGCACGTCACGGAGCAGGTGGCGCGGAAGGCCGCCGGGGCGGTGGACCGGAGTGCCGTCGTCGGGGAGGCCGCGCAGGATGTGCGTGCGGACGGCGGCGGGGATGTGACCGGCCGCGAGCCAACGGGATCCTCCTGCCGGGACCACTCCTCGTCCTCCACACCCCCGACCGGGACGGACTCGGCGGCGCCGCGGGGGTCGAGGGCCCCCGCATAGGCCTCGACGGCTTCACGGGCACCGTCGGGGGATGCCGAGGACGAGGGCGAGGGCGAGGGCGCCGAGACCGCGGACTGGGCCGGTCACGGCCCTTCACCTCCCGGGGGGAGACCCGTGTCCCCCCGCCGCTAGCGGGGCCCGTACTTGCGGCCGGTCTTCGAGGAGATGCCGCCCAGCAGGTTCCGCGGGACCAGCTTCGACGCCCCGAGCAGCACCTTGTACCGCGGGTCCGGGACGGACAGCGACTTGCCCCGGGCGAGGTCCGCCAGCGCCGCCGCGGCGACCTTGTCCGCGTCCAGCCACATCCACCGGGGGATGTTGTCCGTGCCCATACCGGCCCGCTGGTGGAACTCGGTGCGCACGAAGCCGGGGCACAGCGCCATCAGGCGTACGCCGTGACCGGCCAGGTCCTGCGCCGCGCCCTGGGTGAACTGCACGACCCACGCCTTCGACGCCCCGTACGTCCCGCGCGGCACGAACGCCGCGGTCGAGGCGACGTTCACGACCCCGCCGCGTCCGCGCTCCCGCATCGCCGCCACCGCCGCCGACGTCAGCCGGAGCACGGCCTCGCAGTGGACCTTGAGCATCATCAGCTCGTCGGACACGGGGACCTCGAGGTAGCGGCCCTTGTGCCCGAACCCGGCGTTGTTGATCAGCAGGTCGACGGGGTTCCTGCGGTCGCCGAGCCGGCGTTCCACCGTCTCGATGCCCTGGTCCTCGGCGAGGTCGGCGGTCAGCACCTCCGCCTCGATGCCGTGGCGGTCGTGCAGCTCGGTCGCCTGTTCCCGCAGCCGGGCGGTGTTCCGGGCCACGAGCACCAGGTCGTGCCCCTCGGCCGCCAGCCGCCGCGCGAACGCGGCACCGATCCCCGCCGTCGATCCCGTAATCAGAGCCGTTGTCATGGCCCAAGAGTAGTTACCCGGAGCGGAGACGTCCGCTCTGTGGTCCGGGCCGACACCGGGCCGTGCGGTCCCGCCGGGCCGGCGCCGGGCCGACCGGGCAGGGGCCGGGCTCGCGGTCAGACCTCGGCGGTCGCACCCGACTTCTCCACGTGCTCCCGCGCCATCCTCAGCGCCTCCGGGTGCAGCGCGTCCCCCGCCGCCAGCAGCCGGGGGAGCAGGGCGCGCTCCGTCGTCACCGCGCGGAACTGGAGGGCCACCGTCACGTCGTGGTCCGGGCGGTGGGCGATGCGGACGGCGTCGCCCGCGCGCACCTCCCCGGGGGTGATCACCCGGAAGTACGCTCCCGGCGCGCCCCGCTCCGTGAACCGCTTGACCCAGCCGTCCTCGCCCAGGTGGCCCTGGAAGGTGCGGCAGGGGATGCGTCCTGAGGTGACCTCCAGGACGACCTCGGGTCCCACGGCCCAGCGCTCGCCGATCAGCGCGCCGGAGACGTCGACGCCCAGGGTGGTGAGGTTCTCGCCGAACGAGCCGTGGGGCAGGGTGCGCCCCAGCGTGCGCTCCCACTCGTCGAGGTCCTCGCGGGCCACCGCGTACACCGCCTGGTCGTCCCCGCCGTGGTGCCGCGTCTCGCACACCGCGTCACCGGCCAGACCGCTCCCGCCGGCGCCCTTCGGGCCGGGCGCGGCCACCCGCACCGGCCCGTCCACCGGACGCTTGTCGATGCCGGTCAGGCCGTCACGCTGGCCCGTGTACGGGACGGGCCGGGGCCGGCCCAGATTCACAGACAGAAGCTTCATGCGGTGCACGGTAAGGCATGCACATCAAAGCGTCGACGTGTTTATTTCCTTTTGATCAAAGGCGTACTTATCCCTGTGCGTATCCTGGCAGGGTGATCGAAGCCCGCCACCTCCGCGTGCTGCGCGCCGTGGCCTCCACCGGTTCCTTCTCCGCCGCCGCCCGTGAACTGGGCTGCACCCAGCCCGCCGTCAGCCAGCAGATGAAGGCCCTGGAGACGTCCGTCGGCACGCCGCTGCTCATCCGCTCCGGCCGTGAGATGCGGCTGACCCAGGCCGGTGAGGCGCTGGTGCGGCACGCGGCGGGGATCCTCGCCGGGCTCACCGCCGCCGAGGAGGAGGTCGCGGCCATCGCCGGACTGCGCGCGGGGCGGGTGCGGCTGGTGTCGTTCCCCAGCGGCAGCTCCACGCTCGTGCCGACCGCCCTCGCCGCGCTGCGCGACGCCCACCCCGGCACCCGGGTCTCACTCGAGGAGGCCGAACCGCCCCGCTCCGTGCGGATGCTGCGCGAGGGCGACTGCGACATCGCCCTCGCCTTCCGGTACGAGGGCGCGGCGGGCGGGGAGGAGTGGGACGACCTGGTGGTACGGCCGCTGCTGTCGGACCGGCTGGTGGGACTCGTGCCGGAACGGCACCGGCTGGCGCGGGCGGGGTCGGTCGCCATCGGCGAACTCGCGGGGGAGCCGTGGATCGCGGGCTGCCCGCGCTGCCGGGGCCAGCTCGTCGAGGTGTGCGAGACGGCCGGTTTCACCCCGCGCATCGACTTCGCGACCGACGACTACCCGGCGGTCGCCGGTCTGGTCGGCGCGGGGCTCGGCGTCGCGGTCCTGCCGCAGCTCGCGCTGGAGTCGCTGCGGCCGCGCGGTGTGCGCACCGTGGACCTGGAACCCGCCGTGCGGCGGGAGATCGTCGCGCTCACCCTGCCGGACCTCGCCCAGGTGCCCGCGGTCACCGCGACGCTGGAGAAGCTGGCGGCGGCCGCCGCCAGGTGACGCCCCAAGGGCACGCGGGCGTGCCCGGGATTCTTCAGAGAAACGTTCCTTCAGGGGTTCGAGGCGGTGGCGTGTCCACCGGCGCCCGACGCCGACACCAGCCGGTTGCGCGCCCGCCCCATCAGCTCTTCGCGTTCGTCCTCGGTCAGGCCGCCCCACACGCCGTACGGCTCGCGCACCGCCAGCGCGTGTGCGGCGCACTCGGCGCGCACCGGGCACCTCATGCAGACCTCCTTGGCCGAGTTCTCACGTGCGCTGCGAGCGGCGCCCCGTTCGCCCTCCGGGTGGAAGAAGAGCGAACTGTCCACCCCGCGGCAGGCGGCCAGGAGCTGCCAGTCCCACAGGTCCGCGTTCGGTCCGGGAAGGCGGGAGAAATCTGCCATTGCGTGACCCCTTGTAGCCGTGACTGGGCGGATCCGGTGTCCACAACCGTACAACTGCGATCAAAGGAGATGAAAATATGACTCATTGCGAATTTAGCTCTGGACACTGATGAAGGGGAAGAAAAGGGTCTGAATGGGGCATGAGTTGTGGTGAAAGTCCGAGGGGTGCGCCGCGCGTGTCTCCACCGTGAGCACCTCCTCACGTAGAGTGCCGAAGATGGCAGACGGCCCCGTAACTCTTTCGAGTGACCGTCGTTGAGAGTGCGAGGCGGTTGAAGGAACAAGCGCTCGGGCGGGCGTCCGAGACGGTCGACCGCACAGGTGTCGATTTCGTACCAGCCTGGAGGCTCAAGGTGACGCGCATCAGCTGCGGAGGGCGGCCATGACTTCCGTCCTCGTCTGCGACGACTCCCCGCTTGCCCGAGAGGCGCTCCGCCGCGCGGTCGCGACCGTGCCCGGCGTCGAGCGCGTGACGACGGCGGCCAACGGCGAGGAAGTGCTCCGCCGCTGGGGCGCCGACCGCTCGGACCTGATTCTGATGGACGTACGCATGCCCGGTCTGGGCGGCGTCGAGACAGTGCGGCGGCTGCTCTCCGCCGACCCCGGAGCACGCATCATCATGCTCACGGTCGCCGAGGACCTGGACGGCGTCGCCCTCGCGGTGGCCGCCGGGGCCCGCGGCTACCTGCACAAGGACGCCTCCCGGGCGGAGCTGCGCGCCACGGTCACGCAGGCGCTCGCCGACCCGACCTGGCGGCTCGCCCCGCGCCGGCTGCGCTCGGCCGAGATGGGCGCGGCGCCCACGCTCACCGCGCGTGAGATCCAGGTGCTCGAGGGGATGAGCCACGGCCGCTCCAACGCGGAGATCGGCCGCGAGCTGTTCCTCTCCGAGGACACGGTCAAGACGCACGCGCGCCGTCTCTTCAAGAAGCTCGGCGCCTCGGACCGGGCCCACGCGGTGGCGCTCGGGTTCCGGTGGGGTCTGGTGCGGTAGGCCGACCCGTCCCCGGGCCGGGCCGGCCGGGACGCGGGGCGCCTCACGGGCGCAGGGGCCGGATGCCGATGCGGATCCGGACCTCGATCCGGTGAGCGGTTGCCCCGCCGGACGCGGTGTCCGGGTCCCGCGGAGCGGGGCCGGGCGGCGATCCGGTTCCCGGCCGTGGTCGCCGCGCCGCGCGTTCCGTGCGGGACGCCGGCCGGTGCGGCGGCCGTACGCGCGGTCCGCGTACGGACGCAGGCGTCCTCCGCGGACGGCAGCGTGCCGGCCGCCGGCGGCCCTGACCTCCCGCACGCTCGTGTGTCGCACGCCTCGTCGCGTCGCATGCCGGCCGGGGCGTACCGGACCCGGCGCACCCCCGCGCCCGGGCCCCGCGTCCGGTGGGCGGGCCCTCTCTGTGCGGGCCCTCTCTGTGCGGGCCCGCGAAGAGCCTGCCGCGCGGGCCGGCGCACAGGCCGGACGTGGTGTTCGCCGCGGCCGGGAGGGACCCACTGCTCGTTTCGCGGCGGATGCCGCATCCTTGAGGTGTGGAGTTCCTCGGGGACGAGTCGATCGAGCGGAAGGGGAGGGCGCAAGGGATGAGTTCCGGCGCACCTGCTCATAACGCTTCGGTGCACAACCAGGGACACGGTGCCGCGGACCGGACGTCCGCAGGGCACCATGGACCGATGCGCGACGACGAGGCGGGCACGGCCCACGGGGCGATCGGTGCGCTCGTCCACCGCGCGGTCGACGGAGACGAGCAGGCCACGCACGACCTGCTCGCCCACGTCCACCCGCTCGCCCTGCGCTACTGCCGCACCCGTCTGTCCCGGCTGCCGGGCGACGCCCGGCACTTCGTCGAGGACCTCGCCCAGGAAGTCTGCGTGGCGGTGCTGCTCGCGCTGCCCCGCTACAAGGACACCGGCCGGCCCTTCGAGGCGTTCATCTTCGCCATCGCCTCCCACAAGGTCGCCGATCTCCAGCGCGCCGCCATGCGGCACCCCGGTTCGACCGCCGTGCCGTCCGACGAGATGCCGGAGCGGCCCGACGACTCGCTCGGCCCGGAGGAGCGCGCCCTGCTCAGCAGCGACGCCGAGTGGGCCAAGAAACTGCTGGCCAGCCTGCCCGAGAACCAGCGCGAGCTGATCCTGCTGCGCATCGCCGTGGGGCTCACCGCGGAGGAGACCGGTCAGATGTTGGGAATGTCACCCGGCGCGGTCCGGGTGGCGCAGCACCGCGCGCTGAGCCGGCTGCGGGCCCTGGCGGAGCAGTAACGCCCGTCCCCGCGCCGCCTCTTCGCGCACACGCGTCACGCATGTGAACGGACGATCAGCCGTTCCCGTAGGAACATACGAAGCCGGGGACCGTGCGGAACCGTGGAATGAGACACCCACGCTTCCCGTTAGCATGGACATCCGCACCGATCAAGGCCATTTGGGGAAGGTGTCATGACTGCCAACGTCGACGGAGTGCCCGGAAAATTCGCGACACTCGGGCTGACCTACGACGACGTGCTGCTGCTGCCGGGCCCGTCGGACATGGCACCCGACGAGATCGACACCGCCTCGTACGTCTCCAGGAACGTGCGGGTCAACATCCCGCTGCTGTCCGCCGCCATGGACAAGGTGACCGAGTCCCGCATGGCCATCGCGATGGCCCGCCAGGGCGGCGTCGGCGTGCTGCACCGCAACCTGTCCATCGAGGACCAGGCCAACCAGGTCGACCTGGTGAAGCGGTCCGAGTCGGGCATGGTCACCGACCCCATCACCATCCACCCGGACGCCACGCTCGCCGAGGCCGACGCCCTGTGCGCCAAGTTCCGTATCAGCGGCGTCCCGGTGACCGACGGCAACAAGAAGCTGCTCGGCATCGTCACCAACCGTGACATGGCCTTCGAGACCGACCGCACCCGTCAGGTGCGCGAGGTCATGACGCCGATGCCGCTGGTCACCGGCAAGGTCGGCATCTCCGGCCCGGACGCCATGCAGCTGCTGCGCCGCCACAAGATCGAGAAGCTTCCGCTGGTCGACGACGACGGCGTCCTCAAGGGCCTCATCACGGTCAAGGACTTCGTCAAGGCCGAGAAGTACCCCCACGCCGCCAAGGACGCCGAGGGCCGCCTGCTGGTCGGCGCCGCGGTCGGTGTCGCCGGTGACGCCTTCGAGCGCGCCCAGGCGCTGATCGAGGCGGGCGTCGACTTCATCGTCGTCGACACCGCGCACGGCCACTCCCGGCTGGTCGGCGACATGGTCGCCAAGATCAAGTCGAACTCCTCCGGCGTCGACGTGATCGGCGGCAACATCGCCACCCGCGACGGCGCCAAGGCGCTCGTCGACGCGGGCTGCGACGGCATCAAGGTCGGTGTCGGCCCCGGCTCCATCTGCACCACGCGTGTCGTCGCCGGCGTCGGCGTCCCGCAGGTCACGGCGATCTACGAGGCGGCGCTGGCGGCCAAGGAGGCCGGCGTGCCGGTCATCGGCGACGGCGGTCTGCAGTACTCCGGCGACATCGCCAAGGCGCTCGTCGCGGGCGCCGACACGGTGATGCTGGGCTCGCTGCTGGCCGGCTGCGAGGAGTCGCCGGGCGAGCTGCTGTTCATCAACGGCAAGCAGTTCAAGTCGTACCGCGGCATGGGGTCGCTGGGCGCCATGCAGAGCCGCGGCGACCGCAAGTCGTTCTCCAAGGACCGCTACTTCCAGGAGGGCGTCGCCTCCGACGAGCAGCTGGTGCCCGAGGGCATCGAGGGCCAGGTGCCCTACCGCGGCCCGCTGTCGTCCGTCGTCCACCAGCTCGTCGGCGGCCTGCGCCAGTCGATGTTCTACGTCGGCGGCAAGACCGTCCCCGAGCTCCAGACCAACGGCCGCTTCGTCCGGATCACCTCCGCGGGCCTCAAGGAGAGCCACCCGCACGACATCCAGATGACGGTCGAGGCACCGAACTACAGCCGCCAGTAGCGGCGGGCTTCCCGAGGGCGGCTCCGGACCACCGGGGCCGCCCTCGCCGTACGTCCGGGGCGGTGGGCGCCGCGGTCGTCGGGGATACTGGATGGCGCTGCAACGCAACAGGGAAAGGCCACAGACGTGACTGAGATCGAGATCGGGCGCGGCAAGCGCGGCCGCCGGGCGTACGCCTTCGACGACATCGCGGTCGTCCCCAGCCGCCGTACGCGGGACCCGAAGGAGGTCTCGATCGCCTGGCAGATCGACGCCTACCGCTTCGAGCTGCCGTTCCTGGCCGCTCCCATGGACTCCGTGGTCTCGCCGGCCACCGCGATCCGCATCGGCGAGCTCGGCGGCCTCGGCGTGCTGAACCTCGAGGGCCTGTGGACCCGCCACGAGGACCCGCAGCCGCTGCTGGACGAGATCGTCGGCCTGCCCGCCGAGACGGCCACCCGCCGCCTCCAGGAGATCTACGCCGCTCCCATCAAGGAGGAGCTGATCGGGCAGCGCATCAAGGAGGTGCGCGACTCCGGCGTCGTCACCGCCGCCGCGCTCTCCCCGCAGCGCACCGCCCAGTTCTCCAAGGCCGTCGTCGACGCGGGCGTGGACATCTTCGTCATCCGCGGCACGACGGTGTCGGCGGAGCACGTCTCCGGCTCGCACGAGCCGCTGAACCTGAAGCAGTTCATCTACGAGCTCGACGTCCCGGTCATCGTCGGCGGCTGCGCCACCTACACGGCCGCCCTGCACCTGATGCGCACCGGCGCGGCGGGCGTCCTCGTCGGCTTCGGCGGCGGCGCCGCGCACACCACGCGCAACGTGCTGGGCATCCAGGTGCCGATGGCCACCGCGGTCGCCGACGTGGCCGCCGCCCGCCGCGACTACATGGACGAGTCCGGCGGCCGGTACGTGCACGTCATCGCGGACGGCGGCGTCGGCTGGTCGGGCGACATCTCCAAGGCGATCGCCTGCGGCGCGGACTCCGTGATGATGGGTTCCCCGCTGGCCCGCGCCACCGACGCGCCGGGCCGCGGCCACCACTGGGGCATGGAGGCCGTCAACGAGGAGCTGCCGCGCGGCAAGAAGGTCGACCTCGGCACGGTCGGCACGCTGGAGGAGATCCTCACCGGCCCGTCCCACACCCCCGACGGCTCCATGAACCTCTTCGGCGCCCTGCGCCGCGCGATGGCCACCACCGGCTACAGCGAGCTGAAGGAGTTCCAGCGCGTCGAGGTGACGGTGGCGGACTCCCAGCACCGCCGCTGACCGCCGCACGGCCTTCCCACGGCACGGGAAGGGGCCGGTCACCTGAACGGGTGGCCGGCCCCTTTCGCGTGTCCGGTGGGCGCACGCGGTGCCCGGGAGCGCGCGGTCGCGCCGGGACCTCGTCCGCGCCGGCGGACCCGGCCGAGGCGGACGGTGAAGTGCCGGAGGAGGTGGATCTTGCGGCTGTTCGGATGGTCAGCGGCCGCCCCAGACGACGTAGGGGCGGACACCCGTGAACCATCCCGGAGCCTGCCGCAGTGCCCTCTGCGGTGGGCTCCACCTGTGTCCGCCGCACTCGTGCGGCGTCTCGCCCACCAGCAGTACCGGTGACACGGAGGCCCGCCGCGCGCCCCTCTCACAACCGGTGCGCCGCCCCCGCAGGGGTCGCGCCCCGGGTGTCCAGGAAGAGCTGGGCCTTGACCGACAGGCCCTGGAGGTCGTACGTGCGGTGCTGCTGGAGCAGGATCGTGAGGTCGGCGTCGGCGGCGGCCTCGTAGAGGGAGTCCGCGCGGGGGACGGGGCGGTCCAGGACGGTCCAGGACGGCACGTGCGGGTCGTGGTAGCTGACCGAGGCGCCCAGCTCCATCAGGCGGACCGCGATCTCCTGCGCGGGACTGCCCTGGAGGTCGGCGAGGTCGGCCTTGTAGGTGACCCCGAGGAGCAGCACGCGCGCGCCGCGCGCCGACTTGCCGTGCTCGTTGAGCAGCGCGGCGGCCCGCTGCACGACGTAGCGGGGCATGCGGCCGTTGACCTCCTGTGCCAGTTCCGCCATGCGCAGGGTGCGGCCGGCGTGCGCGGTGAGGTCCTGGGGGACGGTGTGGCCGCCGACGCCGGGGCCGGGGCGGAAGGCGAGGAAGCCGAAGGGCTTGGTCTCCGCGCAGCGCAGTACGTCCCACAGGTCGATGCCCAGGTCGTGGCAGAGCGCGGCCATCTCGTTGACCAGGGCGATGTTGACGTGCCGGAAGTTGGTCTCCAGCAACTGCACCGTCTCGGCCTCGCGCGGGCCGCGGGCGCGGACCACCTTGTCGGTGATGCGGCCGTAGAAGGCCGCGGCCGACTCGGTGCAGGCGGGGGTGAGGCCGCCGATGACCTTCGGGGTGTTGGCGGGGGTGAAGTCGCGGCTGCCGGGGTCGACGCGGCTGGGGCAGTGGGCGAGGTGGAAGTCGCGGCCCGCGCGCAGGCCCGACCCGGACTCCAGCAGGCGCAGCAGCGGGCCCTCCGTGGTGCCGGGCGGCACGGGGGACTCCAGGATCACCGTGGTGTGCGGGCGGAGCTGCGCGGCGAGGGTGCGGGCGGCCGCCTCGACCTGGCCGAGGTCGAGCCCGCCGTCCGCCGCGGGCGGGGTGGGGGCGCAGATCACGGCGGTGCGCACCCGGCCGAGCTCGGCCGCGCTGGTGGTGACCCGGAAGCCCTGCGCGAGCATGCGGCGCTGCTCGGCGGGGCTGAGGGAGCCGGGCTCGGGGCCGGTCCGGTACCCCACGGTGGGGATGCCGGCGGCGACGGCGGCCTGGGCCAGGGGCAGTCCGAACGGGCCGAGTCCGATGACGGCGAGATCTGCGGGCATGGCGTGGACCGTCCTTCCCAATAGCCGGAGTGCGACAGGGGCGCAAGCGCTGTGAACTGGACAGGCGAGCGCAATGTCAGACTAGGAGTAAATATGACCGATATGCGGGATTGATGGGCTGGTTTTCGGTGAGTCGTTCCGCGCGGTCGCCCCGCGGTGTTTCCGGCGGGACCGTTCGCGAGCCCGTGGCCGCGCGGTTGTCCACAGCCTGCGGCCCGGCGGTCGTCCACAGCCTGAGGCGGTGTGTGGCTGAAGTCGGACAACCCGGTCAGAATCTGGGCATGAGGGTGAGGTACCGGGCTTCGCCCGACGGGTGCGGCCGATGCGACCGATGAGCGGGAGGCAGCGGTGAGGACAGCGACACTGGGGCCGGCGCAGCGCGCCGGATCACTGGCGTCCATGGCGGAGCGCGAGCTGGACGTGCTGGTGGTGGGCGGCGGCGTGGTCGGCGCGGGCACGGCGCTCGACGCGGTGACGCGCGGCCTGTCCACGGGACTGGTCGAGGCGCGTGACTGGGCGTCGGGCACCTCCAGCCGCTCCAGCAAGCTGATCCACGGCGGCCTGCGCTATCTCGAGATGCTGGACTTCGCCCTCGTCCGGGAGGCGTTGAAGGAGCGCGGCCTGCTGCTGGAGAAGCTCGCCCCGCACCTCGTGCGCCCGGTGCCGTTCCTCTACCCGTTGCAGCACCGGGGCTGGGAGCGGCTCTACGCGGGGGCGGGCGTGGCGCTCTACGACACCATGGCGATGACCCACGGCCATGGCCGGGGCCTCCCCGCGCACCGCCACCTGAGCCGGCGTCACGCCCTGCGCGTCGCCCCCTGTCTGAAGAAGGACGCGCTGGTCGGCGCCCTGCAGTACTACGACGCCCAGATGGACGACGCCCGCTTCGTGCTCACCCTCGTGCGCACGGCCGCGGCGTACGGCGCCATGACCGCCAACGGCGCCCGCGTGACCGGCTTCCTGCGCGAGGGCGAGCGGGTCGTCGGCGCCCGGGTGCAGGACGTGGAGGGCGGCGGCGAGTACGAGATCCGCGCCAAGCAGGTGGTCAACGCCACCGGGGTGTGGACCGACGACACCCAGGCGATGGTCGGCGAGCGCGGACGGTTCCACGTGCGCGCCTCCAAGGGCATCCACCTGGTCGTGCCCAAGGACCGCATCCACTCCACCACCGGGCTCATCCTGCGCACCGAGAAGTCCGTGCTGTTCGTCATCCCCTGGGGCCGGCACTGGATCGTCGGCACCACCGACACCGACTGGGACCTCGACAAGGCGCACCCGGCCGCGTCCAGCGCGGACATCGACTACCTGCTGGAGCACGTCAACTCCGTCCTCGCGGTGCCGCTCACCCGGGACGACGTCGAAGGGGTCTACGCGGGGCTGCGCCCGCTGCTCGCCGGGGAGTCGGACGCCACGAGCAAGCTGTCCCGCGAGCACACGGTCGCCCACCCCGTCCCCGGCCTGGTCGTGGTGGCGGGCGGCAAGTACACGACGTACCGGGTGATGGCGAAGGACGCCGTGGACGCCGCGGTGCACGGACTCGACATGCGCGTGGCGGACTGCGTCACCGAGGACACGCCGCTGGTGGGCGCCGAGGGCTACCACGCGCTGTGGAACGGCCGCGCGCGCACCGCGGCCCGCACCGGTCTGCACCTGGTCCGGGTGGAGCACCTGCTCCAGCGGTACGGGGCGCTCGCCGAGGAGGTGCTGGACCTCATCGCCTCCGACCCCTCCCTGGGCGAGCCGCTGCGGGCCGCCGACGACTACCTGCGCGCCGAAGTCGTCTACGCCGCCTCGCACGAGGGCGCGCGGCACCTGGAGGACGTGCTGACCCGGCGCACCCGCATATCCATCGAGACGTTCGACCGGGGCACGCGCAGCGCGCGCGAGGCCGCCGGGCTGATGGCGCCCGTGCTGGGCTGGGACGCCGACCAGACCGACCGCGAGGTGCGGCACTACGAGAAGCGGGTGGAGGCCGAGCGGGAGTCGCAGCGGCAGCCCGACGACCTGACCGCGGACGCGGCCCGGCTGGGGGCTCCCGACATCGTGCCGCTGTAGACCGGCCGGCGGCGTTCCCCACGGGCCGCGGGGTCGCTCCCCGGCGCGCGAGGGCGGAACCCGGCCAGGTGCGCGGCCGGTTCGGGACCGGCGCCGACCGGGCGTTCCGCCTCCCCGCACGCCCGCCGACCCGGGCGACGGTGTGTCAGGATGGCCCAAGCGTGACCGAAACGGTGCGCTTCGGGTTCCCCCTATGTCGGGACCCGTCCGGCAAGGTGGAGGAACGCTTCGTTCCCCCGCCTGTCCGCCCGCCGTGTCCGATGGGCGGACAGAGGCACCCTGGGCGCCAGGCACTTGTCGCGTGAGGGACAATGAAGGCTCTGTCAGGGCGGGTTGCATGAGGGGACGCATGTCGGAGGCGGAGCGGGCGGGGACATCCCGTCAGGACAAGAGCGCACGTCTCCTCGCCGGGCGGTACCGGCTGGGAGACGTGCTCGGCCGCGGCGGCATGGGGACGGTGTGGCGGGCCGAGGACGAGACCCTGGGCCGCACGGTCGCCGTCAAGGAGCTCCGCTTCCCGTCGAACATCGACGAGGAGGAGAAGCGGCGGCTGATCACCCGGACGCTGCGCGAGGCCAAGGCGATCGCGCGGATCCGCAACACCAGCGCCGTGACGGTCTTCGACGTGGTCCAGGAGGACGACCGCCCCTGGATCGTCATGGAGCTCGTCGAGGGCAAGTCGCTCGCCGAGGTCATCCGGGAGGACGGCACGCTGAAGCCGCGCCGCGCCGCCGAGGTCGGGCTCGCCGTCCTCGACGTCCTGCGGTCCGCGCACCGTGAGGGCATCCTGCACCGTGACGTGAAGCCGTCCAACGTGCTGATCGCCGACGACGGCCGGGTCGTCCTCACCGACTTCGGCATCGCCCAGGTCGAGGGCGATCCCTCCATCACCTCGACCGGCATGCTCGTCGGCGCCCCCTCCTACATCTCCCCGGAGCGCGCCCGCGGGCACAAGCCCGGACCGGCGGCCGACCTGTGGTCGCTCGGCGGCCTGCTGTACGCGGCGGTCGAGGGCACCCCGCCGTACGACAAGGGTTCCGCGATCGCGACGCTCACCGCGGTGATGACCGAGCCGCTGGAGGAGCCGAAGAGCGCAGGCCCCCTGCGGGACGTCATCCACGGGCTGCTCAACAAGGACCCCGCGCAGCGGCTCGACGACCGCGCCGCGCGGGCCATGCTGACCGCCGTCATCAACGCCCCCGACACCGCGGACGCCGACGGACAGCCGGCGGACGCCACCCGGGTCGTGCCGCTGCCCGAGCAGCCCGGCACGCGGGACACCGGCGCCAAGCGGGGCGAGGAGGCCGCGGAGAAGCTGCGCGGCGCGCTGCGCTCCGTCCGCAAGGCCGCCGTGGCCGCCGGCGCGGCCGGCGCCGCCCGCACCAAGTCCGGTGACGTCACGGCCGCTCCGGCGTCCGGCGCGGCGACCCGCACCCCGGCCGCCGCGCGGACCGCGACCACCGCGAGCCCCGCCGCCGGAACGGCCGACGCGGCCACCGGCGGCCGCAGTTCGGGCTGGCCCGTGATGACGCCGCCGGACCTCCCCGCCCGGCCCGCGCCGCGCGCCTCGATCACCGACGTGGTGCCGCGCCGGACGCTGGTCGTCATCGCGCTGGTCGTGGTGCTCGCCGTGCTCGGCACGGTGCTGGCCCTCACCCTCGGCGGCGACGACGGGAGCGGCGACGGCGCCCGGGGCGGCAGCGGCGACCGGACCGCGGCGGGGAGCACCCCCAGCGCCGAGACCAGGACGGACGACGAGGGCGGCACCCGCACCGACGGCTCCGCCACCGCGTCCGCCGGGGAGGGCGCGAGCGCGGAAGCCTCCCCGGACTCCACCGGAGCGGGCGCGGGCGCCGGTGACGACGCCCCGGGCGGCTCGCAGGACGACGGCGACGGGGCCGCCGGGAAGACCGAGGACCACACGACGTACCGGGGGAAGCAGGGGTACTCGATCGGCCTGCCCGCGGGGTGGAAGTACCGGTCGTCGGACGACGCCGGTGACCGGTTCACGGGGCCGGACGGGCAGAAGCTGCTCATCGGCTGGACCACCACGCCCAAGGACGACCCGGTCGCCGACTGGAAGAACCAGGAGCGTTTCATGGTGCGCTCCCAGTACAAGCGGATACGGATCGTGGCGGTGGAGTACCGCGGCTGGAAGACGGCCGACTGGGAGTTCACCTACGTCGACGGCGGCGTCACCTACCGGTCCGTGGACCGGGGCACCGTCGTCAACGACGGCCTGGGCTACGGGCTGATGTACACGGCGCGGGCCGACGCGTGGGACGGCGAGCAGCGCAGGAACACGTGGCGCACGCTGACGCAGACGTTCCGCCCCAAGTCCTGATCATGCCCGGCCCGCGGATCGGGGATCCAGATGTGGCATCCCCGCTCGGCGGGTTGCCTCCGGCACGTATCGTGAGTGGTTGCGGACCGTACGGAACGGGAACGGGCCGTCCCAAGAACGGAACTGACCGACCGTAGTGCCGGGGGAGGCAACGTGGACGACTACGCGGGACGGGTCCTCGCCGACCGCTACCGCCTGCCCCTGCCCCCCTCCGACGAGTACGAGCTGACCGAGAGCCCGGCCTTCGACACCTACAGCGGCCAGGAGGTCCTGGTCCGGCAGGTGCCGCTGCCGGAGGTCGTCGAGGCCGAGGTGCTGGACGCCGAGGGGCTGCCCGAGGGCTTCACCGCCCGGGACGGCGCCGCGCGGCGCGGCGGGGGCGTGTCCGGCGGCGGCCGCGGGGCGGTGCGCCGGCCCGCCGACCCGGTCGTGCGGCGCGCCGTGGAGGCCGCGCAGGCCGCGGCGGCCCTGCCCGACCATCCGCGCCTGGACCAGGTCTTCGACGTGTTCGCGGAGGGCGGTTCGCTGTGGATCGTCAGCGAGTACGTCGCCGCCCGCCCGCTGGCCGCGCTGCTCGCCGAGAAGCCGCTGTCGCCGTACCGGGCCGCCGAGGTCGCCTCCGACGTGCTCACGGCCCTGCGCGTGCTGCACTCCCACGGCTGGGTGCACCGCAACGTCACCGCGCGCACGGTGCTGGTCTGCGACGACGGCCGGGTGATGCTCACCGGGCTGGCCGTGGGCGCCGCCGAGGAGGCGCTGTGCGGCTACGACCCGGTGCCGCCCGCCGACGAGGGGGAGGGGCCGGAGCGGGGCGTGGCGCTCGAGGCGCTCGGTCCGGGGGCCGGCCCGGACGGCGGACGCGGACCGGCCTGGCCGCCCGGGTCCGCCGCCGACCCGGACGCGGCACGCCGCGCGGCCATCGAGGCGCGGGCCGGACGGCTGCCGGGCGGTCAGGCCGGCGCGCCCGGCGGCCTCTCGCCCGTGGTGGCGCCCCGCACCCTGGACAGCGCGGGCGACGTACGGGCGGCGCGGGCCGGGGCCATCGCCGCGTACCGCGCGGGCGCCCGGGCCGCGGCCCGTGTGCAGGAGGCCCAGCAGGGCTCCCGCGCCGCGCTGCCCGGCGCGCGGCCCGCCCCCGAGGAGGGCGGCGAGCAGCAGCGGCCGACGCCCCCGGGACAGATAGCCGACCCGTACGGGGTGGCCGCCCCCGGCTGGCACGGGGCCGCACCCCGGATCGGCGCGCAGGCGAGCGGCGCCCCGGCCGTACCGGGCCCCGCCTCCACCGGGTCCGCCGCGTCCGCAGGTCCGTCCGGGGCGCCCGCCGCCCCCGCCGGCCGCTGGGACGAGCCCGCCGCACACGCCCCCGCCCGCCGGGGCCCCGCCACCGCGCTGGCCGCCGAGCGGGCCCGGCAGGCGCGGATGGCCGTCGTCGGGCCCGTCACCGAGCGCTGGGCACCCGAGCAGGCCGGCCCCGTGCACGAGAACTGGCAGCTCGCCGCGCCCATCGGACCCGCCACCGACCTGTGGGCGCTGGGCGCGCTGCTGTTCCGCGCCGTGCAGGGGCACGCCCCCTACCCCGAGGAGTCGACGGCCGAGCTGGTGCAGATGGTCTGCGCCGAGCCGCCCGCCTTCGCCGAGGAGTGCGGCCCGCTGCGTCCGGTCGTGGAGTCGCTGCTGCGCCAGGACCCCACCGAGCGGCCCGACTTCGAGGAACTGCGCGGTTGGCTGCGGTCGCTGGTGCGGTCCGCGCCCGAGCCGGAGGCGGGTCTGAACGTCATAACGGCCCCGCCGGTCGACGTGGGGCGTCTGCCGGTCGTACGGCGCCGGGGCGAACTCGTGCGCAAGCGGCGCGCCGGGCTGCCCGCCCGCCACGGGCGGCACAAGAAGGCCGCGCCGCGCGGCGGTTCGCCGCGGCGCCTCGGCCGCACCCTGCTCCTGCTGGTGCTGCTCGCCATGGCGGCGGCGATCGCGTACGCGGTGCTGTTCCTGCCGAAGACCGGCGAGGAGACCACCGGAGCGCCCGCCGCCGAGCGCACCGGGACCACGGGTGGCGCCGCGCCGGGCCCCTCGGACGACGCCGGCCGCCCGGACAGCAACAACTCCCCGAGCGGGGGCGGCAGTCCGCGCAGCAGCTCCGAGGAGTCGGCCGGCTCGGACGAGACCCGGACCACCGGACCCGAGGTCGCCGACGGCTTCACCCTGCGCAAGGACCCCGAGGGCTTCCAGGTCGCCGTCGCCGAGGGCTGGCAGCGCACCGGGAAGAACGGCAGCGGCCAGGTCGTGTACTCCAAGGGCGGCTTCGAACTCATCGTGGTGCCGGGCCGGGACAGCGCCCGGCAGTTCGGCAGCGACCCCATGGCCTACCAGCGGGACGCCGAGCGCGAGCTGCAGCCGTACCGCGACTCCAGCTGGGCCACCTCCACCGGTCTGAAGACCATCGAGGTGGGCGGACGGGTCATGGCCGAGGGGCAGTTCACCTGGACCGGCGACCGGGGCGAGCTGTACGTGCGCAACCTCGCCGCGCTGATCGACGGCCGCTACCACGTGCTGCAGGTGCGCGGCCCGGACGGCGAACGGGACGAGGTGACACGGATCTACGAGCAGGCGGCCGCGACGTACCGGCACACCGGCTGACCACGGACGGAACCATGAGGGGCGGCGCGGGACGGGGGCGCGGCAAACCATCACAGTGCGGTCTCCTTGGCGCCCCCTCGGTTCCCAGCACGGGCCGGGGTACCTACCCTGGCCCTGTCAAGACCATTGCGGGGCAACGTGAATCAGATGCAGGGCTCGCTCGTCGCGGGCCGCTACCGACTCGGCGAATCCATCGGGAGCGGTGGCATGGGCCGGGTGTGGCGCGCACACGACGAGGTGCTGCACCGTTCCGTCGCCATCAAGGAACTGACCGCCGCGCTCTACGTCTCCGACAGCGAACAGGCCACCCTGCTGGCACGCACCCGAGCGGAGGCGCGGGCCGCCGCGCGGATCAACCACTCGGCCGTCGTCACCGTGCACGACGTGCTGGAGCACGACGGCCGGCCGTGGATCGTCATGGAGCTGGTCGAGGGCCGCTCGCTGGCCGACATGGTGAAGGAGCAGGAGCGGGTCGAGCCCCGTGAGGCCGCCCGCGTCGGCCTGTGGGTGCTGCGTGCCCTGCGCGCCGCGCACGCCGCCGGCGTCCTGCACCGCGACGTCAAGCCCGGCAACGTGCTGCTCGGCCGGGACGGCCGGGTGCTGCTCACCGACTTCGGCATCGCGCAGATAGACGGCGACGCGGCCATCACCCGCACCGGCGAGGTCGTCGGGTCCGTCGACTACCTGGCGCCCGAGCGGGTCCGCGGCCACGACCCCGGCCCCGCGTCCGACCTGTGGGCGCTCGGCGCGACCCTGTACACGGCGGTGGAGGGCGTCTCGCCGTTCCGCCGCACCTCGCCGCTCACCACCATGCAGGCCGTCGTCGAGGAGGAGGCCGAGCCGCTCCGGCACGCCGGGCCGCTCGCGCCCGTCATCAGCGCGTTCCTGCGGAAGGATCCGGCCACCCGGCCCGACGCCGCGACGGCCGAGCGGATGCTCGCCGAGGCCGCCGAGGGACGCCGGCCGGGGGCGGCGCAGGAGTACGTGCCCACCCGGGCCGTCGACGCCCACGTGCCGCTGCCGCGCCAGACCGGGCCGCACCCCGGCGCGGGCGCACCGCCGTACACGACCGGGACGCCGGCCCGCCCGCAGGGGAGCGGCTCCACCGCCGTGCAGACGCCGTACGGGACGCCCACGGTGTCGCGCCGGCGCTCGCGCGGGCGGATGGTCGCCCTGGTCGTCGCGCTGGCCGCGATCCTCGGCGGAGGCACGGCGGTGGTGCTCCAGCAGCAGGACGACGGGGGCCGCACCACGGCGGGACCGACCGCGGCCCCCGGCGCCGCGGTGACGCCCGGCGTGTCGGACACCGGCGGGACCGCCTCGGGCAGCCTGCCCGAGGGATGGGTGCGCCGCAGCGACCCCTTCGGATACACCGTCGTGCTGCCCGGCGAGGACTGGGAGCGGGTGGTGTTCGACGAGGAGACCCGGCAGGTCGACTACACGCCCGACGGCGGCGAGCACTTCCTGCGCATCGCCGTCGACGACGCCCCGGACTTCGACGACCCGTTCGACCACCTCAGCGACCTCGACCAGCAGGTCGGCGGGCGTCTCGTCGACTACGAGCAGATCGAGCTGAAGCGCCTGACCTACCGTGACCGCCCGGCCGCGCGCCTGGAGTACGGCTGGACCGCGCTGTCCAAGGACACCGAGTTCCCCGGGCCCTACCGGGCGGTGGACCAGATGTACCTCACGCGCGACGGCGTCGAGTACGCCCTCTACATGGCCGGTCCCGCCGAGGACTGGGAGACGACCAGGCAGCAGTTCGAGACGATCCTCAGGGGCTGGCGCGAGCCCTGACCGCCCCCGGCGTGCGCGGACGTGCGCCCGTTGGCCGAATCGCCGTACCGGAGCGGACACATCCGGTGGGGCATGATGGGCGCATGGTGACCGAGGGGGAGCCGGACAACGGGACCGGCGGGGGCAACGCCCGCGTCGTGGCGGGACGTTACCGCTTGGAGGAACTGCTCGGACGCGGCGGCATGGGCGTGGTGTGGCGGGCCACGGACCAACTGCTCGGCCGGGGGGTCGCGGTGAAGGCGCTGCCCTTCGACGAGACGCTCACCGCGGCCGACGCGCGGCGGCAGCGGGACCGCACCCTGCGGGAGGCGCGCGCCCTGGCCCAGCTCAGCCACCCGAACATCGTCGTCGTGCACGACGTGGTCGAGGACGACGAACGGCCGTACATCGTACTGGAGTTGATCGACGGGCCGTCCCTCGCCGAACGGCTGGCCGCCGAGGGGCCGGTGGACGCGGCGGAGGCCGCGCGGATCGGCGTCGACCTGCTGGGCGCGCTGCGCGCCGCGCATGCCGCCGGGGTGCTGCACCGCGACCTCAAGCCCGCCAACGTACTGCTGGAGAACGGCACCGACCGGGTGCTGCTCACCGACTTCGGCATCGCCCAGATGCCCGGCTCGACCACGCTCACCGAGAGCGGGTCGTTCGTAGGCTCGCCCGAGTACACCGCCCCCGAGCGGATGTCGGGCGCGCGGACCGGGCCCGAGTCGGACCTGTGGTCGCTGGGCGCGCTGCTGTGCGCGGCGCTCAGCGGCGAGTCGCCGTTCCGCCGGGACTCGCTGAGCGGGGTGCTGCACGCGGTGGTCGTCGACGAGATCCGGCCGCCCGCGCAGGCCGGGCCGATCCTGCCCGTGGTGCTCGGCCTGCTGGAGCGCGACCCGGACCGGCGGCTGGACGCGGACCGGGCCGAACGGATGCTGCGCGCGTTCCTCGCCACCGGCCGCACGCCCGGGACGGCCCCGCTCGGTCCGCTGCCGGACCGCGACCCGCCCCGCCGCAGACTGCCGCTGTGGCGGGAGGTGCCGGAGCCCGGCCCGCAGGGCGTGCGGGGCGGGCGTGCCGTACGGCTCCAGCCCACCCGGGGTGCGCTGGTGGCCGCGCTGGTGATCGCCGCGCTGGCCGGGGCGGGTGTGTCCGCGGGGGCGCTGCTGCTCCAGGACCGGAACGGCGAAGGGGGCGGCGGCACGCCGAGCACCACGGCGCCGGGGACCCCCGCGCCCGGGCCCGTACCGCCGTCCACCGCCCCGCGGCGGCCGGCGCCGTCGTCCCCGGGGGCCGGGGCGGGTGGTGTCTCGTCCACGCCGACGGGCGGTCCGACGTCCGCGTCACCGGGGTCCTCGGCGTCCGCCTCGGCCGCATAACCGCAGAAAAACGGCATAAGTCGCGGCGTGGGTCACGGGTCTGTGACCGGTGGCGACCCGCTGTGGAGCGGCGGTGGTCCGGCACGATATGGATGGACCCATGAGCAGTGACGGGGGAGCCCGCAACGAGGCCGACGAGCCGACCAGTTTTGGTCTGCAACCGCCCAATCCGAACCCGCCGGCGGCCGTGCCGCACCCCGGCAACCCGTACGCGGCGCCGACCGTCGTGGTCCCGCCGCAGGGGCACGGCCAGGCGCGCGGCCACGACCGGGCGCAGCACGCCGCGCCGGACACCGCTGCCGCGCCGGACGGCGCGCGCGGACGGGACGCCGCGCGGGGGAGCGGACCGCAGCAGGCCGCACCCGGCCCGGCGCCCGCTCAGGACCGGCCCGGCGCGTCCGACCCCGACCCCGGCGCCGGGCGGCTGGTCGCCGGCCGCTACCGGCTGCTCGCCAAGCTCGGCCACGGCGGCATGGGCACGGTGTGGCGGGCCAAGGACGAGACGGTGGACCGCGAGGTCGCCGTCAAGGAGCCCCGCGTCCCCGACCATCTTCCCGAACGTGAACGGGCCAACGCCTTCGAGCGGATGCGCCGCGAGGCCCGCGCCGCCGCCCGGCTCGACCACCCCGCCGTGGTCAGCGTCCACGACGTCTGTGTGGTCGACGGCCGGCCGTGGATCGTGATGGAGCTCGTCCAGGGCCGCTCGCTCGGCGCGGTGCTCCAGGAGGAGGGCACGCTCTCCGCGCGCGAGGCCGCCCGCGTCGGCCTGGAGGTCCTCGGCGCGCTGGAGGCCGCCCACGCGGCGGGCGTCCTGCACCGGGACGTCAAGCCGGACAACGTGCTCCTCGGCCGCCACGACCGGGTCGTCCTCACCGACTTCGGCATCGCCCAGATCGAGGGCGAGACCAACCTGACGGACACCGGCGGCTTCGTCGGCTCGCCCGAGTACATCGCCCCGGAGCGGGTGCTGGGCCAGCGCCCCGGCCCCGCCTCCGACCTGTGGTCGCTCGGCGTGGTGCTGTACGCGGCGACGGAGGGCGTGTCGCCGTTCCGCCGCAGCAACACGCCGGCCACCCTCCAGTCCGTGCTCAACGCCACGCCGGCGCCGCCCGCCTCCGCGCAGGGCCCGCTGGCCGGCATCATCACCGCGCTGCTGCAGAAGGACCCGGCACGCCGTCCGAACGCGGCCCAGGTCCGGGCCGCGCTGGAGGCCGCCGCGAACCCGCCCGCCCCGCAGCCCACCCAGGTGGCCACGCTGCCCGTGCCGGGCCGCGAGGGCGGCGTCCGCATCGGCCGCAGGACGCTGCTGGGCCTGGGCGCGGCGGTGGTCGCGGCGGCCGTCGTGGTGGGCCTGGTGGTCGCGGACCCGTTCGCGGGCCCGCTGCCCGACGGCTGGAAGACGCACGACCTCGGTGACCGGGCGGGCGTGTCCCTCGCGGTGCCCGAGGAGTTCGTGAAGGACGAGCCGGACGACGACGCCGACGGCACCGTCGTCTCCTTCACCGACCCGAGCGGCATGGTGCGGATCGAGACCGACCGCGACCTGAAGTCCGAGGACGAGGACGGCAAGCTCATGGCGTCGGCCTCGGAGGAGGCGTTCGAGCACTGGAACGACCTGCGCGACGGCGAGTACGGCCGGGGGATCGCCGGTGACCCCGCGCCGCAGGGCCGGCCGCGTGAGACGACCTACAAGGACCGGGACGCGGCGACGAACACCGTCGTCTACACGACGACCACCACGCCGGCGGTGCAGCGGGAGGTGCAGCTGCTGTACTACCGGAACGAGAACGGCGACATGTACACCCTCCGGGTGGACTACCCGGCCAAGGGCTACTTCACCGAAGAGGGCCGGGAGATCGCCCGCACGGTGACCGACTCCTGGGACGTCCACACGCTCTGACCGCACGTGACCGTGGACCCGTCGGCGTCTCGGGCGCCGGCGGCGACAACGCGCTGATCAGCGGCTTCGTTGCCAGCGTTCACTGGCGTTGTGTGAGCCCTGCGGGAATCTGTTACCGACGGGTACACAAAGCGTGCGCCCCGGCATACCCTGCGCCTCATGACGGACGCGCAGACCCGGGAAACGACCGGCACCAATCCCCTGGCCCCCGCCCCCCGGGGCGCCCGCACCGCCGCCGACGTGGTCACGCCGGAACTGGTCGCCCAGCTCACCAAGGGCGTGCCGGGCTCCGGCCGCACCGCCAACCACACGCCGTTCACCGGCGAGAAGCTGGCCGACCTGCCCGAGTCGACGCCCGAGGACGTGGCGAAGGCGTTCGAGGCGGCCCGCGCCGCCCAGGCCGTGTGGGCGCGGATCCCGGTCCGGGAGCGCGCCGCGGTGCTGCTGCGCTTCCACGACCTGGTGCTCGACCGCCAGGCCGAGGTGCTGGACCTGATCCAGCTGGAGACCGGCAAGGCCCGGCTGCACGCCCACGAGGAGGTCCAGGCGGTCGCCGTCGCCGCCCGCCACTACGGCCGCCGCGCCGCCGCCTACCTGCGGCCCAAGCGGCACACGGGCGCCGTGCCGGTGCTGACGAAGGTCTCCGAGCTGCGCCACCCGCGCGGGGTGATCGGCCAGATCGCGCCGTGGAACTACCCCCTCGAACTGTCCGTCGGCGACGCGCTCCCGGCGTTCGTCGCGGGCAACGCCGTCGTGATGAAGCCCGACACCGAGACCTGCCTGACCGCGCTGTGGGCACGTGACCTGCTGATCGAGGCCGGGCTGCCCGCCGACGTGTTCCAGGTGGTCCTCGGCGAGGGCCCGGTCGTCGGCCCCGAGGTCGTCCGGCACGCCGACTACGTGTCCTTCACCGGCTCCACCCGCACCGGCCGCGAGGTCGCCCAGGGCGCCGCCGCCCGCCTGGTCGGCGTCTCCCTCGAACTCGGCGGCAAGAACGCCATGCTCGTGCTGGAGGACGCCGACCTGGACAAGGCCGCCGCCGGCGCCGTCCGCGCCTGCTTCTCCTCCGCCGGCCAGCTGTGCATCTCCATCGAGCGGCTCTACGTCCACGAGGCGGTCGCCGACGCCTTCCTGGAACGCTTCGCCGCCCGCACCAAGGCGCTGCGCCTGGGCACCGCCCTCGCCTACGGCGCCGACATGGGCTCCCTGGTCGGGCAGCGCCAGCTGGACGCGGTGACCCGGCACGTGGAGGACGCCGTCGCCAAGGGCGCCACGGTCCTCGCCGGCGGCACCGCCCGCCCGGACATCGGCCCCTACTTCTACGAGCCGACCATCCTCGACGGCGTCGAGGCCCCGATGAGCGTGTGCACCGAGGAGACCTTCGGCCCGGTCGTCTCCGTCTACCGCTTCTCCTCCGACGACGAGGCGGTGGAGCGCGCCAACGAGACGCCGTACGGGCTCAACTCCTCGGTGTGGACGAGGAACGCCCGGCGCGGCCGGGAGATCGCCGCCCGCCTGCGCACCGGCACCGTGAACGTCAACGAGGGCTACGCGCCCGCGTACGGCAGCGTGCAGTCGCCGATGGGCGGCATGAAGGACTCCGGTCTCGGCCGCCGGCACGGCTCCGAGGGGATCCTCAAGTACACCGAGGCCCAGACCGTCGCGCAGCAGCGGCTGCTGCCGATGGCGCCGTCGCTCGGCATGGACGACGAGAAGTACGCGGCCTTCATGAGCCGCAGCCTGCGCCTGATGAAGGCGTTCCGTTTCCGCTAGGTCCTCCGCCCGGCCCGGTCCCGGCGCCACAGCTTCGAACGAGAGCTTTCGACGAGGAGAGCACGTGTCACAGGAGAACTCCGCTCCCGCCCCCGACGACGACGCCGGCTACGACTACGACGTGCTCGTCGTCGGCTCGGGCTTCGGCGGTTCCGTCTCGGCGCTCCGGCTGACCGAGAAGGGCTACCGCGTCGGCGTGCTGGAGGCCGGCCGCCGCTGGACCCGCGCGTCGCTGCCGAAGAGCTCCTGGGACCTGAAGAACTACCTCTGGGCGCCCAGGCTCGGCATGTACGGCATCCAGCGCATCCACCTGCTGGGCAACGTGATGGTGCTGGCGGGCGCGGGCGTCGGCGGCGGTTCGCTGAACTACGCCAACACCCTGTACGTCCCGCCCGCGCCGTTCTTCGAGGACCCCCAGTGGGGCGGCATCACCGACTGGCAGGAGGAACTGGCGCCGTACTACGACCAGGCGCGGCGCATGCTCGGTGTGCGGCTCAACCCGACGATGACCCCCTCGGACGTGCACCTGAAGGCGGCGGCCGAGCGGATGGGCGTGGGCGACACCTTCCACATGGCGCCCGTCGGGGTCTTCTTCGGCGACGGCGAGGACGCCGACGGGTCGGTGAAGGCGAAGCCGGGACAGGAGGTGCCCGACCCGTACTTCGGCGGGGCGGGGCCCTCGCGGCGGGCCTGCGCCGAGTGCGGCGAGTGCATGACCGGCTGCCGGCACGGCGCGAAGAACACCCTCAACGAGAACTACCTGTACCTCGCCGAGAAGGCGGGCGCGGTCGTGCACCCGATGACCACGGCGGTGTCGGTGACGGAGGACTCGCGCGGCGGGTTCGCCGTCGCCACCCTCCCCACCGACGACCGCCGCAGGGGCAGGGGCCGTACGTTCACCGCGCGCCGGGTGGTGCTGGCCGCCGGCACCTACGGCACGCAGACGCTGCTGCACCGGATGCGCGCGGGCGGGCAGCTCCCGCACCTCTCGGACCGGCTGGGCGAGAGGACCCGCACCAACTCCGAGGCGCTGGTGGGCGCGCAGACCGACGACCGCCGCTACCGCAAGGTCACCGGCGAGCCGAAGGCCGACTTCACCCGCGGCGTGGCCATCACCTCCTCGATCCACCCGGACGAGAACACCCACATAGAGCCGGTCCGCTACGGCAAGGGCTCCAACGCGATGGGCTCCCTGTCGATCCTCCAGGTGCCGTACGCCGATCAGTCCTCGGGCGCGGCCCGGGTGCTGGGCTGGCTGGGCAACGCGGCCCGGCACCCCTGGCTGATGCTGCGGTCGCTGTCCAACCGGCGCTGGTCGGAGCGGACCATCATCGGCCTGGTGATGCAGTCGCTGGACAACTCCCTGACCACCTACCTCAAGCCGTCCGGGGTCGGCCGCGGGCTGCTCACCGCGCGCCAGGGGCACGGCGCCCCGAACCCCAAGCAGATCAAGGCCGCGACCGACGGGGCGTCCGCGCTGGCCGCCGAGATCAACGGCTTCCCCGGCTCCAACGTCGGCGAGCTGACGGGCATGCCGCTCACCGCCCACTTCCTCGGCGGCTGCGCGATCGGCGACTCCTCCGAGACCGGTGTGATCGACCCGTACCACCGGCTGTACGGGCACCCCGGCATCACGGTCGTCGACGGGTCGGCGGTCTCCGCCAACCTCGGCGTGAACCCCTCGCTGACCATCACCGCGCAGGCGGAGCGGGCGATGTCGTTCTGGCCCAACAAGGGGGAGGAGGACCCGCGTCCGGCGCAGGGGGAGGCGTACCGGCGGCTGGCGCCGGTGGAACCGAAGTCACCGGCCGTGCCGGCGAACGCGTTCGGCGCGCTGAAGCTGCCGTTCCTGGGGATCCCGGCGGTGCCGCCGAAGAAGTAGCGCACACGCGCGGGAGAAGAACGCGAGAGGAACAAGGGGAACAAGGAGAACAAGGGGAACAAGGGGAGCAAGGGGAGCAAGGGAAAAGGGGGAGAGGACCTGTGCCCCCCTCCGAGCTCAGGTCCCTTCCCCTTGTTCCGGGCGCCGCCGCGCGGGCGGCCGGTGTCACGCCTCGGTGCCGGCCTTACGGCAGCGGACGACGAACAGCGCACCCGCGCCGGCCACGACGGCCACGCCGCCGACCAGGCCGATCACGGGCAGGGCGGAGCTGGAGCCGGTGTCGGCGAGGCTGCCGGTGACCGTCACCTCGCTGACCTTCTCGAGCTCCTTGACGCCGCCGGTCTGCGGCTTGGCGTCGTCCGGCTCACCGGCGTCGGAGCCGGCCGCCAGGATGTCGAAGAAGTAGATCCAGCCGTTCGGGTCGTCGGCGATCCAGCAGCCCTCGGTGTCCGAGTACTCGGCGAAACCGCCGGTGAGGCCGAGCGCGTCCGGCACCGTGCCGCTGACGGAGAGCCGCAGCTGGTACGAGACGGACTGGCCGGCGCCCAGCGAGAACGCGGCGAACGTGGCGCCCTCGCCCGCGGCGCCCGCGAGCGTGTTCCACCTGCCGGCCGCCTTGTCGTACGCCTGGACCGTGATCCGGCCGGAGTAGTCGCGGACGTCCTCCCAGCCGACCGCGGCGACGCCGATCAGCGGCTTGATGTTCTTGATCTCCTCGTCGCCGCGGTTGGAGACGTCGAAGGAGAACGTGGTCCAGCCGTTGCCCGCGACGATCGTCCCGGGCAGGCCGGAGAGACCGCTGCGCAGGTCCTCGCTGAGTCCGGCCGTGCTCTTGCCGTTCTCGTCGACGCAGAACTCCGTGTCCTCCTCGGCCGGAGCACTCGCGCTGGGGCTCGATGCGGGGGAGGTGGGCGACGCCGAGGCGGTGGCGGACGGGGAGGACGACGCGGAGCCGTCGGTGCCGTCGCCGTTCCCGGTCTCGTCGTCGTTCCCGGTCTCGTTCCCGTTCCCGTTCCCGTTCCCGTTCCCGGTCTCGCCGGTGTCCTGCTCCGGCTGTCCGTCCTGCTCGCCGGTGCCGGGCTCCGTGGACTCCGTCTCGGCGGGGCCGGTCGCCGGGGCGGACGGGGTGGTCGTCTCCGTCCCCGTGGACCGGGTCGCGGAGGCGGAGGACGTGGGGTCGGTCGCGTGGGCGGCCGGGGCCGTGAGGAGGGCGGCCGGGACTATCGCTGCCGTCGCGGCCGCTGCGGCCAGGGCGCGGCGAAGCTTCATGAAGACCTCGGTGAGCTCGGCGTGCCGCGCGGTGGCGGCACGGGTCGAAAGGCGCCTTCGTCTGGGGCGCACGGGGTCTGATCCGTGAGATGTCAGTGAAGGGGATCATCGACGCCCACGGACGGTTGTCCTGGAACTCACAGAATCTTTACGTGATGTGGATCACGTGCGGTCGGGGTGACCGCTGGCGTAGGGTCACCGCCCACAAGATCACACCGAGCGGCGTCACACCGAGCGGCGTCACACCGAGAGAGACCGCCGTCCCGTGGCCGAGAAGCCGTCCGAAGAGTCCCTGCCGCAGTCCGCCGTCCCTCCGGACGACGTGTGGGAGAAGTTCCTCCAGGACAGCCGGGCCGACATCCCCGCCTCCGCGCCCAAGGAGCCCTCCGCCCGGGCCCGCATGGTGACCGAACGGCTGCGCGCCATGGACGAGGCGCGGGCCGCCGCGGCGGCGGCCGTCGCGGCCGGTTCGGCAGGAGGAAGCCCGCCGCGCCCGCCCAGCCCGAGGGGTGGCGCACGGGGCCTGCCCGGCAGGAGACCGACGGCCGGGCCGCACGCCGCCGCACGGTGTGGAGCGTCGTCGGCGTGCTGACCGCCGCCGCCCTGGCCGCCGTCGCCGTCAATCCGTCGGCCGCGCTGTCCTGGCTGCCCGGCGGACTCGGCGGCGGGGGCACGGAGGCGTCCGGCGCCGAGCCGTCGCCGCTCGCCCCTGGGACCGCCCGTCCCACCGGCGCACCGGGCGAGGCCCCCGAAGACGTCCCCACCCGGGAGCGGCCGTTCGCCGGTTCTCCGGCCGCCCGCTGGGAGTCAGGGGAGGACGCCGTCCGGCTGCCGGGGGCGAAGGCCGTGAACGGGGTGCCGGCCGACCGGATCGAGGACGCGCTGCGCGGCACCAAGGAGTTCCGGGTCTCCGCCAGCCTCGACCCCGCCGTGCTGAAGGGCGCCGAGCCCGGGAAGGCGCTGGCCCTCGTGGACCCGCTGCGGACCGACTGCCTCGCAGAGCTGCGGGCCGCGCTGCGGAAGCCCACCGAGGACAATGACCCGGTGACGACGATCACGCGCTTCGACCCCGGGAAGATCGACCTGGTGGGCGAGGTGCGGGTGCGCGGCCGGAGGACGGTGGCGCCCGGCAAGGACGCCGAGGGGCGGGCCGTGATCACGGCCGACCACACCTTCGTGTACGGGGTGGCCCGCGCCGGCGGTGACGAGACGACCCGGGTGATCGTCCGCCGGGTGCTCCGGGTGGACGCCGCGGACCCCGCCCGCTACCAGGGCACCGAGGGACGCCTGCGGATCCGGGACGTCCGCGGTGAGACAGGCGACGACGACTGCCAGGACGGCGACGGGCCGACCAACCCGTCCTTCCTCAGCGATCTGCGGACCGCGCCGCCCTCCCCGGCCGGCGAGGCCCGCGACCCGTACGACCGCAGCCGGGGCCTCTCCCGCAGCGGCGGCCCGGACGAGTGCGGGGTCGTCATCCGCACCTGAGCGGTACCGGTGCGCACGGACGCGTCGGCCGGCCCCGGGCGTCCCCGGGGCCGGCCGATCTCTCGCGTGACCGGGATGGCTGTCCCCTGCCCCCCGGTCACCAGTACCGGAACGAGGTCCCACGACGTACGGCACGATCCGTACGTCTCATCGCTCCGGCGAGCCACGCGTGGTGCTGCTCCGATCCGCCCCTGGCTGGCGCGGACACCGGTACCAACGACCGGCCCGGCCCGCCGGTCACGCGCCGGACGGGTGAGAGACGATCCGTACGTCAGTGCCGGGAACGCGGATGCAGATCGTGCCCCGGCACAGCCCCAGCGGGGTTCAGATCTTCCCCCGGCACAGCTCCAGCAGGGTCATGGCGAGCGCGGTGCCCGGCTTGCCCAGGGCCTCCCGGTACGTGGCGAGGATCTCCATCTCGCGGGAGAGGTTCACGCGCCGGCCGCCGGAGGCGATCCGCTCCTGCTGGATCACGGCGGACACCGCCATCCGCTCCTGCACCAGCCCGATGATCCGGTCGTCGAGCGCGTCGATCCGTTCACGGGCGTCGCCGATCAGCGCGGCGGCCTCGGCGGTGCGGGCGCCGGTCTTCTCGGTGGGCTCGGTGGTGGTGGCGGTCATGTCGGGGCTCCTCGGTGAGTGGTGGTGCGGGGCCCCGGAGCGACACGGTCCGGTGAAACGCCAGGCGCCCCGGACCATGTCGGCCCGGGGCGCCTGGGAAGTCGCTTGTCAGTTGCTCAAGCAGCACGACCATGGCAGCCGGCGGGCCGGGTGCCATAGGTAAAGAGGAAGGTCGGGTGCGTGAGCATGCGGCCAGTATGCCGGGCCGGCCCGGTCCGCCCAACGCCCGGCCCGCATGCTGAGACGGGGCGCGGGACGCCGTGCGGTGCGCGGCCCGGGACGGACCTCGCCGCCGTCTCGGTAGAATCGGGAGGCACAAGACCCCTCCCCACCGCCGGAAGGCACCTCGTGTCATCAGCGACTCCCGCTGCCAACGCGCCCGACACCGTCCTGGTCGTCGACTTCGGCGCGCAGTACGCCCAGCTCATCGCCCGTCGCGTCCGCGAGGCGCGGGTCTACAGCGAGATCGTGCCGAGCACCATGCCGGTCGCGGACATCCTCGCCAAGAACCCCGCGGCGATCATCCTCTCCGGCGGCCCCTCGTCCGTGTACGAGGAAGGCGCCCCCCGCCTCGACCGCGAGCTCTTCGAGGCCGGCGTCCCCGTCTTCGGCATGTGCTACGGCTTCCAGCTCATGGCGCAGACCCTGGGCGGCCAGGTGGACAACACCGGCGCCCGTGAGTACGGCCGCACCGGCCTGCACGTCGCCAAGAACTCCTCCACCCTCTTCGAGGGCACCCCCGAGGAGCAGGCGGTCTGGATGTCGCACGGCGACGCCTGCTCCGCCGCCCCCGAGGGCTTCACCGTCACCGCGTCCACGGACGTCGTGCCGGTCGCCGCCTTCGAGAACGACGAGAAGAAGCTCTACGGCGTCCAGTACCACCCCGAGGTGATGCACTCCACGTACGGGCAGCAGGTGCTGGAGCACTTCCTGTACCGCGGTGCCGGCCTCAAGCCGGACTGGACCACCGGCAACGTCATCGACGAGCAGGTGGCCGCCATCCGTGAGCTGGTCGGCGACAAGCGCGCCATCTGCGGCCTGTCCGGCGGCGTGGACTCCGCCGTCGCCGCCGCCCTGGTGCAGAAGGCCATCGGCTCCCAGCTGACCTGCGTCTACGTCGACCACGGCCTGATGCGCAAGGGCGAGACCGAGCAGGTCGAGAAGGACTTCGTCGCCGCGACCGGCGTCCAGCTGAAGGTCGTCGACGCCGAGGAGCGGTTCCTGAAGGCGCTGGCCGGGGTCTCCGACCCCGAGCAGAAGCGGAAGATCATCGGCCGCGAGTTCATCCGGGTCTTCGAGCAGGCCCAGGCCGAGATCATCGCCGACGAGGGCCCCGCGGTGGAGTTCCTGGTGCAGGGCACCCTCTACCCGGACGTCGTCGAGTCCGGCGGCGGCACCGGCACCGCCAACATCAAGTCCCACCACAACGTGGGCGGGCTGCCCGAGGACCTCGAGTTCAAGCTCATCGAGCCGCTGCGCAAGCTGTTCAAGGACGAGGTCCGGATGGTCGGCCAGGAGCTCGGCCTGCCCGAGGAGATCGTCCACCGCCAGCCCTTCCCCGGTCCCGGCCTCGGCATCCGCATCGTCGGCGAGGTCACCAAGGAGCGGCTCGACCTGCTCCGCGAGGCCGACGCCATCGCCCGCGAGGAACTGACCGCGGCCGGCCTCGACCGGGACATCTGGCAGTGCCCCGTGGTGCTGCTCGCCGACGTCAGGTCGGTCGGCGTCCAGGGCGACGGCCGCACCTACGGTCACCCGATCGTGCTGCGCCCGGTCTCCAGCGAGGACGCCATGACCGCCGACTGGTCGCGGCTGCCGTACGACGTCCTCGCGAAGATCTCCACCCGCATCACCAACGAGGTCCGCGACGTCAACCGGGTCGTGCTGGACGTGACGTCCAAGCCGCCGGGGACCATCGAGTGGGAGTGATCCCCCGCGGTCAGATCCGCTTGAGCGTGCGCACCGGCTCCCCGGGCTTCCAGGCCCGCACGACGAGATACGTCCCGTCCTCCACGTAGGTCCGCACGACCTCCGTGATCTCGGTGCGGAAGAGGTGGAACGGCTCCGGCGGTTCCACCTCTTCGGCGTACCGGGCCCGGGTCTCCGTGTCCTCCTCCGGCACCTCGACCGCCCGCCCGGCGATCCGCACGTCACCGCCGCCCATGGCCGTGCCCTCGCCCGGGTTGGCCTGGAGCGCGAAGCGGGGGTCACGGCGCAGGTCCAGCGCCTTCATCGACCCCGGCATCATGCCGAACCACAGCTCGCCGTCCAGAAAGCGCACCTCCAGACCCGTGGTGCGCGGCGAGCCGTCCCTGCGCAGGGTCGCGAGGACGTGGTGCGTGTGGGCGGCGAAGCGCTCCTCGACGGTCCGCGCCAGGTCCGGCTCGGCCACGGCGAACTCCCCCCAGCTGACGGCTTCCTTCTCCGCGCGCTCGTCGTCCCTGGCGTTCACGTTGTCCTTGATCGTGCTCATGGAGCGAGTGTGACGCGGATACCCGACATCCTCTGTCGGGTATCCGGGTGTTCCACCGGGTATCCGGCGGGTGTCCGGCGTTACGGAACAGAGCTGTCGTACGGCGCGGCCCACGGGTAACTTCCGCCCCGTACGCGAACCCCCCGCGGGAGGACTCATGCACGGGCCCACTCCGCCCCTGCCGGTGCCCACCGACAAGCTGCAGTTCGCCATGCCGCCCATGCACGAGTCCGTCGAGGACGAGCGCAGGCACCGCAAGGAGCGGCTGGCGGGCGCGCTGCGGCTGTTCGGGCGGCTCGGCTACGAGGACGGTGTCTCCGGGCACATCACCGCACGCGACCCCGAGTTCAGCGACTGCTTCTGGGTCAACCCGTTCGGCATACCGTTCCGGCACGTCACGGTCAGCGACCTGGTGCTCGCCAACCAGGACGGCCAGGTCGTCGAGGGCGGACACCACGTCAACCAGGCCGCCTTCACCGTGCACGCCCAGGTGCACGCGGCCCGGCCCGACGTCGTCGCCGTCGCCCACTGCCACTCGGTGCACGGCCGCGCCCTCGCCGCCCTCGGCGAGCTGCTCGACCCGATCACCCAGGAGAGCTGCGCCTTCTACGAGGACCACGCCCTCTACGACGCCTACACCTCGGTCACCGTCGACCTCGAGGAGGGCCGCCGGATCGCCGCCGCCCTCGGCTCCCGCAAGGCGCTGGTTCTGCGCAACCACGGGCTGCTGACCGTGGGCGACTCGGTGGACGCGGCGGCCTGGTGGTTCATGACCATGGAACGCTCCTGCCAGGTGCAGCTCACCGCACGGGCGGCCGGCCGTCCCGTGCTGATCGGCCACCGGCAGGCGGTGGCCACGCGGGAGCAACTGGGCGGGGACCTGGTGGCGTGGATCAACTACCAGCCGATGTGGCGGGAGATCACGCGGAGCGAGCCGGATCTGCTGGACTGAGCGCGAGTCGTTCGTGCCGGTCGGGTGTGCCGGTCGTGGGTGTCAGTCGTTCGTGCCGCTGGGGGCGTGCGTCAACCCGGCGCCTCGGAGTTCACCCGCGGCGACCGGGCCCGGAAGCCGGGACGGGCGTGGTGTAGGGCACAATTCGCTCTCGATGCGGGGGAGTTGCCCGATGGCCGCCGACGGTGGTCGTGGTGTGTCGAGATGTGTCGGTAGTGGGGAAGGCGGCTTCGGGCGTGGCGGTGCAGGAGGCGAGACAGGGCGGAGCGGACCCGGCTGCCCACGGGGGCGGCTGCACCTGCGGGGACTGTCCGCACGGGGCGCGTGAGGGGCATCGGCGCGCGGTCGCCGCGTTCCTGGTGAAGCGGGACGAGTACGCCGCCGGCCAGGGGCTCCCGGCCGCGGTGGCCCACTCCGCCTCCGCCTCCCGGCAGTGGGTCTCCGAGGAACTCGCCCAGGCCGCCGAGGCGGTGGCCGAACGCGGCCGGGCCGAGGGCGCCGCCTGGCTGGCCCGCCTGTGGCAGCGGACCGCGGCCGTGGTCTGGGCCGGGGTCGTCGCGCTGCTGCTCGTGCAGGCGCTCACCGCGATCGGCGCGGGCTGGACCTCCGCACGCACCGCCGGGTTGCTGTCCGCGGTGCTGGTGGCGGGGGCGCTCACCGCGGCGTCCTGGTTCCACCGGGCGCGCGGCGGCGCGCTGGCCCCGGTCATCGGCGAGGACAACCGGCTCTCCACGTCGCGCGCGGTGGCCGGCGCCTGGGTGCTGTTCCTCGCCTTCGCGGTGCTCGTGCTGGTGGGACGGCTGGCGGCCGCCTCCGGGTCCCGGGAGCGGAACGCGCTGATCGACGGACTGGAACTCGCCCGCGGCGCCGGCGTGGTGACCGTCCTGGCCGTGGTCTGCGGGATCGCGGTGCTGGTGCGCCGGGTGGTCGGGCTCCGGGTGCAGGGGCAGCGGCTGCAGAAGGTGCGCGCCCACCGGCCCAGGGCGGCCGACCTGCTCACCGACGACTCGGGCCGGGGCAGCTTCGCCGACATCCAGTACGTCGTGATCAACGGCGTCGCCCTCGCCTTCGCGGCCGTGCGGCTCGCCCGCCGCCCGGACCAGCTCCCGGACCTGCCGTGGGGGCTGGCCGTGGTGGTGCTGGTGTCGGCGGGCACCTACCTCGCCGGAAAGTACGCCGAGGGCGGGCGCCCGGTGATCCTGTCCGTGGTACGGGCCCGGGAGGCCGGTGCCCTGGACGCGCCGATCCGGACCGGCGACGACATCGAGATCCGCGGCACCGGGTTCGTGCCGTCCGGGGCGCAGGGCGCGGACCGGCTGGCGCGCATGGTGGTGCGGGTCGGCGCGGTGAACGTCCATGTCCCGCTGGTGCCGGTGGTGGGCGGCTTCGACAACCCGGCCGACGACCTGCTGACCGTGCCCGTGCCGGCGGAGGTGGAGCCCGGCCGGGTCGACGTGCAGGTGGTCACCGCGGCCGGCGTGGAGACCAACCGCTACACCATCGACGTCACGGAGTGACGGAGCGGCGGAAGGACGGAGCGATCCGGTACCGGAGCACGGAGTCGGGGCGCGGCGCGTGCGGGACGCGGCCGGCCTGCACGCGGCGACGTAGCTGGTGGAACGCTGTCGCTTCCCTGAGAAAACGCTGTCGGCCGGGTCCGACCGGCGTCGAGTGCCGTACGTTCGACCTGTCCAGGTGGGACCGGAGTCGAGAGGCAGCGGACGAATGACGCACGGCATGCGCGCAGACACCTACACCCCCCGTCCCGACGGTGACGGAGGGCCGCGGGACACCGCCGCCCGCTACGCCCTGCTGCCGCTGCGCGTCTTCCTCGGCGTCACCTTCGTCTACGCCGGCCTCGACAAGCTCACCGACAGCGCCTTCCTCAAGGACTCCGGGGCCGGATCGATCGGCGACATGATGCGCGCGGTCCGCGACTCCTCCGCCATCCCCGGACTGGTCGACATGGCGCTGGAAAGTCCCGTCGGCTTCGGCTACGCCATGGCCTTCGGCGAGCTGGCCGTCGGCATCGGCGCCCTGCTCGGGCTGCTCACCCGGATCGCCGCCCTCGGCGGAGCGCTGATCTCGCTCAGCCTGTGGCTGACCGTGAGCTGGGCCGCCGAGCCGTACTACTACGGCAACGACCTGCCGTACCTCATGGCCTGGATCCCGCTGGTCCTGGCCGGGGCCCCGCTGCTGTCCGTGGACGCCGTCCTCCGCGCGCGCCGCCGACGCGAGACCTCCTAGCCTTCCGTCAGCCGTCAGCCGTCAGCCGTCAGCCGTCAGCCGTCAGCCGCCTCCGCTCCTCTCGGGTGCGGGCGGTCGCGGCGGCGGCGCGCCTGCCCGGTCACGAAGCCCACCGCGCCGGCCAGGCACAGGCCGCCCACGACGAGCGGGATCACCACGAACCAGGGTGTCTCCCAGGCCCCTCCCGCGTCCCCGCCGTAGACCACCGCGGTCGCGACGAGGGCGGTGCCGGCGATCAGCCGGCCGGGCTGGAACTCATGACGCAGCACGGCCCACCTCCGCCTGTCCCGCGCCGACCCTGAGGTCGAGCCGCAGGGTGCCCGCCCTTCCGGCGCCTGCGGGCGGCTTCAGGGTCACCTCCTCGTACTTGCCCGGCGCCACGTCCACGTCCTTCCGTCCGTCGCCCGGCAACTGGATGTCACCGAGCCCCACCTCGACGTACAGCCGCACGGTCACGTCCCGGGGGACGATCACATGGATCCGGCCCAGTCCCACCTCGACCTGAGTGGAGACCGTGTCGCCCTCCGGGACGCGGACCGCCGACAGGTCCAGCTCGGCCTCGCCGGCGCCCAGGTCGTACACCGGGCGTATCTGGGCGACCGAGGCGGGCTGCCATCCGGTGCGGTGCCAGTCGGTGCCGATGTCGTCGGGCATCGCGGTCGATCCGGCGAGCAGGCCCGCCGTGAGGATCGCGAGGACGACGGACCCGGCTCCCGTGCGGCCCAGGAAGGCGCTGAGGGCGATGCCGAGGCCGATGACGCCGAGGGCGCACGCAAGGCCCGTCTGGAGGCTGGTGCCGAGGGGCTGCGTCTCCCAGGTGAGACCTGTGCCCAGACCGGCCGCGAGCAGGGCGAACAGGAACACCCAGCCGCCGATCCCACGCGGCCTCCTGGGCTTCGGCGGGCGGGCCTGCGGCGGGCGCCACACGTCCTTGACGCCGCCGGTCCCGGAGCGGACGCCGACACCGACCGCGGTGGCGATGTCCAGGTCCCGGGAATCCTCGGGGCCCCACAGATAGCCCGTTCCCCCGACGTAGGTGCCGTCCTTGACGATGGGCTCGCGCCACCACGACGGGTACGCGGCCGGGACGGGCGGGGCCTGCGGCTCCGGCGGGGCGTCCGCGGCGGCCTGCGCGGCTATCGGGTCCGGGCTCGGCGTGCCACGCTGCTTCGACCAGTAGGCGGCGCCCGCGAGCAGCAGGGACAGTATGACGGCGAAGCTCAGCACTCCGTCGTTGCTCAGCATGGAGAGGAAGACACCGCAGCCGACCAGCGCGAACAGCACCGCCGCCAGTGTGTGGCCGTCGACCCGGCCGGTGAGCAGCCGGCGGACCTGGTTCTCCTCCTCGTCGTCGTACGGGACGAACAGCCAGGCGAAGCCGTAGAAGATCAGGCCGATGCCGCCGGTCGCGGACAGCACCGCCAGCGTGATCCGGAAGATCACCGGGTCCATGTCGTACTGCCGGGCGAGACCGGAGCAGACCCCGCCGAACATCTGGTGCCGCCGGTCGCGGCGGAAGTGCCGGTCGGGGCCCGCCGGCTCCGTACCGGCCGTGGTCCCGGCCGGTGCTCCGGCCGTCCCCTCCTTTCCCGCGCCCGTGCGCCCGCCCGCACGCGCGGAGTGCGTGGCGGTCGCGCCGGTACCGGACCCGGGACGCGGGCCCGAGCCCGGTCCCGGATCCGCCGCGGCATGCTGGTGATCCGTCATGGGTCCATGGTGACGGGCGTGCCGCCCCGGCGGCAGTCGGAACGACCCTGGCCGGACCCTGATATCCGTCCCTGAGCCGGGCCCGGGGCGTCCGGGGCGCGGGCAGCGGGACGCGCGGCCCGGAGCCGGAGGTCCCGCGACCGGAGCCGGTCGCTCCCGGTCCGGAGCGGCCACCCCCGGTCCGGAGCCGGCCGTCCCTCGGTCCGAGATCAGGGGCGTCTCCGGGGCGGCCCCTGATGTCCCGGCTCGCGCGGCGTGTGACCATCGTTGCCATGTCGGAAGCCGCAGCAGCGCCCCTCGCCGAGCCGCGGCCGCCGCGCAAGCTCTACCGCAGCAGTGACGGACGCTGGCTCGGTGGGGTGGCGCGGGGGCTCGCCGGGCATCTCGGCCTGCCCGTGATCTGGGTGCGCCTCGCGTTCGTCGCCCTGTTCATGGCCGACGGTCTCGGGGCCCTGCTGTACGCCGCGTTCTGGTTCTTCGTGCCGCTCGGGGTGGGCGGCGTCGACGCCCAGAGGCCGCCCTCGCCCGTCACCACCGAGACGACCCCGGACGGCCGCCGCAGACTCGTCACGCGGAAACCGGACAAGGGGCAGATCGTCGCCCTGCTCCTCATGGTCGTGGTGGCCATGATCTTCGTGGGCAGCGTGGACCTCACCAACGGTGCGCGGGCCTACCTCTGGCCGACCGTCCTGGTCGGCGCGGGCGTGGCCCTGGTGTGGCGGCAGGCGGACAACGCGCGCAGGGCCCGCTGGATGGAGGTCGGCCGCCGCCGGCGCACGGTCACGCTGCTGCGGGCGGTGGCCGGTGTGCTGCTGGTGACGGCGGGAGCCTCCGGCATCTTCGTCCTGCGCGGCTCCGGCAGCCACCTCGGCGCGGTGCTCCAGGCCGCCCTCGCGGTCCTCGTCGGCATCACGCTCCTCGCCGGCCCCTACCTCGTGCGCATGACCCAGGACCTCTCCGAGGAGCGCCTGATGCGCATCCGCGCCCAGGAGCGGGCCGAGGTCGCCGCCCACGTCCACGACTCCGTGCTGCACACGCTCACGCTGATCCAGCGCAACGCGGACAACCCGGGCGAGGTGCGCCGCCTGGCCCGCGCCCAGGAGCGCGACCTGCGCGCCTGGCTCTACAAGCCGGAGGGGAACGGCAAGGACGAGGACGAGGAGCCCACCACCCTCGCCGAGGCGGTGAAGCGCAACGCCGCCGAGGTCGAGGACAAGCACGGCGTCCCCCTCGAGGTCGTCGTCGTGGGCGACTGCCCCCTCGACGAGAGGATCGGCGCGCAGATGCAGGCCGCGAGGGAAGCGATGGTCAACGCCGCCAAGTACGGTGGCGAGGGAGGCGCGGTCCAGGTCTACGCGGAGGTCGAGGGGAGGACGGTGTTCGTGTCCGTCCGGGACCGTGGTCCCGGGTTCGACCTCGACTCGATACCCGCCGACCGCATGGGCGTCAGAGAATCGATCATCGGCCGCATGGAACGCAACGGCGGCACGGCGCGGCTGCGCGCGGTGCCCGACGGCGGCACGGAGGTCGAGCTGGAGATGGAGAGGGCGGAGAAGACGTCATGAGCGAGCCGACCGAGGCGAACGCAGCGGCGGAAGGGGCACCGGGGGGCGGGCCCGCGGAGCCGGCCGGCGGCACCGGGCGGCGCCATGTGCGCGTGGTCCTCGTCGACGACCACCGCATGTTCCGCACGGGGGTCCAGGCGGAGATCGGACAGACCGAGCAGACGGGTGTGGAGGTGGTCGGCGAGGCCGCCGACGTCGACCAGGCGGTCACGGTCATCACCGCGACCCGGCCCGAGGTGGTGCTGCTCGACGTGCACCTGCCCGGGGGCGGCGGCGTCGAAGTGCTGCGGCGCTGCGCCTCGTTGACGGGGGACGCGGAGCGGCCGGTGCGTTTCCTCGCGCTGTCCGTGTCGGACGCGGCGGAGGACGTCATCGGTGTCATCCGGGGCGGCGCGCGCGGCTACGTCACCAAGACGATCACCGGCGCCGACCTGATCGACTCGATCTTCCGGGTGCAGGAGGGGGACGCGGTCTTCTCGCCGCGGCTGGCCGGGTTCGTCCTGGACGCCTTCGCGTCGACCGACGCCCCGCCGGTGGACGAGGACCTGGACCGTCTCACCCAGCGCGAGCGGGAGGTGCTGCGGCTGATCGCCCGCGGCTACGCGTACAAGGAGATCGCCAAGCAGCTGTTCATCTCGGTGAAGACGGTGGAGTCGCACGTCTCCGCGGTGCTCCGCAAGCTGCAGCTGTCCAACCGTCACGAGCTGACCCGCTGGGCGACGGCCCGCCGCCTGGTCTGAGCCGGGCGGGGCCCGGTCACACCACCCGCGTCGCCCCCGCGAACGGCATCCGGTCGACGGGGGCCACGCGGACCGGGGCCGACGGGTTCGGGGCGTGGATCATCCGCCCGTCGCCGACGTAGAGGCCGACGTGGCTGATGCCGGAGTAGAAGAAGACCAGGTCACCGGGGAGGAGTTCGGAGCGGGAGACCTTGCGGCCCGCGTTGATCTGCGCGTAGGTCGTGCGCGGCAGGGAGACGCCGGCGGAGCGGTACGCGGCCAGGACCAGGCCCGAGCAGTCGAAGGCGTCCGGTCCGGTCGCGCCCCACACGTAGGGGCTGCCGAGCTTCTGGTGCGCATAGGCGACGGCCTGCGCGGCGCGCGCGTTCGGCGCCTGTGGGGGTGCGGCGGCTTCCCGGCCGCCGGCCGAGCGCGCGGCGCGGTCCGTGTCGCCGGTGATCCGGGCGCGCTCCTGCGGTGACATCCGGGAGAGCGCCCGGCGGGCCGCGGCCAGCTTCTCGGTGATCGTCCTCTTGTGCCGTTCCTGTTCGGCCCGGCGGGCGGTGAGCGTCTTCGCCTCGACCCGGGCGGCGCCGCGCAGCTTCTCGATCTCCCGCAGCTGGGCGCGGACCCGGCCCAGTTCGGCGTGGTGGCGGCTGCCGGAGCGCTCGGCGAGGGCGACGCCGTCGAGGTAGGCGTCCGGGTCGTCGGACAGCATCAGCCGCAGGACGGGATCGAGGCCGCCGGTGCGGTACTGCGCCGCCGCGACCGTCCCCAGGGTCTCCCGGGCCTTGTTGAGCCGCGCCTGCGCGCGGGCCGTCCCGTCCTGGAGGTCGCGCAGCCGCTGCCGCGCCGACTCCGCCTTCTCCTCGGCGCCGTTGTACTTCTCGGTGGCGACCTCGGCCTCGCGGTGGAGCCGGTCCACGTCGGCCCGGGCGCGGGCGGGCGCCGGCTGCGGCGCGGCGTGCCCCGCTCCGTCGAAGCCGGCCGCGGTGGCCGCTCCGGCGAGGACGACGGTGGCGGCCGCACGAGCCGTGGCGCCGCCCACCGGACGCTGCCGTGACCTGCGGTGCGCTGCCACCCTCGGTGCCGTCCTTCCCACTGGCGCCCGCCGGGGCCGGACGTCTGCCCGGCGATCCGGCGGCGGGGCGACGAGGGAGCCGTCCGCCGCCGGACCTTTCTTCGGCGGTGGTGTCCGGCCGCCGCTCCTGGCCCGAGCGGCGATGCAGAGCCGGTCACCTGGGCAGGACGCTAGGCCGGACCGCGCGGCGCGGGATACGGGTTGTGCGGAACTGTCGCCCACCGACCGGCAGGTGACCGTAAGTGATCGTCGCGCTGCTCACGGCGCTTCGTCTTCACTCAGGGTGATGACCGATGTGGTGAAGGCGGGAAGGGCGAGGGCGGCGGAATGCCAGGGGACGCCCGTGGCTAGGCTCCGGCCTCATGGACGTACTCATCCACCTCTTCGTCGGTCTGCACATCATCGGCATCGCGTCGCTGCTCGGCGGCTTCCTCACCCAGATGAAGGCGATGGGCGCGGGCACCGCCCGCTTCGTCCCCGCGATGCTGCACGGCGCGCTGACGATGCTGGTCACCGGCATCGCGCTGGTGGGTCTCAACGAGGCCCAGGATCACTCCGTCGACCACATCAAGATCGGCGTGAAGCTCGCCCTGCTGATCGTGATCCTCGGCCTCGTCTACGTGAAGCGGGACGAGGAGAAGGTGGACAAGGGAGTCTTCGGCCTGGTCGGCCTGCTGACCGTGGCGAACATCTTCATCGCGGTCCTCTGGACCTGAGCCCCGGCCCCGGCCGGCCCGCCGCCCCGGCCCGCCGGGCCCTGCCGTGAACCGCCGGCCGAGCCGGCGCCGGCCCGGCCGGCGGTTTTCGTGCCGGCGCCTCGCAGTACGCCCGTCAGGCCGGGCGGACGACGCTGTGGATCGAGGACTCGCCGTCGTAGTAGACGGACTCCTCGCGGACGTACGTGCCCGGCTTGGGGGCGTGGATCATCATGCCGTTGCCGATGTAGAGGCCCACGTGGGTGACGTCGTCGTAGAAGAAGACCAGGTCGCCGGGGAGGGCCTGGGAGACCGGGACGGTGGTGCCGGCGTTCACCTGGTCGTAGGTGGTGCGCGGGAGGGAGACGCCGGCGGCCTTCCAGGCGGCCTGGGTGAGCCCGGAGCAGTCGTAGGAGCCGGGACCGGTGGCGCCCCAGACGTACGGCTTGCCGATCTGCGCGCGGGCGAAGGCGAGCGCCTTCTCGGCCTTGGTGGTGTACGAGGAGCCGGCCGACGGGGCGCCGGTCGAGCCGGCGGACCCGGAGCCCTCCGAGGCGCCGCCGCCCTGCTGCGCGGCCTGCTCACGGGCCTTCTCCCGCTCCGCCTGCTGCCGGGCCAGTTCCGCTGCCTTGCGGTCGGCCTCCTCCTGCTTGCGCTTCTCGATCGCGGCGAGCCGCGCCTTCTCCTCGGCGGTCAGCCGCGACAGCAGTTCGCGCGCGTCGGCGAGCTTCTTCTGGACGGTCGCCTTCGCCGTCCTCAGGTCGCCCTGCGTCTCGGTGAGCGTCCGGAGGCTCTCGGTGGCCTCCTGGCGCTTCCTCATCGTCGCGGACTGCTGGGTGACGTAGTCGTCCACCGCCGCCTTCTGGCGGCCGGTCATCCGGTCCAGCACCTGACGCTGGTCGAAGACGTCCTGGGGGGTCTCCGCGAGCAGGAACGTCGCCGTGTCGGGGATGCCGGCGCCGGTGCGGTACTGGGCGGCGGCGTAGGAGCCCAGCTCAGCGCGCGCCTCGTTCAGCTTCTGTGTGCGCTTCGCCACGTCGTCGAGGAGGGTGTCGACGCGCGTGCGCTGCTTGGTGGTCCTCTCCTTGGCCGCGTTGTACTTCTCGGTCGCCGCCTCGGCCTGCCGGTAGAGGTCGTCGACCTTCTTCTCGACCTCCTCCAGGCTCGGCCGGTCGTCGTCCGCGGGAGCGGCGTCGGCGGTCTGGGAGAGCAGGGCCACGGAGGTGAGCGCGGCCGTGGCCAGGGCCGGGGTGCGTATGCCTGCCACGAGCGTGCCGGGGGTGCGTGACTTGCGGTGCGACGCCAAGGGAGGCGACTCCTTCCAGTGCTCCGCCTACCGGGGTGGCGGTGGGGGCGCCCCCAGGCCGTTCAGGCGCTGGGGGAGGGTTCGGGCGGGTGGTTCGGAAGGGTTGCCCTACGGCCGCTCCGGAGGAGTGGGCCGATTCACCCCATGTCTCGGTGGGTCCCCGGCTCCGGCTGTTGCGGCGGACGGTGACGGACCCGGCGGGGGTCGCGCGGCCCGGCGAGGTTCGCCGGCGGGGGACGAGCGGCCCGGACCGCACGGTAGCCAACCGGTGTGGCCCTTGTGAAGGTTGACGGGTGATATGCCCGATACATTTTCGTGACCTTGTCCGTGAGGTCACGCAAGGTGAGGCGGCGACCGTGGAGGGTGCCCGCCGCGGCTCCCTCCGGAGGGGCCGTGGGATGTTTCCGGGGCGGCCCCGGGTTGTCGGTGGAGCGCCCTAGACTCGGAGAGCGATGAGCAGCCTCTTTGACGACAGCTTCCTGGCGGACCTCCAGGCCCAGCGCGGCCCGGAGGACGAGCCCCCGCCGCCACCCGAGGACGAGCACGCGCCGGAGCCCCTTCCGGACGACCTGTTCGGCGGGAAGTTCGACGTGCCCCCGGAGCGATGGGGGTCCCCCCGCTCGAGCGGGGCCGAGAGCGCGGGAGGCTACTACCGCGACGGCGCCCCCCGCCCGGTGCTCGACCCCGCCGCGCTGCTGGAGGGGCTGAACGACAACCAGCGCGCCGCGGTCGTGCACTCCGGCTCCCCCCTGCTCATCGTGGCCGGAGCCGGGTCCGGCAAGACCCGTGTGCTCACCCACCGCATCGCCTACCTGCTCGCCGAGCGGGGCGTCCACCCCGGCCAGATCCTCGCGATCACCTTCACCAACAAGGCCGCGGGCGAGATGAAGGAGCGCGTGGAGCAGCTCGTCGGCCCCCGGGCGAACGCCATGTGGGTCATGACCTTCCACAGCGCGTGCGTCCGCATCCTGCGCCGCGAGTCCAAGAAGCTCGGCTTCACGTCGTCCTTCTCGATCTACGACGCCGCCGACTCCAAGCGCCTGATGGCCCTGGTCTGCCGTGATCTGGACCTCGACCCCAAGCGTTTCCCGCCGAAGTCCTTCAGCGCGAAGATCAGCAACCTGAAGAACGAGCTGATTGACGAGGAGGACTTCGCCGCCCAGGCCACCGACGGCTTCGAGAAGACCCTCGCCCAGGCCTACGCGCTCTACCAGTCCCGGCTGCGCGAGGCGAACGCGCTGGACTTCGACGACCTGATCATGACGACGGTCAACCTGCTCCGCGCCTTCCCCGACGTCGCCGAGCACTACCGCCGCCGCTTCCGGCACGTCCTGGTCGACGAGTACCAGGACACCAACCACGCCCAGTACGCCCTGGTGCGCGAGCTCGTCGGAGGCGCCTCCGAGCACCCCGCCGACGTGCCGCCGGAGGCCGAGGTGCCGCCCGCCGAGCTGTGCGTGGTGGGTGACGCCGACCAGTCCATCTACGCCTTCCGCGGCGCGACGATCCGCAACATCCTCCAGTTCGAGGAGGACTACCCGGACGCGACGACGATCCTGCTGGAGCAGAACTACCGCTCCACGCAGACGATCCTGTCCGCCGCCAACGCCGTCATCGAGCGCAACGAGTCCCGCCGCCCGAAGAACCTGTGGACCAACGCCGGCGCCGGCGCGCTCATCACCGGCTACGTCGCCGACACCGAGCACGACGAGGCCCAGTTCGTCGCCGACGAGATAGACCGCCTCACGGACACGGGCGAGGCCAAGGCGGGCGACGTCGCCGTCTTCTACCGCACCAACGCCCAGTCCCGTGTCTTCGAGGAGATCTTCATCCGCGTCGGCCTGCCCTACAAGGTCGTCGGCGGCGTGCGCTTCTACGAGCGCAAGGAGGTCCGGGACGTCCTGGCCTACCTGCGGGTACTGGCCAACCCCGAGGACTCGGTGCCGCTGCGCCGCATCCTCAACGTCCCCAAGCGCGGCATCGGCGACCGCGCCGAGGCCATGATCGACGCGCTCGCCCAGCGGGAGAGGATCAGCTTCCCGCAGGCGCTGCGCCGCGTCGAGGAGGCGTACGGCATGGCCGCCCGGTCGGTGAACGCGGTCAAGCGGTTCAACACGCTGATGGAGGACCTGCGCACGGTCGTCGAGTCGGGAGCCGGACCGGCGACGGTCCTGGAGGCCATCCTGGAACGCACCGGCTACCTCGCCGAGTTGCAGGCCTCCACCGACCCGCAGGACGAGACCCGCATCGAGAACCTCCAGGAACTCGCGGCCGTCGCCCTGGAGTTCGAGCAGGAGCGCGGCGAGGGCGAGACCGGCACGCTGGCCGACTTCCTCGAGCAGGTCGCCCTGGTCGCCGACTCCGACCAGATCCCCGACGAGGAGGACGGCGACGGCGTCATCACGCTGATGACCCTGCACACCGCCAAGGGCCTGGAGTTCCCGGTCGTCTTCCTCACCGGCATGGAGGACGGCGTCTTCCCGCACATGCGCGCCCTCGGCCAGACCAAGGAACTGGAGGAGGAGCGCCGCCTGGCGTACGTCGGCATCACGCGCGCCCGGGAGCGGCTCTACCTCACCCGGTCGACGATGCGCAGCGCCTGGGGCCAGCCGTCGTACAACCCGCCCTCGCGGTTCCTGGAGGAGATCCCTCCCACGCATGTGAAGTGGAAGCGGACCGGGGCGAGCGCGCCGGTGCCCTCCGGACCCGCGTCCGGGGTGGCGGCGTCGCTGTCGTCCTCCCGTTCCCGCTCGTCCGCGTCGGGCGCGTCCGGCTTCGCCACCCGGCGCACGTCGGAGAAGCCCGTGGTGTCGCTGGCGGTCGGGGACCGGGTCACGCACGACCAGTTCGGCCTGGGCACGGTCGTCGCGGTGAAGGGGACGGGGGCGAACGCGGAGGCGACGATCGACTTCGGGGGCGACAAGCCCAAGCGCCTGCTGCTGCGGTACGCGCCGGTGGAGAAGCTCTAGCCGTCCGGGCGGGGGCCCGTCGTGGGACCGGGGTTCGCTCCGGTGCCACGACGGGTCGCGTACGGGCCGAGCGCCGCGACGGGCCGAGTGCTACGTCGGCTCGAGGCCGTGGCTGCGGAACCAGGCGAGCGGGTCGATGGACGAGCCGCCGCCGGGGCGCACCTCGAAGTGCAGGTGCGGGCCGGTCGAGTTGCCCGAGTTGCCGGAGAACGCGATCTGGTCGCCGGCTTTGACGGTCGAACCGGAGGGCACCTGGTAGGTGGAGAGGTGGCAGTACCACGTCTCCGTGCCGTCCATCGCCGTCACGATCATCATGTTGCCGTAGGCGGAGTTGTACTGGGTGCGCACCGTGCCGTCGGTCGCGGCCAGCACGGGCGTGCCGTACGAGACGGGGAAGTCGATGCCGGTGTGGAGGGACATCCAGTTGATGCCGGACTGGCCGTAGTAGGCGCTGAGTCCGTGCTGCGCCACCGGGAGCGCGAACTTCGGGCGGAGCCGCTCCTTGCGGGCCGCCTCCTGGGCCGCCCGCTTGCGCTCGAGCTCCTGCTCGGCCTCGAGGTCGATGCGGCCCTGGGCGCGGCTGGCCCGGTCGGCGAAGTCGTCGGCGCCGGCGGCGAGGCTCTCGAGCTGGGTGTCCAGCTTGACGTTGGCGACGGAGGGCTGGACCGGCTGGGCGTCCGCGGCGGTCGTCCGGGCGTCCTGGCCGCCTTCCTCGCCCAGATCGCCCACCGAGGCGGCGGCGATGCCGGCGACCCCCATCACGCAGGCGGACGGCACGGCGACGGTCAGCAGCGCGGAGCGTTTGGGCGGGGTGCGGCGGCGGGAGCGGGACGCGGAACGGGAGGCGCGCGGAACGGGGACGACCTCCTCCTGCCCGTCGAGCAGGGAGACGGCGGGCAGTTCGCCGGTGTCGGCCGGTTCACCGGCCCCGCGTTCGTCCGGACCGGGCTCCCCGCGGTACGCGTCCTCCGCGTACGGCTGGTCGTGAGCGTCCTGGCCGTAGGACTCCCGCGCGGTGTTCCCCTGCTCGTACGACTCCCCGCCGTACTGCTCCGGGGTGTACGCCTCCGCGTCGTAGGCGTCGGAGGCGGACGTGTTCGCGGGGACCTCGCCGCCGTCGGAGTTCCACTGGGTGGCGTCGTAGACGCCGCTGTCGAAGGTCTGCGTGCCCCAGTCCCACTGCTGCGTCGGGTCCGCCGGCTGCTCGGCCTGGTCGGGCTGGAGCCAGGCGTTCGCGTCCCACTGGCCGGTCTCGGGGGACCCGCCCTGCTGGGGGATCACCGCCATCGGCTGCTGGCCGGTGGTCCAGGCGGTCGCGTCGTGGCCGCCGGTGTCGTACACGGCCTGCTGGAACGCGTAGGCGTCGTAGTGCCCGGTGTCCTGCGTGCCCACCTGCCAGTGGCCGGTGGTGTAGGAGGCCTGCGCGGGGTCCTCGCCCGGCATGTTCCCGAAGAGGGGGTCGGCGGCGAAGGTGCCGGTGGCGTGGTCGCCGGTGCCGTAGTACGTGGCGTCGTGGCCGCCGTACGAGGTGACGTCGCCGTACGGGGCCTCCTGGCTGCCGTACGGCGCATAGGGCGCCGAGGCGTCATCGGAAGCCGCGGCCGGGGTCATGGTCCCCGACGGGTGACGGTCGTTCACCAACTTCTCTTTCGCCTCGACAACAGGGGCTGGCAGAGCAGTGCGGCGACTGTACCCGGCGGTATGCGGGCGCGACAATCTTCCCCAGGTTTCGCGACCGCAGGAAACGGGCATTCGGTTCGGTTTTGGCGGTCGGCGGGCACGGTCTTGGCCCTTTGTTCGATAATCGTTCGAAATTGTGGCACGCGATCGTCGGCAAGTCGGCCGTCTCCGACCGATGTTGTTCGCTTGTGGACGTGAAGGATCGCTCCGCCCGGGAGGGGGCACCGGGCGTGTCGTGCGCCCCGCGCCTCAGGCCACCGTCAGGCCGTCCGCCCGTCCGCCGGACGGTTCACCGGGATGCGCCGTGTCCAGCGCCTCCCGGATGCCCGTCGCCACCGCCGGGTGCACGGGCAGCGCCAGGTGCCCCACGCCGCTCACCCGCACGTTGACCGCGTTCAGGTCCGGGTGCTCGACGCACGCCGCCTCCAGCGGATCCATGATGTGGTCGAGGTCGCTCCAGAACGCCACGAAGTGCGTACGGCAGCCGGGGGCGGGCTGGGCCAGCTCCTCCAGCACCGGGGAGCCCGGACGCATCTGCCGCACGATCGGGTGGGCGTTGGCCAGCGGCGCCACGCGGGTGCCGGAGTGCGGGGTGCCGAGCGTGACCAGCGTCCGCACCCTGCGGTCACCGCCCAGCCGCTGCACGTAGTACCGCGCGATCAGCCCGCCCAGGCTGTGCCCCACCACGTCCACCCGGTCGCTGCCCGTGCGCTCGCAGACCTGCTCGACATGACGGCCGAACAGCTCGGCCGCCGTGCGGATGTCGCACGTCAGCGGGGAATAGTTGAGCGACTCGATCGGCTGCCGGCCGTGCTGGGCCAGGCTGCGGCGCAGCAGGACGAAGACCGACCGGTTGTCGATGAAGCCGTGCAGCAGCACGACCGGCGGCCTGGCCTCCGCCGCAAGCCGCGCCGCCCCCTCCGGGGCGGGCAGCGCGGAACGGTCGGGGCCGCGCCGCTCCTGGACGATGCCGGCGGGATAGAGGAGGGCATGGCCCGCCAGGATCGCCAGCTCCAGGGCGGTCGCCTTCAGCAGGCTCACGGAGAGATCCGCCAGCCGGGCCGGCAGGAGGCGCCGGCAGAGGGGCAGAAACGGAAGAGCTGCCTGGGTGACCTTCATGGCCGACCTCCTGTCGGCACGCGAGGGGACCGCTCCGTCCCCCGTGTGCCCTCGTGGAACGGCGCTCCGAGAGCGGTCGACGGTGCGCGCCGGTGACGCGTGGACGGTGCGCGGTGGCAGGTCGACCTCGAGGCGCATCCCTTATGCGCATGTTCCCACTGGTGTCCCTGTGTCGCACGGGCACTCGGTCCTGGGCCGGGCCCGGGAACGCTGTGCGACGGACGTGTCCCACCGTGTGATTTCCCCCTCCCTGTGCGCCGTGAAACTGCCGGTTGCGGGATGCTGGAGATAACGTTCGTTCACTTCTGCGGCCGGTTCGGGCCGGGGTGTCCGTGCGATGTGTGCGGTACTGGTCGATACGGATGGATGTAGTCGCTTCATGGAGGCAGTGATGGGTGTGGCAGCCGGTCCGATCCGCGTGGTGGTGGCCAAGCCGGGGCTCGACGGTCACGATCGCGGGGCCAAGGTCATCGCGCGGGCCCTGCGCGACGCCGGTATGGAGGTGATCTACACCGGGCTCCACCAGACCCCCGAGCAGATCGTCGACACCGCGATCCAGGAGGACGCCGACGCGATCGGCCTGTCCATCCTCTCGGGCGCGCACAACACGCTGTTCGCCGCGGTCATCGACCTGCTGAAGGAGCGGGACGCGGAGGACATCCTCGTCTTCGGCGGCGGCATCATCCCGGAGGCGGACATCCCTCCGCTGAAGGAGAAGGGCGTCGCGGAGATCTTCACGCCGGGTGCGACCACGGCGTCCATCGTGGACTGGGTGCGGGAGAACGTGCGCCAGCCGGCGGAGGCGTAGGGACCCGGCCGCCGCGGCGGCCGGCCGAAGGCGTACGGCAGGGGCGGGCGCCCCGGCACCCTCGGCGAGAAGCGCCGAGGGTGCCGGGGCGGCCGGCGCCGGGCCGGTGACGGGCGCCGGCGCCGCTGGGGCTGCGGGAGCCGGTGCCGCCGGCGTGAGAGCCGCTGCCGCCGGTGCGGCGGCGGGCGGCGGGGCGCCGGTCTCCGAAGGCCGGTGCTGCGGACGTCCGCCGGCAGGGGAGCCGCCCCGCCCGGTGCGGGCGGCGGGCCGTGGCGTGACGAGGCCGGCCGGTCCGGTCAGGGAGCCGGTTCCTCCGGAGTCAGTTCGGCCAGCATCGCGCCGCGCAGACGCAACGTGGCCACCATGCGCTGGAACGCCTCGGACCAGTAGCCCCCGGCGCCGGGCGCCGCGTCCTCCGGCTCGTCCGGTGTCGTCAGCAGTGCGTCCAGACGGCTCGCCTCGGACGGGTCGAGGCAGCGCTCGGCCAGGCCCATGACTCCGCTGAAACTCCATGGATAACTCCCTGCGTCCCGCGCGATGTCGAGCGCGTCGACCACGGCCCGCCCGAGTGGCGGGGCCCAGGGCACCGCACACACCCCGAGCAGCTGGAACGCCTCGGACAGACCGTGCGTCTCGATGAACCCGGCCACCCACGCCGCCCGTTCGCCGGCGTCCAGGGCGGCCAGCAGCCTGGCGCGCTCGGCCAGGGACACCGCGCCCGGACCGCCCGCCTCCGGCGCGGAGGGCTCCCCGAGCAGCGCCCGGGACCAGGCCGCGTCCCGCTGCCGCACCGCCGCCCGGCACCAGGCCGCGTGCAGTTCGCCCTGCCAGCCGTCCGCGACCGGCAGCGCCACGATCTCCTGGGGGGTACGCCCGCCGAGCCGCCGCGACCAGGTGCCGAGGGGCGCCGACTCCACCAACTGGCCCAGCCACCACGACCGTTCGCCGCGCCCGGCGGGCGCCTTGGCCACCACGCCGTCGCGCTCCATCCCCGCGTCGCACTCGTGCGGCGCCTCCACGACGACCGTCGGCGTGTCACGGGTGCGGTCCACGGCCACGCACGCGGCGGCGCGCACCGCCATCCGCGCGGCCAGCGCGGACGCAGGCAGCGCCGACAGCAACTCCGCCGCCGTCGCCCGTACGTTGCGGCTGCGGTCGGCCAGGGCGCTCTCCAGGAACGCCTCGTCGTCCGGGCCGAGGCCGGCGCGCAGGGAGTCCAGGAACATCAGCCGGTCCTCGGCCCGCTCGGTCGCCCAGGTCTCCTCCAGCAGGGCGCGCGCGGCGGACGGGTCGCGGGAGCGCAGGGCGGTGAGCAGGGCGACCCGCTCGGCGAAGAGGCCCTCCTGCCAGAGCCGCCGTACGTCCTCCGGGTCGCGGAAGTCGGGCGCCGAGGGGCCGCCGCCGGGGGCCGCCCGCAGGGCGAACCGCCAGTCCGGGTTGAGCCGGGCCAGCCACAGCGCGCGCGGACCCGCGAACCGCAGCGCCGCCGGGCGCAGGTCGGTGCGGCCCCGTGCGGCGTCGAGCAGGGCGGGCAGCGCCTGCGGGGGCGCCGCGTAGCCGTGGGCGTTCGCCGCCTGGAGCCACTGCGGCAGCAGCTCCATCAGGTCAGGCGCCGTGCCCCGGCGGCCGCCGCCGGACGCGCCGGGGCGGTCGGCGAGCAACGACGCCAGCCGGCGGGCGGCGGCGGGCGGCAGCGGACGGCGCGGGTCCTCGGGGGCCGGACGGAGCCGCTCGGCGGGCCGCGCGGGGCGCAGTCCCGCCCGCCGCCGTACGGTCGCCGCGGCGGCCGCGTCGAGCAGGGCCGACGGCGCCTGCGGACCGGGCGCCACGCCCGGCGGGGTGCGCCGGTCGGTGCCCAGCAGAGCCGCGGTCACCAGCTCCTCCCAGCGGTCCGGGAGGGACGCGGCCACGGTGGCGGTCGTCCTGCTCATGAGCTTCCTTTCCGACGGGCGTCCCGCTGCGGTCGAAGACTCACGCGCACCGGGTGTCCAGCGATGTCCGAAAGATGCATGGGGTCGACGGGTCCGGTGGGGGTGGAGGGGCCGACGGGGCTGGTCAGCACAGGGGGACCGCCTCTCCACGGCCCTGCGGCCAGGCCGCCAGGGGAGTGAAACCCCGCGGGCCGCACTCGCCGAAGACCCGCACCGGAGCGCCGCCGGACAGGGCGACCAGGCGCCACAGCCCCGGGCGGGACCGGGCCGCCGCGCCGATCGGCAGGGCGTGGTCGGCGTCGGCGTCGGCCAGCTGCCAGCCGTCACCGTCCGGGACCGGCACGACACCGTCCAGCGTCACCGGGACCGACTCCCGCCACGGGTCGTCGCGCAGCGCGGCGCCGTAGCGGGCGAGCGCCCCGGACGTCGTCGTGCCCGGAGGGCGCACCGTCGTCGGCGCGGGCGGCGCGAACTGCTCGGTCAGCGCCATCCGCGGCTGCCCGGCGCCCGGATACGCGGTCAGCTCCGCGTCGACGGCCAGCCCCGCCGGCAGCGCGAGGCCGGGGGCGCGGCCGGCCGCCCCGTAGGAGAGGAGCAGCGCCGTACGCCCGGACGTCGCGCCGTACAACCATGTGCGACGGGTGGTCAGGCGGCTGTCGGAGGTGTCGTACCGGGCCAGGACGAGCCAGTCGTCGCGGATCGCGGGACCCTCCGGCGACGCGGTCAGGCCGACGCGGGAACGGACCGTCGCGGCCAGCGGCTCCGGCAACCGCTCCCGGCGCAGCCAGGCCCGGACGAGGAGATGGAGCAGCGCGCACTCCTCCAGCAGCCGTACGGGAGCGTCCGCACCGGTGGCCGCGAGCGCCCCCAACTCCCGCACGCGGTTGGCCAGTCCCTGGGCCTGCGCGTCGACCATGCGGGCCGCGGTCTCCTCCCACAGGGCGGGACCGGACCGCCCGGCCGGCACCAGGCCGCCGCGCAGCAGGTCCGCCAGACGCCGCTCCAGCTCGGTCACGCCCGCCGTGATCCGCTCGGCCCGGCGCTCCGCCCGCGCTCGCACCGCCGGGGACACCGGCGAGGCGGACGCGGCGAGTCCGGCCCCCGGCCCGTCGGACACGGGCTCACCCGCCCCGCCGGGCACGGGCTCACCCGCCCCGTCGGACACGGGCTCGCCCGCCCCGCCGGGCAGGGGCTCGCACGACCCGTCCGACGTGGCGTCGGACGCCTGTGCCGGGACCTGGCCGACGGTCCGGCGCACCCCCTGATCAGTCATGCCGTCGACCGTAGGTCCCGCCACTGACAGTCGGGGTGCGGTGGGCGTATGTGCAGGTCGGGCCGATTGTCAGTGGCGTGGTGCACGGTGGGTGACAGATCCGAACCGGCCGAGCTGGAGGGGGACCCAGCCATGTCTGTGTCCGCAGAACCGACGTCCGTCGACCCGCGGCGCGACGGCTCCGCGCCCGCCGACACCGGGCTCGCGGGAGCGGACACCCTGCGTCCGCACGCCGAGGACGCCTTCGCGGACGAACTGGCCGCGCTGGCCGCCCAGGACGACCGTCCGCGCCCGGCCCGCTGGCGCCTGTCGCCCTGGGCCGTCGCCACCTACCTGCTCGGCGGCACGCTGCCGGACGGCACGGTGATCACCCCCAAGTACGTGGGTCCGCGCCGGGTCGTGGAGGTCGCGGTGACCACCCTCGCCACCGACCGCGCCCTGCTGCTGCTCGGCGTGCCCGGAACGGCCAAGACCTGGGTCTCCGAGCACCTGGCCGCCGCCGTCAGCGGCGACTCCACCCTGCTGGTGCAGGGCACGGCCGGCACCCCGGAGGAGGCCATCCGCTACGGCTGGAACTACGCCCGGCTGCTGGCCCACGGCCCCAGCCGCGACGCCCTCGTCCCCAGCCCCGTGATGCGGGCCATGGCGGAGGGCAGGACGGTCCGCGTCGAGGAGCTGACCCGGATCCCGGCCGACGTCCAGGACTCCCTGATCACGATCCTGTCCGAGAAGACCCTGCCGATACCGGAGCTCGGGCAGGAGGTGCAGGCGGTCCGCGGCTTCAACCTGATCGCCACGGCCAACGACCGCGACCGCGGGGTCAACGAGCTGTCCAGCGCCCTGCGCCGCAGGTTCAACACGGTGGTGCTGCCGCTGCCGGAGACCCCGGAGGCGGAGGTCGACATCGTCACGCGCCGCGTGCGGCAGATCGGCCGGTCGCTGGACCTGCCGGAGGCGCCCGAGGGCATCGACGAGATCCGCCGGGTCGTCACGGTCTTCCGCGAGCTGCGCGACGGCGTGACCACCGACGGCCGGACGAAGCTGAAGTCGCCCAGCGGCACGCTGTCGACCGCCGAGGCGATCTCGGTCGTCACGGGCGGACTGGCGCTCGCCGCCCACTTCGGCGACGGCGTGCTGCGGGCCGGCGACGTCGCCGCGGGCGTTCTCGGCGCTGTCGTCCGCGACCCGGCGGCGGACCGTGTCGCCTGGCAGGAGTACCTGGAGACCGTCGTCCGCGAGCGCGAGGGCTGGTCGGACTTCTACCGGGCCTGCCGCGAGGCCGGCGCGTGAACGGCGGCCGGGCGCCGGCCGCCGGGCAGCCGCTGCTGCTCGGGGTGCGGCACCACGGCCCCGGGTCGGCGCGGGCCGTGCGGGCCGCGCTGGAGGCGGTCCGGCCGCGCGTCGTGCTGATCGAGGGCCCGCCCGAGGCCGACCCGCTCGTCCCGCTGGCCGCGGACGAGGCCATGCGTCCGCCGGTCGCCCTGCTCGCCCACGCCGTGGACGAGCCCGGCCGGTCGGCGTTCTGGCCGCTGGCCGCCTTCTCCCCGGAGTGGGTCGCGCTCCGCTGGGCCCTGCGGCACGGCGTGCCCGCCCGCTTCATCGACCTGCCGGCAAGCCACACCCTGGCCTGGGAGCGGGACGGGGACGAGCGGGACGGCGGCGCGGAGGCCGGGGCGGAACGGGGTGCCGTGGACGACGTGCGGATCGATCCCCTGGGGGTGCTCGCCGGCACCGCCGGGTACGACGACGCCGAGCGCTGGTGGGAGGACGTCGTCGAACACCGGGGCGCGGGCGAGGGGGACGCGCTCGCGCCGTTCACCGCCCTCGAGGAGGCCATGACGGCCCTGCGGGAGACGTACGGCAGCGGCGGGCACGAGCGGGACCTGATCCGGGAGGCCCACATGCGGCTGCGGATCCGGGAGGCGCAGCGGGAGGCCGGGGACGGCGTGGCCGTGGTGTGCGGGGCCTGGCACGTGCCGGCGCTGCGGCGGCGCACGGGCGTGACCGCCGACCGGGCGCTGCTCAAGGGCCTGCCGAGGATCAAGACGGACATGACCTGGGTGCCCTGGACCCACCGCAGGCTGTCCCGGGCCGGCGGCTACGGCGCGGGCATCGACTCCCCGGGGTGGTACGCGCACCTGTTCGCGGCCCCGGACCGGCCGGTCGAGCGGTGGCTGACCAAGGTCGCGGGGCTGCTGCGGGCCGAGGACCGGACCGTGTCGCCCGGCCACGTCATCGAGGCGGTGCGGCTCGCGGAGACCCTCGCCGCGCTGCGCGGGAGGCCGCTGCCCGGCCTGGGGGAGGCCACCGACGCCGTACGGGCGGTGATGTGCGAGGGGTCCGACGTGCCGCTGGCGCTGGTGCGCGACCGGCTGGTCGTCGGCGACGTGCTGGGGGACGTGCCGGATTCGGCGCCCGCGGTCCCGCTGCAGCGGGACCTGGAGCGGACGCAGCGCCGGCTGCGGCTGAAACCGGAGGCGGCCGAGCGGGAGCTGGACCTCGACCTGCGCAGGGAGACCGACGCGGGCCGCAGCCGCCTGCTGCACCGGCTGCGGCTGCTCGGCATCGCCTGGGGCCGGCCGGCCGCCTCGCGGGGCGGCACCGGCACCTTCCGGGAGACCTGGCGGTTGCGCTGGGAGCCGGAGCTGGCCGTGCGCACGGCGGAGGCGGGGATGTGGGGGACGACCGTGCTCGCCGCCGCGACCGCCAAGGCGGAGGCGGACGCGGTCGCCGCGCGCGGCCTCGCCGACGTCACCGGCCTCGCGGAGCACTGCCTGCTGGCCGCCCTGCCCGAGGCGCTGCCGACGGTGATGCGGGTCCTCGCCGACCGGGCGGCCCTCGACACCGACGTCGCCCACCTCGCGCAGGCGCTCCCCGCCCTGGTCCGCTCGCTGCGCTACGGCGACGTCCGGGGCACCGACACCGCCGCGCTCGCCGACGTCGCCGCGGGTCTCGCCGAGCGGGTCTTCGTCGGACTGCCCCCCGCCTGCACCGGTCTGGACGCCGACGCGGCCGAGGAGATGCGGCGCCACGTCGACGCGGTGCACGGCGCGCTGGGCCTGCTCGGCGACGCCCCCGCGGCACGCGACGGGGGACTGCGCGCGCGCTGGCGCTCCGTGCTGCGGACGCTGTCCGCGCGGGACACCGTGCCGGGGGTGCTGCGCGGCCGGGCCGTGCGGCTGCTGCTGGACGAGGGGGAACTGGCGCAGGACGAGGCGGCGCGGCTCATGGGGCTCGTGCTCTCGCCCGGCACACCCCCGGCGGACGCGGCCGCGTGGATCGAGGGGTTCGTCGGAGGCTCCGGCGGCGGGCTGCTCCTGGTGCACGACGAGCGGCTGTTCGGCCTGGTCGACCGGTGGCTGACGGCCGTCCCGGCGGAGACGTTCACCGATGTGCTGCCGCTGCTGCGGCGGACGTTCTCCGCCTACGAGCCGGGGGTGCGGCGCACGCTCGGGGAGCTGGTGCGCCGCGGACCGGGCGGACCCGGCCGCACGGACGCCTTCATAGCCGGCGCGCCCGGTTTTGGACCGGGCCTGGACACGGCGCGGGCGGACGCCGTCCTGCCGGTGCTGCGGCTGCTGCTGGGGCCGGACGCCGACGAGGAGACGCACGGGGAGCGAGCGGAGGTGCGGCGATGACGGAGGACGCGGCGGGGGAGCGGCTGCGCCGGTGGCGGCTCGTGCTCGGCGGGGACACGGCCGACGGCACCGGACACGCGCTGTCCGGACGGGACGCCGCGATCGACGACGCGCTCACCGCCCTCTACGGCAAGGACGACACCCCCAGGACGGGGCGCGACCGGGCGGGAGGACTCGGGGCGTCGGCGCCCTCGGTGGCGCGCTGGCTCGGGGACATCCGCACGTACTTCCCCACCTCCGTCGTCCAGGTCGTGCAGCGCGACGCCATCGACCGGCTCGGCCTGGGCACGCTGCTGCTGGAGCCGGAGATGCTGGAGGCGGTCGAGGCCGACGTGCACCTCGTCGGCACGCTGCTCTCCCTCGCCAAGGCGATGCCGGAGACGACGCGGGAGACGGCACGGGAGGTCGTGCGCAAGGTCGTCGAGGACCTGGAGCGGCGGCTCGCCACCCGCACCCGGGCCACCCTCACCGGCGCCCTCGACCGCGGCGCCCGCGTCCGCCGGCCCCGCCACCACGACATCGACTGGAACCGCACCGTCGCGGCCAACCTCCGGCACTACCTCCCCGACCACGGCACGGTCGTGCCCGAGCGGCTCGTCGGCTACGGGCGCGCCTCGCGGTCGGTGAAGAAGGAGGTCGTGCTCTGCGTGGACCAGTCCGGGTCGATGGCGTCGTCGGTCGTGTACGCCTCGGTGTTCGGGGCGGTCCTCGCGTCCATGCGGGCGGTCGCCACCCGGCTCGTCGTCTTCGACACCGAGGTGGCCGACCTGACCGAGCGTCTCGACGACCCGGTCGACGTGCTCTTCGCCACCCGGCTCGGCGGCGGCACGGACATCAACCGGGCGCTCGCCTACTGTCAGTCGCGCATCACCCGCCCCGCCGACACGGTCGTCGTGCTGATCAGCGACCTCTACGAAGGGGGGATACGCGACGAGATGCTCAAGCGGGTGGCGGCCGTCAAGGCGTCGGGCGCGCAGTTCGTGACACTGCTCGCCCTGTCCGACGAAGGGGCGCCCGCCTACGACAGGGAGCACGCGGCGGCCCTCGCGGCGCTGGGGGCGCCGGCGTTTGCCTGCACCCCCGATCTGTTCCCGGAGGTGATGGCGGCGGCGATCGAGAAGCGCCCGCTGCCGATACCGGACGCGGGGGCCGGGCCGGACTCCCCGCACTGAGACGGACATGAGCGCCCATCGGCGACGCGGGGCTCGCGGGCGTCGCGTGCGAGGGCCGGGGCCGTTCGCTCGGGACCGTTCGGTCAGAGCCGTTCGATCGGGACCGTTCGATCGAGGACCCGCGAAGGTGCCCGCCTCGGCCCCCCGTGCCCCCGCCCGCCGGGGCGCACCACCCCGCAGCACCCGCACCGGCCGGCTGCCCCCGCCGCCTGCGGCCCGCGGACCCCCGTGGCCGCCGCAAGCGGCACGGCCCCCCGGCGGCCACCCCCATACCCCACACACACCGTCCCGGCCGGAACCGCCGTGAACCGCCCCTCCCCGCGTCCTCCGGCGTGCACCCGCCTGCCGTCCGTTCCTGACTCACGGGTAATAAAGGACTCCGCGGGCGCCAGGACCCGGACAGCCGAAAGCCGTCGGTTCGTCCGGACACGGCCTCGCGGAGGGGAGGACGGCCCTCGTCGGGGAAGGGAGGCCGGCCGTCCCGCAATCCCGGACCACGGGTGTGCCACGCCCCGTCCGGGTTGTCCGACAGGGCCTCACCGGGCCGGCCCCAGCCCGGTGAGGCCCCTCACGCACGGCACGGCGTGCCGGAGAAGGCGGCATCATGTGACAGGTATCACCGCTCACGTGTGACCCGCGATTTAGAGCCTCCCCCTATGCGGCGATAACCTGCGAGGCGGACATGCCGCGCGCTCGGACACCGTGTGCGCCTCCCTTGTGACAGAGCGGACGTCACGTTGCCCTTCGCGGCACGCCCACGCATCCAACGAACCGCGAGATCACTGATAGGGACGGAAGCGCGTGGACCTGTTCGAGTACCAGGCGAGGGACCTCTTCGCCAAGCACGATGTACCGGTGCTGGCCGGTGAAGTCATCGACACGCCTGAGGCGGCCCGCGCAGCCACGGAGCGTCTCGGTGGCAAGTCCGTCGTCAAGGCCCAGGTGAAGGTCGGCGGCCGTGGCAAGGCCGGCGGCGTGAAGCTCGCCGCGACCCCGGACGAGGCCGTCGCCCGCGCGACGGACATCCTCGGCATGGACATCAAGGGCCACACGGTCCACAAGGTGATGATCGCCGAGACGGCCCCGGAGATCCTGGAGGAGTACTACGTCTCCTTCCTCCTCGACCGTGCCAACCGCACCTTCCTCTCCATCGCGTCCGTCGAGGGCGGCATGGAGATCGAGGAGGTGGCGGCCACCCGTCCGGAGGCCGTCGCCAAGACCGCGATCGACGCCATCGACGGTGTGGACGAGGCCAAGGCCCGCGAGATCGTCGAGGCCGCCAAGTTCCCGGCCGAGGTCGCGGACAAGGTCGCGAACGTCCTGATCAAGCTGTGGGACACCTTCATCAAGTCGGACGCCCTCCTCGTCGAGGTCAACCCGCTGGCGAAGGTCGCCTCCGGTGACGTCATCGCCCTGGACGGCAAGGTGTCGCTCGACGACAACGCCGAGTTCCGTCACCCCGAGTACGAGGAGCTCCAGGACAAGGCCGCGGCGAACCCGCTCGAGGCCGCCGCCAAGGAGAAGAACCTCAACTACGTCAAGCTCGACGGCGAGGTCGGCATCATCGGCAACGGCGCGGGTCTCGTCATGAGCACCCTGGACGTCGTCGCGTACGCCGGTGAGAAGCACGGCAACGTCAAGCCGGCCAACTTCCTGGACATCGGCGGTGGCGCCTCCGCCCAGGTCATGGCCAACGGCCTCGAGATCATCCTCGGCGACCCGGACGTCAAGTCCGTCTTCGTCAACGTCTTCGGCGGCATCACCGCCTGCGACGAGGTCGCCAACGGCATCGTCCAGGCCCTGAAGCTGCTGGAGGACCGCGGCGAGAAGGTCGAGAAGCCGCTCGTCGTCCGCCTCGACGGCAACAACGCCGAGCTCGGCCGGCAGATCCTCACCGACGCGAACCACCCGCTGGTGCAGCGCGTCGACACCATGGACGGCGCGGCCGACAAGGCCGCCGAGCTGGCCCACGCCGCCAAGTAAGCACTCAGGACGAGGACACCAACACACCATGGCTATCTGGCTCAACAAGGACAGCAAGGTCATCGTCCAGGGCATGACCGGCGCCACGGGCATGAAGCACACCAAGCTCATGCTCGGTGACGGCACGAACGTCGTGGGCGGCGTGAACCCGCGCAAGGCGGGTCAGACCGTGGACTTCGACGGCACCGAGGTACCCGTCTTCGGGACCGTCAAGGAGGCCATCGAGAAGACCGGCGCCAACGTCTCCGTCATCTTCGTGCCGGAGAAGTTCACCAAGGACGCGGTCGTCGAGGCCATCGACGCCGAGATCCCGCTGGCCGTCGTGATCACCGAGGGCATCGCCGTGCACGACACGGCCGCCTTCTGGGCGCACGCCGGCAAGAAGGGCAACAAGACCCGGATCATCGGCCCGAACTGCCCCGGCATCATCACCCCGGGCCAGTCGAACGTCGGCATCATCCCGGGCGACATCACCAAGCCGGGCCGCATCGGCCTGGTCTCGAAGTCCGGCACGCTGACGTACCAGATGATGTACGAGCTGCGTGACATCGGCTTCTCGACCGCCGTCGGCATCGGTGGCGACCCGATCATCGGCACCACGCACATCGACGCGCTCGCCGCGTTCGAGGCCGACCCCGGGACCGACCTCATCGTGATGATCGGTGAGATCGGCGGCGACGCCGAGGAGCGTGCCGCGGCGTTCATCAAGGACAACGTGACCAAGCCGGTCGTCGGCTACGTCGCGGGCTTCACCGCGCCGGAGGGCAAGACCATGGGTCACGCCGGCGCCATCGTCTCCGGTTCCTCCGGCACCGCGCAGGCGAAGAAGGAGGCCCTCGAGGCCGCCGGCGTCAAGGTCGGCAAGACGCCGACCGAGACCGCCAAGCTGGCGCGCGCGATCCTCGCCGGCTGAACCGCCGGCGCGACAGCGCATCATACGGGTGGGCCCGTTCCCCGCGGTGGGGGACGGGCCCACCCGTCTTCGCGCACCGCCCCTGCCCCGCCCGGCGGGATCAGCGGGCCTGGGGGGCCAGGCGTTCGGGGCCGTCGAGCAGGGCCTCGCGCAGCCGGGCGCGCAGCTCACGCCGCTCGTCCGAGAGCGGGCCGGGCGCCGCCCGGGGCGGCAGGCCCCGCACCGTCTCGCCCGGCGGCACGGGCGGCACGTAGTGCGTGGGCGCCGTGTGCAGGGTCATCGCCGTGCTGCCGATCAGGACGACGGTGACGGCCGTCGCCGTCCGCGTCCGCAGACGCGCCCGGCGCTCACCGCCGCCGCGCACCGCCGCCGGCTCCGCCGCCCGCGTCCGTCCGGCGGACGCCAGCTCCGCCAGCCGGTCGTGCAGTTCCCCCGGATCGGCCAGCTCCGGCAGCCGCTCCGCGAGGACCTCCCGCGCGCACATCAGCCGCCCGGCCGCCGCCCGGGTGCTGGCCTCCGTCTCCGCCGCCGTCTCGGGCAGGTCCAGGCCGACGCCGTCGTACAGCACGAGCGTGCGGCGGTACGGCGGCGGCAGGCTCAGCAGCGCGTCCAGCAGCGCGCGGTCCTCCTCCTCGGGCGGCGGGGGGTCGGGGTGCCGGTAGCGGTGGCGGAGGCGGTGCCAGGGGGAGAGGGCCCAGTCGTGCGTGGCCGCGCGCACCCAGCCGGCCGGGTCCGGGTCGCGCGCCACCTCCGGCCAGTGGTCCCACGCCCGCTGGAAGGCCCGCTCCACGGACTCGTGCGCGAGGTCGCGCCGCCCGGTGAGCAGGTACGCCTGCCGGACGAGAGTGGGCGCGCAGTACGCGTACAGCGCGTCGAAGGCCTGAGCGGGCGCCAGGTACGGGGACGCCTCCCGCGGGGCGGGGGCGGTCACCGACGCGCGGCCCCTGCCCGCCGGCCGCCCACCCCGCCCCGGCAACAACGCCCGCGCCCAGGACGTCCCCCTCCGCCTCCGCGACCCGGCCCCGGACGAGCGGCCGCGGCTCGAACCCGGCCCGTCCTTCGAACCCGGCTCGTCCTTCGGCCTCGGCTCGTCCTTCGGCCCCGGCTCGTCCTTCGGCCTCGGCCTGTCTTCTGCCCCCGGCTCGTCCCGCGACCCCGGCTCGTCCTCCGGCTCGGCTCCGCCTTCTGCCCCCGGCTCGTCCCGCGACCCCGGCTCGTCCTCCGGCTCGGCTCCGCCTTCCGGACCCGGCCCGTCTTCCGACACGCGTCCGCTCTGCGGCTCCGGTCCGCCTCCCGGTGGGGACGCGTCTTCCGGCTCCCGGCCACCGCCCGACCCATGTCCCGCTTCTCGCGACGGTCCGGCTCCGGGGTCCGGCTTGCCCGCCGGTTCCCGTTCGGCATCCGGATTCGCCCCGTCTTCCGGCACCGGTTCGCCGTGCGGCGCGGGTTCACCCTCGGGCACCGGTCCGCTTCCCGGCGTCGGACCGGCCGCCGGCTCCGGTGCACCTGCCCCGGCCTCCGGCCACGGGCCGCCGCCGGGGGACGGGTGGGCCTCCGGCGCCGGAGACGGGACCGGAGGTGACGGTGTGTCCGCTTCCGTCGGAGAGGTCGTCACCGTGATCCCGGGCACCGGTACCAGGACGAACGCGGCGGGGTCGGTGGGCGTGCCCCGGTCCGGGCCGTCGCCGCTTCCGGCCGCCGTCGCACGGATCGTCACCACGGCGGGCCGACCGGCCGGCTGACTTTCCGTCGCAAGGGCGGTCAGCAGGTCCGCGTACGCCTTGCGGTTCCGGCCTCGTGGCGTGCTGCGGCCGGACTCCCACGCCCGCACCGTGTCGGGGCGCACGCCGAGCCGTCCGGCGAGCTGAGCGCGCGTCAGCGAGCCGGCCTCACGCAGGCGTCGGCGTTCCTTGGGCGGGGGGAGCGGGATGGCGGGGCGCCGTGTCACTGGGCGTCCCTCAGTACGGAAAAGTACATAAGCGTATTTTTAGCGACACAGCCGGTCTTCGCTCGTTACGCCGGAAAAGCGCGTGTCGTTGGGAGCATGGCGGGCGTGATCCAGACGACCGTACGCCGATCGACGCCGGCCTCCCTGCTCCTCAGGCGGCGCCGCCGCTCGCCCGGACTGGCCTCCGGCCTTGTCGGTGGCGCCCTCGCGGCCGGGCTGGGCCTCGCGGCGTTCACCGTGCTCGTGATGCTGCTGTGGGTCAGCTCGCCGTACCCGGACAGCGGACCCGGTGGAGCCCTGCACGTCGCGGCGGCGCTCTGGCTGCTGGCGCACGGCGCCGAACTGGTCCGTGTGGACACCCTCTCCGGCGCCCCCGCCCCGATGGGCGTGCCCCCGCTGCTGCTCCTCGCGGTGCCGCTGTGGCTGCTGCACCGGGCGGCGCGGGACACCGCCGAGGGAGGCGCCCGCGACGACGCCCCGCTGGTGCCCGGCCGTACCGCGTGGGCGGGCGTCGTCCTCGGCTACCTCGCCGTCGGCGCCCCCGCCGCCCTCTACGCCGCCGGCGGTGTGCTGCGGCCCGCGTGGGCGCCGACGGCGGTGTGCGTGCCGCTGGTCGCGGTGGTGGCTGCCGGGGCGGGGGTGTGGACCGCGTACGGACGGCCCAGCGGACCGCTGGAGCGGCTGCTGGGTGCGGTACTGCCCCGGGGCGCGCGCCACCTGGTGCTGGGCCCGGACGGCCGCCCCGGTGTGGCGGCGCGCGCGGCGGCAGCGGGGGCGACGGTGCTGGTCGCGGGCGGGGCGGTGCTGCTGACGGTGTCGCTGGTGTGGCACGGCGGCGAGACCCGCGGGGCGTTCGGGCGGCTGGCCGAGGGCTGGTCGGGGTGGGTGGCGGCGGCGCTCCTCTGCGTCACGCTGCTGCCGAACGCGGCGGTGTGGGCGGCGGCCTACGCCCTCGGCCCCGGCTTCCTGCTCGGCGCCGGGGCCCCGGTGACGCCGTTCGGTTCGCGGGACGCGCCGCTTCTGCCGCCGTTCCCGCTGCTGGCGGCGGTGCCGGACCCGGGCGCGGGCACGGCGCTGCACGGGGCGGTCGTGGCGGTGCCGCTGGCGGCGGGGGCGGTGGTCGGCTGGTTCGTCGGCCGGGGGTCCGTGACGGGCGGGGGGCGGCTCGGCGCCCGGACGGCGGGCCGGACCGCGGGTGCGGCGGTTCTCGCGGCGGCGCTGTGCGGGATGCTGCTGGCGCTGCTCGCCGGGCTGGCGGGCGGTCCGCTGGGCACGGCCGCGCTGGCCCGGTTCGGCCCGGTGTGGTGGCAGGTGGGCGCGGCGACGGCGGTGTGGCTCGGGCTGACGGCGGCCCCGACGGCCCTGACCGTACGGGCCTGGCGCCGCCGGCGGTCGTACGGGCGGGACGGGGGCGACGGGCGTCCGGGCCGTGCGGCCGCGCCCCGCCGCCGTCCGGTCGTTCCGCGTCCGGCCGGGAGGACGCGGCGCCCCCGCCGCCGCTGACTCGTCCGGAACCACGAGCAGGGCGCCCCGCGGCCGGTCCCGCCCGCCGCCCAGGACGAGCCCTACCTGCTCGACCACGACAGCGACGACGGCGACGACGGCGACGGCGACGACGGCGACGACGGCGACGACGGCGGCGGCCACGGCACCTCACCCTCCGCCCCCGACGTACGCCAGTGGCGCTCGGTCCCCGGAGCGCCGGACCCCGTCCGCCCGCGTGAGCGGGCGGACGGGGTCCGGCGGACTCCCCGCGCGCTTCCCGTCAGCCTTCCTCGTCCAGCAGGCCGCGCAGCTGCTCCGGCAGATGGTCGCCGCAGGACTGGCGCGCCTGCTGCGTGAGGGCGTCGCTGGTGCACTCGTAGTAGTCGCTGTAGACCAGGCGGGCGCCGAAGACCCCGGCCACCAGGAGCAGCGCCAGCGACCCCAGGACCAGGCCGCTGATCGCCGCCGTGGTCTGCGGGCGGGCCTTCTGCTCGGACGCCGGGGTGTCCGGGTCCTGCCCGCGGGGCTTGGCGCGCAGGGCGCTGATGCCCCAGTACAGGGCGAGAGCGCCCAGCAGCAGCGCCAGGTACGGCCAGTTGAAGAGGGCGAAGAAGAAGGCCCACATGCCGCCCAGCAGGGCGTAGCGCGCGCGGCGCTGTGCCGGGTCCGTGGGATCCCAGCGCATGCCCGGGCCCTGCTGGCCGCCGCCTTGCCCCTCCGGGCCGCGCGGGCGCTCGCCGAAGCCGCCGGGCGAGCGGCCGGGCTGCCGGTCGCTCCAGTTGCGGCCCCAGGGTGAACGGCCGCCCCCGTCCCCGCCGCCCGAGGGGTGACGGGGCTGCCAGGGGCGGTCGGGCGTGCCCTCCGGCGGGGGCGCGAACGGGTTGTCGTCCTGACCGGCCCCCTGGCCCCGGGCGTCGCGGCGGTCGTCGCCGGCCTCGCCCTGGGAGGCGTCGGGGGACGAGGACGGGCGCTCCCGCAGCAGCACGGCGCCACGCTCCCCTCCCTGGGCCGACTGCTGGGGGAACGTGAGGAGTCGCAGGCTGCGGTCCGGCATCAAGTGAGCGTCTTCCCCTTTGTGAAGCACGGCGTGGGTGCGGTGTGACCGCCTCGCACGACGTATCGACTACGAGTGAGCTGTGAGCTGGTGCGTTCCCGTCAGCTCCGCGCGGCCCGGGTCCGTCGCCCTGTGAACGATCGGTGCGCGGTCCGCGTTCCCGTGCGCCCCGGCGTCCAGGACTCGCGTACCCCGGCCGGCTCTCACCAGACGCTACCTTCCGGCCACGCCCCCGTCCCGTGGGGGCCCGTCGGGGGTGCCGGTATCGTTGCTGCCGGTCGGCCGCTTCGTAGGCTTCCCCGTATCAGGGGGCGCGAAGCATTCGGAGGAATGTACAAAGCGCTGTGCCGCCGACCGCACAGACGCTCCCCGAGAAAGGGCCCCACCGTGGCCGAGCACGCCAGGCGTCTCGTCGTGCTGGTCTCCGGATCCGGCACCAACCTGCAGGCGCTCCTCGACGAGATCGCCGCCGTCGGAGCCGAGGCCTACGGGGCCGAGGTCGTCGCCGTCGGCGCGGACCGCGAGGGCATCGAAGGGCTGGCCCGGGCCCGGCGCGCCGGGCTGCCGACCTTCGTGTGCAAGGTCAAGGACCACGCGACCCGTGAGGAGTGGGACGCGGCGCTCGCCGAGGCCGTCGCCGCGTACGAGCCCGACCTCGTGGTGTCCGCCGGGTTCATGAAGATCGTGGGGAAGGAGTTCCTCGCGCGCTTCGGCGGGCGGTTCGTCAACACCCACCCCGCCCTGCTGCCCAGTTTCCCGGGAGCCCACGGCGTACGGGACGCGCTCGCGTACGGCGCCAAGGTCACCGGCTGCACCGTCCACTTCGTCGACGACGGCGTCGACACCGGTCCGATCATCGCGCAGGGCGTGGTGGAGGTCCGGGACGAGGACGACGAGAGCGCTCTGCACGAGCGCATCAAGGAAGTCGAGCGAAAGCTGCTCGTCGAGGTCGTGGGGCGCCTCGCCCGCAACGGCTATCGCATCGAGGGACGAAAGGTAGTTATCCAGTGACCGCCGAGAGCAACAAGCGGGCCATTCGACGGGCGCTCGTCAGCGTCTACGACAAGACCGGCCTCGAGGATCTCGCGCGCGGCCTGCACGAGGCCGGGGTGGAGCTGGTCTCCACCGGGTCCACCGCCGCGAAGATCGCCGCCGCGGGCGTCCCCGTGACCAAGGTCGAGGAGCTGACCGGCTTCCCCGAGTGCCTGGACGGCCGGGTCAAGACCCTGCACCCGAAGGTGCACGCCGGCATCCTCGCCGACCTGCGTCTCGCCGACCACGAGAAGCAGCTCGAGGACCTCGGTGTGGAGCCGTTCGACCTGGTGGTCGTGAACCTCTACCCGTTCCGCGAGACCGTCGCCTCCGGGGCCACGCCCGACGAGTGCGTGGAGCAGATCGACATCGGCGGCCCCTCGATGGTCCGCGCCGCCGCCAAGAACCACCCGTCGGTCGCCGTCGTCACCAGCCCCGCCCGCTACGGCGACGTGCTCGCCGCGGTCCGGGGCGGCGGTTTCGACCTCGCCACCCGCAAGCGGCTCGCCGCCGAGGCCTTCCAGCACACAGCCGCGTACGACGTCGCCGTCGCGAGCTGGTTCGCCTCCGCGTACGCGCCCGTCGACGACTCCCCGTTCCCCGACTTCCTCGGCGCCACCTGGGAGCGCAAGGACACCCTCCGCTACGGCGAGAACCCGCACCAGCCGGCCGCCCTCTACGTGTCGGGGACGGGCGGTCTCGCCGAGGCCGAGCAGCTGCACGGCAAGGAGATGTCGTACAACAACTACACGGACACGGACGCCGCGCTCCGTGCCGCGTACGACCACGACGCCCCGGCCGTCGCGATCATCAAGCACGCCAACCCGTGCGGCATCGCGGTCGGCGCGGACGTCGCCGAGGCGCACCGCAAGGCGCACGCCTGCGACCCGCTGTCCGCGTTCGGCGGTGTGATCGCGGTCAACCGGCCGGTGTCGAAGGAGATGGCCGAGCAGGTCGCGGAAATCTTCACCGAGGTCATCGTCGCGCCGGACTACGAGGACGGCGCGCTCGAGGCCCTCACCAAGAAGAAGAACATCCGCGTGCTGCGCGCCCCGCAGGCGCCGTCCGCCCCGGTCGAGGTCAAGCCGATCGACGGCGGCGCGCTGCTCCAGGTCACCGACCGGCTCCAGGCCGAGGGCGACGACCCGGCCACCTGGACGCTGGCCACCGGCGAGGCCCTGTCCGAGGCCGAGCTGGCCGACCTGGCCTTCGCCTGGAAGGCCTGCCGCGCGGTGAAGTCCAACGCGATCCTGCTCGCCAAGGACGGCGCCTCCGTCGGCGTCGGCATGGGCCAGGTCAACCGCGTCGACTCCGCGAAGCTGGCGGTCGAGCGGGCCGGCGCCGAACGCGCCCGTGGCTCCTTCGCCGCCTCCGACGCGTTCTTCCCGTTCCCCGACGGTCTGGAGATCCTCACCGAGGCCGGCGTGAAGGCCGTCGTCCAGCCCGGCGGCTCGGTCCGCGACGAACTGGTCGTGGAGGCCGCCGAGAAGGCGGGCGTGACGATGTACTTCACGGGGACGCGGCACTTCTTCCACTGATCCCGCGCACGACGGGGGGTGGCCCCGGTCCCGAGGAGGGACCGGGGCCACCCCCCCGTCACGCCCGCCGCGTCAGCAGGGGCGCAGGTACCAGATCGGGTCCCAGGCGGCCGTGCCCGACTCGTACGCCGTGGACGTCCAGCGGACGCTGCCGTCCTTGTTGTAGAAGCGGGCGACCGTGCCCGGCGTCTGGTTGTTGGTGAACGGGCCGTCGCCGGTCCAGTTGCTCAGCTTCCACGTCCGGCACGTGTAGAAGTCGAACTTCGTACCGTTGACGACCATGCACAGGTGCCCGTAGCCGCAGGACAGGGCCTTGGTGGACGCCTCGCCCCGGGGCGCGGCCGTGACGGTCAGGCCGTCGTAGCGGACCGCGTCGGCGGTCACCTCCCGCGGCTTCGCGTCGCTGCCCACCACCCGCTCGGCCGCCTTCTGGAGCGCGGTGACGCGGGTGCCGTCCTCCCCCTCCCGCACGGAGGTGACCCGGGTGCCGTCGGGGCCGGGGGCGGCGGTGGCCGCGACCGAGCCGCCGGCGACGAGTGCGGTGGCCGCGACGAGCAGCGCGGCGGACCTGAACGTGTTCACTGTTTCCCTCATGACTGTTTCCCCCATGGACGAACTGGTCGGTGGCACCGCCGAGGCGGTGTGCTCACACCGTGCCGGGGGATCCCGCCGCCCGGTACCTCACAGCTGCGAGGGTCACCTCCCGCCCGGCGGGGTGTACTCCTCGAGGTAATGGGCGACGCGGTCGGCGTAGGCGCGGTACTTGGCGGGGACGCCCCCCGCGTCGTTCACCCGGCGCCACGACGTGCGGTAGGCGGCGGCGATCAGCACCCGCCGGTCCTCCCGCAGCTCCTCGTCCAGCCGCGGCGCGATCCAGCACAGGTAGCGGCCCATCGCGGGCACCGACTCGGCGGGCGGGAACGGCGGTTCGGGCACGTTCTCGGCGGGCGTGCCGTCCTCGTTCATCCACCACCGCAGCACCTTCGGGGTCCAGCGCGCGATGCCGTACTCGTCGGTGACCGGGTCGGCCAGGTCGGGGTCGAAGTCGCTCTCCACCTTCAGCATCGCCGCGATCAGCGGCGCGGAGACGTCCTCGCTCGGGCAGTCGTGCGCCGTCTCCACGATCAGCAGCCGGTAGGCGGCGGGCACGCCCCGGTCGGTGCGCAGCACGTCGGCGCCGTACGTGGCGGCGTCCGTGCGCGCGCCCGGCTCGCCGCCGGACGCGGCCCACCGGTCGACGCCGTACCCGAGGACGGTCACCGTGACGGTGGCGAGGGCCGCGGAGACGGCGACCGCCCGCCGGGAGCGGCGCCGGGCGGGCAGCAGCCGGGGCAGCGGGAACGGGCGCCCCGTGCCGGCCGCCTCCCGCACCCGCCGCAGCAGGTCCGCCACGCCGATCCGCTCCTCGTGGGTGCGGGCCAGACAGGCGCGGACGATGTCCCGCCAGGCGTCCGGCAGCTCGGGGGAGAGCCGCAGCTCGTCCGTGCCGGAGGCGTACGCGGCGGCGGCCGTGCGGCGGGCCGCGGGCGTGGCGCCGGGCAGCGGGAAGGCGCCGGTGAGGACCAGGTGGGCGAGCACCCCGAACGCCCACACGTCGGCGGACGCGCGGATCCGGCGGCCCCGCTCGCCGATCTCGGACCACAGCAGCTCGGGCGGGGTGTAGTCGGGCGTGGCGAACGCGGACGTGTAGGCGTGGGTGCCCTCCAGCTCCGCGGCCATGTTGAAGTCGGCGAGGCGGACCGAACCGTCCGCCATCAGCAGCACGTTGGCCGGTTTCAGGTCACCGTGCACCCAGCCCGCCCGGTGCAGCTGGGCCAGCCCCTCGCAGGTCTGGGCGAGCAGGCCGGGGCCGGCGCCGGGCCGGGGCGAGGCGGCCAGCAGCGCCGACAGGGAGCCCTCCGCCCTCTCCAGCACCAGCACGGTGGCGCCGTCCAGCTCCGGGCGGCCGGGATCGTCGACGGTGAGCGTCTCGTACATGCGGATCAGGCGCGGCTGCTTCAGCCGGCGCAGCACGTCCACCTCCCGCTCGGCCAGTTCGCGCAGGTGGTGCAGCTGGCGCGGGGTGCGGGTGCCGGTGGGCAGGAACTTCAGCGCGGCCGTGCGCGGCCCGTCCTCGCCGCCCTCGGCGCGGCGGCCGGCGTACACGCTGCCGAACGCGCCCGTCGCGAGCGGCTCGCGCACCTCCCACGCGCCCACCCGGTACCCCTTGGGCACCGGCACGGCGTACGTCCCGGTCACCGGCCCCCCTGGCGGAGCGGGGCCGCCAGGACCGACAGGTCGTCCTCGCGGACCAGGTCGAAACGGAGCGCCAGGGAGACCAGCGACTCCTTCTTGCCGTTCAGCCGCGGCCCCGGCTCCGCGGTCTCCGGACCGGGTTTGAGGCGCAGCTTCACCGCCAGGTAGTCGATGTTCCACTGCACCGAGGCGCGGGACGCGGCCGGCCACAGCGGGCGCAGCCGCTCCACCGCCTGCTCGACCGTGGGCAGCGGGGCGTGCGGCTCGCCGCGCAGCCGGGGCTCGCACAGCGCGGCCAGCACGGCGAAGTAGCGCTTGGAGCGGTCCAGGGAGAAGGCGGGCGCGGTGGCGGCGCCGTCGTCACCGGCGTCGTGGCGGACGTGTTCGTGGCACGGGGCCCACACTTCCAGCGGCAGCAGGTCGCCGCAGGCCGGCAGCACGATCCGGGAGAACTCGAACGGCACCGGGGCGTCCAGCCGGCCCGGCCCGACCTTGATGTGCTCGCCCGCTCCCTCCGGGTTCTCCACGACGTACGTCTGCTCCCGGCTGAGGTTGCTCAGCAGCCAGAAGGCGCCCTGCGCGGTGATCTCCCCCGCTCTGCGGGACACGCCGTCGTGGGCGATGCGCAGGCCGTCGCCCTGCGGGGCGCGGCCGAAGGAGAGGCGCTCGCCGGGAGCCAGACGGTACTGGTCACGGCGGCCGGAGTCCTCCGGCGCGGTCGCCGGAGGTACGACGATGATGCTGTACACGGTGCATCCCCCCATGCCTGACAGCTACTCGGCCAGGGTAGGGGGGCGCCCCGCCGCCGGACCTCCCCCGATCGGGTGCGACACGGGTGTGCGGCGGGCCCGGCGCGCACCGGGCGGTGCGTACGACGGGGCCGTGTCCCCCTCGCCCCGGAGGGGGACACGGCCCCGTGAGGTGTGCCGCGGCGCGCGGACCGGGACGGCTCAGTACTGCGGCGGCCGGGTGAACCAGTAGCTGCCGTTCCTGTTGGCGCAGAACACGATGATCAGGATGCCGAGCACCAGGCTGACCAGCGCGAACACATTGGCGCTCAGCAGACTGATCACGCTGAACAGGGTGACGACCGAGGCGTAGATGATCGCGGAGACGCGTGTCCCGCCACGGCCCGTCCCGAACTTGGCGGCCGTGAGGATCGCCCAGGCGGCGAACGCCAGCACGATCACCCCGAACACGATCATGACGCCCGCGCCGACGCTCGACACGTTGTCCACGTCCTCCGCGGTGAAGGACGGGTCGTCGGCCAGGATGTCTTCCAGCTGTTCGGCGAACCAGCCGCTCACGACCACCATGAGGAGGCCGCCGAGCGCCTGGAGGCCGCCGAGCACGAAGAGCATCACGCGCGCGGCCTTGACGCTGCCGGGCATGGACACCGGCCCGCCGGGGTGACCGTAGGGCTGGACCGGCGGGGCGGAGGGGTACCCGTAACCGGGCTGGCCGGGCTGCTGGGGGTAGCCGTAGCCGGGCGGCTGGCCCTGCGGAGCCCCGTAGGGGTTGTTCGGGTCGCCGAAACTCATGGCGGTTCTTCCTCCGTTGCGCTTCTGGTGCGGGGACGGCGCGGGGCGCGGCGCGGAGGAAGTACTGCAGATGCGGTCCGTCCCCCCGGTTCTGCCCGCGGCACTGCGCGTTCATCGTTCTTGACCGTTCCTTTCCTTGTCCAGCGGTACGACATATGTGTTGTGCAAGTGCAACATCACGATCTTGCTCGCATTGGTGGCGATCCTGATCGGATGTCCGGTGCGGGCGTCCCGGCCGACCGGAATGCGGGCTGATTGGAACAGCGGCCCGGTCATCCGCGAGGATGGGGCCATGACCGCCCAGATTCTCGATGGCAAGGCCACCGCAGCCGAGATCAAGTCCGATCTGACCGCCCGCGTGGCGGCGCTGAAGGAGAAGGGCGTCACGCCCGGCCTCGGCACGATCCTCGTGGGGGACGACCCCGGCAGCCAGAAGTACGTCGCCGGCAAGCACCGCGACTGCGCCCAGGTGGGCATCGCCTCCATCCAGCGCGAACTGCCCGCCACCGCCACGCAGGAGGAGATCGAGGCGGTCGTCCGCGAGCTGAACGAGGACCCGGCCTGCACCGGTTACATCGTCCAGCTCCCGCTCCCCAAGGGCATCGACGAGAACCGCATCCTCGAGCTGATGGACCCCGGGAAGGACGCCGACGGCCTCCACCCGATGAACCTCGGCCGTCTCGTGCTCAACGAGCCCGCCCCGCTGCCCTGCACGCCGAACGGCATCATCACCCTGCTGCGCCGCCACGGCGTGGAGATCAAGGGCGCCGAGGTCGTGGTCGTCGGGCGCGGCGTCACCATCGGCCGTCCCATGCCGCTGCTGCTGACCCGGCGCAGCGAGAACGCCACCGTGACCCAGTGCCACACCGGCACCCGCGACCTCTCCGCCCACCTCAAGCGGGCGGACATCATCGTCGCCGCGGCCGGCAGCGCCCACCTGATCCGTCCCGAGGACGTCAAGCCGGGCGCGGCCGTCCTGGACGTCGGCGTCTCGCGCAGCGCCGAGGGCAAGATCGTCGGCGACGTCCACCCGGGCGTGGCCGAGGTGGCCGGCTGGGTCGCCCCGAACCCCGGCGGCGTCGGTCCGATGACCCGGGCGCAGCTGCTGGTCAACGTGGTCGAGGCGGCGGAGCGCAGTGTCGGCTGAGCGGAAGGCGCCGGACGCCTCCGAGGCCCCCGCGGCGGCGGGGGCCGGGGAGGAGCTCACGGTCCGTGACGCGGTCAGCGCGCCCGACGCCGAGGGCACCCCGCGCCGGGCCACCCGCAGGTTCCCGCTGTTCACCCGGGACACCGCGCGGCCCGAGGGCGGCGGCCGGGCGGCCCCCGGCGACGCCCCCGCGCCCGCCCGGCAGTGGCCGATCCTGGCCGTGCTGCTCACCGTGGGGCTGGGGCTGCTGCTGACCGCGGTGGACGTGTTCCGGGCCGGGCTGCTGCTGATCGGCGCGGCGCTGGTCGCCGGGGCGGTCCTGCGGTGGGCGGTGCCGCACGTCGGGATGCTCGCCGTGCGTTCCCGCTTCACCGACATCGTCACCTACGGCGGCCTGGGGCTGGTGATCGTGCTGCTGGCGCTGATGGTGCAGCCGGACCCGCTGCTGCGGATCCCGTTCCTCCAGGACATGCTGCACTTCACGGTCGACGGCTGAGCCGCCGGCGCGGGGAGCGGCGGCCCGTCCGCACCCCCGTGAGCGGACGGGCCGCGCACCACGTTCCTGCACGGCGGGCGGCCCGTTCAACGGCGGCCCGGCCGCTGTGGCACGGAAGTGACCGTTCCGCTACGCGCCCCGGAAGCCCCCTACACCCTTGTGACGGCTCCGGCACGTGTTCACGACACGGAGGCTCCGCCCAGGGGTGATGTGGCCACGGACACCTCCGCGCGGGGGCGCCGGGGTGGTAGGACAGGAAGACGGTGGGACGGTCGTACCGGTCCGGTCCACCCGGTCCGTGGGTTCCGGGGTTCCGTTCGGCCGGGCGGCCGGCCGGTGGGACACTGATGCACAAGCGACTGGGCGTGCAATGCCGCACGCGTCCTGTTGCTCCCGTGCGCCCCCACCCCGGGAACTGAAGGCCCGTCCCGGTGGCATCCCTGTGGGTAGCCAGACGGGGCGTGGCAGAGGGCACCATGCGCGAGGGAAACACCAGCACGAACCGGGGGGAAGAGGGGGAGAGCAATGCCTCGTTGGAAGGCTTTGCCGGATGAGCTCGATCCGCAGATCAGGGAGTTCACCAGCCAGCTCAGGCGGCTGGTGGACCGCAGCGGCCTGAGCGTCGCGTCGGTCGCCGACCGCACGGGCTACAGCAAGACGTCCTGGGAGCGCTATCTGAACGGCCGGCTGCTCGCGCCGAAGGGCGCGATCGTGGCGCTGGCCGAGGTCACCAAGACCAACCCGGTGCACCTGACCACCATGTGGGAGCTCGCCGAGCGCGCCTGGAGCCGCTCGGAGATGCGGCACGACATGACCATGGAGGCGATCCGGATCTCGCAGGCGCGCGCCGCGCTGAGCGAGCTGGCCGCCCCGCCGTCCGGCGGGGGCGGACGGCGGGGCGGCGGGGCCCGTACGGGGGTCGCCGGTCCGGCCGGCGTGTCGCCGAGCGTGCCGCCCCAGCCGACCGCCACCGACGTCCGCGACGCGTCGGGCAGCGGCAACTCCTGGGGGGTCGCCGACCGGAGCGCCGGCCGCCCGGGGGCGTACGGCCCCGGCGCCCCCGCGGCGGGCGGGTACGGTCCGCCGCCCGCGGACCCGTCCGGTCCCGGCGGCGGCCCCGGCCGCCCCGAGGGCAAGCGGCGCACGGCGATGTTCCTGGTCGGCGCGCTGGGCGCGCTGGTGGTGGTCGCCGCCGGGCTCTACGTCACCGAGACGCAGGGCGACACGACGAAGGCGAAGCCCTCCCCGTCGCCCACCGTCACCAAGGAGGCGCAACTGCCGCCGGGCGTGAAGTGCAGCGGCGAGAGCTGCGACGGCAAGGACGCCGAGGTCATGGGGTGCAGCGGCGACCTGGTCACCACGGCCGGCACCGCGACCGTCGGCGCCACCACCGTCGAGATCCGCTACAGCGAGGTCTGCGGCGCCGCGTGGGGCCGCATCACCCAGGCCACGCAGGGGGACACGGTCGAGATCACCTCGGGGGCGTACCAGCAGACCGACTCCGTCGACGCGCCGGGCGACACGGTCACCTACACGATGATGGTCCCGGTCGCCGCCGCCACCGAGGCCAAGGCCTGCGCGGTGCTGGCCGCGACGGGCGAGAAGGGCTGCACGGAGTAGGCAGCGCGCCCCGCGCCGCCTGTTCGTGCGACGCGACTCCTTGTTCGTGCGACGCGGCTGCTGTCCGTGCGATGCGCCCGGTGGGCGCGGCGTGCGGCCGCCGGCGGCGCACATCGGCCGGCCGGCGCCGGCGTCCGGCCGCTCGCCGAAGCCGGCTCGGTGATCCGGTGTCGGTTCGGTGACCCGGTGTCGGCGCGGGCCGCGTGGATGCGGGCGACGGCAGCCGTCACGGTCGGCGAGGGGCGGCCGGAACCACGCCCGTGTGGGCCGTCCGGGTCATGACATGTGAGGGATCCGTGGTGACGTGAATGCGGCGGCGTGGGGCGGGCACGCGAGAAGTACCCCCACGGGATTCCGGCACGGTCGGTCCCGGACGGCGGCCGCCCCGTCCCCACCTCTCCCGGGCGGGGCGGCCGCCCCCCTCCCTCACCTCTCCGCCGCCCCGGTTACCCGCGTGCGCGGGCGGTCACTCTGTGGGACGGGCCACAGGGAGCCCGACCGTGCGTGCCGGCGGATGCGCGATAGCCTGACCGCTGGATCTCTCTTGACGCCAAGAGATCGATCATTCGAACCGGTGATCGATCATCGTGGCGGACGCCGGTCACGAGCCGGAGCGGGATCCCGCACCAGGGGGCAGGGACCGCCCCACCGCCAGCTGTCATACGGAGAACGCCATGACCCGCACTCCCGTGAACGTCACCGTCACCGGCGCGGCCGGCCAGATCGGTTACGCCCTGCTCTTCCGCATCGCCTCCGGCCAGCTGCTCGGCGCGGACGTGCCGGTCAAGCTGCGCCTGCTGGAGATCACCCCGGCGCTCAAGGCCGCCGAGGGCACCGCCATGGAGCTGGACGACTGCGCGTTCCCGCTCCTGCAGGGCATCGACATCACGGACGACCCGAACGTGGCCTTCGACGGCGCCAACGTCGCCCTCCTCGTCGGCGCCCGGCCGCGGACCAAGGGCATGGAGCGCGGCGACCTCCTCGAGGCCAACGGCGGCATCTTCAAGCCGCAGGGCCAGGCCATCAACGCCCACGCCGCGGACGACATCCGCGTCCTGGTCGTCGGCAACCCGGCCAACACCAACGCGCTGATCGCCCAGGCCGCCGCGCCGGACGTCCCGGCCGAGCGCTTCACCGCCATGACCCGCCTGGACCACAACCGCGCGCTGACCCAGCTCTCGAAGAAGACCGGCGTCCCGGTCTCCGAGATCAAGAAGCTGACGATCTGGGGCAACCACTCCGCCACCCAGTACCCGGACATCTTCCACGCCACCGTCGCCGGCAAGAACGCCGCCGAGGTCGTGAACGACGAGAAGTGGCTGGCCGAGGACTTCATCCCGACCGTCGCCAAGCGCGGCGCCGCCATCATCGAGGCCCGCGGCGCCTCGTCGGCCGCCTCCGCCGCCAACGCCGCCGTCGACCACGTCCACTCCTGGGTCAACGGCACCCCGGAGGGCGACTGGGTCTCCATGGGCATCCCGTCCGACGGCTCCTACGGCGTGCCCGAGGGCCTCATCTCCTCCTTCCCGGTCACCGTGAAGGACGGGAAGTACGAGATCGTCCAGGGTCTGGAGATCAACGAGTTCTCCCGCGCCCGCATCGACGCCTCCGTCAAGGAGCTCGAGGAGGAGCGCGAGGCGGTCCGCGGCCTCGGCCTCATCTGAGCCCGGCCGCCACGGCCTTCGCGGGGCCCCGCACCGGTCCGCCGGTACGGGGCCCCGCGCGCGTCCGGCACGGGGCTCCGCACCGGCGCCGCCCCACAGGTCACCGCCGTCAAAACCTGTTCGCACGCGCCCGCCCCTCCCCTATGCTGATGCCCCGTCACCCCATGGGGCCGTGACGTCCATTCGCGTATCGGGGGATCCGCGTGAGCACCGCGTTCGTGCCGCAGCAGCAGCCACAGCACCCGGGCGGGACGCCGGACGGTCCGCCGCCCGTGCCGCCGTACGCCAGCGAGGCGTCCCGGCTGCTGTGCGCGGGGGCCTACCTGGACCCCGGCTACCGCGACCGTGTCATCGAGGAGCTGTACCTCCACGAACAGCGGGCCGTGGCGCCCTCGCTCGGTTTCGACGCCGCCCGCGTCCTCGCCCACGCGCTGCGCGCCCGGCGCCTGGAGACACTGTGGGCGGCGGCCGTCCTCGGCCTGTGGATCGTGGGCACCCCGATCAGCGGCAACCTGCTCCTCCCCTTCGTGGGGCCCAGCCTGCTGCTCGCCGTCGCGCCCCTGCTGCGCGGGCGGGCCGCCCGGCCGCCCTGGTACCGCTCGCTCGCCGCGTTCCTGGCCCGCTGGGGCGGGCGCGCCCTGACCGTGTTCGCCCTGTTCACCCTGGCCTCCGTGGCGTTCGGCGAGGAACGGGAGAGTTCCTCGTACGCGTCCTCCTCCTACGGCTCCTCCGGCGACGACGACCTGCTGGGGGCGGTCACCGACGGGCTCGCCGAGGGCGCCGAGCCCTGGCAGGCGTGGTTCGGGATCGGCGTGCTCGTGGTCATCGGCCTGTGCGTCGCGGGGCGGCGCACCCAGTTCGCCCGGGTCGTCGCCGCCGAGCTGTCCCCGGCCCGCTTCCCCGACGCCGCCGGCGACCCCGCCGAACGGACCGGCGGACCGCGGTTCCGCAGGCTGTCGCAGCGCATCCGGCTGGAGCAGCACACCCCGCTCGTCATGTACCACGAGGCGCGCCCCTTCTGCGGGGCGGGCACGGCGCACGACACCTGGGTGCTCGCCGTCGAGCTGCGGCCCGAGGAGGACGCGGAGCAGCAGCCGCTCGGCAACCGGGCGATCCTCGACCGGGTCAGGCCCCTGATCGAGCAGCTGCGGGCGCCCGCCGAGCACGCGGGTCCCGGCGTACGGGACCGGCTGCGCCGGCTGGAGATCGACGAGTGCGTGTTCCTGCCCGTCGAAGGGCTCCTCCGCCGCGACGAGGCGCCGTACGGGCAGGCCGAGTTCGAGCAGCACCGGGCGCGGGCCGTCGAGGAGGGCGGCGAGAAGCGGCGGCACTTCCTGCGCGTCCGCGTCGGCGGCTGGGAGGAGGAGCTGGTCGTCACCGTCTTCGTCCGCGTCCACACGCAGGGCCGGATGCTGATGCTGGAGATCGCGCCGCACGTGCTGCTGCCGGTGCGCGAGGACTTCAAGGACGCCGGCCGCACCGCGCACCGGTTCCTGCACGACCGGACCGGCCGGATCACCGGCTCCGCCGTCCTGGTGCCCCGCTCCGCAGGCGACTCGCTCATCACCCTCGGCCGGGGCGCCGCCTACCTGTGGCGGCTGCTGACCGGTGGTCACGCGCACGCGCTGCCCGACGGTCCCGCCCTGTCCGTGCGGGAACTGGCCGCGGCGCCCGCCGGATCGACGTTCCAGGACATGGACGTCGCCCGGTACCTGCGCAGCGTCCAGGACCGCATCAGCCGCGGGGTGCGGCTGGCGCTGGGCGAAGCGGGCTACGAGACCGGTGAGTTCGTGCAGAAGATCGTCAACATCAGCAGCGGCGCGGTGCACATCGGACGCGCCGACCACTCGTCGTTCGCCTTCGGCGACCACGCCCGCGCCGAGACCACGACCGGCGGCCCCGGGCCGCAGAAGGGATCCGACTGACGATGGCGACCGACGAACCGAACGTCAGCATCGGCCGCGCCGACCACTCCTCCTTCGCGTTCGGCGCCCACGCCCGCGCCGAGACCCGCAACACCGCGGCCCCGGCGCGCGACGAGTCCGCCGAGCACCTGCTGGCCGCCGTGCGGGAACTGCGCGCCGACCTCGCCCGGCTGCGGGAGAACGAGCAGGCCGCGCGGCTGGACACCACCCTCGCCGACACCGAGGAGGAGATCACCCGCACCGGGACGGCCGGCGAGGGCCGCATACAGCGGCTGCGCGAGGCGCTCACGGACGCCCAGAGCATCCTGGCCCTGTTCGCGTCGGCCGGGACCGTCGCCGGGCTGCTGGGAATGTGAGAGGGACGCCATGACCGGGGGACAGCGGTACTGGAACGAGGACGCCCAGCGCTGGGAGGACGGCACGGACGCCACCGCCCCGGTGACCCCGCCGCCCCCGCCGCCGCCGTCCTTCGAGCCGTCCGCGCCGGCTCCGGCGTGGGGCGGCGTGACCGACCCCGACGCGCCGACGGGCGTGCTGCGCCCGTCGCCCGGCGGGGACCGGCCCGCCCCGGGACCGCCGGGGCGCGGCCGGCCGTTCGCCGGCCGGCGACGGCTGGTGTGGGGCGTGCTGGGCGGAGCCGCGGCGGCGGGGGTCGCCGGGGCCCTGGTCCTGAGCCTCGTCGTCGGCGACGACGGCACGGACGCTCGTGCGGACGACCGGACCGGCGGTACGGCCGCGGCGCAGACGTCGCCGTCGTCGGCGGGGGAGTCGGAACCCGTGGCGACGGAGGGGTCCGACACCGCCGAACCGTCGTCCGCCCCCGAGCCGTCGTCCCTCCCCGAGGGCTTCGGACTGCACCGTGACGCCGAGGGCTTCACCGTCGCCCGCCCGACGGGCTGGGAACGGGAGGCGGTGCCCTCCCAGCACGGCTTCGACGTCGTCAACTACCGCAGCCCGGACGGCCTCCGCCGCCTCCAGGTGTACGAGGTCGAGGAGCGCTCGCCGGAGGAGTCCTTCGACCTGTACCTGTCCGACCGCACACCGAAGGCGGACGGCTTCGAGAAGGTCGCGCTGGCGCCCCTGGAGACGGAGGGAGTGTCCGGCCTGCGCCTCGAGTACCGCGCCGACTCGCTGCGCGGAGAGCCCGACGTGGGCAGCTGGCACGTCCAGGACGTGCGCTTCCGCTCACCGGCCGACGGCAAGGTGTACGCCATCGCCGCGTACGGCGCCCCCACGGACGGCATCGACCCCGAACTCGCCCTGGTCCTCACGGCGGTCGCCCACTTCTGCCCCCCGTCGGCGCCGTGCCCGTCGCCCTGACCTGAGGCGGGTCCGCCGGCCGCCCGTTCCCGGTGACCGCCGTGGCCCTTCCCCGCGGCCTGCCTGACGCCGGGCATCGCGGCGTGGCCGTACGGCGCCTCGTCGCGGCGGAGGAGTCCTTAGACGGGGTGGGCACGCCGTGCCGGCCCCTCCGCCCGGCGCCCGCGCGGACCGCCGTGCCGCGACCGTGCACGCTCGGCGCCCGACTCCACGCCGTCCCGCATCCGGCCCGCCCGGCCGGTGCGTCCCGGACCCGCCCCCGCCGGAGGGTCCCGCCGCGCGGGACGGCCCCGCGGCGGGGCCGTGACGAAGCGCACTCCGGGCCCGCGTTCCGCATGCATTCCGTCCGGCAGGGCAGGAGCACCCGGTCCCGGGGGTAGCAGGGATGTGACTCACGGGCGTGGAGTAAGAACGGAAGGCAGTAACCGATCATGGCGGACAGCACAGAACTGCGGGCACGCGACACCATTCACGCGGGAGGCGAGTGGCGAGCCGCCGTCTCCGGGGCCACCCGGGAGATCCTCGACCCGGCGGACGCCCGGCCGTTCGCCCTGGTCGCGGAGGGCGACGAGCAGGACACCGACCTCGCGGTCGCGGCCGCGCGCCGCGCCTTCGACGAGGGCGACTGGCCGCGCACCCCCGCCGCCGAACGGGCCGCGCTGCTGCGCCGCGTCGCCGACCTGCTGGTCCGGGACCGCGAGGAACTGGGTCTTCTGGAGAGCCGGGACGCGGGCAAGACCCTGGAGGAGGGCCGCGTCGACATCGACTGCGTGGCCGACGCCTTCCGTTACTTCGCCGACCTGGTCGCCGCCGAGGCGCCCGGCCGGGTCGTGGACGCGGGTTCGCCCGACGTCCACAGCGTCGTCGTGCACGAGCCGGTCGGCGTCTGCGCCCTGATCACCCCCTGGAACTACCCGCTGCTCCAGGCCAGTTGGAAGATCGCCCCGGCGCTCGCCGCGGGCAACACCTTCGTGGTCAAGCCCAGTGAGATCACCCCGCTGACCACGGTCGCCCTGATCGGCCTGCTGACCGAGGCGGGGCTGCCCGCCGGCGTCGCCAACATCGTCACCGGCCCCGGCCACACCGTCGGCGCGCGGATGGCCGAGCACCCCGACGTCGACCTGGTCTCCTTCACCGGCGGCCTGGTCAGCGGCACCAAGGTCGCCCAGGCCGCCGCGCCGACCGTGAAGAAGGTCGCCCTCGAACTCGGCGGCAAGAACCCCAACGTGGTGTTCGCCGACGCCTGCGCCACCGAGGAGGGCTTCGACACCGCCGTCGACCAGGCCCTCAACGCGGCCTTCATCCACAGTGGCCAGGTCTGCTCGGCCGGCGCGCGGCTGATCGTCGAGGAGTCCGTGCGGGATCGTTTCGTCGCCGAACTCGCCCGCCGCGCCGAGAGGATCCGGCTCGGCCGGGGCACCGAGGACGGCGTCGAGTGCGGCCCGCTGGTCTCCGCGCAGCAGCGCGAGAAGGTCGAGGCGTACGTCGAGTCCGCGCTCAAGGAGGGCGCGGTGCTGCGCTGCGGCGGCAAGCGGCCCGAGCCGGCGCCCGAGCGCCCCGCGTCCGGCTACTTCTACGAGCCGACCGTCCTCGACCGCTGCCACCGTGAGATGCGGGTGGTGCGCGAGGAGGTCTTCGGACCGGTCCTCACCGTCGAGACCTTCCGCACCGAGGAGGAGGCCGTCGCCCTCGCCAACGACACCGAGTACGGGCTGGCCGGCGGCGTGTGGACGGCCGACGCGGGCCGCGCCCGCCGGGTGGCCGGACGGCTGCGCCACGGCACCGTGTGGATCAACGACTTCCACCCCTACCTCCCGCAGGCGGAGTGGGGCGGCTTCGGCAAGAGCGGCACGGGCCGCGAACTCGGCCCGGCGGGGCTCGCCGAGTACCGCGAGACCAAGCACGTCTACCAGAACCTGGCGCCGGCGCCGGTGCGCTGGTTCGCCGGCTGAGCGGCGGACGACGCGGGGTGCGGGGCGATGTCCCCCCACCGCCACGACGGCGGCCGTCCCGGAACCCGCGCTGTCCGCCCCGTACGCGCCCCCGTACGGGACGCGTTCCACCAGCCCCCTCCGGGCGGGCCGCGTCCCGTACGAGCCGTCCCCGAGCGGCCCCACCGAGTCGCCGCCTCCGCGGGACGCCCGTCCCGCACGACACGAGACGCCCCACCCACCTGCCCCGAGCCCCCGAGGAGTACCGCCCCGATGCCCGCCGAAACCCCCGCGCGCGAGACCGAGTACGACTACGTCGTCATAGGCGGCGGCACCGCAGGTTCCGTCATCGCCTCCCGCCTCACCGAGAACCCGGACGTCACCGTCGCCGTCATCGAGGGCGGCCCCAGCGACGTCGGCCGCGACGACGTGCTGACGCTGCGCCGCTGGATGGGCCTGCTCGGCGGCGAGCTCGACTACGACTACCCCACCACCGAGCAGCCGCGCGGCAACTCGCACATCCGGCACAGCCGCGCCCGCGTCCTCGGCGGCTGCTCCTCGCACAACACGCTCATCGCGTTCAAGCCGCTGCCGTCCGACTGGGACGAGTGGGAGCGGGCCGGCGCCACGGGCTGGGGCGCCGTGCAGATGGAGGCGTACTACGCCCGGCTGAAGAACAACATCGTCCCGGTCGACGAGAAGGACCGGAACGCCATCGCCCGCGACTTCGTCGACGCCGCGCAGACCGCGCTCCGGGTGCCCCGCATCGAGGGCTTCAACAAGGAGCCGTTCGACGAGGGCGTCGGCTTCTTCGACCTGGCCTACCACCCCGAGACCAACAAGCGGTCCTCGGCGTCGGTGGCGTACCTGCACCCGGTGATGGACGAGCGGTCCAACCTGACGATCTGGCTGGAGACCTGGGCGTACCGGCTGGAGCTGAACGGCACCCGCGCCGAGGGCGTCCACGTGCGCACCAAGGACGGCGAGGAGGTGCTGATCCGGGCCCGTGACGAGGTGGTGCTGTGCGCCGGCGCCGTCGACTCGCCGCGGCTGCTGCTGCACTCCGGCATCGGGCCGCGCGCCGACCTGGAGGCGCTCGGCATCCCCGTGGCGCACCACCTGCCGGGTGTCGGCGAGAACCTGCTCGACCACCCGGAGTCGGTGATCGTGTGGGAGACCGACGGGCCCCTCCCGGAGAACTCGGCGATGGACTCCGACGCGGGTCTGTTCGTGCGCCGCGACCCCGGCCACGCGGGCCCGGACCTGATGTTCCACTTCTACCAGATCCCGTTCACCGACCATCCGGAGCGACTGGGCTACCGGCGGCCGGAGTTCGGCGTCTCCATGACCCCGAACATCCCCAAGCCGAAGAGCCGCGGACGGCTGTACCTGACCAGCGCCGACCCCGAGGTGAAGCCGGCGCTGGACTTCCGGTACTTCACCGACGAGGACGACTACGACGGCCGCACGCTCGTCGACGGCATCCGCATCGCCCGCGAGATCGCCGGGACCGAGCCTCTCGCACACTGGCTCAAGCGCGAGGTGGCGCCCGGCCCGGACGTCACCGGCGACGAGGAGCTCAGCGAGTACGCCCGCAAGGTCGCGCACACCGTCTACCACCCGGCCGGCACCTGCAGGATGGGCGCCGCCGACGACGAACTCGCGGTCGTGGACCCCGAGCTGCGCGTCCGCGGGCTCCAGGGCCTCCGCGTCGCGGACGCCTCCGTCTTCCCGACCATGACCGCCGTGAACCCGATGATCGGCGTGCTGATGGTCGGCGAGCGCGCCGTCGATCTCCTCGGCGGCGACACCCGCTGAGCGCGGCGGCCACGAACGCCACCGCCGGCTTCGCACACGGCCTCCGCCCGGCGATCACCGGGGAGGCGGCGAAGCAGTGGGCGGGCAGCCACCCCACCGCTCCGTGCGGGAGGAGCGGCTGCCCTGACCCGCTAGCGGTGCTGTCCCGGCTGGTAGTGACCGGGCGCCATCCGGCAGGTCACGCCGAACCGGTTCCAGGCGTTGATCACCGCGACGGCGGCGATCAGATGGGACAGCTCCGTCTCGTCGAACTGCTGGGCGGCCCGCTCGTACACCTCGTCCGGCACGAAGCCTCCCCCGGACTTCGTCTGGGAGGCGCCCCCAGCCAGAACCGTGACCGCCTCGGTCAGCTCGATCGCGGCGAGCTCCTTCTCCGTGTAGAAGTGCCGCGACTCCTCCCACGCGGCGAGCTGGACGATCCGCTCGACGCTCTCGCCCGCCGCGAGGGCGTCCTTGGTGTGCATGTCCAGGCAGAACGCGCAGTGATTGAGCTGCGAGGCGCGGATCTTCACCAGCTCGGCCAGCTTCGGGTCCAGCCCCTGCCGGGCCGCGGCGTCCAGCCGGACCATCGCCTTGTAGACCTCGGGGGCGTGCTTCGCCCACTCCAGGCGGGCGGGCTCCTCCGCCGCGTAGGGGACCGTCCCGGTCGTGTCGGTGTGCGTCATGCCGTCGACCCTAGGAGCGAGGCAGCCCAGGAGTATGGTCCACTTCCATGGCGGAACGCTGGGCCACTTTCGGCATCGACCTCCACCTCGACCCGCGCGGGCCCGGACTGCGGCGCGGCCTCACCGACGCCCTGCGGGAGGCCGTCCGCGGCGGTCGGCTCGCCCCCGGCGCCCGGCTGCCCTCCTCCCGCTCCCTCGCCGCCGACCTGGGCGTCGCCCGCAACACCGTCGCCGACGCCTACGCCGACCTGGTCGCCGAGGGCTGGCTCACCGCACGCCAGGGCTCCGGCACCCGGGTCGCCGACCGCGCCGCCCCCGGCCGCCCGGCCGCGGCCCCCACGCCCCGCCGCACCCCCGGCCGGCTCCCGTACAGCCTGATGCCCGGCACCCCCGACCTCGCGTCCTTCCCCCGCGCCGCGTGGCTGCGGGCCACCCGCCGCGCCCTCGCCGCCGCGCCCCACGACGCCTTCGGCTACGGCGACCCGCGCGGCCGCCCGGAACTGCGCGAGGCCCTCGCCGGGTACCTGTCCCGGGTCCGGGGCGTGCGCGCCGACCCCGAGCACGTCGTCGTCTGCTCCGGCTTCGCACACGGCCTCCGGCTGCTGTGCGAGGTGCTGCGCGCCCGCGGCGCCCGCACCCTCGCCGTGGAGTCGTACGGCCTCGACGCGCACTGGGACCTGGTCCGCCGCGCCGGCCTGGAGACCGTCCCGCTGGCCCGGGACGACCTCGGCACCCGCGCCGGGGACCCGGGCGACGCCGACGCGGTGCTGCTCAACCCGGCCCACCAGTTCCCGCTCGGCGGGGCGCTGCGCCCGGAGCGCCGGGCCGCCGTGGTCGAGTGGGCGCGCCGCACCGGCGGCCTGATCCTGGAGGACGACTACGACGGCGAGTTCCGCTACGACCGCCAGCCCGTCGGCGCCCTCCAGGACCTCGACCCCGGGCGGGTGGTCTACCTCGGCACCGCCAGCAAGTCCCTCGCCCCCGGCCTGCGGCTGGGCTGGATGGTGGTGCCGCCGTGGCTGCTGCCGGACGTCCTCGCGCACGGCGGCGGCCGCACGGTGAGCGTCGTGGAACAGCTCGTCCTCGCCGAGTTCCTCTCCTCCGGCGCCCACGACCGGCAGGTCCGCGCCGCCCGCCTGCGCTACCGCCGCCGCAGGGACGCCCTCGTACGGGCCCTCGCCGAACGGGCGCCGCACGTCCGCGTCACCGGCATCGCCGCCGGACTGCACGCGGTCCTCGAACTGCCGCCCGGCACCGAGCAGGCGGTCCAGCGGGCGGCCGTCTGGCAGGGGCTCGCCGTCAAGGGCCTGGACTTCTTCCGCCACCCCGGCGTCACCGCCCCGGCCGGCGACGCCCTCGTGGTCGGCTACGCCACCCCGCCCGACCACGCCTGGAACGGCACCCTGGAGGCCCTGCTCCGCGCCCTCCCGTGACCGGGGTCCCGCACCCTCCCGTGGCCGGCGCCTGGGGATCTCCCGTGAGCACTGAACGGTCATTTTCTACCAAAGAGTGACAAAGCATCAGCGGTGGAACGGGTGAGCCCGGGGGCTCCCGTGCGGCCCGGCCGAACGGTCTCTAGGCTGTCCGCCGCGAGCCGGGACGACACGGAAACGACACGGAAACGATTCGGCGCGACACCTAGGGGGAGCGGAAGGCATGGCGCAGACACGGCGACGACTGCGGTCCAGCACGGTGGTGCTGGGCGGCATGGGAGTACTCGCGGCGGCACTGTCGGCCTGCGGGTCCGACCCGGACCGGCGGTGCGTGGACCGCGACAGCTACACCCTCGGCGACGGCTACAAGGTCGTCTCCGACAAGAACTGCTCCAGCGGCTCCCGTTCCTCCGGCTCCGTGGGCAAGGGCCGGTCGTCCCGCGCCGCCGACGCCGAGTGGTACTACGACTCCGACGTCCGCAGCGGTTACGCCCGCAACGGCACCTTCAGCCGCAGCGAGGCCGTCGACCGGGGCGGCTTCGGCTGCTCCGGCAGCGGCGGGGGCTGATCCGCAGTGGAACGGCGCACCACCGAGCCCCGCCCCGGCTGGCAGCGGACCGTCGAGGAGCAGGGGCTCATCTACCCGCTGACCCGCTACCCCGACGACTCCCTGCGCCCCTACTGGGACGAGAGCGCCTACTACGTCTTCGCCCTGGACGAGGTCGAGGCGCTCGAGGAGACCGTCGAGGAACTGCACGCGATGAGCCTGGCGGCGGCCGGACACATCGTCGCCGAGGGCCGCTTCGCCGATCTCGGCATCACCGACCCCCGGGTCGTGGACGCGGTCACCGAGGCATGGCACCGGAGGGACGAACTGCCCTCCCTGTACGGCCGCTTCGACCTCCGCTACGACGGCACGGGCCCGGCGAAACTGCTGGAGTACAACGCGGACACCCCGACCTCCCTGGTGGAGGCGGCCTCCCCGCAGTGGTTCTGGATGGAGGAGCGCTTCCCCGGCGCCGACCAGTGGAACTCCCTGCACGAACGGCTCGTCGACGCCTGGAGGAAGCAGTCCGCCCTGCTCCCGCCGGGCAGCCCGCTGTACTTCGCCCACACCGCCGGCGACGAGAGCGGCGAGGACCTGATGACCGTCGCCTACCTCAAGGAGACCGCCGAACAGGCCGGCCTGGAGACCGACTGGCTCGCCATGGAGGAGATCGGCTGGGACCGGCTCTCCGGCCGCTTCGTCGACAACCGCCTGCGGTTCATCCGCAGCATCTTCAAGCTGTACCCGTGGGAGTGGCTGACCACCGACCGCTTCGCCGGCCATGTGCTCGACACCCTCGACAACGGCGGCGGCACCGGCTCCACCCTGTGGATCGAACCCGCCTGGAAGATGCTGCTCAGCAACAAGGCGCTGCTGGCGATCCTCTGGGAACTCGACCCGGGCCACCCCAACCTCCTCCCCGCCTACCTCGACGGCCCGCGCGAACTGGCGGACACCACGGGCTGGGTCGCCAAGCCGCTGCTGGGCCGCGAGGGCGCCGGCGTCACCGTGCACCAGCCCGGCACCGCCCCGGAGCCCCGCGACGAGCCCTGCTGCTACCAGGGGCTCGCCCCGCTGCCCGACTTCGACGGCAACCGGGTCGTCCTCGGCGCCTGGGTGGTGGAGAACGAGGCCGCGGGTCTCGGCATCCGCGAGTCCTCCGGCCTGATCACCGACGCGTACGCCCGCTTCCTGCCGCACGTCATCCTGTAGCCGGCGGACGAAAGGGGCGGGCGGCTCCCGCATCGCGGACACCCCCCGCGCCGCTCCGGCACACCCGGTAACCTGGCCCACGGGCCGTGACTGGCGCGCTGGGATGGGACCGACCATCGGGGAGCGGCCCGGGAGGAACGTGCCGTGCGCCTGGGCCATCCGTACCGTGAACGCCGAACGCTACGTCCGGAGGTCCCCATGTCTGCCGAGCAGCCGCTCACCCCCGAGTCCACCGCCTTCCGCTCCGCCCTCGACGTGATCCGCGCCGTCGAGCCGCGCGTCGCCGACGCCATCGGGCAGGAGGTCGCCGACCAGCGCGAGATGCTCAAGCTGATCGCCTCCGAGAACTACGCCTCCCCGGCCACCCTGCTGGCGATGGGCAACTGGTTCAGCGACAAGTACGCCGAGGGCACCGTCGGCCGCCGCTTCTACGCCGGCTGCCGCAACGTGGACACGGTCGAGTCGCTCGCCGCCGAGCACGCCAAGGAGCTGTTCGGCGCCCGCCACGCCTACGTCCAGCCGCACTCCGGCATCGACGCCAACCTGGTCGCCTTCTGGGCCGTCCTCGCCGACCGCGTCGAGGCGCCGTTCCTGGAGAAGACCGGCGTCCGCCAGATCAACGACCTCTCCGAGGCCGACTGGGCCGAACTGCGCCAGGCCTTCGGCAACCAGCGCATGCTCGGCATGTCCCTGGACGCCGGCGGTCACCTCACCCACGGCTTCCGGCCCAACATCTCCGGCAAGATGTTCGACCAGCGCTCCTACGGCACCGACCCGGCCACCGGCCTGATCGACTACGACGCCCTGCGCGCCTCCGCCCGGGAGTTCAAGCCGCTGATCATCGTCGCCGGCTACTCCGCCTACCCCCGTCTGGTGAACTTCCGCGTCATGCGCGAGATCGCCGACGAGGTCGGCGCCACGCTCATGGTCGACATGGCCCACTTCGCGGGCCTGGTCGCCGGCAAGGTCCTCACCGGCGACTTCGACCCCGTGCCGCACGCCCAGATCGTCACCACCACCACCCACAAGTCGCTGCGCGGTCCGCGCGGCGGCATGGTGCTGTGCGACGACTCCCTGAAGGACCAGGTCGACCGCGGCTGCCCGATGGTCCTCGGCGGCCCGCTGCCGCACGTCATGGCCGCCAAGGCCGTCGCCCTCGCCGAGGCCCGGCAGCCCGCCTTCCAGGACTACGCCCAGCGCATCGTGGACAACTCCCGCGCGCTCGCCGAGGGCCTGATGCGCCGTGGCGCCACGCTGGTCACCGGCGGCACCGACAACCACCTCAACCTGATCGACGTCGCCACCTCCTACGGCCTCACCGGCCGGCAGGCCGAGGCGGCCCTGCTCGACTCGGGCATCGTCACCAACCGCAACGCCATCCCGGCCGACCCCAACGGGGCCTGGTACACCTCCGGCATCCGGATCGGCACGCCCGCGCTGACCACGCGAGGGCTCGGGACGGCGGAGATGGACGAGGTCGCCGGTCTCATCGACCGCGTCCTCACCACCGCGGAGCCGGGCACCACCAAGTCCGGAGCGCCGTCCAAGGCGTCGCACGTGCTCGACGAGAAGGTCGCCGACGAGATCTCGCGGCGGGCCACCGACCTGGTCGCCGGCTTCCCGCTGTACCCGGAGGTCGACCTCGGCTGAGGTCGCCCGCCGGCTGCCCGGTCATGCGTCCGGCAGCTCCTGGCGGGGGCGGCCGTCCGGGCCCTTGCGGGCGCGGACGGCGGCCGCTCCCCGGAGCGCGTACGGGCGCAGTGCCAGGGCCAGGGCGGCTCCGGCCGCCAGGCCCGGTACGGCCCACCACCGGTCGGCGCCGCCGTCCGCGACGGGGGCGGCCGCCTGGGCGGGGGCTATGTGCAGGTCCTCCCGCGGTGTCGGCTGCGCCGCGGGCGCCGCGCTGCCGGCCAGGGTCGTCCTGCGTGCCGCCGCGCGCACTGTGTTCCTCGTCTCATTGGCCACGATCGACAACAGCCACGGCCGGAAGGCCGCGCCGCCCTTGAACCGCCCCAGCGCGCAGTACGCCTTCACGAAGGCCTGCTGCACCACGTCCTCCGCGTCCGCCCCCGCCCCGAGCGCGGCGGCCGCCCTGAGCGCGATGCCCGTATGGGCCCGCACCAGCTCCGCGTACGCCTCCGGCTGTCCGGCGCGTACGCGGGCGATCACCGCGGCCTCATCGACGATGCGGCCCCCCTCCCGCGTCCTCACATCCTTGTTACACCCCGCGGAACGGATCGGTTCCCACCTGTTCCCGGTCCGTTCCGGACCGCTCCGCGGGACCTGAGAGAATGGAGGGCATGGCCTCTGATCGCCCCTCCGTCTCCCACCAGCACCCCCAGGGGAACGGCTCCGCCGTGCGGCATCGTCCTCGTGTGCTCTCCGGGATCCAGCCCACCGCAGGCTCCTTCCACCTCGGCAACTACCTCGGCGCCGTCCGCCAGTGGGTGGCGCTCCAGGAGACCCACGACGCCTTCTACATGGTCGTCGACCTGCACGCGATCACGGTCCCGCAGGACCCCGAGGAGCTGCGGGACAACACCCGGCTCGCCGTGGCCCAGCTGCTGGCCGCCGGTCTCGACCCGGACCGCTGCACCCTCTTCGTGCAGAGCCACGTGCCGGAGCACGCCCAGCTCGCGTGGGTGATGAACTGCCTCACCGGCTTCGGCGAGGCCTCCCGCATGACCCAGTTCAAGGACAAGTCCGCCAAGCAGGGCGCCGACCGCGCCTCCGTCGGACTGTTCACGTACCCGATCCTCCAGGTCGCGGACATCCTGCTCTACCAGGCCCACGAGGTGCCGGTGGGCGAGGACCAGCGCCAGCACATCGAGCTCACACGCGACCTCGCCACGCGCTTCAACGGCCGCTTCGGCGACACCTTCACGCTCCCGAAGCCGTACATCCTCAAGGAGACGGCGAAGATCTACGACCTCCAGGACCCGGCGGTCAAGATGAGCAAGTCGGCGTCCACGCCCAAGGGCCTGATCAACCTTCTGGACGAGCCGAGGACCACCGCGAAGAAGGTCAAGAGCGCGGTCACCGACACCGACACGGTGATCCGCTACGACGTGGTGGAGAAGCCCGGCGTCAGCAACCTGCTCACGATCTACTCCGTCCTCACCGGCACCGGCATCCCCGAGCTGGAGGAGAAGTACGCGGGCAAGGGCTACGGCGCGCTCAAGACGGACCTCGCCGAGGTCATGGTCGACTTCGTGACCCCGTTCCGGGAGCGCACCCAGCAGTACCTGGACGACCCGGAGACGCTCGACTCGATCCTCGCCAAGGGGGCCGAGAAGGCGCGCGCCGTCGCGGCCGAGACCCTCGCCCGGGCGTACGAACGGGTCGGCTTCCTGCCCGCCAAGCACTGAGCCGACCACTGGGCCGAGCACTGGGCCACAGCACCGAACCGGCGCAGTGAACCGGCCCACGGGCCCGTCCGTACCACCGCACGGCGCTCTACATCACTCCGACTGCGCCTGCCCGCATCCGGGTCGTGGTCGTACAGTCGAGGAACGGGTGACCGCTTCGGCGGCCACCCGGACGCGCACCCGTTCCACCACCGCGCTTCACCACCACAACGACAGGAGACGACGTGGGGACCGTAACGATCGGTGTGTCGATCGCGGTCCCGGAGCCTCACGGCAGCCGGCTTCAGCAGCTGCGCGCGGGCTTCGGCGACGCCGCCGCCTACGGCATCCCCACGCACGTCACCCTGCTGCCGCCCACGGAGGTCGCCGACACGGTCGTGCCGGCCGTCGAGGCGCACCTCGCCGAGGTCGCGGCGGCGGGCAGGCCGTTCCCGATGAGGCTGTCGGGCACGGGCACCTTCCGGCCGCTGTCGCCGGTGGTGTACATCCGGGTCGTCGAGGGCGCGGAGGCCTGCGCCCGGCTGCAGCAGCAGGTCCGTGACCCCTCCGGGCCGGTCGCCCGCGAACTGCAGTTCCCCTACCACCCGCACGTCACCGTGGCGCACGGCATCGACGAGGCGGCCATGGACCGCGCCTACGAGGACCTCGCCGGCTACGAGGCCGAGTGGGCCTGCACCGGCTTCGCCCTCTACGAGCAGGGCGCCGACGCGGTGTGGCGCAAGCTGCGCGACTTCCCCTTCGGGACCGTCGTGGTGCCCCCGCAGGCCGGACACGCCGGCCGGGGGTCGGTCTCCGCGCGGTGACCCCGGCGGCCCGGCCTCACACCGGCAGCCGGCGGAACACCCCGCGCGGCAGGTGCCGCAGCGCCGACATCACCACGCGCAGCGCGCCCGGCACCCACACCGTCTCCGAGCGGCGCCGCAGCCCCAGCTCGACGGCCGTCGCCACCGCCTCCGGGGTGGTCGCCAGCGGCGCCTCGGGCAGCCCCGCCGTCATCCGGGTGCGGACGAACCCGGGGCGCACCACCATCACGTGCACGCCCGTGCCGTACAGCGCGTCGCCCAGGCCCTGCGCGAACGCGTCCAGGCCGGCCTTGCTGGAGCCGTAGATGAAGTTGGCGCGGCGGGCCCGCTCGCCCGCGACGGACGACAGCACCACCAGCGAGCCGTGCCCCTGCGCCTGGAGGGCGGCCGCGCAGACCAGGCCCGCGGAGACCGCGCCGGTGTAGTTGGTCTGCGCGACCCGCACCGCGGCCCGCGGGTCCCGCTCGTCGCGCGCCTGGTCGCCCAGGATGCCGAAGGCGAGCAGCACCAGGTCGACATCGCCCTCGGCGAACACCTTGCCGAGCGCCTCCTCGTGGCCGGCCGGGTCGAGCGCGTCGAAGTCGACGGTGCGCACCTCGGCGCCGAGGCCGCGCAGCCGCCCGGCCGCCTCGTCGAGGCCGGGGGAGGGGCGGCCGGCCAGCCACACCGTGCGGGTGCGGCGGGCGATCAGCCGCCGCGCGACCGCCAGCGCGATCTCGGACGTGCCGCCGAGCACGAGCAGGGACTGGGGGAGGCCGAAGGCGTCCTTCACGACAGCTCCTCAGGGGGCCGGGTCGGGGGGAGGGAGGTCACAGGCGGAGGCGGCGGGACAGGTCCGAGGTGAACACGCCGCGCGGGTCCAGCTCGGCGCGCAGGGCGCGGAAGTCGTCCAGCCGGGGGTACATGGCCGCGAGCAGTTCGGGGCGCAGCCGGGAGTCCTTGGCGAGGTAGACGCGGCCGCCCGCGCCGGCGACCTCCTCGTCGAGCTCGTCGAGGAAGGAGCCGAGGCCGGGCAGCGACGCGGGGATGTCCAGGGCCAGGGTCCAGCCCGGCACGGGGAACGACAGCCAGCCCGGGTCGGCGTCCCCGAACCGTTTGAGGACGGCGAGGAACGACGGGCAGCGGCGCTCGGAGATCCGGCGCACGATCCGGCGCAGGGTGTCCTCCCGGCCGTGCCCGACGACGAACTGGTACTGCACGAAGCCGCCCCGCCCGTAGATCCGGTTCCAGTGCGGCACGCCGTCCAGCGGGTGGAAGAAGGCGGGGATCCGCTGCAGCTCCCCGGTCCGGGCGCGGGGCGCCTTGCGGTACCACAGCTCGTTGAACAGGCCCACGGTCGTCCGGCTGAGCAGGCCCTCCGGCACGAAGGAGGGAGCGGCGGGCAGGCGGGAGGTGCGGAACGACAGCGGCTCCCGGCGGGCGCGGGCGCCGCGGGGCAGGGCGTCCAGCGGGGCGTGGTCGCCGCGGGTGAGGACCGCCCGGCCGGTGGCCCGGCCGCGCGCCAGCAGGTCGATCCAGGCGACCGAGTAGCGGTAGCGGTGGTCGGCGCCGGTGAGACGGGCCATCAGGTCGTCGAGGTCGTCGGCGCGTTCGGTGTCGACGGACATCCAGGAGGTCTCGACGGGCTGGAGCCGCACCGTCGCGGTGAGGATCACCCCGGTCAGCCCCATGCCGCCCGCGGTCGCCTCGAACAGCGGCGTGCCCGGCGCCACGGTGCGGACCCGGCCGTCGGCGGTGAGCAGCTCGAACGACAGCACATGGCGCGAGAAGGACCCGCTGACGTGGTGGTTCTTGCCGTGGATGTCGGCGCCGATCGCCCCGCCGACCGTCACGTACCGGGTGCCGGGCGTCACCGGCACGAACCAGCCCAGCGGCAGCAGCACCTCCATCAGCCGGTGCAGGGACACGCCCGCGTCGCACCGCACGGTGCCGTCGTCGGCGTCGATCGCGTGGATGCGGTCCAGGCCGGTCATGTCGAAGACCTCGCCGCCCGCGTTCTGCGCCGCGTCCCCGTACGCCCGGCCCAGGCCCCGCGCGATGCCGCCGCGCGCCCCGCACCCCCGGACGGCCAGGGCGGCCTCCTCGCACGTCCGCGGACGGACCAGCCGGGCGGCGGACGGGGCGGTGCGGCCCCACCCCGTGACGGGAACGGTGTCGGCAGGCATGGCGGCGACCGTATCGCCCCTCTGTGCGCCGTTGGTTTCAAAACGTCAATCACGTCCCCGAAACGGGTGATTAATGGGATGTCGTCCCGAAGGGATGGAATTCCGGTGCGCCGGGGGTGAACAGTGAGCCACATGGACGACCAGCACGACCTCTCCCGGCCCCGCGGTCTGCACGGGGTGGACCACCGGATCGTCTCCGCGCTCAGGGCGTGCGGCGCCGACCCCCGCGTGGCCGGAGCCGCGCGCGCCCTGTCCTGGGCGGGGGAGCACGGTGCCGTGTGGGTCGCGACGGGCCTCGCGGGCGCCGTCGTGGACCGCCCGCGGCGCACCGCCTGGCTGCGCGGCGCCGCCCTCACCGCCGGCGCGCACGCGACGAGTTCGCTGGTGAAGCGGGTCGTGCGCCGTCCCCGCCCGGCGCACGTCGAACCGCTGGTCGGCACCGTCGGACGGCACTCCTTCCCCAGCTCCCACGCCGCCTCCGCGGCGGCCGCCGCCGTCGCCTTCGGCGCGCTCGGCGCCCGCGCGGTGCCTCCGCTGGCCGCCGCCGTGTGCGTGTCCCGCCTGGTGGCCGGCGTCCACTACCCGTCGGACGTGGCGGCCGGCGCCGCCCTCGGCGCGCTCGCCGCCCGGCTGGGCGCCCGCTGGATGACGGGAGGCACGGCGTGACGCTGCTGCGCGAGCGCCCCGGCCGCGGGCAGGCCGCGCCGGCCGCCCGGGGCGGGCTCCTCACCGGTCTGCTGCGCACCGCGCGGCCCAAGCAGTGGGTGAAGAACGTCCTGGTGGCCGCCGCCCCGGCCGCCGCCGGCGACCTCTTCTCCGTCCCCGCCCTGACCCGGCTCGCCCTGGTGTTCGTGCTGTTCACCGCCTGCGCCGCCGCCGTCTACCTGGTCAACGACGCGCGCGACGCCGAGGCCGACCGCGCCCACCCCGTCAAGCGCCGCCGCCCGGTCGCCGCCGGACAGGTCCCCGTGCCCGTCGCCTACGCCGCCGGGATCATCCTCGGCGTGCTCGCCCCGGCCGCCGCCGCGCTGCTCTGCCCGCCCGAGCTCGCCGCGCTCCTCGCCGGCTACCTCGTCATGCAACTGGCCTACTGCGTCAGCCTCAAGCACGTCCTCGTCGTCGATCTCGCCGTCGTCACCGCCGGGTTCGTGATGCGCGCGGTGGCCGGGGGGCTGGCCCTCGGCATCCCGCTGTCCCGCTGGTTCCTCATCACCACCGGCTTCGGCGCGCTGTTCATGGTCGCGGCCAAGCGCTACTCCGAGGCCGTGCAGCTCGCCGGGAACGGCGGCGCCACGCGCGCGCTGCTCACCGAGTACACCACCGGCTACCTGCGGTTCGTCTGGCAGCTCGCGGCCGGGGTCGCCGTCCTCGGCTACTGCCTGTGGGCGCTGGAGGAGGGCGGCGTGCCGCACACCAGCGTGCTGCCCTGGCGCCAGCTCTCCGTCGTCGCCTTCGTCCTCGCCGTGCTGCGCTACGCCGTCTTCGCCGACCGGGGCACCGCCGGCGAACCGGAGGACGTGGTGCTCGGCGACCGCGCGCTCGCCCTCATCGGCCTGGTGTGGGCGGCGATGTACGCCCTGGCGGTGGTCGACTGGTGAGGGACCGCCTGCGCCGGCACCGGCGGGAACTCCTCGGCTTCGCGACCGCCGGACTGCTCGCCTACGCCGTCGACCTGGCCCTCTTCCTCTGGCTGCGCGGCCCCGGCGGACTCGGCCCGCTCACCGCGAAGGCGCTGTCCTTCGTCGCCGGCTGCACCGTCGCCTACGCGGCCAACGCCCACGGCACCTACCGCCACAGGCGCGTGCACGGCGCCCGCCCCTACGCGATGTTCTTCGCCGTCAACCTCGCCGGCGCCGCCGTGCAGCTGCTGTGCCTGGCCGTCAGCCACTACGGGCTGGGGCTCACCTCGCGGCGCGCGGACACCGTGTCCGGCGCGGTGGTCGGCATGGCACTGGCCACCGTCGTCCGTTTCTGGGGCACCAGGACATTGGTCTTCCGTGACGCGGGCAGAGTCGGAACGTGGACTGGCTGAAAAAGCTTCCGGTGGTGGGGCCGTGGGTGACCCGGCTGTCGCTCACGCACGCGTGGCGGTCGTTCGAGCGGCTGGACCGGGTGCACTGGACGCGGCTGGCCGCGGCGATGACGTTCCGCAGCTTCGTCGCGCTGTTCCCGCTGCTCACGCTGGCAACGGCGATCGGCGCGGCGGCCCTCGGCCGGGAGCGGCAGGACGCCCTCCAGAACACCCTCACCGACCAGGTGCCCGGCATCTCCGACCAGTTGGACGTCGGGGAACTGGTGGACAACGCGGGCACCGCCGGTCTGATCGCCGGCGCCGCCCTGGTGTTCACCGGGATCAGCTGGGCCGGCGCCATGCGGGAGTGCCTGCGCGCGGTGTGGGAGCTGCCCGACGACGAGGAGAACCCCGTCCTGCGCAAGGGCAAGGACGCGGGCATCCTCGTCGGGCTCGGCGGGGCCGTCCTGGTCACCCTGGCCGCCTCCGCCGTCGCCACCGCGCTGGTCGGCCGGATCAGCGACGCCGCCGGGCTGGAGGAGGGCGGCTGGGGCGGGGTGGTCCTGCGGACCGCCGCGTTCGCCGTCGCCGCCGGCACCGACTTCCTGATCCTGCTGTACGTCCTCACCCTGCTGCCCGGCGTTCATCCGTCCCGGCGCCGGGTGACGGTCGCCGCGCTCACCGGCGCCGTCGGCATCGAACTGCTGAAGCTGCTGCTCAGCGGCTACATCCAGGGCGTGGCCGCGAAGAGCATGTACGGCGCGTTCGGCGTCCCGGTGGCGCTGCTGCTGTGGATCAACCTCACCACGAAACTCGTCCTGTTCTGCGCCGCCTGGACGGCCACCCCGAGCAGGGAGGACGAGGCACCGCCGGTCACGGACGGGAACGGCGGCGCACCAGGTCCGGCAGCGGCCAGCGCCGGTTGACCAGGAACGCGCCGCCCGCGAGCAGCACCAGCACCCCGCCGGTGATGCCGAGCGCCACGCCCATGCCGTCGGCGCCGCCGCCCGTGTGCGCGCTCGCCACCGGCTTCGTCCCGGCCACGGTGCCGCCCGCCTCACCGGGCGACGCGGACGGACCGGGCGCGGCGGTGGCCTGCGCGACGCTCCTCGGCGGCACCAGCTCGCCCACCGGCTCGACCTTGCCGGCCGCCGCGAAACCCCAGTCCAGGAGCCGCGCGGTCTCCTTGTAGACCCCGTTCGACTCCTTCTCCTGCGGGTTCATCACGGTCACCAGCAGCACCTTGCCGTCGCGCTCGGCGACACCGGTGAAGGTCGAGCCGGCGTTGGTGGTGTTGCCGTTCTTCACCCCGGCTATGCCCTGGTAGACGGGCACGTCGTGGTCGCCGCTCAGCAGCCGGTTGGTGTTCTGGATCTCGAAGGACCCGCGGACCCGTTTGCCCTTCTTCCGCTTGGTCTCCCCGGGGAACTGCGCCCGCACCGTCGAGCTGTACTCCCGGAAGTCCTTCTTCTGCAGCCCGGAGCGGGCGATCAGGGTCAGGTCGTACGCGGAGGACACCTGGCCCGGGGCGTCGTAGCCGTCGGGGCTGACGGCGTGCGTGTCGAGGGCCTGCAGCTCCTCGGCGTGCTCGTTCATCTCCTCGACCGTCTTCTCCACGCCGCCGTTCATCGCGGACAGCACGTGCACCGCGTCGTTGCCGGAGCGCAGGAAGACGCCCAGCCACAGGTCGTGGACCGTGTAGGTCTCGTTCTCCTTGATGCCGACCATGCTGGAGTTCGGCCCGACACCGGCCATGTCCGAGGGCCGCACCCGGTACGTGGTCGTCCGCGGCCACTTCGGCAGCAGCGTGTCGGCGAACAGCATCTTCAGGGTGCTCGCCGGGGCGAGCCGCCAGTGCGCGTTGTGCGCGGCGAGCACGTCGCCGCTCTCGGCGTCCGCGACGATCCACGACCGGGCGGACAGCTCCTTCGGCAGCACCGGCACCCCGGCGGCCAGATTCACCTGCGTCCCCGGCCTGCCGAGCCGCTCGCCGCCCACGGTCGACATCTTCGCCGGGGGAGCGGCCGACGGGGACGGCGACGGCCGGGGAGCCGCGAGGGCGGCCGGCGCGGTCAGCGCGGTGGACAGCAGGACGGCGGAGGCGACCAGCAGGGAGCGCCGGACGGTCTTCTCGGTAGCGGGCACGGTCCGCAAGGTACATGCCATGCCGGTGGACGTCCCGTCCCGGTCCCCACCCCGCGAAGGGAACCGGACACGGCGCGGCGATACTGGACGCATGAAGCTCAGCCGCCCCGTCTCCTGGTTCCTGCTCGCCTTCGGGGTGTGGAGCTGGGTCATCTGGATCACTTTCGTCAAGAACCTGGTCAAGGACAGCAGCGGGCTCGCCTTCGACGACGGGCACCCCACGGCGTACTTCTTCGTTCACCTGACGCTCGCCGTCGTCTCCTTCGTACTGGGGACGGTCATCGGGGGCATCGGGTTGCGCGGTCTGCGCGCATTGAGCCGGACGTCACGGACGTCGTGACGCCGTAACGGGAAGCAGGGGAAGTCCGCCTCGTGGCCATCGTCTTCGTACTCGTCGCACTGCTGGTCGTCGCCGTCCTGGTGACGGGCAACTGGTACGTGTGGCGCCGTCTGTTCCGGGACACCACAACGGGGCCCGGCCCCGTGCGCCGCCTCGGCGCGGCGGTGATCACCGGGGGGTGGCTGCTGTTCGTCGGAGGCATGGTCGCCTCCCGCACCGAGGCGCCGTTCACCCTCCAGCGGGTGCTGGCCTGGCCGGGCTACCTGTGGCTCGTCCTCACCCTGTACCTGCTCCTGGCGCTGCTCGTCGGCGAACTGGTCCGCCCGGTGCTCCGCAGGGTCCTGGAGCGGAGGGCGGCGAAGCGGGCGCCGGCGCCCACGCCGGCCCGCGACCTGATACCGGCGGGTCGGAACACGGGTGCGGCCCCGGAACCGGCCGAGGGCCCGGAGACGACGGCCCCGGCGCAGGCCGTCCCCGCGGAAGGCGGCTCGGCGAAGAGCGGTACGGCGGAGAACGGTACGGCGGAGAACGGTACGGCGGAGAACGGTACGGCGGCGGGCGGATCGACGGCTGCCGTCCCCGCGGGGCCGGGCGCCGGCCCCTCCCGCCGGCTGTTCGTCTCCCGCGTCGTCGGCGGAGCCGCCGCCGCGGCGGCGGTCGGCACCGTCGGGTACGGGACGTACGGCGTCCTGCGCGGGCCGAAGGTCAAGAGGGTCACCGTGCCGCTGGCCAAGCTGCCGCGTGCCGCGCACGGTTACCGCATCGCCGTGGTCAGCGACGTCCACCTGGGCCCGGTGCTCGGGCGCGGCTTCGCGCAGAAGGTCGTCGACACCGTCAACGCGACGCAGCCCGACCTGATCGCCGTCGTCGGCGACCTGGTGGACGGCAGCGTGCAGGACCTCGGCCCGGCGGCCGCCCCGCTGGCCCAGCTGACGGCGCGTCACGGCTCCTTCTTCGTCACCGGCAACCACGAGTACTTCTCCGGCGCCGAGCAGTGGGTCGAGGAGGTCCGCCGGCTCGGCCTGAACCCGCTGGAGAACGCCCGCACGGAGCTGCCCCACTTCGACCTCGCGGGCGTGAACGACGTGGCCGGCGAGGACGAGGGCCAGGGACCGGACTTCGCCCGCGCCCTCGGCGACCGGGACCGCGAGCGGGCCTGCGTGCTGCTCGCCCACCAGCCGGTGCAGATCCACGAGGCCGTGGACCACGGCGTGGACCTCCAGCTCTCGGGCCACACCCACGGCGGCCAGCTCTGGCCGGCCAGCCTGATCGCGGGCGCCGCGAACCCGACCCTGGCGGGCCTCGACCGGTACGGCGACACGCAGCTCTACGTCAGCCGGGGCGCCGGCGCGTGGGGACCGCCCACCCGGGTGGGGGCGCCGTCGGACATCACGGTGATCGAGCTGGCCTCCCGCCAGGCGTGACCACGCCGTGCACGGCCGCGTCCGCGCCCCCGAGGACGAGCCGGTGCGGGGCGCGGCCGTCACGCCGCTCGCGCCCGGCGGCCGTCGGGCGGACCGGGGGTGTCCCTCGCCGGCGGGGCGTACGTCGTGGCCGTCCCGCCGCCGGGCGCCTGTCCGCCCGCGGTGACGGCCTCGCCGTGCGGGACGCGGGCGGCGCGTGTGGCCGTGGGGACGGTGGGGACGGTCCGCACGTGCACGACGCGGAGCTGACGCCCGGCGGGGCGGACGGTCGTCAGCCGGCGCCGTCGGGGCGTCCGCCGGAGGCGGGCGTCCCCTCGCCGTCGTCCTGCGCGTCCTGCCCGCGCACGCCCCGCCGGCCGGGGTCCTTCCGGCCGGCGGGGTCGGGCAGTGCCCGCGTCATCCCGGGCAGGAACTCCGTGAACAGCTCGTGCACGTCCCGCACCAGCGGCCGCAGCACCCGGAACCGGGCCAGGGCGACGCCCCGCGCGGTGAGCCGGGCGCCCCGCTCGGCGAGCCGGTAGCTGCGCTCGCGGCCCTCGGTGCGGTCGAAGATCCAGTACAGGCACAGTCCCATCTGGGACAGCCACATCAACTCGGGCAGGATGTCCCGCAGTTCCTCGGGCACCTTGGTCCTCGTCCCGGCCAGCACGGCCCGGTGCACGCTGATCGCCTCCTCGCGCGCGTGCTCCGACTCCGGCGAGAAGGGGCTGAGCGGGCTGTCCGGGTCGGCGGCGTTCTTGAAGAACTGCACCGCGAACTCGTGGTACGGCGTGGCGATGTCCAGCCACGCCTTCAGCACCCCGGCGAGGCGCGCCTCCAGGTCGGTCTCCCGGGCGAGGATCTCCCGGACCGCCACCTGGTGCTCGGCGGCGATCCGGTCGTAGAACCCCTGGATCAGGTGTTCCTTGCCCTCGAAGTAGTAGTACGCGTTGCCGACGGAGACCCCGGCCTCCTTGGCGATCGCCCGCATGGTGGTCCGGTCGTAGCCGCGCTCCTGGAACAGCCGCATGGCCGTCTCCAGGATCAGGGCGCGGGTCTGCTCGGACTTGCTGAGGGGGGCGCCGGGGGCGGGGCCGTCGTTCTTCGCGGACACGGGAACAGAGCCTAACGCCCGCCGTGCGCGGCCTACGGGGCGGCGCAGGCGTCGGAGTCGCAGCCCGGCGGGGTGTAGTGCCAGCCGTCGCGCGGGTCGTACGCCCATCCGTCGCCCCGGCGGTACACGCGGCCGCCCCACGAGGCGGTCGCGCCGCGCCACCTGGCGGCGGCCAGCACGGCGCCCTTGGCGAACCGCATCCCGGAGGGGGTGCTCAGCCGGTGCGCCAGCCGCCGGTGCTCGCGCAGCGCCCACAGGGTGACGATCCAGGCGGCGGCGCCCCGGTACACCTGTCCGCCGTCCCCGACCACGGTGATCTCGGACAGGGCGGACCGGTGGTCGAGGCCGGGGAAGCGGTCCCGGGCGGCCGGCGACCCCGCGGGCACGAACGCGAGGGGGACGAGCTGGGGCCGCTTCACCAGCCAGTCCCGGACGAACACGCACAGCGGGCAGTCCGCGTCGTACAGCACGGTCAGCCCGCGGACCGGGACGCGGCGCGCGTCCCGGTCCCCGTGCACCGGCGCGGCGCTCACGCCTGCGCCGCCGGGGCGGTCCAGCCCTGCGGGGGCACCGGCGGGTTCTGCTCCCGCTCCATCACCCGGCGCCGCCGGATCCTGTTCAGCACGTACACGTTGGCCAGGTGCATCACGCCCAGGACCAGCAGCACCACGCCCAGCTTGGCGGAGAGCGCCTCGAAGACGCCGCGGGTGTCGGTGACGGTGCCGTCGTCGCTCAGGTAGAGGGCGACGAAGCCGAGGTTCACCAGGTAGAAGCCGACCACCAGGAGGTGGTTGACGGCGTCCGCGAGCTTCTCGTCGCCGTGCAGCACGTCGGCGAGGAAGATCCGGCCGTTCCGGCTGAGCGTGCGGGCCACCCAGACGGTCAGTCCGATGCTGACGACCAGGTAGATGACGTAGGCGATGACGGTGCGGTCCATGCCCCACCCCTTCTTGAACGCGTTCAAAACGCTGACGGGACGACTGTAGCGCCTCCTTTTGAACATGTTCAACTCACGTGCGCGGGCCGCCCGGTGTCATGTCCCGGCACCAGGGCGGCGCGGCCCCTGGTGCGGACGCACCAGGCGAGGACGGTGGCGGGCGACGATGCCCGCGGGGGCCGCCGGACGCAACCGTGGGAGGCGTTCACCCGGCCCCTACGAGAACGGGACGTCCATGTCCGACACCCTGCTCCCGCCGCCGCGTCTACGGCGGCCCGCGATCGCCGCCCTCGGGGTGCTGGCGCTCGCCCTCGGCGCGCTCCAGTCCGTGGTGGAACCCGCCCTCCCGCTGCTCCAGCGCGAGCTGGGGCTCGGCCCCTCCGAGGGCGCGCTGGTCGCCAACACGCTGCTCGTCACCGGCGCGGTCCTCACCCCGGTCGCCGGGAAGCTCGGCGACCGCTACGGCGGCAAACGCGTCCTGATGCGGCTGATGGCCGTGGTCGCCGCCGGCGGACTGCTGGCCGGACTGGCCCCCGGGCTGCCCGTGCTGCTGCTCGGCCAGATCCTCCAGGGCGCCATGGTCGGTGTGCTGCCCCTGTCCTTCATCCTGGTCCGCGCCCATCTGCCGGCCGGACGCACCCAGGCGGCGATCGGCGTGGTCATCGCGCTCTTCACCGGCGGCGGCATGGCGGGCATGCTCGGCGCCGGGCTGATCGCGGAGCACCTCTCCTGGCACTGGATGTTCGTGCTGCCCACCCTCGCGGTCGTCGCGGCGACCGTCTCCGTGGCCCGGCTGATGCCGTCCGACGCGCCGGTCCGGCACGACGAGAGCATCGACTGGCCCGGAGTGGTCCTGCTGAGCGCCACCCTGCTCGCCTTCATGCTCGGGCTCATGCTGCTGACCGACGGCGGGCTGCCGCCCCTCGCCGCGGGCGCCCTGCTGACGCTCGTGGCCGTCCTCGCCGCCGCCTGGGTCCGCGTCGAGCGCCGGGCCGTCTCCCCGATGGTCGACCTGCGCATGCTCGCCCGGCCCGTGATGTGGCAGGCGTGCCTGCTCACCCTGCTCGTCACCACCGCCCTCGGGATGGTCATCCTGCTGCTGCCGCAGCTCCTCGCCCTCTCGGGCGACGGCTACGGCTTCGGCGCCAGCACCACCGGCATCGGCCTCTACCTGCTGCCCGGCGCGGTCGCCGGGGCCGTGAGCGACGCGGTCGGCGGGGTCGCGGCCCGGCGGTTCGGCGCCCGCGCCGTGGTCGTCGTGGCCGCCCTCGCCACCGCCGCCGCCATGTTCGCCCTCGCGGCCCGGCACGACGCCGCCTGGCAGCTCGCCCTCGCCAGGGCGCTGACCGCGTTCGCCGCGGGCATCGCCACCACCGCGCTGCTGGCCGGCACCGCCACCGCCGTCGGTCCCGGGGACACGGGCATCGCCACCAGCCTGCTCGTGGTCACGCGGGTGATCGGCCTTCTCGTGGGCAGCCAGATCGCGAGCGCGCTGCTCGACGCCGGCATCGACCCCGGCACGGGCCTGCCCGCCGAGGCGGCCTTCACCACCGGCTTCGCCGTCACCGGCGTCACCGCCGCGCTCGGCCTGCTGCTCGTGCGCGCCACGAGGGGCGCGCGTGCCGCCGCATCGCCGGAAACCGCCGAGCCCGCGCACACCCCCACGAAGGAAGGGACCCGTTCATGACCTCCCCGCGCACCGTCCTGATCTCCGGAGCCAGCGTCTCCGGACCCGCCCTCGCGTACTGGCTGCACCGGGCCGGGTTCGCGGTCACCGTCGTGGAGAAGGCCGGCGCCCCGCGCGGCGGCGGCTACCCCGTCGACATCCGCGGCACGGCGACGGAGGTGGTCCGGCGGATGGGCCTGTGGCCGCGGCTGCGCCAGGCGCATGTCGCCCCGAGGCGCGCCACCTTCCTCGACGCCGCCGGCCGCACCGTCGCCTCGCTCCGGGCCCGCGCCGACGAAGGCGAACCCCGCGACCTGGAGATACGGCGGGGCGACCTCGCCGACGCCCTGCACGGGCTGGTCCGCGACGACGTGGAGTTCGTCTTCGGCGACTCCGTCTCCGCCTTCGACCCGGCCGCGCACGGCGTCGACGTCACCTTCCGCGGCGGGCGGCAGGGCACGTACGACCTGGTGATCGGCGCCGACGGCGTGCACTCCGCGACCCGGGCCGCCCTGTTCGGCCCCGAGGACCGCTACCACCACTACCTCGGCCATTGCTTCGCCCTCTTCACCCTGCCGGACCCCGCGGGCCTCGACCGGGAACTCGTGCTGTGGAACACCCCGGGGAAGGCCGCCGCCCTCTACGCCACCGGGGACGGAGCCGAGGTGCACGGCTTCCTCACCTTCCACCGTCCGGAACCCCCGCGCGCCGCCCTCCGCGACCCGGACGCCCAACGGGAGCTGGTGGCCCAGGTGTTCGCGGGCGAGGGCTGGGAGATCCCCCGCATGGTGGCGGCCCTGCGCGAGGCCGGCGACCTGTTCTTCGACACGGCGGGGCAGATCCGCATGCCCCGCTGGACGAGCGGCCGCGCCGCCCTCGTCGGCGACGCCGCCCACGCGCCGTCGTTCCTCACCGGCCAGGGCACCAGCCTCGCGCTGTCCGGCGCGTACGTGCTCGCCCAGGCCCTGGCCGCCCACCGGGACCACACGGCCGCCTTCGCCGCCTACGAGGACCGCATGCGCCCGTACGTGACGGCCAACCAGGCGCTGGTCGACGAGGGCGGCGCCACGCTCTTCCCCGTCACCGCCCACGCCCTCGAGCAGCGCGACGCGCGGCTGCGCGCCCTGGACGCCCTGCCCCCGGCACGGTCCCGGCCGGCCCACACCGCGCTCACGCTGCCTCACGACGACGGCTGCCCGGCGCCGTCCTCCGGGGCGACCCGCGCCAGGCCGGTGCGGTAGGCGATGACGACGAGCTGCGCGCGGTCGCGGGCGTCCAGCTTCGTCATCGCGCGCTGCACATGGGCGCGCACCGTGAACGGGCTGAGGACCATCCGCTCGGCGATCTCCTGGTTGGACAGGCCGGTCGCCACCAGCGCCACCATCTCCCGTTCGCGCGGGGTGAGCACGTCCAGCCGGCCGGCGTCCTGCGGCGGGGCGCCGGCCGGCACGGCCAGGAACCTGGCGACCAGGGAGCGGGTCGCGGCCGGGGACAGCAGCGTCTCGCCCTCGGCGACCGTCCGCACGGCGTCCGCCAGTTCCTCGGCCCCGATGCCCTTGCCGATGAAGCCGGCGGCGCCCGCGCGCAGCGCCCGCGCCACGTTCTCGTCCGTCTCGTACGTGGTGAGGATCAGCACGCGGGTGGCCCGCAGCTCCGGGTCCGCGCAGATCTCCGTGGTGGCGGCGAGCCCGTCCGTCCCGGGCATCCGGACGTCCATCACCACGACGTCCGGGCGCAGTGCGCGGGTGAGCCGCACCGCCTCCCGGCCGTCGCCCGCCTCGCCCACCACGGTGATGTCGTCGGTGCTCTCCAGCAGCAGCCGGAACGCGCCGCGCAGCAGCGCCTGGTCGTCGGCGAGCAGCACCCTCAGCGTCATGTCGTCCCCCCGGCCGTGCCCGGCCGTCCCCCGTCCGTCGCTCCGGGCATCCGCCCCTCCTCACCGGTCGTCGCCGTCTCGCGGGCGGGCGGCAGGGGCAGCCGGGCGGTCACCAGGAAGCCCCCCTCCGGGCGCGGGCCCGCGGTCAGCTCCCCGCCCACCGCGGCGGCGCGCTCCCGCATCCCGATCAGCCCGTACCCGGGCGCCCGCTCCGACAGGACGGGCGGCCCGGCCGGAACGCCCCCGTCGTCGGAGACGGTGACGGTCAGCCGCCCGCCGCCCCAGTCGAGCCCCACCCGGGCGCCGCGCCCCGCGGCGTGCTTGGTCACGTTGGTCAGCGCCTCCTGCACGATCCGGTACGCCGTGAGGTCCACGCCCGGCGACAGCGCCCGCGCCCGGCCCTCCTCACGCACCTCCACCTCCAGCCCCGCCCGCCGGAACGACTCCAGGAGGTCCGGCAGCCGCTCCAGACCGGGCGCCGGACCCTCGGACGCCTCCGCGTCCCCGTCCCCGGAATGCCGCAGCAGGCCGACCGTGGCCCGCAGTTCGTCCAGGGCGTGCCCGGTGGTCTCCACGAGCTCGCGCAGGCTGACACGGGTCTGCTCCGGGCGGCTGTCGAAGAAGTGGGCGGCGACCGTGGCCTGCGCGTTGGCCAGGGTGATCTGGTGCGCCACCAGGTCGTGCAGCTCCCGCGCGATGCGCACCCGCTCCTCCGCGACCCGCCGCCGCGCCTCCAGCTCCCTGCTCTCCTCGGCCCGCCGCGCCCGCTCCTCCACGGCCGCCAGATACGCCCGCCGGGTCCGCACCGTGTGCCCGGCCAGCCCCGCCACCAGCGGGGCCGCCGCCACCGACCCCATGCGGCTCGCGTCCCGCCAGGAGAGGTCCCCGGCCAGCGGGACGGACCCGGCCAGCAGCGCCACGGCGGCCAGCGTCACCGCGCCCGCAGCGCGCCGTTCGCCGGGCAGGCCGAGTGCGCAGGCGTAGGCGGCGACCAGGGCGGGCGCGATCACGGGCGGGCTGAGCACCAGGCCGAGGGGCTGCGCCGCCAGCCCGGCCGCGGTGGTGGCCGCCAGCACGGCCGGAGGACGCCGGTGGCGTGCCGGGAGCACGGCGCAGGAGACCAGGGCGAGCAGACAGGCGGTGAGGGGCGGCGCGGTCAGGGTGTCCTCGGCCCGCACGGTCCCGCCGAGCAGGCAGATCACGAACGCGGACGCCGCGACCGCGGCCTCCCGCCCGCGTCCGGCCCGCGGCGCCGCCGTCCTCGTCCCGGCGTCCGGCTTCGGCAGCATGCGGCCGGGGACAGGGGGCCGGGTCAGAGGTGAGCGCATGCTTCCACCCTCCGTTCCCGCCCCGGCCCGGGCATCGTCCTTCGGGACGGTCCCGTCTGGTGCGTACGCACCAGACGGGCACCCGCCCTGGTGCCTGCGCAGTACACACGCCCGAGGGCCCCGTCTCCGGCGTGGAGAGGGGCCCTCGGGACCTGCGGCGGGGCGCCTCAGTAGCGGCGCGTGATGAGCGCGCGCTTCACCTCGGCGATCGCCTTGGTGACCTCGATGCCACGCGGGCAGGCGTCCGTGCAGTTGAAGGTCGTGCGGCAACGCCACACACCGTCACGGTCGTTGAGGATCTCCAGGCGCTGCTCGCCGGCCTCGTCACGCGAGTCGAAGATGAAGCGGTGCGCGTTGACGATCGCGGCCGGGCCGAAGTACTGGCCGTCGTTCCAGAACACCGGGCACGACGTGGTGCACGCGGCGCACAGGATGCACTTGGTCGTGTCGTCGAAGCGCTCGCGGTCCTCGGCGGACTGCAGCCGCTCACGCGTCGGCTCGTTGGTGTCCTTCGTGATCAGGAAGGGCATCACGTCCCGGTACGCCTGGAAGAACGGCTCCATGTCCACGACCAGGTCCTTGAGGACCGTCAGGCCCTTTATGGCCTCGATCGTGATCGGCTTCTCGGGGTTGATGTCCTTGATCAGCGTCTTGCACGCCAGGCGGTTCTTGCCGTTGATCCGCATGGCGTCGGAGCCGCAGATGCCGTGGGCGCAGGAGCGGCGGAAGGTCAGCGTGCCGTCCAGGTCCCACTTGATCTTGTGCAGACCGTCGAGGACGCGCTCCTTGGGGTCGATCTCCAGCTGGAAGTCTTCCCAGGTCGCCTCCGCCGAGACCTCCGGGTTGAACCGGCGGATCCGGAAGGTGACGGTGATGTAGGGGGAGTCGGCGAAGCCGGGCTCGGGGGAGCCGGCCGCGTCCGCCTTGTCCAGTACGGGGGTAGCCATCAGTACTTACGCTCCATCGGCTGGTAGCGGGTCTGGACGACCGGCTTGTAGTCCAGACGGACGGTCTCGGTGCCGTCGGCGCCGACCTCGCGGTACGCCATCGTGTGGCGCATGAAGTTGACGTCGTCGCGGTTCGGGTAGTCCTCGCGGTAGTGACCGCCGCGGGACTCCTTGCGGGCCAGCGCGGAGACGGCCATGACCTCGGCCAGGTCCAGCAGGTTGCCCAGCTCGACGGCCTCCAGCAGGTCGGTGTTGAACCGCTTGCCCTTGTCCTGGATGGCGACGTTCTTGTAGCGCTCGCGCAGCTCGGCGATCTTCTCGACCGCCGTCTTGATGGTCTGCTCGGTGCGGAACACCATGACGTTGGCGTCCATGGTCTCCTGCAGCTCGCGGCGCAGCTCGGCCACCCGCTCCTTGCCGGTGGAGGAACGCAGCCGCTCGATCTGCCCGACCACGAAGGACTCCGGGTCCTCCGGCAGCTCGACGAAGTCGGCGGTCTGCGCGTACTCCGCCGCCGCGATGCCGGCCCGCTTGCCGAACACGTTGATGTCCAGCAGCGAGTTGGTGCCCAGGCGGTTGGCGCCGTGCACCGACACGCAGGCCACCTCGCCGGCCGCGTACAGGCCGGGCACGACCGTGGTGTTGTCCGCGAGGACCTCACCCTTGACGTTGGTCGGGATGCCGCCCATCGCGTAGTGCGCGGTGGGCTGGATCGGGATCGGGTCCGTGTAGGGCTCGATGCCGAGGTAGGTCCGCGCGAACTCGGTGATGTCGGGCAGCTTGGCGTCCAGCTGCTCCGGCGGCAGGTGCGTGAGGTCCAGGTAGACGTGGTCGCCCTCGGGACCGCAGCCGCGGCCCTCGCGGATCTCCGTGTAGATGGAGCGGGAGACGACGTCGCGGGAGGCGAGGTCCTTCATGACGGGCGCGTACTTCTCCATGAAGCGCTCGCCGTCCTTGTTGCGCAGGATGCCGCCCTCACCGCGGGCGCCCTCCGTGAGCAGGATGCCCATGCGCCAGATGCCGGTCGGGTGGAACTGGAAGAACTCCATGTCCTCCAGCGGCAGCCCGCGCCGGTAGACGGCGGCCTGGCCGTCACCGGTCAGGGTGTGCGCGTTGGACGTCACCTTGAAGAACTTGCCGGTGCCGCCGGACGCGTAGATCACGGACTTCGCCTGGAAGATGTGGATCTCGCCGGTCGCCAGCTCGTACGCCACGACACCGGCCGACTTCTTGACGCCGTCGACCTCGGTGATCAGCTGGTCCAGGACGTAGAACTCGTTGAAGAACTCCACGCCCTCCTTGACGCAGTTCTGGTACAGCGTCTGGAGGATCATGTGGCCGGTGCGGTCCGCGGCGTAGCAGGACCGGCGGACCGGGGCCTCACCGTGGTTGCGGGAGTGACCGCCGAAGCGGCGCTGGTCGATGGTGCCGTTCGGGGTGCGGTTGAACGGCAGGCCCATCTTCTCCAGGTCGAGGACGGAGTCGATGGCCTCCTTCGCCAGGATCTCGGCGGCGTCCTGGTCGACCAGGTAGTCACCGCCCTTGACCGTGTCGAAGGTGTGCCACTCCCAGTTGTCCTCCTCCACGTTGGCCAGCGCGGCGGCCATGCCGCCCTGCGCGGCGCCCGTGTGGGAGCGGGTGGGGTAGAGCTTGGTCAGCACGGCGGTGCGGCTGCGCTTGGTCGCCTCGATGGCGGCCCGCATACCGGCGCCACCGGCGCCGACGATGACGGTGTCGTACTTGTGGATCTTCATGATTCTCGCAGCCCCGTGCCTAGCGGATGTTCGGGTCGAAGGTGAAGATCACCAGCGTGCCCAGCAGGATGGTGAACACCGTGGCCGTGTAGAGCAGGCCCTTCAGCCACAGGCGGGTGCTCGGCCGCTCGGCGTAGTCGTTGATGACCGTGCGCAGGCCGTTGGCGCCGTGCAGCATCGCCAGCCACAGCATCAGCAGGTCCCAGACCTGCCAGAAGGGGCTCGCCCAGCGGCCCGCCACGAAGGCGAAGCCGATCTTGGACACACCGCCGTCCAGCACCAGCTGGATCAGCAGGTGGCCGATGACCAGCACGACCAGGACGACACCGGACAGGCGCATGAACAGCCACGCGGCCAGCTCGAAGTTGCCGCCGGTGCTCTTCGGGCTCTTCTTGGTCCGCTTGCGCGGGGGCTCGATGACCGGCGCCGGGTTGTCGACGGAGTACAGCGAGCCGCCCTCGACGGGGCCGACGCCCGAGGCGGAGGTTTCAGTGGTGGACATCAGCGTCAGCTCCCGAACAGTTCACGAGCGGCGTGGCCGAGGACGGGGTAGATCGCCCCGAGCATCAGCACGGTCCACAGGGCGACGACGGTCCAGAGCATCTGCTTCTGGTACCGGGCGCCCTTGATCCAGAAGTCGACGGCGATGACGCGCAGACCGTTGAGCGCGTGGAAGAGGATGGCGGCCACCAGGCCGTACTCCAGCAGCGCGACGATCGGCGTCTTGTACGTGGCCACGACGGTGTCGTAGGCCTCCGGGGACACGCGCACGAGGGCGGTGTCCAGCACGTGAACGAACAGGAAGAAGAAAATGAGGACGCCGGTGACTCGGTGAGCCACCCAGGACCACATTCCTTCCCGGCCGCGGTACAGCGTTCCAGCCGGCACGGAAATTTCCTCCGGGAGCGGGGATCGGGGCCGCGCCGGCTTTCCTTGTCGGTCGGGCCCGGCCGGGTACGGTCCACCGGCCCCCAGCATGGTAGCGACGGTTGCCCGCGGCGCTTACGGAGGGGCCTGCTTGTGTGATCAAACTTGCACTCGAAGGGGGGTGCGGGCGGGATCGGGCGGCCGCCCCGGGCGGGGGGAGTGCGGTGAGTTGTCGGGTGTGGTCGCCGAGGCCGCTCGCGCCTGCGCCGCGGAGCCGCGCATCGTCACGGCCCCGTGCCCCCGGCCAGCTTCCCCAGCCGCTCCCTGGCGAGGAGGCGGAGCTGCTCCTTGGTGATCTGGTGTTCGTCCTCCGGATCGTTCGCCAATCGTGACCGGATGCTGTCGAGGACGCGGTCCAGGGTCTCGTTCGCGGGGACGCCGTCCAGGCAGAGGACGAAGACGTGGCCGAACCTGGCCTCGTAGGCCGCGTGGGCGGCGTTCAGGGCGGTGTGGGCGGCCGAGTAGGTGTCCTCGGGGAGGGCGGGGAGGGGCTCGGAGGCCAGGGCCTCGGCGATCTCCTCGGGGGAGAGGTCGTACGTCGCCTCGTCCGCGGCCGCCAGAAGGGACGCCGGGTCGGGGTAGGGGCGGTGGCCGGCCAGCAGCCGGGCCCAGCGGGGGCTGTGCAGGCAGGACAGCAGGGCGCGCTCGGCGTCGGGCCCGGGAGCGTCGTTGAACCGCTCGAGCGGGGACGGGGCGCCGGGTGCGCCGCGGGACTGTCCGGGTATGGCGACTCGGCCGGGGAGGTCTGGGAGTCGGTGCGCAGGCAGCGTGGGTCCTCGTGGGCGTGATGTGTGTGTCGTTGGCAGATGCTGTGAGAGTTGTGACGTCACGTTATCGAGTGAGTCCGGGACGTGTCCGATCGGTGCCCCCATTTCACCCGCACGGCAGAGTTTGGGGACGGTCCATGGACGGTCCTCACCCGAACGGGTCGTACGTTGGCAGGGTGAGTCGGCACAGGCACAGGCGGCACGGTCAGCGCAGGCGGCGTCCCGGGGCGGAGGCGACGGCGAGACGACGGCGGGTCCTGGCCGTCGCGGTGGCCGCGGGGGCGGTGGTGGTCGCCTCCGGTGTGGGGCTGGGGCTGTGGGCCTCGGGGGACGACGGCGCGTCCGGCGGCCCGGCGGCCGCCCCGTCGTCGCCGTCGCCGAGTCCCACCCGCAGCTACCCGCTGTCCGAGGCGCCGCGGACCATACCCGCCGTGCGCGAGCACACGGCGGAGCGCGGGCCCGGGTGGCGGCCGGCCCCCGGGCACCGGGTGGTCGTGTCCGACCCGGCGCTGGCCGACGAGGGCCGGCTGACGGCCCGCGAGCTGGGGCTGGCGTACGCGGGCGAGCGCGACGACGAGCGGCCCGGCGACGTGCGCCTGGAGCTGAACCGGGACGCGGGCGCGAACCCGGAGTCGTACACCCTGACCGTGCGCGGCGGACGGGTCACCGTCAGCGGGCCGGGCGAGGCGGGCGTCTTCTACGGCACCCGCACCCTCAAGCAGGAGATACGCGGGGCCGGCGCCGCACCCGAGGGCGTGGTGCGGGACGCGCCGGCCAAACCGCGGCGCGGCATGATGCTGGACATCGCGCGCAAGCACTACAGCGCCGGCTGGATAGAGGACCGCATACGCGAGCTGGGCGACCTGAAGTACAACGAGATCGGCCTGCACTTCTCCGACGACCAGGGCTTCCGCATCGAGTCCGACTCGCACCCGGAGATCGTCTCGGAGGAGCATCTCACCAAGGCGCAGGTCCGGAGGATCGTCGAGCTGGCGGAGAGCCGGCACATCACCGTCGTCCCCGAGATCGACTCGCCCGGGCACCTCGGCGCCGTCCTCGACGCCCACCCCGGCCTCCAGCTGCGCAGGGCGGACGGCGAGGCGGTGCGCGGCGCCATCGACATCGCGAACCCGGAAGCCGCCGAGATCGTCGACGACCTGCTGGAGGAGTACGTGGACCTCTTCCCCGGCGACCAGTGGCACCTCGGCGGCGACGAGTACCAGGCCCTCGTGGTGTCCGACCCCGAGGCGTCCTTCCCCGGCCTCGCCGCCGCGGCCCGCGAGAAGCACGGCTCCGGCGCCACCGTCGAGGACCTGACCACGGGCTGGCTCAACGACCGCGCCGCCACCGTCCGCGCCCACGGCCGCGTCCCCCGTGCCTGGAACGACGGCTTCTTCCGCGACGGGTCCGTGCGGGCCGGCAAGGACATCCGGGCCGCCTACTGGACCGGCAAGGAGATCGGCGCGCGCAAGCCCGCCGAGTACCTGGCCGAGGGCCGCGAGGTGATCAACTACAACGACGAGTTCCTCTACTACGTCCTCGGCGAGCCGCTCACCTTCGTCTACCCGACCGGCGAGCGGATCTACGAGCAGTGGACGCCACGGGTGCTGCGCGGCACCGACCCCGTCCCCGCGCGGTACGACCGGCAGATCCTCGGCGGGTCCTTCGCCGTCTGGGGCGACCTGCCCCGCTCCCAGACCGAGGAGCAGGTCGCGCAGGGCATCCGGATGCCGCTGCGGGCCCTCGCCCAGAAGCTGTGGGACGCGGGTGAACCCGAGCTGTCGTGGGACGGGTTCCGCACCCTGGCGGGCCGGCTGGGCTGACGGATCGCCGTGAACGCCTGCGAAGCCCCGCACGGCTGTGGTGATGTTCTGGGCGAGCCGACGGCCCGGCGCGCCGGGCCGGGAGACGACATGCGGGGGGAGCACCGGCACATGGGCTACTGGGGCTATTTCGTCGTGGGCCGCGCGGAGCGGCCGCTGGCCGGGCTGGACGCGCTGGGCGGCGCGGGCGCGGACCTGACCCTGCGCGCCGAGGCGCCGGACGGCTGGCAGGTGTGGGAGCTGCCGGGCCGCGAGGGCGAGCTGGGCAGCATGAACGAGCTGGCGAAGGAGACCGGCGCGCCCGCGCTCTTCGGCTACGTGATGGACGGCGACTGCGTGGCGGTGGAGGCGGCGTCCCCCGAGAACGGGGTGTGGACGGCCTGCCTCGGCCGGGACGCGATGGCCGGGTACCTCGACGGGCGCCAGGAGGGGCTCACCGTCGACGACTACTTCCTCGAGCCCGCCGACGCCGCCGAGCGGGCCGTCCTCTGGGCCGGGGAGGCCGGGCGCACGGCCGTTGCCGGGGACGTCCTGGAGGTGCTGACCGCGGACCCCGGACCGGTGGCCGAAAACCTCTTCTTCCGGCTGCTCGACCGGCTGGGCGTGGTGCCCGAGTGACACTCCCGGCTTGTCGCACGCAGTAAGGGGAAATGCGGGATTCGTGAGGGACGAGGCCCGTCGAGGCCTCATCCGGAGGCCTGCGGAACCCGCAGAGGGAGGCGTGGATGAGCCTGGAGGAACTGATCGCGCGGGCCGACGAGCACGGACTGACCGTGAGCGGCGTGGCTTGTTTGGATCGGTGCGTGCCGCTGCTGGGCGGCGACGACGAGGTGCTGCGGCCGCTGTGGGGCGCCCTCGCGGAGGGCACCGCCGACAGCGACTGGGGCGAGGCGCTCCGGCAGACGCGCGAGAAGCTGGACACGGCGGCGGCCGAGGCCGTGGACGGCGGCGCCGGCGAGGCGGCGGACCTCGCGCGGGGCATGCTCGCCGCCGCCCCCGCCGACCGGTCCGGGGGAGCGCTGCGGACGTGGGCCGACGGCTGCTCGGCCGACGCGCTGCGCATCCACCTCCTGCTCGACGGCGCGGGCGACGCCGATCTGGCCGCCGCTCGCCGCGAGGGCCCCACCGACGGTCTGTCCCCGCTGCTCGCCGCCGAACTGCGCCGCCAGACCGCCGTTCTGGAACTCGTCGCCGCCCACGGAGCGGCGGGGCTGCGCAGCGCGCTGGAGGTGTCCACGGAGGGACGCCGGGTGCTGCGCGCGGCGGTCTCGCGCCGCAGCCGCCGCGACGGCTGACAGGCGGGGGCGTGCGGCGACGGTCCTGTGACTGTCCTGGGGCGGTCGTGCGTCCGTTGTGGGGAGCCGCCGCATCGGGGTGACGAAACGCTTCGCCGCAGCGCTCTCCAGAGTGTGACGACTGCGACGACTGTGACGACACAGCAGGAGACCAGGCCCTCGGCGGCGACGAAGCCGGTCCGCTGGGCGGCGGACGCGGTGGCGGCGATGCGCGAGGGGGCACGGCTGCGCCTCGACTACTCGGCGCGCAGTCTGTGGAGCGTCGACCGCGTGATCGAGGACATCCGCCGGGAGTCGGCCCCCTACGCCGCCGTGGAGCTGGTGCTGCGCGGCTTCGGGGCCTACGCCGGCGAGGTGATCGCGCGCCAGACCGGCGGCGAGTGGTGGTCCTCCGGCGGCGACCACTGGGTCCGCACCCCCGACGGCCGCCTCTGGGACCCGATCGAGGAGGCCCGCCGCTGCTACACCCAGGACGGCTCCCTGCGGCTCCTGTGCCGGGACGCGACGGCGGGGGCCGAGCCCCGGGCGGGACTGAGCCCCGGGCGGGACTGAGCCCCGGGCGGGGCTGAACCCCGGGCGGGGCCGACCCTGGCCGGGTCCCGGCGGAGTGCTCGGGCGGGTCCGGAGGGAGGTGTGCCGCCGGGGTCCCGTGGGGCCCGTGCGAGGGCCGGGACGCGGGGTGACCTGTGACACTTTCCCGGCCGCGCACGCTGAGGTCGCTGGGGACGTGACACGGCGGACGTGCGCACATCATGCGAGGCGCTTCGCGCTCGGTACGGACGAGGACGGTTCTTGGGCCACGGAGGGGAATCCCGCCGCACGCAGGCGTTCGACGGGGAACTGGGGGACGCCGTCGCGCGTGCCCAGCAGGGCGACGAGGCCGCGTTCGCCGTGGCCTACCGGCTCGTGCAGCCCGGACTCCTCGCGTACGTACGCGGACTGGTCGGCGCCGACGCCGAGGACGTGATGTCGGACGCCTGGCTGGAGATCGCCCGCGACCTCGGCCGCTTCAAGGGCGACGGCGCGGGGTTCCGCGGCTGGACGGCCACCATCGCCCGGCACCGCGCGCTGGACCACCTGCGCCGCCGGCGGGTGCGCCCCCGCGCGTCCGCGCTGGAACAGGACGTCCTGGAGCTGCCCGCCCCGCACAACACGCACGACCAGGCGATGGAGGCCCTGTCCACCGAGCAGGCCCTCGCCCTCGTGGGCCGGCTGCCCCGGGACCAGGCCGAGGCCGTGCTGCTGCGGGTGGTCGTGGGCCTCGACGGGCCCTCCGCCGCCCGTGTGCTCGGCAAGCGGCCGGGCGCGGTGCGGACGGCCGCGTACCGGGGCCTGCGGCGCCTGGCACGGCAGCTCGGCGCCGACGGTGTGACGGATGAGGCGCCGCGGACGCTGGGTGAGTCGACGTGACCGTGGGCCGGGACGGCGGTCGCGCCGGACGACGCGGCAGGGTCCGCCGGGCCGGCGAGTGAACGGACCGGGCGGGCGGACCGTATCCGTCTGTCCGGGGCCGGGCGGGACTCCCGCCTGGTGGGAGGGGGCGCGGCGGCCGTGAGGCGGATGCGGGGCCGCGTCGCGCCGGGCCACGGGGCGGCCGGGCGGGACCTGACGGGCCGGACGGGCCGGACGGGCCGGACAGTACGGACACGATCGAGCAGGGACGGAAGCGGGCATGGGCGAACGGCAGAGCGACGGCGGGCGGGCCGGCCGCCGGCGTGTGCCCTCCGGGCACCCCGAGAGCCCCGAGGGCGTGGTGTCCGCGCCCGGCCGTCCCGTACCCGTCTCCGTCGAGGGGCCGGCCGGGGACACGGCCCGCCTGGAGGCGCTGCTCGCCGCCGCCCTGGTCCGCGACGAGGTGGACGCCGGGGCCGAGCAGCGGGCCGTCGCCGCGTTCGTGGCCGCCCGGGAGTCGGGGGCGCATGGCGCGCGCACCCGCCTCCGGGACGACTGGCGGGCCCCTCGACGGCGGTTCGGCGGGAGATCGCTGCGCGCGACGCTGGGCGCGCTGGTCGCGGGCTGCGCCCTGAGCGGGGTGGCGGTGGCCGGGATCCATGCGGCGGGGACGCCGGGCGGAGGGCGGTCGCCGGGGGACACGGGGCCGGATCGGACGCCGTCCGCCGGCTCGGTCCCGAAGGTCTCGGAAATTCCGGAGGTTCCGGACGCTTCCGGTTCCTCCCCTTCCTCCGGCTCCTCCGGCTCCTCCGGCTCCTCCGGCGTCTCCGGGGCTCCGGAGGCGTCGGCGTCCGCCGAGCCGGGGCGCGACGGAGCGCGGGGCGGCGCGGGGCGGGGCGAGGCCGCGGGGGACGCCGAGGCGTGGTGCCGGGCCTACGAGCGGGCCGCCGGGCGGGGGCGGGCGGTGGACGCGCCGGTCCGGGAGAGGCTTGTCGCCGCGGCGGGGGGCGCGGAACGGGTGGACGCGTACTGTGCGGGCCGCTCCGCTGCCGCGCCCCCCGCGCCGGTGCGGCCCGGTACGCCCGCGGCGTCGGAGGCCGGTGCCGTTCCGCGTGGCGAAGCCGGCGGCGCGGCCAAGGGCGAGGGCGGCCGAGGGGACGTCGGTGTGCCTCCTGGGCGTCAGCCCTGAGCGTCGACGTCCTTCACCCGAACGGGGGGTGTTCGCGCGGCCCGCCGTGTGCGGGGCGCCTCCTCCGGAGGGAGGGCCCCCGGTGCCCGCCGCGACTGCCCGGCGGGGTGCGGAGGCTGACGCGGCGTCAAGATGCGTCGCGGGGACGGCCGGGGCCGCCACCCCCCACAGGAGAGGCCCCGGCCGTCGCGCGGTACGGGCCGCGCCGCGGCCCGTACCTTCTACAGCGCCGGGCATGCGTTTTCTGTCACACGTCCCGTGTCACGGATTAGTTGCATCTTGTACGGTCATGGACGGGCCGCGGTTTCAGGTCGTAACGTGCCTTTCGCGCCAGGCCGCGGGAGACAAACGACCACAACCTCCGCACGCGGCCTTGAGACCGCAACGACCGATTGAGCAATGACGACGGCGAGCAACCCGGTCCGCGAGAGCGGCGCCGGCTGAGGCGCAGAAGGGCGCACGCGTGCTGGGGGACGACGCGGAGCTGACCGCCGCGGTGCGCGCGGCACAGGACGGGGACGAGACCGCGTTCCGGACCGTGTACCGCGCCGTGCACCCGCGGCTCCTCGGGTACGTCCGGACACTGGTCGGCGAGCCCGACGCCGAGGACGTGACGTCCGAGGCGTGGCTGCAGATCGCCCGCGACCTGGATCGGTTCTCCGGGGACGCGGACCGTTTCCGCGGCTGGGCCGCCCGCATCGCCCGCAACCGGGCGCTGGACCACATCCGCATGCGCGGCCGCCGCCCGGCCATAGGCGGTGACGAGACCGAGCTCACCGGGCGGCCCGCCGAGTCGGACACGGCCGGCGAGGCGATCGAGGCGCTGGCCACCGACGGCGCGTTCCACCTGATCTCCCGGCTGCCGCAGGACCAGGCCGAGGCCGTCGTCCTGCGCGTGGTCGTGGGCCTCGACGCCAAGACGGCCGCGCAGACCCTGGGCAAGCGTCCCGGCGCCGTACGGACGGCCGCGCACCGCGGCCTGCGCCGGCTGGCCGAGCTGCTCGGCGACGATCCGGACGGCCATCCGGAATCCGCAGGGGTGCTCGACGCTCTTCCGCCCCAGAGAGAACCACGCCGTCGTACGGTGACGTCCGCGAGTGTGACGCAGTTGCGAACGCGGACGCAGAAGGACATGTGATGGCCGATGAGCGGTACCGGTGGCTGGACGCGGAGGCGGCGGAGCGCCTGCTGAACGGTGAGTCGCCCCAGGCTGCCGGTCCCCCCGCCGGTGACCAGGCCGAACGGCTCGCCGACGTGCTCCGCGCGCTCTCCGCGCCCCCGCCCACGGCAGACGCGGAACTTCCCGGGGAGGCGGCCGCGCTGGCCGCCTTCCGCAAGTCGAGGGACGAACGGACAGGGCAGGCCGACTCGGCCCCGCACACCGGTCACGGCACCGGCCCCGGGGACGCCGACGTCGGCCTGATCCGTCTCGGCGCCCCGCGCACCGGCCGTTCCGGAACGCCCGGCGGATCCCGCGGGCCGCGTCCCGCACGCCTCCTGCTGGCCGCCGCGCTGGTCGCCGGCATGGTCGGGGGCACCGCCGTGCTCGCCGGGACCGGGCTGCTGCGCACGCCCTTCGACGACTCCCGCTCCGGCCCCGCGGGCGCCGCCACGGCCACCCACCCCCTGACGTCCCCGCCGGCGCGGGGCGTCTCCCCGGAGGGCCGTCACCAGAGCGAGCCCGCCGGCGAGGGGGCTCCGGGCGGCGAGGATCCCGACCGCACGCCGGCCACCACCCCCGGCGACGGCACGCCCGCCCGCGACGCCCGCTGGAAGCTCGTCGTGTCCGCCTGCCGGGCCTGGCACGAGGGGCGGCCGGTGAACGGCGAACGCCGTCGCGCCCTGCACGAGGCGGCGGGCGGCGCCTCCCGCGTCGCCGCCTACTGCCGCACCGTCACCGCCAAGGAGGGCGCCGGCCGCAAGGACGACAAGAGCGGCAAGGGCGGCGAGGACGCCGGGAGCGGGACCGGCGTGCAGGACGCCGAGACGCGGACCGGCGGCGGCGAGGGCGAGCAGCAGGACACCCACCCCGGCCAGGGCAACGGCCGCCCGGACACCGGCGACAACGGCAACGGGAACGGCAACGGGAACGGCAACGGCAACGGCAACGGCGCCGTCCGCGGCAACAGCGGCTCCGGCGCCGACAAGGCCGAGGACCACCCGGGCAAGGACAAGGGGCAGGTCAACGGGAACGGAAACGGCAACGGAAACGGCAACGGAAACGGCAACGGCAACGGCAACGGCAAGCAGGACTAGGCGGGCGGCCGGAACCCTCCGGGAAACCCCGTGACCTGCGCAGACCCCCCTGCGGAGCAGTTCCGTACCGCCCGGTGTGACACTTCCGGCCCTCGTGACGCAGTACTGAGTGAGCCGACTGGTCATCGGCCGTCGCACGGAGCCGGGGTTCCCCCCGTACCCGCGGCTCGTGCACCTGGCGCGGGCGGGACACGTTCCCCCGGTCCCGCCCGCGCCCCTCTACTCACCAGTGGACGACGACCTTGTCGCCGTCGCGCACCTGCTCGTACAGCCGGGCGATCGCGTCCTCGTCGCGCACGTTCACGCAGCCGTGCGAGGTCCCCGCGTAGCCCCGGGCGGCGAAGTCGGCCGAGTAGTGCACCGCCTGCCCGCCGCTGAAGAACATCGCGTACGGCATCGGCGAGTCGTACAGCGTGGAGACGTGGTGCCGGGACTTCCAGTAGACGCGGAAGACGCCCTCGCGGGTCGGCGTGTACTCGGAGCCGAAGCGGACCGGCACGGTCGACACCGTCCGGCCGTCGATCATCCAGCGCAGGGTGCGGCTCGACTTGCTGATGCACATCACCCGGCCGGTCATGCAGCGCGGGTCGGGCGGGTCGGCCGGCTGGCCGCCCATCAGGTACAGCTCCCACCGTCCCGGTTCCCGCGTCATGGCGCGCAGCCGCTCCCACGTCACGGTGTCCGTCACCCCGGTCCGCGGCAGCCCGCGCTTGCCCTGGAAGCCGCGGACCGCCTCCGCCGTCAGGTCGTCGTAGGCGCCGGTGGGGCCGTGGAAGATCCAGGCGATCTGACGCAGCCGCGCCTGGAGTTCGCGTACGTCCCGCCCCTGGTCGCCGGGCGACCACAGCACGCGCGCCGGCGTCGGGCGGCTGGACGGCGTGACGGACGGGGACTTCTGCGCGGGCGCCTCCGCTGTCCGGCCCGGCGACGCGGGCGCCCGTGGCGCGTCCGGCGTCCGGGACGGCACCTCGATCCGCACCGGCGGTCCGGCCTGCCCGTCCGCACCGGCGGGATGCACCGTGCACCCTGCCGTGCCCACGGCCATCGCGCCCAGCGCCGCCAGGACGGTCATGCCTTTCTTCCCCACGCCCCTGCCCCTCCCACGCACCCCGGTCCCCCCTCGTCCCGCCGCACCGGCCCTGCCCGGTCGTCACCTGACTTCTACCCCGGACGTGACCGGGGCGGAACAAGCGGGCATGGTGGGGAGTGACCGGACGACGGCCGTCAGGAGGCCCTGTGAACGGGGTCCCACGGTGGCTGTGAGGAAGGTCCCAGCGTGTGCCCCTCCACCGGGCCGCACGCGCACCGCTACAGTCCGTCGAGGGGTCGGCCTGTACTGGTGAGTAACTGGCGAGTGACTGACGAGTGACCGGCGATCGGATCGAGCAACGCTGCTCAGCGGGAGGCATGCACATCATGGCGCGCGAGTCGGAGTCCGGACTGCCCATCGAACCGGTCTACGGGCCCGACGCCCTGTCGGGCTGGGATCCGGCGGAGAAGCTGGGTGAGCCGGGGAAGTATCCGTTCACGCGGGGTGTGTACCCGACGATGTACACGGGGCGTCCGTGGACGATGCGCCAGTACGCGGGTTTCGGCACGGCGACGGAGTCCAACGCCCGCTACAAGCAGCTCATCGCCAACGGCACGATGGGCCTGTCGGTCGCCTTCGACCTGCCCACCCAGATGGGACACGACTCCGACGCCCCCATCGCCTCCGGCGAGGTCGGCAAGGTGGGGGTCGCCATCGACTCGATCGACGACATGCGGGTGCTGTTCGACGGGATCCCGCTGGACAAGGTCTCCACGTCGATGACGATCAACGCCCCCGCCGCGCTGCTGCTGCTGCTGTACCAACTGGTCGCCGAGGAGCAGGGCGTGAGCGCGGACAAGCTCACCGGCACGATCCAGAACGACGTGCTGAAGGAGTACATCGCCCGCGGCACCTACATCTTCCCGCCCAAGCCGTCACTGCGGCTGATCGCGGACATCTTCAAGTACTGCAGGGCCGAGATCCCGAAGTGGAACACCATCTCCATCTCCGGCTACCACATGGCCGAGGCCGGCGCCTCCCCCGCGCAGGAGATCGCCTTCACCCTCGCCGACGGCATCGAGTACGTCCGCACCGCGGTCGCGGCCGGCATGGACGTCGACGACTTCGCCCCCCGCCTGTCCTTCTTCTTCGTGGCCCGCACCACCATCCTGGAGGAGATCGCCAAGTTCCGCGCCGCGCGCCGGATCTGGGCGCGGGTGATGCGCGAGGAGTTCGGCGCGAAGAACCCCAAGTCGCTGATGCTGCGCTTCCACACCCAGACCGCCGGGGTGCAGCTGACCGCCCAGCAGCCCGAGGTGAACCTGGTACGCGTCGCCGTGCAGGGCCTGGCGGCCGTCCTCGGCGGCACCCAGTCGCTGCACACCAACTCCTTCGACGAGGCCATCGCCCTGCCCACCGACAAATCCGCCCGCCTCGCCCTGCGCACCCAGCAGGTCCTCGCCTACGAGACCGACGTCACCGCCACCGTCGACCCCTTCGCCGGCTCCTACGTCATCGAGAAGATGACCGACGACGTCGAGGCCGCCGCGCTGGAACTGATGCAGAAGGTCGAAGACCTCGGCGGCGCGGTCAACGCCATCGAACACGGCTTCCAGAAGAACGAGATCGAACGCTCCGCCTACCGCATCGCCCAGCAGACCGACTCCGGCGAACGGGTCGTGGTCGGCGTCAACCGCTTCCAGCTCGACGAGGAGGAACCCTACGAACCCCTCCGCGTCGACCCCGCCATCGAAGCCCAGCAGGCCGAACGCCTAGCCAAGCTGCGCGCCGAACGCGACCAGCACGCCGTCGACACCGCCCTGACCGCCCTGAAGAAAGCCGCCCAGGGCGACGACAACGTCCTCCACCCCATGAAAGACGCCCTCAAAGCACGGGCCACCATCGGCGAGGTCTGCAACGCCCTGCGCGAGGTGTGGGGCACGTACGTGCCGAGCGACGCCTTCTGAGCGTCGCTCCCGCAGGCCGGGACGGGGTCAAGGAGGGTCGCACGGCGTGCGACACTCCTTGCCATGTTCGGTGTCGTCGACCTTCCCACCTACCTGGCGGGCCTGGTGCTGATCATCCTGCTGCCGGGGCCCAACTCGCTGTACGTCCTGTCCGTCGCCGCCCGCCGCGGGGTGCGCGCCGGCTACACGGCCGCCGCCGGCGTCTGGTGCGGGGACGCCGTCCTGATGACGCTGTCGGCCGCCGGGGTCGCCTCCCTGCTCCAGGGGAACGCCGTGCTGTTCGGCATCGTGAAGTACGCCGGCGCCGGCTATCTGGCCTGGCTGGCCGTCGGGATGCTGCGCGCCGCGTGGGGCATGTGGCGCACCCGAGGGGAGGAGCGCGCGGAGCGGACCTCCGCCGCCGGGACGCCCGGTGAGCGTCCGTTCCGCCGGGCGCTGGTGGTCAGCCTGCTCAACCCGAAGGCGATCCTGTTCTTCATCGCCTTCTTCGTGCAGTTCGTCGACCCGGCCTACGCCTATCCGGCGCTCTCCTTCGTGGTGCTCGGCGCGCTCGCCCAGATCGCCAGCGTGCTCTACCTCAGCGCGCTGATCTTCGGCGGCACCCGGCTGGCCGCCGCGTTCCGCCGTCGCCGCCGGCTGTCGGCGGGCGCCACCTCGGCGGCCGGCGCCCTGTTCCTGGGCTTCGCGGTGAAGCTGTCGACGGCGAGCGCGTAGGGCGTCCGGGATTCATGGCCCGGGCGCGCCGTCAGCGCCGGCCGAACCGGGCGAGGTAGGCGCCGAGCCCGTCCGGGGCGTCCCCGGCCCAGCCCACGTAGCCGTCCGGGCGGACCAGGAACAGGCCCGTGCCGTACGTCCGGTGGGACGGGCCGCGCACCAGCCGGACGCCCGCGGGCGGTTCGGGGGCGTCCGTGCCCAGCGCCAGCAGGGTCCAGTGCGGCCCCCGGAAGGCGTCGAAGAGGCGCACGCCGCCCGCCCGGCCGTCCGGCGCCCGGTCGCCCGCGCGCACCGGGCCGGGCTCCGTACGCGTCTCCGCGGTGAGCGAGGAGTCGCGGTACCCCAGGTCCAGTTGCAGGGTGGCTCCGCCGCGCCCGGCCTCGCCCCGGTGGATGCGGGTGGACAGGCCGAGCACGTCCGCGGCGACCGCCCGCCGCTCCTCCTCGTAGGTGTCGAGGAGCGCCGGGTCCGCCCCGTCGGACAGCACCGCGCCCAGCTTCCAGCCCAGGTTGTAGGCGTCCTGCACGGAGGTGTTGAGGCCCTGGCCGCCGGCCGGGGAGTGCACGTGCGCCGCGTCGCCCGCGAGGAACACCCGGCCGGTGCGGAAGCGGTCGGCGAGTGCGGCGCGCGGCCGGAAGTCGGAGGCCCACAGCACGTCCGTGACGTCCTCGGCGGCGAGGTGCGTACGGTCGGCCACGACCCGCCGCACCGCGTCGGGGGAGAGGTCCGCCCGGGCGCCCTCGCCGAACCGGGCGACCAGCTGGAAGTCGTCCGTCCCGGCGAGCGGGCAGAGGGTGAGGAACGCGTCCCGGCCCTCGCGGGGCGGGAACATGTGCCAGTGGTCGCGGTCCAGGCCGGCGATCCGCACGTCCGCCACCAGCATCGGCAGCGGGTCCACCGCCTCGCCGGTCATGCCGGCGCCGACCGCCCGGCGCACCGCCGAGCGTCCCCCGTCCGCGGCGACCAGGCAGGCGGCGCGCAGCGGCGGCCCGGAGGCGAAGTGGGCGGTCACGCCGTCCTCGTCCTGGGCGACGCCGGTGACCTCGCGGCCGTGGGCGACCTTGCCGCCCAGCTCCTCCAGCCGGTCCAGCAGGATCCGCTGGGTGCGCCACTGCGGCACCATCCAGCCCTCGTACGGCGCCTCCTCGGTGGGCTCCACCGGGTCCGCCAGGTGGTGCTCGCCCAGCCGCTCCCCGTCGCGCCAGAGCATTCCGACCGGGTAGCGGCCGCCGCCCGCCCGCACCCGGTCGAGCACGCCGAGGTCGTCGAAGACCTCCATCGTGCGCGGCTGGAGGCCCTTGCCGCGCGATCCGGGGAACAGTCCGTCCTCCCGCTCCACGACCAGCGCCGGCACTCCGCGCCGGGCGAGGTCGATGCCGAGGGTGAGTCCGGTCGGTCCCGCGCCCACGATCAGGACAGAGGTGTCGTTCACGGTCCGCCTCCTTAACAGCGTTAAGTGATCCGCCGTCCGAGCGTCTCCCTAACGGTGTTAAGTTGTCAAGCGTGAGCACCGAACGACGCGCGCCGCTGGACCGCCGACGGGTCGCCGGGACGGCACTGGAGCTGCTGAACGAGGTCGGCCTGGACGGCCTGACCCTGCGCGCCATCGCCAGGGAACTGGACGTCAAGGCGCCCGCCCTCTACTGGCACTTCAAGGACAAGCAGGCGCTGCTGGACGAGATGGCGACCGAGATGTTCCGCCGGATGCTCGACGGGACGGAACCCGGCCCGGACGACGGCTGGCGGGAACGCCTGCTCAGGGTCAACCGGGTGCTGCGCCGGACGCTGCTCGGCTACCGCGACGGCGCCAAGGTGTTCAGCGGCACCTGCTTCACCGGCCTGGAGCACGCCGAGCAGCAGGAGGCCGACCTCCGTCTGCTCACGTCCGCGGGGCTCACCCTCGCCCAGGCGGTACGGGCGCTCCAGACGACGTTCCTCTACACGCTCGGCTTCGTGGCCGAGGAGCAGGGCGTCGAACCGCGCCCGGGGGAGCGCCGGGCGGGCTTCGACGTCGAGGAACGCGCCCGCGCGATGGCCGGCCGGCCGCTCGCCGCCGAGGCCGGAGCCGCCCTCTTCGGCGACTACGACGAGCACTTCGAGGAGGGCCTCGCCCTGATCGTCGCCGGCATCGAGGCCCGCTACGGGCCGAGTTGATCAGTCCGCGCGCAGGAACGCCGACAGGGCTGCCTTCCCGAGGTACGTGAAGCGGGTGGCGCCCGCCAGGTGGGCCTCCAGGGCCTCGGCGACCCCCGGCCACTTGGGGTCGCCGAAGTCGTCCAGCACGACGATCCCGCCCGGGGCGGCGATCTCCTCCGCCCACCGCAGATCGCCCGCGACGCCCTCGGCCGAGTGGTCGCCGTCGACGACGATCACACCGTAGCGGCGGTCCGAGACGGCGGCGCGGACCGCGGGGTCCTGCGAGAAACCCCGCTCGATCCGCGCGGCCAGGCCGGCCGGACCGGCCAGGGCGAGGTTGGTCCGCACCGTGCGCACGTCGACCGGGGTGCCGGACGGGTCCGAGCGGCGGGGCGTGCCGGGCTGGAGCTGGATCCCGGCGAACGGGTCGACGATCGTCACGGACGGCTCACGGCCGTCGCGCTCCAGCATCCGGATCAGCCCCGCACAGAACATGCCGTGGAGCGTGCCGATCTCCAGCACCTCGTCGTTCGGCGGGTCCAGCAGGGGGATCGTGCCGAGCTTGCCGCAGATGTTCATCGTGCCCCCGGCGATCCGCCCGGCCCCGAGCGACTCCAGGCCGACCAGCAGCCGGTAGGCCGTGGCGACGTTGCGCACGGCGGCGTCCCGGCCCCCGGCCAGCTCCGCCACCTCGGCGTGCAACCGGCCCAGCGGTCCCGGCGACACCACCCGCGACAGACCGCGCCCGGCGGGGCCGAGCAGCAGGTCGAGGGTGAGCTGCTGGCGCTCCACCGTCCCGGCGATCTCCCGCAGCCGCTCCCGGCCCGCGGCCTCCACGGCGCGCAGCCGCCGTTCGATGCGCCGGTCGACGAGGTCGGCGACCGGCCGCAGCAGCCGCCGGGCGGGGGAACTGGTCAGCAGGGCGTGGCTGTTCAAGGGCACGGGGACCTCGATCCGTCGGAGGGCGGTCGGGAGGGCCGGCGCGGCGTCAGCCGAGCAGGCGGCGCAGGTTCAGCCGGCCCCACAGGAGGCTGGCGGCGAACGACAGGGTCATCACCGTGACCAGCAGACCGGCCAGCAGCAGCGCGGCCGCGGGTCCGCTCAGGTCCGGCGACACGAGGGGGGCGGCGATCTCCTCGACGAACAGCACGTGCACCATGTACGCGCCGAGCGCCGCGCCGGCCAGTCTCCGCAGCGCCGGCCGCCACCGCTCCGGCACCCGCACCCTGCTGACCAGCAGCAGGACGCAGACGCACATGACGGCGACGAACAGGTGCGCGTTGGGCATCACGTAGTGGACCCGCGTGTTGTACCAGAGCGCCCCGGCCATGGAGAGCGGCAGCAGCACGAACAGCGGCCACCGCGGCCGTACCGTCCCGGCCGGCAGGGACAGCAGCAGCGCCCCGCCCACCGCGTAGACGATCGCGTAGAAGGCGAAGCCCCAGGAGGAGGCGGGCATCTCCCGGCCCGTCACCTCGGCGGCCGTGGTCAGCACGCTGGGCGTCACCGCGATGCCGAGCAGCGCCGCGCCCAGCCCCCAGGGGCGACGGCCGGACCGCAGCAGGACCACGAGGGCCAGCAGCGCGATCACCGGGATGTAGTTGTACATGAACCACAGGTGGTAGGCGGGCCGCACCGAGCCGAAGAGGGAGTCCGCCGCCAGCTCCGTCATGGGCCGCTCGTTGCGGTCGCGCAGCCAGGCCCACGCCAGGTAGACGCCCGTCCACACGAAGAGCGGCACGAGGTTGTGGACGATCCGCCGCCGCATGTGCGCGCCGTCGCGCGGAGGCGCCCCCACGAGCACCGCCCAGCCGGCGACCGCGAAGTACACCGGGACGGCGAACGGGTTGACCGCCTCGGCGACGTGGCCCGCCCAGTAGGAGCCGGCGCCGTTCGCCGGGTCGTTGCCGGTGGCGTGGATGAACAGGGCGCCGACGTGGCCCACCATGATGGTCGCGGAGCAGACCAGCCGCAGAAGGTCGATGTCGTAACGGTGCTCCCGCGTGGCGGTCCGCGCCGGGGGAGAGCCGGTGCCGCTCTTCTGCTGCGGCATGCGTACGGCGATGTCGTCGGTCACCGCGCAACTGTGCACCCCTGGCGTGTACGGGAGTTGACGGGACGGTGGCGTGCCCGTGGCCGGTGCGTTCCCGGCGGCACGCGGGGCCGCCGGGAACGGCGCGGCGGCCCCGCGTCACCGCTTCCGGGTACCGCGGACCGCCCGCCCCACCTTCCGCCGGGCGCGTGCCGCGCGGACCCGCGCCCGGGTGGCGGGACTGCTGCCGGGCAGCCCCAGCTCGGCCAGGCGCAGGGCGGGGAAGTACGGGGCGGGACTGTCCGCGAGGTGGGCGCGCAGCCACTCCTCCGCGGGCCCCCGCAGCGCCGGATACGTCCGGGGCTGCATGCAGAAGCCCATGGTCCGCACCAGCGGCTCCAGCGACGCGGGCGCCGCGCCCAGCACGGCCGGGGTCTCGTCCCGCTCCAGGTCCGGCACCAGATGGTCGACCAGCGTCAGCGGTATCCGGTTGCTGTTCTGGTACGGCCGCAGCCGGTCCAGCACCAGGGCCGTCCCCGCCCGCGCCACCGGCACGTCGTAGTAGGCGGACGCGGTCACCATCGCCGTGGAGAAGCAGCCGACGACCAGCTCGGGCCGGGCGTGGTGGTACAGCGTCTCCGCGAGCAGCGGCGCGTCCAGCACGGTGAGCCGCACGCCCGCGTCGGCCGCCGCCTTGTGCAGCGCCGCCGAGTAGCCGGCGGGGGCGGTCGGGTGGGGCTTGAAGACGATCGAGCGGTGCCCGGCGCGCACCGCCCCGGTGAGCATGCGCACGTGCAGGTCCTCCTCCTCGCGCGCGCTCAGGATGTCGATCGCCGCCAGGTACTGGCCGAGCAGCACGGCCGTCGGCCGCTCCTCGCGCACGGGCGCGAGGAGCGGGTCGTCCGCCGCCTCCCGGGCGACCTCGTCCAGCACCGCGCGGAACGCCCCGTCCGGCACGATCACCGGCTCCACGCCGTACTCGGACAGCAGCAGCGGCCGCAGCCCGGGGACCAGGTCGAGGTGGAGCAGCCGCCGGACGCGCCGGCCGAGGGTCAGCGGCAGCCTCTCCCGGGTCGGGCCGTAGCTCATCAGACCGTCCGCGTAGACGTCGACGGACGCCTCGGAGAAGATCGCGACCAGCGCGCGGGCCGGGTTGGCCTGGATCGACTCGACGGCCAGATCGACCCGTTCGTCCTCGTCGATGCCCCACAGCAGCCGCAGCGCCCGCTGCCACAGCACCGTGTCCGCGCCGCGCGGACCCCAGGCGCTCGGGTGGTACGGGCTGATCGCCTCGTTCCAGCTCACCACCGTGTCGAAGCGGGCGGCCAGCGGGCCGTAGCCGTGCATCTCGTCCAGGCGCAGCGCGGTCTCCGGGACGGCCGCATTGTGCGAGACCAGAAGGATCCGGCGGGCCTGGCCGCGCGGTCCGAACAGGCCCGCGTCCAGCGCCGCGGCCAGGGTGGCGGCGCCGTAGAGGGTCGAGACCTGGAACATCTGCGTGGTGCGGTGCATGGGTCAGGCAGCCTTCCGCCCGTCGCGCAGGCGGCCGAGGAGCCTGCTCCGGGTGCTGTCGATGGTGGTCAGGGTCTCCTCCAGCGCGTGCTGGGGCATGCGCAGCAGCGCCTCCCGCGCCTCCTGCCGCAGCCGCCGGGCCGCCGACGGCTCGTACGCGTCCGCCTTGCCGAGGTGGAAGGCGATCATGGCGCAGTAGGTGCGGACGGCCTTCGGGAGGAAGCGGTCGCACTCCGGGTCGCCCTGCACGTCCCGCAGCAGCAGGTCGTACGCCGGGATGAAGTCGAGCTGGCGGGAGTCCTTGATCTGGGTGAGGGAGGTCGCGACGCCCCGCCGGTAGAACACCCCGTGCAGTCCGAGGGACGCGTAGGTGCGCGCCGTCAGGTGCAGCCGCCAGATCCACAGCCGGTCCTCGGCGGTGCGCAGTTCGGTGACGAAGCGCATCCCGCCGTCGTCGAAGAGACGGCGGCGGTAGATGCCCGCCCAGACGAACGGGTAGTCGACCATGGTCTCCGTGTCGACGGGCGTGATCCCGTCGCGCGGGTCCATCACCGCGTTCCGCACCGGGGCCGGGGGCCGCTTGACCACCCGCTCGGTGCCGGTGACCTGCACATGATCCGTGCGGGCGAAGTCGCAGCCCAGCTCGTCCATCGCCCGCACCATCGCGGCGAGGTGCCCCGGGCCGTACCAGTCGTCGCCGTCGAGGAAGGCGAGGTACTCCCCGTCGGCCGCGTCGATGCCGGAGTTCCGCGCCTGGGCGATCCCCCGGTTGGTGTCGTGCCGGATCACCCGCGCGCCCGGCAGCCTCTCCGCCCACCGGTCGATCACCCAGGGCGTGGCGTCCGTGGAGCAGTCGTCGACGATCAGGAACTCGACGTCCGGGTGCGCGTTGGCGGCGAGACTGCGCAGGGTGCTCTCTGCGAACGCCTCCACGTTGTGCATCGGGACGACGACGGACAGTTTCGGCACGGGGTTTCTCTCTTTCGGGACGGGAAGCGGCGGCGGTCTCGGTGGCTCGGGCCGGGCCGAACACCTCCCTCAGCTCGTCGAGGTCCGCCCGCGTGGTCTCCCACAGGGGCCGCTGCGCGGTGTTCGCGTCCGCCACGGCGGCCGGGTGGTGGTCGAGGACCGCGGACGCCCGCTCCGGGAACAGCGGGCCGAGGTCCCGGGCGTGCACCGGCGGTCCCCGCTCCTCGCGGCCGATGCCGGACAGGAAGCAGGCGAGCTTCGGATGCGGGACCGTCCTCGCTCCGGACGCCGAATGTGCCCCGGCACGGCGGTCCGCCGATGGCGTCCGGGTGGACATCCGGTGAACAGTCATCGGCCAACAGCCGACCCGTGCCCGGGTGTTCGTGCTCAGACGGCACCCGGCCGGACCCGGCGCGGATACCCGGCCACTTCCGGGCGCCTTCGCCCCGCCGGGCCGGGGCGGGCCCCCGGCGCCGTGGTGATTGGCGGAAGGACGCGTCCCCGCCGCGCGCGGGACGGCTTGTGACATCGTTCAGCCCCGCACGGCCGTGCGCACCCGCCGCACCACCCGCCGGGCGATCCGGCTCCGCGACAGGAACACCACCTGCCTCGGCACACCCCCCGGCAACCCCAACGCGGTGAGCCGCCTCCGCGGAAACCACCGCCGGTCCCACGCCCCCGCCGCGAGATACCGCTCCGCGACGGCACGCAGCGAAGGATGCACCTGCGGCCGCACGGTGAAGGCGAGGGTGCTCAGAAGTCCCCGCAGACCGTCGCCGGCGGCCCCGTTCCCGGCGGCGGGCCGAGCACCCGAGGGCGCGTCCCCGCCGCGCGGGACCGGCGGCGTGTCGCCGCCCTCGACCCGTGCGACTTCGCCGCCGGACCCGGCACCGGGCACCGTGCCCGCCTCCGACAGCGCAGGCCCCGCCCCGGACTCCGCCCCCGGCAGCACCGCCTCCGCCAGGACCAGGGCGATCCGGTGCGGATGGTGATACGGCGTCAGCCGGTCCAGCAGGCGCTCCGTGCCGACGCGGGCGACCGGGAGGCCGTACAGGGCGGACGCCGTGAACAAGGCGGTCGACGAGCAGCCGACGACCAGCGCCGGGCGGCACGCCTCGTACAGCGCCTCCGCCGGGACGGGGGTGTCCAGGACCGTGAGGTCCACGCCCAGGCGTTCCGCCTCGGCCCGCGGCGCGCTGCCGTACCGGACCGGGGAGGCGGGGTGGGGTGCGAACACCACGTGGCGGTGGCCGCGTCCGGCCGCCGCCCGCACCATCTCCGCGTGCAGCGCGTCCTCCCCGCCCGGGTCGGTGATCCCGAGGGCGGAGAGACACTGTCCGGCCACCAGCGCCGCCCCCTCCGGCACGCCCTTCACCGCCGAGGCGATCTCACCCGCCACCGCCCGGAAGGCCTCCGTCGGCACCACCCGCGCCGGCGCCCCGAACTCGCTCAGCAGCAGCGGTGTCAGGCCCGGCACCAGGTCGAGGTGCAGCACCTGCCGCACCCGCGTGCCGATCAGCGGGTCGAGCTTGCCCCGTGTGGGCCCGTAGTCCGCCGGTCCGCCCGCGCAGACGTGCAGGGGCGCGCCCGTGAACACGCGGGCCACCGCCTGCGCCGGCGGGGCGTCCGGGGCGCCCAGGACCAGCTCCACGCGGTCGTCCCCGAGCGCCCACAGCCGCCGGACGTGCCGTTCGAGCAGCGGGACGTCCTCCGTGCGGGGCGTCCAGGCCGCCGGGTGGAAGGGCCGTATCGCCTCGTTCCAGGACAGCACCGCGTCGAAGCGGGCGCGCAGCCGGGCGAAGCCCGGCACCTCGTCCCACGGCGGGGCCGCCTCCGGCACCGGCGCGTCGTCGCACACCAGCAGCATCCGGCGCCCCGCGTCCGGCAGCAGCCCCGCCTCGACCGCGGCCGCCATCACGACGACCGCCGACGGAGTGGCCGCACAGAAGATCTGCGTGCCGGCCGTTTTCACGCGGCCCCCTTCCCCGCGCGCAGCGGCGCCCGCCGCAGCCGCCGCAGCCGCGACGCCCGCCCGGCGTCCATCGAGTCCAGCACCTCGTCCAGCACGTCCCGCGGCAGCCGCCGCAACGCGTCCGCGCACAGCGTCCGCAGCCGTGAGGCCACCGCCGGCTCGAACTTGTCCCGCTCGGCCAGATGACGGTCGATCACCGCGCAGTACGTCCGCACCGCCTTCGGCAGCAGCCGGTCCGCGTCCCGGTCCGCCGCCGTCTCCGCCACCACCCGGTCGAAGGCGGGGACGAAGTCCAGTTGCCGTTCGTCCCCGATCCGGGTGAGGGAGGAGGCGACGCCCTTGCGGTAGAACACGCCCAGCAGGCCCACCACGGCGAACGACTCCGCCTCCCGGTGCAGCCGCCAGATCCACGGCCGGTCCTCGGCGGTGCGCAGTCCGTCGGGGAAGTGCAGCAGCCCCCGCTCCAGCAGCCGCCGGTGGTAGACGCCGGCCCACGCCTGCGGGTAGTCCACCGCGGTGGTCCGGTCGGCGGGCAGGATCGCCGCCCGCGGGTCCAGCACCTCGTCCCGCGGCCCGACCGGCACCCGGTGCACGGTCCGGGCACGCCCGGTGACCCGTACGTGGTCGGTGCGCAGGAAGTCGCAGCCCAGCTCCTCCGCCGCGGCGACCAGCCGGGACAGGTGGCCGGGGGCGTACCAGTCGTCGCCGTCCAGGAAGGTCAGGTACTCGCCGCCCGCCGCGTCCAGCCCGGCGTTGCGCGCGGTGGCGATCCCGCCGGCGCGCTCCCGGCGGATGTGACGGACCCGCGCGACACGGGCCAGCTCCTCGGCGGCCCGCTCGACGAGCACCGGGGTGTCGTCCTCCGAACCGTCGTCGACCAGGACGAACTCGAAATCCGCGCGGGCATTCGCGCGCAGACTCCTGAGCGCGTCCGGCGCGTACGGACGGACATTGCGAAAAGGCACGATCACGGAAAGCTTCGGCACCCGGAAAACATTAGGAGACCGCCCGGAGCGCTTTCCGTCCGCCGGCCGTACGGGCGGTGAACTCCGTGTGTCGGTCCGGTGGATCGCGTCTGACTCCGCCATTTTCCCGGCCGGGTTCGGCTCTCGGTGGGGTGTTGTTAACGTTTCGTTGAGGCGCGGTTGGGCCGTTCGCGGAATTCGCTTCCTAACTTCTCCGGTGTGCCAGCAAGTGCAACGAAGCCCCTCAGGGTGGCGGTCCTCGCGGATTCCGACACCCGCTGGAAATGGGGCACGCTCACCGCGAAACGCATCGCGCCGCGCGACATCCGCCTGGACGGATATCTGCTGCGGGGCCGCGCCACGCCCACCGCCCGCCAGCTCGGCGAGGTCGGCGTCCGCGCGGACTCCCTGCGGGAGGTCACCGCGACCGAGTTCCTGCACGCCCTGCGCGAGGAGACGTACGGGTCGTACGACGTTCTCGTGCTCGCCCTGGTCGGCGGCGGGGTGCAGGCGATGCTGCACGGGCTGGGACGCGTCTGGGCCGGCCGGCCCCGCCGTCCCGTCGTCGTCACCGGCTACGTCGGCGTCGTCTACGAGAAGCTCACCGACGGCCTGCTGCTGCGCCACGGCGCCGACCTGGTGCTGGCCAACTCCCGCCAGGACGCGGAGCGTTTCCGCGCCGTCTACGAGGGGGTCGGCGCCGACGCCGGCGCGGTCACCGAGGTCGCGCTGCCGTTCCTCGGCGGCGCGCCCCACACCGGCGACCACGAGCCCTACCGGGTGGTGTTCGCCGCCCAGCCGTCCGTGCCGGACACCCGCGCGGACCGCACGTACCTGCTGAACCGGCTGGTCGAGCACGCCCGCCGCCACCCCGAGCGCGAGGTGCTGCTGAAGCTGCGCTCCCGGCCCGGCGAACACACCACGCACATCGAGGAACTGCCCTACCAGAAGCTGGCCCGCGGCCTCGCCCTCCCCGCCAACCTGCGCCTGGTCTACGGGCACATGGGCGAGGTCCTGGACCGCACCGACCTCCTCGTCACCGTCAGCTCGACGGCCGCCCTGGAGGCGCTGCACCGGCGCGTCCCCACCGCCGTCCTCACCGACCTCGGCATCCGCGAGGCGCTCGGCAACCACCACTTCGTGGGCTCCGGCTGCCTCGCCTCCTGGGACCAGCTCGACGCCGGACACCGTCCGGTGCCCGACGAGGAGTGGCTGGCCCGCCAGGGCGTCGCGGCGGACGGCTCGTACGCGACGGCCTTCGACGCGGCCCGCGCCCGCATCGCCGAGCTGCTCGACGAGCCCGGCGGACTCCCGCCGCTCACCCCGTACTACACGCCCGTCACCGCGCCCGGCTACCTGCCCGGCATCCTCGCCCGCCACCACCTCGGCCCCGACGGGACGCCGCTGCCCGGCGCGCCCGCCGCCGGCCGGGACCCCGGGCCGGTCCGGCGGATCGTGCGCCGCACCGCACGCGGCGCCTACCGCCACGGCGTGCAGCGCGTGGCTCCCGCGATCCGCCGGATGGGCGAGCTGTGACCGCCCCGACCCCCCTTCGAGGAGCTGACCCCATGTCCGACTCTCCGGCCGCCCGCCGGGTGCTCGCCGTGATACCCGCACGCGGCGGCTCCAAGGGCGTCCCCGCGAAGAACCTCGCCCCCGTCGGCGGCGTGCCCCTGGTGGCCCGCGCCGTACGGGAGTGCCGCGCCGCCCGGCACGTCACGGACGTGGTGGTCTCCACCGACGACGCGGCCATCGCCGAGACCGCGCGGCAGGCGGGCGCCGAGGTCGTGCCGCGGCCCGCGGACCTCGCCGGGGACACCGCCACCTCCGAGGCGGCCGTGCTGCACGCCCTGGACGCCTACGAGGCGCTGCACGGCGCGCGGGTGGACGTCGTCCTGCTCGTGCAGTGCACCAGCCCCTTCCTCACCCGCGAGGACGTCGACGGGGTGGCCGCCGCGGTCGCCCACGGCGGCGCCGACACGGCGGTGACGGTCGCCCCCTTCCACGGCTTCGTCTGGCGTCACGGCCCCGGCAGCGGCGACCCGGCGGCCGGCGGCGGACACGGCGTCAACCACGACAAGGCCGTCCGCCCCCGCCGCCAAGACCGCCCCCAGGACTTCCTGGAGACCGGCGCCGCCTACGCCATGGACGCCGCCGGCCTGCGCGAGCACGGCCACCGCTTCTTCGGCCGCACCGACCTCGTGCGCACCGACCCGGCGCGCGTCCTGGAGGTCGACGACCCGCACGACCTCGCGCGGGCCCGCGCCCTCGCGCCGCTCCTCGACGCCGGCCGGACCGGCCTGCCCACCGCCGGCGACATCGACGCGGTGGTCCTCGACTTCGACGGCACCCAGACCGACGACCGGGTGCTGATCGACGCGGACGGACGGGAGTTCGTCTCCGTGCACCGCGGCGACGGCCTCGGCATCGCCGCCCTGCGCCGCAGCGGCCTGAAGCTGCTGATCCTGTCCACCGAGCAGAACCCGGTCGTCGCCGCCCGCGCACGCAAGCTGAAGCTCCCCGTGCTGCACGGCGTCGACCGCAAGGACCTCGCCCTCAAGCAGTGGTGCGAGGAGCAGGGCATCGCGCCCGAGCGCGTGCTCTACGTCGGCAACGACGTCAACGACCTCCCGTGCTTCGCCCTCGTCGGCTGGCCCGTGGCGGTCGCGAGCGCCCACGACGCCGTACGCGGCGCCGCCCGCGCGGTCACCACCCTCCCCGGCGGTGACGGCGCGATCCGAGAGATCGCCGGCTGGATCCTCGGTCCCTCTCTCGAAACCCTCCCCCAGTAAGGAAACCCCTGGTCATGAGCGACTCCCGTATCCGCACCCTCGGTTCCCGCGAGGCCGGCCCCGGCCGCCCCGTCTACGTCACCGGCGAGATCGGCATCAACCACAACGGCGACCTCGAGAACGCCTTCAAGCTGATCGACGCCGCCGCCGAGGCCGGCTGCGACGCCGTCAAGTTCCAGAAGCGCACCCCGGAGATCTGCACCCCGCGCGACCAGTGGGACATCGAGCGCGACACCCCCTGGGGCCGGATGACGTACATCGACTACCGGCACCGCGTGGAGTTCGGCGAGGACGAGTACCGGCAGATCGACGCCTACTGCAAGGAGAAGGGCATCGACTGGTTCGCCTCCCCGTGGGACACCGAGGCCGTCGCCTTCCTGGAGAAGTTCGACGTGCCCGCCCACAAGGTGGCCTCCGCGTCCCTGACCGACGACGAGCTGCTGCGCGAACTGCGCGCCACCGGCCGCACGGTCATCCTGTCCACCGGCATGTCCACCCCGAAGCAGATCCGCCACGCCGTCGAGGTGCTGGGCAGCGACAACATCCTGCTCTGCCACGCCACCTCCACCTACCCGGCGAAGGCGGAGGAGCTGAACCTGCGGGTCATCCACACCCTCCAGCAGGAGTACCCGAACGTCCCGATCGGCTACTCCGGCCACGAGACCGGCCTGCAGACCACCCTCGCCGCGGTCGCCCTCGGCGCCTGCTTCGTCGAGCGGCACATCACCCTCGACCGCGCCATGTGGGGCTCCGACCAGGCCGCCTCCGTCGAGCCGCAGGGCCTGGCCCGCCTGGTCCGCGACATCCGCACCATCGAGGCCTCCCTCGGCGACGGCGTGAAGAAGGTCTACGACTCCGAGCTCGGCCCGATGAAGAAGCTGCGCCGCGTGGCCGGTGTCGTCGCCGAGGCGGAGATCGCCACGGCCGCCGGCGAGCCCGTGGCCGTCTGACCCGCCCCCACCCACCCCTACGACGGGAACGGTCGTACGTCGATGAGCCCCCGCGCCGGCCGCACCGGCCCCCGCACGCTCGCCTTCGTGGAGAGCCCGGTACAGCTGCTCAACGTGCTGGAGTGGGCGCACGCCCACGCGCCCGGCGCGGGACTCGCACTCGTCGTGCTGTCCCCGGTCGACCCGATGACCCGCGGCCAGCTCCGCCGCATGGCGGAGCTGGCCCGCGAGGAGGGGCACGACGTCCGCTGGGAGGAGGCGCGCGGGGGAGCGGGCGCCCCGCTGCGCACCATAGGCGGCCTCGCCGCGCCGCTGCGCCGGGCCCGGCGGGTCGTCCTCGGCGACCCGTTCTCCCGGTACGTGCAACTGCTGCTGACCATCACCCGGGCCCCCGAGGTGGTGGTCGTCGACGACGGCACGGCGACCATGGAGTTCGCCGGCCAGCTCGCCCGCGGTGAACGCCTGGTGCGCTGGCACCGCAAGGGCGGCCGCCCCGGCCCCCGCGACCTGGTCCTCGCCCCGGTGTCCGCCGCCGCCCGGCGCCGGCTCACCCCCGGCGAGGACCGCACGGTGGAGGTCTTCACCTCCATGCCGATGGCGGACGTCCCGCCCGGCGTCACCGTCCGCGCCCACACCTTCGCCTGGACCCGCGACCGCTTCGGACCGCCGCGCGTCACCCAGGGCGCCGACCTGGTGGGCACCTCCCTGGTGGAGACGGGCGTGGTGGACGCCGACGCCTACGTGCGGGCGGTCGGCGTCCTCGCCCGGACGCACGGCGCCCGGCGCTACTTCGCGCACCGCCGCGAGACCACCGAGAAGCTGCACCGGCTGGCCGTGGAGACCGGCCTGGAGATCGTCCGCCCCGAGCTGCCCCTCGAACTGGTCGCCCGCCGCGGTCCCGTCGGCCGTACGGTCGTCAGCTTCCCCTCCACCGTCGTCCACACCCTGCCGCTCGCCCTGGCCGGCACAGATGTGCGGATCGAGGTGTGCGACATCGACCCGGCGTGGCTCACCGCCCACGCCTCCCCGCGCGCCCGGGGCTTCCTCGCCGACGTCGCCGGCACCGCGCGGGAGGCCCACCAGCTGCGCGCCGTCGCCCCGCACCGCCGCACGGACCCCGGCCCGGCGGCCCCGCGCCCCTGCTGAACCCGCCCCGGACACACCCGGGCCCGGCGCCCGCTGTCCGCCGGATGAACCGGTCAGCGTGGGTTGGGCCGAGCGTGGTAACCGTGGAAGTACGGATGGTGCCGACGCCCGCGCGGGGACTGTGACCGGCCTCATGGCCCGGCAGGCCGGAACGCCCCTACCCTCCCAAAAGGGCGGTGAGTGTACCCATCTCACTGAACAGCTATGCGTAGGGCAGCCGGATTTTCTCCCTCCAACGGGCTGATTTTTCTTGATCAGGGGACAGTGGAGTGCTTCGGAGCCCTACTCTTCAAAGGGTGAAGCCACTGATGTCACTGGAGTCCGAGATCGATCTCCCCGGGGGAGCGGTGCTCCCCGGCGCGCTGCCCGAGGCGCTGCGCGCGGAACTCGTGGCGTTCCGGCGAGACCTCCACATGCACCCGGAGCTCGGCAACCAGGAGTTCCGTACCACCGCCGCGATCAAGGAACGCCTGCAGCGCGCGGGCCTGCGCCCCCGGGTGCTCTCCAGCGGGACCGGGGTGATCTGTGACATCGGGACGGACGAGGAGGCCGGCACCGACGCGGCGATGCTCGCCCTGCGCGCCGACATCGACGCCCTGCCCATCCCCGACATGAAGGCAGGCTGCGCCTACCGGTCCACCGTCCCCGACCGCGCCCACGCCTGCGGTCACGACGTGCACACCACCGTGGTGCTGGGCGCCGGCCTGGTGCTGGCCGAACTGCACCGCCAGGGCCTGCTGCCCCGCCCGGTCCGGCTGATCTTCCAGCCCGCCGAGGAGGTGCTGCCCGGCGGCGCCGCCGAGGCCATCGCCGACGGCGCGCTCGACGGCGTGGGCCGGATCCTCGCCGTGCACTGCGACCCGCGCGTCGACGCCGGGAGGATCGGGCTGCGCCAGGGCGCCATCACCTCCGCCTGCGACCGGCTGGAGATCGCCCTGGAGGGCCCCGGCGGCCACACCGCCCGCCCGCACCTGACGACCGACCTGGTCACCGCCGCCGCCCGGGTCGTCACCGACGTGCCCGCGCTGGTCGGCCGCCGGGTCGACAGCCGCAGCGGGCTCGCCGTCACCTGGGGCCGGGTCGAGTCCGGCCACGCGCCCAACGTCATCCCGCAGCACGCCGAGCTCTCCGGCACCATCCGTTGCCTGGACCTGGAGACCTGGCGGCAGGCGCCGGACATCGTGGTCGAGGCCATCGACGAGGTGGCCAATCTGCACCGCGCCAAGTCGCAGATCACCTACGTGCGCGGCGTCCCGCCGGTCGTCAACGAGGCCGGGGCCACCGAGCTGCTGCGCGACGCGATGATCGCCCGGCGCGGCACGGAGTCCGTCGAGGGCACCGAACAGAGCCTCGGCGGCGAGGACTTCTCCTGGTACCTGGAGCGCGTCCCCGGCGCCATGGCCCGCCTCGGCGTCCGCACCCCCGGCGAGCGGATCGTGCGCGACCTGCACCAGGGCGACTTCGACGTGGACGAGCACGCCATCACGGTCGGCGTGGAACTGTTCACCGCCGCCGCCCTGCTGGACGCCCTGCGGTAACGGCGCAGGCGGGACGAGGGCGGCCGTGTCCCCGGCGGACACGGCCGCCCTCGCGTGCGTCACCCGCCCCCGGCTCCCTCCGCTTGCGGCCCGGCCCCGGGGGGTGCAGCGTGGGCCCCGTGCAGACGCGTACGCCCGCCCGGCCCCCCTGCGGCCCCACGGCTCACAAGGGCGTGACCGGCCATCGGCACGAATGGATAACGGCCCCGCACGACCCCGTTCCCAGGAGTGTCTACGCGCGTTAATGTGCGCCGAACCGAGCACCCGCTGCGGGGCTTTGGAGAATGGGGAACTTCAGATGCGTCGGATATCCATACTGACCCGCGTAGCGGTGGGGGTCGCTTCGCTCGCGCTCGCCGCCACCGCCTGCGGTGGAACCAGCAGTGACAACGGTGACAGCGGGGGTTCCAAGGACGACCTCGGCGCCGCCATCGCCTACGACATCGGCGGCAAGGGCGACCAGTCCTTCAACGACGCCGCGTTCGCCGGCCTCGCCAAGGCCAAGGAGGAATTCGGCTTCAAGACCGCCGACGTCGAGCCCACCGAGGGCGAGACCGACGCGGACAAGGAGCAGCGCCTGGCCTCGCTGGCCCGCCAGGGCTACAACCCGGTCATCGGCGTGGGCTTCGCCTACGGCCCCGCGATGGAGGCCGTGGCCGCCAAGTACCCCGACACCACCTTCGGCATCGTCGACTCCGTCGTCGAGGGCGAGAACGTCGCCTCCCTGGTCTTCGCCGAGGAGCAGGCCTCCTACCTCGCCGGCGTCGCCGCCGCCAAGGCCACCAAGAGCGACACCGTCGGCTTCGTGGGCGGTGTGGACATCCCGCTGATCCACAAGTTCCGGGCCGGCTACGAGCAGGGCGTCAAGGACACCGACCCCAAGGTCCGGGTGATCTCCCAGTTCCTCACCCAGACGGCGGAGGAGGGCGGCTTCTCCAGCCCCGACAAGGGCAAGGCCGCCGCCGAGGGCCAGATCGAGAAGGGCGCCGACGTCATCTACCAGGCGGCCGGCCTCTCCGGTCAGGGCGTCATCGAGGCCGCGGCCAAGGCGAAGGTCTGGGCGATCGGCGTCGACTCCGACCAGTACAACCAGGAAGCCCTCGCCGGCTACAAGGACTACATCCTCACCTCCGCCCTGAAGGACGTCGGCGGCGCGGTGTACACGCTGACCAAGTCCGTCCAGGACGGCGAGCCGCTCACCGGCACCCAGGTCTTCGACCTCAAGGTGGACGGCGTCGGCCTCTCCGACAGCAACCCGAGGATGGCCGAGGTCGCCGGCCTGAAGGAGGCCGTGGACGAGGCCAAGAAGGGCATCACCGACGGTGCCATCAAGGTGGACACGGAGTGATCCCCGCGCCGGGCCGTCCCCGGCACTGACCTCCCGTACGGAGCGGGCGGGCGCACACGGCGCCCGCCCGCTCCGCCGTGCCCCTCCGTACCTCTCCGTGCCCCCTCCGTGTCTCCTCCGGGCCCTCGGAAAGCGCCGGACGCTCACCCAAAGCCACCCTCCGTTCGCGAACAGCAACACTTTGTCCCGGTGGCCGGAACCAGGTTGAACACGGGCGCATAACAAGGTGGACAGAAGGGGTTTTCAGGCAGGTCTACGCGCGTTAATCTGCGGCGAAGCCAGCGCCGTAGCTGTACCGTCCCGGCGCTTTGTACGACTAGGAGCACCACACATGCGCCGGATTTCCCGGATCACGGTCGCAGGCGCAGCGACCGCCTCCCTGGCCCTCGCCCTCTCCGCCTGCGGCGGCACCTCGACCTCCTCGGGCTCCTCGGAGTCGAAGGAGGGCAAGGGCCTCGCCATCGCGTACGACGTCGGCGGCCGCGGCGACCAGTCCTTCAACGACGCCGCCTTCGCGGGCCTGCAGCAGGCCAAGAAGGAGTTCGGCTACGAGACGGCCGACGTCGAGCCCACCGACGGCGAGACGGACGCCGACAAGGAGCAGCGCCTCGTCTCGCTGGCGAAGCAGGGCTACAACCCGGTGGTCGGCGTCGGCTACGCCTACGCTTCCGCCGTCAAGGGCGCCGCGGAGAAGTTCCCCGACACCACCTTCGGCATCGTCGACGACGCCACCGTCGAGGCGGAGAACGTCGCCGACCTGGTGTTCTCCGAGGAGCAGGCCTCCTACCTGGCCGGTGTCGCCGCGGCCAAGACCACCAAGACCGACGTCGTCGGCTTCGTGGGCGGTGTGGACATCCCGCTGATCCACAAGTTCCGGGCCGGCTACGAGCAGGGCGTCAAGGACACCGACCCCAAGGTCAAGGTCATCTCGCAGTTCCTCACGCAGACCGCGGAGGAGGGCGGCTTCTCCAGCCCGGACAAGGGCAAGAGCGCGGCCGAGGGCCAGATAGAGAAGAAGGCCGACGTGGTCTACGCGGCCGCCGGTCTGTCCGGTCAGGGCGTCATCGAGGCCGCCGCCGCCAACAAGGTGTGGGCGATCGGCGTCGACTCCGACCAGTACAAGCAGGAAGCCCTCGCCAAGTACAAGGACTCGATCCTCACCTCGGCGATGAAGGATGTCGCCAAGGCGGTGTACAACCTGGCGAAGTCGGTCGAGGACGGCAAGCCCGCGACCGGTATCGTCAAGGGCGATCTGAAGACGGGTGAGGTGAGCCTGTCGAACTCCAACCCGAAGTTCGCGGACGACGCCGAGCTCCAGAAAGCCATAGAGACGGCCAAGGAGAAGATCATCAGCGGCGAGATCAAGGTCAAGTCGAGCTGAGTCACACCCTGAACCACCGCGGGGTCGCGACCGCTCGACGGGGTGCGAGGAGCCCGGCTCCTCGCACCCCGTCGGCCGGGTGTGCCACCCCTTTGTCTGCCGAAGGGGCGCTACGCGCGTAGACGGCCCCCGTCCCCAGGAGAGTGCGTCATCAACGCGTCCAGCAGCCCTCCGGCCGGAGCGGCGGCCCACACCACGGTGACCGCCGTGGAGCTCGCCGGCATCACCAAGCGCTTCCCCGGAGTCGTCGCCAACCACGACATCCACCTGACCGTCCGCAAGGGCACCGTCCACGCCCTCGTCGGCGAGAACGGCGCCGGCAAGTCGACCCTGATGAAGATCCTCTACGGCATGCAGAAGCCGGACGAGGGGACCATCACGGTCCACGGCGAACAGGTGAACTTCTCCTCGCCCGCCGACGCCATCGCCCGCGGCATCGGCATGGTGCACCAGCACTTCATGCTGGCCGACAACCTCACCGTCCTCGAGAACGTCGTCCTCGGCAGCGAGAAGCTCCACGGCATCGGCGGCAAGGCCCGCCGCCGCATCAAGGAGCTGTCCGAGCGCTACGGCCTGGACGTGCGCCCCGACGTCCTGGTCGAGGAACTGGGCGTCGCCGCCCGCCAGCGCGTGGAGATCCTCAAGGTCCTCTACCGCGGCGCCACCACCCTGATCCTCGACGAGCCGACCGCCGTGCTCGTCCCGCAGGAGGTCGACGCGCTCTTCGACAACCTGCGCGAGCTCAAGGCCGAGGGCCTGTCCGTCATCTTCATCTCCCACAAGCTGGGCGAGGTGCTGTCCGTCGCCGACGACATCACCGTCATCCGCCGCGGCACCACGGTCGGCACCGCCGTGCCGTCCGAGACCACCCCGCGCCAGCTCGCCGAGCTGATGGTCGGCAGCGAGCTGCCCACGCCGGAGACGGCCGAGTCCACGGTCACGGACCGGCCCGTCATCACCGTCGACAAGCTGCGCCTGGCCGCCCCCGGCGGCAAGGCCCTCCTCGACGACATCAGCTTCACCATCCACGAGGGCGAGGTCCTGGGCATCGCCGGCGTCGAGGGCAACGGCCAGACCGAACTGGTCGACGCCCTCATCGGCCTGCGCCACGCCGACTCCGGCGTCATCCGGCTGGCCGACGAGGAGATCACCGCCTGGCCCACGCGCAAGCGCCGCGAGGAGGGCATCGGCTACATCCCCGAGGACCGCCACCGCCACGGCCTGCTCCTCGAAGCCCCCCTCTGGGAGAACCGCATCCTCGGCCACGTCACCGAGCGGCCCAACGCCAAGGGCATCTGGCTGGACCCGAAGGCCGCCCAGGAGGACACCCGCCGGATCGTCACCGAGTACGACGTCCGCACCCCCGGCATCGACGTCACCGCGGCCTCCCTGTCCGGCGGCAACCAGCAGAAGCTGATCGTCGGCCGGGAGATGAGCCACAAGCCGCGCTTCCTGATCGCCGCCCACCCCACCCGCGGCGTGGACGTCGGCGCGCAGGCCGCGATCTGGGACCACATCCGCGAAGCCCGCCGCGAGGGCCTGGCCGTGCTGCTGATCTCCGCCGACCTGGACGAGCTGATCGGCCTGTCCGACACCCTCCGCGTGATCTACGACGGCAAGCTGGTCGCCGACGCCGACCCGGCCACCATCACCCCGGAGGAACTCGGCACCGCCATGACCGGCGCCGCCGAGGGCCACCTCGAACACGAAGAGACACCTGCCGAGACCCAGGCCGACCTGTCCAAGTCCGCCGAGTCTCCGGAAGACGAGGCCCGCTGATGAAGAAGTTCGACAAGGAGCGCGTGCTCCTCGCGGTGGCCGGCCCGGTCATCGCGCTCGCCGTGGCCTTCGTGCTGAGCGCGATCGTGCTGGTCGCCTCCGGCAAGAACCCGGTCGAACCGTTCGCCCTCATGTTCGAGCAGGCCGGATACTCGGACGTCCAGGTGCTGATCCTCAACCAGGCCTCGATGTACTACATCGCGGCCCTGGCGGTGGCCATCGGCTTCCGGATGAACCTGTTCAACATCGGCGTCGACGGCCAGTACCAGCTCGGCGCGATGATGGCCGCCATCGTCGGCGCGCACGCCAATCTCCCGGCGTTCCTCCAGGTCCCGCTGCTGCTGCTGACCGCCGTGTGCACCGGCGCCTTCTGGGCGGGCATCGCCGGCGTCCTCAAGGTCACCCGCGGCGTCAGCGAGGTCGTCGCCACGATCATGCTCAACGCGATCGCCACCTCGCTGATCGTCTACATGTGGAAGCCGGACGTCTTCGGCGTCAAGATCGGCAACAACAGCACCACCGGCGAGATGTACGAGTCCGGCTGGATCCCGGGCATCGACCTCGGCGCGGCCGGCGAGATCTACGGCCTGGTGATCCTCGCCGTCCTCCTCGGCATCGGCTACTGGATCGTCCTCAACCGCACCCGCTTCGGCTTCGACCTGCGCGCCTCCGGCGCCTCCAGCTCCGCCGCGGCCGCCAGCGGCGTCGACCCCAAGCGCATGGTCCTCACCGCCATGCTGCTCTCCGGCGCCATCGCCGGCCTCGCGGGCCTGCCGATCCTGCTCGGCGACTCCCACACCTACAACCTCAACTTCCCCACCGGCATCGGCTTCCTCGGCATCGGCATCGCCCTGCTCGGCCGCAACAGCCCGGTCGGGATCGTCTTCGCCGCCCTGCTGTGGGCCTGGCTCGACAAGGCGTCGCCCGAGCTGGACTTCCACGGCTACGACAAGGAGATCGCGGTCATCATGCAGGGCCTGATCGTCCTCTCGGTGGTCGTCTCCTACGAGGCCGTCCGCGAGTGGGGCCTGCGCCGCCAGCAGCGCCGGGTCGGCGCCGAACTCGCCGCGGGACACGTCCTGGGCGCCGACAACAACACCACGAAGGAGGTGGCCGGCCGATGACCGCTCCGACCACAGCGACCGACGTCAACCAGCCGTCGCTGGAGCACGCCCCGCAGACCGGCCGCCGCATGTCGCTGCCCGTCCTGATGCTGGTCATCGCCGGAGGGCTGGCGCTGACCTCGATCGTGCGCCTGATCACCGGCGCCGACGGCATCACCAACGTCAGCCAGATGTCCACCGCGCTCCAGCTCGCCGTGCCGATCGGCCTTGCCGGCCTCGGCGGCCTGTGGGCCGAGCGCGCGGGCGTGGTGAACATCGGCCTCGAAGGCATGCTGATCCTGGGCACCTGGTTCGGCGCCTGGGCCGGATTCCAGTGGGGTCCGTGGACCGGCGTCCTCGTCGGCATCGTCGGCGGCTGCCTCGGCGGCCTGCTGCACGCGATCGTGACCGTCACCTTCAACGTCAACCACATCGTCTCCGGTGTGGCGATCAACATCCTCGCCCTCGGCGCCACCCGCTACCTGGCCCCGCTCGCCTTCGAGGGCCACCAGGGCGGCTCCGCCAAGCAGTCCCCGGCGGTCGAGTCCCTCGGTCACTTCACCGTGCCGGGACTGTCCGACTGGCTGACCGACCTCAACGCCAAGGGCTGGTTCTTCGTCTCCGACATCGCCGGCCTGCTCGGCGGCCTGGTCACCGACGTCTCCTGGCTGACCCTGATCGCCGTCGCGCTCATCCCCGCCACCTGGTGGATCCTGTGGCGCACCCCGTTCGGCCTGCGGCTGCGCTCCTGCGGCGAGAACCCGGTGGCCGCCGAGTCCCTCGGCGTCAACGTCTACAAGTACAAGTACCTCGCCGTGATCATCTCCGGCGGACTGGCCGGCCTCGGCGGCGTCTTCCTGTCCATCGTGGCCAACCCCTTCTACCTGGAGGGCCAGACCAGCGGCCGCGGCTACATCGGCCTCGCCGCGATGATCTTCGGCAACTGGATGCCGGGCGGCCTCGCCATCGGCGCCGGCCTCTTCGGCTACACCGACAGCCTCAACCTGCGCGGCGGCTCCACCAACGTGCACGCCCTGCTGCTGCTCGGCGCGCTGCTGCTGGTCATCGGCGCGATCTGGCTGGCCGTCCGCAAGAAGTACGTCCACGCGGTGATCACCCTGATCGTCGGCGCCCTCGTCTTCGCCTGGTACGCCGGCACCAACGAGGTCCCGAGCCAGGTCGTCGCCGCCACGCCGTACGTCATCACCCTGGTCGTCCTCGCCCTCTCCGCCCAGCGGCTGCGCATGCCGAAGGCGGACGGCATGCAGTACCGGAAGGGACAGGGCAAGTGACCGCGGCCGGCGAGGTCGACTGGGAGGCGCTGCGCGCGGCGGCGCGGGACGCCATGACCCACGCCTACGCCCCCTATTCGGGGTACCCGGTCGGCGTCGCGGCCCGGGTCGACGACGGACGCACGGTCACCGGCTGCAACGTCGAGAACGCCAGTTACGGACTCGGCCTGTGCGCCGAGTGCGGACTCGTCTCGGAGCTGCAGCGCACCGGGGGCGGCCGGCTCACGCACTTCACGTGCGTGGACGGCGGCGGCGAGATCCTCGTCCCGTGCGGCCGCTGCCGCCAGCTGCTGTACGAGTTCGGCGGCCCCGGACTGCTGCTGGAGACGCCCGAGGGCATCCTGCCCCTGTCCGAGATGCTGCCCCAGGCCTTCGGCCCCCAGCACCTCACCAAGTAACTCCCGTGCGGCCCCTCCCGACGGCGCCCGGCACCCCGGGCGGCGTCGAGCGGAGGGGCCGCGCTCTTCGCACTCCGGAAGGAACGCCAGCCATGGCCATGGACGTCATCTCCGTCATCCGCACCAAGCGGGACCGCGGCGAACTCACCGACGAGCAGATCGACTGGGTCATCGACGCGTACACCCGCGGGGAGGTGGCCGACGAGCAGATGTCGGCCCTCGCCATGGCGATCCTGCTCAACGGCATGAACCGCCGGGAGATCGCCCGCTGGACCGCCGCGATGATCGCCTCCGGCGAGCGCATGGACTTCACGTCCCTGTCCCGCCCCACCGCCGACAAGCACTCCACGGGCGGCGTCGGCGACAAGATCACCCTGCCGCTCGCGCCGCTGGTCGCCGCCTGCGGCGCGGCCGTCCCGCAGCTCTCCGGCCGCGGCCTCGGCCACACCGGCGGCACCCTCGACAAGCTGGAGTCCGTCCCCGGCTGGCGCGCCCTGCTCTCCAACGAGGAGATGCTGTCCGTGCTGGACACCACCGGCGCGGTGATCTGCGCGGCCGGCGACGGGCTCGCTCCCGCCGACAAGAAGCTCTACGCCCTGCGCGACGTCACCGGCACCGTCGAGGCGATCCCGCTCATCGCCTCCTCGATCATGTCCAAGAAGATCGCCGAGGGCACCGGCTCGCTGGTCCTGGACGTGAAGGTCGGCTCCGGCGCCTTCATGAAGACGATCGAGGACGCCCGCGAGCTGGCCTCGACCATGGTGGGCCTCGGCACCGACCACGGCGTGCGGACGGTCGCCCTGCTCACCGACATGTCCACCCCCCTCGGTCTCACGGCGGGCAACGCCCTGGAGGTCCGCGAGTCGGTGGAGGTCCTGGCGGGCGGCGGCCCCGCGGACGTCGTCGAGCTGACCCTCGCCCTGGCCCGCGAGATGCTCGACGCGGCCGGTCTGAAGGACGCCGACCCGGCGAAGGCCCTCGCCGACGGCTCCGCGATGGACGTCTGGCGCCGCATGATCAGCGCCCAGGGCGGCGACCCGGACGCGGACCTCCCGGTCGCCCGCGAGCAGCACGTGGTGAAGGCGCCGTCCTCCGGCGTCCTGACCCGCCTGGACGCCTACGACATCGGCGTCGCCGCCTGGCGCCTCGGCGCGGGCCGCGCCCGCAAGGAGGACCCGGTGCAGGCGGGCGCGGGCGTCGAGATGCACGCCAAGCCCGGCGACCGCGTCACCGAGGGCCAGCCCCTCCTCACCCTCCACACGGACACCCCGGACCGCTTCGACCACGCGCTCCGCTCCCTGGAGGGCGCCTACGACATCGCGTCCGCCGACACGGACGTCACGACGGGCCCGGTCGTCCTGGAACGCATCGTCTGACCAGCGCTTTCCCCTTCCGGGTGAACGGGACCGGTGGACCTCCGCCGGTCCCGTTCGTCATGCTGTACCCGGCGACGTGCCGATAGGAGACCGCCATGAGCGCACTCACCGTGAGCCAGGACCCCGAACAGAGCTGGGACGACCTCGTCCGGTTCTGGGGGGAGACGGAATGGCCCGAGGGCAGCAAGGTGGAGATCATCGAGGGGATCGTCACCGTGTCACCCGCTCCCGCGTATCGCCATAATCTGATCGCTGAGAGTATTCAGCGGCGCCTTTACTCAGTGATCCCACTGGACTGGGGAATCTTTCAGACACTGGCGATCGCGGTACCGTCGCGGCTGGGCATGCTCATTCCCGACCTTGTGGTCGCTCCCGGGCGCGACCACACCGAGTCGGACACCCACGTCCCCGCCGCCCTCGCCGAGCTCGTCGTCGAGGTCACCTCGAAGTCGAACGCCCGCCACGACCGCGTCAGCAAGCCCGCCGCCCACGCGGCTGCCGGCATCCCCCTCTGCCTGCTGGTCGACGCCTGGGCCTCCGACGGTCCGACCGTGACGCTCCACGGTGAACCGAAGGGCGACGTCCACCGGCCGCTGACAACCGTGAAGTTCGGCGAGCCGATCACGCTTCCCGCCCCCTTCGACCTGGTCATCGACACCGCCGAGTTCCCGGAGGCCTGATCACCCCAGCACCGCCGCCACCGTCACCAGGACCGGGACCGACAGGGCCGTCGAGACGAGGACGGCCTCGCGGGCCAGTCGCTCGCCCACGCGGTAGCTGCTCGCGTAGGTGAAGATGTTCTGGGCGGCCGGGAGGGCCGAGGTGACCACCACGTCCAGCAGCTGTGCGCCGTGCAGGCCGAAGACGCTGGCCGCCAGTGCCCAGGCGGCCAGCGGCTGGACCACGGTCTTCAGGCCCACGGCCAGCAGCACCGCCCCGCGGTCGCCGCTCCGCAGCGGCAGGGTGCCGCCGCGCAGGGAGATGCCGAAGGCGAGGAGCACCGCCGGGACCGCCATGTCGCCGATCAGCCGCACCGGGTCCCACACCGGGCCGGGGATCTCCACCCCCGACGCCGCCACCGCGACCCCCGCGAGCGACCCCAGCGCGACCGGATTGCGCACGGGGGTCAGCAGCCGCCGCCACAGGGGCTGTTTCCCGCCCGCCGTGGACAGGTCCAGGACGGTCAGCGCGATCGGGGTGACCACGACGAGCTGGAACAGCAGCACCGGCGCCACCAGCGAGGCGTCGCCCAGCACGTACACGGCGATCGGGATGCCCAGGTTGCCGGAGTTGACGTAGCCGGAGCACAGGGCGCCGATGGTGGTGCGGCCCACGCCCCAGCCGCGCGCCACGCCCACCGCGACGAAGACGCCCGCCACCGCGGCCGTGCTCAGCGCGGTGACCAGCAGACGGCCGGAGAAGACCACCGACAGGTCCGCGCGGGCGAGCGTGGTGAACAGCAGCGCCGGGGACGCCACGTGGAACGCCAGGGTGGTCAGCACCTCGCCGCCCTGCGCGCCGAGATCCCCCCGCCGGCCGATGACGTAGCCGACGCCGATGACGACGGCGATCACCAGGAACCCGCTCAGCACCCCCTGCACGGCGGCTCCCCGCGGCGGTGGAGGACACCGGACACCAGAGGCGGCGATGATCTGTGGCGCATACAGCCAACCCTCCGGGGAAGGCCGCGCCCGGGTCAATGTGATCCTCGGCGCCGCGCGATGAGTTACGGGCCCCCGGCCGGTCTACCGGTCGTGGACGCCATGACACCGCCCGTACTCGTGCTCAGCGGCCCCCTCACCACGGACGAGGTGAGCGGGCCGTGCCAGGCGCTGCGCGCCCTGCTGGAGAGCGGGGGGCGCGGCGGTGTCGTGGTGTGCGACGTCGCCGGGCTGGGGCCGCCGGGACTGGCCGCCGTGAACCTGCTGGCCCGGCTGCAGCTCACCGCCCGCCGGGCCGGCGGGCGGATCCGGCTGCGCGCCCCCTCCCCGGCGCTATGCGCCCTGCTCGACCTCGTCGGTCTCCGCTTCGAGACGGAGGGGCAGCCCGAACAGCGGGAACCACCGCTGGGTGTCCAGGAAGCAGTGGAACCCGGTGATCCGGCCGTCTGAGATCTCCAGCGCCTGCACCGCCCACGGCGTGTGTCCGCCGTTCTCCGGGTCGGGCTTGTACTGCGCGAACCCGGGCAGGCCGTTGACCTCGACGGGCACCAGCCGCGAGTTCGCGCACGCGGCGCCCAGCGTCGTCATGAAGCCCGTGATGTCGTCGGCGCCGGTCAGCCACAGGTCGAACGGCGGCATCGTCATGACGGCGTCCTCGTGCAGCAGCGCGGTCAGCGCCGACATGTCGTACCCCTCGAAGGCGGCCACGTAGCGGTCGAGGAGCTTCTTCTGGTCCTCGTCCAGCGGGTCGGAGACCGCCGCGTCGGCGCCCGCCTCCCGGCGCTCGGCGAGCGTCGCCCGGGCCCGCTGCAGCGCGCTGTTGACCGACGCGACCGACGTGCCGAGCAACTCGGCGACCTCGCTCGCCTTCCAGGCCAGCACCTCGCGCAGGATCAGCACCGCCCGCTGCCTGGCGGGCAGTTGCTGCAGCGCCGCCATGAACGCCAGCCGCACGGACTCCTTGGCGACCGCGGCCTCCGCCGGGTCGGCGGGGGTGGGCAGCACCCGGTCGTCGGGCATGGGCTCCAGCCATGTGTGGTCGGGGCGGGGGGAGAGGGCGGCCCGCGCCAGCGGCGTGGACTCCGTCAGGTCCATCGGGCGGGCGCGCTTGTTGCCCGCGGACAGCATGTCCAGGCAGACGTTGGTCGCGATGCGGTAGAGCCAGGAGCGGAGGCTGGACCGGCCCTCGAACTTGTCGAGGTTGCGCCAGGCGCGGACCATCGTGTCCTGCACCGCGTCCTCGGCCTCGAAGGCCGAGCCGAGCATCCGGTAGCAGTACCCGGTCAGCTCGACCCGGTACTGCTCCAGCGTGGCGTCCGGATCCGTCGTCACCGTGCCGTTCGTCATCTCCACCCACCCCAGGTGCCTCGTGGCGGCGCGCCGTCGCGCCCACCACCTCGGAAGCTACCGCAGCCCACTGACAACGGCCCCCGGAGTGGACGGATCCGCAGGTGAAGGGCAGGGCGGGACCGGCCGTGCGTGCGCCCCGGGACAGCCGTCAGGCGGTGCGGACCTCCCCGGCGCGGACCGCCGCCCGGGTCCCGGCCAGGGTGATCCCCGCGACGCCCGTCACGGCCACGAGCCCGACCGCCACCGTCCCGGCCCAGCCGCCCGCGTGGAACGCCAGCGCGCCCACCGTGCTGCCGGCGCTCGACCCGATGTAGTACGCGGACTGGTACAGCGCCGCCGCCTGCGCCCGGCCCTCCGTCGCGGTCCTGCCCACCGCCGACGACGCCACCGCGTGCCCCGCGAAGAACCCGGCCGTGATCAGCACCAGGCCCAGCAGCACCACCGGCAGCGACCCGGCCAGCGACAGCAGCAGCCCGGCCGCGGTGGTCGCGCCGCCCGCGTACAGGGCGCCCCGGCGGCCGAGCCGGCTCACCAGCCGTCCGGCCGCGGACGCCGAGACCGTGCCGACCAGGTACACCAGGAACACCGACCCCGCGACGCCCTGCGGCAGCGAGAACGGCTCCTCGGTCAGCCGGTACCCGATGACCGTGTACACGCCCCCGAACACCGTCATGAACAGCGCGCCGATCGCGAACAGCCGCCGCAGCAGCGGGTCGGCCAGGTGACGGCGGACCGTGCCGGCCAGCACGCGCGGCGCGAGCGACCCGGGCCTGAAGTGCCGCGGCGCCGGCAGCAGCAGCCGGAAGGCCGCCGCGCACGCCACCGCGACGACGCCGATCACGCCGACGGCGACCCGCCAGCCCCACTCCTGCGCGACCCATCCGGTGATCACCCGGCCGCTCATCCCGCCGACGCTGTTGCCGGCCACGAACAGCCCGATCGCGGTCACCAGCGCCTTCGGCGTGACCTCCTCCGCGAGGTACGCCGTCGCCGACGCGGGCAGCCCGGCCAGCGCCGCGCCCTGCAGCGCCCGCAGCGCCACCAGCGCCCCGAGCGACGGGGCGAACGGCACCAGCAGCCCGAGGGTCACCGCGACGGCCAGCGAGGCCGTCATGACCGTGCGCCGTCCGAACCGCTCGGACAGGGCGCTCATCGGCAGCACGAACAGCGCCAGACCGCCGGTCGCCGCCGACACCGTCCAGCTCGCGTCGCTCGCACTGACCGTGAAGTCGCCGGAGACCAGCGGGAGAAGGGCCTGGGTGGAGTAGAGGAGCGCGAAGGTCGCGACGCCCGCGAGGAACAGGGCGAGACTCATCCGGCGGTAGCCGGGGCCGCCCGGGGACATCCGGGTCTCGTCGGCGGGCGGCGGGGAGGAGGGAACGGATGGGAGGGCGTCCACGCGGGTGGACGCCCCGGTACTGGCGGGAGTCATGCCTCGAACGTACGGAGGTCTTCGCTCATCCGTCCAATGCATGGAATCGTCATAATCGTTCCCATGGAGCATCAGCAGAGGTCAGCCGGTCGCCTGTCACGGACCGGTGACATACGAGACAGGGAAGAGATGGCGCGGCTGCTCGCGCCGCGCCTCGCCCACTTCGCCGGGGTGGCCCGCACCGAGCACGTCACGCGGGCCGCCCAGGAGATGCAGGTGCCGCAGTCCACCCTCTCCCGCGCCCTGGTCCGGCTGGAGGAGGACCTCGGCGTCGAGCTGTTCGCCCGGCACGGCCGCACCGTCTCCCTCACCCCGGCCGGCCGCACCTTCCTCGCCTCCGTCGACCGCGCCCTGGACGAGATCGGACGCGCCGCCGAGGAGGTCCGCGCCGACGCCGACCCCGCCACCGGCAAGGTCGCCTTCGGCTTCCTGCACACCATGGGCGCCGAGACCGTGCCCGGCCTGCTGCACGCCTTCCGCGCGGACCACCCGGGCATCCGCTTCAGCCTGGTGCAGAACCACGGCGAGGCCATGCTGGAGGGGCTGCGCGCGGGCGAGCTCGACCTGTGCCTGACCTCGCCCGTGCCGTCCGCCCCGGACCTGGTGGCCCGCCGCCTCGACGAGCAGAAGCTGCGGCTGGTCGTCCCCGCCGACCACCGCCTCGCCGACCGCCGCCGGATCCGCCTGGCCGAGGCCGCCGACGAGACCTTCGTGACCCTGGAACCCGGCTACGGGCTGCGCCGCATCACCGACGACCTGTGCGCCCGGGCCGGCTTCGCGCCGCGCATCGCCTTCGAGGGCGAGGAGGCCGAGACCCTGCGCGGCCTGGTCGCGGCCGGCCTGGGCGTGGCCCTGCTGCCCCCGCCCCCCTTCCCCCGCCCCGGAGTGGCCGAACTGACGGTGACCGCCCCCAGGGCGGCCCGCGAGATCGGCGTGGCCTGGCCGGCGGGCCGCCCGGACACGCCCCCGGTGGCGGCGTTCAAGAGGTTCCTGCTGTCGAAGCGGGGGAGCCTGCTGCCGGGGTAGCGGGGGCGGCCTCAGTGCCGTAACGACTTCCCGAACCCCGCCGCCAGCGGCATCCGCAGCCCCAGCGGCGGGGGCGCCGCCAGCGCGTCCTGCACCGGGCGGGAGAAGGCCCGCCCGAACAGCGCGCCCACCACGAAGTCCTCGGCGAGCGCCAGCACTTCTTCGCGGTACTGGCTCAACCCGTGGCCGTCCGCGTGCACTTCGAAGCGGCACACCTCACGGTTGGCCTTCTTCGCCCGTGCCGCCAGCCGGAAGGACAGTTCGGGGTCGGTCCGCGCGTCGTTCGTGCCGTGCACGATCAGCACCTGCCGGCCGGCGAGCTGCCTCACCGGTTCGTCGGGGGCCGTCCCGTCCTCCTCCGGCAGCCAGGGGGCCAGCGCCACCACGGAGGTGACGGCCTCGTGGCCCGCCGCGCGCAGCGCCGCCCTGCCGCCCATGCCGAGGCCCGCCAGGCAGACGGGCACGTCCCCGTAGCGCCGCACGGCCTCGTCGGCGGCCCAGGCGGCGTCGTGCGCGAGGTGCGCCTCGTCGCCGTTCCAGCCGCGGTAGCGGTAGTGGACGGCGTGGACGGCGAGATGCCGGTCCCGCCCCGCGCGGGCCAGCCGGCGCCCCAGACCGCGCACGGAGACCGCCGCCATCGGCGACGGTCTGCGGGCGGAGGCCTCCTCCCCGTTCGGGAGCAGCAGCACCGCCCCGTTCACCGAGGCCGGCTCCGCGCCGAGCGCCCTCCCCAGCCGGGCCGTGCGGACCGGCGTCGCTTGCTGTGCCATGGCAGAACATTCTCAGAAGACAGGGCGTACGCGACCCGTCCGTGCGGTCACCTTTCCGTATCGGCACCTTCGCGCGCCGGGTGATCTACGCGCGTAGGAGTTATGGTGCGGACATGACGAGCCAGACCATCGCGAACGCTCCGACCGCGGACCAGATCCGCCGGGCGCCCAAGGTTCTGCTGCACGACCACCTCGACGGCGGACTGCGCCCCGGCACCGTCGTCGACCTGGCCCGGGAGACGGGCTACACCGACCTGCCCCACACCGACCCCGACAAGCTCGCCCTGTGGTTCCACCAGGCCGCCGACTCCGGCTCCCTGGAGCGGTACCTGGAGACGTTCTCGCACACCGTCGGCGTCATGCAGACCCGCGACGCGCTCGTCCGGGTCGCCGCCGAGTGCGCCGAGGACCTCGCCGAGGACGGCGTCGTCTACGCGGAGGTGCGCTACGCGCCCGAGCAGCACCTCGACGGCGGGCTGACCCTGGAGGAGGTCGTCGAGGCCGTCGACGAGGGCTTCCGCCAGGGCGAGCGGCGGGCCCGGGAGAACGGCCACCGCATCCGCGTCGGCGCCCTGCTCACCGCGATGCGGCACGCCGCCCGCGCCCTGGAGATCGCCGAACTCGCCAACCGCTACCGCGACCTGGGCGTCGTCGGTTTCGACATCGCGGGCGCCGAGGCCGGCTACCCGCCCACCCGGCACCTCGACGCCTTCGAGTACCTGAAGCGGGAGAACAACCACTTCACGATCCACGCCGGCGAGGCGTTCGGGCTGCCGTCGATCTGGCAGGCGCTCCAGTGGTGCGGCGCGGACCGGCTCGGGCACGGGGTGCGGATCATCGACGACATCCGGGTGCGCGACGACGGCACCGTGGAGCTCGGCCGGCTCGCCGCCTACGTGCGCGACAAGCGCGTCCCGTTGGAGCTGTGCCCCAGCTCCAACCTCCAGACCGGCGCCGCCGCCTCGTACGCCGAGCACCCGATCGGACTGCTGCGCCGGCTGCACTTCCGGGCCACGGTGAACACCGACAACCGGCTGATGTCCCACACCAGCATGAGCCGCGAGTTCGAGCACCTGGTCGAGGCTTTCGGATACACGCTCGACGACATGCAGTGGTTCACCGTCAATGCGATGAAGTCCGCGTTCATTCCTTTCGATGAACGGCTGGCGATGATCAATGACGTGATCAAGCCCGGATACGCAGGGCTGAAATCCGAATGGCTGTTCCGTCAGACCGCTCCCACCAGCGGTTCCTCCTCCACGGACGGCTGAAAAGCGCGTCACCGGGAAAGGTGAACGCGCAACGCTTTCACCATCCGTCCGTATTTCGATGTTTGCGGCGGGCGGGGATGCCTGATTACGGTCACAGCACCGCTCACATCCCCGTATCCCATTTCGAGGACGCCTTCATGAAGCAGTCTGCTGTCAAGACCCTCGGTGTCGCCGCTCTCGGTGCCGCCTTCGCCGCCGCCGGTGCGGGCGCCGCCCAGGCGGCCCCGGCCCTGCCGGACGCCCCGGGGCTGGACACCGTCACCCGGGCCGTGCCGGCGGACCAGGTGTCCAGCGCGCTGCCGGGCCCGGCCGAGGCGCTGTCGACGGGCCAGGACGCGGCCGGCAAGGGCCTCGGGACCGCCAAGCCGGTCGCCGACGAGCTGGGCTCCAAGGTCCCGGGCGCCGGTCTCCTCGGCGGTCTGCCGCTGAACCAGCTGCCGACCCAGGGCCTCAACGTCAACGGCGTCCCGCTGGGCGGCGGCCGCTGACCTCCCCGGTCGACGACGGGCCGATGGGGCGCACCCGGAAACGGGCCGCGCCCCATCGGCGTGCTCGGAGGCGCACGGCCCCGCGCGAGACCTCAGGGAGATGATGCCGCGCAGGGACCGGGCGGACGGCGCGCGGCGCCTCGGGGGTGAGGGCGCCGCGCGGCCGCCCTACCAGGCCGTGCGGGCCTTGGCCTCCGAGGGCAACAGGATCCACAGCGCCAGGTACAGCAGGAACTGCGGGCCCGGGAGCAGGCACGAGACCAGGAACACGACACGCATCGTCTTCGCGGAGGTGCCGAACCGCCGGGCCAGTGCGGCGCAGACACCGCCGATCATCCGGCCGTCGGTCGGGCGGGCGAGGCTGCTCATCGCGACTCCTTCGTGAACGGTGCGAGGCCTCCTGTCCGGCTGCCTCCGTACCTCCACGTTACGGAGACGAAGGGGGCAAAGCGTCACTCCACGGGGCGATCCCGACCCTGGGAATCGTCGGGGTCCGTCCCTGAGGGGCCTCCTCCCGCAGGACGGCCCCGTCCGCCCCGGGGACCACCCGGCGGCGCAGCCGGGCACGTCCCGCGGGCACCACGGCGGCGTGGGCGAGCGCGGCGCCCGCCGTGTTCAGCAGCAGCGAGTCGACGTCCACCACCTGGCCCGGCACCGCGGTCTGCAGCAGCTCCACGGCCAGCGACACCAGGGCGACCGCGGCCACGGTGCGGATCAGCGAGCCCAGCCGGGACACGGCCAGCCGGCCCCCGGCCATCGGCAGCAGCACGCCCAGCGGCGCGAGCAGCGCCATCGACTCCCCGGTCCGGCGCAGCCCCGTCGCCCAGCCCAGCGCGAAGTCGGCCCGGATCCCGTCCAGCGGCCGCAGGTTGGCGGGCATCACCCACGGAACGTCCAGGGGGCGCAGCGTGTACCAGGCGACGAACGCCAGATGCGCGGCCAGGAGGACGCCTCCGGTCACACGGATACGGGATGCGGCGGTGCCGCCGATGAAGCCTTGACGCTGCACGACCCCCAAGACGCGGCGTGCGCCTCGGCCGGTTCCGGGACGTCACCCGTTCAACGGCCGAGGCATGCACCACATCGCGGCGCCGCCCCTCCGGGCGCCCGCCGGGTCAGCCTCCGACGGCCTCCGCGGAGGGCGGCTTCCCGGCCGCCGGACGGGCCCGTACGTCGTCCGTGCACCGGTAGCGGCGCGGCGTCGCGTCGTCGGGGCCGCCCAGGATCACCGAGCCGTCACCCTCGGCCGCGGCCGAGTCGGAGAAGGTGCACACGATCTGCGCGAGCGCCGTGGCCGACAGCCCGGCGGGCGGCGTGCTCAGTCGCAGCGTGTCCTCCGGGTCGCCGGCCCGCGGCCCGGTCACGGTCGTCCCGGGCCGTACCCGCGTGGTGTAGCCGGCCTCCCGTTCGGCGGCCGTCGGCTCCCGCGTCAGCTCGTCCATCAGGCCCTGCGCGACCAGCACCCGGCGCGCGTCCGTGGCGCCGTCCCGCACCCGCACCGCCCGGTCCACGGCCACCAGCGACGGCCCGCACACCAGGAACACCTGCACCGCCAGCCCGCCCGCGGTCCGGCCGGACCCTTCCGGCTCGCCCAGCGAGCAGCGCACCCGCGAGGGCGCCGGACCGAAGTCGGTCGGCACCTCCGTGGCCCGGATGCCGCACCCGGACAGCAGCGCGCCCAGCACCGCGACCCCCACGACGGCCGGCGGGGCCGCCTTCCGTCGTCCTCTCATCAGGCGTCCCCCTCGGCGCCCTCGGTCCCGGCGTCGCCGGTCTTCTCCCCGGATCCGGCGGCGGACACGTCCCGCGGCAGCCGCAGGGTGAACACGGCGCCGCCCTCGGGCGAGTTGACCGCCGTGATCTCGCCGCCGTGGATGTGCGCGTTCTCCAGCGCGATGGACAGGCCCAGACCGCTGCCCTCGGAGCGCGGCCGGGAGGCGCTGGCCTTGTAGAAGCGGTCGAAGACGTGCGGCAGGACCTCCTCCGGGATGCCCGGCCCGTGGTCCCGCACCTGGATGACGACCGTGCCGTCCGCCGCGTCCGCCCCCTCGGCGCCCTCGGCGGGCTCCTCCCGCACGGACACCCGTACCGGCGAACCGCCGTGCTTGAGCGCGTTGCCGATCAGGTTGGCGAGGATGACGTCCAGCCGGCGCGGGTCGAGCCGGGCGTGGATGCCGCGCTCGGCGTCCAGCTCCACCGCGTCCAGCCAGGCCCGCGCGTCGATGCAGGCGGTGATCTGGTCGGCGACGTCGACGTCGTCGAGGACCAGCCGGGCGGTGCCCGCGTCGAAGCGGGTGACCTCCATCAGGTTCTCCACCAGGTTGTTCAGCCGCCGCGTCTCGCTCACGACCAGCCGCACCGCGGGCTGGATCATCGGGTCGATGCCGCCGCCCTCGAACTCCAGCTCCTCCTCGAGGACCTCGGTGACCGCGGTGATCGCGGTCAGCGGGGTGCGCAGCTCGTGGCTCATGTCCGCGACGAACCTGCGGGACGCCTCGTCCCGCGCCGCCATGTCCGCGACCCGCTTCTCCAGCGCCTCGGCGGCCTTGTTGAACGTCCGTGAGAGATCGGCCAGTTCGTCGGTGCCCGACACCCTCAGCCGGGTGTCCAGCTTCCCCTCCCCGAGCCGCCGCGCGGCGGTCCCCAGCCGCTGCACCGGCTTCAGCACGGTCGTCGCGGCGGCGTGCGCGAGGAGGGCGGAACCTATCAGCGCCAGACCGGTGGCGATCCCCAGCGACCAGGCCAGCGAGCTCAGGTCCTTCGCCTCCGGCTCCAGCGACTTCAGCATGTAGCCGGTGGTCCCGCCGCCGATCACCTTGGTCCCGGCCACCAGGTACGGGGTGCCGTCCTCGACGATCCGCTGCCAGTACAGGCGGTGCGGGTACGCGTTGCCGGACGTGACCTTCTGCCGCTCGGTCACCGCCTCGCGCAGCGACTCCGGCACATCGCCCAGCGAGAAGCCGTTCAGCCCGCCCGAGCTGCCGTACACCGTCTGGCCCTCGGGGTTCTCGGCGACGAGCAGCACGGTGAAGCGCTGGCTGCTGTTGGCCATCTGCCCGGCCGTGCGCTGCAGTTCGTCCTGCGCGGGGTGCTCGGGCAGCGAGCCCGCGCGGTTCTGCATCTCCTTCTCGAAGTCGCGCAGCACCGCGTCCTGCGTGCGGGTCAGCACCGACTCGCGGTTCAGCCAGTACGCGATCCCGGACGCGGACACGGCGGCGGTCAGCGCGACCAGGCCGAACACGACGACCAGCCGCAGGCGCAGGCTCGTGAGGCGCAGCCGCGACCAGACTCCCTTGCGCGCCACGGACCAGCCGCGGCTCTCCCCCTGGTGCTCCTGTGTCACTGAGGCGGATCCAGCCGGTAGCCGACACCGCGGACGGTGCGGATCAGCGTCGGGGACGACGGCACGTCCTCGACCTTGGCCCGCAGCCGCTGGACGCACGCGTCCACCAGACGCGAGTCGCCGAGGTAGTCGTGTTCCCACACCAGCCGCAGCAACTGCTGGCGGGACAGCGCCTGTCCGGGCCGCCGGCTCAGCTCCAGCAGCAGCCGCAGCTCGGTCGGTGTGAGCTGGAGGTCCTCGCCGTTCTTCGTCACCGTCATCGCCGCGCGGTCGATGACCAGGCTGCCGAAGCTCGCCGAGTCGCTGGACTCGCGTTCCCCGCGCCGCAGCACCGCACGGATCCGGGCGTCCAGCACCCGGCCCTGCACGGGCTTGACCACGTAGTCGTCGGCGCCGGACTCCAGGCCGACCACGACGTCGATGTCGTCGCTGCGCGCGGTGAGCAGGATGATCGGCAGCTGGTCCGTGCGCCGGATGCGACGGCACACCTCGAAGCCGTCGATGCCGGGCAGCATCACGTCCAGCACGATCAAGTCCGGCCGGTGCTCGCGCAGCAGCTTCAGACCGTCCTCACCACTGGCAGCGGTCGCCACGCGGTGGCCCTGGCGCGTCAGTGAAAGCTCCAGGGCCGTGCGGATGGCGTCGTCGTCCTCGATCAGCAACAGGGAAGGCACGGGCTCATTCTGGCCCATGGAGGGCTTCCTGTTCGACCCGTGCGCCGGGCACGCCCCTTGAGCCCGATACGTGCCGTTTCGCGCCCCGTGAGCGGTGAAGGAAGCGTGCGGTCACGGCGGCCGGCCCCTGTGACACGTCTGTGACAGTCGGCGGACACGGCCATGAAAGTGGCGCGGCAAGCTTTTGCACAGCACAACGGCAGGCAGAACACCGGAAGTCCACGACGGGAGGCGCGAGATGAACACGCTGCACGGCACCAGCACCAGCGCAGTGGTCACGCGTCTGCACGACGTGCACCGGGGTTCCGAGAAGTCCGGCGCCGCGGGCATGCGGGGGTGCGCTCGCGGCGCCGGGCGTCAGCACACCGCGATCATGACGGTGGTTGACGCGTCCACGGGGGACACCGACGGGGGAAGCGCGTACAGGGAGGAACCGGGGGAGCGCCGCTCGGCGAGCGAGGCGGAGTTCACCGCCTACGTCCAGGAGCGCCGCGCCTCCCTGTACGCCACCGCCTACCACCTGACCGGTGACCGCTTCGAGGCCGAGGACCTGCTGCAGAGCGCGCTGTTCTCGACCTACCGGGCGTGGGACCGGATCAGCGACAAGGCGGCGGTCGGCGGATACCTCCGCCGCACCATGACCAACCTGCACATCAGCGCGTGGCGCCGCCGCAAGCTGAACGAGTACCCGACCGAGGAGCTGCCGGAGACGGCCGGCGACACGGACGCGATGCGCGGCACCGAGCTGCGCGCCGTGCTGTGGCAGGCGCTGGCCCGGCTTCCCGAACTCCAGCGCACCATGCTGGTCCTGCGCTACTACGAGGGCCGCACGGACCCGGAGATCGCGGACATCCTCAACATCAGTGTCGGCACGGTGAAGTCCAGCATCTGGCGGTCGCTCCGCCGGCTGCGCGAGGACGAGGTCCTCAGCTTCGGCCGTGACGAGGAGAACGCCTTCGGGGAGCTCGTCGCCTGAAGGTCCGGGGGACCAGGGGGGACCCAGGGGGACCGGGGGCTCCCGGGCCGGAGGGCCCGGGGGCGTGAAACGGGGGAACCGCCAGGACGTCGGGGGGCGTCCGCGCGGTGAACGGGGGACCGGGGATCCGGGGGAACGAGGAGGGGGAACAAGGGGGGGCACCACGGGGGGTGCGGAAACAGCGGGACTGCGAAGGGCCGGGGGGCCCGTCACGCGGTCCCGCTTTTTCGTGTCGTGCCGCCTGGGGCCGAAGCGCGTCCCGCGGCCGCTCAGGGGGCGCCCGTCGGCGCCGGACGTCCGGCGACCGCCGCTGCGGCCAGCCGGCTCAGCGCCTCCTCGCGGTCGCAGGCGTACGCGCCCAGCGCCGTCTGGCGGGCGATGATCGACCGCTCGAGGCGCATCAGCCGCCAGCCGCGCCGCAGCAGGAACGGCACCGACTTGCGGCCCTCCTTCAGGTCCCGCAGGAAGCGCCGCCGGAACGTCCGCACCGGACCACGGTTCAGGCACAGCGCGTCGGCCAGCAGACCCAGCTCCCGGCAGCGCTCCACGATCTCCGCGGCGAAGATGCCCTCGGCGATGAACAGCGGCGTCCCGCCGATGTCCACGGTCGTCTCACCGGTGCGCGCGCTCAGCGAGATGTCGTACACCGGGATCTGCGCGCTGCCCGTCCTGCACAGCCGCTCGATCGCGGCGACCGCGGTGTCCGCGTCCCAGGAGGCGGGGTCGTCCCAGTCGATGTCGCAGGTGCCCGCCACCAGCGGCAGCGTCGGGTCGTCGCCCTCCTTGTAGAAGTCGTCCAGGCGCAGCACCGGAAGACCGGAGCGGGCCGAGACGAGGGACTTGCCGGAGCCGGAGGGGCCGCAGAGCAGCACGACTCGCGCGGATATGGGCGACTGGGAACTCACAGGACACCAGTGTGAGGCATCGCGCGGGCGGCGTACGACCCGGCGGCCCGACTTTGAAGCGCGCGTCACATCTCCACTACGCTGCGCGTCGGACCGTTGACCCTGCGAAGTCAAGAGGTGGCACAGCGATGGCCCGACACAAGGCACCCAGGACGTCCGCCGTCCGGCGGGGCACGGCCGTTCTCGCGGCGGCCGGGGTGGCGCTCGGCGTCGGGGCGGCGGCCGCGTCCGCCGCCGAGGCGCGGCTGCTGCCCGACGACGCCGGCCAGGTCGTGGGGGCGGTCGCGGACCTCAAGCCCAACCCGCTCGCGGGCACCGGCGTGGACCCGCTCGACAACGGCGTCGCGACGCAGGTCGCCGACTTCCGCGCGGTGGACTCGCGCCAGGTCACCGGCCCGGTCGCCCAGGCGGAGTCGGTGGACGGCATCCCGGGGGTGGCCCTGGCCACGGACGCGCTCAGGAGCTGACCGGGCGCGCGCAGGACACGGCGGAGCGCCGTGCCCCTCCCGGGCGGAGGAGGGGCACGGCGCTCCCGCTGTGCGGGCCGGGGCGCGGCTCAGTAGGCGGAGCCCGACGCGCCCAGCGAGCCCGTCGGGTGCCAGACCGTCTTGGTCTCCAGGAAGGCCGTCATGCGGTCCGTGCCGGGCGCCGCCGCCCAGTCGTCCACAGGCTGTGGACGCAGGACGCGCTTCAGGTTGTCCGCGGCCGCGATCTCCAGCTCCTTCGCCAGCACCTCGTCGGCGCCCGCGAGGTCGATCGCGTTGACGTCCTGGTGCGCGGCGAGCGGCGCGGCGATCTCCGCCGTACGGCCGGAGAGGATGTTGACCACACCGCCGGGCAGGTCGGAGGTGGCCAGCACCTCGCCGAGCGAGAGCGCCGGAAGCGGGTGCTTCTCGCTCGCGACCACCACCGCCGTGTTGCCCGTCGCGATCACCGGGGCGACCACGGAGACCAGGCCCAGGAACGACGACTCCTGCGGGGCCAGGACGGCGACCACGCCGGTCGGCTCCGGGGAGGACAGGTTGAAGAACGGGCCCGCGACCGGGTTGCCGCCGCCCACCACCTGGGCGATCTTGTCGGTCCAGCCGGCGTACCAGACCCAGCGGTCGATCGCCGCGTCCACCTGCGCCGCGGCCTTCGCCTTCGCCAGGCCCTCGGCCTCGCCGACCTCCCGGACGTACTGCTCCCGGCGGCCCTCCAGCATCTCCGCGATCCGGTACAGGATCTGGCCGCGGTTGTACGCCGTCGCGCCGGACCAGGCGCCGAACGCCTTGCGGGCCGCGACCACCGCGTCACGGGCGTCCTTGCGGGACGACTGCGGTGCGTTGGCCAGCCACTTGCCCTTGGCGTCAGTCACCTCGTACACCCGGCCGCTCTCGGAACGCGGGAACTTCCCGCCGACGTACAGCTTGTAGGTCTTGAAGACGGAGAGGCGCTCGTTCTTCTCGGTCTTCTCGTTCTTGTCAGACATCGAGGTACGCCTCCAGGCCGTGGCGGCCGCCCTCGCGGCCGAAGCCCGACTCCTTGTAACCGCCGAACGGCGAGGTCGGGTCGAACTTGTTGAACGTGTTGGACCAGATCACGCCCGCGCGGAGCTTGTTCGCCACCGCCAGGATCCGCGAACCCTTCTCCGTCCAGATGCCCGCCGACAGGCCGTACGGGGTGTTGTTGGCCTTGGCGACCGCCTCGTCCGGCGTGCGGAACGTCAGGACGGACAGGACCGGGCCGAAGATCTCGTCGCGGGCGATGGTGTGCGCCTGGGTGACGCCCGTGAACAGCGTCGGGGCGAACCAGTAGCCGTTCTCCGGCAGTTCGCAGGCCGGGGACCAGCGCTCGGCGCCCTCCGCCTCGCCCTGCTCCGCCAGCGCGGTGATCCGCGCCAGCTGCTCCGCGGAGTTGATCGCGCCGATGTCGGTGTTCTTGTCCAGCGGGTCGCCGAGGCGCAGCGTGGACAGCCGGCGCTTCAGGGAGTCCAGCAGCTCGTCGTGGACCGACTCCTGGACCAGCAGGCGCGAGCCCGCGCAGCAGACCTGGCCCTGGTTGAAGAAGATGCCGTTGACGATGCCCTCGACGGCCTGGTCGATCGGCGCGTCGTCGAAGACGATGTTGGCGCCCTTGCCGCCCAGCTCCAGGGTCAGCTTCTTGCGGGTGCCCGCGACCGTGCGCGCGATCTCCTTGCCGACGGCGGTCGAGCCGGTGAAGGCGACCTTGTTCACGTCCGGGTGGGCGACCAGCGCGGCCCCGGCGCGGCCGTCACCGGTGACGATGTTGACGACGCCCCTCGGCAGACCCGCCTGACGGCAGATGTCCGCGAAGAACAGAGCGGAGAGGGGGGTGGTCTCGGCGGGCTTCAGTACGACGGTGTTGCCCGTCGCGAGCGCCGGGGCGATCTTCCAGGCCAGCATCAGCAACGGGAAGTTCCAGGGGATGACCTGGCCGGCCACGCCGAGGGGCCGCGGGTTCGCGCCGTAACCGGCGTGCTCCAGCTTGTCGGCCCAGCCCGCGTAGTAGAAGAAGTGCGCGGCGACCAGGGGGAGGTCCGCGTCGCGGGTCTCCTTGATCGGCTTGCCGTTGTCCAGCGTCTCCAGGACGGCCAGCTCGCGGCTGCGCTCCTGGATGACGCGGGCGATGCGGAAGAGGTACTTCGCGCGCTCGGAGCCGGGCAGCGCGGACCACTTCTCGAACGCCCTGCGGGCGGCCTTCACGGCCCGGTCGACGTCTTCCTCCGTGGCCTCGGCGACCTCGGAGAGCACCTCCTCGGTGGAGGGGGAGACGGTCTTGAAGACCTTGCCGCCGGCCGCGTCGGTGAACTCGCCGTCGATGAACAGGCCGTAGGACGGGGCGATGTCGACGACCGAGCGGGACTCGGGCGCCGGGGCGTAGTCGAAAACAGGTGCCATGGTGATCAGTCCACCGTCACGTAGTCGGGGCCGGAGTAGCGGCCGGTGGCCAGCTTCTGACGCTGCAGCAGCAGGTCGTTCAGCAGCGAGGAGGCGCCGAAGCGGAACCAGTGGTTGTCCAGCCAGTCCTCGCCCGCGGTCTCGTTGACCAGGACCAGGAACTTGATCGCGTCCTTGCTGGTGCGGATGCCGCCGGCCGGCTTCACACCGACCTGGATCCCGGTCTGCGCGCGGAAGTCGCGCACCGCCTCCAGCATCAGGAGGGTGTTCGCCGGGGTCGCGTTCACCGCGACCTTGCCGGTCGAGGTCTTGATGAAGTCCGCTCCGGCCAGCATGCCGAGCCAGCTCGCGCGGCGGATGTTGTCGTACGTCGACAGCTCGCCGGTCTCGAAGATGACCTTCAGTCGGGCGTCCGTCCCGCAGGCCTCCTTCACGGCGGTGATCTCGTCGTACACCTTCATGTAGTTCCCCGCGAGGAACGCGCCGCGGTCGATGACCATGTCGATCTCGTCCGCGCCGGCGGCGACGGCCTCACGGACGTCCGCCAGCTTCACGGAGATCGCGGCGCGTCCGGCCGGGAACGCGGTGGCGACGGAGGCGACCTTGACGCCGGAGCCGGCGACGGCCTCCTTCGCCGTGGCCACCATGTCGGGGTAGACGCAGACCGCGGCCGTGGCGGGCGTGGTGCGGTCGGTCGGGTCGGGGCGGACCGCCTTCGCGCCGAGCGCCCGGACCTTGCCCGGGGTGTCCGCGCCTTCCAGCGTCGTCAGGTCGACCATCGAGATGGCGAGGTCGATGGCGTACGCCTTCGCGGTCGTCTTGATCGAGCGGGTGCCGAGGGAGGCGGCACGCGCCTCCAGGCCGACCGCGTCGACGCCGGGCAGCCCGTGGAGGAAACGGCGCAGCGTGCTGTCGGACGCGGTGACGTCGCTCAGAGCGTGGGGTGCAGTGGTGGGCATGGTCACCAGACGAGCATATCTACGCGCGTAGCGGCTGTACAGCCCCGGACCGGGATCCGGGGTGCGGGCCGGGGCAGGGGTCCCGGGCGGGGGCGGAGCGGAGGAGTGCCTTCGGGCCGGGCGCGGCAGTCGTGCAGAATCGGGGGCATGACGACCCCCGACCCGTCGCGCGGACCGGAGCCGGAGCCCACGAAGCCCGCCGGGACCGCGACGACCCAGTACAAGGACCGCGTCTACCGCTCGCCCGCAGGCGTCGTCGGTGGCGTGCTGGTGCTCGCCATCATCGGCTGGCTCGGCATCGACGCGGTCGTCGTCGGCGAGGGCCGCACCCCGTGGCTCGCCCTCGCCGTCATGCTCTTCCTCGTCCCCCTGGTCTTCGCGTACACCGTGCGGCCCGCGGTCTTCGTCAACGACGACCGGCTGCGCGTCCGCAACCCGCTGCGGCTGATCGAGCTGCCGTGGGGGCGGGTCGCCTCGCTGCGGTCCGGGTTCTCCAACGAGGTCGTCGACGACTCCGGCACGAAGTACCAGCTGTGGGCGCTGCCCGTCTCCCTGCGGGCCCGCAGCAAGGCCGCGCGGCAGGAGTCGCGGGCTGCCGCGCGGGCCGCGCGCGCCGAGGCAGGGCAGGGGAGCGGAGGCCGTGGCGGCCGCGCGGACCTCGGGGGTGCGGTGGGCGCCGCCGATCTGGGTGCGGGCGCCGCCGTGGCCGCGGGCGGACCCCGGCGGGCCGAGACCGACCAGGCCATGGACGAGCTGCGTGAGCTGCACGAGCGGCGGCAGGAGGAGACGGGCGCGCAGGGGGAGGTCACCGTGCGGTGGGCCTACGAGATCATCGCGCCCGCCGCGGCGGGGGCCGTGCTGCTGGGTGTGCTGTGGGGGCTGGGCTGACGTTTCGTCGCGGTGCGTCGACAGCGGGGGCGGTCTTCGGCCGCCCCCGCTGTCGTGTCCCGTGGGGGGGGCTGTTCCGGGGGGTGTTCTCAGATGCCTGCCGCCTGGGACAGGTCCTGCTTGATCGTGGCCAGGAGCGCTGCCGCCTTGGCACGGGCCTCGGGGAGGTCCGCCTTGGCGGCCACCGGGACCACCACCTCCAGGTAGCACTTCAGCTTCGGCTCCGTGCCGCTGGGGCGGACGACCACCCGCGCGCCGTCCAGCGTGTAGCGGAGGCCGTCCGTCGGCGGCAGCTTCTCCGTGCCCTCGGTGAGGTCCTCGGCCTTCGTGATGCGCAGGCCCGCCAGCTCCGCGGGGGGCTGCTCGCGCAGGCGGCGCATCGCGGCGGCGATCAGGCCGAGGTCCTGCACGCGGACGCTGAGCTGGTCCGTGGCGTGCAGGCCGTGCTCCACGGCGAGGTCGTCGAGGAGGTCGAGGAGCGTGCGGTTCCCGGCCTTGAGCTCGGACGCCAGTTCCGTGAGGAGGAGGGCCGCGGTGATGCCGTCCTTGTCGCGTACGCCGTCCGGGTCCACGCAGTAGCCGAGGGCCTCCTCGTAGCCGTAGCGCAGGCCGTCGACGCGGGCGATCCACTTGAAGCCGGTCAGGGTCTCCTCGTAGGGGAGGCCCGCCTTCTCGGCGATGCGGCCGAGCAGGCTGGAGGAGACGATCGACTCCGCGAAGGCGCCGGTCGCGCCGCGGCGGACCAGGTGGGCGGCGAGGAGCGCGCCGACCTCGTCGCCGCGGAGCATGCGCCAGGCGTCGCCGTCCTTGACGGCGGCGGCACAGCGGTCGGCGTCCGGGTCGTTGGCGATGACCAGGTCGGGGTTGGTCTCGCGGGCCTTCGCGAAGGCCAGGTCCATCGCGCCGGGCTCCTCCGGGTTGGGGAACGCGACGGTCGGGAAGTCCGGGTCGGGGTCGGCCTGCTCGGTGACGAGGTCCGGGGCGGGGAAGCCGGCACGGGCGAAGGCGGCGAGGAGGACGTCCTTGCCCACGCCGTGCATGGCGGTGTAGACGGTGCGGGCGGTGCGGGGCGAGCCCTGGGAGAGGACGGCGTCCGTACGGGCGAGGTAGGCGTCCAGGACGGTGTCGTCGAGGGTCTCCCAGCCGGTGGCGGGGCGGGGGACGGTGGTGAGGGAGGCGACTGCCTCGATCTCCGCGGCGATCTCCGCGTCCGCCGGGGGGACGATCTGGGAACCGTCGCCCAGGTACACCTTGTAGCCGTTGTCGCGGGGCGGGTTGTGGCTGGCGGTGACCTCCACACCGGCGACCGCGCCGAGGTGCCGGATGGCGAAGGCGAGGACGGGGGTGGGGAGGGGACGGGGGAGGACGGCGGCGCGGAGGCCGGCGCCGGTCATGACGGCGGCGGTGTCCTCGGCGAAGGTCCGCGACTTGTGGCGGGCGTCGTAGCCGATGACGACGAGGCCGTCGGTGTGGCCGTGCTTCTTGAGGTACGCGGCGAGGCCGGCGGCGGCGCGGATGACCACGGAGCGGTTCATGCGGAGGGGGCCGGCGCCGAGCTCGCCGCGGAGTCCGGCGGTGCCGAACTGGAGGGTGCCGGCGAAGCGGGCGGTGAGTTCGGCGTGGTCGCCGGAGTCGATGAGGCGGGCGAGTTCCTCGCGGGTGTCCGGGTCGGGGTCCTCGGCGAGCCATGCCTGGGCCTGTGCGATGAGCGCGTCGTGTTCCACGGTCGGTCGGCCTCTCTCGGTGGTCGTGTCGTCAGGGTGCCCGCGGGGGCGGGAGTTCTGCCCGGTGGGGGCTGGGGTCCCGTGCCTGCGGCGCGGTGTTCTGTTCGGTGGGGGGCGGGCGTGGCGCCCGCGGTCGGTGGGTGGCGCGGGGCCGCGGTCGTCCTCGGTCCGGCGCGAGAGTGCGTCCCGGTCGGTGAAGGGCGCGGACGCGCCGGCCGCTGCGGGCGCCCGCCCCCACCCCGTCCCCTCCCCGCCGCAGGCGGGTGCACCCCGCCCGCGCCGGGTGCCCCGTCTCGCCGTACGCGGCTACCGCCCGGCCGGGAGCGCCCCTCGCCCACTGCGGGCAGTCGTGCCTCCCCGGTGCCTCAAGGGCCCGGGAGGTGCCCCGGGGCGGCACGGTGGCACCCCCTCCGGGGGATGCGCCCCGTTGGCGCCGGGTTGCGCCGACGCCCCCCGGCCCGCACCCACGCCGGGCGTCGCCGCGGCCCACCCGCGCCGAAGGCGCCCGCACCCCGAGCCGCACAGTCCCGCTGACGAGGAGTCGCGCTGCGCGCAGGTGGGTTACAAGCGCCCCAGCACCTGGGTGAGGAGCGCGCCCATGCGTGTCGCGCTGTCGCGGCCCGCCTGGAGGACTTCCTCGTGGTTGAGGGGCTCGCCCGTCATCCCCGCGGCCAGGTTGGTCACCAGGGAGATGCCGAGGACCTCCGCGCCGGCCTCGCGCGCGGCGATGGCCTCCAGGACCGTGGACATGCCGACCAGGTCCGCCCCGATGACGCGGGCCATGCGGATCTCCGCGGGCGTCTCGTAGTGCGGGCCGGGGAACTGGGCGTAGACGCCCTCCTCCAGGGAGGGGTCGATCTCCTTGCACAGGGCGCGCAGGCGCGGGGAGTACAGGTCGGTGAGGTCCACGAAGTTCGCGCCCACGATCGGCGAGGTCGCCGTCAGGTTGATGTGGTCGCTGATCAGGACCGGCTGCCCGGGGCGCATCCCCGCGCGGAGCCCTCCGCAGCCGTTGGTCAGCACGATCGTTTTCGCGCCCGCCGCGACCGCCGTGCGGACGCCGTGCGCGACGGCGGCCACCCCGCGGCCCTCGTAGTAGTGGGTGCGGCCCAGGAAGACCAGGGCACGCTTCGCGCCCACGCGGTAGGAGCGGATCTTGCCTCCGTGGCCTTCGACCGCCGGCGGCGGGAAGCCGGGCAGCTCGGTGACCGGGTGCTCGGCCTCGGGGGTGCCGAGCGCGTCCACGGCCGGGGCCCACCCGGAGCCCATCACGAGGGCGACGTCGTGGGTCTCGGCGCCTGTGAGTTCGCGCAGACGGGCTGCGGCGGCGTCGGCTGCGGCGTACGGGTCGCCCTGGATGTCGTCCGGAAGAAGAGAAGCGTTCACGTCGACGAGGGTAGCCGCAATTCGCCTACGCGCGTAGATGTGGGAAGCGACGGGATGGCGATCGTTGTCTTGTCGTTTCCCTCAGCAGGGACGCTTGCGGAGCTCCATCACATAGTCGTGGGGCGCCCCCGCGGACTCCGCCGCGTCGGCGATCTCGCCCAGGTAGCGGGCCGAGGGCAGGCCGCCCTCGTAGGAGTTCAGGACGTAGGCCCAGGCGCCCTCCTCGCCGTCCAGGGTGTGCGCGCGGACCCGGGTGCGGCGGTAGATGCCCAGGCCCGTCCCCTCCCAGCGGTCCAGGGACTCCTCGTCCATGGGCGCGATGTCGTAGAGGGAGACGAAGACCTGGGAGAGCGGGTCCTCCACCAGGGTGACCAGCGCGCCCTCCCAGCCCATGTGCTCGCCGCCGAACGTCAGCCGCCAGCCGTTGAGCCAGCCGGTGGCCCGCAGCGGGGAGTGCGGGGCGCGGCGGGACATCAGCCGTGCGTCGAGGTTGCCGGCGTAGGCGGCGTAGAGCGACATGGGGGGAAGGGTACGGCAGGGGGTGCCGGGGCCGGGGTGGCCGAGGAGGAACACCCCCGGGCGGTCGCACGGTGAAGTGTGCGGGACAATGGAGTACGTGACTCGGATCGTGATCATCGGTGGCGGACCCGGCGGATACGAAGCGGCGCTGGTCGCCGCGCAGCTCGGCGCGGAGGTGACCGTCGTCGACTGCGACGGCCTGGGCGGGGCGTCGGTGCTGACCGACTGCGTGCCGTCCAAGACCCTGATCGCCACGGCCGAGGTGATGACCACCTTCGACTCCTCCTACGAGGAGCTGGGGATCATCGTCGCCGACGACACCCCGCCGCTGGAGCAGTCCGCCCGGGTGGTCGGCGTGGACCTGGGGAAGGTCAACCGGCGTGTGAAGCGGCTCGCGCTGGCGCAGTCGCACGACATCACCGCCTCCGTGACGCGCGCCGGCGCGCGGGTGATGCGCGGGCGCGGGCGGCTGGACGGGATGCAGGCGCTCGACGGGTCGCGCAAGGTCGTCGTGACCGCCGCCGACGGCACCGAGGAGACGCTCACCGCGGACGCCGTGCTGATCGCGACCGGCGGTCATCCGCGTGAGCTGCCGGACGCGCAGCCCGACGGCGAGCGGATCCTGAACTGGACCCAGGTGTACGACCTCGACGAGCTTCCCGAGGAGCTCATCGTGGTCGGTTCGGGTGTCACGGGCGCCGAGTTCGCCGGCGCCTACCAGGCGCTCGGCTCCCGCGTGACGCTGGTGTCCTCGCGCGACCGCGTGCTGCCGGGCGAGGACCCGGACGCGGCGGCCGTGCTGGAGGACGTCTTCCGGCGGCGCGGCATGAACGTCATGGCCCGCTCGCGGGCGCAGTCCGCCAAGCGGGTCGGGGACCGGGTCGAGGTGACGCTGGCGGACGGCCGGGTCATCACCGGCACGCACTGTCTGATGGCCGTCGGCGCCGTCCCCAACTCCGCGGGCATGGGTCTGGAGGAGGCCGGGGTGCGGCTGCGGGACTCGGGCCACATCTGGACCGACAAGGTGTCGCGGACCACGGCCCCGGGCGTGTACGCGGCGGGTGACGTCACCGGTGTCTTCGCGCTCGCCTCGGTGGCCGCCATGCAGGGGCGGATCGCGATGTACCACTTCCTGGGGGACGCGGTCGCGCCGCTCAACCTGAAGACGGTCTCCTCCAACGTCTTCACCGATCCCGAGATCGCCACCGTCGGGTACACGCAGGCCGACGTGGACGGCGGGAAGATCGACGCGCGCGTGGTGAAGCTGCCGCTGCTGCGCAACCCGCGCGCCAAGATGCAGGGCATCCGCGACGGCTTCGTCAAGATCTTCTGCCGTCCGGGCACCGGCATCGTGGTGGGTGGTGTCGTCGTGGCGCCGCGCGCCTCGGAACTCATCCACCCCATCTCGGTCGCGGTCGACAACAACCTGACCGTCGAACAGATCGCGAACGCCTTCACCGTGTACCCGTCGCTGTCGGGCTCGATCGCCGAGGTCGCACGGCAGCTGCACACGCGGAAGACGGCCGACGAGGGCTGACCCGGCCCTATACCACTTGCCGTGGGGCCGTGCGAACAACTTCTGCTATTCAGCGCAAACTGCTGAAAGCAGACGGTCGCCGGCGTTACTGTCAGTTTCGTGTTCGCTGCAGAACGTCGCCAATTGATCCTCGAAATGGTGCGAGCGAACGGAGCCGTGTCGCTCCGTGAGCTCGCCCGCGTCGTCCAGACCTCCGAAGTGACCGTACGGCGGGACGTGCGCGCGCTGGAGGCAGAAGGACTCCTCGACCGCCGGCACGGCGGTGCGGTACTGCCGGGCGGTTTCACACGCGAGTCCGGCTTCCCGCAGAAGTCGCACCTCGCCACCGCCGAGAAGACCGCCATCGCCGACCTCGCCGCGAGCTTCGTGGAGGAGGGCGAGGCCATCGTGGTCGGCGCGGGCACCACCACGCAGGAGCTGGCCCGTCGGCTGGCCCGGGTGCCCGGGCTGACGGTCGTCACCAACTCCCTGCTGGTCGCCCAGGCGCTCGCCCACGCCAACCGGGTCGAGGTCGTGATGACCGGAGGCACGCTGCGCGGTTCGAACTACGCCCTCGTCGGCAGCGGCGCCGAACAGTCCCTGCAGGGGCTGCGGGTCTCCCGGGCCTTCCTCTCGGGCAGCGGCCTGACCGCCGAGCGCGGGCTGTCCACGTCCAACATGCTGTCGGCGTCCGTCGACCGGGCGCTGGTGCAGGCGGCGGCCGAGGTGGTGGTCCTCGCCGACCACACCAAGCTCGGCACGGACACCATGTTCCAGACCGTGCCGACCGACCTGATCACCCGGCTGGTGACCGACGAGCCGCCCGCGCACGACGACCGCGCGGCGACCGAGCTCCAGGCGCTGGCCGACCAGGGCGTGCAGATCGCCGTCGCGGGGGCGCCGGGGGGAAACGGCGGCGCGGGACATGACGGGCCGCCGTCGGGGCGGCAGCGCCGTGACGTCCCGCTGCCCGGCCCCCGACGGCAGGCGCCCGGACTGCGTACGGCGGTGGGGCTGGGCGCCGCGTCCGACCAGGGGCAGGGCGCCGAGCGGACGGCCCGGGTGGCGGACCTGCGGCGGCGCTGACCGGGTTCGCCGATACGACAGCGCCCGGCGTCCCCTCGCAGGAGGAGCGCCGGGCGCTGCGGCGTCGGCGGGGGTCAGTCCTTGATCTCGCAGATCGCGGCGCCGGACGTGACCGAGCCGCCGACCTCCGCGGTCAGGCCCTTGACGGTGCCGGAGCGGTGGGCGTTGATGGGCTGCTCCATCTTCATCGCCTCCAGGACGACGACCAGGTCGCCCTCCTGCACCTCCTGGCCCTCCTCGACCGCGACCTTGACGATCGTGCCCTGCATCGGGGAGGCGAGGGTGTCACCGGAGGCCGCCGGGCCCGACTTGCGGGCGGCACGGCGCTTGGGCTTGGCGCCGGCGGCCAGACCCGTGCGCGCCAGGCTCATGCCGAGCGACGCGGGCAGGGAGACCTCCAGACGCTTGCCGCCGACCTCGACGACGACCGTCTCGCGGCCCGCATCCTCCTCGGCGTCCGCGTCCGCGGGCGAGGTGAAGGGCTTGATGTCGTTGACGAACTCGGTCTCGATCCAGCGCGTGTGCACCGTGAACGGCTCGCTGGAGCCGGTCAGTTCGGGGGCGAACGCCGGGTCCTTCACCACCGCGCGGTGGAACGGGATGGCCGTGGCCATGCCCTCGACCGTGAACTCCTCCAGCGCACGGGAGGCGCGCTCCAGCGCCTCCTTGCGGGTGCGGCCGGTGACGATCAGCTTGGCCAGCAGGGAGTCCCACGCCGGGCCGATCACGCTGCCGGACTCCACGCCCGCGTCCAGACGCACGCCCGGGCCGGACGGCGGGGCGAAGGCGGAGACGGTGCCGGGAGCCGGCAGGAAGTTCCGGCCCGGGTCCTCGCCGTTGATGCGGAACTCGAAGGAGTGGCCGCGCAGCACCGGGTCGTCGTAGCCGAGCTCCTCGCCGTCGGCGATGCGGAACATCTCGCGCACCAGGTCGACGCCGGCGACCTCCTCGGTCACCGGGTGCTCCACCTGGAGGCGGGTGTTGACCTCGAGGAAGGAGATCGTGCCGTCGTTGCCGACGAGGAACTCCACGGTGCCCGCGCCGACGTAGCCGGCCTCCTTGAGGATGGCCTTGGACGCGCGGTACAGCTCCTCGACCTGGGCGTCGGTGAGGAACGGCGCGGGGGCCTCCTCGACCAGCTTCTGGTGGCGGCGCTGCAGCGAGCAGTCACGGGTGGAGACCACCACCACGTTGCCGTGCTGGTCGGCCAGGCACTGGGTCTCCACGTGGCGCGGCTTGTCGAGGTAGCGCTCGACGAAGCACTCGCCGCGGCCGAAGGCGGCGACCGCCTCGCGGACGGCCGAGTCGTACAGCTCCGGCACCTCTTCGAGGGTGCGGGCGACCTTCAGGCCGCGCCCGCCGCCGCCGAACGCGGCCTTGATGGCGATCGGCAGGCCGTGCTCCTCGGCGAACGCGACGACCTCGTCCGCGCCGCTCACCGGGTCGGACGTGCCCGCGACCAGCGGGGCGCCCGCGCGCTGCGCGATGTGCCGGGCGGCGACCTTGTCGCCGAGGTCGCGGATGGCCTGCGGGGGCGGGCCGATCCAGATCAGGCCCGCGTCCAGCACCGCCTGGGCGAAGTCGGCGTTCTCCGAGAGGAAGCCGTAGCCGGGGTGGACCGCGTCGGCCCCCGACTCCCGCGCGGCCTTCAGCACCTTGTCCATGTCCAGGTAGCTGGTGGCCGGAGTGTCACCGCCCAGGGCGAACGCCTCATCCGCGGCGCGGACATGCAGAGCGTCCCGGTCCGGGTCGGCGTAGACGGCAACGCTCGCGATTCCGGCATCCCGGCAGGCCCGGGCCACGCGGACAGCGATTTCGCCACGGTTGGCGATGAGCACCTTGCGCACGATTGAGGCTCCCTCCTTGAAACAAGCCGAGTTTAGGGACTGCCGACACGGCACTTCGACCCGTCCCCAGTGGTGAGCTTGCCCACACGGAGCGTGATGCGAGGCTTGCTCGACCCGCGAAAGCCCTTGTCGCACCTCGGTACGCAGGACTCCTCCCGGAAACACTAGCGCCGACGTGTGGTCAAGGTCTCTGTGAGAGCGTGCCGCGGCCCACTTGGTTTCTTTGTGGAGTCCCTACGAATGGCCCAATGATTCTTTGCCCTCGGCAGGCCCCTTGTACCGGGGTTTACCGGTTAGTAGCCTTCGCGTCGTCCCGAACGTACTCGGGGTAACCACAGTCGTGCTCGAAGGTGGGTGGGGGCCGGTGGTCCGCAGACCGGTGGCGTGGATCGTCGCGCTCGTGCTGTTCGCCGAGGCGTTGGGCGTGCTGGCGGTGAACTGGTTCCTCGGGGTCGTCGTCGACCGGCAGGACATGTCGCTGGCCGGCCTCGACCCGGACGTGATGGCGGTGTCCTCGAAGGCCGGCGGAGTGGTCTTCGGTCTCTACTTCGCGCTGTGCGGCCTGGTGTCCCTGCTGGTCGCCGTGCGCGACCGGGCCCCGGCCGGATTCGGCAAGGTGCTGCTGACCAGCGCCGCGGTGGTGCACGCGCTGCTCGGCGCGTTCGCGTGGGGGCTCGTCGGCTGGACGGCGTTCCTCCTCATGGTCGTCGTCCTCGCGCTCGTCGTGCTGCTCCTGATGACGTACGACGGGCGGTCCGGGGAGCCGGCGGACGCCGCGGGGACGGCGGGCGGCGGCCCCGGCGGTACGGACGGTTCCGCGGGCCCCGGCGGCCCGGGCGGGCCCGGCACGCCGGTCAGTCCGCCCGCGGCGCCCACAGCTCCGTGATGCCGACGCCCAGTTCGGCCAGCAGGCGGCGGACCAGCGGCAGGCTGATGCCGATCACGTTGCCGTGGTCGCCGTCGATGCCCTCGATGAACGGGGCCGAGCGGCCGTCCAGGGTGAACGCCCCGGCCACGTGCAGCGGTTCGCCGGACGCCACGTAGGCCGCGATCTCCTCCTCGGAAGGTTCACCGAAACGGACGACCGTGGAGGCGGTGGCGGAGGCGTAACGCCCGCTGACGGTGTCGTGGACACAGTGACCCGTCTGGAGGACGCCCGCCCGGCCGCGCATCGCCTTCCAGCGCGCGGTGGCCTCCTCGGCGTCCGCCGGCTTGCCGAGGGCCCGGCCGTCCAGCTCCAGCACCGAGTCGCAGCCGATCACCAGCGCGCCCTGCACCTCGGGCTTCGCGGCGACGACGGACGCCTTGGCCTCGGCCAGGGCGAGCGCCAGTTCGGCGGGGGTGGGGGCGGAGACGGCGTCCTCGTCCACCCCGCTGACCATCACCTCGGGGTCCAGTCCGGCCTGGCGGAGCAGCCCGAGCCGGGCGGGGGACTGGGAGGCGAGCACGAGGCGGCGACGCGGCTGATCTGTCATACGGTCAGCGTATCGACGTCGCCCGGATGCCTCACCTCACGCCGATCACGAGCATCGCGAGCACCATGGCCAGCGCCATGAGAACACCCAGCCGCCGCAGCATCTCCTGCGCGTCGCGCAGTTCCTTCGGCGGTTTGTTCTCGGGGTCGGACCACAGCATTCCTCCAGCGTGCGGCGGAGCCGGAGGGGGGCGCCTGAGTACGCGTACTCAACTTGGCGGGGCGGGGAGGGTCCGGTGGGGCGAGGGGGAGTCGGTGGGGGCGCGGTGACGCGGGACGGGCCGTACGCCGTGCCTACGGCCCGTCCGGGACGCCGTCGCCGGATCAGGCGCCGGGCCAGTACGTCCGCGACCACGACGCCGGGCCCGGCCGGGGCACGTGGCGGGCGGCGATGCGGGACGGGTCGGACCAGGCGTCGCGGACCGTGGGCGCGCCGGACGGCAGGGCGGCCGCCGCCGCGGCGCGCGCCCTGACCACCGCCAGTGCGGCGGCCAGCTCCTCCGGGGTCGGGTTGCCCCGTACGACCTTGATCGTCACAGCGGCTCCTTACAGGGGGATGTTGCCGTGCTTCTTCGGGGGCAGGCTCTCGCGCTTGGTGCGCAGCTGGCGCAGACCGCGCACGATGTGGCGACGGGTGTCGGACGGCATGATCACCGCGTCGACGTAGCCGCGCTCGGCCGCGACGTAGGGGTTGAGGAGGGCGTCCTCGTACTCCCGCATCAGCCGGTCCCGGGTCGCCTCCGGGTCGTCCGACTCGGCGATGGTGCGGCGGTGCAGGATGTTGACGGCGCCCTGCGCGCCCATCACCGCGATCTGGGCGGTGGGCCAGGCGAGGTTGAGGTCGGCGCCCAGGTGCTTGGAGCCCATCACGTCGTACGCGCCGCCGAACGCCTTGCGGGTGATGACGGTGATGAGGGGGACCGTGGCCTCGGCGTAGGCGTAGATCAGCTTGGCGCCGCGGCGGATGATGCCGTCGTGCTCCTGGTCCACGCCGGGCAGGAAGCCGGGGACGTCGACGAAGGTCAGCACCGGGATGTTGAAGGCGTCGCAGGTCCGCACGAAGCGGGCCGCCTTCTCCGACGCGGTGATGTCCAGGCAGCCGGCGAACTGCATCGGCTGGTTGGCGACGATGCCGACGGGGCGGCCCTCGACGCGGCCGTACCCGGTGAGGATGTTCGGCGCGAACAGGGGCTGCGTCTCGAAGAACTCCGCGTCGTCGAGGACGTGCTCGATGACCGTGTGCATGTCGTACGGCTGGTTCGCCGAGTCCGGGACGATCGTGTCGAGTTCGCGGTCCTCGTCGGTGACCGTGAGGTCGGCCTCCTCGGGGAACGCCGGCGGCTCCGAGAGGTTGTTGGACGGGAGGTAGGAGAGGAGCTGCTTGACGTACTCGATCGCGTCCTTCTCGTCGCCCGCCATGTGGTGCGCCACGCCGGACGTGGAGTTGTGCGTGCGGGCGCCGCCGAGCTCCTCGAAGCCGACGTCCTCGCCGGTGACCGTCTTGATGACGTCCGGGCCGGTGATGAACATGTGGCTGGTCCGGTCGACCATGATCGTGAAGTCGGTGATCGCGGGGGAGTAGACCGCGCCGCCCGCGCAGGGTCCGACGACCAGGCTGATCTGCGGGATCACGCCGGAGGCGTGGGTGTTGCGGCGGAAGATCTCGCCGTACGCGCCGAGGGAGGCCACGCCCTCCTGGATGCGGGCGCCGCCGGAGTCGTTGATGCCGACGACCGGGCAGCCGGTCTTCAGCGCGAAGTCCATGACCTTCACGATCTTCTGGCCGTAGACCTCGCCGAGGGCGCCGCCGAAGACGGTGAAGTCCTGGGAGAAGACGGCGACCGGGCGGCCGTCGACCGTGCCGTAGCCCGTGACGACGCCGTCGCCGTACGGGCGGTTGGCGTCGAGACCGAAGTTGGTGGAGCGGTGCCGGGCGAACTCGTCCAGTTCGACGAAGGAGCCCTCGTCGAGCAGGAGGTCGATCCGCTCACGGGCCGTCAGCTTGCCCTTGGCGTGCTGCTTCTCGACGGCGCGTGCGGAGCCGGCGTGCGTCGCCTCTTCGATGCGACGCTGGAGATCCGCGAGCTTGCCCGCGGTGGTGTGGATGTCAGGCTGCTGCTCTTCCGGCTCGGACATCGGGATGCGGCTCCCTGCCTGCTCAAAAGGGGGGACGGTTACTCAGCCGTAGCGTAGTGGGGGGCCGTGTGTTCGGCAGTGCGGTGTTTCCCACACCTAGTGTGGGTTGCATGACACCCCGAGATGACTCCGAATCCGCTGGGCCCCGCCGTAACCGGTGGTCCGACCTCGACCGGCCGCCGTTGAACGCCGCCGCGCTGCGGCGGGCTCTCGTGCGGGAGGGAAGTCTGTGGCGGGAGGTGGACGTGGTGCAGCGGACCGGGTCCACGAACTCCGATCTTGTGGCGCGGGCCGGTGCGGGCGGCGCTGGGGGGTTGGAGGAGGGGGTCGTCCTCGTCGCGGAGGAGCAGACCGCCGCGCGGGGGCGGCTGGACCGGAAGTGGGTGGCTCCTGCCCGGTCCGGGTTGTTCTTCTCCGTGTTGTTGCGGCCGGGGGACGCCGTGCCGGTGGAGCGGTGGGGGTGGCTGCCGCTGCTGACGGGGGTCGCCGTGGCTGCCGGGCTGGCGCGGGCCGGGGGCGTCGATACGGCGTTGAAGTGGCCCAATGACGTGCTGGTGACGGTGGGGGGAGAGGAGCGGAAGGCCGGGGGGATCCTGGCGGAGGCGGTGGGGACCGCGGGGGCTACGGGGGCTACGGGGACCGCTGGGGCTCCGGGGGGTGGTGGTGTGGTCGTCGGGGTCGGCGTCAACGTGAGCCTGCGCGCTGATGAGCTGCCGGTGCCCACGGCGGGGTCGTTGGCGTTGGCGGGGGCCGTGAGTACGGACCGGGATCCGTTGCTGCGGGCGATGCTGCGGGGGCTGGAGGACTGGTACGGGCGCTGGCGGGCCGCCGGCGGTGACGCGGGGGCGTGCGGGCTGCAGGAGGCGTACGCGGCGGGGTGCGCGACGCTGGGGCGGGTCGTGCGGGCGGAGTTGCCGGGGGACCGGGCGCTGGTGGGGGAGGCGGTGGCCGTGGACGGAGACGGGCGGCTGGTGCTGGCGACGGAGGCGGGGGTGCAGGAGCCGGTGGGGGCGGGGGACATCGTCCACTTGCGGGCGTGAGGTGGGGGATGCGTGGGGTGCGGGTTCTGTCGGTGGGGGGTGGGCCTGGCGTCCGTGGGGCAGTGTTCCGTCCGGTGGGGGGTGGGGTCCCGTGCCTGCGGCGCGGTGTTCCGTCCGGTGGGGGCGGGCGTGGCGCCCGAACTCGGTGGGTGGTGCGGGGCCGCGGTGGGGGCGGTCGTCCTCGGTCCGGCGCGAGAGTGCGTCCCGGTCGGTGAAGGGCGTGGACGCGCCGGCCGCTGCGGGCGCCCGCCCCCGCCCCGTCCCCTCCCCGCCGTACGCGGGTGCACCCCGCCCGCGCCGGGTGCCCCGTCTCGCCGTACGCGGCTGCCGCCCGGCCGGGAGCGTCCCTCGCCCACTGCGGGCAGTCGTGCCGCTGGGGCGGCACGGGTGGGCGCGGCGGCACCCCGTGAGCGCCGGGTTGCGCAGACACCCCCGGCCCGCGCCCACCCCGGGGACGTGACGATGCGCCGGGGCGTGCAGCACCCACCCCCACCCGCGCCGGCGTGCGCCGCTTGCGCGACCGTGGCTGAAAAGCGCCCCGGGGTCGCGTCCCGGGCGCGTGGGACAAGGGGCGCGACCCGTGCCTCACCCGCGGCCCAACCTGACGGAGTGAGCTACCGCACACCTGCCGTAGAGTTGAGCCCGGTCGAGACATGGCCGTGACAGATCGGAAGGGCAGCAACGCGTGAGCGTCGACGACTCGGGTTCCGGTGCGGACGCGCAGGGCGACGGCGAGGATCCGCTTGCTCTGCGCCTCGAGCAGCTCATCCTGGGCGCCGAGCGCCGTTACACGCCGTTCCAGGCGGCCCGCAGCGCCGGCGTCACGATGGAGCTCGCCACCCGCTTCTGGCGTGCCATGGGCTTCGCCGACGTCGGCCAGGCGAAGGCCCTGACGGAGGCGGACGTCCTCGCCCTGCGCCGCCTCGCCGGTCTGGTGGAGGCGGGCCTCCTCAGCGAGGCGATGGCCGTGCAGGTCGCCCGGTCCACCGGCCAGACCACCGCACGTCTGGCCGAATGGCAGATCGATTCCTTCCTGGAAGGGCTCACGGAGCCGCCCGAGCCCGGCATGACCCGCACCGAGGTCACGTATCCGATCGTCGAGCTGCTCCTTCCCGAGCTGGAGGAGTTCCTCGTCTATGTCTGGCGGCGGCAGCTCGCCGCCTCGGCCGGGCGCGTGGTGCAGGCGGCCGACGACGAGGAGATGGTGGACCGGCGGCTCGCCGTCGCCTTCGCCGACCTCGTCGGCTTCACCCGCCTGACCCGGCGGATGGAGGAGGAGGAGCTCGGCGAGCTGGTCGAGGCGTTCGAGACCACCGCCGCCGACCTGGTCGCGGCACGCGGCGGACGGCTCATCAAGACCCTCGGCGACGAGGTTCTGTACGCCGCCGACGACGCCGGGACCGCCGCGGAGATCGCCCTGCGGCTCATCGAGACCATGGCGAACGACGAGACCATGCCGGAACTGCGGGTCGGCATGGCCTTCGGCACCGTCACCACCCGGATGGGCGATGTCTTCGGCACGACCGTCAACCTGGCCTCCCGTCTCACCTCCATAGCCCCCCGCGACGCGGTGCTCGTGGACGCCGACTTCGCCCAGGAGCTGATCCGCACCGGTGACGCGCCGGCCAGTGAGGCCGCCGCGGCCGAGGCGGCGGCAGCGGCCGAGAAGGAGGGCGAGGAGCCGCCCTCGTACCGTTTCGCCCTCCGGCCGACGTGGCAGCGGCCCGTGCGTGGTCTCGGCGTGGTCGAGCCCTGGCTGCTGACCCGCCGGAACGACGCGGAGCCGTCGGCCTGAGTTCCCTCAGCCGCCCAGGCAGAGGCTGAGCAGCGGCAGGCAGAGGCCCCGGTCCTCGTCGTCGTCAGGCGGAGGGGGCGGGGGTGTGGGTGTGGGTGTGGGCGCCGACGGGGGTGGTGCCGTCGGCTGGTGCCGGTCCGGTGGGGGCTGGGGCGCCGGTGACGTCCGGGGCGGGGCGGCGCGGGGGCGGGGGCGTTCGCTCGGTGGTGGTGTGGTCCGTGGTTGTGGGGGTGGCGTTTCGACGCGGGGTGGGACGAGGGGGATCTGTGCTTTGCCGCCCAGGGGCCTCGGGGACGTCGGGCCGGGGTGAGGGGGCGGCGGGGGTGTGGACCCCTCGGGGGGCGTGGGTTCCGTGCCCGGTGTGGAGGTGCTGGTCTCGGGGAGGGGGGCCGCCTTCGCGGCCCTGGGCGGGGTGTCCGGGGCCGCCAGGTGGATGAGGGCCGCCGCGCACGCCGTCAGGGTCAGGGCGCCCGCGGCCAGGAGGGCGCGGCGGTCGCGGGGCTTGCGGTGGCGTCCTCGGGGGACGGTGCGGGTCTCGTCCGGTGTCATCGTCTGTCTCCCCCCTGCGGCGCGCCGCGGTGTGCGCACGCTACGCGCCGGGCGGGGCGCGGCTCAGCCGGGTCGGTCGTATGTCACTCGAACGGGTGGACCCTTTTCCTCGGCGGCTCCCGGCTGCCATGATCGGGGCGAGTCACGTTAACCCGCGTTAACCGGAGGGTGTCATGAGTGAGGAACGGTTCGGGGAGTTCGTGCTGGTGCGGCGGCACGAGCGGGGGCATGTCGCGGAGCTCGTCCTCGACCGGCCGAAGGCCATGAACGCGGTGTCGACGGAGATGGCCCGCTCGATCGCCGGGGCCTGTGCGGCGCTGGGCGAGGACCGTGACGTACGGGCGGTGGTGCTGACCTCCTCGCACGAGCGGGCGTTCTGCGTGGGGGCCGATCTGAAGGAGCGGAACTCGTTCAGCGACGCGGACCTGGTGCGGCAGCGGCCGGTGGCGCGGGCCGCCTACACGGGGGTGCTGCAGCTGCCGGTGCCCGCCGTCGCCGCCGTGCACGGGTTCGCGCTGGGGGGCGGGTGCGAGCTGGCCCTGTCGTGCGACGTGATCGTGGCCGACCGTACGGCCGTGATGGGGCTGCCCGAGGTGTCCGTCGGGGTGATCCCGGGCGGGGGCGGTACGCAGTTGCTGCCCCGGCGCGTGGGCGCGGCGCGGGCGGCCGAGCTCATCTTCACCGCGCGGCGGGTGGAGGCCGCCGAGGCGCGGGAGATCGGGCTCGTGGACGCGTTGGTGGAGGAGGGGCGGGACCGCGAGGAGGCGCTCGCCCTGGCCGCGCGGATCGCCGGGAACTCGCCCGTGGGGCTGCGGGCCGCCAAGCGGGCGCTGCGGCTCGGGCACGGACTCGATCTGCCGGCCGGGCTGGAGGTCGAGGACGCGGCCTGGCGGTCGGTGGCGTTCTCCGGGGACCGGGCGGAGGGTGTCGCGGCCTTCAACGAGAAGCGGCGGCCGGAGTGGCCGGGGGAGTGACTTTCACGTCGTCCCCGATGTCTCGACAAGCGGAGAATCTCCCTAATCTGGGGGAATGGGTGAGGAGAGCCGGCTGGCGGCCGTGGTGGCGCTGGCTCAGGGCATGGCCGCCGCGCACAGTTCGCGGGAGGCGTGGCGGGCCGCCGCCGGCGGGGCCCGCCGGGCGCTGGGCGGGAGTTTCGCCGCGCTGTCGGTGTGGGAGCGGGAGCTCGGACGGCTGCGGGTGCTGGTGAACGTCGGGGAGCTGGCCGAGGGCGAGGAGGAGTTCCCCGAGGACGAGTCGTACCCGGTGCACCAGTTCGCCGAGATCACCGAGTTCCTGCACGAGCAGTGGGCCGGCGGGGGCGAGCCCGGCGCCTGGGTGGAGACCGCGCGGGGCCCCGAGGAGGGGCGCGCCGGCTACTGCCACCAGCGGGTCGCGGCGCTGCGGCGGCGGGGGCGCGGCTGCTGCGTGGTCGCGCCGATCGTGATGCACGGGCGGGCCTGGGGCGAGCTGTACGTGGCCCGGCCGGTCGGTGAGCCCGTGTTCGGGCGCGCGGACGCCGACTTCGCGACCGTGCTGGCCGCCGTGGTGGCCGCGGGCATCGCGCAGACCGAGCGGCTGGAGGAGGCGCGGCGGCTGGCCTTCACGGACTCGCTGACCGGCCTCGCCAACCGGCGGGCCGTGGACGCCCGGCTGGACGAGGCGGTCGAGCGGCACCGGCGCGACGGGGCCGTCGTCAGCCTGGTGGTGTGCGACGTGAACGGGCTGAAGCGGGTCAACGACACGCTCGGGCACTCCGTGGGCGACCGGCTGCTGGAACGATTCGGCACCGTTCTCTCGCTGTGCGGGGCGATGCTGCCGGGCGCCCTGGCGGCGCGGCTCGGCGGGGACGAGTTCTGCCTGCTGGCGGTCGGGCCGCCCGCCGACGAGGTGGTCAAGGCGGCCGACGAGGTGTGCCGGCGGGCCGTCGAGCTGGGCATCGGGGACGGGGTCGCGTGCGGGGTGGCGTCCACCGGGGACCCGGTCGGGCCGGTGCGCTCCGCCCGGCGGCTGTTCCGGCTGGCCGACGCGGCGCAGTACCGGGCCAAGGCCGAGCGGGCCGCGCATCCCGTGGTGGCCGGGCGGGAGGGGCCGGGCGACCCCGTGGTGCGGCTCGCGGACGAACCGTCGCGGGAGGCCGACGGGGAGCGGCGCCGGTTCCGCGGGCGGCACGCGCCCGGGTAAGGGGCGCGGGCCCGGTCCGGTGGTGACAGTGCGGCATTCACTGCGTAGGCTCCTGAATATGGATATGCACACTGTGGTGGTGGGGACGTCGGGCGTGACCGCGTCCGACGTGCGGGCCGTGGCGCGCGACGGCGCCCGCGTCGAACTGTCCGCGGAGGCGGTCGCCGCCCTCGCCGCGTCCCGCGAGATCGTGGACGCCCTGGCTGCCAAGCCGGACCCCGTCTACGGGGTGAGCACCGGTTTCGGCGCCCTGGCGACCCGGCACATCAGCCCCGAGCTCCGTGCCCGGCTGCAACGCAACATCGTCCGCTCGCACGCCGCCGGCATGGGGCCGCGCGTGGAGCGGGAGGTCGTCCGGGCGCTGATGTTCCTGCGGCTGAAGACCGTCTGCTCCGGACACACCGGTGTCCGGCCCGAGGTCGCGCAGACGATGGCCGACGTGCTGAACGCCGGGATCACCCCGGTCGTGCACGAGTACGGCTCCCTCGGCTGCTCCGGCGACCTCGCCCCGCTGTCCCACTGCGCCCTCGCGCTGATGGGCGAGGGGGAGGCGGAGGGCCCCGACGGCAGCGTGCGGCCGGCCGGTGAACTGCTCGCCGGCCACGGCATCCGGCCCGTCGAACTGCGCGAGAAGGAAGGGCTCGCCCTCCTCAACGGCACCGACGGCATGCTCGGCATGCTGGTCCTGGCCCTCGCCGACCTGGACCTCCTCTACCGGTCCGCCGACGTCACCGCCGCGCTGAGCCTGGAGGCGCTGCTCGGCACCGACAAGGTGCTCGCCCCCGAGCTGCACGCCATCCGCCCGCACCCCGGGCAGGCCGCGAGCGCCGCCAACATGCTGGCCGTGCTGGAGGGTTCGGGCCTGACGGGGCATCACCAGGACGACGCGCCCCGGGTCCAGGACGCCTACTCGGTGCGCTGCGCCCCGCAGGTCGCCGGCGCCGGACGTGACACCCTGGCGCACGCCCGGCTGGTCGCCGAGCGCGAACTCGCCGCCGCCGTCGACAACCCGGTGGTCCTCCTCGGGGGCGCCTCCCAGGCCTTCGGCTCCGGGGGAGGCCGCCTGGAGTCCAACGGCAACTTCCACGGGGCGCCGGTCGCCTACGTGCTCGACTTCCTCGCCATCGCCGTCGCCGACCTCGCCTCCATCACGGAGCGACGCACCGACCGGCTGCTCGACAAGAACCGCAGCCACGGACTGCCGCCGTTCCTCGCCGACGACGCCGGCGTCGACTCCGGGCTGATGATCGCCCAGTACACGCAGGCCGCCCTGGTCGGCGAGCTGAAGCGGCTGGCCGTACCGGCGTCGGCGGACTCCATCCCGTCGTCCGCGATGCAGGAGGACCACGTCTCCATGGGCTGGTCGGCGGCGCGCAAGCTGCGCACCGCCGTCGACGGCCTCGCCCGGGTCGTCGCCGTCGAGCTGTACGCCGCCGCGCGGGCCGTGGAACTGCGCGAAGGGCTCACCCCGGCCCCGGCGACGCGGGCGGTGCTGAAGGCGCTGCGGGAGGCCGGCGTGGGCGGCCCCGGCCCGGACCGGTACCTGGCGCCCGACCTCGCCGCCGCGGAGGCGTTCGTACGGGACGGGCGGCTGGTGGCAGCCGTGGAGCGGGTCACCGGGCCGCTGAGGTGAGGAGGCCGGGGCCCCGCGGACGTGTCCGCGGGACCCCGGTACGCCGTGGGGGAGCTCAGAACTCCAGGCGCTCCCTGCGGACCGAATAGACGACGAAGCCGGCGCCGAGGGCCAGAGAGGCCGTGCCGCCGACGATGTACGGGGTGCTGTCGAAGCTTCCGGTGTCCGCGAGGCGGACGTCCTGGCCGGTGGTCTCCAGCGAGGCCGACGTCGCGCTCGACACGCCTCTCGCCTGCTCGGTGACCTGCGGGGACGGACCCGCGGACGGCGCGGTCCCCGCCGGGGCGTCCGAAGTCGCGTTCGCGGACGGGACGAACCACAGGGCGCACAGCAGGGTGCCCGCGGCGGTGGCGGTCAGCAACGGACGGAGCGCGGATGACACGGAATATCGATCCCCTTGTGGCGCTGGCGAATTGGCCGTGTGGGCTGATGGTAGTGAACCGCGCGGGTCACAGGAAAGTCACGGGCGTCCGTCCCCGTGCGCTCCGGGCGTGACCACGTCGGAGATCTCACGGTTTGCCGCGTTCGCCTGCAGGGTGTTCCCGGGATCGACGGTCGCGCGGGCGCCGACCGGCGCCGCGCTGCGGGGCGCCGAGGGCGGCACGGGGCCGGCGGGCGGCGAACGGACCCGGGCGGAAAGGGCTGTGACGGAGGACACAGCGGAAGTCCTGGCTCGTCCCGTGGAGGCGTTCGCACTGGTCGGAGAGGTGCCGGGGGTGGAACTGCCGCGGGTCTCCTGGAGCGGTGAGCGGATCGACCGCGGCCCGGACTCGCCCGAAGGGGGCGCCGGCGACGAGGATGAGAGCCTGTTCGACGCGGGCGACGAGGACCGCGACGACGAGTCCGGCGGCGAAGAGCCCCTCCGTGACGCGTCCTGCGGCGGCGGGTCCCGCGCCCACGGGACGACTTGGGGAAATGTTGACCCCGCGAGGCAACCGGCGCACCGGACCGGAACGTCTCAAACGGCGCAAAGACCGGCGTTCCCGCGGTCCGCACCGGCGGACGTGGCGAGTCCCACACGCGTGGGCCTCGGGAACCGGATCACCCGGTCGTAGCGTTGAACGTTGTGGACGAGACGCCTCGGCTCCCGCCGGGCTCTCGTGGGGTTGGGATTCTGGCGACGATGGAGAAGCGTGTGATGACGGACGGTAAGCGGCGGCGCAGGGGTCTGGCGGCCGCGTCCGCTCTGCTCGGCGGAGTGCTGGTGCTCTCGGCGTGTTCCGGCGGGGACGACGACGCCGCCGCGGGGTCCGACGGCAAGGACACCTCGCAGGCGCAGGTCGACGAGGCGGCGGCCAAGAAGTCCTCCGAGGCGCGGATCGAGATCACGCCCAAGAACGGCTCGAACAACGCCTCCATCAACAACTCGGCCACCGTGACCGTCGACAAGGGCACGCTCACCAAGGTCACGATGACCGGTTCCGACGGCACCGTCGTCGAGGGCGAGATATCGGCCGACAAGAAGAGCTGGAAGCCCAGCGTCCAGCTCGAGCGCGCCACCACCTACAAGCTGGCCGTGTCCGCGAAGGACTCCCGGGGCCTCGTCGCCCACGAGAACGCGTCCTTCACGACGGTCTCCCAGGCCAACAGCTTCATCGGCACCTTCACCCCGGACAACGGCACCACGGTCGGCGTGGGCATGCCGGTGTCGATCAACTTCGACAAGGCGATCACGGACAAGGCCGCCGTGCAGAAGGGCATCACCGTGTCCTCCACCAGCGGCCAGGAGGTGGCCTGCCACTGGTTCAACGCCAACCGCATGGACTGCCGCCCCGAGCAGTACTGGCAGGAGGGCTCCACCGTCACCCTGAAGCTGGCGCTCGACGGCGTCGAGGGCGCCGAGGGCGTCTACGGCGTCCAGCAGAAGACGGTCACCTTCAAGATCGGGCGCAACCAGGTCTCCTACGTCGACGCGAAGACCAAGCAGATGAAGGTCACGCAGAACGGCAAGACCGTCAAGACCATCCCGATCTCCGCCGGCGCGCCCGAGACCAAGACGTACGAGGGCCAGATGGTGATCTCCGAGAAGTTCAAGGAGACCCGGATGAACGGCGCGACGGTCGGCTTCACCGACGACGACGGCAAGGGCGAGTACGACATCGCGGACGTGCCCCACGCCATGCGTCTGAGCACCTCCGGCACCTTCATCCACGGCAACTACTGGGGCGCGAAGTCCATCTTCGGCAGCGTCAACACCAGCCACGGCTGCGTGGGCCTCGCCGACACCAAGGGCGCGAACGACCCGAGCACGCCGGGCGCCTGGTTCTACAACAACTCGATCATCGGTGACGTGGTCGTCGTGCAGAACACCGGTGACAAGACCATCGCCCCGGACAACGGCCTCAACGGCTGGAACATGGACTGGGAGCAGTGGAAGGCGGGCTCCGCGATCTGACGCCCCCTCCGCCACGACGGAAAACCCACACCACCCGGCCGATGCCCTCGAACCCTCCCTCGGGAGCGGTGACGGGGCATCGGCCGTTTTCGTCCCTCCGGCCCCAACCGCGCGATTGCGTAACGGAGTTCCGGCGATGACATCACAGTCACCCGGCGACTTCCCGACCTCCTCCGATCCCCCTTGAGCCGCTTGATCGCCCGTCGGCATACTCCGAGCACCGGGGGGTGCGCGCAGGCGTACGAGACCACCCCCGGCCGGGTGACGCTTCGGCCGCCCGGCGACTCCGCTAGGGGGAACCTTGCGCAGACAAGTGAAAAGAGCATGCGCGGCCACGATCGCCACGGCGACCGCCGTGGCGCTCGCGGCGGGCATGGCCGGCCCCGCGTCGGCGAACGGGGAGGGCACCACGGCCGCCGGCTCGTCCGCGAGCGCGGCCGCACCCAAGGGCAAGCACCGGATCACCCTCATCACGGGCGACCGGGTCACGCTGGACGCCAAGGGCCGCGTCGTGGGCCTGGAGCCGGCCGAGGGCCGGGAGCACATACCCGTCCAGATCCGCCGCGGCGACGGCCACACGCTGGTCGTGCCGGCCGACGCCGCCCGGCTGGTCGCGTCCGGCAAGCTGGACCGACGGCTCTTCGACGTCACGGAGTTGAGCAAGGCGGCGACCCGCACCGCGCACCGGAGCGGTCTGAAGGTCATCGTCGGCTACCGGGGCTCCGCGAAGACCGCCAAGGCCGAGGTCCGTGACGCGGGCACGGTCCGCCGGGCGCTGACGTCCCTGAACGCGGAGGCGGTGCAGACGCCGCACGAGGCCACCGCCGAGCTGTGGGACGCCGTCACCGACGGCGACCGCACCGCCTCCGGTGTCGCCCGCGTCTGGCTGGACGGCGTCCGCAAGGCGTCCCTGGACACGTCCGTCGGGCAGATCGGCACCCCGAAGGCCTGGGAGGCCGGCTACGACGGCAAGGGCGTCAGGATCGCCGTCCTGGACACCGGCGTGGACGCCACCCACCCCGACCTCAAGGGCCAGGTGAGCGCGTCCAAGAACTTCACCTCCGCGCCCACCGCCGGGGACGTGGTCGGCCACGGCACCCACGTCGCGTCCATCGCGGCCGGCACGGGCGCCCAGTCGAAGGGCACGTTCAAGGGCGTCGCGCCCGGCGCGACGATCCTCAACGGCAAGGTCCTCGACGACAGCGGCTTCGGCGACGACTCCGGGATCCTCGCGGGCATGGAATGGGCGGCCGCGCAGGGCGCCGACATCGTCAACATGAGCCTCGGCGGCATGGACACCCCGGAGACCGACCCGCTGGAGGCGGCGGTCGACAAGCTCTCCGCCGAGAAGGGCGTCCTGTTCGCCATCGCGGCGGGCAACGAGGGTCCGCAGTCGATCGGTTCGCCCGGCAGCGCGGACTCCGCCCTCACCGTCGGCGCCGTCGACGACAAGGACAAGCTCGCCGACTTCTCCTCCACGGGCCCGCGCCTCGGCGACGGGGCCGTCAAACCGGACGTCACCGCCCCCGGCGTGGACATCACGGCCGCCTCGGCGAAGGGCAACGACATCGCCGGGGAGGTCGGCGAGAAGCCGGCCGGCTACATGACCATCTCCGGTACCTCGATGGCCACCCCGCACGTCGCGGGCGCCGCCGCGCTGCTGAAGCAGCAGCACCCGGAGTGGACGTACACGGAGCTGAAGGGCGCGCTCACCGCCTCCACCAAGGGCGGCAAGTACACCCCCTTCGAGCAGGGTTCGGGCCGCGTCCAGGTGGACAAGGCGATCGCGCAGACCGTGATCGCGGAGCAGGTGTCGCTGAACTTCGGCGTGCAGCAGTGGCCGCACACCGACGACAAGCCGGTCACCGAGAAGCTCACCTACCGCAACCTCGGCACCGAGGACGTCACGCTGAAGCTGACGTCGACCGCCACCGGACCGAAGGGCAAGGCCGCCCCGGCCGGCTTCTTCACCCTCGGCGCCTCCACCCTGACCGTCCCGGCGGGCGGCACGGCCTCCGTGGACGTCACCGCCGACACCCGCCTCGGCGGCACGGCCGACGGCGCGTACTCGGCGTACGTGGTCGCCACGGGCGGCGGCCAGACCGTGCGCACCGCCGCCGTGGTGGAGCGCGAGGTCGAGTCCCACACCGTCACGCTGAAGGTCCTCGACCGCTCCGGCAAGGCGACCGCGAACTACTCGACGTACCTGTCGGGGCTCACCGGCCTGGGCAAGGACCGGTCGTTCGCGCCGTACGAGGCCGACGGCACCGTCAGCGTGCGCGTGCCCAAGGGCAGTTACGTCCTGGACGCCAGCGTGTTCGTGGACGCCGACCCGGAGAAGTGGCGGGGCGCCGACTGGCTCGCCCAGCCGAAGCTGGACGTCACCAGGAACACCACCGTGACGGTGGACGCCCGCAAGGCCAAGCCGGTGAAGGTCACCGTGCCGGGCAAGGGCGCCAAGGCGGAGTTCGCCCTGGCCGACTACACCGTCGAGACCAACGACAGCGCGGTCTCCTACGGCTGGTCGCTGGCGTCCTTCAGCGGCTTCCGCACCGCCCACCTCGGGCCGCAGGTCACCGACGGCACGCTGATCCAGCAGTGGAACGCCCACTTCAGCAAGGGTTCCACGGCGCAGTACAGCGCCGTCACCGGCGGCAAGGTGAAGAAGGTCGCGACCGGTTACACCCGCGCCCTCAAGGCCAAGGAGTTCGCCACCGTCCAGGTCGGCATGGGCGCGGCGGCGAGCGGCAAGAAGGGCTCCGTCAGCGCGTACGGCTGGCTGCCGGGCAGCTTCGGCGCCTCCGGGCTCGGCATCGAGCAGAAGCTGCCCAGCACCCGCACGCTGTACCTGTCCGCGGTCGACGGCGTGAAGTGGGACCTCGACTTCGAGCAGCAGAGCGGGGTCGACAAGGAGGGCTGGCCCGTCTACGACGCCGGCTACACCATCGGCGTCGACAAGGCCTACAAGGGCGGCAAGAGCTACCGGGAGACCGTCAACACGGCCGTCTTCGGGCCGCGTCTCACCTCGGACTACGGCGTCTTCCGCGACGGCAACGACCTCTACGGCATGATCCCGCTGTTCTCCGACGGCAAGGGCCACGTGGGCTCCTCGGAGATCACGTCCGCCACGACGACCCTCTACCGCAACGGCAAGAAGGTCGGCTCCAACAAGGACCCGCTGTCCGGTGAGGCCTTCACCGTCCCGTCCGGTGACGCCGCCTACCGGCTGACCACCTCGGTCAAGCGGAGCGCCGAGGTCGCCGCCGCGTCCACCCGCGTCGACGCGAGCTGGACCTTCCGGTCCAAGAAGACCTCCGGCGAGAAGCACCTGCCCGTCTCCTCGGCCCGGTTCGCCGCGGTCACGGGGCTGGACAGCAAGGTCCCGGCCGGCAAGAAGGCCACCTTCCCGGTCGTCGTGGAGGGCGCCGCCCAGGGCAAGAACCTCAAGTCCCTGGCGGTGTACGTCTCCTACGACGGCGGCAAGACCTGGAAGAAGACCACGGTCAAGAAGGGCAAGGTCACCGTCAAGAACCCCGCCAAGGGCAAGGCGATCTCCTTCCGCGCCAAGATCACCGACAAGAAGGGCAACACGTCCCTGATCTCGGTCTACAACGCCTACCACGGCAAGTAGTCCCCGACGGACGTGACCACGGCGCGGTGAGACCGCGCGACGCACGACGGCCCGCCGGAGGCATCCGCCTCCGGCGGGCCGCCGCGTCGTGTCCCGGGCGTGCGCGGCCCGTCCCCGTCAGCGGCAGGCACAGTGAGCATGGACACACCCGGAAGTCTGGGTACGCGTTGCGCGTTGTCGCAGCTCGGACACCTGTGGGCCCGGCGGAGGACGATCCGGGCGCACGATCCGCCAAGGAGGAGAGACACCGCATGACCACTGTCGCCGCGTACGCCGCGCCCGCCGCCAAGGCACCGCTGGAACGCACCACGATCGAACGGCGCGCCGTCCGCGAGCACGACGTGCTGATCGACATCAAGTTCGCCGGGATCTGCCACTCGGACATCCACCAGGTCCGTGAGGGCTGGGGCGAGGCGATCTTCCCGATGGTGCCCGGCCACGAGATAGCGGGCGTCGTGTCCGAGGTCGGCCCCGGCGTGACCCGGTTCAAGGTCGGCGACCGGGTGGGCGTCGGCTGCATGGTCGACTCCTGCCGCGCGTGCGAGAACTGCCGGGCGGGCAAGGAGCAGTACTGCGTCCAGGGCCAGACCCCGACGTACAACGGCATCGGCCGGGACGGCGAGCCCACCTACGGCGGCTACTCCGAGAAGGTCGTCGTCGACGAGAACTTCGTCGTGCGCATCCCGGACGGCCTCGCCCTCGACGTCGCCGCGCCGCTGCTGTGCGCGGGGATCACCCTGTACTCCCCGCTGAAGCGTTTCGGCGCCGGACCGGGCCGCAAGGTCGCGATCGTCGGCCTGGGCGGTCTGGGCCACCTGGGCGTGAAGATCGCGCACGCGATGGGCGCCGAGGTGACGGTGCTGTCGCAGTCCCTGCGCAAGAAGGACGACGGGCTGCGGCTGGGCGCCGCCCACTACCACGCCACCGGCGACCCGAAGACCTTCGAGGAGCTGCGGGGCGCCTTCGACCTGATCGTGTCGACGGTGTCGGCGCCGCTGGACTTCGGCGCGTACCTGTCGCTGCTGAAGACGGAGGGCACGCTGGCGAACGTGGGCGCGCCCGAGGACCCGGTCTCCCTCAACCTCTTCTCGCTGATCGGAGGCGGCCGCACCCTGGCCGGCTCGATGATCGGCGGCATCCCGGAGACCCAGGAGATGCTGGACTTCTGCGCCGAGCACGGCATCGGCGCGGAGATCGAACTGATCGCCGCGTCCGAGATCAACGAGGCCTACGAACGCGTCGAGAACAGCGACGTCCGCTACCGCTTCGTGATCGACACGGCGACGATCTGAGCTGCGCCGCCGCGCGGGTCCGCGTCAGCCCCCCCCGCGGGCGGCGGACGCGTGGGGCCGGCCGCCGGTGGGGCGGCGCTCCGTGGGCCGGGCGACCGGCTCCGGCGGGCGAGGTGCCTCGGGGCGCCCCGCCCGCCGTTCGCTTCACGCGTCCGCGTACTCCACGTACAGGGGGCTGGCGACCAGGAGACCCGGGGTTCTCGTGGCGGGGAAGCCCGTGGTGACGCGGGCGTAGCCGCGCATCGTCGCCGCCGTCTCCGGGTGGGTCTGGGCGTCGATGCGGGCCAGGAGGGCGTGGAGGGCGGTGACGAGGGAGGGGCGGCGGCCGTCCGGGCCGGCGCCGAGGTCGTCGGAGAGGGCGGCGAGCAGCGCGCCGGGGGCGCTGGCGTCGGAACCGAGGAGGTTCCGTACGAGCTCGCCGGACTGGCGGGTCTCGTCGGTGACGCGGGGCGGCGGTCCGGCGATCAGGTGGTCGGCCGAGCCGTGCAGCAGCAGCCGGACGGGACGGTCCAGCTCCGGGGCGTCCGCGAAGAACACCATCGTCGGGTCGGCGCCGTCCAGGACGAAGTAGTTGAGCGGCGCCTCGAAGGCGATCCACTGCCCCGGCCGCACCCCCGCCTCCGTGTACCAGCGCGCCGACTCCTCGACGCGGCGCACCACCCGCAGCAGGTGCCGGCCCCACAGGTCGGACGCGGGGCCGGGCGACGGGTCCACCTCCACCCCGCCGAACGGCGTGGAGACGCTGACCCGCTGCCGGGGCCACGCGGACCGCAGTCCGGGCAGAAACTGCGAGAGTTTCCGGTCGGACAGGTAGATGACTTCCTGCACTCCTGCTCCGTTCTTCACACGTCCTGGAGACCGAGGAACTCGAAGGCCGCCGGCGGCAGCAGCTCCGAGGGCCGGTGGAGCCCGTCCGGGCCCGGCTCCATGTCCCGCACGATGCGGTCCAGCAACTCGTCGAGGCCCGGGCGCCCGTCCGGGTCCGGCCGCAGGCACGGCGCGACGACGTCCACGAAGGCGTCCGGCACACCACGGAGGTCGGGCGCCTCGGACTGCATGCGCAGCATGGTGCGCACGGGGTCGCTGCCCGGGTACGGACTGTGCCCGGTCGCGGCGAACACCAGCACGGCGCCCAGCGCGTACACGTCGCTCGCGGACGTCACCTTCCGGGCGTCCAACGCCTGCTCGGGGGACATGTAGGCGGGCGTGCCCAGCGTGGTGTGCGCGACGGTCAGCTTGCTGGCCGCCGCGGCCGCCGCCAGCGCGAGCCCGAAGTCGATCACGCGCAGGCCGTCCACGCCGACCAGCACGTTGGAGGGTTTCAGATCGCGGTGCACGATGTCCGCCGCGTGCACCGAGCGCAGCGCCTCCACCAGCTGCGCCGCCACCCAGCGCAGCGCCCCCAGCGGCAGTGGCCCGCACGCGTCGACGAGGTCCTTCAGGGACGGCGCCGAGACGTACGCGGTGGCCAGCCAGGGGATGTCACCGGTGGTGTCCGCGTCCACGACGGGCGGCGCGTAGAAGCCGTTCACGCCCCGCGCCGCGGCCACCTCACGCTGGAAGCGCCTGCGGAACTCCAGGTCGTCGGCCAGCTCCTCCTTGACGACCTTGACGGCGAGCAGCCGCCCGGCCGGGGTCCGCCCGAGGAACACCCGGCCCATCGACCCGCTGCCGATCCGCCGCAGCACCGTGTACGGCCCGACCCGGCGCGGGTCGAAGGGCTGCAGCGGCTTCCAGCGGGACGTGGGGTCCCACTCGTGGTGCTGGGGCCGCAGCACCGAACCGGCCGGAGGCGACGCGGGCGGCGGCACCCGGGGGAGGGACGCGGCGGTCTCCCGCACGACGCCGAGGGCGTCGATCAGCTCCCGGACCACCGGCGCCTCGACCGTGGCCGACGCCGACCGTACGAAGTGGCCCAGCTCGGTCATCTTGTCCAGGACGGCCTTGCTGTCGACCCCGACTGTCCTGGCCAGCTCGTAGACCCGTACGTTCGCCACACCCGACTCCTCCACCGGAGGCCCGTCCTGGCCTCGCAGGGGTCAAGAATATGGGGGCGGACGGGGCAATATACGGACAAACACAGGGGCATCGCGCGGGTGTTGACGTCAGTGCGGCAGCGTGGGCCGACGTCAGTGGGGCAGCGAGGCCGGACTGCCGCCGTTCGCCTCGTAGCCGGCGACCGCCAGGGCGCGGTACACCGCGAACTCGGCGGCCGGGTCCGGGGAGAGCGTCCACGGCAGCGCGCCGACGTGCCCGTCGACGTGTATGAGCTGGCTCATGGCCTCCGCCCAGCGCTCGGCGCGCACCAGGAAGAAGATCAGCATGTGCCGTACGTGCGCCAGCATCGGGTCGTCCGGGCGGGCCGAGTGCACCGCGTGCAGCGCGCCGTGGATCGCCTTGGAGACGGTCTCGCTCTGGTAGAACCCGCTGACCAGATTCACCTCCGGAAGGTGCTCGAACACCGCGAACAGCGGCATCGCGGCCAGCAGGGACCCCTGGGGCGCCCGCGCCGCCGCGGCCTCCGCGAAGTCGAACGCCTGCTGCCGCGAGCCGTGCCACTTCTCGCACCAGTAGTGCAGCGCGGCCAGGTGCGCGCCCATGTGCGCCGGGGCGCGGTCCAGGATCTTCAGCCAGACCTGCTCGAACTCCTGCTGCGAGTAACCGAGTCCGCGCGCCACGGACAGCTCCACGAGGTACGGCACCGGGTCGCCGGGGGCCAGCAGCGCGGCCTGGCCGCACGCCGCCTTCGCCTCCTCCATGATGATCCGGAACTCGTCCGTGCCGGGTGCGGCCGTGCGCCAGGCCTGCTGCACCAGGAACTCGGCGTGCACCGCGGCGCCGCCCGCGTCCTTGGGCGCCTCGGAGCGCCACACCCGCAGCCACTGGCCGCCCGGCGCCTCGGAAACCCCGCCGGGCCGCTGCGCCAGCTCCAGGGACGCGGCGCCCGCGAAGGCCTGCACCCGCTGCCAGCGCTGCTCGCCGTCCGCGGGCGTGCCCGCCAGCAACTGCTGCGCCGCGCGGTAGTCCTGGGTGCGCTGCACCACGTCGAGGACGTCCAGCAGGTCCTGGTCGGGGCCGGGCATGCGGATGTCCAGCTCCTCCTGGAGCGCGAAGCCGTAGTCCGCCGGGTCCGCCGCGTCCGGGTGGCCGGGCGGAACCAGGCCCACGGCGCCGCGCCGGCGGCGAAGGAACGGCAGCACCACGAAGCCGAGCATGACGAGGGCGATCAGGACCCACAGAATCTCCATGTCACCAGCGAACCAGACCGCGCGGCCGGATGGCCAACCCGCTGCCCGGACCTGTGGAAAAACCCCGCCGTCCGCCCCCGGGAAGGCCCCTCCGCCCCGCCCGGCGGTCCGCGGGCGTCATCACGGCGTTCCGCGCACTACCCTCGGGCGCATGAGCGACAGGCACATCAGTCAGCACTTCGAGACGCTCGCGATCCACGCGGGCAACACCGCCGACCCTCTGACGGGGGCGGTCGTCCCGCCGATCTACCAGGTGTCCACCTACAAGCAGGACGGCGTCGGCGGCCTGCGCGGCGGCTACGAGTACAGCCGCAGCGCCAACCCGACCAGGACCGCGCTGGAGGAGAACCTGGCCGCCCTGGAGGGCGGCCGCCGCGGGCTCGCGTTCGCGTCCGGACTGGCGGCCGAGGACTGCCTGCTGCGCACGCTGCTCGCGCCCGGCGACCACGTGGTCATCCCGAACGACGCGTACGGCGGCACGTTCCGCCTGTTCGCCAAGGTCGTGGCCCGCTGGGGCGTTCAGTGGTCGGTGGCCGACACCTCCGACCCGGCCGCGGTGCGGGACGCGATCACCCCGAAGACCAGGGCGATCTGGGTGGAGACCCCCTCCAACCCGCTGCTCGGCATCACCGACATCGCCGCCGTCGCCCAGGTGGCGCGGGACGCCGGCGTCCGGCTGGTCGTCGACAACACCTTCGCCACGCCGTACCTGCAGCAGCCGCTCGCGCTCGGCGCGGACGTCGTCGTGCACTCCCTGACCAAGTACATGGGCGGCCACTCGGACGTCGTCGGCGGCGCCCTGGTCACCGCCGACGCGGAGCTGGGCGAGGAGCTGGCGTTCCACCAGAACGCGATGGGCGCGGTCGCCGGGCCCTTCGACGCGTGGCTGGTGCTGCGCGGCACCAAGACGCTGTCGGTGCGCATGGACCGGCACAGCGAGAACGCGACCCGCGTCGCCGACATGCTCACCCGCCACCCGCGCGTGACGAGCGTGCTCTACCCGGGTCTGCCCGACCACCCCGGTCACGAGGTCGCCGCCAAGCAGATGCGCGCCTTCGGCGGCATGATCTCCTTCCGCGTCGAGGGCGGCGAGCAGGCGGCCGTCGAGGTGTGCGACCGCGCGCGGGTGTTCACCCTCGGCGAGTCCCTGGGCGGCGTCGAGTCGCTGATCGAGCACCCCGGCCGGATGACGCACGCGTCGGTCGCCGGTTCGCAGCTCGAGGTGCCCGCCGACCTGGTGCGCCTGTCCGTCGGCATCGAGAACGTCGACGACCTGCTCGAGGACCTGCAGCAGGCGCTGGGCCGCTAGGCCCGGACGAGGAGCCTGGTCACCAGCCGGTCGTCAGGGGTGGGGCCGTCCCGGGCGGCGGCTCCACCCAGGGCCGGGCGGTCAGCGCCCACACGGTGAACGCCACGGCCGCCGCGCACAGCAGCAGCCACATCGCGCGCCGGGCGTACCTCCGGCGCCGCAGCACGCGGGCGCCGCGCCGCACGGCCTCCGCGGCGAGGCCGGGCGGCAGCACCGGGGGCCCCTGCGCCATCAGCCGCCGCACGCGCTCCTCGCGGTTCGTCCGGTTCACGCCGCCTCCCCGGTCATGACGGCACCGTGCCGACGCGTCCCGGCGCGCGGGCCGGTTCCGGCTCCGGGCGCAGCATGACGGCCATCGCGCGGTTCTGCACGGCCCGTACGCGCTCGGCGGGGAGCCCCAGCAGGGCCGCCGCCCGCTCCTCGCCGATGCCCTCGTGCAGCCGCATGACCAGGATCAGCCGCTCCTGCGGGCTCAGCCCGGCCAGCGGGCCGCCGGGACGGGGCCGGAAGGGGAGCCGCCCGCCGTGACGCAGGGCGCCGAGCGCGAACCTGATCATCAGGTGCCGCCGGGTGTGGTCGTACGGGTCCTCGCCGTGCAGCCGCTCCCAGCAGGCGTACGTACGGGCCAGGGCGAGGGTGAGCAGGCGCTGGGCGCGCGGGTTGGCGTCCCGCGGCTCGGCGGTCAGCAGGGTCGCGGTGTGCAGCAGCCGTCCGCCCGCACCCGCGACGTACGCCCGGAACTCCTGGGCGCGACGGACGTCGTCGCACGCATGCCGTGGTCGCACCCGCACCTCCCGTGGCCCCCGCGGAGGGCCGCCCCGTGCCGTGCGGCGGACGGAGACCCCCTCCCCATATCAGGCCAGGGCGCGCGCCCGGGTCAAGAGGCGCGCACGGCGCGGACGCGCGGCCGGATCAGGCGTCGCCGCGGTCGTGCCCGGCCATCCGGGCGGACAGCGCGCCGTTGAACCGGGTGAGGAGCGCGCAGAACGCCTCGCGCTCCTCCGGCGCCCAGTCGTCGGTCAGCTCGGCCATCAACTGCCGCCGGGAGACGCGTACTTCCTCCAGGCGGGCCTGGCCGCGCGGGGAGAGCTGGAGCACGACCGCGCGGCCGTCCTCGGGGTGCGAGGTCCGCTTGACCAGGCCGGTGTCCACGAGCGGCGCCACCTGCCGGGTGACGGTGGAGGAGTCGATCCCCATGCTCGCGGCCAGGGCCTTGACGCCCATCGGGCCTTCCTTGTCGAGCCGGTTGAGCAGCAGGTAGGCGGCGCGGTCCATGGAGTTGCGGACCTGGCCGACCCCGCCGAGCCGGGTCTGTTCGGCACGGCGGGCGAAGAGCGCCACCTCGTGCTGCAGAGTGTCGAGAAGACCGGTGTCACCGTCCGCGGCCGGATCGGTCGTCATGTCCATCGACATTTCAGGTGTAGTGGGCATGGCGGGGGGCTCACTTCGTGATGGGCTGCTGATGGGACGACAGGGTACGCGGCCGGGGCGCGGACCGTACCAGGGCTGTGGAAAGCGGCCGTCCGCGGGTCGGTCGTCGCGCCCGTCCTCCCCGGGATGACTGCGATGCTGGAGACATGAACCACAGCACGGCCGGCCGACTGCGGACCGTCACCCTCGACGACGTGCGCGGCGCTCGGAAGGTGCTCTCCGGCGTGGCCCGCACGACCGCTCTGGAGGGCAGCCGGTACCTGTCCCGGCAGGTGGGCGCGCCGACGCTGCTGAAGTGCGAGAACCTCCAGCGGACCGGGTCCTTCAAGCTGCGCGGCGCGTACGTGCGGATCGCCGGGCTGCTCCCCGAGGAGCGGGCCGCGGGGGTCGTCGCGGCGAGCGCGGGCAACCACGCGCAGGGCGTGGCGCTGGCGTCGGCGCTGCTCGGGGTGCGGTCCACGGTGTTCATGCCGAAGGGCGCCCCGCTGCCGAAGATCAGCGCGACCCGGGAGTACGGCGCCGAGGTGCGCCTGCACGGCCAGGTGGTGGACGAGTCGCTGGCCGCGGCGCAGGAGTACGCGCGCGAGACGGGCGCGGTGTTCATCCACCCCTTCGACCACCCGGACGTCATCGCAGGCCAGGGCACGGTGGGACTGGAGATTCTGGAGCAGTGCCCCGAGGTGCGCACGATCGTCGTCGGGGTCGGCGGGGGCGGGCTGGCCGCCGGGATCGCGGTCGCGGTGAAGGCGCTGCGGCCGGACGTGCGGATCGTCGGCGTGCAGGCGGAGGGCGCGGCGGCCTACCCGCCGTCGCTGGCCGCCGGGCGCCCGGTGTCGCTGGACCACCCGGTCACGATGGCCGACGGGATCAAGGTGGGGCGGCCCGGCGACGTGCCGTTCGGGCTGGTCGGCGAGTTGGTGGACGAGGTGCGCACGGTCACCGAGGACGAGCTGTCGGCCGCGCTGCTGCTGTGTCTGGAGCGGGCCAAGCTGGTGGTCGAGCCGGCCGGGGCGAGCCCGGTCGCGGCGCTGCTGAGCCGGCCCGAGGCCTTCGAGGGGCCGGTCGTCGCGGTGCTGTCCGGCGGCAACGTGGACCCGGTGCTGATGGAACGGGTGCTGCGGCACGGCATGGCGGCGCAGGGCCGCTACCTGGCCGTCCGGCTGCGGCTGACGGACCGGCCGGGCGCCCTGGCCTCGCTGCTGGGGGCGCTGTCCGCGGTCGATGCCAACGTCCTCGACGTGAGCCACATGCGGACCGACCCGCGGCTGGGACTCACGGAGGCGGAGGTCGAGCTGCATCTGGAGACCAAGGGGCCGGCGCACTGCGCCGAGGTCCAGCAGGCGCTGCGCGACGCGGGTCACACGGTGACGGGTTAGCCGGCGGCGGGTCAGCCGGAAGCGGCTTCACCCCTTCGGGTACATCCGTTGAGGGACGCGATACATCGCGTTAGCGTGTGTCTCTCGTCACGGTGTGGCCGCCGACGCCCCTGGCGCCCTCCCGGGCGCGTACCCGGCACATGCCGGCACACGGACCTACGCTTTTCCGAAGAATCACGACGACGTGGAGATTTCTATGCCAGGTGCCATTCAGGCCGAAGGTCTGGTGAAGACCTTCGGAGACGTCAAGGCACTGGACGGCGTCGACCTCGAGGTCCCCGAGGGAACCGTCCTGGGACTGCTCGGGCCCAACGGCGCGGGCAAGACCACCACCGTCCGCTGTCTCACCACGCTGCTCCGTCCCGACAGCGGCAAGGCCGTCGTCGCCGGCATCGACGTGCTGAAGCACCCCGACGCCGTGCGCCGCTCGATCGGTCTGTCCGGCCAGTTCGCCGCCGTCGACGAGTACCTCACCGGCCGGGAGAACCTCCAGATGGTCGGCCAGCTGTACCAGATGAGGGCCAAGGCCGCCCGGGCCCGCGCGGACGAGCTGCTGGAGCAGTTCCACCTGGCGGACGCGGCCGACCGCACGGCGAAGACCTACTCCGGCGGCATGCGCCGCCGGCTCGACCTCGCCGCCGCCCTGGTCGTCTCCCCGCCCGTGATGTTCATGGACGAACCGACGACCGGTCTCGACCCGCGCAACCGCCAGCAGCTCTGGGACGTGATCAAGAACCTCGTCTCCGGCGGCACGACCCTGCTGCTCACCACGCAGTACCTGGAGGAGGCCGACCACCTGGCGCACGACATCGCGGTCGTCGACCAGGGCCGGGTCATCGCCCAGGGCACCTCCGACCAGCTCAAGGCCCGCACCGGCGGCGACCGCGTCGAGGTCGTGGTGCACGAGCGCGAGCACATCCGCACCGCGGCCGCCCTCCTCGACAAGTACAGCCTGCGCGGCCCCGGCCGCGGCGACACCACGGTCGAGGAGCACATGCGCAAGATCACGACACCGGTCTCCGGCGGGGCGAAGCTGCTCGCCGAAGTCATCCGCGAGCTCGACGCCGACGGCATCGAGATCGACGACATCGGGCTGCGCCGCCCCACCCTCGACGACGTGTTCCTCTCCCTCACCGGCCACGCCGCCGAGTCCGCCCCGTCCGACGCCGAGGAGGCCGCGAAGTGAGCACCGTCACCGAGTCCACGCGGGTCGCGTCCCCCGGCAACGCCTTCAGCCGCTCGGTCCGCGACTCGCTGGTCGTCGCCAAGCGCAACCTGATCCGCATGGCCCGCATCCCCGAAGTGGTCATCTTCGGACTGATCCAGCCGATCATGTTCGTGGTGCTGTTCTCGTACGTGTTCGGCGGCTCGCTGGACATCGGCGGCAGCACCAGCCCGCAGGTCTACCGCGAGTTCCTGATGGCCGGCATCTTCGCCCAGACCGTCACCTTCGCCACCGCGGGGGCCGGCGCGGGCATCGCCGAGGACATGCACAAGGGGCTCATCGACCGCTTCCGCTCCCTGCCGATGGCGCGCGGCGCGGTGCTCACCGGCCGCACCCTCGCCGACATGGTGCAGACGGCGCTCACCCTGCTCGTGCTCGCCGTCGTCGCCCTGCTGGTCGGCTGGCGCACCCACACCGGCATCGGCGAGGTGCTCGGCGCGTTCGGCCTGCTGCTGCTCACCGGGTACGCGTTCACCTGGATCGGCGCGGTCATCGGCCTGTCGGTGCGCACGCCGGAGGCGGCCACCTCCGGCGGACTGGTCTGGCTCTTCCCGGTCACGTTCGTGTCGAACGCGTTCGTGGACTCCAGCAACATGACGCCGTGGCTGCGGCACATCGCGGACTGGAACCCGTTCAGCGCCACCGTCCAGGCCTGCCGCGAGCTGTTCGGCAACCCGGGCGTCTCCACCTCGGACGCCTGGCCGATGCAGCACCCGGTGTGGGCGTCGGTGATCTACTCGGTGCTGATCATCGTGGTCTTCCGGACCCTGGCCGTGCGCCGGTACCGCTCGGCGGCGGCATGACGGAGCCCCCGGCGCCGCTCGGACGCCGGGGGCCCGTGGGGACTCGCGCGCGGCGGGTCAGCCGTCGTACGGCTCGGCCTTGAGGATCTTCACCGACGCCTTCTTGCCGTTCGGCAGTTCGTACTCCGCGTCCTCGCCGACCTTGTGGCCCATCACGCCGGTGCCCAGCGGGGACTGCGGCGAGTAGGTCTCGATCTCGGAGCTCGCGTACTCGCGGGAGGCGAGCAGGAAGGTCAGCGTGTCGTCCTCGTCACCGTCGAAGGCGATCGTCACGACCATGCCCGGCGCCACCGAGCCGTCGGCCGCCGGGGGTGTGCCCACCTTGGCGTTCTCGAGGAGCTGGGTGAGCTGGCGCACACGGAGCTCCTGCTTGCCCTGCTCCTCCTTGGCCGCGTGGTACCCGCCGTTCTCACGCAGGTCGCCCTCCTCACGCGCGGCGGCGATCTTGGCGGCGATCTCCGTGCGCGCGGGACCAGTAAGGTACGCAAGCTCTTCCTTGAGCTTGTTGTACGCCTCCTGGGTCAGCCAGGTGACGTTCTCGCTGGTCTGGGTCACAGGTGCTCCTCGTAGTTACTGGGAATACAAAGCATCGCCCTCCCAGAAGGATGGTCCTCCGGGGACGGGCGAAACCACGAGCCTAACAATTGAGTGCCCGTAGGGGGAGGACATAAGCCGCTGTACCCGCGTCAGCGCAGGTCAGCGGCCCGGTATTCCCCGTCGCGTCACTCGGCGTGACAGCCGAGGAGCTCCGCGCTGGTGCCGGGGGAGGTGGTGCGCAGCGTGACCACCTCGTCGATGCGGGTGGCGTCGCCGTCGAAGCGGAAGTCGGCGCGGCCGACCTCGGCGCCGTCCGCGGACTGGGAGCGCACGGTGCAGTAGCCGACGACGCCGGCGTCCTTGTGCACCTCCAGGTGCACCTTCACCGCGTCCTCGCCGGTCTCGAAGCGGATCAGCTCGGCGCTGATCTCGTTCTGCGCGACGTGGTGGTAGCCGAACCAGCCGATCATGGCGGTGAACAGGACGGCGAGCACCCCGCCGACGACCTTGAGGGTGCGGTCGGCGCGCTGGTCCGAGGAGCGGCCGTAACGGCCCTCGGGGGTCCGCGTGCTCGACGTACTCATGATCGTCTCCTCGGCAGGAAGGAACCGGCGTCCCCGGACCGTCCCCGGGAGCGGCGCTCCGGAATTTTTCGCCCCCCGGTTCCGTCACTATAGAAGCCTGCGACTGCGCCGCCGCACACAGGGCGCCCAACGACTTGAGGATTGAGTCTTGACTGACCAGCTGCGACTGATGGCCGTGCACGCCCACCCCGACGACGAGTCGAGCAAGGGCGCGGCCACCATGGCGAAGTACGTGTCCGAGGGGGTGGACGTGCTGGTGGTGACCTGCACGGGCGGGGAGCGCGGCTCCATCCTCAACCCCAAGCTCCAGGGGGACCCGTACATCGAGGAGCACATCCACGAGGTGCGCAGGAAGGAGATGGACGAGGCGCGCGAGATCCTCGGCGTGAAGCAGGAGTGGCTGGGCTTCGTCGACTCGGGGCTGCCCGAGGGCGACCCGCTGCCGCCGCTGCCGGAGGGCTGCTTCGCCCTGGAGGACGTCGACAAGGCGGCGGGCGAGCTGGTGCGCAAGATCCGCTCCTTCCGGCCCCAGGTGATCACCACCTACGACGAGAACGGCGGCTACCCGCACCCCGACCACATCATGACCCACAAGATCACGATGGTGGCGTTCGAGGGCGCGGCGGACACCGAGAAGTACCCGGAGGGCGAGTTCGGCCCGGCGTACCAGCCGCTGAAGGTGTACTACAACCAGGGCTTCAACCGGCCCCGCACCGAGGCGCTGCACCAGGCGATGCTGGAGCGCGGGCTCGAGTCGCCCTACGGCGACTGGCTGAAGCGGTGGGACGAGTTCGAGCGCAAGGAGCGCACGCTCACCACGCACGTGCCGTGCGCCGACTTCTTCGAGATCCGCGACAAGGCGCTGATCGCGCACCGCACGCAGATCGACCCCGACGGGGGCTGGTTCCGGGTGCCGCTCGACCTCCAGAAGGAGGTCTGGCCGACGGAGGAGTACGAGCTCGCGAAGTCGCTCGTGGACACCTCCCTCCCCGAGGACGACCTCTTCGCGGGCATCCGGGACAATGGCTGACATGAGCGCAAGCGCAAGCCTGGCAATGACCCACCTGGTCCCCCTCGCCCAGGAATTCGACGAGGACAAGGTCACCCCCGGCGTCCTCGGCTTCATCGTCTTCGCGGTGATGGCCGTGGCGGTCTGGGGGCTGATGAAGTCGATGAACCGGCACATGGGCCGCGTGAACTTCGCGGAGGCGGACGAGACCGCCGCGGACGGCGCCGTCCCCGACGGCGGCAACTCCACGGCCTGACACCAGGCCCGCAGCCCTGCGGCACCCGGCACGTCCGCCGGGTGCCGCATGCCGTGCGGGTGCGGCCGGCCTCAGTTGCCGCGCGGGCCGGCGGCGCACCGCGTGCCACACGCCTGCGCCCGCCCCGGCGGGGGCGGCGCGCCGACGGAGCGGCCGAGCGGCTCCGGGCCGGGCCTCGGCGTCCGGGCCCGCGCCGCTCGCCCACGCCTCGCGACCGCTGTTCCCGCGGCCCGTCCCGGCGGCTGGACGCAGCCGCGAGGAGTCCGGCCCGCATGCCGCACCCCGCGTGCCCCGAAGGCGCTCCGGAGGGGACCCTCACGCGTCCAGCGGGACCGGCACCCCCATTACCTCGCGGGCGTGGCGGCCCGGGACCAGGCCGAGGTTCCAGGCCTGCCAGCCGGTGTCGAGGCTGACGCCGCGCTCCAGGAGGAGCCGGTAGGCCTCGACGCTGTCGGTGAGTCTCGGATCGCGGGCCGGGTGGACCGCGACGGCCAGGTCGGCGAGCTCCTGCCGGGCCACCGCCGTGCCGACCTCCGTGCCGCCCGGGGCCGCGTACGGCAGGAGCGTGCAGCGCAGGAAGCGCGCCCAGTCCTCGCCGCGCCGGTCGCCGTAGGAGACGAACAGCGCCACCGCCTCGTCGCACAGCGCCAGCGCCTGCTGGGTGCGGGCGTTGCCCGCGTCGACGACGGCCAGCTCCAGACACGTCCACGCCTCGCCGTGCGCCACCTGGATCCGCTGGAAGTCGGCGCGCGCGTCCACCAGCAGCTGCCGGGCGAAGCCGGAGTTGCGCAGTGAGCCGGTCCGGGCCGCCCGCTGGTCGCGGGTCACCCGCGCCGAGTGGTGCCGGGCACAGGCCAGACCGTAGACGTCCCGCATGCGGGAGAACATCGTGCGGGCGCGCTCCAGCTCGCGCACCGCGCTGTCCAGGTCGCCGCTCTCCTCCAGGGCCTGCCCCAGGTAGTACAGCGTCCACGCCTCGCCGCGCGCGTCCTCGTTGTCCCGGTGCCGGGCGGCGGCCCGGCGCAGCTCCTCCACCGCCGGTCCCGCGTCCCCGTCCACCAGCCGGGCCCGCGCCAGCTCGGTCAGCGCCCACGCCTCGCCGCGCGCGTCACGGGTGCGGCCGTACAGGCCGAGGGCGGTGCGCAGCTCCTCCTCCGCGCGGGGCACGTCGCCGCGCCGCAGGTGCAGCTGCCCGAGCTGGAAGTGCGCCCACGCCTGCCCGTGCAGGGACTCGCCCGCGCGGTGCAGCACCAGCGACCCGGTGAGCAGCTCCAGCGCCTCCGCCAGCCGGGCCCGGTCCCGCTCCACGGCGGCCAGCGCGTGCATCGTCCAGGCACGGTCGGCGGCCAGTGCGTCGGACGCCTGGAGGCCCATCGCCTCCCGCAGCCGCGCCGACGCCTCCGTCAGGTTGCCCTGGTGGTGCAGCGTGATGCCGAGCGAGGTCAGCGCCCGCGCCGCCCCCGCCTCGTGCTGCGCCTCCCGGTACAGGTCCACCACCGACGTCAGGGTGGTCCGCGCCGTGTCCAGCTCGCCGAGCTGCCGTGCCGCGATGCCCGTGCGCCACTGCACGGAGCGGACCAGCAGCCCTTCGTCGACGGTCTGCGCCAGCTCGTTGATCTCGCCCAGCCGGTAGAGGTCGCCGCGCAGCAGGCAGTAGTCGCACAGGGCGCCCAGCAGGTTCAGCACCGCCGCCTGGTTCACGCCCTCGGCGTGCCGCAGCGCCGCCGTGATGAAGCTGGACTCGTCGTCCAGCCAGCGCAGCGCCTCGTCCAGGGAGGTGAAGCCGTAGGGGCCGAAGCGGTCGGAGCGGGTCGACATGTTCCCGTCGACCAGCCGCAGCACCGAGTCGGCGAGCTCGGCGTAGGTGACGATCAGCCGTTCGTGCGCGGCGGCGCGCTCGTCCGGGTCCTCCTCGTCGAGGAGGCGGGCCTGCGCGAAGGCGCGCACCAGGGCGTGCAGCCGGTACCGGCCGTGCCGGACGCGGTCGATCAGCCCGGCCCGGTGCAGCGCCTCCAGGTGCCGGGTGGCCTCCGCCTCGTCGGTGGAGAGCAGCGCCGCCGCCGCGGCCGCGCCCAGCGAGGCGCGCCCGGCCAGGGCCAGCCGGCGCAGCAGCCGCCGCACGGTGTCCGGCTGGTCGGTGTAGCGCAGCCACAGGGCGCGCTCGACGGGTTCGACGGGCCCGTAGCCGTCGAGGCCGGTGGCGAGGGCGAGCGCGGAGCGCGGCCCGAGGGCGGCGCCGGCCAGCCGCAGCGCCAGCGGCAGACCCCCGCACAGCTCCCGTACCCGCTCCGCGGACTCGGCGTCGTACGGGCCGGAGGCGTCCTGCGCGACGGCGGTCAGCAGTTCCTCCGCGCCGGCCGCGTCCAGCGGCTCCACCGGCAGCCGGTGCACCCGCGCGGGCAGGTCCTCGGGCAGCCCCAGCGGGGAGCGGGAGGTGACCAGCACCAGGCTGTCGGAGCGTTCGGGGAGGAGCGTGCGGACCTGCTGCGGGTCGGAGGCGTCGTCGAGGACGATGGCGACCGGCGTGCCGGTCAGATGCTGGTGGTACAGCTCGCTCAGCCGTTTGACCTGCTGGTCCGGGGAGGTCCGCTCCCGGAACAGCAGCTGTTCGCGCGGCGCGCCGAGCCGGTTCAGCAGGTGCAGCAGCGCGTCCCGCGTGGACAGCGCGGGCTCGCCGGAGCCGTCGCCGCGCAGGTCGACCACGCAGGCCCCGCGGAAGTGGTCCTTCAGCTCGTGCGCGGCCCGCACCGCCAGCGTCGTACGGCCGCTGCCGGGCGCCCCGTGCAGCACCACCACCGTGGGTCTGGTCTCCGTGCTCGCGCGGGCCGCCTGCACCCACTGCCGGATCCGCGCCATCTCCTGCCGCCGCCCCGCGAACGGGCCGTGCGGCTCCGGGAGCTGCCCGAACGACTGCTCCAGGACGCTCCGTCCGCGGGCCGCCGCGCTCTTGTCGGCGCCGCGCAGCCGCGGCCCGGTCCGCTTCGGCGCCGTGGACGCGGCGAGGATCCGCTGCTGGTCGAGGAACGGCCGGATGCCGCGCACCTCCAGCGCCGTCAGCCACTGCAGCCGCAGCTGCTCCACCCCGCCCGGCTGGCCCGCCGCGCCGGCCCGGCGGTGGGCGGCGGGCAGGTGCGACCCGGCGACCTTCACCACGGTCGTCGCCGCGCCGGCCACCCCGACGGCCACGCCCGCGCCGAGCGCGGTCCCGGTACCCGTGCCGAGCGCCATGTCGGCGACGATCGCGGCCACACCCGCGACCCCGGCCACCAGCAACGGCGTCCCGCCGCCCTCACGGGCGTACCGCTGCCGGAACGTGAGCTGGCCCGCCTCCGCCTCGTCCAGGGCGCGGGTGTACGCCGCGTACTCCTCGGCCGCCGTGCGCGCCATCGCGTCCAGCGCGCCGCGTGCCCGGGAGAGCAGCACCTTTCCGTCGGCGCGCCCGCCCGACCGGCGCACCTCCTCCTCCACGGCCCGTGTCAACAGCCGTTCGGCATCGGCCCGATGACCGTCCCTCATGTCCCGTCCCCCTCCGGCGGCGATCGCGTCCCCACGAGTGTGCTGCGGCCGGGGCCCCGGCGCGAGGGTGCGACGACCGTCGACCGCGCCGTCACGCTCCCCTCACGCGCTGGGGCGCCCGGGGGCGCGGGACGGGCCGCGGCGCCGCCCGTCCCGCGCCGGACGGGCGGAGTGCGCGAGGATGGAGACATGGCGAACCGACTTGCGCAGGCCACGTCCCCCTACCTCCTCCAGCACGCCGACAACCCGGTCGACTGGTGGACCTGGTCCGAGGAGGCCTTCGCGGAGGCGCGGCGGCGCGACGTGCCGGTGCTGCTGAGCGTCGGCTACTCCAGCTGCCACTGGTGCCACGTCATGGCCCACGAGTCCTTCGAGGACCGGGCCACCGCCGACGAGATGAACGCGCACTTCGTCAACATCAAGGTCGACCGCGAGGAGCGGCCGGACGTCGACGCCGTGTACATGGAGGCGGTGCAGGCGGCGACCGGGCACGGCGGCTGGCCGATGACGGTGTTCCTCACCCCCGACGCCGAGCCGTTCTACTTCGGCACCTACTTCCCGCCGGAACCCCGGCACGGCATGCCGTCGTTCCGGCAGGTGCTGGAGGGCGTCCGGCAGGCCTGGGAGGAGCGGCGGGACGAGGTCGGCGAGGTCGCCGGGAAGATCACGCGGGACCTGGCGGGCCGGGAGCTGTCCGTGGGCGACGACCAGGTGCCCGGCGAGCAGGAGCTGGCGCAGGCGCTGCTCGGCCTGACCCGCGAGTACGACCCGCAGCGCGGCGGCTTCGGCGGGGCGCCGAAGTTCCCGCCGTCCATGGTGATCGAGTTCCTGCTGCGGCACCACGCCCGCACCGGCGCGGAGGGCGCGCTGCAGATGGCGGCGGACACCTGCGAGCGGATGGCGCGCGGCGGCATCTACGACCAGCTCGGCGGCGGCTTCGCCCGCTACTCCGTGGACCGCGACTGGGTGGTCCCGCACTTCGAGAAGATGCTCTACGACAACGCCCTGCTCTGCCGGGTCTACGCCCACCTGTGGCGGAGCACCGGCTCGGAGCTGGCGCGGCGCGTCGCGCTGGAGACGGCCGACTTCATGGTCCGCGAGCTGCGCACACCGGAGGGCGGGTTCGCGTCCGCGCTGGACGCCGACAGCGACGACGGCACCGGACGGCACGTGGAGGGCGCCTACTACGTGTGGACGCCGGCGCAGCTGCGCGAGGTGCTCGGCGAGGCGGACGCGGAGCTGGCCGCCCGGTACTTCGGGGTGACCGAGGAGGGCACCTTCGAGGAGGGCGCCTCGGTGCTCCAGCTCCCGCAGCGCGACGAGGTGTTCGACGCGTCCCGCGTCGACGGCATCCGGGAGCGGCTGCTCGCGGCGCGCGACCGGCGGCCCGCGCCCGGGCGGGACGACAAGGTGGTCGCCGCCTGGAACGGCCTGGCGATCGCCGCGCTCGCCGAGACCGGCGCGTACTTCGGCCGGCCGGACCTGGTCGAGGCCGCGGTGGCCGCCGGTGACCTGCTGGTGCGGGTGCACCTGGACGAACACGCCCGCATCGCCCGGACCAGCAAGGACGGCCAGGCGGGCGGCAACGCGGGCGTGCTGGAGGACTACGCCGACGTCGCCGAGGGCTTCCTGGCGCTGGCGTCGGTGACCGGCGAGGGCGTGTGGCTGGACTTCGCGGGCCTGCTCGCCGACCAAATCCTGACCCGCTTCCGGGACGCCGGGTCGGGCGCGCTGTACGACACGGCGTCGGACGCGGAGCGGCTGATCCGGCGCCCGCAGGACCCGACGGACAACGCGGCCCCGTCCGGCTGGACCGCCGCCGCGGGCGCGCTGCTCGGCTACGCCGCGCACACCGGATCCGAGCCGCACCGCACGGCTGCCGAGCGGGCCCTGGGCGTGGTGAAGGCGCTCGGCCCGCGCGTGCCGCGGTTCATCGGCTGGGGTCTGGCGGTCGCCGAGGCCGTGCTGGACGGGCCGCGCGAGGTCGCGGTGGTCGGGCGGGGCCCGGAGGACCCGGCGACCGCGGAGCTGCACCGCACGGCCCTGCTGGGCACCGCGCCCGGCGCGGTGGTGGCCGTGGGCACGGAAGGCGGCGACGAGTTCCCGCTGCTCGCGGACCGCCCCCTCGTCGACGGCGCCCCGGCCGCCTACGTCTGCCGCGACTTCACCTGCGACGCCCCGACCACCGACCCGGACCGGCTGCGGACGGCGCTCGGCGGGCGGGCGTGAGAGCCGTCGTACGGCGTCGTCAGCCGCGCTCCGCCCGCGACGCCACCGCGCGCTCCACGATCGCCTCCAGCTGTTCGTGGTGCGCGCCCTTCCAGTAGGCGCGTCCGCAGTCGGAGCACTGGGCGAACACGTCGTACGTGCGGTGGGTGCCCTCCTCGAGCTGGTCGGCGACGTCCTCCTTGCCGGCCGCGCGCAGCAGCCCGTTGCAGGCGGTGCAGCGGGTCCAGGGCCGCAGCTCGGGGTCGAAGCGGTCGAGGACGTACGCCAGCTGCTCCTCGGGGCGGGTGCTGTAGACGAAGGCGCCCGCCCACAGTTCGCGGCGGCGCAGCAGGCCCCGGTCGCGGCTGAGCATGACCCGCTGCTCGGCGGCCGAGCGGGCGGCCAGCGCGGGGTCGCCGATGTCGGTCGACTCGTACGCGGTGTCCACGCCCAGCAGCCGCAGCCGGCGGGCGAGGGTGCCGAGGTGGACGTCGAGCAGGAAGCGCAGGGGGGCGCCGGGCACCCGCTGCGGGTGGGCGTGGGGGCGGACGGTCACCGACTCGCCGGCGGCCGGGACGTGTCCGGCGGACACCTCGCGGCCGTCCACCAGCAGCGTGCCGACCTCGGTCAGCGGGACGCCGAGGGACTCGACGACGTGGCCGAGGCTGGAGACGCCGTCGGTGGGCGTCCGGAGGGTGCCTGTGGGGCGTGCCCGGGGGACGAAGAGGAGCAGCTCGGGGGCGAACTCGACGTGGATCTCGGGACCGTTCACCCGGTCAGGATGGCATGTCCGGGGCGCGGCGCCTCAGGAGGTCGCGGCGGGCAGGCCGTGCTCGATCACGTCGACGGCCCGGTCGGCGAGGCCGGTGGGGCCGCCGTGGTCGTCGCGGCGGCATCCCGTCCGGGTACGCCGCGTCGGCGGAGCGGGCGAGGGCGAGGGCGGGGGAGAGGGCGGGCAGGGCGGGCCGCTCGGCGACGGCTGTGCGCCGCTCGGCGACTCCCGGCCGCGTCGGCGGCGGGCCCGGCGTCGTGCCGGTGGGGCCGGCCGGGCCGCGTCCACCGCACGTTCAGCGGCCGGAGCGCGTCCGGGCATGAGAAAAGGCCGCGGCGTCGGTGCCGCGGCCTTGTGCGCGAGGGCGGAACGCTCCCCCGGGGGCGCCCCTACGCGTGCTGGTAGGCCACCAGTGAGATCCCCACGTAGTGGGCGATGAAGGCGGCCAGGGTGAGGGAGTGGAACACCTCGTGGAAGCCGAACCAGCGGGGGGAGGGGTTGGGCTTCTTGAGGCCGTAGACGATGCCGCCGATGCTGTAGAGCACGCCGCCCACGATGACCAGGACGAGCACGGCGACGCCGCCGGCGCGCATGAAGTCGGGCAGGTAGAACACCGCGGCCCAGCCCATCGCGATGTAGCAGGGCGTGTAGAGCCAGCGCGGGGCGCCGACCCAGAAGACGCGGAAGAGGATCCCGGCGGCCGCCGCGGCCCAGATGCCCCACAGCAGCCAGCGGCCCTTGGATTCGGGCAGCAGCAGGATCGTCAGCGGGGTGTAGGTGCCCGCGATGATCAGGAAGATGTTGGCGTGGTCGAGGCGGCGCAGCACGCCGTCCATGCGGGGGCTCCAGTCGCCCCGGTGGTACAGCGCGCTCACACCGAAGAGCAGGCAGGCGGTCAGGGCGTACACACCGCAGGCGAGGCGGCCCCGGGAGGAGTCGGCGAACGCGGTGAGGGCCAGTCCGGCGACCAGTGCGGCCGGGAACATGCCGAGGTGGAGCCAGCCGCGGAGCTTCGGTTTGACGGGGTGCGGCAGAGAGGTCGCCACCGGGCCCCGGCCTTCGGCCTGCGGGTCCTTGGGCGTGTCGGGGGCGAACGCAGTCATATCGGCATGTTACCTACGGGACCGTAAGTTACACCTCTGGGCGACCCGTTGGGCGTGCGGAGTGGCCATCCTCTCACGCCGGCCGACGTGCCCCGTCACGCAAAGATTCGGTTTCGTCCACTCAACGTGCGCGTAAAGCCGCACGACAATCGTGGTCAGCGTCACGTTGCTCACTTGTGCGGCCCTCTGGACAGATGGGCGCGCGCATCGGATGATCAAATGAGTGCGGTCGACACCGGATGAGCGCCAGAGTCACCACTTCCCGCATCCGGGTCGCAGCCCCCACGGGGCCTCCACAACCACAAAACCCTCATTTAGGAGCAAACGTGGCGCGCGACATCGCGGAACCCGGCGTCCCCACCACCCACCAGGGACTGATCTCCTGGGTCAACGAGATCGCAGAGCTGACACAGCCGGACGACGTGGTCTGGTGCGACGGCTCGGAAGCCGAGTACGAGCGCCTGTGCGGGGAGCTCGTCGCCAAGGGCACGTTCAGGAAGCTGGACCCGATCAAGCGTCCGAACTCCTACTACGCGGCCTCCGACCCGACCGACGTCGCCCGGGTCGAGGACCGGACCTTCATCTGCTCCGAGAAGGAGGAGGACGCCGGCCCGACCAACCACTGGAAGGCCCCCGCCGAGATGCGGGAGATCTTCCAGGGCGAGAAGGGCGTCTTCCGCGGCTCCATGCGCGGCCGCACCATGTACGTCGTCCCCTTCTGCATGGGCCCGCTCGGCTCGCCGCTGTCCGCCCTCGGCGTGGAGATCACCGACTCCGCGTACGTCGCCGTCTCCATGCGCACCATGACCCGCATGGGGCAGGCCGTCCTCGACGAGCTCGGCGACGACGGCTTCTTCGTCAAGGCCGTGCACTCCGTCGGCGCCCCGCTGGAGCCCGGCCAGGAGGACGTCCCCTGGCCCTGCAACCGGACGAAGTACATCTCGCACTTCCCCGAGGACCGCGAGATCTGGTCCTACGGCTCCGGCTACGGCGGCAACGCCCTGCTCGGCAAGAAGTGCTACGCCCTGCGCATCGCCTCCGTCATGGCCCGCGACGAGGGCTGGCTGGCCGAGCACATGCTGATCCTGAAGCTCACCCCGCCGCGCGGCGAGTCCAAGTACGTCGCCGCCGCCTTCCCGAGCGCCTGCGGCAAGACCAACCTCGCCATGCTGGAGCCGACCGTCCCCGGCTGGACGGTCGAGACGATCGGCGACGACATCGCCTGGATGCGCTTCGGCGAGGACGGCCGCCTCTACGCCATCAACCCCGAGGCCGGCTTCTTCGGCGTCGCGCCCGGCACCGGCGAGCACACCAACGCCAACGCCATGAAGACCCTGTGGGGCAACTCCGTCTTCACCAACGTCGCCCTCACCGACGACGGCGACGTGTGGTGGGAGGGCATGACGGAGGAGCCCCCGGCCCACCTCACCGACTGGAAGGGCAACGACTGGACCCCGGAGTCGGGGACCCCGGCGGCCCACCCCAACGCCCGCTTCACGGTGCCCGCGTCCCAGTGCCCGATCATCGCGCCGGAGTGGGAGGACCCCAAGGGCGTGCCGATCTCGGCGATCCTCTTCGGCGGCCGCCGCGCCACGGCCGTACCGCTGGTGACGGAGTCCTTCGACTGGAACCACGGCGTCTTCCTCGGCGCCAACGTGGCCTCCGAGAAGACCGCCGCCGCCGAGGGCAAGGTGGGCGAGCTGCGTCGCGACCCGTTCGCCATGCTGCCGTTCTGCGGCTACAACATGGGCGACTACATGGCCCACTGGATCGACGTGGCGAAGGACAAGGACCAGTCCAAGCTGCCGAGGATCTACTACGTCAACTGGTTCCGCAAGAACGACGAGGGCGCGTTCGTCTGGCCCGGCTTCGGCGAGAACAGCCGCGTCCTGAAGTGGATCGTGGAGCGCCTGGAGGGCAAGGCGGAGGGCGTCGAGACGCCGATCGGCATCCTGCCGACGAAGGACGCCCTCGACACGGACGGCCTCGACCTCTCCGACAGCGACCTGGACTTCCTGCTCACCGTGGACAAGGAGGTGTGGCGCGAGGAGGCCGCCCTGGTCCCCGAGCACCTCGACACCTTCGGCGACCACACCCCGAAGGAGCTGTGGGACCAGCACCGGGCGCTGGTGGAGCGCCTGGGCTGACCACGCCCGCACAGACCCCGCGGCCGGCCGGTATGAGGATGCCCTGACCAGCGATCGTCACGATCCGGCCGGCCGCGGAACACACCGGCGGGGCCCGCACAACGGCGTGCGGGCCCTGGGGCCTGTCGTCCCCCCCGTCCGCCCCGGCGGGAGCGGTGACGACAGGCCTTCGCCATGCCCGCGGGCGTGCTCAGTCCGCTCGGTCCTCCAGGTAGCGGGTGTGCGACTCCTGCCGGCGGGCCTCCGACTCGCGCAGGCTCGCGGCCAGCCCCTCCGCCTCCTTGCGCAGCAGACCCAGCTGCCGTTCCAGGTGCCGCTCCGGCGGCTCCTGCCCCGGAGCCAGCCGTGTCCACCAGCGGGTGCGCACATAGGCGTCGACGGCCTCCGGAACGTCCTGGCGCACGGCACGGGACAGGGTGTGCACGGCGTCCGGGTCCTGGACGAGGATCTCGGTCACCCACCCCGGGTCCAGCAACGCCCCCAGCAGCTGGGTCAGTTCCGTGAGCCGGTCCCGGGCCGCGGGCGGCAGGTCGACGTCCGCCAGATACTCCCGGAGCCGCTCCAGGTCGGCCCGTACCTCGTCGAGCTGGGCGGACGGGTCCGGGAAGTCCGGCACCGCGGGACGCTCCGGCGGGGCGATCAGCACGCCCGCCCCGTACAGCCCCGTCACCACGACCGGCCAGTACGGTCCCGCCGCCCCCGTGAAGGTCAGCAGCAGCCCCGCGAGCCCGCCCGCGCTCCCGGCGAGGTTCTTGCGGGACTCCAGGTACGCCAGCGCCCTACTGGTAGCCACGGATCTCCTCGAACGCACCTTCGAGCGAGCCCTGCCCGTCGAAGAGCCGGCCCCCGGTCAGCTCGGCGATGTGCTCCAGCTCCGAGCGGTCGGAGTCGCCGAACAGGATCGGGAAGACGGGGATGTCCCGCCGGTCACCGGACAGCCCCCGGTAGAAGGAGTCGAAGTCGGCGGCCCCGGCGCCCGCGGTGTTCTCGCCGTCCGTCATCAGCACGATCGAGGTGAACGTGTCCTCACCGGTGCCGAGATGGTCGTAAGCCTTCTCCAGGGAGGTGTAGATCGCCGTCTCGCCCTCCGCCCGCAGGCGCGCGGTGTCGCGTCGGATCGCGGCGAGGCCCTGCTCCGGGTCGGAAGGACTGACGGCGTGCGTGCGCACGCTCTTCACCGCCGAGCCGAACGGCATCAGCGTGATCTCCTCACGGTCGCGGAAGTCGCTCGTGAGGTCGGTGAGGGCCTTCTTCAGCCGGTCGAGGCGCTCGCCCTCCATCGAGCCGGAGGTGTCGAGGACGTACACCGTCCGCGAGGGACGGCGCAGCTCGTTCTCGTACGCGTCCAGCAGGCCGTCGGCGACGGAACGGCTGCCCGGGAAGGGCAGTTCGCGGCGCCTCGCCGTGTCGAGGCCGGAGGCCGGCGGCACCGAGGCGACGACCGGACGGCGGTGCGTGTGGTCGGTGATCAGCCGCTGGACGGCGTCCGTGCGCAGGGCCTCGGCCACGCGGCGCACGTCCTCACGGGTGGCGGCGTCGGTGGCGGCGAGGGAGGAGAGGGGATAGTCGGCCGTGACGACACCGTCCTTCGGGCGGATCACGGTGAGGTTCTCGAACCCCTGCAGGACGGACTCGTAGTTGAGGAGCGCGTCCACGTCCCCGCGCCGCTCGTACGCGCCCGCCAGCCAGCCGGAGGAGCCCGAGGTCAGTTCCTGCCCCCGGAAGAACTCCTTCATCCGCGGCCCGGCCTTCGCCACGTCCGCGTCGGTGAGCGCGGACTGCGCGCCGGAGAGCGCCGAGGCCACCGAGACCAGCGTGGAGAAACCGGAGTTGGAGCGGGCCGGGTCGGTCATGCCGTAGGTGAGCCGCCCGTCGCGCACGGCTCGCTCGATCGCGGACCAGGTGACCTCCTCCGGCTTCCAGCCCAGCTTCTCCACGGTGGCCGGCCTGACGCCGACGGCGACCGGGCTGGACATGACGGGCGTCTCCGAGACGACCTTCTCCGCCGCCTCCGGGCGCAGCCGCAGGTAGTCGTTGGAGGACAGCCAGACGGCGTCGTACCTGCCGTCCGTCCTTCCCGTGGCCAGCATGTCCACGGCGTCGAGCGTGCCGGTGTAGGTCGGCCGGAGCGTCACCCCGGTGTCCTTCTCGATCCGCTCGAACACCGGCGTCATGTCACTGAGCTCGCTGGAGGCCAGGACGCGCAGGGTGCCCGGCTCGGCGGCGTACGGGTCCGTGTCCTTCCCGGGGTCCGGGTCGGCCGTGCACGCGGTCAGCAGGGCCGCGGCGGCGACGAGCAGCGCGGTCAGGGGCCGTCGTCTCATCCGAGGCCCCCTTCCGGCGCGCCCTGCGCCCGGCTGCGCTCCAGGTACGTGCTCGCGTGCCGGAGTTCGGCGGTCAGGTTCTCCACCGTGACCGCCATCGCCTCGGTCGCCTGCGCCTTGTAGGTGTCGATGGCGTCCAGGGTGCGGTGGATCTGCTGGAACGCGGAGCGAAGGGTCTCCGCCCCGACCGCGGGGTCGGCGGCGATGCGCTGGATCTCCCCGCTCTGCGTCGCCAGCATCTCCGCGTTGCCCCGGATCAGGTCCTCCGTGGTGCCGCGCAGGGCGTTGACCTGCTCGGCCACCTTCTTCTGGTGGTCCAGCGCGGAGGCCAGCATCACGGAGATCCGCAGCGCCGACACCGTCGTGGTGGCCGCCCGGTCCACCCCCTTGATCAGCTCGTCGTTGTTGCGGCGTACGATGTCCATGGCGAGGTAGCCCTGGGCGCACACCGCCAGCTGGGTGAGCAGGTCCTGGTGCTTCTGCCGGACGGGGAAGAGCACGTCGGCGCGGAGCGAGCCGGCCTGCGCCGGGTCGGTGGCCTCGACGCCGGTGATGTGCTGCTCGACGGCCGTGTCCAGGGCCTCGGTGAGGACGACGTACTCCTGGAGCTTGCCCATGATCTCCCACAGGCGGACCCGTTCGGTCTGCAACGCGGCGTTGTCACGGCGCAGTTCGTCCTGACCGCCGCGCAGGGAGGCGACGACGGCGTTCAGCGTGCCCTGTGCGGAGGCGTACTTGGCGAGGTGGTCGCGGAGCCTGTTGCCGCCGGGGAGCCGGGAGAGGAACGCGCGGCCCCTGCGGGCCGGCAGGTCCCGCGGGTCCAGGTCCTCGACCACGCGCCGCAGTTCGACGAGGGAGCCCGCCACCTTGGACTGCGCGTCGGCGCCCTTGCCGGGCAGGCTGCGGACCGCGCGCTCCAGCATGCGGTTGGACTGCGCGGTCGCGGTGCGCATCTCACCGGCGCCCAGCGCGGTGATCTCGCCGACCTTCCCGGCGAACTCGGGCGAGCGGGCGTCCAGCGCCGCCAGGCCCTCGACGTACGCGGCGGCCTTGGCGGCCATGCCGGCGCGGACGCCGTCGTCGACGGGCACGAGACCGCCGGCCCGCTCCCGCGGCACGGGCCGGACGGCCTCGGGCGGCGTGAGGATGAAATCGCCGTCGGTGCTGCTGCTCATGGTGTTGCTGTCCCCCTTCATCCGCGCGCCCGTCGCGCCAGTTCGCGCAACACCGCGGAGGTGGGCACGGGCGCCTGGCGGACGCCGGTCAGTCGCTGCTTGAGGTAGGCGGTGCGGCCCACGGCGGCGGCCGCGAACTCGGCCACGTCGCCCTGCGGGCGGAAGCCGTGCCGGACGGCCAGTTTGCGCAACGCCGGGTCGTTGCCGAGGAGGCCGGCCAGCCTGCGGCCGTTCTCGGTGAGCGGCACGACGGTGTGGTCGCTGTTGACCGTGGTGTCCGGGTAGAGGACGACGAGGTCGTCCGCGTTCTGCTGCTCGTCGAGGAGCGCGGTCACCTGGGACTCGTAGACGAGGACGAGCGGGTTGCCGGCACCGCTGACGAAGTCCCGGAACGCCGCGTCCGTGCCGGACTGCTGGGCGCCCTGGACGCTGACCAGGGTGCGCATCAGGGGAGCGGTGCGCTCCAGGTCGGCGTCGCTCGCGACCACCTTGCCGCCGTTGGCGACGTAGGAGGCGGCGGCCAGGTACAGGGCGCCGGAGTTGGAGCTCTCCGGGTCGGTGCTGGAGATGAAGAGGGTGCCGGTCAGCTCCCCGTACTTCTCCGCCCCGTCGAGCTGCTGCCAGGTGCGGTCGCGTTCGGCCGCTTCGAGGTAGGCATCCATCCTCAGCGTGCCCGGGTGCTCCTCGTCGAGCTCGGCCAGCCCGTTCGCGGCCAGCACCTCGGCGGCCCCGCGGCGGGACACCACGACGAGCGGCGAGTAGAACGGACGCGGGAGCATCCCGCGGACCCCGTACTTCTCGGCCAGCTCGACGGCGGGCGCGCGGCTGGACGGGAAGGCGAGGTCGTACCCCTCGAGGTCCAACCCTTCCATGGCCCAGGACCCGGAGGTCTCGGCCTCGACGGTGTAGCCCTGGGCGGCGAGGGCCTCCACCACGTCCGGATCGGCGAAGAACTCCGCCTTCTCCGATCCGATCACCATGCGCACGGTCTTCGTTGCCGTGCCCGTTTCCCCGCTGTCCCTGCCCGCGACGACGGCGGCCGCCACGCCACCGATGAGCAGCACCGCGAGGAAGATTCCTGTAATCCGTCTCACGCCCGGAGCATCCCGCCGGAATCCAACGTTCCCGGGCGGCTCCGGTGAACGGGCAGTGTCCGAGCGATACTGGTACGCAACGGGAACCAGCCACTCCGCACCGGTGCGCCCGTGGCGGACCCTCAGATCACGCGGAACAGGTCGGCGGCGCCGTGGACGTCCGTCAGATCGTCGACGGTGCGGAGGCTGTCGCACAGGGATTCCAGGACCGACCTGGCCCCGGCGGCCTCCGGGGCGGCGAGGTGCGCACGCCCTGGGCCGGAACGTGGTGTGGCGCCCGGTCCGCGCGTCGCTGCGGGTTGCGCGCGGACCGGGGCCGTACAGGGGAGCCCGTGAGGGCTCTCAGTGGGCGGAGGACGCGAGGGGGCGCGGCTTCAGGGCCGCGGTGTGCGCGTCCATCCGCTCGGCGGCCAGGATCGCCACCGCCGTGTCCGCACGGGACGCGGCGACGACCAGGGCGCGTCCGGCGAGCGCGTGCGCCCTCCGGTGCAGGGCCGCCGGGTCCGGCTCGCGGCTGTGCGTGGCCGCCGTCGCACGGGCCGGCGTACGTCCTCCCCGCAGGCGGGTGATCTCCTGGGTGAGCCGCTCGGCCGCGGTGTCCAGATCGGCCGAGGACGCCGCCGCGCGCAGCTCGTCGGTGACGGCGAGCAGGGCGGCGAGATGGCCCGCGAGCTGGATGTCCAGCTCCTCCTCGCGGGACCTGTGGGGGAAGTCGTGAGGGCCGGCCATCGTGCTGTGGACCGACTTGGAGCGGATCGGTTCGTACATGGATGGCCTCCTGGGTGCTGACAGGAAGACATCCTAGCTTAGATTCTGTCTAAAGTTGAGTCGCATTCGAAAGTGATCAGTCCCAGGTGCGGTGCGCAGGCCGCCCCGGCGCGCGTGGCCGGCTGCACCGGCGTGGTGCCGTCCCTCAGTGCTGGCTGTAACCGTCGAGGAAGCGGGCGATGCGGCCGACCGCGTCCCGCAGGTCGGTGACCGACGGCAGGGTGACCACCCGGAAGTGGTCCGGGTCCGGCCAGTTGAAGCCGGTGCCCTGCACGACCATGATCTTCTCGCGGCGCAGCAGGTCCAGCACCATCCGCCGGTCGTCCTCGATCTTGAAGACCTCGGGGTCCAGGCGCGGGAAGAGGTACAGCGCGCCCTTGGGCTTCACGCAGCTCACGCCCGGGATCCGGGTCAGCAGTTCGTAGGCCGCGTCCCGCTGCTCGCGCAGCCGGCCGCCCGGCAGCACCAGGTCGTTGATCGTCTGGCGGCCGCTGAGCGCCGCGACCACCCCGTGCTGGCCCGGCATGTTCGCGCACAGGCGCATGTTGGCCAGGACGGTCAGGCCCTCGATGTAGGAGTCGGCGTGGGCGCGCGGGCCGGAGATCGACATCCAGCCCACCCGGTAGCCGGCCACCCGGTACGCCTTCGACATGCCGTTGAAGGTGAGGGTGAGGAGGTCGGGGGCGACGGACGCGGTCGGCACGTGCTGCGCGTCGTCGTAGAGGATCTTGTCGTAGATCTCGTCCGAGCAGACCAGCAGGTTGTGGCGGCGGGCGATGTCGGTCAGGCCCTTGAGTACCGCCTCGTCGTAGACCGCGCCGGTCGGGTTGTTCGGGTTGATGATCACGATCGCCTTGGTGCGGTCGGTGACCTTGCGCTCCACGTCGGCGAGGTCCGGCATCCAGTCGGACTGCTCGTCGCAGCGGTAGTGCACCGCCGTGCCGCCGGAGAGGGAGACCGCGGCCGTCCACAGGGGGTAGTCGGGCGCGGGGACGAGGACCTCGTCGCCGTCGTCGAGCAGGCCCTGCATCGCCATCACGATCAGCTCGGACACGCCGTTGCCGATGAAGACGTGCTCGACGTCGGTCTCGATGCCGAGCGTCTGGTTGTGCATGACGACCGCCCGGCGCGCGGCCAGCAGGCCCTTGGCGTCGCCGTAGCCGTGTGCCGTCGACACGTTGCGGAGGATGTCCTCCAGGATCTCGGGCGGGCACTCGAAGCCGAACGCTGCCGGGTTGCCCGTGTTCAGCTTGAGGATGCGGTGACCGGCCGCTTCCAGCCGCATCGCCTCCTCGAGCACCGGGCCCCGGATCTCGTAACAGACGTTGGCGAGCTTGGTCGACTGGATCACCTGCATGCTGGGAGCTTACGGCCCGGTATGGCCCCTCGGGCCGTGTTTTCCGCCACGTGAGACGCACCGGTTCGGGTGTTTTCGTCCTCGGTGTGACGGTCGTGGGCGCGCGTCTCCCTCATCTCCGCGCCGGGCCCCCCCCGCGCCCGGCCCCTCCTTCCGCGGGTTCAGGGGTGACCCTGCGGGTCGTCCCGCGTCCGGACGCCGGGGGTGCGTGCCGCCCGGCCACCGCCGGGAAACGCGCCCTTGTCCGCCCGGCGTCCCCATGCTGACAATGCGCATGACAATTCTGTGGGCGGCCGGAGCGATCCGGCCGCCCGACGCCGCATTGAGGGGACCCCCCATGAGAAAACCTCTCGTCGTCGCGCTCTGCGCCCTGGCACTCGCCGGGGCGGGCGCGACCCCCGCGGTCGCCGCCGCGCCTTCCCCCACGGGCGCGGACACGGCCACGGGCACGGCCCCGGCCACGTCGTCGACGGATGTCGTCGACGACACGGTCGGGACCGTCGCGGACGCCCTGTCCGGACTCACCGCGCCGAAGGCCGCCGCGGTGAACTTCGCGGGCGCCGTCTCGCTGAGCAACTGCTCCGGCTCCGTCGTCCGCATGCCGGGCTCGGCCGCCGCCGACCCGGCGCTGGTGCTCACCAACGGCCACTGCCTGGAGAGCGGCTTCCCCGCGCCCGGCCAGGTCCTCACCGACCGGGCGTCCAGCCGCACCTTCGGCCTGCTGAACGCCTCCGGCACCAGGGTCGCCACCCTGCGCGCCGACCGGCTGGTCTACGCGACCATGACCGACACGGACGCCGCGATCTACCGGCTGAACACCACGTACGCGCGGATCAAGAGCTCGTACGGGATCGACCCGCTGACCCTCAGCAGCCGCCGTCCGGCCGCCGGCACCGCCATCAGCGTGGTCTCCGGCTACTGGAAGCGGATCTACCGCTGCTCCGTCGACGGCTTCGCCCACCGGCTGAAGGAGGGCGACTGGACCTGGAAGGACTCGGTCCGCTACACCTCCGCGTGCGACACCATCGGCGGAACCTCCGGTTCCCCGGTGGTCGACGACGCCACCGGACAGGTGGTCGCCGTCAACAACACCGGCAACGAGGACGGCGGCCGCTGCACGCTCAACAACCCGTGCGAGGTCGACGCGAACGGCGGCGTCACGGTCCGCCAGGGCGTCAACTACGCCCAGCAGACCTACCCCTTCACCGCCTGCTTCACCACCGGCAACCGGCTCGACCTGAGCGCGAGCGGCTGCACCGTGCCCAAGCCCTGACAGACCCGGCGGGGCGGACGGTCAGCGCGGACTCCTGCGCACCGCCCGTCCCGCCAGCACGTCCGTGCGCCGCCCGTCCTCGATCACGAACCGCCCGTCGACCAGGACGTACGGGATGCCCGTGGGCAGCGTGCGCGGCTCGGCGAAGGTCGAACCGGCGTCCACCGTGCGCGGGTCGAACAGCACCAGGTCCGCCTTGTAGCCCTCGCGGACCAGCCCCCGGTCCGGCAGCCGCAGCCGCGCCGCCGGGCGTGAGGTCAGGTGCGCCACGCACTCCTCCAGCGACAGCACCCCCAGCTCCCGCACGTAGTGGCCCAGATAGCGGGGGAACGTGCCGTACGCCCGCGGGTGCGGCTTGGCGCCCTGGAGGATGCCGTCCGAGCCGCCGGTGTGCACCCGGTGGCGCATGATCGCCCGGACGTTCTCCTCGTGGCCCACGTGCTGGAGGATCGTCGGGGCGAGCCGGTCCTTCAGCAGCAGCTCCCTCGCCACCGCCCACGGGGTCTCCCCGCGCGCCCGCGCCGACTCCAGCACCGTACGGCCCACGTACGCGTCCAGCGCCGGGTCGCCGACCCCGGAGATCTCGATGGTCTCCCACTCCACCGGCACGCCGTGGCAGCCGTCCGAGCCGGTGACCTCCAGGTCGTGCCGGATCCGCCCGGCCGTCCCCTCGTCCGCGAGCCGCCGCAGGATCTCCTCCGGGCCGCCCTCGCTCGCCCAGCTCGGCAGCAGCGCCACGAGGGTGGTGCAGCCGGGGGTGTACGGGTAGGTGTCGAGGGTGATGTCGGCGCCCGCGTCCAGCGCCTCGTCCAGCAGCGCCAGCAGTTCGGGCGCCCGCCCCTTGTTCACGCCGAAGTTCATGGTGGCGTGCGCGAGGTGCAGCGGGCAGCCCGCCTCCCGGGTCAGCGCCACCATCTCCGCGTACGCCTCCAGCGCGCCGGCGCCGTAGGAGCGGTGGTGCGGGCAGTAATAGCCGCCGTACGAGGCCACCACCCGGCACAGCTCGGTCAGTTCGGCGTCCGGGGCGTACATGCCGGGCGTGTACGTCAGCCCCGACGACATGCCGACCGCGCCCTGCTCCATGCCCTCCGTGACCAACCGCCGCATCCGGTCCAGCTCTTCGGGCGTCGCCTCGCGGTCCTCCCAGCCGACGGCGAGCGCGCGCACGGTGCCCTGCGGGATCAGGTACGCCGCGTTCACCGCGACGCCCCGGTCCAGCCGGTCCAGGTACTCGCCCACCGACCGCCAGTCGACGTCCACGTCGTCCCCCGGGCCGTTCCACCCGGCGATCGCCCGCCGCACCTCGCCCAGCGTCCGGTCGTCCACCGGCGCGTACGACAGTCCGTCCTGGCCCAGCACTTCGAGGGTGACGCCCTGCGCGGCCTTCGCGCTGTGGTCGGGGTCGCGCAGCAGCGCCAGGTCGCTGTGCGCGTGCATGTCGATGAAGCCCGGGGCCAGCACCAGCCCCTCCGCGTCCAGTTCGCGCCGCGCCTTCGGGCGCTGGCATCCCGCGTCCGCCGCCTCCTTGACGATGGAGACGATGCGGCCGCCGTCCACCACCACGTCCGCGCGGTAGGAGGGGCCGCCGGAGCCGTCGACGACGTCCGCGTCCCGGATGACGAGCTCTTCCACGGTCCTGCCTCCTAGAAGAAGGTACGGATGTAGTCGACGACCGTGCCGTCCGCCTCCGCCACGGGGATCAGCGCCCACTTGTCGAAGGACGTGCAGGGGTGGGACAGCCCGAGCCCCACCCAGTCTCCCACCTCCAGATCCGCCTCCGGAGAGGTGCGCAGCCACGCGTGCTGGTCGGACAGGCCCGTCACCTCGATCCCCGTGGCCGGCCGCTCCGCCCCGTCCCTGCGGACCACCCGGGCGACCGGCAGATCCAGGTCGTACGCCGCGTCCCGCTTGCCCGCGTTGGTGAACGCCTGCTCCGCCGACGGCCGGGACACCACCTGCGTCCACAGCCGGAACGCCGGCTCCAGACCGCCCTCTTCCGGCACCCGGTTGAAGGGGGTCAGCCGCTGGTAGTGCCCGTCGTCGTGCGACACGTACGCCCCGGACCGCAGCAGCTTCAGCACCGGCGCCGACAGCTCCGGAACCTCCGCGAAGACGTCCGCCACCGCGTCGAACCAGGCGCTCCCGCCCGCGCTCACCACGATCTCGTCCAGCCCCGCGAACCGTCCCGCCGCGTCGAAGTCCACGGCCAGCGCCACCAGCCGCCGCAGCCAGGCGCGCACCCGCTCCGGGTCCGCCCGCGGCACCTCGCCCTCGTACCCGGCCACCCCGACCAGCCGCAGCGCCCGCGCGGCCGCCACGGCGTCGGCGACGGCCGCGCACTCCGCCTCGGTCCGCACCCCGGTGCGCGCGCCCTCGCCGGCGGCCAGCTCGACCACCACGTCCACCGGCCGGGACGTCCCGTCCAGCGCCGCGTCCATCAGCTCCACCCCGCGCACGGAGTCCACGTAGCAGACGAACCGGAACGCGGGATCGGCGTCCTGCTCGGCGGCGATCCACCGCAGCGCCGCCGGGTCGACCAGCTCGTTGGCCAGGAACACCCGCTCGATCCCGAACTCCCGCGCCACCCGCACCTGGTGCGGCACCGCCAGCGTGATGCCCCACGCCCCCCGCTCGATCTGGCGGTGGAAGAGCCGCGGCGCCATGGAGGTCTTGCCGTGCGGCGCGAAGGCGAGACCGTGCCGCTCGGCGTACGTCTCCAGCGCCGCCAGGTTGTGCTCCAGACGCTCGGCGGACAGCGCGAGCACGGGGGTCGTGAAACCCCCCGTGAAGAGGTTCCGGCGCTGCGCGGCCAGCTCGCCCACGGTGAGGTCCGCGGCGTCCGGCGGGAGGCCCTTGAAACGGTGGCCGACCCGTTCCTCGGCGAGGCGGGCGAGAGCATCGAGGACCATGGAGCCTCCCTGATCAGCGGTGTTGCACCAGTTGCAACACTCGTTGCGTATATCGCTCACCGCTGTCTAACATCTCCGCCACACGCGGTCAACGGACACCGCACCCCCGCCCCGACGAGGAGCCCCGCCATCGTGACCGTCACCGGAAACGGCAACGCCCCCGACGTCGTGGACGTCGTCGCGCTCGGCGAGTCCATGGTGACGTTCCTGCCGTCCCGACCCGGCCCCCTCGCCGACGTCCCCTCCTTCCACCGGTCGATCGGCGGCGCGGAGTCCAACGTGGCGTGCGCGCTCGCGGCGGCCGGCCACACCACCCGGTGGGTCAGCCGGGTCGGCGCCGACGGCTTCGGCGACCACCTCCTCGCCGCGATCGGCGGCCACGGCGTCGACGTGTCGTACGTCCGCCGCGACCCGGACCGCCCCACCGGCGTCTACTTCCGCACGGCCGGCGACAGGGCGGGCGCCTCGCACGAGGTCGCCTACTACCGGGCGGGCTCGGCGGCGTCGGCGATGACGCCGGCCGGCGTGGACCTGGACGCCGTACGCGCCGGGCGCGTCCTGCACCTCTCCGGCATCACGGCGGCGCTCTCGCCCGGCTGCCTGGACCTGCTGCGGGAGCTGACGTCCCCGCACCCGGGGCGCCCCTTGATCTCCTTCGACGTGAACCACCGCCCGGGCCTGCGGCGGGACGGGTACGGCCCCGAGGTCCTGCTGGACCTGGCCCGTTCGGCAGACGTCGTCTTCGTCGGCGAGGACGAGGCGGAGGAAGCCTGGGGCATCACGGGCGGCCCGGCCGCCGTCCGGGAAGCCCTTCCCGAACCGGACACCCTGGTGGTGAAACAGGGCGCGGAGGGGGCGGTCGCCTTCTGCCCCTCCGCGGGCGCCGGGGGCGCCCCCTCCGGGGGAGGCGCCCCGCAGGCGCCGGGCTGCGACGACACCCTCCGCCCCGCCGCAACGGCCCCCGCCCTGAAGGTCGACGTGGTCGCGACGACCGGCGCAGGCGACGCCTTCGCGGCAGGCTTCCTCTCGGCCGCCCTGCGCGGCCTGCCGCTGAAAGCACGGCTCCGCCACGGCCACCTCATGGCGGCAGCCGCCCTCACCGCCCCCGGCGACCTCGCCGCGCCCCCCGCCCGCGCCCTCGCCGACCGCCTCGCCGCCCTCGACGACACCGCGTGGGGGACACTGCGACTCGGCCCCGGCTGGACAGCAGCCGACGCAGAGGCCGTAGAGGAGGCACGCACCCCATGAGCCAGACCGTAGACCGCGCCCTGAGCATCCTTCCGCTGCTCGCGGAGGGCCCCGCCGACCTCGGCCAGGTCGCCGACCGCCTCGGCGTGCACAAGTCCACGGCCCTCCGCCTCCTGCGCACCCTCCACGAACACGGCATGGTCTACCGCCAGTCCGACCAGCGCTACCGCCTCGGCGCGCGCCTCTTCGCCCTCGCGCAGGAGGCGATGGAGAACCTCGACGTCCGCGAGATCGCCCACTCCCACCTCGTCCGCCTCAACGAGACCTGCGGACACACCGTCCACCTCGCCGTGTACGAGGAGAACGAGGTCCTCTACATCGACAAGGTGGAGAGCCGCTACCCGGTGCGGATGTACTCCCGGATCGGCAAGCCCGTCGCCATCACCGTCGCCGCCGTGGCCAAGCTGCTCCTCGCCGACCTGCCCGAACCCGAGCGCCGCGCCCTCGCGGAGCAGCTCGACTACCCCATGTACACGCCCCGTTCGACACCCCACGCGGCCGCGTTCCTCCAGGAGCTGGCCAAGGTGCGCGAACAGGGCTGGGCCACCGACCTCGGCGGCCACGAGGAGTCCATCAACTGCGTCGCCGCGCCGATCCGCGGCGCCGACGGCCGGGTGGTCGCCGCGATGTCGGTCTCCGCGCCGAACGTCGTCGTCACCGCCGACGAACTCCTCACCCTGCTCCCGCTGGTGCGCCGCACCGCGGACGCCATCAGCGGCGAGTACTCCGGCCGGACCCCGGCAGAACCGAAGTGAAGGACACCCCCGCATGACCGAGAAAGTCGCGCTGACCCCGAAGACCCACACCACCCCGCCCGCGCAGTTCTCGCACGGCGTCCGCAAGGGCAACATCCTGCAGGTCGCCGGCCAGGTCGGGTTCCTGCCCGCCGAGGAGGGCAAGCCGCCCACGCCGGCCGGCCCCACCCTGCGCGAGCAGACCCTCCAGACCCTCGCCAACGTCAAGGCGATCCTCGAGGAGGGCGGCGCGAGCTGGGACGACGTGATGATGATCCGCGTCTACCTGACCGACGTGGACCACTTCGCCGAGATGAACGAGATCTACAACGCCTACTTCGAGGAGCAGGGCCTCACCCAGCCGCCCGCCGCCCGCACGACCGTCTACGTCGGTCTCCCCGCCGGCCTCCTCATCGAGATCGACGCGCTCGCCGTCCTCGGCTGAGCCGCCCCCTTCCGCAGCACCCGCATGCCGCACGGCACGGCGTCCCGCACCCCGCGGGCGCCGTGCCGCGATCCCCCCTGCCCGAAAGCCCCATGCCCTTACCCAGAGGACCTCCGTATGTCCCACCCGTCCCTCCCGCTCGCCGCCTCCGCCCCGGCGGAGACACCACCGCACACCGGAGGACTGCTCCTCCTCGTCGACGGCACCGCGGGCCTGCTCACCGTCGCCGCCCTCGGCATCGCGCTGCTGCTCTTCCTGATCATCAAGGTCCGGCTCCAGCCGTTCGTGGCGCTGCTCGGCGTCTCCATAGCCGTCGGCCTGCTGGCGGGCCTGTCGGTCACCGAACTCTTCGGCACGGTCCAGCGGTCGGACGCGGTGTCCACCATCGAGTCCGGTATGGGCGGCATCCTCGGCCATGTCGCGATCATCATCGGCCTGGGCACCATGCTCGGCGCGATCCTCGAAGTCAGCGGCGGCGCCGAAGTCCTCGCGGGCCGGTTGCTCGGGCTGTTCGGCGAGAAGCGGGCGCCCCTCGCGATGGGCCTGACGGGCCTCATCTTCGGCATCCCGGTCTTCTTCGACGTCGGCATCTTCGTCCTCGCGCCGATCGTCTACGCCGCCGCCAAGCGCTCGGGCAAGTCCGTCCTGCTGTACTGCCTGCCCCTGCTCGCCGGTCTCTCCGTCACCCACGCCTTCCTGCCCCCGCACCCGGGCCCGGTGGCCGCCGCCGGACTGCTGCACGTGGACCTCGGCTGGGTCATCCTCATGGGCGTCGTCTGCGGACTGCCCGCCGTCGTCGCCGCGTGGGTCTACTCCGCCTGGATCGGCAAGCGGATCTTCGTCCCCGTGCCGCAGGACATGGTCGAGGCCGCCCAGGAGGCCAAGGACGCCGTCGTCGCCGAGCAGCGCGCCTCCGGCGTCGAGCCGCGCGAGACCCCGGTGCCGCTCGGCACGGTCCTCGGCATCATCGGCACGCCGCTCCTCCTCATCCTCGCCGCGACCTTCTCCTCCATCGCACTGGACGAGTCCACGCTGCGCTCGGTCATCGAGTTCTTCGGCCACCCGTTCGTGGCGCTCACCCTCGCCCTGTTCCTCGCCTACTACCTGCTGGGCGTCCGGCGCGGCTGGTCCCGCAAGTCCCTGGAGACCGTCTCCACGTCCTCCCTCAAGCCGGTCGGCAACATCCTGCTGGTGGTCGGCGCGGGCGGCGTCTTCGGCGCGGTCCTCAAGGGCAGCGGGGTCGCCCAGGCGCTGTCCGACACCTTCAACGACGTCGGCCTGCCGGTGATCGTGCTGTCGTACCTGATCTCCGTGGTGCTGCGGGTCGCGCAGGGCTCGGCGACGGTGGCGATCGTGACGACGGCGGGCATCGTGGCGCCGCTGCTGTCCGAGGGCGACCACTCGCAGGCGTTCGTGGCGCTCGTCATCATGGCCATCTCGGCGGGCTCGATCTTCGCCTCGCACGTGAACGACGGCGGGTTCTGGATGGTCGCCAAGTACTTCGGCATCAGCGAGCGGGACACCCTCAAGACGTGGACCGTGCTGGAGAGCGTGCTGTCCGTCGCCGGCTTCGTCGTCGCGGCGGCGCTGAGCCTGGTCGTGTGAGCCCGGAGAGGCCCGGTGGAGGGGCGGCGTCCGTGTAGGCGTCTGATAACGAAGTCGGGGCTGGCTGTGACGCGCACAGGATTGTCGACCATACTCCTGCGGTGTGGAGCAGCGCATAGGTTCGAGCAGCAGCAAGCCCCTGGAGGGCGCCGGGTTCGACCCGGCCTTCGTCCCCGGGCTCACCGCGCCCGCGACCGGCCGCGAGGAGGACGCGAAGGACACGAAGGACGCGGCCGCCGAAGGCGTCCCGGAGACCGGGGAGTCGGAGAAGTCCGCCGACGCCCCGGCCGCCGAGTCCGCCGAGGACACCGGGGACGCCGGGGACGCCGAGGACACCGGGGACACCGGGGACGACGAGCCGGAGCCCGTCCCCGACGGCCCCGTCTTCGAGGCGTCCGACCGCCGTGCCGCCATCGTCGCCGACCACCGTGGCGTGCGGCTGAAGCTGGACGACCAGGAGTGCGAGTTCCGCTGGGACGAGATCGGCGCGGTGGAGACGGAGACGGCCCGCTTCGGCAAGCGGTACACCGTCACCGTCCACACCCCCGACCGGCGTTGGTACCCCATCGAGATCGACGCCGACTCACGCCGCCGGTTCGACGAGTGGGACGCTGCCCTGGACGAGGTCCTCGACGCGTACTTCGACGACGGCGCCGAGGAGACGGCCGAATCCGGGGGGACGGCCGGGTCCGGGGCGAGCGACGAGCCGGAGAAGGACAGGGCCGGGGCGGCCGACCGCGCCTAGCCGCAGTACTGGCCCTCCTTGCCGATCACCCGGTACATGCAGTCGGCGTTCTCCAGGAGCTGGAGGACGGCGTCGCGGTTGCGGGACGTCTCCCGCTCGATGACCTCGTCGGGCGGGTAGAAGCCGCCGCCCGACGCCGACCTCGGGTACATCTCGAAGGTGTAGCCGAAGATCTTGTGGGTGCCCCAGAGGTAGTCGTCGATCGACCCGTCGGTGATGTACAGGTCGCTGGACTGCTGGGCCGTGTAGCCGTTGCTGGCGGCCATCTTCTGGCCGACGGCCTTGAAGGCCGCGTGGTCGTCGGCCGTCATGCCGGTGGTGGTGTCGGCGTAGGTGTAGCCGAAGGGCCAGAGCACCAGCTCGCTGTAGGTGTGGAAGTCGATGCCGGCCTTGATCTGCTGCACCCCGCCGACGACCCGGCTGCGCACGAAGTCGGCGACCACCTTCACCTCGGGCGCGGACTCGGGCGCCGAACCCCGGTACGTGTCCGAGGACGTGCTGCCCGACGACCCGCCGCAGCAGCCCCAGCGGTAGTTCCAGTTGCGGTTCAGGTCCGTGCCGACGGCCGTGGAACCGGAGTTGGGCTGGCGGTTCTTGCGCCAGGAGCGGTAGGAGCCGGTGGCGATGTCGTACTCGCCGCCGTCCGGATTGAGGTCGGGGACGATCCAGATCTCCCGCTGCTGCACCATCCGGGTGATCCGGGCGTCGGTGCCGTAGCCGGCGCCGAGCTCGCGCAGCAGGTACAGCGCCATCTCGACGGTGAGGTGCTCGCGGGCGTGCTGGTGGTGGGTGAACAGGACCTCGGGCTCGGCCTCGTCGGTGCCGACGTTGTCGCTGACCTTGACGGCGACGATGTCCCGGCCCTGGTAGGACTTCCCGATCACCCGCTTGCTCATGATCGACGGGTACGCCGCGATCCGCTGGTCGATCTCCGCGGTCATTTCGGCGTAGTTGTGGTAACGGGAGTCGGCCGAGGGGAAGTCGAACAGGCGCAGGCCGTCGGCGGCCGTCGAGCGGTCCGGGGCCGCGCCCAGCGGGGTGACCTCGTAACCCTGGCGGCGCAGTGCGCGGATCTGGTCCGCGCGGCCGGAGACGACCACGGTCTCCTCGTCGGCCTCGTCCACGGTGACGCCGGCCCGCTGGATCGCCGTGCGGGTGACGGGAGTGGTGCGCTGGTGGATCTCGTACTGGCGGATGTCGTCCGCCGAGGAGGCCGCCGGGCGTGCCCCGTCGGCCCCGGCCGGGGCGGCCGCCGTGAGCGACAGGGGCGCGGCCAGGGCGAGGGCGAGGAGTGCGGCGAGCGCGGCGGGGCGTCTGCCGCGGGAACGGAGTCGCATGAATGCTCCTTGTGGGGAGGTGGGGTGGTTCACGGCGACGTGCGGTGCGGTCATCGTCGAGAGATGACATGATCAGGTCAAGAGTGCGAAGTCGCCGCGCGGCCAGGTGGAACCGGTGAAGATCCCGGCACGCCCTCTTGCCGGACCGGCACCCGTCCGCTTTCTTGACCCCATGGCGGACACCACGGGAAACACCCAGGACACCGGGGCGAAGGCCGGGCCCGGCCCCCACTCGCGCACGTCCAGTTGGCGCCACATCGGCCCCGGCATCGTCGTCGCCGCGACCGGCGTGGGCGCCGGCGACCTCGTGGCCACCCTCATCGCCGGCAGCAACTTCGGCTACACCCTGCTGTGGGCCGCGGTCGTCGGCTGCCTGGTGAAGATCTCCCTCGCGGAGGCCTGCGGACGGTGGCACCTGTCCACCGGACGCACCCTGTTCGACGGCTGGGCCGGCCTCGGCCGCTGGACCACCTGGTTCTTCGCCGTCTACGCCGTCATCTGGGGCTTCGTCTACGGCGCGGCCGCCATGTCGTCCAGCGCGCTGCCGCTCCAGGCGCTGTTCCCGGGCGTGATGGACCTCGAGTACTGGGGCATCGCCTGCGGACTGGTGGGCCTGGCCTTCGTCTGGTTCAACAAGTACGCGGTGTTCGAGAAGGTCATGACCGTCCTGGTGGGCGTCATGTTCGTGGTGACCGTCTACCTGGCGTTCCGCGTCACCCCCAACCTGGGCGACGCCTTCGCCGGACTCCTCCCCGTGCTGCCCGACGAGGAGGACTCCGTCCTCAACACCCTCGGCCTGATCGGCGGCGTCGGCGGCACCATCACGCTGGCCGCCTACGGCTACTGGGTCAACGCCAAGGGCTGGACCGGCACCGGCTGGATGAAGGTCATGCGGCTGGACAACCGGGTCGCCTACCTCACCACCGGCGTCTTCGTCGTCGCGATGCTCTTCGTCGGCGCGGAGCTGCTGCACTCGGCCGACATCGCCATCTCCAGCGGCGACCAGGGGCTGATCCAGCTCGGCGACATCCTGGAGGACCGGTACGGAGCGACCACCGGCACGCTGTTCCTGGTCGGCTTCTTCGCCGCCTCCTTCACCTCCTTGATCGGCGTCTGGCACGGCGTGAGCCTGATGTTCGCCGACTTCCTGGCCCGGCAGCGCGGCGAGCGGCAGGCGCGCGCCGACGAGCTGGCCTCCGGGCGCCGGGAACGCTCCTGGACCTTCCGCGCCTACCTGCTGTGGCTCACCTTCCCGCCGATGATCCTGCTGTTCCAGGACGAGCCGTTCCGCCTGATCATCATCTACGGCGTCCTCGGTGCGGCCTTCATGCCGTTCCTCGCCCTCACCCTGCTGTGGCTCCTCAACTCCTCCCGCACCCCGCGCGAATGGCGCAGCGGCCCCCTGAGCAACGGCATGCTGGCGGCCGCGGGCCTGCTCTTCCTGGTCCTGGCCGTCAAGCAGATCTGGGACCAGCCGTGGTCGGAGTTCTTCTGAGGCGACGGCCGGCCCGCCTCACGCCCCCGCGTCCCACTCCGTGCTCAGCGCGATCTCCCGCAGCTGCCCGAGGGTGAGCGCGGGGGCGTCACGGGTGGCGTCCTCGTGCTGGGCGGCCGTGTTGAAGGCGCTGACCACGACCCGCAGCCCGTCGGGACGCAGGGTGTCGGCGGTCCACATGACGACACCCGCGCCGCCCTTCTCCCCGGGCGACTTCCGGGTGGTGACCAGGGTGCCGTCGGGCCGCGTCCCGGCGTCCCCGAAGAGAGCGCCGGCCACGTCGCCCATGCCGGGCTGCACGTTGATCTGGACGAGGCTCCCGCCCTTGCCGTCGTCGACGACGAGGTAGGCGTACTCGCTCCCCTGTCCGCCCTCGGCGATCACGGTGAGCCCGTCGGGCAGCAGACCGGTGAGCGTGTCGGCGATCGCCCTGCCCGGCATCCCCGCCGGAGGCGCCTGGCCGGTGACCGACGGCTTCGGGCTCCTCGGCATGGCGTCCACCACCCGCCGCCACACGTCGGCGGTGACGACCTCCTTCAACTGCTCGACGGTCAGCGGTGGCCGCGGGCGGGAGACCGGGGCGTCCTTCTGCGCCGGCGCGTTCCACTCGCTCAGGGACACGTGGTGCCCCTGGGGCGTGACCAGCTCGGCGTTCCACCACCTGGTCTCCACCCGCCGGTCCGGGTACTCGTAGCCGCGGAACAGCATCAGCCGGGAGCCGTTGGGCAGCTTGGCGGAGGTGCAGTCGTCGTGGGGGACGAGCGCCTCGTCCGGGCAGTTCGCCAGCTCGCGGGCCTGCTCGCTGTCGGGCTCCACCCGGTCCAGACTCAGGCCGAGGGCCGCCGCGCCCCCGCCGTCGTCGAACACCACCCGCGCGTGCGGGGGCATCAGCGACTCCGTGCCCTGGGCCTCCTCCTCGAGGTACGTGCCCTTCGGCAGCAGCTCCTTGAGCGAGCGCAGGACGTCGTCGCCCGAGAAGGCCGTGGCGGGCGAGGGGCTCGCGGTCGTGGCCGGGCCGGCGGCCGCGGAGGTCCGCCGGGGGTCAGTCGCGTCGGACGGCAGGAGCAGCGCCCCGCCCACGCCGACCAGGGCGACGCCGGCCGCCCCGCCCAGCACGGCCGTCCGCCGCAGCAGCTGGGTCCGGCGCCCGCGCACCCGGCCCCCGGTGACGAGGGCGGCGGGGTCGTCGGTGCGGAAGCTGTGGCCGGTGTCGCGCAGAGCTGCGGCGAACCGGTCCTCGAAGAGGTCGTGGTGCTGGTTCTCGGGCATGACGGACCACCCTTTCCGCGGGTGTGAGGCGTGAGGTCTGAGGTGTGGAGCCGGAAGCCGGGGGGAGGGCCGGGCGGCCGGCGTCAGGGGCGGGCGTACTCGTGGACGTCCTCGCCCAGCAGCTCCCGCAGCCGGCCGAGCGCGCGGACGCACCGCGTGCGCACGGCCGCCGAGCTGACGTTCAGCACGTCGGCGGTCTGCTCCACCGAACGGTCCTCCCAGTAGCGCAGGACGACGACGGCCCGGTCCTTGGCGGGCAGCCGGGCGAGCGCGGCCATCAGCGTCAGCCGCAGCGGCGCGTCCCCGTCGGCGGCGCCGGGCAGGTCGGGGAACGTGTCGGTCGCCCGCTCCCGGCTGCTGCGCAGCCGCCGGTGGGCGAGGAAGGTCCGGGTGAGCACGGTCTGCGCGTACGCGGCCGGGTTCTCGGCCCGGGACACGCGCCCCCAGCGGACGTACAGCTGGCCGAAGGTCTCCTGCACGAGGTCCTCGGCGAGGTGGGTGTCCCCGGCCGTCAGCAGGCATGCGGACCGGTACAGGTGTCCTGCCCGTGCGGAGGCGAACTCCGCGTAGTCCGCCGTGCGCTGCTGTCGCATTCCGCCGCCCCCGTCGCGCTCCCCGAACCGTTCCCACCTCATTGATGCGGTGGGCCCCGGGAAATGTTTCATGTGGCGCCGGACACAGCCCGCGCCGCCCGTTGTCAGCGGCCGCTGTCAGGATGACCGCGCCATCGGCGCGCACGGCCGCCGGCCTTCTGGGGAGCCGCCATGGACATGATCGGAAAGTGCGCGCGCCTGACGGCCGCCGAGTCCGGGCGCGCGGCCGGCGACCCGGACTGGGCGTACCAGCGTGTCCAGGACCTGATCGAGCAGGAGGGGGACGAGGAACCGCCGGGGGACCGGGCACGCCGCTTCGGCACGGACAAGACTTCGACCCGGACAAGATGGGGCACGCCCTCGACCTCCTGCTCCGCCGCGCCGGCTTCCCCGTGGACGTCGTCCTCGGCGAGGAGGAGATGCCCGGGGCGGAGGGGGACTGGAGCTACGGGCCGCCCCGCTGCCTCACCCCGGAACAGGTCCGCGCCGCCGCCGAGGCCCTCGCCGCCACGCCTCCCGCCCGGCTGACCGAGGGCGTCCCCCCGGCCGGCCTGGCCGCGGCCGGCGTCCACCCCGCGATCGTCCGGGAGCGCGGGGAGCCGCTGGACGAGGTGACCGCCCACCACGACGCCCCGGCGACGTACCTGCGCGCGGCGGCCCGCGACGGGGACGGCGTCCCCGTCCGGATCAGCCGAGCGCGCGGACGCCGCCGCCCCCGCCCGGTGAGCCGGACAGGGGCGGTCGGGGCGGAGGCAGGGTCGGTCACGGGAGGGCGTGGACGTGCGGGCCCACCGCGTTGGACCAGGCGTTGCCGGCCGTCGCGTCCCAGTTGGTGGACCAGGTCATCGCGCCGCGCAGGTCCGGGTAGGTCTTCGACGGCTTGAAGGAGCCGCAGTTGGTGCCGCGGGTCAGGCAGTCCAGGGCGGCGTTCACCACGGACGGCGCCACGTAGCCGCTGCCCGCGCCCCGCGTCGAGGCCGGCAGGCCGAGGCCCACCTGCGACGGGTCGAGGCCGTTCTCCAGCTGGATGCAGGCCAGCGCGGTGAGGAAGTCCACCGAGCCCTGGCTGTAGACCTTGCCGTCGCAGCCCAGCATGGAACCGCTGTTGTAGTACTGCATGTTGACGACCGTGAGGATGTCCTTCACGTTCAGCGCGGTCCGGAAGTAGGAGTTGGACGTCGACTGCATGTCGATGGTCTGCGGCGCCATCGTCAGGATCATCGACGGGCCCGCCTTCGCGGACAGCGCCCGCAGCGCCTGCGTCATGTAGGTCGCGTTGAGGCCGTTCTCCAGGTCGATGTCGACGCCGTCGAAGCCGTACTCCCGCATCAGCGCGTACACCGAGTTCGCGAAGTTCGTCGCGGAGGCCGAGTCGTTCACCGAGACGGTGCCCTTCTCGCCGCCCACCGAGATGATGACCTTCTTGCCGGCCGCCTGCTTGGCCCGGACGTCCGCCTTGAACTGGTCGACGGTGTAGCCGTCCAGGCCCGCCGAGTCCAGGGTGAAGGTGACGGCGCCCGGGGTGCCGGTGGCGTCGGCGAAGGCGACCGCGATGATGTCGTACTGGTCCGGGACGTCCGAGATCCGCTGCACGGTCGCGCCGTTGTCGAAGTTCTGCCAGTAGCCGGTCACCGCGTGCCGGGGCAGGTCACCGCCCCCGCCGCCGCCGTTCTCCCGCGTCCGCACGGACACCGCCGCCGACTTCGCCGACTCGCCCGCCGCGTTGGTCGCCGCGACCTGGAAGGAGTACGACGTGGCGGCCGCCAGCCCGGTCACCGTCGCCGAGGTGCCGGTCACGGCGGTCACCCGGGCGCCGTCGCGGTAGACGGTGTAGCCGGTCGCGCCGGACACCGCGTTCCACGCCAGCGTCACCGAGGTCGCCGTCGTGCCGGAGGCGGTCAGCCCGCCCGGCGTGCCCGGGACCGACGGCTCCGGGTCACCGCCGCCGCCCCCGTCGGGGCCGAGGACGGACACGTCGTCGACGTAGTAGGGCTGCTGGCCGTACCAGCCGTGCGTGTAGACCGTCACCGACGTGGTGCCGGCGCCCGTGGAGAAGCTGGTCGACAGCTGCTTCCAGCTGGTCGAGTCCGGCGTCCAGGTGGACACGTCCGTGGTGCCGGTGCCGGTCACGCCCAGGTAGGCGTACCCGCCCCGCACCCACCCGGACAGCCGGTACGTGGAGTCGGGCCGCACCGCGACCGTCTGGGAACAGCGGGCGTTGTCCTGCCCGGCGGGCGTGGCCTTCAGCGCGGCCGAACCGCCGTGCACCGGGGAGGGGACGACGCTGCCGCTGTTCGCGGAGCAGGTCCAGCCGCTCAGGCCCGACTCGAAGCCGGCGTTCTTCGCGTTGTTGACGTCGGCCGCGGTCGCCTGGCCCGCGCCGGCGAGCGGGAGGGCGAGGGCCAGGGCGGAGACGAGGGCGGCCGCCCAGGGGCGTCTGCCGCGTCCGGGCGTGCGTGGTGCGCGGTCCACTTGGGGCCTCCGGTGGGGGAGTTGGGGAGGGGAAGCGACGGTGGCCACCGTTGATGCCCCACACCGTGGTCCAGACCAATCGCCTTGTCAATAGGTCCAGACCGGAAACGGGGGCGTCCGTCCGCGCGTAGGGCGGCGGGCGGATGGGAAGCGTGGCCCGGAGGACCCGGGGCGGGTCCGGCGTCAAGCCGGTGCACGGAACCCACACCGTCGGTGTCGTGCCGAGACCGGCGAGATGATCGGCCTGTCCCGTTTTGGTGCACTGTGTGCCCGGGAGTTGCCGGCCGGCTGCTCAAAGGCTGTTCTCCGGCCACAGACCCGCGGATACAGTGCTGAGGTAGTCACGCAGTGAAGTCACGAGGGTGCGCCGGAGTAACACCCGGTGGGCCGACGGGCATGGGGAGATCGGGGAGCCGCGCGTGCCAACCGCCATTGCCGTGACCGGCGCCGACATGGCGCTGCCGGCGCAGGACGAACGGACCCTGCCCGCCGTCGTGCTGCGCGACGTCGGCACCCGCCCGCTCGACCAGGTGCTGGCCGAACTCCAGGCCGTCGTCGAGCTGCACGGCCATGTCGTCGTCGTGTGCTCCCCGGCCACCCCCGCCCCCGTGCTGCGGCGGCTGCACACCCTGCGCTCCCTCCTGGAGAGCGACCGGATAGCCCTGTTCCGCCCCGACCTGCCGCCGCTCGCCGTGGCCGTGCTGGCCCGCCAGTTACGCCAGCTCGCCTCCTGCGACATCGGACCCGGCGTGCTGGCCTCGGCCGGCCGCCTGCTCACCCACTACCTCCACGCCGGGGCGCTGCTGGGCTCCGTCACCCGCCTCGACCGGGTGCCCGTCGACCTCAAGCAGCACGCCAAGTCCTGGATGCCCGGCAGCCAGTTCGCCGTCCTCGCCCACCCGCAGCCGCAGCTCGTCCGTCTCGGCCCCGGCACCACGCTGGACGGACCCGAGTTCGGCACCTGGATGCTCGTCGCCCGCGGCCAGCTCCCGTCCGACTGGGTCACCACCACCCTCGCGCCCGCCTGGCGGGTGCAGGGTCTGCGCGAGGCCCCGCTGCCCGCCGAGTCGGGCACCTGGTGGGGCACCGGCAAGCTCGTCGAGTTCTGCACCTACCTGCCCGACCTGTCCGTGCTCTACCAACTGGTCACGTCCGTGCGGCGCGGCACCTGCCACTGGTGCGGCATCGACGTCATCGGCGACCGCTGCGTGTTCTGCTCGGCCACCCCGCCCGCCCCCGAGGGCAGACCGGCCCTCACCCGGGGTACCTGACCCGTCCGCCCACCGCACGAGCCCGCACCGCCCCGCCCGACCGCCCCACCCCAACGAGGTTGCACGGTTCATGAACTCCCGTCAGCGCCGCGGCGTGATACTCATCCTCCTGTCGGTCCTGTGCGCCCTCGGCGCGTTCGCCGGCGTGCTCTCCGTCATCGACGACGTGCGCTCCAAGGTCGGCCCCGAGGTCGCCGCGTACCGCCTGAAGACCGACATCGCGCCCTACACCACGCTCGGCGCCGACCAGTTCGAGCGGATCGAGATGCCCGAGCGGTGGCTGTCGGAGAACGCCGTCACCGACCTCGACGACCTCCGCGGCAAGATCGCCGTCACCACCCTGCGCAAGGGGTCGCTGCTGCAGAACGACATGATCGTGGACCGGCCCGCCCTCCAGCCGGGGCAGCAGGAGGTCGCCATCATGGTCGACGCGGCGACCGGCGTGGCCGGCAAGATCACCCCCGGTTCCACGGTCAACGTGTACGCCACCTTCGAGGGACAGCGCGAGGGCGACCCCGACCAGTCGAAGATCATCGTCACGGGCGCCAAGGTCCTCGACGTGGGCCGGCTCACCGCCCTCCAGCCGGACGAGGACGACCGCCGCGGACCCGCCGACGCCGTCCCGATCACCTTCGCGCTGTCCACCCTCGACGCCCAGCGCATCACCTACGCCGAGTCGTTCGCCCAGCGGGTGCGGCTCGCGCTGGTCGGTCCCGGGGGCGACACCGGCGTCCCCGAGAAGGACCGGACGTACGAACTCGCGCAGGACAAGTGAGAGGCCCGCATGTCCACCAGGATCCTCCCGGCAGCCGGCGACGCGGACGCGGTCCGGTCCCTCACCACACTGCTCAGCCAGCTCCCCGACGCCGAGCCGCTGGACCCGGTGACCGACTCCACGCAGCTCGTCGACACCCTCTCCCGGCTGGCCGCCGAGTCCCTCGACGAACTGCCCGAGGTGGTCGTCGTCCACGAGCGGATCGGCCCCGTCCCCGCGCTGGAACTCATCCGCGAGGTCGCCCTCCGCTTCCCCGCCGTCGGCGTCGTCCTCGTCACCTCCGACACGAGCCCCGGCCTCTTCCAGGCCGCCATGGACCACGGCGCCCGCGGCCTGGTCGCCCTCCCGCTCGGCTACGAGGAACTCGCCAGCCGGGTCCAGGCGGTCGCCCAGTGGTCGGCCGGCGTACGACGCCACCTGGGCGCCGCCGGCGACCCGTTCACCGGCGCGGGAGGCACCGTCGTCACCGTCAGCGGCGCCAAAGGCGGGGTCGGCGCCACCCTCACCGCCGTGCAGCTCGCGCTCGCCGCCCAGACCTCCGGACGGGCCACCGCCCTGGTCGACATGGACCTGCAGACCGGGGACGTCGCCTCCTACCTGGACGTCCAGTTCCGCCGGTCCGTCGTCGACCTCGCCGCGATCAACGACATCTCCCCGCGCGTCCTCGCCGACGCCGTCTTCCGCCACGACAGCGGCCTCGCCCTGCTCCTCGCCCCCGCCGAGGGCGAACGCGGCGAGGAGGTCACCGACCGGGCCGCCCGCCACATCGTCAGCGCCCTGCGCTCCCGCTACGAGGTCGTCGTCATCGACTGCGGCGCCCAGCTCGGCGGGGCGGGCGCGGCGGCCGTGGAGATGGCCGACCGGGCCCTCCTGGTCACCACCCCCGACGTCATCGCCGTACGGGGCGCCAAGCGGACGGTGCGGATGTGGGACCGGCTGCAGATCCGCAAGGCGGAGGAGACCACGGTCGTCGTCAACCGGCACACCCGGTCCACGGAGATCCAGCCGCCGCTCATCGCGCGGATCACCGGCACCGCGGTCGCCGCGACCACGGTCCCCGCCCACTTCAAGGAGCTCCAGGGCGTCGTGGACGCCGGGCGCGTGCACGAGCTGGAGGCCAAGAGCACCGTGAAGCAGGCGATGTGGGCGCTGGCCGGCGAACTCGGCCTGGTGCGGGCCGCGGAGACCGCCCACAAGGGCGGACGGCTGCGCGGCGACCGGGGCGCGGTCAGTTTCCGGCGGCGCAGGGACGGCACGGGATGAGCGGCGGCGGGCGGGCTGCGGGGACGACGGGACGCCGGCGGCCGGCCGCCGGCGCGGGGCGGCCGTACGGCGACCGGAGACGGCCGTACGGCGACCGGGGACAGGTCACCGTCGAGTTCCTCGGCATGACCCCGACGATCCTCGTCACGCTGGTCGTGCTGTGGCAGCTCGTGCTGGTCGGCTACACCTTCACGCTCGCCGGGAACGCCGCCGACGAGGCGGCGCGGGCCGGGACCGCCGCGTCCCCCGGCGCACGTCAGGGCGCCTGCCAGGAGGCCGGCCTGGACAAGCTGTCCGGGGCCTGGGGGAGCGGCGCGACGGTGACCTGCGCGACGGGCGGCGGCATGGTCACCGCCGACGTGAAGCTCACCGTGCCGATCCTCTTCCCCGGCACCCTGTCGTTCCCGTTCGACGTGACCGGTCACGCGGGCGCGGTCGAGGAGGAGACGGACTGACATGCCGTACCGACGCACTGATCTGCCGTGCCGACGCGCTGACATGGCGTACCGGCACACTGACGGCCGCCGCCGCGATCACGGGCAGGTGGCGATCGAGTACCTGGGGTTCCTGCCGATCCTGCTGCTCGTGGCGATGGCCGGGGTGCAGCTCGGCCTGATCGCCTACACCGCCCAGCAGGCGGGCACCGCCGCCCGCGCGGGCGCCCGCAGCGCCTCCCTGGACCAGGGCGCCCAGACCGCCTGCGCGGCAGCCGTCAGCTCCTGGCTGGCCGACGGCACCTCCTGCGGCACGGCGGGGGGCGGCGACGAGGTCACCGTCACCGCCCGGATCGACATCCCGTCGATCGTGCCCGGCTGGGACTTCGGGTCGGCGGGGAGGAGCGCCACGATGCCCGTGGACCACTGAATCGAGCGGTGGCCGGCCGGGCGACGACCGGAACGACCGACGACCGCCGACCGAGGGCCGCGCCGGACGGCGGCCGAGGACCGGAACGACCGACGACCGACGACCGACGGCGACCGACGACCGACGACGAGGACCGGGAAGCGGACGGGGACCGGGACAAGGACGAGGAGCGAGCGACTCATGAGCCTGCGGGCACGCATCAACTCCCCCGAGGAGAGGACCGGGCGGGGCGAGGACGGCCACCTCGTCGCGTCCTACCGCGCCAAGCTCCTGGAGGAGATCGACCTCGCGGAGATGAGCGCGCTGTCCCCGGCCGAGCGCCGGGCCCGGCTGGAACGCGTCCTCGGCCACATCATCAGCCGCGAGGGCCCCGTCCTGTCGACGGTCGAACGCTCCCAGCTGATCCGCCGGGTCGTCGACGAGGCCCTCGGCCTCGGCATCCTGGAACCGCTGCTGGAGGACCCGTCCGTCACCGAGATCATGGTGAACGGCCCGGACGCCATCTTCGTCGAGCGCGGCGGCCGGGTGGAGCAGCTGCCGCTGCGGTTCGCCTCCAACGACCAGCTCATGCAGACGATCGAACGCATCGTGTCCACCGTGAACCGCCGCGTCGACGAGTCCACCCCCATGGTCGACGCCCGGCTGCCGTCCGGCGAGCGCGTCAACGTGATCATCCCGCCGCTGTCCCTGACCGGCGCGGTCCTCACCATCCGCCGCTTCCCGCGCTCCTTCACCCTCCAGGAGCTGATCGGCCTCGGCTCGCTCGACGAACCCATGCTGTACCTGCTGGCCGGACTGGTGCAGGCCCGTTTCAACATCATCGTGTCCGGCGCCACCGGCACCGGAAAGACGACCCTGCTCAACGCCCTGTCCGGGCTGATCCCCGAGGGCGAACGCATCATCACCATCGAGGACTCCGCCGAACTCCAGCTCCAGCAGCCGCACGTCATCCGCCTGGAGTCCCGCCCGCCCAACGTCGAGGGCAAGGGCCGCGTCACCATCCGCGACCTGGTGCGCAACTCCCTGCGCATGCGGCCCGACCGCATCGTCGTCGGCGAGGTCCGCGGCGGCGAGTCCCTGGACATGCTCCAGGCCATGTCCACCGGCCACGACGGCTCCCTCGCCACCGTCCACGCCAACAGCGCCGAGGACGCCCTCACCCGGCTGCAGACCCTCGCCTCCATGTCCGACGTGGAGATCCCCTTCGTCGCCCTGCACGACCAGATCAACAGCGCCGTCGACGTGATCGTCCAGCTCACCCGGTTCGCCGACGGCGCCCGCCGCATCACCGAGATCGCCCTGCTGGAGAGCCACGGCGGGGAACCGTACCGGCTGGCCACGGCCGCCCGCTTCGACGCGCTCCCGATGACCCCCGACGGCCGCGTCCACGGCTCCTACGTCCACCATCCCCTGCCCCGGCGGACCGCCGACCGCCTCTACATGGCGGGCCAGCCCGTCCCGCAGGCGTTCGGCATCGCCCACCACGCCGACCAGCTCGCCACCCGAGAAGCCAGGTAGGTACCACCCCCATGGAGCTGCAGAACCTGATCACGCTGACCACCGGCGTCACCCTGCTGACCTGCGTCCTCGCGGTCGCCGGCGTGCACTTCTACGCGGCCGGCCGGGCGCAGCGGCAGGCGCTGGTGGACCGGCTGTCGGCCACCGGGGAGCTCCCGTCCGCCGGACGCCGGCGCCGCTTCCCCACGCTGGACCGCAGGCTGCGCCGTACCCGCCTCGGCCGCAAGCTGGAGCTTCGCCTGCTCGCCACCGGCCTGGACGTCACGCCCGGCGAGTTCTTCGTGGCGATGCTCGCCGCCGTCGCCGGACTGTGGCTGGCCGGCCAGGCCGCCCTCGCCCCCTTCTTCGGCCCCATCGCGGGACTGCTCGGCGTCTGGGCGGCCGTGCAGTTCCTCAACTGGCAGCGGCAGAAGCGCATCGAGCGGTTCATCAACCAGCTTCCCGAGCTGGCCCGCATCCTCGCCAACGCCACGCAGGCGGGCCTCGCCCTGCGCACCGCCATCGGCATCGCCGCCGAGGAACTGGAGGCCCCGGCCGGCGAGGAACTGGCCAAGGTGGCCAACCAGCTCGCGATGGGCGTCTCGATGGAGGACGCCCTCGGCGAACTGTCCGACCGGCTCCCCTCCCGCGAACTCGTCGTCCTCGTCACCACGCTGGTGCTGTCCCACCGGGCGGGCGGCCAGGTCGTGAGCGCCCTGCGGAACCTCACCGAGACGCTGGAGGAACGCAAGGAGACCCGGCGCGAGGTCCGCACCCAGCTCTCCCAGGTCAGCCTGACCTCGTACGCCGTGCCCGTGCTCGGCGTCGGCTCGCTGTTCCTGATGAACGGCGTGAAGGACGGCGCCCTGGAGCGCATGACCGGCTCACCGGCCGGACAGATCGCCGTCCTCGTCGCCTTCGGCCTGTACGCCGTCGGCTTCCTGCTCATCCGCCGCCTGTCCCGCATCGACGTCTGAGCCGGGAAGGGGACGACGACATGGCACTGCTGCTCGCCGCGCTCACGGCCCTCGCCGTGTGCGGCATCTTCGCCGGCATCCGCATGTACCGGGCGGAGGCGAAACTCCCCGGCGACCTGATGCTCGCCCTGGAGGTCGGCTCCACCCGCACCGGCGCGGTCGACTCCCTCATCGACCGCATGGGCATGCGCTACGCCCCCGCCGTGCTGCGCCTCATGGGCCCGACGCTGGTCGCCAAGTACCGCCGCAAGATCGACCTGGCGGGCAACCCCGGCGGTCTCACCATCCACCGCTACGCCGCCCGCCGCGCCGTCTACGGCGCCCTCGGCGGCTTCGGCTTCCTGGTGTTCCTGATGCGCGGCCAGCTCCTCGTGGCCCTGCTCCTGCTCGCGTTCGGCGCGTTCTGGACGGAGGTCGGCATCTGGTCGGCGATCCGCGTCCGCAGGGACGTCATCGAGCGCACCCTGCCCGACTTCCTGGACGTCCTCGCGGTCGTGGTCAGCGCCGGCCTCGGCTTCCGTCAGGCCCTGGAGCGCGTCGCGTCCCAGTACGAGGGCCCCTGGGCGGACGAACTGCGCATCACCCTGCGCCAGATGGACCTCGGGGTGAGCCGCAGGCAGGCCTTCGCCGAACTGCGCCGGCGCAACGACTCCGAGCAGGTCGCCATGTTCGTCACCGCGCTCCAGCAGGGCGAGGAGCTGGGCGCGCCGATCGTCGACACGCTGGTGGCGCTGGCCAAGGACATGCGCCGCACGGACGCGCAGCACGCCCGCCGCAAGGCGGCCCGCGCGGTCCCCAAGGCCACCATGATGATCACCACCTTCATGGTTCCGGCCACGATGATCCTCCTCGGAGCCGGCCTGATCCTCGGCTCCGGCACCGACTTCGGCTCGCTCACGGGCGAGTGACGTGGGGCGGGGTGCGATGACGACGACGAGGTCACGAACGTGGCGGCGAGGGCGCCGCCGTCCGGCGGCTCAGCGGCGGGCGGGGACGCCGGCAGCGGCGCGCGCCCGGACCCCGCAGGGACTCACGGGAACGCCCCCGGTCCCCGGCCCCGCCCGGCGGTACGCGCCCGCGCCCGCGGCTCCCCAGGAGCCGGCCGCCCCACCGGTCACGGACACCCAGCTCCAGGTGAACGCCCTCCAGGCGCTCTGCCGCCAGGCCTTCGGCTTCCGGCTCGCGATGATCGCCGTCGCCGCCCCGTCCGCGCTCCTCAACGCGGGCCCCGGCTGGGGCGTACGCCTGGTCGGCATCGCGGTCGTCGTCACCTTCATGGTGTCGTACGCCCTCTTCCGCGACTGGGAGCGCTTCGGGCCCCTCCTCCTGCGCCATCCCACCCTCCTCGCGGCCGACACCCTCTTCGGCGCCCTGCTGCTGGTCTCCGCCGGCCCCGACACCACCCTCGCCTACGTCAGCGTCTGCACCCCGCTGCTCGCGGGCCTCATCTACGGCTGGCGCGGCGCCGCCGTCTTCGCCTCGCTCCAGGGCCTGATCCTGCTGCTGGTCCACGCGGCGCTGGACAACCCGCACACGGAACCCGCCGAGACACTGATCCTGCCCGGCCTGTGCGTGATCGCGGGCGCGGTCGGTTCCAGCCTGCGCAGGCTGATGCTCCACCTCGGCGAGGCGACCCGCGCCCTGGCCGCCGTCCGGGCCCGGCTCGCCGTCACCGAGGCGGTCAGCGCCGAACGCGCGCGGCTGGCACGGGAGATGCACGACTCGGTCGCCAAGACGCTGCACGGGGTCGCCCTCGCGGCGGACGGCCTGGCCTGCTCGGCAGGCGCGGCCCGCATGGACCCGGCCCTGGTCAGGCGCCAGGCGGGACTCGTGGCCCGGTCCGCGCGGAGGGCCGCGGCCGAGTCGCGGGAACTGCTGACGGACCTGCGGAGGGAGGGGGACCCGGGCCGGGAGGTGGACGTCCTGTCCGAACTGGCGTGCGCGGTGCGGAGTTTCAGGGAACGCGGTGAGGTGCCGGTGTCGTACGGGAGGACAGGTGAAGCACCCGCCCCGCCCGTCCCCCCGACGGTGGCCCGCCAGCTCCTCTCCATCACCTCGGAGGCGCTGGAGAACGCCCGCCGCCACGCACGGGCGAGCAGCATCGACGTCCGGGCCGGCGTCCAGGGCGACCTGCTGACCGTCACCGTCCGCGACGACGGCACCGGCCTCCCCGCCGACACCGACCTCGCCCGCTTACGCCGCTCGGGCCACTTCGGCCTGGTCGGCATGGCGGAACGGGCGGCCTCGGTCGGCGCACGCATCAGCTTCGGGCGGGGCGAACGGGGACGCGGCACGGAGGTCCGCCTGGAACTGCCGCTCGCGGCGGTGACGACGAGCAGTGTCCTGGAGGCCCGCCATGACCGGTGAACCGAACCCCTTCGGGGAGGTTCCGCCCCCGGAGCCCGTCCGCGTGGTCGTGGCCGACGACAACCCCGTGGTCCGCGCGGGGCTGACGGCGCTCCTCACCGGCCGCGAGAACGTCGAGGTGGTGGCGGAGGCGGCGGACGGCAGGGAGGCGTACGAGGCGACGCTCGCCCACGGTCCCGACGTGGTGCTCCTGGACGTCCGCATGCCAGGGGTGGACGGCCTCGCGGCCCTCCCGCACCTGGTGCCGCTGACGGCGGTCCTGATGCTGACGTACAGCGGGGAGTCGGACATCGTCCACGAGGCACTGCGGCGAGGCGCGAACGGGTACCTGGTGCACGGTGAGTTCACGCCCGACGAGCTGGTGACGGCGGTGCGGGACGCCCGGCGAGGGAGACCCCGCCTGACGCCGACGGCGGCGGGGGCATTGCTCGCGCAACTGCGTGCGGGGAGCGCGGGAAGTGCCGTACCCGTGGCCGGTTCTGGCGGGAGTTGGCCCACCGAAGGGCGTACTTCTATGGAAAACCTTTCGCAGCTGCAACCGGATGTGACACAGTCAGTGTCTGACAGGTCGGCATACGGGCTGAGCGCGAGGGAGGCGGAGATCATGGAGCTCATCGCGTCCGGCATGACCAACCAGCAGATCGCCGCCACCTGCTTCATCAGCGAGAAGACGGTCAAGAACCACATCAACCGCATCTTCGCGAAGCTGCACAGCACGAGCCGTTCCGAGGCCACCGCGAAGTGGCTGGGGACGGGGCGTAATTCGGCCGAGGAGGGGGTTGGCCGGTGGTGAGGCGCACGCGCACAATGCGATGGGCCCGCATTTGGGTCCGGAATTGGGCCTCGGGACCCTTCAGGGGCCTCGCCGCCCACTCATACGGTGCCGAGGTCGACAGCGGCCCCGGGACCCAGGCCGCCACCGCGTCAGCCGGAGGGGAACACCATGGGCAACTGGATCAACACGACGGTCAGGCACCTCCAGTCCCGAGCGGCCCGTCGCGACGACCGGGGCCAGACGGCGGTGGAGTACCTGGGCATCATCGCGGTGGTGGTGGCCATTGTGCTGGCGATCACGGGGACGGACATCGGCAACACCATTTACACCGCGATCACGAACAAGATCGACGAACTCGTCGGCTGATCCGTCGCTCCCCCACCTCTGACGCAGGGCAGGCATTCCCCATTTACATCACGGTGGTGGGGGGCCTGCTCTTCCTCGCGTTCGCATACCTGGCTGTCGGCCAGGCTGCGGCGAATCGGAACGGTGCCCAGACCGCTGCCGACGCGGCGGCTCTCGCGGCTGCTCAGGAGAGGCGTGACCAACTGTCCGGGGCGTGGGCGGACAATCTCCTCGATCCGGAAAAGTGGCAGGACATTTTCGACGGCATGGCGGAGGGGCTGACCCCGTCCTGCTGGCGTGCCGAGCAACTAGCGGCCAGCAACGACGCCACGCTCCTGAGCTGCGACGCGGACGGGCCCCTCAGGTACACGGTCGAAGTACAGACGAACAAGACCGTGGGGAACTCCATCGTGCCCGGCACGGAGACGAAGAAGTCGCTGGCGACGGCTACCGCGGTGATCGAGCCGCGCTGCGGCTTCGATGCTCCCGCTGGGGAAGAGGACGCGGACGCAGAGGAAGAGCTCCCCACGCTCAACTGCAAGGGCGGGGTCGACTGGGAGCTGGCCCCTGAGACGCCCGAGGATTTGCTGCCGAAGCCCGAGGACCTCTTCGACGTGCACCTGGCCGACTGACAAGCAAACGACGAGTAACTGAGGATGCAGGGTATGAGCGTTCGGTTCACAACGAGGGCCCGTAGCGGGGCCGTCGCGCTGGTTGTTGCGGCCGGACTGGCCCTCGGAACGGCCGGCTGCGGGGGCGGCGATGACGACGACAAGCCGAAGTCGCGGGCTTCGGCGTCCGAAGGCCGGGGTTCCGATCCCAGTGCGCAGGAGGGTCAGGAGGAAGCGGTCCTGGCAGAGCTGAAGGGCAGGGACGGTCTCGTCCTCACCATTGAGTCCGCGACGCGGGACGCCGGAGGATTCGTAACCGTGAGCGGGGAGATCAAGAACGACGGAAGCGAGGACGTACGCGTGCCTATCGAGACACGCGGCGACGAGACGGAGATCATGCGTCACGGTGCGTCGTTCGGGGGCGCGACTCTCGTCGACTCCGCCAGCAAGAAGCGCTACTACGTGTTGCGGGACACCGACGGCCGACCGCTGACGACGACCAACCTCCCCAAAATCAAGCCCGGGGCCACGGTGCCGGTGTTCATGCAGTTCCCGGCCCCGCCGACGGACACGTCGGAGGTCACCTTCCAGTTGCCGACGTTCGCCAGCGGCACCATCCAGATCTCTGGGTGAGGCAGAGGATGACACACACGCGCCTCCTTCTCATCGGCACGCTGGCCACCCTGCTGGCCACCGGTCCGGCCGTGGCCCACGCCGACGACGGACCGAGCGTCCCCCCGGGCACGGAAGCCAGCGCCTCCGCGCCCGTGAAGCTGGACTCCAACGACCCCGACCTGAAGCTCCCGGACGGTGCCACCCTCGCGGAGCCGAAGGTGCTGGACATCAAGTCCGTCGTCGAGGACCAGAGCGGGGACGAGCGACGCGAGGACACGAACACGGATGTGAAGTTCGCCCTCCAGGCGGAGGTCCTCTTCGGCAAGGACAGCGCCAAGATCTCCGCACAGGCGAGGGCCCGCATCAGCGTCATCGCGAACGAGATCAAGACGCAGAACGCGACCCGCATCCGCGTCTTCGGCTTCACGGACGACCTGGGCTCGTCCGCCCACGGCGACGTGTTGTCCCGCAAGCGGGCCAACGCGGTGCACGGCATCCTCGAACAGGAGTTGAGCGACGCGAACATCACGTACGAGGTGCGCGGTTACGGCGAGGACTACCCGATCGCCGACAACTCGACGGAGGCCGGCCGGAAGAAGAACCGAAGGGTGGAGATCTCCTTCCCGCGAGGAGAGAACTAGGACGACTCAACCACCCTCTTGCCCCGCCACCTCCACCACGGCCCCCACGACCAGCCCCCACCCCTCCATCGCCCCCGCCTCGGCCTCGATCACATGCCGTGCCCGGACGCGTGGCCGCCCCAGCCGTCCGGGCGGCATGGTGCGCACGGCGAGGACCCGGAGCCGGCGGTCCAGGTAGGCGACGTCGATGGGCATGCGCATACGGAAGGTGTGGATGCTGTTCGCGGGGGAGAGCAACAGAGCGCCCTCCAGGCTGTCCCGCCCCAGCAGTCCCCGGGTCCGCGCCCGATAGGAGGCGGCGATCTCCAACGGCACGCGTGCGCTGACGGCTCCGTCCCGCTCCCGTACGACCAACTCCCCACGCCCGTCCCGCCACCGCACGACCGCGCCTCCCCTCACTCCCGGCGAACGTACCCCGCAGCTGGATAACGTGATCCCACGAAAGCGACGCCTCGCCCCACCGGGAGCTTCCTTGAACCGCCGTTCCGCCTTCCTCACGACCCTTGCCGTGATCGCAGCCGTGCCCTTGACCGGGTGCGGCGGCGAGGGCACCGACGCTCCGGCGAAGGGCAGCGACAAGGCGGCGGAAGTTGAGGAACCGACTCCACCGGCAACGTCGGCGGCTCCGGCGTCGGACGGCCGCCCCATGATCGAAATGCCCTCCGATGTCACGTACGCGTTCGACTGGGGCAAGACCGGCGACCCGGTGAAGGACGCCGTGCTTGCGGATTCCGAGCAGCGGATCAAGGCGGTGGACCTGGCCATCGCGGAGCAGGACGCACTCCACGAGGCGTACCGCTTCTACTCCGAAGGCACTGCTGCCGCGGGGAGTCAGCGGTACATTCAGGAATTCGTCGATCATAAGGCCCGCACGACGGGTTTCACTCGCTTCTACGACGCGAACGTGACGGTCCACAACGACGGAACAGCCGCTCTCGTGTACTGCGAGGATCAAAGTAGGGCTTTCAACAAGTTCCTCGAGACCGGTAAGACCGACGTCACACCGGTGACCAAGGACTCCTACGTCGTCTATGCAGCCATGCTCCGCAAGAGCGAGAACGGTGTGTGGGTGACCGAGCGTCTGACATCGCAGCGAGGAAGCGCCGAGTGCCGGCCCTGACGTAGAGCGGCCGCGTCCCAATTCGGTATTGGCTGTGTTGCAGTTGACCCGTTCGCTCTGGTGCCGCACTGCGTGCGCTGGGTAGCGTTGGCGCGCTGATGTAGACGCCTCGCCCCACCGGGAGCCGACTGTGAACCGCCGTCCTACCCTGCTCGCAGCGCTCGCGCTGACCGCCACCGCGGCCCTGACGCTGTCCGCGTGCGGAAGCGACGACGACTCTTCCGCGAAGGACAGCGACAAGATCGCGGGAGCCGACACAGGCGACAAGAAGTCGGCGTCACCGACCCCGAGTGACTCCGTTGCATCCGGCGGACGCCCGAAGATCACTTTCCCGGCCGACGCCAAGAACGTTTTCGAGGGCGGTAAGACGGGCGATCCGACAAAGGACGCGGTCCTCGCCGACAGCGCCTCCGGCATCAACTCTGTCGACGAGGCCATCTTCAAGGGCAGTACGGACACGGAGGCGCTCGGCTTCTACAACACCGACAAGGCGTTGAGCTCGGCCATCACCTACGTACAGCGCTACATCGACGCCAATGACACCTGGACGGGTGAGACGCGGTACTTCAACCGCAAGGCGACGCTGAACGGTGCCACGAAGGCGTACGTCACCTATTGCTCGGACGAGAGCAAGTCGTACATCAAGAGCAAGAAGACCGGCAAGGTCGACAAGTCGCCGGCATCCTCGGACAGCTACGTGCTCTACAACGCGGCGCTCACCAAGAACGCCGAGGGTGTCTGGCAGACCACCGAAATCATTTCGCAGAGGGGGGCCAAGGAGTGTCAGCCGTAAGGAACGCGGGTAGGACGGCGACGGTTCTGGCAGTCGTCTGCGCCTCCCTTTTTACCGCCCAGGCGGCCTTCGCAGAGAGGGGCAAACACGGAAGCCACGGCGACACGGACCAGAACGCCAACCTCGACGGCGACGGCACCCTCTCCGTCTCCGCCGGCGGTGTCGTCTTCGACCACTCGAAGAACGGCAAGGGCGGAAAGGTCGGCGGGCTCACGTCGACCACCTCGTGGACGCCGCCGCCCTGCTGGTACGCGCCCAAGTACACCCCGGAGGAGCTGCAGGCGTACCTGGAGCCGATCTGGGAGGCCGGGTCCACCGGCCATGAGTGGGACAACGAGCAGCGCGAGAAGTACCTGAACCCGGACGACCCGGAGAAGGACTTCAACAAGGACAAGTCCGGCAAGGGCTACTGGTGGGGCTCGTACGTCAACAAGAGTTACCCGCCCGGCTGGGACTCCTGTGACGAGGACTACTTCTGGGTGGACGAGGGCGAGGCCCCGCCCGCGAACATCGAGAACGCCGTCACGCCCGAGCTCCTCGCCGAACTCGCCTACGCGGAGATCCGCGTCCCCGGCACCGAGGTGACCCTCGCCCCCGCGCAGGCGACCAAGGTGAACCTCCCGACCTGGTCGTGGCTGGACGGCGCCGAGTTCCAGCCGGTGTCGGTCACCGCGTCCGTGCCGGAGATCGGCATCTACGCGACGGCCACGGCGGAGCCGGTCGCGCTGAAGATCGAGCCCGGCACCCCGGACGCCGAGACGTACCCCGCCTCCGGTGTCTGCGAGATCGACAACGGTCGGATCGGCGAGCCCTACGCCAAGGGCAAGGCGAACCGGACGCCCCCGTGCGGGGTGAAGTACCTCCGCTCCTCGGGCGACGGCACCTTCCCGCTGCAGGCGACCGTCACGTGGGAGGTCCACTGGACCGGCTCCGGTGGCGCGGGCGGCGACCTGCCCGACGGTGAGTTCGGAGCTACCCAGGACGTCGTCGTCCAGGAGATCCAGGCCGTCAACCGCTGACCGCACCCCCACGTGCGGGCCCGCCCCGGCAAAGGTTTGCCGGGGCGGGCCCGCGTGGGTAGGTACACCCGCATGACCACGACACTCGGTGCGGTGTTCCGACCCCAGCTCGCCCCCGAGCGGCTTCGCTCCGTCGTGCGGGCGGCCGACACAGCCGGGCTCGACGAGCTCTGGCTGTGGGAGGACTGCTTCCGGGAGGGCGGCATCTCCACCGGCGCCGCCGCCCTCGCGTGGAGCGAGCGCCTGCGCGTCGGCATCGGGCTGCTGCCCGTCCCGCTGCGGAACGTCGCCGTCACCGCCATGGAGGCCGCCTCCCTGCACCGGATGTTCCCGGGCCGCCCGGTCCTCGGTGTCGGGCACGGCGTGCAGGACTGGATGGGACAGGTCGGCGCGCGCGCCGCGTCGCCCCTCACCCTGCTCCGGGAGCATCTGCTCGCCCTCCGCGCCCTGCTGGCCGGCGAGACGGTCACGACCAAGGGCCGGTACGTCACCCTCGACGGCGTCGCGCTCGACTGGCCCCCGCCCGGCCCCGTCGACGTCCTGGCCGGCGGTATGGGCCCCCGTACCGTACGGCTCACCGGGGAGGCCGCCGACGGCACCATCCTCACCGCCGACACCTCCGCCGACGGCGTCCGGCAGGCACGCCGGCTCATCGAGGAGGGCCGGGTCGCGGCGGGGCGTGACCCGGCCGGTCATCGGGTCGTCGTCTATCTGCTGACCTCGACCGGCGACGGTGCGCGCGAGCGGCTGCGGGCCGAGCTGGTCGCCGAGGGGCACGGCGCCGACGCCGAGCTCGGGGTCGCCGGGGACGCCCGCGCCGTCGCCGAGGCCGTGCGGCGGCTGGCCGAGGCGGGCGCCGACTCGGTCGTCCTCCAGCCGACCGGCGACGAACCCGACCCGGAGGGCTTCGTGCGCTTCGCCGCAGAGGAGGTACGGCCCCTCGTGGCGTGAACCCACGGGCGCGCGGGGCGGCGCGGGGCGGGAAAAGCGCGCGACGGCCGGCCCCGCGTTCGGGCATCCTCGCCACATGCCCCGTCCCCGGCCACGACCCCGTACCCGTACCCGCCCCCGCACGTTCGACGAACTCCTCGCCGAGGGCGCCTCCGTGCCCACCGAGGGGTGGGACTTCTCCTGGTTCGAGGGGCGCGCCGTCGAGGCGCGTCCCTCCTGGGGGTACGCCACCACCCTGGCCGGCCGGCTGGGCACGGCGGACGGGCCCGTGCTCGACGTGCAGACCGGCGGGGGAGAGGTCCTCGCGTTCGCCCTCGGCCGGGCTCGGCGACGGCCCCCGCGCGTCGTCGCCACCGAGGGCTGGCCGCCCAACGTCCGCAAGGCTGCGCGGACGCTCCGGCCGTACGGCGCCGCCCTCGTCGCGGCGGCCGAGGCCGCGCCGCTGCCGTTCGCCGACGGTTCGTTCTCCCTCGTCGTCAGTCGGCATCCCGTCCGGCCGCACTGGCACGAGATCGCCCGGGTGCTCGAGCCCGGCGGCGCCTACCTCGCCCAGCACGTGGGACCCGCCAGCGCCTTCGAACTCGTCGAGTTCTTCCTCGGCCCGCAGCCCGAGGAGAGCCGTACCGCGCGCGATCCGGAGCGGGAGCGGCGGGACGCCGAGGCGGCCGGGCTCGAGGTCGTGGAGCTGCGGGCCGAGCGGCTGCGCATGGAGTTCTTCGACATCGCCGCGGTGGTGCACTTCCTGCGCAAGGTGATCTGGATGGTCCCCGGCTTCACCGTCGAGGAGTACCGGCCGAGGCTGCGGGAGCTGCACGAGCGGATCGAGGCCGAGGGCTCCTTCGCGGCCCACAGCTCGCGTCACCTCGTCGAGGCGCGCAGGCCGGGCGGTCCGGGCAGTTCGGGCGGTGCGGGTGGTGCGGGCGGTTCAGAGGCCGCCGCATCCGGTCGACGCGCGTAGTTGCCGCATCGTTATGGGTGGGGGCTGGTTCCGGCAGCGGCCCATCACTTAGGTTCGGACCAAGTTGATTCGCGTCAGCAAAGCTGCGCGGAAGGGTCACCGCGCAGTGGAGGGGGCTGCGCGGCGCCCGCACCACCCGCCTCTCCTTTTCCGTCGTCCCGCCTCCCCTCCCGTCGCCCCGCCTCCGGGTCAAGCCGGAGCCGCCGCCGGGGTCACCCGTCGGGGGGACAGCCGGAAGAGTGACCGGAAAGGTGCGGGGTTGGTGCCACACCCTGCACAGAGTCCCCACAGCGCTCCCTCAGCGCCCGTTTTCCGCGTGTTTTCGCTGGGTTCCGGCCAGGAGAGACCCCTGAAACGGCCCCTCCGAGGGCATCCAGGCGTCGCCGGGCGGTTCCGGAGAGTAGTTGTGCCGCGCCGATGCACGCAGCATCACTTACGAAGGGTTATGGTGGAAACCCCCCCTCGGGCCGGTCCGTCTCCCCCCCACGGACCGGCCCGTTTCTCTTGTCCGCCGTCTCGCGCCGACGCACCCCGCCCGCGACGGCCCCCTCTGGCTTCCTCCGGCTTCTCCGGTTCCTTCCGGCCTCTTCGCCCCCTCCGCGGCCTCCTCCGCGGCCTCCTCCGGTCTCCTGCGGCCCCTCCGGTCTCCTCCCGCGCAGCCCGCTGGCTGAAGTCCCGGCATGTCGAACGAGCATCCGACACCGGCCCCTCAGCAGCCTCCTGGCGGCCCCGGCCCCTACGGACCGCCGCCCGCTCAGCCCCTGGGGCAGTCGCCCGACCCGGCGTACCCGTCGTATCCGCACCCGCCGTACCCCTCCTCCTCCACGCCCCCGGCCCCAGCCGCCGTACCCCGCGCAGCCCGGAGCCCCGTCGCCCTACGGCCAACCCGTCGCCCAGCCGTACGCGCAGCCCGGCGTCCACCCCTACGGCCAGCCCGGCGCCCATCCCTACGGCCAGCCTGGCGCTCACTCCTACGGATGGCCCGGCGCCGCGCCTTGGCCGGGGGGCGCCGGGCCCGTCGGCATGCCCGGCCCCGTCCGCGCCGCGCAGATCGTGATCTTCGTGACGTTCGGCATCGCCGTGCTGCTGACCGTCCTGGTCGCCGCCGGCGCGGGAGCGGAGGAGTCGGGGCGGTTCTTCAGCACGTACCTGATGACCGCCGTGCTGTTCGTGCTGGCGTTCCGGTTCCCGAAGGCGGGCAACGGCGTGCGCGTGGCCTCGTTGGCGCCGGCCTCCGTGCAGATCCTCTTCGCGCTCGGCGCGGCGGGACAGGGCATCCCGCTCGGCGTCCTGCCGCTCGGTTCCGCCGTCGCCGTCCTGGTGCTGCTCTGCGGGAAGCCCGCGCGGTACTGGTTCCGGCGGCACCAGGCAAACGGCGTGCCACCGCAGTACAGCTGACAAAGCGCGCCACCCCGGACGTTGGGGACCCCCGCCCCGGCGGGGGTACGCTTCGCCTCTGGGGACCGCCATCCGGGCAGGGACCGCCCGCGGCCGAGACCGGGCCGCTTGCCGCGCGACGCGGCGGGGTGCCGCGCCTGTCCGATCCGCACGGAGGGGCTGACGATCACGTGAACCTGCGCGACAAGCTGCGGAGCCTGCTGGTCAGGCTGTACGCACGCCGGGTGGAAGGTCACCTGGACACCGCTCAGGTGCCCAAGCACATCGGCGTCATCATGGACGGCAACCGCCGCTGGGCGAAGGCCGCGGGGTCCAGCACCGTGCACGGCCACCGGGCCGGCGCGGACAAGATCGAGGAGTTCCTCGGCTGGTGCAGCGAGACGGACGTCGAGGTGGTCACCCTGTGGCTGCTGTCGACGGACAACTTCGACCGGCCCGAGGAGGAACTCGTCCCGCTCCTCGGCATCATCGAGGACGTGGTGCGCACGCTCGCCGCCGACGGCCGCTGGCGGGTCCACCACGTGGGCACCCTCGATCTGCTGCCCTCCGGGATGCAGACCGTCCTGAAGGAGGCCGAGGCGGCCACCGCGCACGTCGACGGGATAGTCGTCAACGTGGCCATCGGGTACGGCGGACGCCAGGAGATCGCCGACGCCGTGCGCTCCATGCTCCTCGAGGCCCACGACAAGGGCGTTTCGATGGACGAGCTCGCCGAGTCCGTGGACGTCGACATGATCGGACGTCACCTCTACACCAAGGCGCAGCCCGATCCGGACCTCGTCATCCGCACCAGCGGCGAACAGCGGCTGTCCGGATTCATGCTGTGGCAGACGGCCCACTCGGAGTACTACTTCTGCGAGGTCTTCTGGCCGGCCTTCCGCAAGGTGGACTTCCTGCGCGCGCTGCGCGACTACGCCGCACGCCACCGGCGCTTCGGCGGCTGACCGCCGTACCCGCCGCGCCCGCCGCACCCGCTCCACCGGGCGCCACCGCGTACGGTCATCGCGCGCCGGCGCGTGTCACCCCGCATCACCCTGACACGCCCTCCCACCACTTCCGCACCACCCTGGGGTCACCGGGTGTCACGCACCGTTCACCTGCGTGCCGTCAGGGGCCGTGGCATGGCGGCGCTTGTTCAAGGGCATAACTGAGTCAGGTCGACGCCCGAACCACGGGTGTCGTATCTCAGCGGACGGCACGGGTGCCGTCCGCCCGGGAGGCCCTTTGCACCAGCCCGACCGTGCGGTCACGGCACGGAAGAAGCGGCGGAGGGCCGGTTCTCGGCCCGCTGTGCATCGCGGCCGTCGACCGGTCCAGCTCCGCCTCGTCGCTCCCCGACCTCATCCGAGGGGGTTCGTCCTTCCGTGGTGACCAGCGCAAAGCGCCACAAGCCCGACCGGCGCACCTACGTTCTCGACACCAGCGTCCTGCTGGCCGACCCCCATGCCCCGTCCCGCTTCGACGAGCACGAGGTCGTGCTCCCCGTCGTCGTGGTGACCGAGCTGGAGGCCAAGCGGAACCATCCCGAGCTCGGCTACTTCGCCCGCCAGGCCCTGCGCCTGCTGGACGACTACCGGGTGCGGTACGGCCGTCTCGACGCCCCCATCCCGACCGGGGACCTCGGCGGAACCCTGCGGGTCGAGCTCAACCACTCGGACCCCAGCGTGCTGCCCAGCGGCTACCGCCTGGGGGACAACGACTCCCGCATCCTCGCGGTCGCCCGCAATCTGCAGGCCGAGGGGTTCGACGTCACCGTGGTGTCGAAGGACCTCCCGCTCAGGATCAAGGCGTCCTCCGTCGGCCTCCTCGCCGAGGAGTACCGCGCGGAGCTCGCCATCACGGACTCCTCCGGCTGGACCGGAATGTCCGAACTGACCCTGCCCGGCGAGCAGGTGGACGTCCTCTTCGAGGAAGGCCACGTGTACGTGCCCGAGGCCGCGGACCTGCCCGTGCACACCGGCCTGACCATCCAGTCCGAGCGCGGGAAGGCCCTCGGCCGGGTCACCGCCGAGGGCAACGTCCGCCTGGTGCGCGGCGACCGGGAGGCGTTCGGCATCAAGGGCCGCAGCGCCGAGCAGCGGATCGCGCTCGACCTGCTGCTCGACCCGGACGTCGGGATCGTGTCCATGGGCGGCCGGGCCGGCACCGGCAAGTCGGCGCTCGCGCTGTGCGCGGGCCTGGAGGCCGTGCTGGAGCGGCGGCAGCACCAGAAGGTGATGGTCTTCCGGCCGCTGTACGCGGTGGGCGGACAGGAGCTGGGCTATCTGCCCGGCACCGAGGCCGAGAAGATGAGCCCCTGGGCCCAGGCCGTGTTCGACACGCTGTCGGCGGTCACCAGCCGGGAGGTCATCGAGGAGGTCACCGCGCGCGGCATGCTGGAGGTCCTGCCGCTCACCCACATCCGGGGCCGCTCGCTGCACGACGCGTTCGTCATCGTGGACGAGGCCCAGTCCCTCGAGCGGAATGTCCTGTTGACCGTTCTGTCCCGGATCGGGGCCAATTCCCGGGTCGTCCTGACGCACGACGTGGCGCAGCGGGACAACCTGCGGGTCGGCCGGTACGACGGTGTGGTCGCCGTCGTCGAAAAACTGAAGGGGCATCCACTGTTCGCCCACGTGACCCTGAACCGGTCCGAGAGGTCCCAGATCGCGGCCCTTGTGACCGAAATGCTCGAAGACGGTCACATCTGACCCTCGCGTCCCGACGCGAGTCGGTGACGCGGTAGTTGGCGCCGTCCGGGAAAGGCGTAGAGCCTAGCCGGGCGGCGTCGGCGCGTGTGCGGCTTTCCGGTGATCCCTGGGGGCGAACGACATGTGAGCTTTCACACGCGACAGGGAATTGCCTCGCGCCACTCGGTTACGGCAGAGTCTCACTCCTGTCAGGCCCCGCATACGACACAGTTGTGCCCCTCGGGGGTGCCCCCCCGGGCCGTCAAGGCGGCGGGGGAGGTACACAACCGCACAGGAACACCCTTTCAACTCCATAGCGTCGTCGTATGCCGCCCGAGCACCACGCGGCGCTCCTGCCGAAGGAGTTGCCCACCGGGCCCGTGCCTTCCGTGACCCGTAGTTGGGGAGGCCAGTGTCAGGGGCACGATTGCGTCCGCGAGGGTCACCGAAGCGGGCGATGCTGGAAGGAAACCGTGTGAGCCGGATCTCGGTCCGGGGATTCGCAGTGGCCTCGGCCACGGCGGTCACCGCTGTCGGAAGCGTCGTCGGCGTTGCCTCGGGCAGCACCGCAGCGCAGAACAACGACGCCGAAGCGACGGCAGCCGGCACCACGCTGCTCGCGGACATCCCCGCGGGGGAGCAGGCGCAGGTGCAGACCGCGTCGCTGACGCAGCAGGCCCAGACGATGGCCATCGCCGCGGACGCGACCGCCAAGAAGGACGCGGAGGAGGCAGCCCGCAAGGCCGCCGCCAAGACCGCGATCGCGAAGAAGAAGGCAGCCGAGAAGGCCGAGCAGGCCAAGCGCGACGCCCAGGAGCGCGAGCAGGCCGAGAAGGCCGCCAGCCGTTCCGCCGCGCGTGACGCGTCCTCCTTCGCGGTCCAGGCCTCCTACTCGGTCGCCGAGGTCCAGGCCATGGCCCGCCAGATGGTGCCCGCCGACCAGTTCCAGTGCTTCAGCAACATCGTGGAACGCGAGTCCACCTGGAACTACCAGGCCACCAACCCCTCCTCCGGCGCCTACGGCCTCGTGCAGGCCCTGCCGGGCTCCAAGATGGCCTCCGCCGGCGCCGACTGGCAGACCAACCCGGCCACCCAGATCAAGTGGGGCCTCAACTACATGGACAGCCGCTACGGCAGCCCGTGCGGTGCCTGGGAGTTCTGGCAGGCCAACCACTGGTACTAGGTCCGCGGACCCGTCCGTCGCCACGAGGCGCGCTCGACTCCGGCACAGCCCCGCACCGTCCTACGGTGCGGGGCTTTCGCCCTGTACCGTCTGACCGACGGCTCCAGGGGGACTGGTGGGGAGAAACGGGGGAAGAGGACGGATCATGTCGCGACTGCCAGGGTGGCTCGGCCGGGTCGGAGCAGGACTGACGAAGGTCGGCAAGCGGCTGGAGGAGCGCCGCGCCGAAGTCACGGGCGACCGGGGGCCGGACGACGACCCCGCGCGCCCCGCCGCCGACCCCGACCGGCTACCTCCGCCCCCCGAGTACACCCAGGTCGTCCTCCCGGTGCGCCCCGACCCGGCGCAGGCCGTGCCCTGGGGCGTCCGGGTCGCCGCCGAGGCCGGCTGGCGCCTGCTGGTGCTCGCGGGCACCGTCTGGGTGCTGATGCGCGTCATCAGCGCCGTCCAGCTGGTGGTGCTGGCGTTCGTCGCCTCGCTGCTCATCACCGCGCTGCTCCAGCCCACGGTCGCCCGGCTGCGGCGGCTCGGGGTGCCGCGCGGACCGGCCACCGTGCTGACCGCGCTGTTCGGCTTCGTCGTCATGGGACTCATCGGCTGGTTCGTGACCTGGCAGGTCATGGAGAACATCGACACCCTCGCCGACCAGATCCAGGACGGCATCGACGAACTGCGCAACTGGCTGCTCAACAGCCCGTTCCACGTCACCGACAAGCAGATCAACGAGATCGCCAAGAACCTGCGCGAGGCGGTCGGCGCCAACACCGAGCAGATCACCTCGGCGGGCCTGGAGGGCGTGACGGTCGTCGTCGAGGCGCTCACCGGCCTGCTGCTGGCGCTCTTCTCGACGCTGTTCCTGCTCTACGACGGCAAGCGGATCTGGCAGTGGTCGCTCAAGCTGGTCCCGGCCGTGGCCCGTCCGGGCGTCGCCGGCGCCGGCCCGGTCGCCTGGCGCACGCTCACCGCGTACGTGCGCGGCACGGTGGTCGTGGCACTGATCGACGCCATCTTCATCGGCCTCGGCATCTACTTCCTCGACGTGCCGCTGGCGGTGCCGCTCGCCGTCTTCATCTTCCTGTTCTCGTTCATCCCGCTCGTGGGCGCGGTGGTGTCCGGCGCGCTGGCCGTGGTCGTCGCGCTGGTCACCCAGGGCGTGTTCACCGGTGTGATGACGCTCGTGGTGGTGCTGGCGGTCCAGCAGATCGAGGGCCACATCCTGCAGCCGTTCATCCTCGGGCGCGCGGTGCGGGTCCATCCGCTCGCGGTGGTGCTGGCCGTCGCCACCGGCGGCCTCGTCGCGGGCATCGGGGGCGCGGTGGTCGCCGTGCCGCTCGTCGCGGTCGCCAACACCGTCGTGGGCTATCTGCGGGCGTACTCCCACGAGGCGGCCCTCGTGCAGTCGCCCCGGCCGCGTGGCGCCACGGCCATGTCCGCGCCGGACGCCCCGCCCCCGGCGCATCCCGAACCGCTGCCCACGGAAGCGGAGCCCGACCGGCCCCAGGGACCCGCGGACTGACGTCCGTTCCGCGCGGGGTCCCGGAACGGCGACGGGCCCGTCCACCCCCGGAGGGTGGACGGGCCCGTGGCACGCGGGTGACGGGGCGGACGCGGAGGCGTTATTCCGCGAGCACCGCCTCGGCGTCGAGGGTCGCGGCGACGGCCTGGACCACCGCGGCGATCTTGAACGCCTCCTGGATGACGTCACGGTCCACGCCGGCCTTGCGCAGCACCTGCTCGTGCGAGTCCAGGCACATGCCGCAGCCGTTGATCGCGGACACGGCGAAGGACCAGTACTCGAAGTCGACCTTGTCGACGCCCGGGTTGCCGATGACGTTCATCCGCAGGCCGGCCCGCAGGTTGCCGTACTCGTGGTCCGACAGCAGGTGGCGGGTGCGGTAGAAGACGTTGTTCATCGCCATCACCGCGGCGGCGGCCTTGGCGGCCGTGTACGCCTCCGGCGACAGGTTCGCCTTCGCCTCCGGCTCCAGCTCGCGCAGCACGATCGGGGAGCGCGAGGCGATGGCGGTCGCCAGCACCGTGCCCCAGAGCTGCTGGGCGGACAGGTCGGAGTTGCCGATGACCGAACCCAGGTTGAGCTTCAGGTCCTTGGCGTAGTCCGGTATGCGGGACTTCAGGGAGTCGAGGGACACGTCAGCTCACTCCCCGGCCAGCAGCGCGACCGGGTCCAGGGTCTCGTCGCCCTTGGACCAGTTGCACGGGCAGAGCTCGTCGGTCTGCAGGGCGTCCAGGACCCGCAGGACCTCCTTCGGGTTACGGCCGACGGAGCCGGCGGTCACCATGGAGAACTGGATCTCGTTGTTCTGGTCCACGATGAACACGGCGCGCTTGGCGTAGCCGTCCTCGCCCTCGATGCCGAGGGCGCGCATCAGCTCGTGCTTCGGGTCCGCCATCATCGGGAACGGCAGGTCGCGCAGGTCGTCGTGGTCCTTGCGCCAGGCGTGGTGGACGAACTCCGAGTCACCGGAGAAGCCGAGCACCTGGGCGTCGCGGTCGGCGAACTCGTCGTTCAGCTTGCCGAACGCGGCGATCTCGGTCGGGCACACGAAGGTGAAGTCCTTGGGCCATGCGAACACGACCTTCCACTTGCCCTCGTAGGTCTTGTGGTCGATCGTCTCGAACTCCTTGCCCTTCTCCAGCGAGACACAGGCGGTCAGTTCGAACTCGGGGAACTTGTCACCGACAGTGAGCACAGGCTCTCCTTGCAGCGAAGAAACACCCCGATTATGGGTGTTTCCCAACGGTTGGACCGAGTTGATGTTGGCACAGAGTGCATTGATCAAAGAAATAGCTACACTCGGTCGTGTTGATCGGAGGGACCTATCAGTGACTGTGGGTGATCGGCGTCGGCAGCCGAGCCTGGCGCAGCTCCGGGCGTTCGCGGCGGTGGCCGAGCATCTGCACTTCCGCGACGCGGCCGCGGCCCTGGGGATGAGTCAGCCCGCGCTGTCCGGCGCGCTGTCGGCGCTGGAGGAGACGCTCGGCATGACGCTCGTGGAGCGTACGACACGCAGGGTGCTGCTCACCCCGGCCGGGGAGCGGCTCGCCGCCCGCGCCAAGGGCGTGCTCGCGGAGGTCGGCGCGCTCATGGAGGAGACGGACGCGCTGCGGGCGCCGTTCACCGGGGCGCTGCGGCTCGGCGTCATCCCGACCGTCGCGCCGTATCTGCTGCCCACGGTGCTCCGGCTGGTCCACGACCGCTATCCGCGCCTCGACCTCCAGGTGCACGAGGAGCACACCGCCAGCCTGCTCGACGGGCTGGCCGCGGGCCGGCTCGACCTGCTGCTGCTCGCCGTGCCCCTCGGGGTCCCCGGGGTGACCGAACTGCCGTTGTTCGACGAGGACTTCGTGCTGGTCACCCCGCCCGGGCACCCGCTCGGCGGACGCTGCGGCATCCCCCGCACGGTGCTGCGCGAGCTGAACCTGCTGCTGCTCGACGAGGGGCACTGCCTGCGCGACCAGGCCCTCGACATCTGCCGCGAGGCCGGCAGCGCGGGGGTGGCCGCCACCACCACGGCGGCCGGACTGTCCACGCTGGTGCAGCTCGTGGCGGGCGGGCTCGGCGTCACGCTGCTGCCGCACACCGCCGTCGAGGTGGAGACCAGCCGCGCCGACCGCCTCCTCACCGCGCGCTTCGCCGACCCCGCCCCGAAACGCCGCATCGCCCTCGCCATGCGCACGGGCGCGGCGAGGGCGGCGGAGTACGAACAGCTTGCGGTCGCGCTGCGCGAGGCGCTGCGCGACCTGCCGGTCCGCACGGTGGAGGACCGGCGTCCCGTCACTCGGTCCGCAGACCGTCCGGGCGCATCATCCGCAGCAGCGGCGGCAGGCTGAGCAGGGTGACCAGGGCGACCACGCCCGCGCCGACGCCCGTCATCCCGAGCACGGTTCCCCAGTCCACCCGGACCGGAGTCGCGGTCATCCGCAGCAGCACCGCGCCGAGGACCGTGCCCACCAGCGCGGAGAGCGCGAGGCCCAGACCGATCGGGACCGCCGTCTGCCACAGCACCGACAGGCTCAGCGTGCGGCGCCGGGTGCCGAACGCGACCAGGGCCGACAGCAGCTTGCGGCGCTCCCGCAACTGCTCCAGCTGCGAGACCAGCAGGCTCACCCCGATGAGCACCAGCACGGCGGTGGCGCCGACGAACAGGCCGGTGCGGAGGGAGTCGAACCGGGCGGTGCGCTCGGTGGCGACCCAGGTGGAGGCGTGGGCCAGCGGGTCGACGGCGGCGGCCGTGTTGCGCACCAGTTCCTGCACGTCGGGCACCGACTCGTCGATGACGAGCCACAGCCTTCCGGACACCCGCTTCCCGACGTCGGGCGTCACGGCGCCCGGCGTCAGCAGGAAGCCGCTGCTCAGCATCCCGGTGGGGTCCTGCACGGAGACGGCGCGCTTCACGCCCCGGGGCACGGTCCAGAGGGCGTCGCCCCGCGCGCCGGGCGTGCTGCCCTGGTCCAGGTGCAGTGCGCGGCCTGGCTTGTTCAGGGCCTGGGTGTCCGTGTCGTAGTCGGCGCCGGTCAGCGCGAAGACGTCACCGTCCGCGCAGCCGGTCAGCTTCGCGACCATGCGCAGGGCCTCGCAGTCGCCGACGGTCAGCTGGGCGCCGCGGCCCGGTTCCTCGGAGTCGGCGGGCTTCTCGTGGAGGTATCCGTAGGAGAGCGCGTGGACGCCGCGCACGCCCTCGGTCTTCTCGAAGTCCGCCGCGGCCGGGGCCACCGGGACGCCGTCGGGCAGGTCGACCTGCATCTGCGCGCGGGAGACGTCCTGTCCCGTGTCGCGGGTGTACTGGTCGTCGATGCCGGCGAACAGCATCTGCAGGGCGATCGCGCCGGCCACCGCCACGGCGATGCCGTTGACCATGCGGGCCGCCGTGCCGCTGCTCAGCTGGAGCCGGCGCACGGCGAGCTGCCAGGCCAGACCGCCCGCGCCGAGCCGGGCGACCACCGTCTCCACGACCCACGGCAGCAGGGCGGTGATGCCGACGAGGAGGCACAGCACACCGCCGACGACCAGGTACTGGTTGAAGTCGCCGTGGTCGCGGCCCTGGCCGGTCATCGGGAGGAGCATGCCGATCCCGGCGAGCGGCAGCAGCAGCCGCCACCACAGCCGGCGGCGGGCCGGCCGTGCCGTGCGGACCACGCCCAGCGGCTCGATCACCACGCCGCGCAGCGCGAACAGAGTGACCAGGACCGCGGCGGCCGGGACCGCGACCGCGACCAGCAGCACCAGCAGCGGCGAGGGGTCGAGGTCGCTCGGGAAGACGCTGACGCGGAACAGCTCGACGGACCCCGCGAACTCACGTCCGGCCAGGAAGAACCCGGTGCCGAAGACCAGCCCGAGCACCGCGCCGGCGAGCGCCTCGCCCGCGGCGATCCTCCGGGTCATCCGGCTGTCGGAGCCGACCAGCCGCAGCGCGGCGAGCCTGCGGTCGCGCCGCTCGCCGCCGAACCGCACGGCGGTGGCGATGAACACGGCGACCGGCACCAGCAGCACCACGAAGACGACCAGCGTCAGCATCACGAGGACCGGGTCCGGCGGCTCGGCCGATTCGGTCCCGTGCGTGCCGAAGGCGTCGATCCGCATGACCAACGGGTGGTCCAGCTGTTCGGCGAGGCCGGTGCCGCCCGCGTACCAGGCGAGTTCCTGGGAGCCGATCAGCCCCGGCTTGCCGATGGTGCCCACGATGTCGTACGGCAGCCGCTCGCGCAGCAGCGCGCCCTCGTCGGAGGCGAGGAGCTCCTTCAGGGCGGGGGAGACCACCATCGAACCGGGCTCGGGGAGTTCGCTCACGCCGGGCGGCACCGGGGCGTCCGGCCCCTCGGGCTCGACCAGGCGGCCGCGGAGGTCGCGCTCCTTGAAGTCGCTGTTGGCGTGCGCGATGAGCAGGGTGTCGTCCGACGGGCGCAGGGTGTCCGGAATGTATGCGTTGTCCTGGCGGGCCTCCTCCCGCCGGTCGCGTCCGTCGAGCAGGTTCGGCACGGCGGTGGTGAGCAGCAGCAGCGCCACCCCCAGCCCGACGCCCACGGCGGTGAGCAGGGCCCGGGTCCAGCCCTCGCGGCCGCCGGTGACGGCGAAGCGGACGCCCAGGGCGAGGTCCCGCGCCGTCCCCCAGGCTCTCGGCTCCGCCCGGGCGGGGCGCTTCCCCCCTCGCGCGCTCATACGACCCGCTCCATGTCGCGGGCCTTGCCGTCCCGGACGACGATCTCGCGGTCGGAGTACGCGGCGACGCGCGCCTCGTGCGTCACGAGGACGACGGCGGCGTCGGTGGACCGGGCGGCCTCGGTGAGCAGCTCCATCACCCGCTCGCCGTTCAGCGAGTCCAGCGCGCCGGTCGGCTCGTCGGCGAACACCACGCGCGGTCCTGTGACCAGCGCGCGGGCCACCGCGACCCGCTGGCCCTGACCGCCGGACACCTCGCCGGGCCGCTTCTTGCGGACGTCGTCGACCTCCAGGCGCTCCATCCAGGACAGGGCGGCGCGCTCGGCCTCCTTGCGGGGCGTGCCGTTCAGCCGCAGCGGCAGCGCGACGTTCTCCACGCAGGTCAGCTCCGGCACGAGCTGGCCGAACTGGAACACGAAGCCGAACTCGGAGCGGCGCAGGGCGCTGCGCTCGGAGTCGTTCATCGCGGTCAGCTCACGGCCGTGGTACATGATCGACCCGGCGTCGGGGGTGACGATGCCGGCGAGGCAGTGCAGCAGGGTGGACTTGCCGGAGCCGGAAGGACCCATCACGGCGACGACCTCGCCCGGGTGGATCGAGAACGCGGCCCCGTCGAGGGCCTTGGTCGGGCCGTAGGCCTTCTGCAGGTCCCTCGCGGCGAGCAGGGAACCGGCGGGTGCGGACGTGGTCATCGGGCCACCGCCTCACGGAGTTTGTCGAGGCGTGCGGCGGTCAGCTCCAGCCAGCGCAGGTCGGCCTCGAGGTGGAAGAGCGCGTGGTCGCAGATGAGCTGGTCGGCGAGGTCGCCCTTGCGTTTGCGGTCGGTGAGGATGCGCATGCTGCGCAGGTGTTCCGAGCGCTGGGTGTCGAGGACGTCGGCGGCGTCGCGCTCGGTGAGGAGGGCGAGGACGACCTTGGTGTAGAGCGTCGACTGGAGGTACGGCTCGGGCTTCTCCGGCGTGGCGAGCCACTGGGCGACGTCGGTGACGCCGGCCTCGGTGATGGCGTACCGCTTGCGCTCGGGCCCGCCGCCGGCCTCGATGCCGTCGACCTCGACGAGGCCGTTCTTCAACAGCCGGGACATCGTCGAATAGACCTGGCCGTAGTGCAGTGGCCGGTGGTGACCGAACTTCTCGTCGAAGGCCCGCTTCAGGTCGTAACCATGACGCGGTCCCGACTCCAGGAGCCCCAGGAGGGTGTGACCGATGGACATGCGGAGCACTCTACACACCGTGTATACGCGGTATGTATACACGTGGTGCAGAGTTCGTTCGGGAGAGGGGAACGCCCCTGGTGAGGGGCCATTGTCACGGTTGTGTCACCGGCCCCGACCTGCCGCGGGCATGCGTGCGGCCCTCGCCCGGGTGGCGGCGGGGGCCGGTTCAGTCCCCGGAGCGTCCGGGGGGCGAGGCGCCGCCCGGGGGCGGTCCGTCGGGGGGAGCCGGAGGCGCGGAGGCCGGGCCGGGGCCCGGGGCCGGACCCGGCCCCGGGGGCCGTGCCGGTCCCGGGCGCCCGCCGCCCGCCGTCGTGCCGGAGCCGGGGGGCCGCCCCCGCCGGGGAAGGGGCCCCGTCTCGCCGGGGAGGCGGCCGGCTTCCGCCAGGGCCCGGCGGAGCAGGAACTCGATCTGCGCGTTCGCCGAGCGCAGTTCGTCGCCCGCCCAGCGGGCCAGTGCCTCGTACACCGCCGGGTCCAGCCGCAGCAGCACCTGCTTGCGCTGCGGCCGGCGCTGCGGGGCCGGGTCCCCGGACGGCGCGGTCACTGGTAGAGCGTCCCGGTGTTGAGGACCGGCTGCGCCGAGCGGTCACCGCACAGCACGACCATCAGGTTGGACACCATGGCCGCCTTGCGCTCCGGGTCGAGGTCCACGATGTCCTGCTCCTGGATCCGGGCCAGGGCCGTCTCGACCATGCCCACGGCGCCCTCCACGATCAGCTGCCGCGCCGCGACGACCGCGCCCGCCTGCTGCCGCTGGAGCATCGCCGAGGCGATCTCGGGGGCGTAGGCGAGATGCGTGAAGCGGGACTCGATGATCTGCACGCCGGCCGCCTCGACGCGCGCGTGCAGCTCGACCGCCAGCTTCTCGGTGATCTCCTCCGCGTTGCCGCGCAGCGACAGGCCGCCCTCGTCGTGGGCGTCGTAGGGGTACTCGATGGCGATGTGCCGCACGGCCGCCTCGGTCTGGGTGGAGACGAACTCGACGTAGTCGTCCACCTCGAAGGTGGCCTGCGCGGTGTCCTCGACCCGCCACACCACGACCGCGGCCAGCTCGATCGGGTTGCCGTAGGCGTCGTTCACCTTCAGCACCGCGGTCTCGTGGTTGCGCACCCGGGTGGAGATCTTGGTGCGGGAGGTGAAGGGGTTCACCCAGCGCAGGCCGTCCTGGCGGAGGGTGCCCCGGTAACGGCCGAAGAGCTGCACCACCCGGGCCTCGCCCGGCGCGACCATGTTCAGCCCGCACATCGCGATGAACGCGGCGAGCGCGACGACGACGCCGCCGGCGATGAGCCCGGCCTTGGCGCCGGTGCCGTCCACCGCCGTGGCGGTGACGATCATCACCGCGCCGGCCAGCAGCCCGAGCAGTCCGAGCAGCAGTGCCAGCCCGCCGCCGATGCTGTGCGCCGGGATCTCCCGGACGCGCGGGGCCGGCATCTCGGGCACGTCGGCCGTGATCTGCGGGTCGTGTGTGGTCATGGGTGCTCCCCCGATTCCCCGTGCGTCTCGCACGGCGTCCGATCGTCTAGCTCTTTCCTAGCTAAGTGATATCACATTATCGGTTCGCGGCAACCTCAGGCCCCTCTCGTACGTCGGTTCCGTTGGGGCGGGTGCTGATTGTCACGTCCGTAAAGACCGGATCGGCGGCCCTTTGTCATAGCTCCCGGTGTTAGCTTGCTGAGCTGACCTGAGCGGCGAACTCGTGTGCCACCTGGGCACGCAGATACGAAGCGGAGCGGAACAGGCGTATGGGACGAGCGGAAGAAAGACGCGCACGGCAGCGCGGCGGGCGCCGTGCGGCACCCAAGGGCCGCGCCGCCGGTGCGGGCGGCCGCACCGGCATACGCCGCCTCTTCACCTTGAAGAGGATCGCCGGGACCTTCATGGGCCTGTGCCTGCTCGGCATGGGCGCCTTCATCGTGCTGTACATGGTGATCGACATCCCGGAGGGCAACGCCGACGCCGAGCTGCAGAGCAACGTCTACGAGTACAGCGACGGCAGCCTGCTGGCCCGCGACGGCGACCGCAACCGCGAGATCGTCGACCTGGCCCGGGTCCCCAAGCCCGTGCAGCGCACGTTCGTCGCCGCCGAGAACAAGACGTTCTACAAGGACGCCGGCGTCGACCTGAAGGGCACCGCCCGCGGTGTCCTCAACACCCTGTCCGGCAAGGGCGCGCAGGGCGGCTCGACGATCACCCAGCAGTACGTCAAGAACTACTACCTGACGCAGGAGCAGACCGTCTCCCGCAAGCTCAAGGAGCTGGTCATCTCCCTGAAGCTGGACCGGGAGAAGTCCAAGGACTACATCCTCGCCGGGTACATCAACACCAGCTACTACGGCCGCGGCGCCTACGGCATCCAGGCCGCCGCCCAGGCCTACTACCGCGTCGACGCCGAGGACCTCACCGTCGAACAGGGCGCCTACCTCGCCGCGCTGCTCCAGGCGCCCAACCAGTACGACTGGGCGATCGCCGGCGACACCGGCAAGAAGCTCGTCCGGGAGCGCTGGGACTACGTCCTGGACAACATGGTCGAGCAGAAGTGGCTGGACGCCGGCGAGCGGGCCGGCATGAGGTTCCCGGTGCCGAAGGAGCCCAAGGCCGCCCCCGGCATGGAGGGCCAGACCGGTTACCTGGTCGAGGCGGCCAACGCGGCGGTCAAGAAGCAGCTCGTCGAGCAGGGCGCCGCCGAGGACCTGGAACAGGCCAAGGCGCTGCTGGACCGCGGCGGCTACACCATCACGCTGAACATCGACAAGAAGAAGCAGAAGGCGCTGGAGAAAGCGGTCGAGGAGCGGCTCACCAGCAAGCTCGACCCCGAGAAGCGGGACGTCGACGCCGACGTCCAGGCCGGCGCCGTCTCCGTGAACCCGAAGACCGGCAAGGTCGTGGCGATGTACGGCGGCGTGGACTACGTGAAGCACTACACCAACAACGCCACCCGCCAGGACTACCAGCCGGCCTCCACCTTCAAGCCGGTGATCCTCGCCGCGGCCGTCGAACGGGGCGCCGAGACCCAGGACGGCGAGCCGATCACGGCCGACACCGTCTACGACGGCGACAGCGAGCGCCCCGTCGTCGACGGCGGCGAGGAGGTCGGCTTCGCCCCGCCCAACGAGGACGACAAGGACTACGGCGACATCACCGTCCAGGAGGCGATGAACAAGTCCGTCAACTCCGTCTTCGCGCAGATGGGCGTCGACGTCGGCATGACGGACGTGATGGAGACCGCGACCGCGCTCGGCATGAGCGAGGACCTGGACCCGTTCCCCGCACAGACCCTGGGCACCATGGGCGCCAGCCCCCTGCAGATGGCCGGCGTCTACGCCACCCTCGCCAACCACGGCAAGCAGGTCACGCCGTCGATCGTGAAGTCGGTCGAGCACAAGGACCGCACCGTCGAGATGCCCGACCCGGTGGGCCAGTCGGTCATCAGCCGCCGGGCCGCCGACACGGTCACCTCGGTGCTCACCGGGGTGGTCGACGACGGCACCGCCCGCGCCTCCGTGCGCGACAACCCGCTGCGCGACGGCCAGCAGGTGGCGGGCAAGACGGGTACCTCCGACGACAACAAGTCGGCCTGGTTCACCGGCTACACGCCCGAACTGGTCACCTCCGTCGGTCTGTTCGGCGAGGACCCGCAGAACGGCAAGCAGGTCCCGATGTACGGGGCGGGCGGTGTCGACCACCGCGTCAACGGCGGTGGCTTCCCCGCCGAGATCTGGGCCGCGTACACCTTCGGCGTGACGGACGAGGTCTCCGAGTTCGACCTGGAGACCGAGCAGGGCGCGGCCGTGACGCCCCCTCCGAGCCCGTCGCGGTCCGAGACGCCGTCGCGGACCCCGAGCCAGGAGCCGACGACGGAGGAGCCGACCACCTCGGCGCCGCCGTCCACCACCACGACCGCGCCGCCGACGACGGAGCCGCCGACGCAGACGCCGACGAGCCCGTCGCCGTCCGAGACGACGACGACCTCCCCGCCGCCGACCTTCGACCTGCCGGACGGCCCGGAGGACCCGCTCGACGATCGCGAGTAGGCCGCCGCGCCCCGCGCCCCCGAGGGGCGCGGGGCACTGCGCGAGCAGCCCACGACCCGCCGCGCCCGGCCCAGGCCGGAACCCCCGCGGCGGGGCGGGCCGTGCTCACGGAGGGAGAACGGCGCAGGCGCCCCCGCGTACGCTCAGCCGTGGTTCAGCTCGAACCACACCACCTTGCCGGTGCTCAGCCGGGTCGCTCCCCAGCGCCGGGCCAGCCGGTTCACCAGGTACAGCCCGCGCCCGCCCTCGTCCGTGGCGCGCGCCTGCCGCAGCCGCGGCAGCTGCGGCACGTCGTCGCCGACCTCGCAGCGCAGCACGCCGGTGCGCAGCAGCCGCAGCGTCACCGGCCGGGACGCGTACCGCACGGCGTTGGTCACGACCTCGCTGACCAGCAGCTCCACCGAGTCGCTCAGCTCCTCCATGCCCCAGCGGGACAGCTGCCGCCGGGCCAGCCGGCGGGCCCGGCCGGGCGCGGCGTCCTCCGGCTCCAGGAACCAGTACGCCACGTCGCTCGGCGCGATCCCGTCGAAGCGGGCGGCGAGCAGCGCGATGTCGTCGTCCCGGTCGCCCGGGCCGAGCATGTCGAGCACCTCGTCGCACAGCGCCTCCAGCGGCGGCGGATGGTCCGGGCCGGTGAGCTGCGCGGTCGCGGCGAGCTTCTCGCGCAGCTGCTCGATGCCGGTCCACACGTCCCGCAGCCGGGACTCCACCAGGCCGTCGGTGTAGAGCAGCAGGGTCGCCCCGGCGGGCGCCTCCAGCTCCACGGCCTCGAAGTCCACCCCGCCCACGCCGATCGGGGCGCCCGCGGGCACCCGCAGCACCTCCGCGCGCCCGCCCAGGTGCAGCAGCACGGGCGGCGGATGGCCGGCGTTGGCGATGGTGATGCGGTGCGCGACCGGGTCGTACACCGCGTACAGGCAGGTCGCCATGCGGTCCACGCCGAGCCGCTGCGCCTGCTCGTCGAGGTGGTGCAGCACCTCCTGCGGCGGCAGGTCGAGCCCGGCGAGCGTCTGGGCGGTGGTGCGCAGCTGGCCCATGATCGCCGCCGACGTCATGGAGTGCCCCATCACGTCGCCGACCACCAGCGCCACCCGGCTGCCGGGCAGCGGGATCGCGTCGTACCAGTCACCGCCCACCCGGGCGGTCTCCGCGGCCGGCAGATACCGCGACGCCAGCCGTACGCCGGTGCAGCGCGGCAGGGTCTCCGGCAGCATCGTGCGCTGCAGCTCGTCCGCGATGTACGCCTCGCGCCCGTACAGCACGGCCTTGTCGATGCCGAGGGCGCTGTGCGTGGCGAGCTGCGCCGCCACCAGCAGGTCGTCGGCCTCGAACGGGATGCGCTCGGGGCGGCGCAGGAACAGCGCCGCGCCGATCACCCGGCGGCGGCCGCGCAGCGGCGCGAGGACGGCCCGCTGGCCGTCCGGGACCGCCGCCGCGCCCTCCTCGCCGAGGAGTTCGGGCAGCGCCGCCCGCGCGGCGGGGGCGTCCGTGAACACCGGGCGGACCCCGCGCAGCACCTCGGCGAGCGCGCTGCCGGGCCGCACCGTGCACAGCTCCTCGCCGACCGCGTCCAGCTCGGACGGCTCCGGCGGCGCGATCGGCATGAACCCGCCGCCCTCGGTGTCCCGCTCCGCCGGGATCCGGTCGGTGCGGCGCAGCCGCAGCACCAGCGGGCCCGTCGGCCGCTCGTCGCCGACCGGCAGCGGGTCCCGGAGGTACACCAGGATCGCGTCGGAGAAGGTGGGCACGGTCGCCCGGCACAGCCCCATCACGATCTCGTCCAGGTCGATGCCGCGGGCGATCCGCCGGGTGGCCGCGCCGACGAAGCGCAGCCGGTCCCCGTCCCGCCGCATCGGCGTGGGACGGCCCGGCCGTGCCACCTGGCCCGTGCGGCGCTCGGTGCCGCCCGGGGGCTGGGCCACCCGGTCCTGCCCGTCGGCGGGCTGCACCGGGATGCCGTCCGGTGCGGGCCGCGGACGGTGGGCGTCCGGCTCCGCGTCCGGGCCGGCGCCCGGCTGGGAGTGCTCGGAGGCGGGACCGTCCGCCGCGTCGGAGCCGGAGCCGCCGGACGCGACCGTGCCGGGCGCGGGCGGCTCACCGCCGGAGCGGCCCTGTGCCGGTAAGGCGGCCCCGGTGCCGGCCGTCCGCTCCGGGGCCGGGGAACGCGGGAACGCCCCGCGGGGATCCGCGGGGTCCACGCCCGGCTGGGGGCGCTCGAAGGAGATCGGCTGCTCCGTCACGCGTGTCGAGTCCATCCGTCCGGCGCACGCCGTGCGCGCGGTTCGCTCCGCCGGAACTCCGATACCCGGAACAGGTGCCCCCGGAACGGATTCCGCGTGTGGTCAGAGGTTGTTCCTGCGACGCCGGCCGGCCGTCCTCGGCCCGTACCGGTGTTTCCGTACCCCTCGCTCACGTCCTGCCGCCCCTCGGTGACGTCCGGTCAAGCCTCGCGCGCGCTCCGGTGGTTGCTGCTCCGCGCCCTTGCGGACGACGATCCTACGTTTTCCGCCCGGGGGCGCAGCAAGGGTCTCACGAGGACGCGTGCGCCGGTGTGCGGTCCCAGTCCTGTGGCAGTGACGGTACCGTCCACGCCGGATCCGGACGCCAGTTCTCCCAGCCGTCCGAGAACGGCGGCCCCCAGGCGTCGATCACCGCGACCGCGGCGCGCCCGGCCGCGCGCACCCGCCGGGCCAGCGCGGAGTCCATCAGGCCGTCCCGCTGGGCCTGCGCGAACTCGTCCTCGTCCCGCCAGTGCCAGCCGCGGTCCGGCCGCACGGAGATGTCCAGGAAGTGGTCCTCGGAGTCCACCCCGCCCGCCCAGCGGGCGAGCGGCTCCTCCAGGTTCACGTACCAGTTCTTGAACCGCCAGCCCGGCTCCCAGAACAGCCACACCGACCAGGGCTCGCCGGGCCGGGCCAGCTTCAGCACGCCGGTGCCGAACCAGCGGTCCCGCTGCACCGTGCGCGGCTTGGTGTAGCGGGTGGCGAGGGGTTCCCGGTGGACCGGGGTGCCGTCGGCGAGGACGGGTCTCACGCACTCGGTGCCGGGCGCCATCCACACGGCCAGCAGCTCCGGGTCGTCGCGCACGACCGTGACGGGGCGCGCGATGTGGATGCGCGCGCCGCCGTTCTCCCGGTACCGCCACAGGATCTGCGTCCCGGGCTCCCAGTGGCGGGCCGCCCCGTCCGCGCGGCCGTGCGTCGTGGTTCCACCCTCTGTCATGCGCAGATATTAGGTGGCCCGGCCACGCGACGCTGCGGCCCCGGTCACGGTCCACCCCCGGCGCGCCGGGCCCTACGGGCGTGTCATCCGCAGGACGTCCAGCGCCTCGTCCAGCTGTTCCACGGTCAGGTCGCCGCGCTCGACGTAGCCGTTCTCCAGCACCACCTGCCGGATGGTCTTGCGTTCCTCGAGGGACTTCTTGGCGACCTTCGCGGCCTCCTCGTAGCCGATGTACTTGTTCAGCGGGGTGACCACGGACGGCGAGGACTCGGCGTACTCGCGGGCCCGCTCCCGGTCGGCGACGATCCCGTCGACCGTGCGGTCGGCGAGCAGCCGGGAGACGTTGGCGAGCAGCCGCACCGACTCCAGCACGTTCTTGGCGATCACCGGCAGCATCACGTTGAGCTCGAAATTGCCGGACGCGCCGGCCACGGCGACGGTCGCGTCGTTGCCCATGACCTGGGCGCACACCATCAGCACGGCCTCCGGGATCACCGGGTTGACCTTGCCGGGCATGATCGAGGAGCCGGGCTGGAGGTCGGGCAGGACGATCTCGGCGAGGCCGGTGCGCGGCCCCGACGCCATCCACCGCAGATCGTTGGCGATCTTCGTCAGGCCGACGGCGACGGTGCGCAGCTGCCCGCTGGTCTCCACCACGCCGTCCCGGGCGCCCTGCGCCTCGAAGTGGTCCCGCGCCTCGGTCAGCGGCAGCCCGGTCGCCCGCGCCACCTCCTCGATCACGGCGGCGGAGAACCCGGGCGGGGTGTTGATGCCGGTGCCGACGGCGGTGCCGCCCAGCGGCAGCTCGGCCAGCCGGGGCAGGGAGGCGTGCAGCCGCTCCACGCCGTACCGCACCTGGGCGGCGTACCCGCCGAACTCCTGGCCCAGGGTGACGGGCGTGGCGTCCATCAGGTGGGTGCGTCCGGACTTCACCACGTCGGCGAACTCCTCCGCCTTGCGCTCCAGGGCGGCGGCGAGGTGCTCCAGGGCCGGGATCAGGTCCCGGGTGACCGCGGCGGTGGCGGCGATGTGCAGCGACGAGGGGAAGACGTCGTTGGACGACTGGGAGGCGTTGACGTGGTCGTTGGGGTGCACGTCCCGGCCCAGCCGCTCGGTGGCGAGGGTGGCGATGACCTCGTTGGCGTTCATGTTGGACGAGGTCCCGGACCCGGTCTGGAACACGTCCACCGGGAAGTGCTCGTCCCACCGGCCCTCGGCGACCTCCGCGGCCGCCTCCTGGATCGCCTCGGCGATGTCCTCGTCCAGCACCCCGAGCCGGGCGTTCACCTTGGCGGCGGCGGCCTTGACGCGGGCCAGCGCCTCGATGTGGGCGCGCTCCAGGCGCTGCCCGGAGACCGGGAAGTTCTCCACCGCCCGTTGGGTCTGCGCCCGCCACTTGGCGTCGGCGGGGACTCGCACCTCCCCCATGGAGTCGTGCTCGATGCGGTGGTTCCGGGCGTCGTCCGTGGTCGTCATCGTGTGTACCTCCGTGGAGCACAGCAGCGGTGTCGGACGAGCGTATTCCCCGGAAAGGCCGTCCGCCCCGCCGCGACGGCACGCGGCGGGGCGGAGCACCCGTGGGGGGCGTCAGTCGCTCTGCAGACTCACGTCGTCCAGCAGGAAGCCGGTCTGCAGGCTGCGGTCCTCGGTGGCGGTGAACGCCACGGTCACCGTCTGCCCGGCGTACGCGGACAGGTCGGCCGAGCGCTGCGTCCAGCCGCCGCCCGCGTGCACGTTGGACCAGGTGGCGAGCGTGGTGCCGTTCACCCGGACGGTGAACGTGTCGTACGCCCGGGTGCCGGACTCGGCGGTCTCGACGCGCAGCCAGAAGCCCAGCGACGCGCCCGTGCAGCCGGCCGGCACGGTCACCGTCTGGCTGATCGACTCGGTGCCGGCGGAGCCGTTGCCGCCGAGCCAGGCGAAGCGGGTGCCGCCGTGCGCGGGCCGGCCCGTGTGGGCGGCGATGGCCGCGGTGGTCCCGGTCCACGGCGCGGTCCCGCTCTCGAACCCGCCGTTGCCGATGACGCCGGCGGTGTCGCAGACGCCGCCGCCGGTGCCGGCGGCCTGCTGCCACACGGTGTACGCGATGCCGTCGGCCGCGCGGTCGAGGCCGGTGGTGTTGATGTTGGAGAGGGTGTCGCACGCCCGGTGGTAGCAGGGGTCGTACGACGCGCCGGAGGTGCCGCCCCACTTGGCGGCCTGCGCGGCGGTCTTCCGGGCGCTCGCCCCCATCGCGTAGCCGGACGTGGGGATGCCGTACCGCTCGAAGGAGTAGTCGTCGCTGCGGCCGGCGCCCTCGGTGTTCTCCTCGGGCCGGAGGCCGAGGGAGTCCCAGTACGCCTTCATCGGAGCGGCGGCCGCGGAGGTGATGTGGTTGATGAAGTAGCCGCCGTTGACCGAGGCGATCATGTCGAAGTTGTAGTACGCCTTGATCCGGGAGCGTTCCGCCGACGACAGCGAACGGACGTAGAAGTAGCTGCCGTTGAGGCCCTGCTCCTCGTCGGTCCACCAGGCGAAGCGGACCCGGTTGCGCAGGTCCGGGTTCTCCCGGGCGAGCGCCAGGGCGTTCTCCAGCAGGGCGGCGGAGCCGGAGGCGTTGTCGTTCATGCCGGGTCCGGCGGAGACGCCGTCGAGGTGGGCGCCGAACATGTACACGTTGTCGGCGTCGCCCCGGGGCCACTCGGCGATCAGGTTGGGTCCGGCGCCGCTGGTGCAGCCGGAGGTGCAGGGCTGCTCGGTGACGGTGTAGCCGGCGGCCTGCAGCCTGCCCTTCACGTAGGCGACGGAGTCGCGGTAACCCTGGGTCGTGGACCGGCGGTTGCCGCCGTTGCGGGCGGCGACGGCGCTGAGTTCCTCGAGGTGGGCCCGTACCGCGGTGACGCTGATGTCGGGGGCGGCGAGGGCGGTGGTGGTGGAGGCGGGGGACGTGCCGGACGGGGTGGCCGCGGCGGGGAGTGTGCCGAAGCCGAGCACGAGGGCGAGCAGGGTGCCCGCCAGGGCGAATCTTCGTTTCACCTGGACTCCTCCGGACGGTGGCTGTGGGGTCGCCACGCGAGGGACCCGGCATGGCATGTGCATGCCGGGCTGCCAGGAAGAGTCACAGCAAGTTGTTGATCGGGTCAACGGCGTCGGACCGGGCGGGGCCAGGTTGTCCGAAAGCGGCACAGGAAATCCGCTATGCGGACACGGGGCTCCGCCCCGGACCCCGCTCCTCGGACGCCGGAGGGGCCGCGCGCGGCCCCTCCGGCGTCCGAGGACGAGGCCCGCAAGGGCCGACGAAGGCTCAGGCGAGCCCGGGTCCCCGCACCGGGATCGACGTGAACGTCGGCTGGGGCGCCGGATCCTGGAAGAAGTCGTTCCCCTTGTCGTCCACGACGATGAACGCGGGGAAGTCCTCGACCTCGATCCTCCAGACCGCCTCCATCCCCAGCTCCTCGTACTCGACGACCTCCACCTTCTTGATGCAGTCCTGCGCGAGCCGCGCCGCCGGACCGCCGATGGAGCCGAGGTAGAAGCCGCCGTGCGCGGCGCACGCGTCGGTGACCTGCTTGCTGCGGTTGCCCTTCGCCAGCATCACCAGCGACCCGCCGGCCGCCTGGAACTGCTCCACGTAGGAGTCCATCCGCCCGGCCGTGGTGGGCCCGAAGGACCCGGACGCGTAGCCCTCCGGCGTCTTCGCGGGGCCGGCGTAGTACACCGGGTGGTCCTTGAGGTACTGCGGCATCTCCTGGCCCGCGTCCAGCCGCTCCTTGATCTTCGCGTGCGCGATGTCGCGCGCCACGACCAGCGGGCCGGACAGCGAGAGCCGGGTCTTCACCGGGTACTTGGACAGCTCGGCGAGGATCGCCTTCATCGGCTGGTTGAGGTCGATCCTCACGACGTCGCCGGAGTCGTCGAGCTGCTCGTCCGTGGTCTCCGGCAGGAAGCGCGCCGGGTCGGTCTCCAGCTGCTCCAGGAACACGCCCTCGGCCGTGATCTTCGCGACCGCCTGGCGGTCGGCCGAGCAGGAGACCGCGATGGCGACGGGGCACGACGCGCCGTGCCGCGGCAGGCGCACCACGCGCACGTCGTGGCAGAAGTACTTGCCGCCGAACTGGGCGCCGATGCCGATCCTCTGGGTCAGCTCGAAGACCTTCTCCTCGAGCTCCTTGTCCCGGAAGCCGTGCCCGAGCGGCGAGCCCTCGCTCGGGATCTCGTCCAGGTAGTGCGCGGAGGCGTACTTCGCCGTCTTCAGCGCGTACTCGGCCGAGGTGCCGCCGACCACGATCGCCAGGTGGTACGGCGGACAGGCGGCCGTGCCCAGCGAACGGATCTTCTCCTCCAGGAACTTCATCATGGAGGCCTCGTTCAGGACGGCCTTGGTCTCCTGGTACAGGAAGCTCTTGTTGGCGGAGCCGCCGCCCTTGGCCATGAAGAGGAACTTGTACGCGTCGCCGTCCGTCGCGTACAGCTCGATCTGCGCGGGGAGGTTGGAACCGGTGTTCTTCTCCTCCCACATGGTGAGCGGAGCCATCTGCGAGTAGCGCAGGTTGAGCTTCTGGTAGGCGTCGTAGATGCCCCGGGACAGGGCCTCCTCGTCGCCGCCCTCGGTCAGCACGTTCTGCCCGCGCTTGCCCATGACGATCGCCGTGCCGGTGTCCTGGCACATCGGCAGCACGCCCGCCGCCGCGATGTTCGCGTTCTTCAGCAGGTCCAGGGCGACGAACTTGTCGTTGCCGGACGCCTCGGGGTCGTCGATGATGCGGCGCAGCTGGGCGAGGTGCGCGGGGCGCAGGTAGTGCTGGATGTCGCGGATGGCCTCCTCGGCGAGCTTGCGCAGCGCCTCCGGCTCGACCTTGAGGAACGTCCGGCCGTCGGCCTCGAAGGTGGACACACCTTCGGAGGTCACCAGCCGGTAGGGGGTGGTGTCCTCTCCCATGGGGAGCAGATCGGCGTACTCGAACTCAGGCATCTCGCCCATTCCTCACTCGACGGAAGACCGCCCGCCTCCGTCGGCGGGCCTTCCCAGCCTAGGACCTGCCCCGGACACCGGTCCCGTGAGGTCGTCCTCAGTCGTCCGCCCCGCGGGGTAGTCGCGATCTATCGCGTTTGGGTACGCTGCTGTCGTGGACCTTCAGAAGCACGCCCAGCAGCCGGATCCGGCGCCGCGGAGCACCGAGCTGCGCGCCTCCGACGCCGACCGTGACCGTATCGCCGAACTCCTGCACGAGGCGCACGCCGAGGGCCGGCTGACCGCCGACGAGCACGCCGAGCGTGTCGAGGGCGTGCTGTCCGCCAAGACGCTGGGCGAGCTGGAGGGGTTCATCCAGGACCTGCCCGCCGCCCACCGGCGGCACGCGGCCCCCGTCTCCGCGCCCGGCCGCCCCGCCGCGGGCGTCTTCCCGGTGGACCCCGACGACAACGTGGTCGCGGTGTTCAGCGCCGCCGCCCGCAAGGGCCGCTGGCGCACCGGCCGCCGCATCCACGCGTACGCGGTCTTCGGCAGTGTGGAGATAGACCTCAGCGAAGCGCTGTTCGACCACCAGCAGGTGATGATCAAGGCGTTCTCCGTCTTCGGCAGCGTCGAGATACGCGTCCCGGAGAACGTGTCGCTGCGCGGCACCGGCGGCGGCGTGCTCGGCGCCTTCGAGGTGGTCCCGCAGGACTCGCCCGACGACAACGCCCCGGTGGTCTACGTCGACGGCTGGGCGGTCCTGGGCAGCGTCGAGGCCCGCCCGAAGCGCGGCAAGCTCGTGAAGGACATCCTCGACCGCGTGCAGCGCACGGTCGACCGCAGCATGCGCAAGCACCTGGGGCACTGAACACGGCGCGGGCCGAGGCCTGTCGGGAACTCTGTGCATAGGCGCGCGCACATCGGGTAAGCCTTGACGCATCGTCTCCTTGGAGGGCGCCAGGGATTCACGCCGGGCCGTCCCACGTGCATCCACGGCACTCGCCAGCTCGCGAAGCCGTCGTCAGGAGTAGACCGTGCTGCAACCGCCGCATTCGTCCCTGCAGGTAGCCGCCGTTCCGGCCCAGCGAGTGGCAGCGCGGGACAGGGACCAGGACGCCCCCTGGCACACCGAGGCGGTGTGCCGGCGCGACGAGGCGGGCCTGTTCTTCGCACCGTCGAAGGAGCCGACCGCCGCGCGGCTGTCCCGCGAGGAGGCGGCCAAGCGGGTCTGCGCCCGCTGCCCGGTCATGGTGGAGTGCCGCGAGCACGCCCTGCTCCAGCCCGAGCCCTACGGCGTCTGGGGCGGCCTGACCGCGGCGGAGCGCCGCGTCGTCCTGGCCCGCCGCAGGCGCCGCGAGATGGAGCTGAAGAAGGCCGCCCGGCAGAACCGCATAGCCGCCGCGGGCTGATCCCCGCACCCGACGGAAGGAGGCGCCCTCTCCGCACAGAGGACGCCTCTTCTTCCGGTGGCTCCAGGGTCACTTGGCCCGGTCGAAGTCGATCGCGCTGTAGGCCCGCAGCTTGCTGAGCCGGTGCTCGGAGTCGATGCGCCGTACCGTCCCCGACTTGGACCGCATCACGATCGAGTCGGTCGTCGCCGTCTCCGAGCGGTAGCGCACGCCCCGCAGCAGCTCGCCGTCGGTGATGCCGGTCGCCACGAAGAACACGTTGTCGCCGGTGACCAGGTCCTCCGTGGTCAGCACCCGGTCCAGGTCGTGCCCCGCGTCCATCGCCCGCTGCCGCTCCTCGTCGTCCTTCGGCCACAGCTTGCCCTGGATGGTGCCGCCCAGGCACTTCACCGCGCAGGCCGAGATGATGCCCTCGGGGGTGCCGCCGATGCCCAGCAGCAGGTCGATGCCGGTGCCCTCGCGCAGCGCCAGGATCGAGCCGGCCACGTCACCGTCGGAGATCAGCTTGATGCGCGCCCCGGTCTCCCGGATCTCCTTGATGATGCCCTCGTGCCGCGGCCGGTCCAGGATCACCACGGTGACGTCCTCGGGGGTGGCCCGCTTCGCCTTGGCGACCCGGCGGATGTTCACGCTCACCGGGGCGTTGATGTCGACGAAGTCGGCCGCCTCCGGACCGGTGACCAGCTTGTCCATGTAGAACACTGCCGACGGGTCGAACATCGAGCCGCGCTCGGCCGCCGCCAGCACCGCGATGGCGTTGGTCATGCCCTTGGCCGTCAGCGTCGTGCCGTCGATCGGGTCGACCGCGATGTCGCACTCCGGGCCGGTGCCGTCGCCCACGCGCTCCCCGTTGAAGAGCATCGGGGCCTCGTCCTTCTCGCCCTCGCCGATGACGACGACGCCGTTCATCGAGACGGTGGAGACCAGGGTGCGCATGGCGCGTACCGCGGCGCCGTCGGCGCCGTTCTTGTCGCCGCGCCCTACCCAGCGGCCCGCGGCCATCGCGGCCGCCTCGGTGACCCGTACGAGCTCCAGGGCGAGGTTGCGGTCGGGGGCCTCGGAGGGGACATCGAGCTCGGACGGCAGATGGTGGTGTTCGGTCATCGGAGCGCACCTTTCTGTACGACGACGGCCGGTTGAGGGTATGGCCATGACTCTATCGCCAGGCAGACAAAATGAGCAGGGGACCCCACGGATGAGCGCCGCGGGCACCTGCGACGATAGGAGGCGTGGCAGGAACGAACAGCATGCAGAAGTCGGCCAGGGACATGGTCCTGTCCCTGGCGCTCATCGTGCTCGCGGCGGGAGTGGTGTGGCTGTTCCTCCCGCGCACGGGCGGTGAGCCCGAGGTCAAGCGCGTCGACTACCGCATCGATCTGCTGACCGCCCGCCGGGCCGCCTCCTACCCGGTGGTCGCCCCCGAGGGGCTGCCCAAGGCGTGGAAGCCCACCTCCGTGCGCTACCGCGCGGCCGAGGACGAGTCCTGGCACCTGGGCTTCCGCACCCCCGACGGCGAGTACGCGGCGGTCGAGCAGTCCGTCGGCAAGCGCACGGCGTTCATCGAGGACAAGACGCAGCGGGCCGAGCCGACCGGGGCGACCCAGCGGATCGACGGCAAGACCTGGACGCGCTACGAGGGCGAGCGCTACGACGCCCTGGTGCTGGAGGACACCCCGGGCTCGACGACCGTGGTGACCGGCACGGCGTCCTTCGGGGAGCTGACGAAGATGGCGGAGGCGCTGCGCGCGGAGTGACCGGCGCGCACGCACCAGGGGCGGGGCCCCGGATCGCCGATCCGGGGCCCCGCCCCTTTCCGCCGTTCCGCCCGGGGCTCAGACGGTGGTGACGACCTGCTCGTACTCCAGGCGCGGGCTGCGCGGGAACCAGGCGTCGGGGCCGGGGCGGCCGATGTTCACGACCATCAGCGGGGTGTGGTCGTCGTCCAGGAACTCCTTGCGCACGCCCTCGAAGTCGAGGCCGGTCATCGGGCCGGCGGCCAGACCGGCGGCCCGGACGCCGATGATGAAGTACGCGGCCTGGAGGGCGGCGTTCAGCGCGGCGGAGGCCTCCCGGACCGGACGCTCGCCGAAGACGGCGTCCTTGGCCTGCGGGAAGTGCGGGAAGAGGTGCGGCATCTCCTCGTGGAACTCGTTGTCCGCGGAGAGGATCGCGACGAGCGGCGCGGTGGCCGTCTTGGCCCGGTTGCCCTCGGCCATGTGCCGCACCAGGCGCTCGCGGGCCTCGGGGGAGCGGACCAGCGTGATGCGCAGCGGCGACTGGTTCATGGACGTGGGGCCGTACTTGATCAGGTCGTAGACCGCCCGGACCTGCTCGTCGGTCACCGGCTCGTCGGTGAACGTGTTGGCGGTGCGCGCCTCGCGGAACAGCAGGTCCTGGGCGGCGGGGTCGAGAAGGAGAGACATGCGTGACCTCATGGGATGTGCGACGGCCCGTACGGAATTAGCGGACCGCGGTCCGGTTTACGGGGCGAGCGTACCCCTATGAAGTTCAACGTTCAACCGAAAGTCAGTTCTCCTCGGCGGCCCCGGCCTGCTCCTCCTCCGCGAGCGCCGCGTCCAGCCGGGCCCGCGCCCCGTCCAGCCGGCGCCGGCACACCTTGGCCAGCTCCTCGCCCCGCTCCCAGAGCGCGAGCGACTCCTCCAGCGTCGTACCGCCCGCCTCCAGACGGCGTACGACCTCGATCAGCTCGTCCCGCGCCTGCTCGTAGCCGAGCGCCTCGGCCGCCGCCGTCTGCTCCGTCTTCCCGGTCATTCCGCCCACCTCATGCATCGACCCGTACCGTGAACTCACCCGCGGACACCCGCGCCCGCAGCACCTCGCCCGCCTCCACCTCACCGGGAGCGCGCACCGCCTGCCCGTCCTCCCGCTGCAGCACCGCGTACCCGCGCTTCAGCGTGGCGGCGGGGGAGAGGGCCACCACGCGCGCGTGCGTGTGCGTCAGCTCGGAGTCGGCCCGGTCCAGCTGGTGGCGCAGCGCCCGCCGGCCCCGGTCCAGCAGCATCGTGACCTCCTCGGCCCGCGCGTCGACCATCCGGTGCGGATCCTGGAGCGACGGCCGGGCCAGCGCCTGCGCCAGCCCCCGCTCCTCCCGCTCCAGCAGGGCGCCCACACAGCGGCGCGCGCGGTCCCGCAGCATCCGCACCCGCTCGTACTCCTCGCCCACGTCCGGCACCACCTTCTTGGCGGCGTCGGTCGGCGTGGAGGCGCGCAGATCGGCGACCAGGTCCAGCAGCGGGCTGTCCGGCTCGTGCCCGATCGCCGAGACGACCGGCGTACGGCAGGCCGCCACCGCCCGCACCAGCTGCTCGTCGGAGAACGGCAGCAGGTCCTCCACGCTGCCCCCGCCCCGCGCCACGACGATCACGTCCACCTCGTCGAGCGCGTCCAGCTCCCGCACGGCCTGGACCACCTGCGGCACCGCGTGCACCCCCTGCACCGCGACGTTCCGCACCTCGAAGCGGACCGCCGGCCAGCGGTGCCGCGCGTTCTCCAGCACGTCCCGCTCGGCCGCCGACGCGCGCCCGCACACCAGCCCGACCAGCCGCGGCAGGAACGGCAGCGGCTTCTTGCGCTCCGGCGCGAACAGTCCCTCGCGCGCCAGCGACTTCTTCAGCTGCTCCAGCCGCGCCAGCAGCTCCCCGACCCCCACCGGCCGGATCTCGGCGGCCCGCAGCGACAGCTGCCCCCGGGGCGCGTACCACTCCGGCTTGCAGTGGACCACCACCCGCGCGCCCTCGCTCACGACGTCCGCGACGGCGTCGAACACCTGCCGGTAGCAGGTCACCCCCACCGAGACGTCGTACGAGGGGTCGCGCAGCGTCAGGAACACCACCCCCGCGCCCGGCCGCCGCGACAGCTGGGTGATCTGCCCCTCCACCCACACCGCGCCGAGCCGGTCGATCCACCCGCCGATGAGCCGCGACACCTCTCCCACCGGCAGGGGGGCGTCCGCGGACGTGTTCACAGCCATGCCCGCGAGCGTAGTGCGCTCCGCCGACACCGGTGCGCCGCCACCGACGGAGCACCGCGCCCGGACCCCGCGCGCACGGCCCGTACGATGGGACGCATGACCGCTTCGACTGGCCGCCGTGTCCTGCTCGCCGCCCCCCGGGGCTACTGCGCGGGGGTGGACCGCGCCGTGATCGCCGTCGAGAAGGCCCTGGAGCAGTACGGGGCTCCCGTCTACGTCCGGCACGAGATCGTGCACAACAAGTACGTCGTGCAGACCCTGGAGAAGAAGGGCGCGATCTTCGTCGAGCGGACGGAGGAGGTGCCCCCGGGCAACATCGTGATGTTCTCCGCGCACGGCGTCGCCCCGGTCGTCCACGAGGAGGCCCAGCGCGGCCGGCTCGCCACCATCGACGCCACCTGCCCGCTGGTCACCAAGGTCCACAAGGAAGCGGTCCGCTTCGCCAACGAGAACTACGACATCCTCCTGATCGGGCACGAGGGCCACGAGGAGGTCATCGGCACCTCCGGCGAGGCCCCCGACCACATCCAGCTGGTCGACGGCCCCGGCGACGTGGAGAAGGTCGAGGTCCGCGACCCGTCGAAGGTCGTCTGGCTCTCCCAGACCACGCTCAGCGTCGACGAGACCATGGAGACCGTCGACGCCCTGAAGGAGAAGTTCCCCCAGCTCCTCTCCCCGCCGAGCGACGACATCTGCTACGCCACGCAGAACCGCCAGCTCGCGGTGAAGCAGATGGGCGCCGAGGCCGACCTGGTCATCGTGGTCGGCTCCCGCAACTCCTCCAACTCCAAGCGGCTGGTCGAGGTCGCCAAGCTGGCCGGCGCCCGCGAGGCCTACCTGGTGGACTTCGCCGACGAGATCGACGAGGCCTGGCTGGAGGGCGTCTCCACGGTCGGCGTCACCTCGGGCGCCTCGGTGCCGGAGGTGCTGGTCGAGCAGGTCCTGGAGTGGCTGTCGCAGCGCGGCTTCGAGGACGTGGAGATCGTCAAGGCGGCCGAGGAGTCCATCACCTTCTCCCTGCCCAAGGAGCTCCGCCGCGACCTGCGCGAGGAGGCCGCCGCGCTGGCGGCCGAGCGCGGCGGCGCCGGCAGCGAGGGCTAGCCCCCCGCGTCCCCCCGCGTGCTCCCCCGGGGGCGGTCGCGATCACGGCGTTCGACCCCGTGGCCGTCCCCCGGTCGTCGTACCGTGGTGCCATGCAGATCTTCGGCGTGGACATCGGCGGATCCGGGATCAAGGGCGCCCCGGTCGACCTCGACAAGGGGGACCTGGCGCAGGAGCGCTGCAAGGTCCTCACTCCGCACCCGGCCACGCCGGACGCGGTGGCCGACGGGGTGAAGCAGGTCGTCGACCACTTCGGCTGGACCGGCCCGGTCGGCGTCACCTTCCCCGGCGTCGTCACCGACGGCACCACGATCCGCACGGCGGCCAACGTCGACAGGGGCTGGATCGACACCGACGCGCGCGTCCTGCTCGGCGACCGCCTGGGAGGCCTGCCGGTCACGGTGGTCAACGACGCGGACGCGGCCGGCATCGCCGAGATGCACTTCGGCGCCGGCCGGCACCGCAAGGGCACGGTGATCGTGCTGACCTTCGGCACCGGCATCGGCAGCGCCCTGTTCGCGGATGGCGTCCTCGTCCCCAACACCGAGCTGGGGCACCTGGAGCTGGAGGGCCACGACGCGGAGAAGCGGGCGTCCAGCAAGGCCAGGGAGGACCACGGCCTGTCGTGGGACGAGTGGGCGTGCCGGGTGCGGAAGTACCTCGCCCACGTGGAGATGCTGTTCTCGCCCGAGCTGTTCGTGATCGGCGGCGGCGTCAGCCGCAAGGCGCACAAGTTCCTGCCGAGGATCGAGGGCATCAAGGCGGAGATCGTCCCGGCCCACCTGCAGAACAACGCGGGCATCGTGGGGGCGGCGATGCGGGCGGCGACGGGGGTGTAGGCCGGTCCAGGCGGCCGGGCCCATGCGGGCGTCGGGGCTTGTGGCCGGGCGGGTCTCGTGCCGGGTCCGAGGGGCGCGCGGGCGGGTGTCGCGTCGGGCCCGGGGGCGGTCGTGCGGGGCGGGCGTCGCGTCGGGCTCGGGGGCGGTCGTGCGGGGCGGGCGTCGCGTCGGGCCCGAAGGCGATGGCCGGGCGGGCGTCGTCAGGAGGCCGCCTTGCCTGCCCGCTCCTGTGCGAGGCGCCGGTTGGCCGTGCGGACCCGCCGCACCCGGCGGGCGATCACCAGCACACCCGCGACCAGCGTCCCGCCGTAGAGCCACCCGGCCTGGGTGGCGAGGCCGGTCACCATGCCCATCAGCCGGTCCGGCGTGCTCCCGCCGCCCTCGTCGGCGACCGGCACCAGCCCCACGGCGAAGGCGATCGGCACCACCACGGGCGCGATGAGCAGGTCCCCGTCGCGCACCCACAGCGCGGTCAACACGCACACCGGCAGGAACAGCACCCCGTACACGGTCAGCGAGGCGCCGAACAACACCTCCGTGAGCAGCCCGAGCACCAGCATCACGGCCCCGCAGAACAGTCCGCCCCCCAGCCCGGTGAGCCGGGGGCCGGGCACGCGCCGCGCGGCGGGCGGGGGAGCGGGCCGGCGTCGCGGGGGCCGCTGGGCGCGCGGGGACCGGGCGGCCCCGCCGCCCGTCGTCCGCCCCGCCTGCGGGGGCAGCGGAGGCCCGGGCGGCCGTGACGTGCGGGGGGCCGCCGACGGGCTCGGCGCCGGCTCGCCTCGCGGTCCGTGCTGGGCGGGTCGCGTCCTGTGTTGCTCCACTGGACCAACTTAGGTCGTTTTATGTGTCCGGCGGCCCGTCGGACACGCCGGTATCCGGCCATCGGCCGGGCGTTCGACACAGCCGCCGGCCGGCCGCGGGCACGCCGTAGACTGGTGGATCGGTCCACGTCGGCCCCACGGCCGGCCCTCGCCCCCCTCCTCACGTACGGGAAGTCGCAACGTGTCGCTCACGATCGGAATCGTCGGTCTGCCGAATGTCGGCAAGTCGACCCTGTTCAACGCCCTGACCAAGAACGACGTGCTGGCGGCCAACTACCCGTTCGCCACGATCGAGCCCAACGTGGGCGTCGTGGGCGTCCCCGACCCCCGGCTGACCAAGCTGGCGGAGATCTTCGGCTCGCAGCGGATCCTCCCGGCCACGGTCGACTTCGTCGACATCGCCGGCATCGTGCGCGGCGCGTCCGAGGGCGAGGGCCTGGGCAACAAGTTCCTCGCGAACATCCGCGAGTCCGACGCGATCTGCCAGGTCATCCGCGCCTTCAAGGACGAGAACGTCGTCCACGTCGACGGCAAGGTCTCGCCGAAGGACGACATCGAGACGATCAACACCGAGCTGATCCTCGCCGACCTGCAGACCATCGAGAAGGTCCTCCCGCGCCTGCAGAAGGAGTCGCGGATCAAGAAGGACGTCGCGCCCAAGGTCAAGGCGGTCGAGGAGGCCAAGGAGATCCTGGAGAAGGGCGACACGCTGTTCTCGCAGGGCATCGTCCAGAACACCGAGCGCGCGGAGCTCCTCCACGACCTGCACCTGCTCACCACCAAGCCGTTCCTCTACGTCTTCAACGTCGACGAGGACGAGCTGACCGACGAGGACTTCAAGAACGAGCAGCGCGCGCTGGTCGCCCCCGCCGAGGCGATCTTCCTCAACGCCAAGCTGGAGGCGGACCTCGCCGAGCTGGAGGAGGACGAGGCGCTCGAGCTGCTCCAGTCCGTCGGCCAGGAGGAGCCCGGCCTCGCCACCCTCGCGCACGTCGGCTTCCGCACCCTCGGCCTGCAGACCTACCTGACGGCCGGCCCCAAGGAGTCCCGCGCCTGGACCATCAAGAAGGGCGCCACCGCCCCCGAGGCCGCCGGTGTCATCCACACCGACTTCCAGAAGGGCTTCATCAAGGCGGAGGTCATCTCCTTCGACGACCTGGTCGAGACCGGCTCGGTCGCCGAGGCCCGCGCCAAGGGCAAGGCCCGCATGGAGGGCAAGGACTACGTCATGCAGGACGGGGACGTGGTGGAGTTCCGCTTCAACGTGTAGTGCCTGATCCCTTGATCTGTCGAACCGCAGGTCATAGGAGAGAAACCCCAGGTAAGGGGCCGGATCGCACGGTCTGGCCCTTCCTTTTTCTCCGCCTGGTCCCGGCCTTTTCCGGGGAGTGAGTCCTTTCCAGCCCGGCGGCCGGGCAAGCCAGTTGGGCTGACACACAAGTGAAGCCCCTGGTGGGTAGGTTTTCGACCAAGAAATACGTCTCCACCAGAGGCTTCGTGTGCTTGTCCACCCGTCGGGCGTCGGCCTGTCCAGCTCCGCCCCGCGCTTCCTGTCCGCCAAGCTCCGCCGGCACCGTCGGGAGCTCGGCGCCCGGTGGCGACGTCTGAGCCCAGGCCGACAGGCCCTGCTCACCCTCGCCCACCTTCGCAACGGCCACCCGTACGCTCAGCTCGCGGCTGGATTCCGTCCATCGGCTGGGGGACATCGCCGCGGACCGTCCCCTCTGCTCCGGCTGTGAGCATGATGGTCGTGCCGTTCCGGCTGGCCGGCTGCTGTGGGCCTCACCAGCCCGGCCGGGAGCCGTCCACCACCGGCCCGCCCAGGGGCGACCAGCGGCCGGCACCGGCCACGGACACGTACAGGCCGAATCGGGGTCCGGTCTCGTCCCGCGCGAGCCGTGGCACCGCCCGGACTCTTCCGGGAGCCCCGGTCCCGCAGGGCGCTGTGGCGCCGGCCGTGGGGCAGGGCGGCGTGACCGGGGCCGGTGTTTCAGACCTTGACGATCTCTACGGCAGGACCGCAGAGGAGCGTCAGGTCCTCGGGGTCGGAAGTGAGGACGGTGACCGGCGGGGGCGCGTCGCGGGCGATGACGGCGAGGGCGGCGTCGATGGCGTATTTATGACCGTGGAGATGATGGGTGCGAAGGAGGGCGGCGGCCTCGTCGGTGACCTCCCTGGTGACGTCGTGAACGTCGATGCGGGAGAGAACCCACTTGATGCGGGCCGGGTGGATCCGCTCGTAATCGGCCTCAAGGGTGGTCATGGCGCTGGTGGCCACGCGGATGCCCTCCTCCGATGCCGCCTGGACCAGAGCCACGACGGTGCGGTCCTTGCGGTAGAGCTTGGAGAGTCCTTCGCTGTCGAGCAGCAGGGTTCCGGGCATCAGGCGGCGGCACCGCCGACCTGCCGGTGGTCATGGCGCAGCAGTGTGCGGGCGGCCTCGATCTCCTCGCGGGTGAGCTCCTCGTTGTCGGTCTCGAAGTCGGCGACGAGCTCCCGAAGCTTGTCCATGGCGACCCGTTGTTCGAGGGCTTCGGCGACATAGGCGGAGAAGCCGCCGGGTCCGACATGGGCGCGTACGGCCTCGGCAAGGTCCTCGGGCAGGCTGATGGAGTACTTTTTGCTACCGCTCATGGTGCCGATCCTACCGGTGGTCGTAACTCTGTGGGTGTGGATGGCCGGGGCCGCACGGGGGAGGTTGCCCGGTCCGCAGACAGGCCGCAGTACGGTCGCAACCGCTCATCGGCGGCCGACGCAACCAAACGGTGAAAGCGCCGGTCAGGGCCCTGGGCTGAGCTCCGCCGCAGGTCAGGGTCGGGCTGGATGCGTTCCGCTTCCATGTGTAAGCGGTTCTTCGTCGTGCGCTGAGGGTTTCGTCAAGTCCGCGGGCGGTCGGGGCTGGTCTCTTCGAGAGCCGGCCCCTTCGTCGGGTGTCTGCTCTGTCCATGAGCAGTGGGAGTGGTGCGTTATTCGGTACCACTGACCGGAGAGAGGCAGGTCGTGTCCGTAACTGCGAGCGAAGCCCGCAAGGCTCTCTTTCCGCGTCGTCGTCACTGAGCCGGTCCTCCCGGCCGGGACGGAACAGGTGGCGTCGGTGCGGGCGTGGCTGGTCGGCACCGGCACGCGTCGGGGGCCGGGCGGCCCCTGACGCTGTCCCTGGTCGGTGCACCCCTCGGACGAGCACGGCGGGGCGTCGGCCGAGCCTCTGCTCGAACCGGGGCGGTGCGAGTTCCGGCCGTGATCCGTCCCAGGCGTCAGACCAGTTCCGGCCGTGCGTCCGGCGACTCGGGCGATTCAGGCGACTTCGGGGAGCCGGCCGTCTCCTGTGACTCGGCCGTCTCCGCCGGCTTCACCGGCTCGGCCGGCCCCGCCGCCTCCCGGGATCCCGCCGCCTCCGGTGCGGACCGAGGCCCGGGAATGGACACCTTCGCGTCCCGTCCCCGCGCCGTCCGCACGTACGCGTGGATCACCCCGCCCGTCACCAGCAGCAGGAGAGGGCCGAACAGCCAGGGCCGGGCGGCCATTTCCACCGGCAGCCAGCGGTACGCCGACAGCAGCGCGGCGAAGACGCTCGTGCCGAGGGCGACCAGGCGGACGCTCGCGCGGTCCCAGCCGTGCGCGGAGCACCGCACCGCCGTCTCGATCGTCAGGGCGAAGACCACGCCGGCGAGCAGGTCGGCGCCGTAGTGGTAGCCGAAGCCCAGGGTCGCGGCGAGGGTGCCGGCCAGCCAGAAGGCGCCCGCCCAGCGCACCGCCCGGGAGCCGTCGCGGGTGTGGACGAACAGGGTGACCGCCCACGCGGTGTGCAGGCTCGGCATGCAGTTGCGTGGGGTGACGCCGTCGAACGGGATCGGCTGCGGGTCGGTCGCCGGCGGCAGGGTTTCCGGCCAGAGGTTCGCCGTCGCCCAGGCGCCGCCGTCCGTGCCGTACGCGAAGATCGGACCGACCACCGGGAAGATCATGTAGATCGCGGGGCCGAGCAGGCCGATCACCAGGAACGTGCGCACCAGGTGGTGGGCGGGGAAGCGGCGCTCCACCGCGACCCGGCGCAGCTGGTAGAGGCCGACGAGGGCGGCGGCCAGCGGGAGTTGGCCGTAGACCACGTGCAGGACGCCCGTGCTGACCGGCGCGGTGGCGTCCACGAGGCGGCCGGCCAGCCACGACGGGTCGGCCAGGGCGTGGTCCGCGGCCGCCACGTAGGCGTCGAGGACGGTCGGCCGGGTCTCCGACGTGATCAGCAGCCAGGTGTCACCGGTCTTGTGGCCGGCCACCAGCAGCAGGCCCAGACCGGTGCCCTTCAGCAGCAGCATCCGTTCCTGCCCGGTGCGGCGCGTGAGGCCGAGGACCGCACAGCCGAGCACCACCCACAGCGCGCCGTTGCCGAAGTTCATCTCGGCGTCGAGTGCCCACCGGACCAGGAAGAAGACGACGTCCACGGCGGCGGCGACGCCCAGCGCGATCAGCCGCTGCCGCCAGGTGAGCACCACCATCGTCAGGGCCAGACCGCCGTAGAGCAGCGGACCCGACTCGGGGGCGAAGACCACCTCCCGCGACTGTTCGGTGATCGGCCCCGAGAAGCCGTAGCCGCGCGCCACGATCTCCAGCGCGACGAGGAAGCCCAGGGTCGCCGCACCCGCCGCGGTCCACAGGACCACGCGGGGCCGGCGCCACGCGGCGGGCTGCGTCCCGCGGTCGTCCCGCGGCGGTATTCGAGTGGGTTCGATTCTCAACTGGTTCGCCTGGTGATTCGGTTGTGGGCAGGTGGCGTCACGGGCACGTGGCGCGTATGCGCCGAAGGGCCGGGTGGGCTGGGACTTCCGGTGGACAGCCGGTGAACGAGGACATCCGTCGTGAGCTCGAACATGTTAACGGGGGTGGGCGGGGAGTCCATGGGTCAGCTGTGCCGCGGCTGTGTCGCGGCTGTGCCGGGCGGTTGTGCCACATCCGTGCCGGGTGGTTGCGCCGCATCTGTGCCGGGCGCCCGGTGTCCGGATCGGAACGGCGGGGTCCGTAGGTCGTCGAGGCACCCTTGTGCAATTCCTGTAGAACCCTCAATCTTTCGGCTGACGCGCATGGACACGACGGCCCGCCTTGTCATGGCCCTGACATACAGGTGTGTTCCGGCACGTGCGCACCCGTGCGTCGCCGCACCACCCCCGCACCATCCCCCACATGAACGCGCACCACCGATTGAGGAGGAACCCTCCATGGCAGTGATGCGTCACCCCCGGCGAAGACTGGCCGTCCTCGGCGCCGCGGCCTCCGCGGCGCTCGTCGCGAGCCTGGTCTCCGCACTCCCCGCGGGAGCGGCGCCGGCCGCTCCCGAAGGCCGCATCCAGTACGCGGGCGCCGCGAACGCCGTCGCCGGCAGCTACATCGTGACCCTGAAGGCCGACGAGGCCCGCTCGACCACCGGCGAGGGCCGCGCCCTGGCCGAGAAGTACGGCGCCGCCATCGAGCGCACCTACAGCAAGGCGCTCAACGGCTACGAGATCGAGGCCTCCGAGGCCGAGGCGAAGCGTCTCGCCGCGGACCCGGCCGTCGCCTCGGTGGTGCAGAACCGCACCTTCACCATCACCGCGACCCAGTCCAACCCGCCCTCCTGGGGCCTGGACCGGATCGACCAGCGCAACCGCCCCGTCAACCGGGCCTACACCTACCCCGACTCGGCCGGGCAGGGCGTGACGGCCTACGTCATCGACACGGGCGTCCGCATCAGCCACAGCGACTTCGGCGGCCGCGCGTCCAACGGCTACGACGCCGTCGACGGCGACAACGTGGCCCAGGACGGCAACGGTCACGGCACCCACGTCGCCGGCACCGTCGCGGGCAACGCGTACGGCGTCGCCAAGAAGGCGAGGATCGTCGGCGTCCGCGTGCTCAACAACTCCGGCTCCGGCACCACCGCGCAGGTCGTCGCCGGCATCGACTGGGTGGCGCGCAACGCGGTCAAGCCGGCCGTCGCCAACATGTCGCTCGGCGGCGGTGCGGACAGCACGCTCGACGCGGCCGTCCGCAACGCCGTCGCCGCCGGCGTCACCTTCGTCGTCGCGGCAGGCAACGAGTCCACCAACGCCTCCACCAAGTCCCCGGCCCGGGTGACCGAGGCGATCACGGTCGGCGCCACCACGTCCACCGACTCCCGCGCCAGCTACTCCAACTACGGTTCGGTGGTGGACCTGTTCGCGCCCGGTTCCTCCATCACCTCCGCCTGGCGCACCAGTGACACGGCCACCAGCACCATCTCCGGCACCTCGATGGCCAGCCCGCACGTCGCCGGCGCCGCCGCCCTGTACCTGGCCGGCAACCCGTCGGCCACCCCCGCCCAGGTCTCGTCCGCGCTGACCTCCTCCGCCACCACCGGCGTGGTCACCAGCCCGGGCAGCGGTTCGCCCAACCGCCTGCTGTACGTGGGCTGAGCGCACCCGCTCCGTACGCGCTGAGCGCACCCGCCGAGGTACGGACACCGGCCGGACCGGCGGACCGGCGCCCCGCCCCGGGGGCATCCCCCGGGGCGGGGCCCGTCACCGTCCGCTTACGATGCGCGTCGTGTCGATACATCCGCCCGCCGGGCCGCAGCACGAAGGCGGCGCCCAGCCGCCGCACCTCCCCCACCAGGGCACGCCCGGTCCCGCCCCGTACTTCCTCTACGGGCCGTACGGGCCCCGGCCGCCCGTCCCCGTCAACGGGGTCGCCATCGCGGCCCTGGTCCTCGGAGTGCTGTGCTTCCTGCCCGCCGTGGGGCTGGTGCTGGGGCTGATCGCGCTGCGGCAGATCAAACGGCGGGGGGAGCGCGGGCGGGGGATGGCGGTCGCCGGCGTCGCGCTGTCCTCGCTCGGGCTGGCGCTGTGGACGGTGTCGCTCGCCACCGGGGTCGCGGCGGACGTCTGGGAGGGCTTCAAGGACGGGGCACGCGCCGACAGCGTCCTGTCCCTGCGCAAGGGCGACTGCTTCACCTCGCCCGGCGGGCTGGAGGGCTGGACCACCGAGGCCGCCCGGGTGCCCTGCGCCGACGAGCACGACGGCGAGGTCTTCGCCCTCGTCACCGTCCCCGGGAGCGACTTCCCCGGCGACGACAGCCTCGTCGAGCTGGGCGAGGACCGCTGCTACGCACTGCGGGCCGCCTACGTCATGGACGCCTGGTCGCTGCCGGAGGAGGTCGGCGTCTACTACTTCGTCCCGTCCCGGCAGAGCTGGAGGTACGGCGACCGCTCCATCGCCTGTGTGCTCGGCCGCGAGGACGGGACCCGCCTCACCGGGTCGCTGCGCAGCGACGAGACCACTCTCGACGCCCATCAGCTCACCTACCTGGAGGCGGCCGAGGTGCTCAACGCCGCGCTGGACGAGGTGCCGGGGTCCGACCACCCCGACGACGACGTGAGCGACGACCGGGAGTGGGCCGGGCGGGTCGAGGAGGCCGTCGCGGAGCAGGCGCGGCTGCTGCGCGCGCACGAGTGGCCGAAGGAGGCGCGGGGACCGGTGGACGAGCTGATCGTGGACCTGGGCAAGGCGCGGGTCGCCTGGGGGCGGGCGGCGAGCGCCACCGACCCGGACTCCTACTGGATCCACGAGGAGGAGGCCTGGGACGCGACCGATCCGTCCCTTTCCGTCACCGTGCGCGAAGCCTTGGGGTTGGCCACCTCACCGCCCGCGTACGACGAGGGGGGCGAGCAGGAGCCGGAAGCCGGTGAGATGCAGGTGTGAGAACTCCCGTAGCGGGGAGAAAGTGCCTGCGTGAAGCCCTCTCGCGACAGAAATCATCACTTCGAGTGATTCTCTGGCCTTCGCTTGCTTCGGACAACCCAGAGTTGCCACTCTGTTGCTGTCTGTACAACCCGAGGGGAGCGGCCAGTGACATTCGGTGAGCAGCCGGCGTACCTGCGCGTCGCGGGTGATCTCCGCAAGAAGATCGTCGACGGTCAGCTGCCGCCCCACACCCGGCTCCCCTCCCAGGCCCGCATCCGCGAGGAGTACGGCGTCTCGGACACGGTCGCGCTGGAGGCGCGCAAGGTGCTGATGGCCGAGGGGCTCGTCGAGGGCCGCTCGGGCTCGGGGACGTACGTGCGGGAGCGGCCCGTGCCGCGGCGGGTCGCCCGGTCCGGGTTCCGCCCGGAGCGCGGGGCGACGCCGTTCCGGCAGGAGCAGGCCGACGTCGGCGTGCGCGGCACCTGGGAGTCCAGCAGCGAGCAGACGGACGCCAGCGCGTCGATCGCCCAGCGGCTGGGCATCGACGCGGGGGACCGCGTGATGCGCACGAAGTACCTCTTCCGGGAGGCCGGCGAGCCGATGATGCTCTCCACGTCCTGGGAGCCGCTCGCCCTCACCGGGCGCACGCCCGTGATGCTGCCCGAGGAGGGCCCCCTGGGCGGTATGGGCGTCGTCGAGCGCATGCGCGCGATCGACGTCATCGTGGACAACGTCACGGAGGAGGTCGGCGCGCGTCCCGGCCTCGCGGAGGAGCTGCTGCTGCTCGGGGGCGTCCCCGGCCACGTCGTCCTGGTCATCCAGCGCACGTACTTCGCGTCGGGCCGCCCGGTGGAGACGGCGGATGTCGTCATCCCGGCGGACCGCTACAGGGCGGCGTACCACCTGCCGGTGAAGTAGGGGTTCCGGGCGGCCCGCGCGGGGGTCGGCCGCCACGGGCGGGGGCGCGTGGGGGACCGGCGTCGAGGGCTCCCGCCTCTGCCTGGCCCGGTCTTCGCGCCGAGCGTGGCACGGGGCCGGGAGCGGGGCCCCGCCCCGGACGTGCGGCGTGTGGAGTGGCGGGTGGCCCGAGGCCGCAGGGCTCCCGGCGACCGCCCGCCGATCGTCGCGGCGCGTGTGCGGGCCGCACCCGGGCGCCCGGCCCACCCGCCCCTGCCCGCCCGCCGGTGCTGCAGCCCGCCCACGCCTCGGTCCGCCCTCTCCGCGACTCGCCCTCTCCGCGACTCGCCCAAGGGCATCCGCGCCTCCCCATCCGCCCCATCACCCCCTTGTGCTCCCCTCCGCGCCCCGGACCCCGCTTCCGCTCCGGCGCGCCACGCGTGCCGCACCGGCCCCGCAGCCGAAGCGATTTGGCCGTTTTCGCAGGTCGCTCCAGTGGCCGGGCGAGGACGGCCATACGCCGCTGACCGGACATGTCGCCCCCGGCGCACGGCGCATCCACCGCCGTGCGCCCCCTTCGCGCTGGCCGGTTGCGTGCCTGTTCGTGAAAAGGCGTATTCGCTCAGTGAAGGTAAGGCGTAGGCTCGGGCATATGCGGACTGCGGTTTCCTTACCGGGCGGGGCGCGGCACAGGCCGCGGAAGGCAAGTGGAGGGGAGCGATGAGCGACGGCACGGTGACTCTTCCCTGGCTCGTCGTGCGTCAGGACGACAACGGCAACCGCTACCGGGTGGGCCGTTACGCGACACGCGCCGAGGCGGAGAAGATCGCGGACAGTCTCGACGGCCGTGGCCACAAACAGCTCTACTGGGTCGAGCGCATCGGCCAGAACGGCCGCACCGTCAGCTGACCCGGCCCCCGGCGGGTGATGGCCCGTCCCTCCCGTAGGCTCCGGCGCATGAGCGAGCGGATCGTGGTGGTCGGAGCCGCCCTGTGGCACGGGGGACGGCTCCTCGCCGCCCGCAGGAGCGCGCCCGCCGAACTGGCCGGGCTCTGGGAGCTGCCCGGCGGCAAGGTCGAACCGGGGGAGGCCCCGGACGCTGCCGTCGTCCGGGAGCTGCGCGAGGAACTCGGCGTCGACGCCGAGGCCGGGGAGCGCGTCCCGGGCCAGTGGCCGCTGCGGACGCCGTACGTCATGCAGGTGTGGACCGCGCGTCTGCGCCCCGGGTCCGCCGCCCCGCGCCCCCTCCAGGACCACGACGAGCTGCGATGGCTCGCCCCCGACCGTGTCTGGGACGTCGACTGGATCGAGCACGACGTGCCCGCCGTGCGGGACACCCTCACCCACTTCGGATCACGCGACGGCGTATGACGCGATTCCGGCGCACCCGCGCGGGAGTGACGGCGTATGAGCGCGCCGTGGGCATCGTCCCGCGCGGGCGGCCGGCGGCTCGCGCCGTTGTGCGCGGTACTCCGTCCGGGATATCGGGTATGTGGCTATTGACCATATGAAACCGGACACGGCCGGACTGCCTGACTCGCTCGGCGGGGAGGTGATCCGCGTGACCGACACCGACGGCGACCGGGTCACGTGGACCCTCGCCGCGGATCCGGACGCGGTGCGTGCCGCCCGTCGCGCTGTGCGCGAACAGCTCGGCCGGTGGGAGCTCGACGGCGTCGCCGATCTCGCGGTGCTGCTGGTCAGCGAACTCGTCACCAACGCCCTGCGGCACGCCGCCGGACCCGTCGGCGTCTGCCTGACCCGGCCCGCGGGACGGTCCGGGGTGCTGCTGGTCGAGGTGTCCGACCCGGTCCCCGAGCCGCCGCACGAACGCGTCGCCCGGCCCGAGGACGAGGGCGGGCGCGGTCTCCAGCTGCTGGCCCGCTCCTCCCGCCGCTGGGGGCACCGGTCCGGTCCGCACGGCAAGACGGTGTGGTGCGAACTCGTGGTCCCCCGGTGAGGTCCCGTACGGCCGTTCGCGGGTGTGGGCGTGTTCGCGTCGCCCGTGTGACCGGTCCCCTTTCGTGACGGTTGTCGAACCGGGGGTTCGACGGCGTGTCCGCTGGTTAGAAGACTGGGAGTGTTCTCACGGCGCGGACCGAAAAGCATCGGGACCGTGCTGTGATCGTGAACACCGTGTTGTGCGGCGCCGTAGTGCTGGATACTGCGGGCAGCCGCCCCCGGTGACCGGTGCCGGACGCGGTGAGCTGGAGGGGACGGTTCGCGTGAGCGAGATACCAGCGAAGGCCACGGAGTCCGAGGACTCGTCGGGCGGCCCGAGGGGCGAGGCCGCCGACGGCCTCGTATCCGGCGATGCTCCGTCCGGCGACGCGATGTGGCAGACCGCCCCGCCCGGCTCCATGTACGACTACATCAAGGTCGCGTCCTTCTCCATCGGCCCCGACGGGCTGGTCGACCAGTGGAGCCTGCGCGCCGAGCAGATCTTCGGCATCCCCGCGGAGCGCGCCGTCGGCATGGACCCGATCGAGGCGTTCCTCGAGCCCGTCCGCAGGGAGCGCGGCCAGCGCAAGATGGCCGAGATCCTCGACGGCCGGGAGTGGACCGGGGTCGTGCCGTTCCGGCTGCCCGCCGACCTGGCGGCGGACGAGCGCGACCGGGAGGGCGTCGCCGAGGTCTACGTCATGCCGACGCGGACCGAGGAGGGCGAGAAGGCCGCCGTCTGCATCGTCGTCGACGTCCGCACCCTGCGCCGTATCGAGACGGATCTGGCCGCCTCGCAGGCCATATTCGGCCAATCTCCCTTCGGCTTCCTGCTGATCGACCCCGACCTGCGGGTCCGCCGGGCCAATGAGCGGTTCGCGTCCACCTTCGGCGGGACGCCCGACGACCACCGCGGGAAGGGCGTCCACGACTACCTCCCGCGCGGGGAGGCCGAGCGGGTCGCGGCGACCCTGCGGAGGGTGCTGGAGACCGGCGAGTCGATCACGGACATGCACGTCACCGGGTCCGTCCCCGGCTCCGACGAGCGCCGTCACTGGTCCGTCAACCTCTACCGGGTGCACAGCGGCAGCGGCCGCCCCATCGGCATCGCCTGGCTGGGCACCGACATCACCGCCCGGCGCGCCGCCGCCCGCGAGGCCGCCGCCGCGCGGCGCAATCTTGCCCTCCTCAACGAGGCCGGCGCGCGCATCGGCAACTCCCTCGACCTGGAGACCACCGCGCGCGAACTGCTCGACGTGGTCGTGCCCGGCTTCTGCGACCTGGCCACCGTCGACCTCTACCAGGGGCTGCTGGCCGGCGACGAGACCCCGCCGGGTCTTGCCGACGGCAGCGCCGAGGTGCGCCGGGTCGCCTTCGCCAGCGCCGTGTCCGACGGCCCCATCAGCGGCACCGGGGAGCCGGTGAAGCTGGGCGCCGTCCACCACTACCCGTTCAACTCGCCCTGTGCGGGGGCCCTGCGCACCGCCCGCCCGCAGACCGTGCCCGGCGAGGACGGCGGCCTGGTGCAGTCCACGCTCGCGGTGCCGATGGTCGCCCACGACACCGTGGTGGGCCTCGTCCAGTTCGCCCGCACCAAGGGCAGCGAACCGTTCGGCGACCGCGACCGCGACCTCGCCGTCGAACTGGCCGCGCGTGCCGCCGTCTGCATCGACAACGCCCGCCTCTACCGGCGCGAGCACGAACGCGCGCTGATACTCCAGCGGTCCCTGCTCCCGCCCGGCGACCCGGAGGCGTCCGGCCTGGACATCGCCTGCCGCTACCTGCCCGGCAACGCGGCGACCGGACGGGCCGGCGAGGTCGGCGGCGACTGGTTCGACGTCATCGAGCTGCCCGGCCACCGCACCGCGCTGGTCGTCGGCGACGTCATGGGCCGCGGCCTGCGCGCCGCCGTCGCGATGGGCGAACTGCGCACGGCCGTACGGACCCTGGCGCAGCTCGACCTCGAACCGGCCGAGGTGCTCGCCCAGCTCGACGAGATCGCCCGCGGTCTCGGCGCGCCCGGCGGGCCCTCCCAGGCGTTCGCCGGAGGCGTCCAGCAGGCGACCAGAGCCGCCCGCCGCCCGCGCGAGGCGGACCTCTCCGAGGTGTACCTGGCCACCTGCGTCTACGCCGTCTACGACTCCGTCACCCGCCGCTGCACCTTCGCCAACGCGGGCCACCTGCCGCCCGTTCTGGTCGAGCCCGGCGAGAACGCGCTCATGCTCGACGTGCCGCCCGGCATGCCGCTCGGCGTCGGCGGGGAGCCCTTCGAGGAGGTGGAGGTCGAGCTGCCCGAGGGCGCCCTGCTCGCGCTCTACACGGACGGACTGGTCGAAAGCCGCGATCACCCCCTCGACGAGGGACTCCAGGCGTTCGTGGGCACGCTCACCGACCCCTCCGCCCCGCTGGAGGACGTCTGCGACCACGTCCTCAACACGCTCGACACCCGTCACGGCGAGGACGACATCGCGCTGCTGATGGCACGTGTACAGGGCCTGCCCGCCGACTCCGTGGGCGACTGGACGCTGCCGCGCGAGCCGCGCAGCGTGGGCCGGGCCCGCGAGCACGCCCGTGCCCAGCTCCTCGCCTGGGACATGGAGCCCCTGGTCGACACCACGGAGCTGCTGGTCAGCGAGCTCGTCACCAACGCCCTGCGGTACGGCGAGGGGGAGATCAGGCTCCGGCTGCTGCTCGACCGCACCCTGGTCTGCGAGGTCTGGGACTCCGGCCTGGTCCAGCCGCGCAGGCGGCGCGCCCGCGACACCGACGAGGGCGGCCGCGGCCTCCAGCTCGTCGGCCTGCTGAGCGCCGCCTGGGGCTCACGGCGTACCCCCCGGGGCAAGACGGTGTGGTTCGAACTGCCGCTGCCCGGGTCCGATACCGGCCTCACCGATCCGGCGGAGGCGCTGCTCAGCCTCTTCTGACGCCCCGTCGACCCGACGGTGACCCTTCGTGATCATGCGCCGTGACCGCAACCGGAACACCCGTTCCCCTCGTCCTCACCCGCAACATCCGACGACGAGGGGAACGGCGGCATGGAACACACGGAGTCGCGGGACGGTACACCCGGCGAGAGCGACACGGAGTCCGTGCCCGAGACCGCTCCCGAGTCCGAACCCGAGGGGAAACGCCGCCGCAGGCCCTGGGCGCGGCGGGCCGGACGCACCGCCCTGGTGCTCGCCCTGGTGCTGATCGTGCCGCTCCTCGCCATCGAGACCGCGCTGCGGGTCAACTACATGGGCGACCCGGCGGACGGCACCTACACCCGGAACCGGGACGCCATGTGGCTCGGCCACGCCTGGGTCGACGGACGCAAGAAGGACGCCGACGTCGCCGGCCTCGCCCGCCGTCTGAAGGACACCGGCATCCGGGACCTGTACGTCCACTCCGGTCCGCTGGAGCACGACGGCACGCTGCCGGAGTCGGCGTATCCGCGCGCCCGTTGGTTCATCGGCGCGGTGCACCGGGAACTGCCCGGCGTCCGGGTCCAGGCGTTCCTCGGGGATGTCCTCGCCAACGGCGGCCCCGACGGCCTGGAGCTGAGCGACGCCGCCACCCGCGCCGAGGTGGTGCGCAGCGCCGGCCAGGTCCTCGACGCCGGCTACGAGGGCGTCCACCTCGACCTGGAGCCGCTGCACTCCGACGACCAGGACTACCTGGATCTGCTGGACGACCTGCGGAGACTCACCCAGGACCGGGACGCGGCGCTGTCCGTGGCCGCGCACCAGATCGACCCGCTCCCGCACCTGCACACCGTCGCCGGATTCCTCGCCGACCACCCCAAGTGGTGGTCGCAGAAGTTCTTCGGCCAGGTGGCCCGGCGCGTCGACCAGATCGCCGTGATGTCGTACGACACCGCGCGCCCCTTCGAGAGCACCTACGGCGGGTACGTGGCCCAGCAGACCTCGCTCGCCTTGGAGGTCACCCCGCCCACCACCCATCTGCTGATGGGCCTGCCCTTCTACTACGAGAGCAACCCCAGCCACTGGGGCCACGCCGAGACCGTCGCCGCCGCCGTCCGGGGCGCCCGCCTCGGCCTGTCCCGCACGGACCCCGACCGCGAGCTCTTCGGCCTCTCCCCCTACATCGACTTCGCGGCGACGGAGACCAACTGGAAGGAGTTCGAGGACGGCTGGGTCCGCTGACCCCTAGGACCGGCGGCGGATCCTGTCGCCCAGCCACACGAGCGGGTCGTACTTGCGGTCCACCGCCCGTTCCTTCAGCGGGATCAGCGCGTTGTCCGTGATCTTGATGCCCTCGGGGCAGACCTCCGTGCAGCACTTGGTGATGTTGCAGTAGCCGAGGCCGTGTTCGTCCTGGGCCGTGCGCCCGCGGTCCAGGCCGGACTCCTCGGCCGCGTCCAGCGGGTGCATGTCCAGCTCCGCCACCCGCATCAGGAAACGGGGACCGGCGAACGCCCGCTTGTTCTCCTCGTGGTCGCGGACGACGTGGCAGGTGTCCTGGCACAGGAAGCACTCGATGCACTTGCGGAACTCCTGCGGGCGGTCCACGTCCTCCTGCTTCATCCGGTACTCGCCCGGACCGACCCCGGCCGGCGGCACGAACGCCGGGATCTGCCGCGCCTTGGTGTAGTTGAAGCCGACGTCCGTCACCAGGTCCCGGATCACCGGGAACGCCCGCAGCGGCGTCACGGTGACCGTCTCGTCCCGGCCGAACACCGACATGCGGGTCATGCACAGCAGCCGGGGACGCCCGTTGATCTCCGCCGAGCACGAACCGCACTTCCCGGCCTTGCAGTTCCAGCGCACGGCGAGGTCGGGGGCCTGGGTGGCCTGGAGGCGGTGGATGATGTCGAGGACCACCTCGCCGTCGTTCACCTCGACCCGGAAGTCCTCCAGGCCGCCTCCGTCGACGTCCCCCCGCCACACCTCGAAGCGGGCCTCGTAGCTGCTCACTCGTAGAGCTCCTCTTCGGCCAGGTACTTGACCAGCTCGTCCTTCTCGAAGAGGGCGAGCAGGTCGGGGCGGATGGGTTCGGTGGTCTCGCGGGTGAGGGTGATCTGCCCGCGTACCGCGTCGGTGGCGGCGAGCCCGCCCGTGGGGTCGGTCAGCGTGCACAGCAGATTCACGTTGCGCCAGGCGCGGTCCATGGCGGCGTGATCCTCCCGGGTGTGGCCGCCGCGCGACTCGGTGCGCTCCAGCGCCGCCCGGGCCACGCACTCGCTGACCAGCAGCATGTTCCGCAGGTCCAGCGCCAGGTGCCAGCCCGGGTTGAACTGCCGGTGGCCCTCCACGCCCGCGCGACGGGCCCGTGCCCGCAGCTCGGCGAGCTTCTCCAGCGCCTGCCGCATCTCGTGCTCCCGGCGGATGATGCCGACCAGGTCGTTCATCGTCTGCTGGAGTTCCTGGTGCAGCGTGTACGGGTTCTCGGGCGGGCCGTCGGCCACCGCCTCCCCGCCCTCCGCCGAGAAGGGCCGCAGCGCCTCGGCCGCCGCCGCGTCCACCTGGGCGTCGTCCGCGCGGGGCCGCGCCCCGGCCCTGGCGCTCGCGTGGTCCGCCGCGTACCGGCCGGCCCGGCGGCCGAAGACCAGCAGGTCGGACAGCGAGTTGCCGCCGAGCCGGTTGGAGCCGTGCATGCCGCCCGCGACCTCACCGGCCGCGAACAGCCCCGGCACCCCGCGCGCCGCCGCCGAGTCGGAGTCGACGGCGATGCCGCCCATCACGTAGTGGCAGGTCGGCCCGACCTCCATCGGTCCGGCCGTGATGTCGACGTCCGCCAGCTCCTTGAACTGGTGGTACATCGACGGCAGCCGGCGTTTGATCACCTCCGCGGGCATCCGGCTGGACACGTCCAGGAAGACCCCGCCGTGCGGGGAGCCGCGGCCCGCCTTGACCTCGGCGTTGATGGCGCGGGCCACCTCGTCGCGGGGGAGCAGCTCGGGCGGGCGGCGGTGGTGGTCCGGGTCGTCGTACCAGCGGTCGGCCTCCTCCTCGGACTCCGCGTACTTGTCCTTGAAGACGTCCGGGACGTAGTCGAACATGAACCGCTTGCCCTCGGAGTTGCGCAGCACCCCGCCGTCGCCGCGCACCGACTCGGTGACCAGGATGCCCTTCACCGACGGCGGCCAGACCATCCCCGTCGGGTGGAACTGCACGAACTCCATGTTCAGCAGCGGCGCGCCCGCGAGCAGCGCCAGCGCGTGCCCGTCGCCGGTGTACTCCCACGAGTTCGACGTGACCTTGAAGGACTTGCCGATGCCGCCGGTGGCGATCACCACCGCGGGCGCCTGGAGGACGAAGAAGCGGCCGGACTCGCGTGCGTAACCGAAGACGCCGCTGACCTGGTCGCCGTCCTTCAGCACCCGGGTGACCGTGCACTCCTGGAAGACCTTCAGCCGGGACTCGTGGTCACCGGTCTCGGCGAAATCCTCCTGCTGGAGCGCGACGACCTTCTGCTGGAGGGTGCGGATCAGTTCCAGGCCGGTGCGGTCGCCGACGTGCGCCAGGCGCGGGTACTCGTGGCCGCCGAAGTTGCGCTGGGAGATCCGCCCGTCCTCGGTCCGGTCGAACAGCGCGCCCCAGGTCTCCAGCTCCCACACCCGCGCGGGCGCCTCCTGGGCGTGCAGCTCCGCCATCCGCCACTGGTTGAGGAACTTCCCGCCGCGCATGGTGTCGCGGAAGTGCACCTGCCAGTTGTCGCCGGAGTTGACGTTGCCCATCGCCGCCGCGATGCCGCCCTCGGCCATCACGGTGTGCGCCTTGCCGAACAGCGACTTGCAGATCACGGCGGTACGGGCGCCCCGCTCGCGCGCCTCGATCGCGGCGCGCAGGCCCGCGCCGCCGGCCCCGACCACGACGACGTCCCACTCCTGTCGGTCCACCACGGACATAGGCAAGGCCCCCAGCTAGAAGAAGCGCGGATCGTCGAAGACACCGGACGCGACGAGATAGACGTAGAGGTCGGCGAGCGCCACGCTGACCAGCGACGCCCAGGCGAGCTGCATGTGCCGGGCGTTCAGCCGGCTCACCCACTGCCACATCCGGTAGCGCACCGGATGCTTCGAGAAGTGCTTGAGCTTCCCGCCGACGATGTGCCGGCAGGAGTGGCAGGAGATCGTGTACAGCCAGATCAGCACGATGTTGACCAGGAGGACGAGCGTGCCGAGGCCCATGTGACCCCAGGCGTAGTCCTCGTCCCGGAAGGCCAGCACCGTGTCGTAGGTCAGGACGAGCGCGACCAGCAGCGCCGCGTAGAAGAAGTACCGGTGGACGTTCTGCAGGATCAGCGGGAAGCGGGTCTCGCCGGTGTACTTCGTGTGCGGCTCGGCGACCGCGCAGGCCGGCGGGGACGCCCAGAAGCTGCGGTAGTAGGCCTTGCGGTAGTAGTAGCAGGTCAGCCGGAAGCCGAGCGGGAAGATCAGGATGATGATCGCCGGCGAGAGGCCCCACCAGCCGCCGAACAGCTCCCAGTTCGGGCCGCCGCGCATCGGCTCGCAGTTCTCCGCGAGGCACGGTGAGTAGAACGGCGACACGTACGGCGCCGCGTAGTAGTCGGCGTTGGAGAGCGCCCGCCAGGTCGAGTAGACGACGAAGGCGAGCAGCCCGGCCGCGGTGGCGGCCGGGGCCAGCCACCAGCGGTCGGTCCGCAGGTGCGGGGCGGAGATCGCGGCGCGCGTGCCGGATCTCACGCCGCCGCGGCGCTCGGGTTCGGTCGCGGGGGGTTCCGTACCAGTGGCCACGTCGTCCACTCCGGTAGGGGTCGGGGGCGCCGGGTCGGCGGGGGGGGCGGAGGCCGGGCGGGGTCAGGGGGCGCGGCGGTCGCGGGCGCCGAGACCCTCGTCGTCGGTGTCCACCCACAGCGACGGGTCGTAGGGGGTGTCGGAGATGGTCACGAGGTCGAGCCGCTCGGCCGGGCCCGCCGTGGCGACGGCGGTCTCCCGGAGCAGCGCGAGGCTCTCGCGCAGGTGGTTGGTGTCGGAGCGGACGCGACGGATCTCCAGACCGCCGCCGCCCAGCTGCTTCTCCAGCCGCCCCACCGACCTGACCAGGTCGTCGAGGCAGCGCTGGACGGTCGTCAGTTCATCGTGCACGGACATGACGTGACCTCACTTCCACGGGTCCTTCAGGCCCAAGGCGGTGCAACGGTCATGCGCCTGAGAGTGTTGCGCGTCACACCTTGCGCTGTGAAGGGATGTGCATCGATTGGCCGAGGCCCATGGGTGCATCGTCCGGTGCGCGGCCGTGTCCCGCCGGGTGCGTTGCGCCGCACGGGTGGCACGCCGTCCCCGGCCGCCGTGTCGCCCGGGAATGCAGAACCCTTTCCTCTTCAGTGGGCCGCATACATCGGATGAACACCCCATATCACGTGTGATCACCGTGCCCGCGGCTTTCCGGAGGTATCCAGAGATGTCCCACGACGGCATCGGACCGCGCGCGGTCCTGCGTTCGGTCGCCTTCCTCACCGCCGGCGTGCTCACCGTGCCCGCCCTCACCGGGTGCGGTTCCGAGGACCCCGCGGGCAAGCCGCTCGCGGGCGCGGACGTCGCGGGCGCGGACCGGTCCGACATCGCCGACGGCGGGACCCTGCGCTGGGCCGTGGACACCGTCCCGGACACCTTGAACACCTTCCAGGCCGACGCCGACACCACCACCGCCCGGATCGCCGAGGCCGTACTGCCGTCGATGTACCGCACGGACGGCCGGGGCCGGGCCGTGCGCAACGCCGACTACCTGGCCTCCGCCGAGGTCGTCGACACCGAGCCCAGGCAGGTGGTCGTCTACCGGCTCGCCCAGCAGGCCGTCTGGAGCGACGGCCGGGAGATCGGCGCCGCCGACTTCGCCGCACAGTGGCGCGCCCTGTCCGGCAAGGACACCGCCTACTGGACCGCCCGCAACGCCGGCTACGACCGCATCGAGAAGGTCGAGCGCGGCGCGAACGACCTCGAGGTCAAGGTCACCTTCAGCCGCCGCTACGCCGACTGGAAGTCGCTGTTCACCCCGCTCTACCCCAAGGAGGTCATGGGCACCCCGGACTCCTTCAACGACGGGGCGCGCAAGAAGCTGAAGGTCACCGCCGGGCCGTTCACGGTGGACGAGGTGGACACCGAGGGGGACGAGGTCGTCCTCGCCCGCAATCCGCGCTGGTGGGGCAGCCCGGCCAAGCTGAAGAAGATCGTGCTGCGCGCCGTGCCGCACGACGAGCGCGTCTCCGCGCTCAGCGACGGCACCCTCGACCTGGCCGAGGTCGGCCCCGAGGCCGCCCGCCGCATCACGGTCGCCGCCCTGCCGCAGGACGGCGACGCGCCCCTGATGGGTCCCGAGGCCGACCGCTCCGCCGCGGACGCGCTGCGCTCCTGGGCGGTCGCCCACGGCTCCGACGAGGACGCCGCCGACGAGGAGATCTCCGCCCGCGAGAAGCTGCGCAAGAAGGCCGAGAAGTACGCCCGGCAGCAGAAGGCGCTCGGCGGCTTCGAGGTGCGCGCGTCACTGGAGCCCGCCTACACCCAGCTCGCCCTCAACGGCGCCGAGGGACCCCTCTCCGACGAGCGGGTCCGCCGGGCCGTGGCTCGAGCCCTGGACCGCGAGGACATCGCCGGGGCCGTGCTGAAGCCGCTCGGCCTGCCCGCCGAGCCCGTCGGCAGCCACCTGGCGCTGCCCGGCCAGGCCGCCTACGCCGACGGCAGCGGCGCCCTCGGCACGCCGGACGCCAAGGAGGCCAGGGCTCTGCTCTCGGACGCCGGATGGGTGCCGGGCGGTCCGGTGAAGGAGGAGAAGGAGAAGGACGAGGACGAGAAGAAGGACGGGGAGAAGAAGGACGCGGGGGAGAAGGCGGCCGGCTCCGAGGCGGCCGGCTCCGAGGCGGACGAGGACGAGGCGGGCGGCTCCGGAGACTCCGGGGACTCGGACGGCTCCGGGGAGTCCGGCGACGGGGACGGTGACGACGGCACGTACATCGTCGGCGAGGACGACGGGAAGAACCACGGCGACGGCAAGGCCCCGCACGACCCGGACACCGGCGCCGGCACGCTGAAGCAGAGCGGCGGCGCCCCCGCCGGCGCCTACGCCCCCCAGGGCACCGCGGCCCCGGCCCGCGCGGACACGGCCCCGGTCGCCAAGGACGGCAAGGCGCTCGTGCTGCGGTTCGTGCTGCCGTCGGGGCCCGGCTCGCAGACGCTGGAGACCGTGGCCGGCCGGATCGCGACGATGCTGGAGAGGATCGGCATCCGCACCGACATCTCCAAGGTCGACGACGACAGCTACTTCAAGGACCACATCGCGTCCGGCGACTTCGACCTGGCCCTGTACTCCTGGCCCGCGACCGCCTTCCCCGCCACCGACGCCCGCCCCGTCTACTCCAAGCCGGTCCCGGCCGCCGACGGCTCGCTGAACGTGGAGCAGAACTGGACCCGCGTCGGGACCGACCAGGTGGACCAGCTCTTCGACCAGGCCATCGCCACCCTCGACGACGCCGAGCGGCGCGACCTGATCCGCAAGGCCGACTCCCGGATCTGGGCGGCGGCCGGCTCCATCCCCCTCTACCAGCGCCCGCAGCTCGTCGCGGCCCGCAAGGACCTCGCCAACGCCGGCGCCTTCGGCTTCGCCGCACCGGTCTACGAGGACATGGGCTTCCTGAAGAAGTCGGCACAGGGGGCCGAGGGGTCGCCGGGGGCGAGGAACAGCGCGTCCTCCTCCGGGAGCTGACCGGACCGGCCGGGAACCGCGACGCGGCCCGGCGCCCCCACCGGGGCGCCGGGCCGCGTCACGTTCGCGGTGCGGTGATCAGCCGTGCTTGGCGCGGCTCGCGGCGCGGGCGCGCTCGCGGGCGTCCAGGTTCACCTTACGGATGCGGACGGCCTCCGGGGTGACCTCCACGCACTCGTCGTCGCGGCAGAACTCCAGGGACTGCTCCAGCGACAGCTTGCGCGGCGGCACGATCGACTCGGTCACGTCGGCCGTGGACGACCGCATGTTGGTGAGCTTCTTCTCCTTGGTGATGTTGACGTCCATGTCGTCGGAGCGGGAGTTCTCACCGACGATCATGCCCTCGTACACCTCGGTGCCGGGCTCCACGAAGAGCACGCCGCGCTCCTGCAGGTTGGTCATCGCGAACGCGGTGACCGCACCGGCGCGGTCGGCGACCAGCGAGCCGTTGTTGCGGGTGGTCAGCGTGCCGAACCAGGGCTCGTGGCCCTCGTGGATGGAGTGGGCGATGCCGGTGCCGCGGGTCTGGGTCAGGAACTCGGTGCGGAAGCCGATCAGACCGCGCGAGGGCACCACGAACTCCATGCGCACCCAGCCGGAGCCGTGGTTGGACATGTTGTCCATGCGGCCCTTGCGGACGCCCATGAGCTGCGTGACCGCGCCCATGTGCTCCTCGGGCACGTCGATGGTCATGCGCTCGACCGGCTCGTAGACCTTGCCGTCGACCTCCTTGGTGACCACCTGGGGCTTGCCGACGGTGAGCTCGTAGCCCTCGCGGCGCATCTGCTCGACCAGGATGGCCAGCGCCAGCTCGCCGCGGCCCTGCACCTCCCAGGCGTCGGGGCGGTCGGTCTCCAGGACGCGGAGCGAGACGTTGCCGATCAGCTCGCGGTCCAGGCGGTCCTTGACCTGGCGGGCGGTGACCTTGCGGTCCTTGACGGCCGCCTTGTTGTCGGCGCCCTTGCCGCTGCCGCCGCGGCCGACCAGCGGGGAGGTGTTGGTGCCGATGGTCATGGAGATCGCCGGCTCGTCCACCGTGATCAGCGGCAGGGCGACCGGGTTCTCCAGGTCGGCCAGCGTCTCGCCGATCATGATGTCGGGGATGCCCGCGACCGCGCAGATGTCACCGGGGCCGGCCTTCTCGGCGGGCTTGCGGGTGAGCGCCTCGGTCATCATCAGCTCGGAGATGCGGACGTTCTGCACGGAGCCGTCGCGCTTCATCCAGGCGACGGTCTGCCCCTTCTTCAGCTCGCCCTGGTGGACGCGGAGCAGGGCGATACGGCCGAGGAAGTTGTCGGCGTCGAGGTTGGTGACGTGGGCCTGGAGCGGGGCGCCCTCCTCGTAGGTGGGGGCGGGGATGTGCTCGAGGATCGTCGAGAAGAACGGCTCGAGGGAGTCGGAGTCGCCGGGGACCGTGCCGTCGTCGGGCTTGGTCAGCGAGGCGACGCCGTCGCGGCCGCAGGCGTAGACGATCGGGAACTCGATCTGCTCCTCGTCGGCGTCCAGGTCGAGGAAGAGGTCGTAGGTCTCGTTGACGACCTCGTCGATGCGGGCGTCGGGCCGGTCCGTCTTGTTGATGCAGAGGATGATCGGCAGCCGCTGCTGCAGCGCCTTGCGCAGCACGAAGCGGGTCTGCGGCAGCGGGCCCTCGGAGGCGTCCACCAGCAGCACGACGCCGTCGACCATCGACAGACCGCGCTCGACCTCGCCGCCGAAGTCGGCGTGGCCGGGGGTGTCGATGATGTTGATCGTGATGGGCTCCCCGCCGTCCTTGGGGTGGTACTTCACCGCCGTGTTCTTGGCGAGGATCGTGATGCCCTTCTCACGTTCCAGGTCGTTCGAGTCCATCATGCGGTCGTCGACCTGGTCGAGCTGGTGGGCGGCGAAGGCGCCGGCCTGCTTGAGCATGCCGTCGACGATGGTGGTCTTGCCGTGGTCGACGTGGGCGACGATGGCGACGTTGCGGATGTCGTGGCGCGTTACGGACGGTGCCATGAAAGGCGTACTCCCGGGGGTGGTGAAGGTCGCCCGCCGCAGACGTCTGTGGTGCGAGGGCACTGCCGGGCTGGACACGCCTCGGCCTTCCTCCATGGTACGGGGCCGCCACCCGCACCGCCCGCGCGTGCCGGAGGGCCCGGGGCCGGGAGGGCCGGCGTCCGGAGGGGCGGACGTCTCCGGGCGGTCGCACGTGCTTCCGGCAAACGCAACATCTCGTTCGCATATCGGTGATCACGCACGCGGGTTTCGGACATGTAAACCAAAAATGCGCACCGAATGTCCGAATTGCCGAATTCGGTTCAGAGGTGTCAAGCGCGCGCAGGTGTCGATCTCTGCAATATTTCCTCAAAAAAACGACGGTAGGGAGATCCCTATGCCGTACGCCCTTGACGCGCGTTGACTCTCTTGGCGAAAGTTCCCCCAAACCGCAGAACCTGCCGGTATCTGTGCTGCGCTCAACTCTCCAACCCCCCGGGGGACGAACACGATGACCAGTCCAACTAAGGCCGAGGACTCCGGGTCCGCGGCTGTCTTGGACCCCGAGCTCACGGCGACCAACGATGTCGCCCAGGGCGAGAAGCAGCCCGAGGGCCGTTCCCCCGGCCAGTTGATGTGGCAGCGCTTCAAGCGTGACCGTACCGGAGTCGTCTCCGCGTGCGTGGTCATTTTCTTCTTCGTGGTGGCCGCGCTGGCGCCGGTGATCTCCAAGCTGTACGGCAAGGACCCCTACACGCTGTACGCCCAGGAGCCCGACTACCCCTTCCTCCTCGACGACTTCGCCATGCCGAACGGTTCCTTCGGCGGCATGTCGGGCGAGTTCTGGTTCGGCGTCGAGCCCAAGCTGGGCCGCGACGTGTTCACGATGCTGCTGTACGGCATGCGGACGTCGCTGTACATGGCCGTGGTCGTCACGCTGCTCAGCGTGATCACGGGCGTGATCATCGGCATGATCGGCGGTTACTTCGGCGGCCGCGTCGACTACTGGCTCGGCCGGGTGACGGACTTCTTCCTGGGCTTCCCCCAGCAGCTGTTCTTCATCGCCTTCATGCCCGTCGTCACCGCGATGTTCGTCGATCCGCAGGACGAGACCCCCACCTACCTGCGGGCCGTGGCGATCATCCTCGTGATGTGGTTCCTCGGCTGGATGGGTCTGTCCCGTCTGGTGCGCAGCTCCGTGCTGTCGCTGAGGGACCGTGAGTTCGTCGAGGCGGCCAAGGTGTCCGGCGCCCCTCCCGGGCGCATCGTGCGCAAGGAGATCCTGCCGAACATCGTCACCCCGATCCTGGTGCAGGCGACCTACATCCTGCCGAGCACGATCCTCACCATCGCCTTCCTCTCGTTCATCGGCGTCGGCTTCGTCGAGCCGACCCCGGACTGGGGCCGCATGTTCAAGGTCGGCACCGAGGTGTACGAGCAGGACCCGATGTTCCTGCTCTTCCCGGGAGCGGCGCTGGTGATCTTCGTTCTTGCCTTCAACCTTCTCGGAGACTCCGTCCGGGACGCATTCGACCCCAAGACCGGACGCTGAACGTCCATTGGTGGGTGGGGGAGCTGCCGCCCCCGGCCGGGCTACCGGACTGTCAGGCAGCAACTCGTGGACAACTATCGACAGGTAGGTGCATCGGCATCATGAAGCCCATCAGAACGCGTACCGCGCGCGCCATAGCCGTGGCCATCGTGGCAGGCTCGCTGGCCCTCACCGGCTGCTCCAGCAACGACAACGGCGGCGGCAAGGGCAAGAGCGACGCGAAGTCCCAGAAGGACGCCGCCGAGCAGCAGGACCCTGTCGCCTACGGTGACGCCGCCGCGTCGACCGGCCCGGCGAAGGACGTCCAGGGCGCCAAGTCCGGCGGCTTCATCAACGTCTACATGCAGTCGGACCTGTCCCACATGGACCCGGGCCAGATCTACGTCAGCGACGCCGGCCAGTTCTCCAACCTGATCCACCGCGGTCTGACCAACTTCCAGGAGGACGAGCAGGGCAACCTGACCGTCGTCGGCGACATCGCCACCGACTCCGGCCAGTCCTCCGAGGGCGGCAAGGTCTGGACGTACAAGCTCAAGGACGGCATCAAGGACGAGGACGGCAACGAGATCACCTCGGCCGACGTCCGCCACACCATCGAGCGCATGTACTCGAAGGTCATCTTCGACGGTCCGACCTACATCCAGACCTGGCTCTCGGGCAACGACTACCGCAAGGCGCTGCCGGACGGCCCCTACAAGGGCAAGCACCTGCCGGACACCGTCCTCGAGACGCCGGACGACAAGACCGTCGTCTTCAAGTTCGACCAGCCGCGTCCGGACCTGCCGCAGGCCCTGGCCATGGCCGGCTACTCCATCGTGCCCGCCAAGCAGGACACGAAGGAGAAGTACGACAAGGCGCCCGCGGCCCTCGGCCCGTACAAGATCGCCGAGTACAAGCCGGGCAAGTCCATGAAGCTGGTCAAGAACGACCAGTGGGACCCGAAGACCGACGCCGTGCGCCACCAGTACGTCGACGGCTTCAACTTCACCAACACGGTCTCCCAGCCCAGCCAGACCAAGCGCCTGATCTCCGACCAGGGCGAGGCGAAGAACGCCATCCAGTTCACCGACTCGGTGGACCCGGCCCAGATGTCCGACGTGGTCACCAACCCGGAGACCAAGAAGCGGACCATCCAGGGCTACCAGCCCTACGTGTGGCAGCTCACCTTCAACATGGACCGCCTGAAGGACAAGAAGGTCCGCGACGCGATCACCTACGCGATCCCGAACCAGTCCATGGTCCAGGCGGACGGCGGCCGCTACGGCGGTGAGGTCGCCGGCGGTCTGCTCGCCCCGACCCTGCCGGGCTTCGACGCGACGTACGACCCGTTCGGCAAGCTGAAGAAGCCCAACGGCGACCCGGAGAAGGCCAAGGAGCTGCTGAAGGAGGCGGGTGTCAAGGAGGGCACGAAGCTCACCTACGCCTACTCCAACACGCCGCGCGGCCAGGCCCAGCAGGTCATCATCAAGGACGCGCTGGAGAAGATCGGCTTCGACGTCCAGGCCAAGGAGATCGACCGGGCCAGCTTCTACGAGCAGATCGGCAAGCTGAACAACCCGTACGACATCTACATGACCGGCTGGGGCCAGGACTGGCCGTCCCCGTCCACGGTCATCACCCCCGTCTACGACGGTGAGCTGGTCGCCGACGGCGCGTCCAACTACTCGCACATGAACGACAAGCAGGTCAACGCGCTCATCCAGAAGGCCCTGAAGCAGGAGCCCGAGGAGGCGGCGAAGACCTGGGAGCAGGCGCACCACCGCATCGTCGAGGAGGTCAACCCGGCCGCACCGGTCTACTACTCGAAGCAGATCCAGCTCTACGGATCGAACATCGGTGGCGCCAGGTACAGCACCGAGTCGAGCTACATCAACATCACCGACCTGTACCTGAAGCAGCCGTAAGCCCTCGGTTCGGCTGACCGCGGGGGTGTGCGCCAGGCGGAGCACACCCCCGCGGACGGTACCCCCTACCTGCCGCCGCGTTTCGAAGAGAGCATCCACCCGCCATGCTTCAGTTCCTCATCCGCAGGCTGACCGGCGCCGTCGTCATCATGTTCCTGATCGGCGCCTTCACGTTCTTCCTGTTCTATACAGTTCCTCAGGACTTCGCTGCGCTGTCCTGCGGCAAGAACTGCTCGCCCGAGAACCTCGCGGTGATCCGCGAGAACCTGGGCCTGGACAAGCCCATCACCACCCAGTTCTGGGAGTTCATGACGGGCATCGTGGCCGGCCGCGACTTCCCGCAGGGGCACTGCTCCGCGCCGTGCCTGGGTGTCTCCTTCGACAGCGGCGAGTTCGTCTGGGACTCCATCATCGACCGCTTCCCGCTGACGCTGTCGCTGACCGTCGGCGGTCTCGTGATCTTCCTGATCCTGGGCCTCGGCTCGGGTCTGCTGGCCGCCTGGAAGCGCGGCACCGTGGTCGACAAGATCGTCAGCGGCGCCTCGATCGTGCTCAGCTCCTTCCAGATCTACCTGCTCGGCCCGATCGTCCTCGGCCTGCTGGTCTACAGCACGGGCATCATGGAGTTCCCGAAGTACTACAACTTCACCGATGAGCCCGGGGCCTGGTTCCTGGGGATGCTCATCCCCTGGGTGGTCATGGCCACCATCTTCACCGCGCAGTACACCCGTATGTCCCGCTCGACGATGATCGAGCAGCTGCAGGAGGAGCACGTCCGCACCGCGCGCGCCAAGGGCATGCGCCGGAGCTACGTCTTCTTCCGCTACGCCTGGCGCGGCTCCCTGATCCCCATCGTCACCATCCTCGGCATGGACCTCAGCGCCCTGCTGTCCGGCGCGGTGGTCACCGAGTTCACCTTCGACCTGGCCGGCATCGGCCGTCTCGCGGTCGATTCGTCACTGACGAAGGACCTGCCGGTGACCATGGGTGTCATGCTGTTCGGAGCGTTCTTCATCCTGCTCCTGAACATCCTCGTCGACCTCGCCTACGCCTTCATCGACCCGCGCGTACGGCTCAGCTAGGAGAAACACCGTGACCACACTGACCAAGACCGAAGGCGAGAAGGCCCCGACCGGGCCCGAGTCCTTCCTCTCGGTCCGCGACCTGCGGGTGCGGTTCTCCACCGAGGACGGCATCGTCAAGGCGGTCGACGGGCTGTCCTTCGACGTCGAGCGCGGCAAGACCCTGGGCATCGTGGGCGAGTCGGGTTCCGGCAAGTCCGTGACCAACCTGACCGTGCTCGGGCTGCACAACCCCAAGACCACCACGGTCGAGGGCGAGATCCTCCTCGAGGGCCAGGACCTGGTGACCACTCCTGAGAAGGAGATGGAGAAGCTCCGCGGCAACAAGGTCGCGATGATCTTCCAGGACCCGCTGACGGCGCTCTCGCCGTACTACACGGTGGGCCGGCAGATCGCCGAGCCGTTCATGAAGCACACCGGCGCCTCCAAGAAGGAGGCGCGGGAGCGGGCGATCGAGATGCTGGCCAAGGTCGGCATCCCGCAGCCCAAGACCCGCGTGGACGACTACCCGCACCAGTTCTCCGGCGGTATGCGCCAGCGCGCCATGATCGCCATGGCGCTGGTCTGCGACCCCGACCTGCTGATCGCGGACGAGCCGACCACCGCCCTCGACGTGACCGTCCAGGCCCAGATCCTCGACCTGCTCAAGGACCTCCAGCAGGAGTTCGGGTCGGCGATCATCTTCATCACCCACGACCTCGGCGTCATCTCCGACATGGCCGACGACCTGCTGGTGATGTACTCCGGCCGGGCCGTGGAGCGCGGCAGCGTCCGCGAGGTGCTGCGCGAGCCGCGGCACCCCTACACCTGGGGTCTGCTCAGCTCGATGCCGCGCCTCGGCGGGAGCACCTCGCAGCCCCTCATGCCGATCCCCGGCTCGCCGCCCAGCCTGCTGAACCCGCCGTCCGGCTGCCCGTTCCACCCGCGCTGCACGTTCACGGACAAGGTGTCGGGCGACCGCTGCAGCACCGAGCGGCCCTTGCTGGGCGAAGGCCGCGCCGCTGCCTGCCACCTGACGGCAGAGCAGAAGCAGACCATCTTCATCGACAAGATCCAGCCCCGGCTGCGCTAGGGAGATCCGAGACATGAGCGACAACCTCACCCTCCCCGCACAGCAGGGCTCCACCGGCGCGTCGACCGAGGCGCTGCTGAAGGTGGAGGGCCTGACCAAGCACTTCCCGATCTACGGCGGCTTTCCGATCAAGCGGAAGGTCGGTGCCGTGCAGGCCGTCGACAACGTCGACCTGACCGTCGGCGTCGGCGAGAGCGTCGGCCTGGTGGGTGAGTCGGGCTGCGGCAAGTCGACCACGGGCCGGCTCATCACCCGGCTCCTGGAGCCGACCGGCGGGAAGATCGAGTACGCGGGCCAGGACATCACGCACGCCAAGCGCAGGCAGCTGGCGCCGGTCCGGTCCGAGATCCAGATGATCTTCCAGGACCCGTACTCCTCGCTGAACCCGCGGCAGACCGTCGGCACGATCATCAAGTCGCCGATGGAGGTCAACGGGATCGACCCCGCGGGCGGCCGGGAGAAGCGGGTCCGCGAGCTGCTCGAGCTCGTCGGCCTGAACCCCGAGCACTACAACCGCTTCCCGCACGAGTTCTCCGGCGGCCAGCGCCAGCGCATCGGCGTCGCCCGGGCGCTCGCGCTCAACCCGAAGCTGATCGTGGCGGACGAGCCGGTCTCCGCGCTCGACGTGTCGATCCAGGCGCAGGTCGTCAACCTGCTGCAGAAGGTGCAGGAAGAGATGGGCATCGCCTTTCTCTTCATCGCCCACGACCTGGCCGTCGTGCGGCACTTCTCGCAGCGCGTGGCCGTGATGTACCTGGGCAAGGTGGTCGAGGTCGGCGACCGCGACTCCATCTACAACCGCCCGCGGCACCCCTACACCCACGCCCTGCTGTCGGCCGTGCCCGAGGTGGCCATGGACGACGAGGCGGAGAACCGCGAGCGCATCCGCCTCGCCGGTGACGTCCCCTCGCCGATCTCGCCGCCGTCCGGCTGCCGGTTCCGCACGCGCTGCTGGAAGGCGCAGGACAAGTGCGCCACCGAGGAGCCGCCGCTGGTGCGGATCGAGGGCAACACCGAGGGCCACCTGACGGCGTGCCACTTCCCGGAGGAGCCCACCGTCGAGGCGCGTGGCGAGGACGTCGTACTGGACCCGGCCCTGAAGGCGCTGGAGAAGGACGGGGACGCCGCCAAGGACTGACCCCTTCACCGCAGGCCCCTGAAAGGACCGGGGGCGGGAGGACACCCTCCCGCCCCCGGTCCTTTCGCGTGCCCGGTCCGGAGCCCGCCGCCCCCGGAGCCGCCCGGTGGCCTCGTGCGCGCCCGCCCGGCCCTCGCGCACCGTGTCCGTGACGCGGAGGCCACGCGGGTTCGGCCGGCTGCTCCCCGCGCCCGCCCGAGGCTGCGGGGCGTACGGCTCACGGCTCCGCGCTGGCCCGTCCGGACGACCCCCGTACCCGTACGGCCCCGGCGGGCGTGCACGCCGGGGCGTCCGCTCCCAGGCTGGCCCGGTAAGGGACCCGGGCACGAGGAGGCACCCATGCGCACCACCACGCACGCCGGACGGGCCGTCTGCGCGATGGCGCTCGTCCTCGCCGCGGCGGGGTGCGGCGGCGGGGGCGGCAGCGGCGACTCCAGTGCCGTGCTGAGCGCCTCCTGGGGCGATCCGCAGAACCCGCTGGAGCCGTCGAACACCAACGAGGTGCAGGGCGGCAAGGTCCTCGACATGATCTTCCGGGGCCTGAAGCGGTACGACCCGGAGACCGGCGAGGCGCAGGACATGCTCGCCGAGAGGATCGAGACCTCGGACTCGCAGAACTTCACCGTCACCGTCAAGGACGGCTGGACCTTCAGCAACGGCGAGAAGGTCACCGCCCAGTCCTTCGTGGACGCCTGGAACTACGGCGCGAGCCTGCGCAACAACCAGCGCAACGCGTACTTCTTCAGCTACATCGAGGGCTACGACCAGGTGCACCCGGAGGAGGGCGAGCAGACGGCGGACACCCTGTCCGGGCTGAGGGTGACCGGCGAGCGCACCTTCACCGTCAGGCTCAGCCAGAAGTTCTCCACGTTCCCCGACACCCTCGGCTACGCGGCGTTCGCCCCGCTGCCCCGGGCGTTCTTCGACGACCACGACGCCTGGGTGCGCAAGCCCGTCGGCAACGGGCCCTATCTGGTCGAGTCCTACACCCGCGGTTCGCAGATGTCGCTGCGCGCGTGGGACGACTACCCGGGCGACGACAAGGCGCAGAACGGCGGCGTCGACCTGAAGGTCTACACCGACAACAACACCGCCTACACCGACCTGCTGGCCGGCAACCTCGACCTGGTCGACGACGTGCCGGCCGCGCAGCTGAAGAACGTGAGGAACGACCTGGGCGACCGCTACCTCAACACCCCCGCCGGCATCATCCAGACCCTCGCCTTCCCGTTCTACGACGACGCCTGGAACACCGAGGGCGCGACGAAGGTCCGCCAGGGCCTGTCCATGGCGATCGACCGCGAGCAGATCACCGACACGATCTTCCAGAAGACCCGCACCCCCGCCACCGACTGGACCTCCCCGGTGCTCGGCGAGGACGGCGGCTTCCAGGAGGGACTGTGCGGCGAGTACTGCGAGTTCAAGCCCGACGAGGCGAAGAAGCTGATCGAGGAGGGCGGCGGACTGCCCGGCGGCGGGGTGACCATCACCTTCAACGCCGACACCGGCTCCCACCGCGAGTGGGTCAACGCCGTCTGCAACTCCATCAACAACGCGCTGGACGACGAGCGCGCCTGCACCGCCAACCCGGTCGGCACCTTCGCGGACTTCCGCAACGAGATCACCGACCGGAAGATGACCGGGCCGTTCCGGGCCGGCTGGCAGATGGACTACCCGCTCATCCAGAACTTCCTCCAGCCGCTGTACTACACCAACGCCTCGTCCAACGACGGCCAGTGGTCGAACGAGGAGTTCGACGACCTGGTGGACCGCGCCAACCAGGAGACCGACACCGCCGAGGCCGTCGGCCTGTTCCAGCAGGCGGAGGAAGTGGTCCGCGACAACATGGCCGCGATCCCGCTCTGGTACCAGAACGGCAGCGCCGGCTGGTCCGAGCGGCTCTCCGACGTCGAGCTCAACCCCTTCAGCGTCCCCGTCTACAACGAGATCAAGGTCAGCTGAGCGGTCATGGGGCGCTACGTCGTCCGGCGGCTGCTCCAGATGATCCCGGTCTTCGTCGGGGCCACGCTGCTGATCTTCCTCATGGTCAACGTGATGGGCGACCCCATCGCGGGACTCTGCGGCGAGCGGCGGTGCGACCCGGCGACGGCCGCCCGCCTGGAGCAGGAGTTCGGCCTCGACAAGCCGGTCTGGCAGCAATACCTGACGTACATGGGGAACGTCTTCACCGGCGACTTCGGCACGGCCTTCAACGGCCAGGAGGTCACCGAGCTGATGGCGACGGCGTTCCCCGTCACCGCCCGGCTCACCCTGATCGCGATCCTCTTCGAGATCGCCGTCGGCGTCACCCTCGGCGTGGTCACCGGGCTGCGCCGGGGCCGGCCGGTGGACACCGGGGTGCTGCTGCTGACCCTCGTCGTGATCTCCGTGCCCACCTTCGTCACCGGTCTGCTGCTCCAGCTGCTGCTCGGCGTGAAGTGGGGCTGGATCCGGCCCTCGGTGTCCTCCGAGGCGCCCTTCGGCGAGCTGATCCTGCCCGGCCTGGTGCTGGCGTCGGTCTCCCTCGCCTACGTCACCCGGCTGACCCGCACCTCCCTCGCGGAGAACCGCCGCTCCGACTACGTCCGCACCGCGATCGCCAAGGGCCTGCCCCGGCGCCGGGTCGTCGTCCGGCACCTGCTGCGCAACTCCCTGATCCCCGTGGTCACCTTCATCGGCGCCGACATCGGCTTCCTGATGGGCGGGGCGATCGTCACCGAGCGGATCTTCAACATCCACGGCGTCGGCTACCAGCTCTACCAGGGCATCCTGCGGCAGAACACGCAGACGGTGGTCGGCTTCGTCACCGTCCTGGTGCTGGTCTTCCTCGTCGCCAACCTCGTCGTCGACCTCCTGTACGCCGTGCTCGACCCGAGGATCCGCTATGTCTGACCGTCATCACGAACGCGACCCCGCCATCGCGGGGACCGGCATGGGCGGCGCCATGGACCTGGGCGTCGACGAGGCCGAGACCCTGGAGAAGCAGCCGGCCGGACCGGACGGCGCCGGGCCGGAGGAACGGCCCCGCTCCCTGTGGTCGGACGCCTGGCGGGACCTGCGCCGCAACCCCGTGTTCCTCGTCTCCGCGCTGGTCATCCTGTTCCTCGTCTTCATCTCCCTGTGGCCGTCGGCCATCACCTCCGGCTCCCCGCTGAAGTGCGATCTGTCCAAGGCGCAGGAGGGTTCGCAGCCCGGCCACCCCTTCGGTTTCGACGGGCAGGGCTGCGACGTCTACACCCGCACCGTGTACGGCGCCCGCACCTCCGTCGCGGTCGGGGTGCTCGCCACCCTCGGGGTCGCGGTCCTCGGCAGCGTGCTGGGCGCGCTCGCCGGGTTCTTCGGCGGTGTCGCGGACAGCGTCCTGTCCCGGATCACCGACGTCTTCTTCGCCATCCCGGTCGTCCTCGGCGGTCTGGTGCTGCTCTCCGTCATCACCAGCAACACCGTCTGGCCGGTCATCGGCTTCATCGTGCTGCTCGGCTGGCCGCAGATCTCCCGCATCGCGCGCGGCGCCGTGATCACCGCCAAACAGAACGACTACGTGCAGGCCGCGCGGGCACTCGGCGCCTCCCACTCCCGGCTGCTGCTGCGCCACATCGCGCCCAACGCGGTCGCCCCGGTCATCGTCGTCGCGACCATCGCGCTGGGCACGTACATCGCGCTGGAGGCGACCCTGTCCTACCTCGGCGTCGGGCTGAAGCCGCCCAGCGTCTCCTGGGGCATCGACATCTCCGCGGCCTCGCCCTACATCCGCAACGCCCCGCACGCGCTGCTGTGGCCCTCGGGGGCGCTGGCGATCACGGTGCTGGCGTTCATCATGCTCGGCGACGCGGTGCGCGACGCCCTCGACCCGAAGCTGAGGTGAGCCGCGGTGCTGCTGGAAGTACGCGACCTGCACGTGGAGTTCCGCACCCGGGACGGTGTGGCGAAGGCGGTCAACGGGGTCACCTACGGCGTGGACGCGGGGGAGACCCTGGCCGTGCTGGGCGAGTCCGGCTCCGGCAAGTCGGTGACCGCGCAGGCGGTCATGGGCATCCTCGACACCCCGCCCGGCCGGATCACCGGCGGCGAGGTGGTCTTCCAGGGCCGGGACCTGCTGACGCTCAAGGAGGAGGAACGACGGCGGATCCGGGGCGCCGAGATGGCGATGATCTTCCAGGACGCGCTGTCCGCCCTGAACCCCGTGCTCACCGTCGGCGACCAGCTCGCGGAGATGTTCACCGTGCACCGGGGCATGTCCCGCAGGGACGCGCGGGCCAAGGCGGTCGAGCTGATGGACCGGGTGCGCATCCCGGCCGCGCGGGAACGGGTCCGGCAGTACCCGCACCAGTTCTCCGGCGGCATGCGCCAGCGCATCATGATCGCGATGGCGATCGCCCTGGAACCGGCCCTGATCATCGCCGACGAGCCGACCACCGCCCTCGACGTCACCGTCCAGGCCCAGGTGATGGAGCTGCTCGCGGATCTCCAGCGGGAGTACCGGATGGGGCTCATCCTCATCACCCACGACCTGGGCGTGGTCGCCGACGTCGCCGACCGCATCGCGGTGATGTACGCGGGCCGGATCGTGGAGTCGGCGCCGGTGCACGACATCTACAAGGCCCCGGCCCACCCGTACACCCGCGGTCTGCTGGACTCCATCCCGCGCCTGGACCACAAGGGCCGGGAGCTGTACGCCATCAAGGGCCTGCCGCCCAACCTCACCCGCATCCCGCCGGGCTGTCCCTTCCATCCGCGCTGCCCGCTGGCCCGGGACGTGTGCACGACCGACGACCCGCCGCTGTACGAGGTCTCCGGCACGCGCGGGAGCGCCTGCCACTTCTGGAGGGAGTGCCTGGATGGCTGAGCCGGTCCTGGAGGTCAGCGGCCTGGTCAAGCACTACCCGCTGACCCGGGGCGTCGTCTTCCGCAAGCAGGTCGGCGCCGTGAAGGCGGTCGACGGCGTGGACTTCCGCCTGGACCGGGGCGAGACGCTGGGCATCGTGGGGGAGTCCGGCTGCGGCAAGTCGACGGTCGCGAAGATGCTGGTCAACCTGGAGCGGCCGACGGCCGGTTCGATCCGCTACAAGGGCGAGGACGTCACCCGGCTGTCCGGCAAGGCGCTCAAGGCGGTGCGCCGCAACATCCAGATGGTCTTCCAGGACCCGTACACCTCGCTCAACCCCCGCATGACGGTGGGCGACATCATCGGGGAGCCGTACGACATCCATCCCGAGGTGGCGCCGAAGGGGGACCGGCTGCGCCGGGTGCAGGACCTGCTGGACGTGGTGGGCCTGAACCCGGAGTACATCAACCGCTATCCGCACCAGTTCTCCGGCGGCCAGCGGCAGCGCATCGGCATCGCGCGGGGCCTCGCGCTGCGCCCCGAGGTGATCGTCGCCGACGAGCCGGTGTCCGCGCTGGACGTGTCGGTGCAGGCCCAGGTCATCAACCTGATGGACCGGCTGCAGAGCGAGTTCGACCTGTCGTACGTGTTCATCGCGCACGACCTGTCGATCGTGCGGCACATCTCCGACCGGGTCGGGGTGATGTACCTCGGCCGGATCGTGGAGACCGGCACGGACACCGAGATCTACGACCACCCCACGCACCCGTACACGCAGGCGCTGCTGTCCGCGGTGCCGGTGCCGGACCCCCGGGCGCGGGAGCACCGGGAGCGGATCGTGCTGAGCGGGGACGTGCCGTCGCCGACGGACATCCCGTCCGGCTGCCGCTTCCGCACCCGCTGCTGGAAGGCGCGGGAGCGGTGCGCGGTGGAGGTGCCGGCGCTGGCGGTGCCGCCCTGGTTCGCGGAGACCGGAGGCCCGGCCGCGCACGACTCGGCGTGCCACTTCGCGGAGGAGAAGCACGTGGTGCCGGCGGAGGAGCGGGGCGAGGGGCCCGGCTGACGGGGCGCCGGCCGGCGGAGCGGGTGACGGGCCGGGGCGACATGGCGCACCCCGGCCCGCTCACGGCACCCGCACGGCCGTACACCGGCCAGTCTCCCCGGTCCGTGTGGCGGCGCCGTTTCCGCGGGGTTGCCCCGGTGTCAACGCGTGGCGGGTGCGTCCGGGAGGGACAGGGCCCGCTTGAGGAAGCCGAGCTGGAGACGGAGCAGGTTCTCGGCGACCTCCTCCTGCGGCGTCATGTGCGTGACGCCGGACAGCGGCAGCACCTCGTGCGGGCGGCCGGCCGCCAGCAGGGCGGAGGACAGCCGCAGCGAGTGGGCGACGACCACGTTGTCGTCCGCCAGCCCGTGGATGATCATCATGGGCCGGTGCGGCTCCGCCGCGTCGACCAGGCCGGCGTCGTCGACCAGCGAGTTGCGGCGGTAGAGCTCCGGCCGCTCGTCCGGGTGCCCCACGTAGCGCTCCTGGTAGTGGGTGTCGTACAGGCGCAGGTCGGTGACCGGGGCGCCCACCACGGCCGCGTGGAACACGTCGGGGCGGCGCAGCGCCGCGAGGGCCGCCAGGTAGCCGCCGAAGGACCAGCCGCGGATCGCGACCCGGTCCAGGTCGAGCGGGAAGTCCCCGGCCAGCGCCCGGAGCGCGTCGACCTGGTCCTGGAGGACGACGGCCGCGATGTCGTCCTTGACGGACTTCTCCCAGGCGGGGGAGCGGCCGGGGGTGCCGCGCCCGTCGGCGACGATCACGGCGAAGCCCTGGTCGGCGAACCACTGCGAGGCCAGGTACGGGTTGTGGGCGGCCACCACCCGCTGGCCGTGCGGACCACCGTAGGGGTCCATGAGCACCGGCAGAAGGGTGTCACCGGCGTAGTCCCGAGGCATAAGCACGGCGCACGGAATACGGCGTGCGCCCCCCTGCGTCAGCGTCACCCGAGGGGACAAACCCGGGTCTTCGGCGTACGAGGGGACAGCCGCCGTCTGTTTCCCGTCACGGAGCACCCGCACGCGCGAACCTGGCCGGTCCAGGGTCGCCGAGACGAGCACCGTGACCCCTCCGGAGCGCACCGCGGTGTGCACGCCGGGCTCCTCCGAGACCCGCTCCACGCCCAGTTCGTTCACCCGGTGGACGTGCACCTCGCCGATCTCCGGATCGGCCGCCTCCGCGCCCGCCGACGCCGAGACCAGCACGTCGTCGTCCGAGACGTCGAGGACCGCACGGATGTGCAACTGCGGTCCGGTGAGCGGCCGTTCCCCCACGACGAGGCGCCGGGCGCCCCCTTCGTCGGCGATCCGGACGAGCTGTCCCGAGGGGCTCCAGCACGGCACGCCGGGGAAAAGTTCCAGCCAATCCGGGTCTTCGTCGGCGTGCACCATCCGGGTCGCCCCGGTGTCCGGGTCGACGGCCAGGATCAGTTGCGCCCGCTGGTCGCGCGCCTGGACGAGCAACAGCGGGGCACCCGCCGCTGACCAGTGCACTCGCGCCAGATACGGGTAGCGCGCCCGGTCCCAGGAGACCTCCGTGCGCGCCCCCGCGAGGTCCACGACGAACAGCCGTACGTCCGCGTTCGGGGTGCCGGCCGCCGGGTAGCGGACGTGACGCGGCTCACGTTCCGGGTGGGCGGGGTCGGAGATCCACCACCGCCGCACCGGCGTGTCGTCCACCCGCGCCACCAGCAGCCGGTCCGATTCCGGGGCCCACCAGAAGCCGCGCGAACGGTGCATCTCCTCGGCCGCGATGAACTCGGCCAATCCGTACGTGACGTCCTCCGCTTCGGGGGTGGTGAGCGCGCGGTCGTCCGCCCCCTCCGCCGAGACCACCCGCAGCGCGCCCTGGGCGACGTACGCGACGTGCCGTCCGTCGGGTGACGGACGGGGGTCGATCACCGGCCCCGGAGTGGGCAGTTCGCGCGCCGTGCCGGCCCTCAGCTCCGCCGTGAAAAGCCGCCCTGACAAGGAGAAAGCCGCCAACTCGACGGCCGCGTCGGTGGCGTAGCCGACGATGCCGGCGCCTCCCTCACGGCTGCGTTCGCGCCGCGCGCGCTCCTCGGCGGAGAGCTGCTCGGAGGCGCCGTTCAGCAGGGCGCGCGGGTCGGCGGCCACGCGCTCCCCGCCCTCGTCCGCGTCGAGCACCCACAGGGCGTTGGCCCGGTCCGAACCGGAACCTGAGCGGAGGAACACGACACGTGAGCCGTCGGGCGCCACGCTGAACGAACGCGGCGCGCCGAGCGTGAAGCGGAGGGTGCGGGCGTGCCGCCGGGGGAAGGAGTCCGTCTCGGTCGTCATGCCCTGACCATATTGGCCATGCGCCCCCTTGTGCGGCTGTGCGCCGATCGATGCGCACGTACGGATAGTTATGATCGTTAGCGCATAGTGGGTATGAACCTGCTGCCCGCTGTGTGAACGTACTGCCCCCATATTCCTGACCCCCGCGCCCTGGGATCCTTGGAGGTGAGCCGCCGTGGCACTCTCGATTTCGGCGGTGGTGCTGCTGGCGATCATCGTCTTCCTGCTGATCAAGAAGTCGGGACTGAAGGCAGGGCACGCGATCGTGTGCATGCTGCTCGGCTTCTACCTGGCCTCGTCGACGATCGCGCCCACGATCAACGAAGTCACCTCCAACATCGCGGGGATGATCGGCAGCCTCAGCTTCTGAGCGCGGCCGCCGCCGGCCTCTCGCGTGTTACCCGTCGGTAAGCAATGATGGGCGAGCCATCATTCACGCACGCAGGGCGGAGCCGACGGTGACGACTTCCGAGGAACAGAGCCAGGGACGCGGCGAGGCGCGGACCAGGGTCCACGTCTTCCGTGACGACGCCCTGCGCGACCTGGACGCGGTCGGCCTCGCCGCGGCGATCCGCCGGGGCGAGGTGAGCGCCGCCGAGGTCGCACGGGACGCGGCGGCCCGGGTCCGGGACGCCGACGCCCGGCTCGACGCTGTCCAGGTGCACCTCGACGTCCCCGCCCGCCCCCCGGCCGACGGCGGCGCGTTCGCCGGGGTGCCGACCCTCGTGAAGGACAACACCGACTTCGCGGGTCTGCCCACGGGCCACGGCAGCGCCGCGTTCGTGCCCCGTCCGGCCCGTCGGCACGCCGCGTTCACCCGCCAGCTGCTGAGCACCGGCGTCACGGTGCTCGGCAAGACGCGGCTGCCCGAGTTCGGCTTCAGCCCCACCACGGAGTTCGAGGAGGGCCCGCCGGTCCGCAATCCCTGGAACACCGGCCACTCGGCGGGCGGTTCCTCCGGCGGCAGCGCGGCCCTGGTCGCCGCGGGCGCCGTACCGGTCGCGCACGCCAACGACGGCGGCGGCTCCATCCGCATCCCGGCCGCCGCCTGCGGACTCGTCGGCCTGAAGCCGACCCGCGGCCGGACCGTGCCGAACGCGCAAGGCCGTCAGCTCCCCATCGACATCGTGGTGGACGGCATCGTGAGCCGCACGGTCCGGGACAGCGCGGCGTTCCTCGCGGCGGCCGAACTGCACCGCCGCAACCCGAGGCTGCCCGCTGTCGGGCTGGTCGAGGGCCCGGCGGACCGCCGGCTGCGGATCGGTCTGCTGGTGGACTCCCCGAACGGCGCCCGCACCGACGAGGACACCCGCGCGGCCGTCACCGGGACGGCCCGGCGGCTGGAAGGGCTGGGCCACACGGTGACCCCGGTGGAGCTGGCCATCGACCCGCACTTCACCGAGGACTTCCTCACCTACTGGGGCATGCTGTCGTTCCTCATCGGCACCACGGGCCGGACCATGGGCGCGGACTTCGACCGCCACCGCATGGACGGCCTCAGCCGCGGTCTGCGCGCGACCTACGTCGCCAACTGGCGGCGTACACCGGGGGTGCTGCGGCGGCTGAAGCGGACGCGGGAGGCGTACGCGGCGGCGTTCCGGGGCCTGGACGTCATCCTGTCCCCCGTCCTCGCCCACACCACCCCGCCGCTGGGCCACCTCAGCCCGTCCGTCCCGTACGCCACCCTGATCGAACGCATCCTCGCCTACGTGGCGTTCACCCCGGTCAACAACGTCGTCGGCACCCCGTCGATCTCCCTCCCGGCCACGCACGCGACCCCGGACGGCCTGCCCGTCGGCGTCATGTTCTCGGGCCGCCCGGGTGCGGAACGGACGCTCCTGGAGCTGGCGTTCGAGCTGGAGGCGGACCGGCCGTTCCGGCGGCTCCAGGACGACTGACGGTGGTCCGGTGAGGCGCCGGCGAAACCGTGAGCATCTCGGCCCTCACTGTTCTCGGGGTGCTCGCTTGAGCGCCTGGCTGACGTTGTCCTTCCCGGTGTTCACGGGGTCGAAGGGCTGATCGCCGTCGCCTGGGGAGCGGCGCACACGTCCGCGGTGGCGGGCGCCCGGCACCGGATCGGCGATCCGGGGTAACGAAGCCATAACGGAGCGGGACGGGTTGGGCGTCGCCCACTCCTCACCGGTGATCCCTTCCCCGGAGAGAACTGGACCTTCCTGATGTCTCAGCACCGTGCGTCACGCGGCAGGACCCGCGCGAAGACCGGCCGTTCCCATGCGAGGACCAGCACCCCGCGCGTCCGGATCCTCGCGGCGTCCGGCGTCCTCCTCGCGCTGGGCGGAGCGGCCGCGCTGATGTGGCAGAGCGACCCGGACGCCACCGGCGCCGCGGCGTCCGGGAAGCCGCAGGGGCAGCGGTCCGCCGGCGACCGTGCCGCCGAGGCGGACGACACGCGTGTCGAGGCGATGCACGCGGCAGAGGGCGAGACGGAGGAGACGGCCGAGCGGCGGATACGCGAGGAGGAGCAGAAGGCCCGCGCGCACGCCGCGAAGACGGCGCACGAGAACCAGCGGGAAGCCGAGCGCGAGAGCGAGGCCGCGGCGGAGGAGGCCCGTGAGAAGGCCGCCCGGGCGAAGCAACGACAGAAGGAGGCCGCGGACGCGGCCACCTCGGGCAGCGGCGGCTCCGCTTCCGGCAGCTCGAATTCCGGCGGCTCGAATCCCAGCGGCTCCGCTTCCGGCGGTTCGCAGTCCGGCGGCTCGTCCTCCGCCGGCATGTCCGCCAACGAGCGCCGGCTCATCTCCCTGCTCAACGAACGCCGCCGCGCCCTGGGGCTCTCGCCCGTCGCGGAGAGCGCCGGCCTGGCCGGCCAGGCCGAGGAGTGCTCCGCGCGCAACCTCCAGAACGGAACCCTCACGCACTGCGGCCACGAGGTCCTCTTCATGGGCGGCAGCGGCAACACCCCCGAGGCGATGATCGAGGCCTGGTTCAACAGCCCGGGGCACAAGACCGCGCTCACCTACGGGAGTTCGACCGAGGCGGGCGCGGCGATCGTCACCGACGGCGCCGGCCGGCTCGTCGCCGCCATCAACATCGACTACTGAGCGGCGTCCCGTCGGCCGTCCCGCCACGGTCGGCCGGCCCGCCACGGTCGGCCGGCCCGCCACGGTCGGCCGGTTCGTCGCACCCCCGGTGCGGCGAGCCGGCCCCCGGCGCCTTCCCCGGGCCGTCGCGCGACAGAAAACGCTTCCGGTCCCTCCGGGACTCCTCCGGCTCGACCCGCCCCCGGGCCCGCGCCCTGTGCGGCCGGGTCCGCCGGAAGCGTCCCGCGCCAATAGGGTGGGACCCATGACGGAACTGCCCGAGCGGCGTCTGATGCTGGTGCACGCGCACCCGGACGACGAGTCGATCAACAACGGCGCGACCATGGCGCGCTACGCGGCCGAGGGGGCCCACGTGACGCTGGTCACCTGCACCCTCGGTGAGCGCGGCGAGGTCATCCCGCCCGAGCTGCGGCACCTCGGCGGCGCAGCCCTCGGCGGACACCGGCTCGGCGAGCTGCGGGAGGCGATGGCGGCGCTCGGCGTCACGGACTTCCGGCTGCTCGGCGGGGCCGGGCGGTACTGCGACTCCGGGATGATGGGCCTGCCCGACAACGACGATCCCGCCTGCTTCTGGCGGGCCGACGTCGACCAGGCCGCCGGGCTGCTCGCCGAGGTGATCCTCGAAGTACGGCCGCAGGTGCTGGTCACGTACGACGACAACGGCGGCTACGGGCACCCCGACCACATCCAGGCCCACCGCGTCGCCATGCGCGCCGTCGAGCTGGCCGCCGAGCGCGGATGGGACGTGCCCAAGGTCTACTGGAACCGCGTACCGCGCTCCGTGGCCGAGGAGGCCTTCGCCCGACTGGAGCGCGACCTGCCCACCCTGCCCTTCGACAGGTCCGCCTCGGTGCGGGACGTCCCCGGCGTGGTGGACGACGAACGGATCACGACCGCCGTCGACGGCACCGCGTACGCCGGCGCGAAGGCCGCCGCGATGCGCGCCCACGCCACCCAGATCACCGTCGCCGACCAGCCGTACTTCGTGCTGTCCAACGAGCTCGCGCAGCCGCTGTTCACCACCGAGTACTACGAACTGGTGCGCGGCGAGCGGCCCGCGGGCCGGGAGGGCGACCTGTTCGCCGGCGTCGGCACGGAGGAGGCGTCGTGAGCGGCGACCACGTGCCCGCGCTGGCGCGGCCGCTGCGTCCGCCCTCCCCCGGGCGCGCAGCGGTCCTGCTCGGACTGCTGGTGCTCGGCGCCGTGGTCGGCGTCGCCGGGGCGCTGGTCCAGCCCGCGTGGTTCCCCGGCGGGCTGCTGCTCGCCCTGGCCGGCGAGGCCGGACTGGTGCTCGGGGCGGCACGGGTGACCCGCAGCCGGTCGGGCGGGGTGGCCGTCGCCGCCGGCTGGATGATCACCGTCATCCTGCTGACGGCCAGCCGTCCGGAAGGCGACTTCCTGTTCGCCGCGGGAGGCGGCTCCTACCTCTTCCTGCTCGGCGGCATGGCCGTGGCTGTGATCTGCGCCACCATCGGACCCGGGAAGCAACCGGACGGGGACCCCGCCCGACTTCGCAAGTGACGTACCACTTCGCCGTGCCAAGGGCGTGATGGTCCGGTGTGGGTTTCCCCGGCGGTACTGGGATACCGGCCGGATATGGCCAGTAAGGTGGTGCGCGCCGCCGAGCCTCCTTCGCACCCTCGGCCTCGCCCGAGCTGGGAGGACCCCCACCGTGAGGTCGTGACGGGCGGCGGAGCCAACCGGGAGAACCTGCCTTGAGTCGTGAAACTGACACCCCGTCCTCCGGGCCCGACGGGCGCGGCGGAGCCGCCTACCCGTCGGGCACCCCGCCCTACGGGATCCCGGCGATTCCGGACGAGGGCACGGACGCGGGCCGTCCGGCCGCGCGGCCGGAGGACCGCAAGACCGAGACCACGCTGACGACCCGGATCCGGATCAACATCCCCGGATCACGGCCCATTCCGCCGGTCGTCGTGCGCAAACCCGTCACGGACGCGGAGAGCAAGAAGGGCGCCGGCGCCTCCGAGGCCGCCGCCGAGCCCGCTCCCGCCGCACCGCCCGCCGACCCGGTCGAGCCGCCCGCGCGGCCCGAGGCGGCCGAGAAGCCCGCCGCCGGGGAGAAGCCGGCCAGCGACTGGTTCGCGCCCCGCAAGTCGCCTGCCGCCAAGCCCGGTCAGGCCGGCGGTGCGGCCAACGGCGCTGCCGCGCCCGGCACTTCCGGCGCGCCCTCCGGCGCCGCTCCCGGGGCGCCCTCCGGTGCGCCGTCGGGCGGCCCGACGGGTGGTCCGACGGGTGGCCCGACGGGCGCCGCGCCGGGTGCGCCCAAGGCCCCGAACGGCGCGCGTCCCGCCGCCGGACGGCCCGGCGGCGTGGTCGGCTCCATGGGCGCGCCGGGCGGACCCCGCCCCGGCGGTCCGCAGGCGCCCGGCCCCACCGGCCCCACCGGCGCGACCGGTGCGACCGGCGGACCCGTGGCCCCCGGGCACGGCGGCGGCACCGGCTCCTTCGACGTGACCGAGGCGCTGGCAGGCGCTCCCGGCGGCAACCGCGCCGACCGCGGCGGCGAACCGCGCCGCGACGACCTGCCGTACGCCGCGGACGACGCCAAGGGCGGTCCCCGGCGCGGCCCCGGCGGCCCGGGCGGTCCCGGCGCCCGTCCGGACGGCGGCGTGCCCGGCCCCGGGCGTCCCGGGGGCCCGAAGGCGCCCTCCGGTCCCACCGGCGGCCCCGTCACCGGCGACGGCCCGATGGCCCCGCCCGCCGGCGGCACGCCCTTCACGGAGGAGCGCACCGGCTCCCACGCGGTCCCCGGCGGCGGACTGAGCGACGACACCGCGATCCTCACCCCGCAGAAGCTCGCCGCGCCCGGCGACCCCGGCTACCCGCGCCACGACAACGTCCCCGGGAACACCGTGACCAGCGGCATCCCCGTGGTCCCGCCCAGCGCCTCCTTCGACGCGCCCGGCACGGGCCCGGACGCCCCCGGTCCGCACACCCCGCCCAAGCTGCCCGAGCCGGTCGCCCCGCCCCCGGCGAGCTCCTCCAAGGCGCCGAAGAAGAAGGGCCGCAGCAAGCTCGTCCTGCTCGCCACCGGTGTCGTCCTCGTCGCCGGCGTCGCCTACGGCGCGGGCCTGCTGATGAACCGTTCCGACGTGCCCAAGGGCACCACGGTGCTCGGCGTCGAGATCGGCGGCGGCACCCGCGACGAGGCCGTGAAGAAGCTGGACGGCGCGCTCGACGGCCGGCTGGACAAGCCGCTGAAGCTGTCGGTCGACGGCAGGACCGTCGAACTCCAGCCGGACAACGCCGGTCTGCAGGTCGACATCGACGCCACCGTCGGCAAGGCCGCCACCAGCGACTACAACCCGGTCAACGTGATCGGCTCGCTGTTCGGCCAGTCGCGCGTGGTCGAGCCGGAGATCCCGGTCGACCACGAGAAGCTGCAGGCCGCCCTGGAGGACGCCGCCGGAGGGGCCGGCACGGTCAAGGAGGGCTCGATCACCTTCGAGTCCGGCAAGGCCGTGCCGGTGTACCCGCAGGCGGGCAAGGGCGTCGACGTCGCCAAGGCCGCCGACGTGGTCGCCGAGGCGTACCGCACGCAGGTGGAGACGGGCACCGCCGCCGCGGTGAACGTCCCGACGACGGCCCAGCAGCCGAAGGTCACCAAGGCCGAGGTCGACCGGATGATGAAGGAGTTCGCCGAGCCCGCGATGTCGGACCGGGTCACCGTGCAGACGGACCCGGCGCACTCGGTGCCGATGAGCCCCGAGAAGTCGCTGTGGAAGTTCCTGCGCGTCGAGGCGGTCAACGGCAAGCTCGTCGAGAAGCCCGACCTGAAGGCCCTGGAGGAGCTGTACGGCCAGGCCTTCGACGGGGTGCTCATCACCCGGGGCAACGGCGAGAAGACCCCCGTCACCCCGCAGGACGTCTACGGCGCCCTGCGCCAGGCGCTGGTCAGCACGACCGACCGCACGGCCGTCATCGAGACGGACCCGAGCTGACGCGACGCACGACAGCGGCGCCGCACGGAGCACTCCGTGCGGCGCCGCTGTCGTGCGTGCGGGTCTCAGTGCGCGGCGACGGGCACCGGGGCCTCGGCGGCGGCCTCCTCGGGGGAGCGGCGGCGGATGCCGGCCACGGCGACCGCGGCGCCGATCAGGCACAGGACGCCGGTGACGGTGACCGCGGCGTGCATGCCGTTGACGAACGCCTGCGCGCTGCCCTCGACGACCGCGGCCCGCAGCCCCTCGGGCATGCCGGGGGAGACCGGGGCGATGCCCATCGCCACGGCGTCCTCCGCCCCCTCCAGGCCGTGCGCCACGGCGGACGGCACGCCCGCCCCGGTCAGCTCGCCGTACAGCGAGGAGCCGACCTTGCCGGCGATCACCGTGACCAGCACCGACGTGCCCAGCGCGCCGCCGATCTGCAGCATCGTGGACTGCAGCCCGGACGCCACCCCGCCGTCCCGGACCGGAGCGTTGCCGATGATCGCGGCGGCGGTCGCGGGCAGCACGATGCCGACGCCCAGGCCCAGCGCGATGTACGGCGGCCACATGGTGGCGTAGGAGGAGTCGGTGGACCAGGTGAGCATGCCGAACATGGCGGCGGCGGACAGCACCAGGCCCAGCGGGATGGTGGCCCGCGGGCCGAAGCGCGCGGTGAGCTGCGAGCCGAGCGGTGAGGCGACCAGCGAGGCGAGCGACATCGGCAGCGTGCTGATGCCGGCCTCGACGGGCGTGTAGCCGCGGACGTTCTGCAGGTACAGCATGATGAAGAAGATCCCGCCGAGCATCACGAAGAAGTTCAGCGCGGTCATCACGGATCCGGTGGTCAGCGACCGGTTCCGGAACAGGCGCATCGGCAGCAGCGGGTGCTCCTGCCGGGTCTCGTACCAGCCGAAGAGGACCAGCAGGACGACGCCGGCGGCGATCGAGCCGAGGGTGCCGCCGGAGGCCCAGCCCCAGGTCTCGCCCTTCACGATGCCGAACACCAGGGCGAGCAGTCCGGCGGCGAGCACGACGACGCCGACCACGTCGAAGCGCTGCTCCCCGCCGGCGTTCCTCGACTCCCGCAGCACGGCCGCGCTGAACAGTAGGGCCACGATCCCGATGGGGACGTTCAGGTAGAACACCCAGGTCCAGTCGACGTGCTCGACGAGCAGACCGCCCAGGATCGGGCCCAGCGAGGTGGACACGGCGGACACCATGCCCCAGATGCCCACCGCGAGCCCGAACTTCCGGGGCGGGAACACCGCGCGCAGGATGCCCAGCGTGTTGGGCATGAGGATGCCGCCGCACAGGCCCTGGAGCACGCGGAAGGCGATGACGCCCTCGACGCCGCCGGCCAGGCCGATGCCGACCGACGCGACGACGAAGCCGATGACGCCGACGAGGTAGTACCGGCGGCGGCCGAACCGGTCGCCGAGCTTGCCGCCGAGGATCATCGAGGCGGCGAGCGCGAGCAGGTAGGAGTTGGTGACCCACTGCAGTTCGGCGGTGTCGGCGCCGAGGTCCTTGCCGATCGCCGGGTTGGCGATGGCGACGACGGAGCCGTCGAGCTGCACCATGAGCAGGCCGAACGACACGGCGATGAGGGCGAGCCAGGGATCGCCCCGGCGCGCGGTGGGGCGATCCACGGACGTGGACGACGACATGGGGAAGCCGTTTCTTTCTCGAAAGGGGGGAGCGGCATGCGCGCGGAACGGCGCCCGGGGCGTCGCCGCGCGGGGCGACGCGCGTGACGGGGGGAGCGCCCGGGGTGGGGCGCGGGTCAGCGGGTCGCCGCGTGAAGGTGGCCGGGGAGGGCCTTGAGGGCGCCGAGCGCCGAACCGAGCGCGTCCAGCTCGCCGTCGGTGACCGAGCGCAGGGCCTCGCCGAGCAGACGCTCTTCGAGGGCGCGCACCTCGGCGATCCGGCGGCGCGAGACGGCGGTGAGGTGGAGGTGGGCGATCCGCTTGTCCGCGGGGTCCTGGCGGCGCTCCAGCTCGCCCCGCTCGATGAGCTGGGAGACGAGCGCGCTGACGTTGTTGGGCTTCATCAGCAGCGCCGAGGCGGCCTCGCCGACCGTGGCGCCCTCGTGCCGCGCTACGTGACGCAGCAGCGCCAGCTGTCCCTCCGGCGGCTTCGGATGCGGGTACTCGCCCGCGACCCGCCGGTCCAGTGCCCGGTGCAGCGCGGGCAGGCACGCCGCAAGCTCGGCGGCCAGGTGCGCGACGCGCTCCTCGGAGGCACGGGTGGGGGACATGTACGTGAGGATAGGTATCCAGGCATACCTATGTCAAAGGCGGGCGGCGCCGCGCCGCCGGGAGCGGCCGGGCCGGCGTCAGTTGAGCAGGGCCCGGGCGGCCAGCGCCTCCCCCCGGATGCGGTCCGCCGCCTGTGGGTCGACCGCCGCGACGACGTCCGCGTACGCCTCCAGTTCGGCCGCGCCCGCCGTGAACTCGCCGCGCTGCACGAGGAGCTGGGCGCGTTCGTAGCGCAGGCGGGCGGGGCGGGACGGGAGGAGCAGGGAGAGGTCCAGGGCCCACAGACCGACGTCGGTGCGCTCGGGGCGGGTCGCCGCCCAGGCCCGGACGTTGTTCAGGACGCGCGCGACCACCTCCAGCGTCCCCGCCGGGGCCGGCATGGACGGCTCCAGCGGGCCTCCGGTGGCCCCGGCGGCCAGCAGCTCCGCGTCCGGTCCGGTCAGCACCCGGCCCCCGTCGAACGGGTCGGCCAGCACCTGCCCGGCGCCCGCCCCGTGCGGGTCGCCGAAGCCCACGACGAAGTGCCCGGGCAGCGCCACGCCGTACACCGGCGCGCCCGCCCGGCGGGCCACCTCGATCCACACCACCGACAGCAGGATCGGCAGCCCGCGCCGCCTCCGCAGCACCGCGTGCAGCAGCGAGGACTCCAGCCGCCGGTAGTCGTCCGGCAGGCCGTGGAAGCCGTACCGCTCGCCCAGCAGGTCCCGCAGCGCCACCGCCCACGCGTGCGGCGAGCCCGGCCGGTGCGGCAGCTCGCCCGCCAGCCGGTCCAGCTCGATCTCCACCGCGTCCATGCCCGCCTCGTCGAGCGTGCCGTCGCCCTCCGCCGCCACCAGGAGGCACAGCACGGACAGGCCGGGCCGCTCGCAGCGGGCCTCCTCGGCGAAGCGCCGGCGCAGTTCGGCGGAGCGCCCGGGCGGTGGGGGCCAGGGGGAGCGCATACCCGGTTCGTGCCCGCTCACAGCGGCCCGTCACCCGCCCGAGCCGACGCATCCTGAGCGGAGCCCTCCCGCGGGTCCGGCCAGTCCGGTGCGGGCCCCTCCGGCGCGCGGTGGTGGTGGTACGCGTGGTGCGGGGCGAAGCCCAGGCGGTCGTACAGCGCCCGCGCACCCTCGTTGTCCGCCTCGACCTGCAGCCAGGCCGCCGAGGCGCCCTCCTCCAGGGCTCGGGCGGCCAGCGCCGCCATCACGGTCGTGGCCAGCCCGCGCCGCCGCCGCGCCGGGTCCACCTCGACCGCCGCGAACCCGGCCCACCGGCCGTCCACGACACACCGCCCGATCGCGGCGGGCGCCTCGGCGCCCGGCTCACCCGGCACGGTCGCGAACCACACCGACGGCTCACCCGAGGACGGCTCGCCGGGGAAACCCCCGCCCAGCACCCGCAGGGCCACCTCGCTCACGCCCTTGCGCCGGTACCGCGCCAGCCACGCCTCGTCCGCCCGCCGGGACAGCAGCACGCCGGAGGCCGTCCCGGCGCCCGCATCGGCGACCGGGGCCAGCCCGCCCGTCCACAGCTCGGCGGTCACCTCGCGGACCCACCCGCGCCGCTCCAGCTCCGCGCAGAGCAGCTCCTGCGTGTCCTTCGCGCCGGTCGCGGTCTGGACGTACGCGGGCAGCCCCCGGGCCGCGTACCAGCGGCGCACGGCCGTCAGCGCGTCGTCGAGCGGCAGGCCCGGGTCGCCCAGCGGCAGCACGGAGTTGGCCCGGCGGGTGAAACCGGCGGCCGCCCGCAGCTCCCAGTCGCCGAGCCGCTCGCTCTCCACCGGCCGCCAGCCCCGCGCGGCCACCCGCGCCAGCTCCGCGTAGGAGGCCGCCGGGCCACGCCGACGCGCCGGGGCGGCCGGCACGACCTTGCCCGCTACCAGTGCGGACTCGGCGACGCGGACACTTTCCCCGCTCTTCCTTGTGATCTGCAACACACCGTTGTCCCATGATGTGAGAACGCCGACCGTGTCGCTGAACTTCTCACCCGAGGGGCCATGTTCGATCAAGCTCCTCACGGAGACCCGTTTCCCCACGTCAGCAGCGGTGACACGGACCTCGAGGCGCCCGGCGGCTGAGATTTCCACAGGTCAGTTCACCCCTCCTGTTCGGATCATGCTCCGGAACGGAGATACTAGGGGCGGGCATCGACGACGCCGCGCTCCCGCGCGCCAGGCGGCGGAGCCTGAGGAGGCCCGCCAGCGCCCTATCGAGGAGGAACGACAGCGTGACCTACGTCATCGCGCAGCCTTGTGTCGACGTCAAGGACAAGGCGTGCATCGAGGAGTGCCCGGTCGACTGCATCTACGAGGGCCAGCGGTCCTTGTACATCCACCCGGACGAATGCGTCGACTGCGGCGCCTGTGAACCGGTCTGCCCGGTCGAGGCCATCTTCTACGAGGACGACACTCCGGAGGAGTGGAAGGACTACTACAAGGCGAACGTCGAGTTCTTCGACGAGCTCGGCTCCCCCGGCGGCGCCAGCAAGCTCGGTCTGATCGAGCGGGACCACCCGTTCATCGCCGCGCTGCCGCCGCAGGCGTAACCGTCCCGCGGCGGCCCCGCACCGACGCGTCGCCCTGGTCCCGTACGGCCCGCCCGCCGTACGGGACCGAGGCGTTCGCCGAACCAGAAAGTGAGCCCCCACCCGTGTCCGCAGTCTCCGACCGGCTGCCCGCCTTCCCCTGGGACAAGCTGGAGCCGTACAAGAAGACGGCCGCAGCGCACCCCGACGGCATCGTCGACCTCTCGGTCGGCACGCCCGTCGACCCGGTGCCCGAGCACATCCAGAAGGCGCTGATCGCCGCGGCGGACTCGCCGGGCTATCCCACGGTGTGGGGCACCCCGGAACTGCGGGACGCGATCACCCGCTGGGTGGAACACCGGCTCGGCGCCCGCGAGGTGACCCACCGGCACGTCCTGCCGGTCGTCGGCTCCAAGGAACTCGTCGCCTGGCTCCCCACCCAGCTCGGACTCGGCCCCGGCGACCAGGTCGCCCACCCGCGCCTGGCCTACCCGACGTACGAGGTCGGCGCCCGCCTGGCGCGCGCCGAGCACGTGGCGTACGACGACCCGACCGAGCTGGACCCGGCGCGGCTGAAGCTGCTGTGGCTCAACTCGCCGTCCAACCCGACCGGCCGGGTGCTCTCCAAGGAGGAGCTGACCCGGATCGTCGCCTGGGCCCGCACGCACGGGATCCTCGTCCTGTCCGACGAGTGCTACATCGAGCTGGGCTGGGAGGCCGACCCGGTCTCGGTGCTGCACCCGGACGTCAACGGCGGTTCCCACGACGGCATCGTCGCCGTCCACTCCCTGTCCAAGCGGTCCAACCTGGCCGGCTACCGCGCCGCGTTCCTGGCCGGCGACCCGGCCGTGCTCGGCCCGCTGCTCCAGATCCGCAAGCACGGCGGGATGATGATCCCGGCCCCCACCCAGGCGGCCGTGGTGGCGGCACTCGGCGACGACGAGCACGTCCGCGTCCAGCGCGAGCGGTACGCGGCCCGCCGCACCACCCTGCGCGACGCGCTGCTCGCCCACGGCTTCCGCATCGAGCACAGCGAGGCCAGCCTGTACCTGTGGGCCACGCGCGACGAGTCCTGCTGGGACACCGTCGCCCACCTCGCCGACCGGGGCGTCCTGGTCGCCCCCGGCGACTTCTACGGCCCCGCAGGCGACCGCTTCGTCCGCGTCGCCCTGACCGCGACGGACGAACGGGTCCAGGCCGCGGTGAGCCGCCTGACCGTCTGACCGCCTGACACCGGCACGCCGGACTCGCCACCGGGCCGGCGGCCCGCCGCGGCGAACGCGGCCGACCGCCGCCGGGTGGCGAGGGCGGATACCGGCGGCCCGGAAGGAACGGGCCGGCGCGGCCGGCCGGTCGCAGCGGGCCGGCCCCGCCAAGCTCCCACGGCCTCCCCACACCGTCGCGCCGTCCCGGCACCGGGACGGCGCGACGACTGCGGCAGGACGTGCCGAAGGGGCCCGGGGGAGAGGTCCCGGGCCCCTTCGTCTCGCTGCTCAGGTCGCCTTCGGCGAGGGGGTCAGCCGAGAGGCAGGCCCTTGACCGGCAGGTTCTTCGTGGGGCCGCTCTTGCCGAGGGAGTCGGTCGGCAGCTCCTTCACCACCGGCACGGCCTTCTTCACGGTCGTGCCCGCCGCCGGAGCCACCTCGGTGGCGTCGGGGGTGGTCTTGCCGACGCCCCGCGTCACGTTGTCCACGGTCTTGCCGGGCGCACCGTCCAGGGCGCTCAGCCCGAGGTTCGGGGCGGACGGCAGCGCCGGCGCCGCGCTCGCGGAACCGGCCGCACCGACCCCGGCGGCCGCTCCCGCAGCGACGAGCAACGCGGCACGGGCGATCCGACGGGTCAGGGGGAGGGACATGGTGCTCCTTCGACGGCAGACGACGGTGGGGTCCGGCCGCCCGGGACGACCCACTGGCGGTCGGCCGTCCGTGACCGGGCCCGGACGCACTGATTACCGCCCGACCGCCGGGAAGGTTGCGCGCGTGTCCGGCAAAGAGTCGGCAATGCGGCGCAATGTCGGTCCCGTGCAACGCCTCCGGGTGACCTCCCGCACGCCTGCGCGGGAACGCCCGGGCTACCGCCCGGTGGTGATCCGGACCGCGTCCGCTTCCGTGTCGGAGTCCGCGGACCCCTTGCCGTCCAACGGCCGCCACTGGCTGTCGGTGTGCCCGGCGATCCACTCCCGGCCCGCGTAGGACACACTCCGTATGTGCAGCTCGGAGGCGTTGGCCACGGCCCAGTGGGCCAGCTGCCAGCCTCGCGCCGCGACGTCCCGCCGGTCGCCGGAGACGGTGGTGACCGGCAGCGTCACGGTGCCCTCGCCGGATTCCGCTTCCGGGCTGGGCGCGTCCGGCGAGGAGGACCGCACCTTGGCGTCGTCCACCTCGGCGCCCGCCGGCTCCAGCACGTCGCGCCCGAAGTCCCGGGCCAGCGCGGCCCGTACCGCGTCCGCGCCCTTCGCCCGGGTCGCCGCGGGGCGGCCGTCGCAGGTCAGCGTCGCGCCCGAGCGGCCGGTGAGGGCGGCGGCCAGCAGCGCCGCGTCCGGCTCGTGCTTGGCGTACGCCTGCGGGAAACCGCTGCGCTGCACCTTCTGCGCGGCCACGGTCAGCGGCAGCCGCGTGTAGCCGGGCACCTCCTCCAGGTGCTCGTAGAACTTCTCCGCCGCGTACGCCGGGTCCATGATCTGCCGCGGTGTGCCCCAGCCCTGCGAGGGACGCTGCTGGAACAGGCCCAGCGAGTCACGGTCGCCGTAGTCGATGTTGCGCAGCGCCGACTCCTGCAGGGCGGTCGCCAGCGCGATCGTCACGGCCCGCTCGGGCAGGTCGCGCGCGGTGCCCACGGCGGTGATCGTCGCCGCGTTCACCGCCTGCTCGGGCGTGAACTCGTACGTCGCCCCGTCGCCCTCGCCGGACACGACCTCGCAGCCCGGGCCGCCCGTGCCTCCGGTGACGTACTGCACCACCAGGTAACCGGCGACCGCCGACAGCACCGCGAAGGCCGCGCCGCAGCGGAGCAGACGGCCACGGCGCTTGCGCTTGAGAGGGGGAGACTGCTCTGGCACGCGTACAAGGTACTGGAGAGTACGTTCACGCGGGAGCCGGGTGTGGACAGTGGGCCGGGGGTCCCGCGCTAGGGTCGACGGCATGGCCGACACCCCGCTTGACCTCACGCTGGACGCCGCGCGCCTCACCGCGCAGCTCGTCGACTTCCCCTCCGAGAGCGGCACCGAGAAGCCGCTCGCGGACGCGATCGAGGCGGCGCTGCGCGCGCTGCCGCACCTGACGGTCGACCGGCACGGCAACAACGTCGTGGCCCGCACCCGGCTGGGCCGCCCAGAGCGGGTGATCCTCGCCGGCCACATCGACACGGTCCCGATCGCGGACAACGTCCCCTCGCGCCTCGACGAGGACGGCGTCCTGTGGGGCTGCGGCACCTGCGACATGAAGGCGGGCGTCGCCGTCCAGCTGCGCATCGCGGCCACCGTCCCCGAGCCCAACCGCGACCTCACCTTCGTCTTCTACGACAACGAGGAGGTCGCCGCCGACCTCAACGGGCTGGGGCACGTCGCCGAGGCGCACCCCGACTGGCTGGAGGGCGACTTCGCGGTACTGCTCGAACCCTCCGACGGGCAGGTCGAGGGCGGCTGCCAGGGCACCCTGCGGGTGCTGCTGAAGACCTCCGGCGAGCGCGCCCACTCCGCGCGCGGCTGGATGGGCTCCAACGCCATCCACGCCGCCGCCCCGATCCTGGAGCGCCTGGCCTCCTACCAGCCCCGGTGGCCGGTCATCGACGGCCTGGAGTACCGCGAGGGCCTCAACGCGGTCGGCATCTCCGGAGGCGTCGCCGGCAACGTCATCCCCGACGAGTGCGTCGTCACCGTGAACTTCCGCTACGCCCCCGACCGCAGCGAGGAGGAGGCCCTGGCGCACGTCAGGGAGGTCTTCGCGGACTGCGGCGTGACCGAGTTCGTGGTCGACGACCACAGCGGCGCGGCCCTGCCCGGCCTGTCCCACCCGGCCGCGGCGGCCTTCATCGAGGCGGTGGGCGGCACCCCGCAGCCCAAGTACGGCTGGACCGACGTCTCCCGCTTCTCCGCGCTCGGCGTCCCCGCCGTGAACTACGGCCCCGGCAACCCCCACCTGGCCCACAGGAGGGACGAGCGCGTCGAGACCGCCAAGATCCTCGCGGGCGAGGAGCGGCTCCGGTCCTGGCTGACCGTCTGACACCCGTACGGGCGGCGTCGCGTTTGGAACGCTGGCGCGTGGACATGCTGACGTCCCCCGCACGTAACCCGCGTAGATCTACGCTGAGGCGGTACGACCTGGCAATCGGAGGGAGCGCACATGGCTACGGGCAACCCTGAGGGGAAGCGGCGGCCGCCGGAGGAGAAGCGTCTGGGACCGGTCCTCCGACGGCGCGGTCAGGTGCAGTCCAGCACCACCGACCAGCGGCTGCTCGACGAGCGCGCGCCGAGCGACTGGGTGCACACCGACCCCTGGCGGGTGCTGCGCATCCAGTCGGAGTTCATCGAGGGCTTCGGCACCCTGGCCGAACTCCCGCCCGCGATCAGCGTCTTCGGCTCCGCCCGCACCCCCGCGGACTCGCCCGAGTACGAGGCCGGGGTGCGGCTCGGCCGGGGCCTGGTCGAGGCGGGCTTCGCCGTCATCACCGGCGGCGGCCCGGGCGCCATGGAGGCGGCCAACAAGGGCGCGCTGGAGGCCGACGGCGTCTCGGTCGGCCTCGGCATCGAGCTGCCCTTCGAGCAGGGCCTCAACCGGTACGTCGACATCGGCCTGAACTTCCGGTACTTCTTCGTCCGGAAGATGATGTTCGTCAAGTACGCGCAGGGCTTCGTGGTCCTGCCCGGCGGCCTCGGCACGCTCGACGAGCTCTTCGAGGCGCTCACCCTGGTGCAGACCCAGAAGGTGACCCAGTTCCCCATCGTGCTGTTCGGCACGGAGTACTGGGGCGGCCTCGTCGACTGGCTCCGCAAGACGGTGATCGGCCAGGGCAAGGCGGCCGAGAAGGACCTGCTGCTGTTCCACGTCACGGACGACGTGGACGAGGCGGTGGCCCTGGTCTCCAAGGAAGCGGGCCGCTGACGCCCCAGGACCCCCAGGGGCGGGCGGGGGCGACGGCCCCGCCGCCCCCGCGGCGTCCCGTCCGGCCCTACGCCAGCCCGCGCCGCGCCACCGCAGGCTCCCGGTCCCCGGCGATCGACGACACCATGTCCAGCACCTGACGCGTCTCGGCGACCTCGTGCACCCGGTACACCTGGGCGCCCAGCCACGCCGACACCGCCGTCGTCGCGAGCGTCCCCACCACCCGCTCCTTCACCGGGCGGTCCAGCGTCTCGCCGACGAAGTCCTTGTTGGACAGCGACACCAGCACCGGCCACCCGGTCGCCACCATCTCCCCGAGCCGCCGGGTCGCCTCCAGGCTGTGCCGGGTGTTCTTCCCGAAGTCGTGCCCCGGGTCGATCATCACCGACTCCCGCGGCACCCCCAGCGACACCGCCCGCTCGGCCAGCCCCACGGTCACGTCGAGGATGTCCGCCATCACGTCGTCGTACGTCACCCGGTGCGGCCGGGTCCGGGGCTGCGCCCCGCCCGCGTGGGTGCACACCAGCCCCGCGCCGTACCGCGCGGCCACCTCGGCCAGGCGCGGGTCCACCCCGCCCCACGCGTCGTTCAGCACGTCCGCGCCCGCCTCGCAGGCGGCCTCGCCGACCTCGTGCCGCCAGGTGTCCACGCTGATCACCACGTCCGGGAAGCGGCGGCGCACCTCGGCCACGAAACCGACCGTCCGGCGTGCCTCCTCCTCGGCCGAGACCTCCTCGCCGGGCCCCGCCTTCACCCCTCCTATGTCGACGATCGCGGCGCCCTCGGCCACCGCCTGTTCCACGCGCGCGAGCGCCGGCCCGTCGCGGAAGGTGGCGCCCTGGTCGTAGAAGGAGTCCGGGGTCCGGTTCACGATCGCCATGATCACCCGCTCGTGCGGTGCGAATTCCCGCCTGCCCAGCCTGAGCATCCCCTGGAACCTCTCCTCGTCCGGCCGTCCGGGCCGCCTCCGTCCGCCCGGCGGCCCCGGGTGTCAGACTCGCATGACACGATCGGAGCCACACATCCGACTCCGACTCATCCGACCGTGGGGGCCCCGGCGATGGTTATGTTCCTGTTCCTGGTCGTCGCGCTGGCCGTCGTGGTGGCCGCGGTGACCCTCGCCGTGGTGGGCGGCGGCGACAACGCCCCGCTGCCCGAGGCGGAGCCGGAGCGGCTCCAGGACTCCCTGCCGCCGGACCGCCCGGTCAGCCGCGCGGACGTCGACCGCCTGCGCTTCCCCCTCGCCGCCCGCGGCTACCGCATGGCGGACGTGGACGACGCCCTCGGCCGCCTCGCCGCCGAACTCGCCGAGCGGGACGCGCGGATCGCCGACCTGGAGTCCGCGCTGGCCGGCGCCCGCGCCGCCGCGGCGCACCTGTCGGCGGACAAGCCCGCCCCGCACCCGGAGGACGATCAGCGGTGAGCGACACCGTGGGCGGACAGCCGGTTGGCCCCGACGGCCTGCCCCGCTGCCCCTGGGCGCTGTCCGCCCCGGACTACCTCGCCTACCACGACGAGGAGTGGGGCCGCCCGGTGCACGGCGACGACGCCCTCTTCGAGCGCCTCAGCCTGGAGGCGTTCCAGTCCGGGCTGTCGTGGATCACGATCCTGCGCCGCCGCCCCGGCTTCCGCGCCGCCTTCGCCGGCTTCGAGATCGCCAGGGTCGCGGAGTTCACCGACACCGACCGCGAGCGCCTGCTCGCCGACACCGGCATCATCCGCAACCGCGCGAAGATCGACGCGACCCTCGCCAACGCACGCGTGCTGGCCCGGTGGGCGCCCGGCGACCTGGACGCCCTGATCTGGTCCCACGCCCCCGACCCGGCGGACCGCCCGGCGCCGAAGACCCTCGCCGACGTCCCCGCGGTCACACCCGGGTCGACGGCGCTGTCCAAGGCCCTGAAGAAGCGCGGCCTGCGCTTCGTCGGCCCCACCACGGCGTACGCCCTGATGCAGGCCTGCGGACTGGTGAACGACCACCTGGAGGCATGCGCGGCGAGAAGCGCCCCTCGAGGGGCGCGGGGGACTGCGCGCTCGGCCACGAAGAAGAACCCGCGGTCCCCGACGGCGCCGTAGCCCCGGACTCAACGGCCCAGGTACGTCGGCTTCTCCTTGTTCACGAACGCCTGCACCGCGATCGCGTGGTCCTCCGACGAGCCCGCCCGGGTCTGCAGCTCGTCCTCCTTCTCCAGCGTCTCCTCCAGCGAGTGGCTCATCCCGTACGCCACCGACTCCTTGAGCGCCGCGTACGCCACCGTCGGACCCTGGGCCAGCGCGCGGGCCACCTTCTCGGCCTCCGCGCGCAGCTCGCCGGCTGGCACCAGCCGGTTGGCGATGCCCAGCTCGTACGCCTCCTGCGCGGAGATGTTCCGCGGGAAGAGCAGCAGGTCGGTGGCGCGGCCCGGGCCGATCACCCGCGGCAGCGTCCAGGAGATGCCGGAGTCGGCGGTCAGCGCGACACCGGCGAACGAGGTGTTGAACGCCGCCGTCTCCGCGACGATCCGGTAGTCCGCGGCCAGCGCGAACCCGAAACCGGCGCCCGCCGCCACGCCGTTCACCGCCGCCACCACCGGCTTCGGCGCGCCGGCGATGGCCTTCACGATGGGGTTGTAGTGCTCGCGCACCGTGCTCATGGTCCGCCCCGAACCGTCCTCCCGGTCGGCGGCCAGCAGCCCGATGTGCTCCTTGAGGTCCTGCCCGACGCAGAACGCCCGCTCCCCGGCCGCGGTCAGCAGCACCGCCCGTACGGCGTCGTCGTCCGCGGCGGACCGGACCGCGTCCCGGAGGGCGGCCTTCGCCGCGACGTTCAGCGCGTTCATCGCCTCGGGGCGGTTCAGCGTGATCGTCGCGAGTCCGTCGCCCACCTCGTAGAGCACGGTGTCGGCCATGGTCGTATCCCTCCGTGTGCGGCTCGGGACGTACTGGTGAGTACATCCTCTTCCGGAGGACAGCATGACCCAGTTCACGAGCCCCGGCGGACGGCCTCGGTGTGACCTGCGTCAAACGATCGTGCCGGGTTTCCGGTGCCCGGAGGTCGGCGGGGGAGCGCAGTATCGCAGTCACATCGCCGAATTGAGTGGTTTTGCTCATGTGCGTTGCCCAAGCGATGCCTGCTGATGTTGGTCATCGGGTCCCGCCATGCGGGATAATGGCCTGGAAGCAATGTGTTCGATGCCGGTGGCGTGTGTCCTGCTTCAAGGACCGCAGGTGCCCTTCAGTGGGCCGTCGGCTCAGACGGTTTAGCTGGGTTTCAGGAAGGGGAACGAGCATGGCGGCCATGAAGCCGCGGACGGGTGATGGCCCGCTCGAGGTGACCAAGGAGGGGCGGGGCATCGTCATGCGCGTTCCGCTCGAAGGCGGCGGTCGGCTCGTCGTCGAGCTGACCCCGGACGAGGCCGACGCGCTCGGCGACGCCCTCAAGAAGGTCGTCGGCTGACGCGCAAGCGACCATACCCTTTCAGCCGCCCCGGCGCCGCACGCGGTGCCGGGGCGGCTGTTTCGCGCATGCGTCGGGGGCAGCGGGTGTCAGCGGCACGCCGTGCGACGGTTCGTCACCGTTTCACGGCACACAGCAGCCCGTCCCCCACGGGCAGGAGCGAGGACACCAGCTCCTGGCTCTCGCGAACGGTCCGCACCAGTTCCCGCAGCCGCAGCACCTCCGTCGGCTGGGGGCCGGAGTCCACGGTGCGCCCGTTCGCGAAGACGCCTTCGAAGGCGACCAGGCCTCCAGGGCGCAGAAGGCGCAGCGATTCGGCGAGATAGTCCTGGTACTCCTGCCGGTCGCCGTCGCAGAAGACCAGGTCGTAGCCCGAGTCCGCGAGGCGCGGCAGCACGTCCAGCGCCGGGCCGGGGATGAAACGGGCCCGGTTGCCGGCGAAACCGGCCTCACGGAAGGCCTGCCGGGCCGACTGCTGGTGCTCCGGATCCTGGTCGACCGTGGTCAGCACCCCGTCCGGGCGCATGCCGTGCAGCAGATGGATCCCCGACACGCCGCAGCCGGTGCCGATCTCCGCGACCGCCTTGGCGTCCACGCTGGCGGCGAGCAACCGCAGGGCCGCGCCCGTGCCGGGCGACACCGAGCGCAGGCCTGCCTCGCGAGCCCGGCCGCGAGCCCGGTGCAGCGCCTCGTCCTCGGCGACATAGGCGTCGGCGAACGCCCAGCTCGTCTGCCGGTTGGCGGTAATGACCCTCTCCTGTCCCCGTGGTTGCCTGGGCGTGACTGTATCCGTTGGCGCCGGGAACCCGCAGATGGGACCAGTCGTTCAAAGAGACAGGAGAGAGGTGCGCGCCGGGAAGGGGGGCGGGGAGTGGACGCGGACGCCGAGCAAGTGCAGGCGCAGTCGTACGAGCCGTGGCAGCGCAGATCAAATTCTCGTAAAACCGCTTATCCGGAGCTAACGGGCGAGGTGGCTATGGTAGGGGCTCCACTGGACACCACCAGAGCCGACAGGGGAGGTGCGGCTGCGCCTGTGGATCGTGCAGGAGGGCTGCGGCGCTTCCTCGGGTCGGCGGGCAGGCCGAAATCCGTGAACAACACCGCTGCTGACCATGACCGCGCCGGCGACCCGGCCCAGACCGCGACCTTCTCCGGCGACGCGGACGGGCAGGCGTGGACTCCCCCCACCTGGGAGGAGATCGTCAGCACGCACAGCGGCCGGGTCTACCGGCTCGCCTACCGGCTCACGGGCAACCAGCACGACGCCGAGGACCTCACGCAGGAGGTCTTCGTCCGTGTCTTCCGCTCCCTGTCGACGTACACGCCCGGCACCTTCGAGGGCTGGCTGCACCGCATCACCACCAACCTCTTCCTGGACATGGTCCGCCGCAAGCAGCGCATCCGCTTCGACGCGCTCGGCGACGACGCGGCCGAGCGGCTGGCCAGCAAGGAGCCCACGCCGCAGCAGGTCTTCAACGACGCGCACTTCGACGCCGACGTCCAGCAGGCCCTCGACACGCTCGCCCCGGAGTTCCGCGCCGCCGTCGTGCTGTGCGACATCGAGGGGCTGTCGTACGAGGAGATCGCGGCCACCCTGGGCGTCAAGCTCGGCACCGTCCGGTCCCGCATCCACCGCGGCCGTTCCCAGCTGCGCAAGGCCCTCGCGCACCGTTCGCCCAAGGCGCGCGCGGACCGTCCCTCCTTCGTGTCGCGTGTCCCCGCACTGGGGGGAGGGGGCGCGAGCGCGTGAGCAGTTCACTGCCGAAGTCTTCCGAGGGCCGCCTCGCGGAGCATCATCTGGGAGACCGGCTCGCCGCCCTGGTGGACGGAGAGCTCGGTCATGACGCGCGTGAGCGCGTACTGGCGCACGTCGCCACCTGCGCCAAGTGCAAGACGGAGGTGGACGAGCAGCGCCGCCTGAAGAACGTCTTCGCGGCGGCCGCCCCGCCGCCGCCCTCCGAGAGCCTCCTGGCGCGCCTGCAAGGGCTGCCCGCCGGGGGAGGGCTCGGCGACGGCGGGTCCCCGCTGGGCGGCTCCGCGCTGCCGGGCGGCTCCTCCGCCGGCGTCTTCGGGGCCCGGCGGAGCGAGCGCTTCGAATTCGCCTACGCGCCCGTGCGGCGCCACCAGCCCGCGGCCGCCGCGGCGGACCTCACCGGCCGGCACCACGCCGACCGGCCGTCCTCGCGCGGTCTGCGTCTCGCGTTCGTCGCCGCGGGCGCGGTGTCGCTGGCCGCGATCGCCCTCGGCGGCGTCTCCACCGTCGCCCCCGCCGACGTGGAGACGCGCGGCCAGGGCAAGGGGAGCAACGTGACACCGATGCGCACGCAGGGCGCGGGCGCCGCCACCACGCCGGACTCCCGGCGCCGGGGTGTCGGCCCGCTGCTCGGACAGATGGCGGGCGGCCAGAGCGGACTGGGAGCGGCTCCCGTCGTCCCCACCGGCGTCGCCGCCCCGCTGCTGCCCGGCATCCCGGCGCCCCCGCACATACGGCCGCTGAACGCGACCCCGCCGCTCGGACTGGGCGCGTGGGCGGCGGCGGCCGGACTGAAGACGCCCGGCCTGGTCACCGCCGCGCCGTCACCGGTCCCCTCGCCCACGCACAGCTCGCAGGCGGCCCGCTGACCGGGCCCCTGCGCGGGGGCGCGCGAACCTGATTAGATTCCGGGTGGCGCGCCCAGGCCCTCCGCGGCCGGGCGCCGAGCCGGGCTCCACCGCACGGGCGGACCGGAGCACGGTGCCGACGATCCGTGCCGGTCCAGCCGTGGGGAGAGCATGAACGAGGGGAAGCCGGGCACACCGGGGGAGTCCGAAGGGCCCGACGGCGACTTCGAACTCGCCCGCCCGAAGCCCGTGCGGTCTCCCCGCACGGGCCCGGACGGCGACTACGAACTGGACCGGCCTCTCGACACGGCGCCCGCCCCGGCACCGGAGGGCGGGACGCCTGACGGCGCCGCGGACACCGGGTGGGGGTCCGTGCCGGCGCCGAGCGCGGAGGTCCCCGCGTCGGGTTCCGCCGGCTCCGTGCCCGCGCCGGTCGCCGAGACCCCCGCGCCCGACTCCACCGGCACCGTGCCCGCCCACGGCGTCCAAGGCGTCGCCCCGCCCGCCGGCGAGCAGCCGAGGCCCCTCCACGACCCCGACCCCTACAGCACCCCGCCCTACGGGGAGCCCGGCCCCTGGGCGCCCGCGCCGCCGGTGCAGCATCCGGCGGCCACCCCCGCGCACGGCGTGCCCGTGGGCGCGGCTCCCACGGCACCGGAGACGGCCCCCGCCGCCCAGGACGCCCCCGCGGCCGACCCCTGGGCGCGGTACGACCCCTGGGCGGTCGCGGCGAGCGCCCCGCCGCAGCAGGCCGGCCCCGCCGACGGGGACGCCAACCGGCGCCGGGGCCGCCGTAGGCGCACACTGATCGGCGCCGCCGTGCTCATCGCGCTCGTGTCCGGCATCGCCGGAGGCGTCGTCGGCGTCCAGTTGGAGCGGAACGGCGGCATCGGCGCCGTGGAGCTGCCGCAGGCCGGTGTGGAGGCGCCCGACCGGGACCCCGACAGCGTCGCCGGGATCGCCGCGCAGGCGCTGCCCAGCGTCGTCACCCTGCACGTCAGCGGCGGCGGCAGGGCCGGTACCGGCACCGGCTTCGTGCTGGACGACCGGGGCCACATCCTCACCAACGACCACGTCGTCGAGCCCGCCGGAGCCGACGGCGACATCACCGTCACCTTCCACAGCGGCGACACCGCCGAGGCGGCCGTCGTCGGCCGGGACAGCGGATACGACCTCGCCGTCGTACGGGTCAAGGGCGTGCGCGGGCTCACCCCGCTGCCGCTCGGCAACTCGGACAACGTGCAGGTCGGCGACCCCGTCGTCGCCATCGGCGCCCCCTTCGACCTGGCCGGCACCGTCACCTCCGGCATCATCAGCGCCCGCGAGCGGCCCATCACCGCCGGCGGCGAGAAGGGCGACGGCAGCGACGTGTCGTACGTCGACGCCCTGCAGACCGACGCGCCGATCAACCCCGGCAACTCCGGCGGCCCGCTGCTCGACGGCAAGGGCCGGGTGGTCGGCATCAACTCGGCCATCCGCTCCGCCGACGGCGGTCTGGACCCGGAGGGCGGGTCCGGCTCCATAGGGCTGGGCTTCGCCATCCCGATCAACCAGGGCAAGCGGGTCGCCGAGGAGCTGATCGAGACCGGCAAGGCCACCCACCCGGTGATCGGCATCACCCTCGACATGGACTACAGCGGCGACGGCGCCCGTGTCGCGACCGAGGGCAGCGACGGCGGACCCCCGGTCAGCACCGGCGGTCCCGGCGCCGAGGCGGGCATCCGGCCCGGCGACGTCATCACCGAGGTCGACGGCCGCCCCGTGCGCTCCGGCGAGGAACTGATCGTCAGGACCCGCGCCCACCGCCCCGGCGACCGGCTGGAGCTGACCCTGGAGCGGAACGGCGAGGAACGCACGGTGTCCCTGGTGCTCGGCTCCTCGGACGGCGACTGACGCGGACGGCGACTGACGCGGACGGCGGCCGGGAGGACATCGCGGGACGCCGGGACGGTACCGGTCGTACGGGAGGTCCGGGTACCGTGGACCCGGCCCGGACCACGGAAGGCGACCGACCGGCACCGAGGGCCGAGGACCGAAGGCATCGCGAGGAGCTTCAGGTGTTCAATGACATAGGACCGCTCGAGCTGGTGACGCTCATCGTCCTCGCCGTGCTCATCTTCGGTCCGGAGAAGCTCCCCAAGGTCATCCAGGACGTGAGCCGCACGATCCGCAAGATCCGGGACTTCTCGGAGAGCGCCAAGCAGGACATCCGGCAGGAACTGGGCCCGGAGTTCAAGGACTTCGAGTTCGAGGACCTCAACCCCAAGACGTACATCCGCAAGCAGCTGGACAACGACGACCTGGGGCTGAAGGAGATCCGCAACGGCTTCGACCTGAAGAAGGAGATGGCCGAGGTCGCGGACGCCGTCCACGGGCGCGACGCCGACCCGTCCTCCTCGTCCGCTCCCTCCGGCGGACGTGTGGACATGACGAAGAAGCCCGAGAGGCCGGCGGCCGACGACCGCCCGCCCTTCGACATGGACGCCACCTGACCGGTCCCGTGGGCCTGCGCCCGCGCGTACGTGACGCGTTTCATACTCCACCCGGGCTGCGGACGGCCCGATCGGGGCGTCCGGACGCCCTACGCGCCGGGCGGTTTCCCTGCCCGTGGCGGCAGGGTGGTTATGCTGCCGAGTTGTTGTGCGGAACGGACGAGTACGCCCGAAAGGGGGGCGGGCCGCCCGGTCCGACGAGAGCGAGGAGGCGTCCGGGCACATGGAGACGACGAGTTCGGCAGTCGCACAGGCGCCGGCCGCGGAGGACGGACAACCAGTCCCCTCCGCCCGGCGTACGGTCGACGGCTACCTGCGTGCGCCCTTCCCGTGGTACGGCCTCGACGAGGCCTTCACGGGGGCGCGCTGGCTGATGCAGGTCGGCCTGTCGGCCGACGGGGCCGTGGAGCACGGATCGGTCGGACACGGTGACGAGCCGTCCGTCCGCAGCGAGTTCGCGGCCGGGGGCGACCAGGACGCCAAGGAGAAGTTCGCGGTCGTGGTGACCGTGGCCGCCAACCCGGTCCGTCGCAGCGCCGACGGCACGGGCCTGCTGGAGGCCACCTCGGTCTCCTCCGCCGCCTGGCTCGCCGGCGTGGGGCTGCTGTCCTTCACCTGGCCCGGCCAGATGGACCACTCCCTGCGCGACGACTGGCTGGAGCAGCAGACGGAGACCGCCTGGGTGCTCGCCGACGACCTGGAGGGCGAGGACTGGTCGACGCTGTCCCTGCCGGTGGACGGCGTGCCGACGCCGTTCCACTACCGGGAGTCCGAGTACGGCTGGGTGCTCGCCGGTTCCACCCGGGCCGGCGTCCACATCGGCGCGTACGGCCGGGGAATGAGCGCGTACGGGCTGGGCTTCGCCGCGGTGGAGGACATCGCCGCGTACGAGGGCTGAGCGAGCTCGCACAGCCGCTCGAGAACGCCGGAGGGCGCCCGTCCGCAGCGGACGGGCGCCCTCCGGCGTGTGCACGGGTCTCAGAACTTGTTGCGCGGGGTGATCCCCAGGGACATGCCCGACAGGCCGCGCTGCCGGCCGCCCAGCTTGCCCGCGATGGAACGCAGCGCCGAGCCCGCCGGGGAGTCCGGATCGGACAGCACCACCGGCTTGCCCTCGTCGCCGCCCTCGCGCAGCCGTACGTCGATCGGGATGGCGCCCAGCACCGGGACGTTCGCGCCGGTGGTGCGGGTCAGGCCGTCGGCGACGGTCTGGCCGCCGCCGGTGCCGAACACGTCGACCATCTCGCCGCAGTGCGGGCAGGGCAGCCCCGACATGTTCTCGACCACGCCGACGATCTTCTGGTGCGTCTGCACGGCGATGGAACCCGCGCGCTCGGCCACCTCGGCCGCGGCCTGCTGCGGGGTCGTGACGACCAGGATCTCCGCGTTCGGCACGAGCTGCGCGACCGAGATCGCGATGTCGCCGGTGCCGGGCGGCAGGTCGAGCAGCAGCACGTCCAGGTCGCCCCAGTACACGTCCGCCAGGAACTGCTGGAGCGCGCGGTGCAGCATCGGGCCGCGCCACACCACGGGTGCGTTGCCCGGGGTGAACATGCCGATGGAGATGACCTTCACGCCGTGCGCCGACGGCGGCATGATCATGTTCTCGACCTGGGTGGGACGCCCGTCGGCGCCCAGCATGCGCGGCACCGAGTGGCCGTAGATGTCGGCGTCCACGACACCGACCTTCAGGCCGTCGGCCGCCATCGCCGCCGCCAGGTTCACCGTCACCGAGGACTTGCCGACGCCGCCCTTGCCGGACGCCACCGCGTAGACCCGGGTGAGACTGCCCGGCTTGGCGAAGGGCACCTCGCGCTCGGTCTGGCCGCCGCGCAGGGCGCTCGCCAGCTCCTTGCGCTGCTCGTCGCTCATGACGTCCAGCGTCACGTCGACCCGGGTCACGCCCTCGACGCGGGAGACCGCGTCCGTCACGCGCTGCGTGATGGTGTCGCGCATGGGGCAGCCGGAGACCGTCAGGTACACGGTGACCGCGACCGCACCGTCCGCACCGATCTCCACCGATTTGACCATCCCGAGTTCGGTGATGGGCCGGTTGATCTCGGGGTCGTTCACCGTCGCCAGTGCTTCGCGCACCGCGTCTTCCGTAGCCATAAGGACGATGGTACGGCTCCGGGTACACCCGCCGGTAAGGAAGTCAGCGGTCGTCTGCGTCACGTCCCGGCGGCCGTTCCGCCCGCATCGCCGGGTGTGGGCCGTGCTGCTCCTTGTGGCCGTCCTGCCGGATCTCCAGCTCCTTGACCAGGTCCTGCAGCTCCGAGCGGATCCAGTCCCGGGTGGCCACCTCGCCGAGCCCGATGCGCAGCGCGGCGACCTCACGGGTCAGGTACTCGGTGTCGGCGATCGACCGCTCGTTCTGCTTGCGGTCCTGCTCCAGGTTGACCCGGTCGCGGTCGTCCTGCCGGTTCTGCGCGAGCAGGATCAGCGGGGCCGCGTAGGAGGCCTGGAGGGACAGCGCCAGGGTCAGGAAGATGAACGGGTACTCGTCGAACCGCAGCTCCTTCGGCGCGGAGACGTTCCACAGCACCCACAGGATGATGACGACCGTCATCCAGACGATGAACCGCCCGGTGCCCAGGAAGCGGGCGATGCGCTCCGAGAGCCGTCCGAAGGCGTCCGGGTCCCACTCGGGCAGGATGCGGCGCCGAGGGGGGCGCGGCTGGTCCAGCCGGGGCGTCCGCGGCCGTCCGGCGGCCGTGGCCCCCGCCGGCAGCCGTTCGCGCGCGCCGTCGCGCTCACCCGCCATCGGGCACCTCCCCTTCCTCCAGATGGAACTCGGTCTCCCGCCAGTCGCCCGGCAGCATGTGGTCCAGCACGTCGTCCACCGTCACCGCCCCCAGCAGCGACCCCGCCTCGTCCACCACCGGGGCCGCCACCATGTCGTACGTGGCGAAGAACCCGGCGACCACGGGCAGCGACGCCTCCGGCTCCAGCGGCTGCAGGTCGTCGTCCAGCATGGAGCCGACCAGGGTGTAGGGAGGGTCGCGCAGCAGCCGCTGGAAGTGCACGGTGCCCAGGTACTTGCCCGTCGGGGTCTCCTCCGGCGGCCGGCAGACGTACACCTGCGCCGCGTGGGCCGGCGACAGGTCGGGCTCGCGGATCCGGGCGAGGGCGTCCGCGACGGTCGCGTCCGGCCGCAGGATGATCGGCTCCGTGGTCATCAGCCCGCCCGCGGTGTGCTCCTCGTACGACATCAGGCGGCGCATGTCGGCCGCGTCCGCGGGCCGCATCAGGCTCAGCAGCCGCTCCTTGTCCGCTTCCGGCAGCTCGCCCAGCAGGTCGGCCGCGTCGTCGGGGTCCATCGCCTCCAGCACGTCGGCGGCCCGCTCCTCCGCCAGCACGCCCAGGATCTCGATCTGGTCGTCCTCGGGCAGCTCCTCCAGGACGTCCGCGAGCCGGTCGTCGTCGAGGGCGGCGGCCACCTCCGCCCGCCGCTTGGGCGAGAGGTGGTGCAGCACGTTGGCGAGGTCGGCGGGGCGCAGCTGCTCGAAGGTGGCCAGCAGGTTCTCGGCGCCCTGCCCGTCCTCCTCCAGGGAGAAGCCGGTGACGGCGGACCACTCCACGGTCAGCGTCTCGCCCTTGCCGCGCCGGAACGCCCCGCCCTTCCTGCCCTTGCGCACGAAGACCCGGTCGATCTCCCACTCGCGGCGCGCCTGGAGCTGATGCACCGACAGGTCCAGGACGGTGACCTCCTCGCCGCTGTCCACCAGCGTCACCCGCCGGTCGAGCAGTTCGCCGAACACCAGCCGCTCGGTGGGCCGCTGCTCGAAGCGGCGGACGTTGAGCACGCCGGTGGTGATGACCTGGCCGGCCTGCACGGCGGTCACCCGGGTCATGGGCAGGAAGATGCGGCGCCGGGTGGGGAGTTCGACCACCAGGCCGAGCAGCCGGGGCGGACGCCGGCCGGGGCGGAGGATGACGACGAGATCGCGCACGCGCCCCACCTGGTCGCCCGCCGGGTCGAAGACGGCGACACCGGAGATGTGCGAGACGAAGAACCGGGGTGCGCCCGATGCCATTCCGGCGGCTCCTTTGCGTGCGTGCGGGGTGCTTCCCTGCCGTGTGCTGCCTGGTGCGTCCGTTATCCGGATTGCCCGCTCGGGTGAGCTTCAGGCTAGCCCGTCCCGATCGGCGGTGCGCCCGTGGCCGGTCCGGACGGACTGACTCCGTCCGGCGTCACCGGCCCCGGTACTCTGCGGTACGCCGTTCAGGTCCCCCGTCAGAGAGGCAGCCCACCTGTGATTCCGATCTCCCAGGGCCGTACCCGCAGGGCCACGCTGGCCGGCGCCGTGTGCGCGCTGCTCGTGGCGGGGACGGCGCTCACGGGGTGCTCCGAGGATCCGAACGAGGGAACGAACGGCGTCGGCAGGCTCCCCGCCGACCAGATCCAGGCCAAGGCCCAGAAGGCCGCCGCGTCCGTGGGCACCGTGCGGCTGCACGGGACGGTGGAGACCAGCGGCCGCGCCTACACGCTCGACATGCGGCTGAAGGAGCAGGGCGGCATCGGCTCGGTCACCGCCCAGGGACAGACCTTCCGGCTGCTGCGGGTCGGCCAGGAGCTCTTCCTGAAGGCCGACGCCGCGTTCTGGGGGAAGGGCAGCGGCGGCGGGGAGAACGACTCCAAGGCCGCGGACAAGCTCGCCGCGAAGTACGTCAAGGTGCCCAAGGACGACCCCTCGTACACCAAGTTCATCGGCTTCACCGACAAGAACGTGCTGCTCAGCGGTCTGCTGACGCTGCACGGGGAGCTCAGCACGGACGGTCACCACGAGCAGGGCGGCGTGCGCACCGTCCGGGTCACCGGCGACGACGGGGCCGGCGGCACCCTGGACGTCTCCCTCGAGGGCACGCCGTATCCGCTGCGGCTGGTGCGCGCCGGGGAGGCGGGCACCCTCACCTTCTCCGCCTGGGGCGCCGACTTCCCGCTGGAGAAGCCGGCCAAGGACGACACCCTCGACTACGGCAAGCAGCTCCCGACCTCTTAGACCGCGTTTCCCCGCCCTGTCGACCAAGGATGAAGCGCGGCTGCTGAGCGGGCGCGCTCACCGGCCGGCCCGGCACGAGGCGGGGACGCCGGTCACCCTGACCCGAGCCCCGGCCCTCCCGCTGATCTGCGACGCTTCCGGGCCCGGGACACGGCCGCGACCATCATCGGCGGGACGATGAGCCCCGCGGCGATCAGGCGGACCAGGCCGACAGGCCGGACCTCCTCGCGACCGGCGAGGCCGAACCAGCCGAGGGCTGTGACCGTGCCCCCGAGCAGCACGAAACCGACGGACCAGCAGCGCTGTGTCCACCGTGGTCCGCCCGACGCGACATGGGGAATCTCGTCCGGCCTGCGCCACGTGTTCCAGCCGGCCCACGCGATCAGCGGTCCCATCAGCAACGTGACCACGTCGACGACCACATCGACCACGGACTCGACCACCGCGTCCCCCTCTCTGGCTTCTCCGGCCTTTCGGCCGACCGGCTTGAGGCGGTGCCGGTGCCCCGGCCTCCATCAGGAGCGCGGGCCCGCGCCACCATGATGATCGAGCCGCTCGTCGCGCACCCCGCCGGGCCGCGGCAGCCTCGATGGCGAGAACCTGCCGGAACCCGGCAAGCATCGGGGCCGGCCGCCGTCCGACGGCCGTGGCACGGAGTGCGCATGACAGTCAAGGAGTCCTTTTCAGCGGGGCGGGGCCAGGCGAGGACGGCCATCCGGATGCGGGCGGTCGTACGGCGGACCCGCGAGCATCGGCGAGGGCCGGACGACCGGATGAGCACGTGAGGCCGGACCGGTGACAGCGCCACCGCCCAGCCGGCTCGCCCGGTTCCCGAGCCCTGGACGAGCGGCGGGTCCCCCGTCGCGACGACGGACCGCCCAACCGGAACGGATCTTCGTCCGAGCGGACGCCGGCCCCAACCCAACGGCGGGACAGCCCACTTCGGTCACGCCCTTCCTGGCAGGGCAGTGACCGTCACCACCCGGAGGCGTGCGCCGCCGCTGGAGCGCTGAACGTGTTCAGGGGGTTCCTCCGAGTGCCCCGGGCCGCTGCCGCGTCAGCCGCGCCGCTTGCGCCTGCCCGGCCGACGCGGCGGCCCGGCAGGCGCCGGCGTCCGGGTCGTCGCGGGGGTGGGCGGCGGGACCGCGGCGAGGTCGCCGTCGGGCAGCGCGGCCGTCGCGCCCGTCGGCTCCAGGCGCAGCACCCGGCACTCGCGGGCCCAGCGCTGCGGCATCGCCTCGCCGTCGGGGGCGTTGAGCCGCTTGCCCTTGAGGCCGTCGACGGCCGCCGTCCACTCCTCGGAGCCCGAGGCCAGTTCACGGACCGCGGCGGTCCAGGTGACCAGCCGGCCGCCCTTGTCCTTGCTGCGCACGGTCACCTCGGCCCGGACCCCGTCGGCGAGTCCCGTCAGGGGCTGTTCACCGGGGCCGTCGCCGACCACGCAGGCGGCGCCCTCGTGCCACACGTGCCACAGCGGACGGACCGGGACGTCGGGTCCCTCGACCCAGATGAGGCCGGACTTCTTCGTGGCCTCCTCGATGAGGGCCCGGTCGAGCAGCTCGCCTGTCATGCGCCCAGCCTATCCAGGCGCGGGGGCCCGGTTCAGAGCCAGCCGTTGCGCTTCAGCATGCGGTGGATGCCGAGACAGAGGGCGACCGTGACGCCGAGGACCACCGGGTAGCCGTACTTCCAGTGGGTCTCCGGCATGTAGTCGAAGTTCATGCCGTACACCCCGCACACCATCGTCGGCACGGCGATGATCGCGGCCCACGAGGTGATCTTGCGCATGTCCTCGTTCTGCGCCACGGACGCCTGCGCGAGGTTGGCCTGGAGGATGGAGTTCAGCAGCTCGTCGAAGCCGATGACCTGCTCCTGCACCCGGGCCACGTGGTCGGCGACGTCCCGGAAGTACTTCTGGATCTCCGGGTCGATCAGCCGCATCGGCCGCTCGCTGAGCAGCTGCATCGGGCGCAGCAGCGGCGCCACGGCCCGCTTGAACTCCAGCACCTCGCGCTTGAGCTGGTAGATCTCACCGGCGTCCGTGCCGCGCGGGGTGCCCTTGCGGCCGGGGGAGAAGACCTTGGTCTCGACCTCGTCGATGTCGTCCTGCAGGGCGTCGGCGACCGCGATGTAGCCGTCCACCACGTGGTCGGCGATGGCGTGCAGCACCGCAGAGGGGCCCTTGGCCAGCAGCTCCGGATCGTCCTGGAGGCGGTGGCGCAGGGCGCGCAGGGAGCCCTGGCCGCCGTGCCGGACGGTGATGAAGAAGTCCCGGCCGGTGAAGCACATGACCTCGCCGGTCTCCACGATCTCGCTGCTGGAGGAGACACGGTCGTGGTCGAGGTAGTGGACGGTCTTGAAGACCGTGAACAGGGAGTCGTCGTAGCGCTCCAGCTTGGGCCGCTGGTGGGCCTGGACGGCGTCCTCCACGGCCAGCGGGTGCAGCCCGAACTCGGCGGCGATTCCCGCGAATTCGGCCTCCGTGGGCTCGTGCAGGCCGATCCAGACGAAGCCTCCGTCGCGGCGCACCCGGCGCATCGCGTCCTGGGGGCCGAGCGGGCCGCCCTCGGTGTCCAGGCGGCGGCCGTCCCGGTAGACGGCGCAGTCGACGACGGCGGTGGCCGTCGCGCGCTCCCGCGTGGTCTCGTACGGGCCGCTGTCCTTGCGTAGCGAGACACGGGAGGGACGGACCACGGCGCGCAGGTCGCGGATCATCGACATGGCGGGCTCCTTCGCGAACGGGCAACGAAAGGCGCCGGGGCGACGGGTGGAACAACCCGGAATGAGGACGTCCTGGACTGCGGATGTTTGGCACGTCCACAAAGCGGGCAGCACCGCACCGTCGCGGTGGCGAGCTTCGTCGCTGACACAGCTACTGGGGCAGATCGGTCAGAACGAAACGAGTGCTCTTCCGATGAAGACGCGCGAAGCGAAAGGCGGGAGCCGAAAGGAGAACAGCTGCCTCAGCGGGCGGAAGAGCGGGTGATACTGCACGGTCGACTTCGGTCCATGCCAGCCCCACCTCCTCCGGCCGGTCCCTCGTGAGGGACGATCGTGATCCCCTGGGGGATTCCCCCGTCAACGGGGGGTGCCATACGGGCGTTCGGGCATGGAGCGGACTTCCCCAGGGCCCTGAAGGCCTGGGCGGTGCCGCTGTGGCGTGCTGCCCGAACCACCGGCCAAGCGTATCAGCCGACCGCTGTGTCAAGGCTTTGCTTTGCCCGGTACTGACGAGTTCTATGCTCGCCGCATGGCTGATGTTCTTCCTCTGGTCGAGGCCCGGCTGCGCACCGCGCTGGGCGAACCGGACGCGCGCGCGGCGGTCACCTTCCTGGGCACGGACCGCATCGAGGTGCTGCGGTTCCACGAGGGGGACATCGTGCGCTACGCGACCCTCGGCATGTCCGCGCAGCCCATGGCGGACCCCACGGCCATGATCGCGGACCCGGTCGCGGGACCCCGGGCCGAGCTGGTGCTGTCCGTGCGCGGCGGCGTCGCCGACACCGACAAGGTGCTCCGCCCGCTCGCCGTGCTCGCCGCGTCCCCGCAGGTCGAGGGGCTCGTCGTGGCGCCCGGCGCCTCGCTCGACGTGGGGGAGCCGCTGTGGCCCGGCGCCCCGTTCACCTCGGTGCTGGTCGCCGAGCCGGGCGGCCTGGTGGAGGACCTCGAACTCGACGCGCCCCTGGAGCCCGTGCGCTTCCTGCCGCTGCTGCCGATGACGCCGAACGAGGCCGCCTGGAAGCGCGTGCACGGCGCCCAGGCGCTCCAGGAGCGGTGGCTGAACCACGGCACGGACCTCAGGGACCCGTCCCGGAAGTCCGTGCCGCTGGAGTGAGGAAGCTCACCGACGCCGTTGCCGGGGCGCTCGGTTGGCGAAGACGCCGACCCCGGTGGCGTGCGGGGGCCGGAGCTCTCTCCGCCTCGGCGGTGAGCACGTCGGCCCGGTGCTTCGGCCGCGGGGACGCGGAGAGGCGCCGGCCGGAGAGGGGTGGGACGCGCACGCGGCAGACGGGCCACGCGTGCTCGATGCGCGGGGCGTCCGTCTCGGTCCGTGCGTCGCCGTTCCGCCCGGTCGGGTGATCGTCCTTGACGTGGCGCCGCGGACCTAGGACCGTGGGGCCCTATGAGGGGCGAACCCAGTTGCCCGAAGTGCGGTGGCCGGGTCAGGGCTCCCGGCCTCTTCTCGGATGCCTGGCAGTGCGCTGCGCACGGCACCGTGCACCCGCTGCAGCCCGTGATACCGCCGAGCGTCGAGGCCCTCGAAGTCGTCGTGCGCCGCACCGAGGTGCCGGTGTGGATGCCGTGGCCGCTGCCGGTGGGCTGGCTCTTCACGGGCGTGGCGTCCGCGGGCGACGACCGCAGCGGGGGCCGGGCGACGGCCGTCGCGTGCACCGGCCCCGGGCCGCTCGGCGGGATGGGCGAGCTCATCCTGGTCGCCGAGGAGCTCGGCGTCGGACTCGGCGCGCGGTACGCGGGCATCGACGGCCCGGACCCCGGGCCCTCCATGGACGTCGAGAAGCCGCCCCCGGTCAAGGTGCTGGCCGCAGGACGCCCCACCCCGCTCTGGCACGTCTCCCGCACGCCCGACGACCGCGCCGTGTTCGCGGGCGAGGCGCTCGGCCTGTGGCTGTGGGCCGTGGTGTGGCCCGAGCAGTCGGGGCTGCTGATGTACGACGAGCTGGTCCTCGCCGACCTGCGGGACGCCGGCGCCGAGGTGGAGCTGGTGCCCTGCGGCGCCCTGTCGCCGCGGCTGCTGGAGGCGTAGCCGGACGCGGCCGGTGGTGTAGGGGGCGCCTGCCGGGTTCGGGTGTGACAGGGGTGGCTGAAAATCCGGTTACCCTGGAGCGTCCCCCTCCGTCCGTCACGCTTGGAGTAACGCGTCGTGCGCATCGACCTGCACACCCACTCCACCGCGTCCGACGGCACGGACACCCCGGCCGAGCTGGTCCGCAAGGCCGCCGCGGCCGGACTCGACGTCGTCGCCCTCACCGACCACGACACCACGCGCGGCCACGCCGAGGCGCTCGCGGCGCTGCCGCAGGGCCTCACCCTGGTCACCGGCGCCGAACTCTCCTGCCGCCTCGACGGTGTCAGCATGCATCTGCTGGCCTACCTGTTCGACCCCGAGGAGCCCGCCCTGCTCGCCGAGCGCGAGCTGGTCCGCGACGACCGGGTGCCGCGCGCCAAGGGCATGATCGCCAAGCTGAACGAGCTGGGCGTGCCGGTCACCTGGGAGCAGGTCGCCCGGATCGCCGGCGACGGCTCGGTGGGCCGCCCGCACGTGGCCAGCGCGCTCGTCGAACTCGGCGTGGTGGCGAGCGTGAGCGACGCGTTCACCCCGGAGTGGCTGGCCGACGGCGGCCGGGCGTACATGCCGAAGCACGAGACCGACCCCTTCGAGGCCGTCCGGCTGGTGAAGAACGCGGGCGGCGTCGCCGTCTTCGCGCACCCGGCCGCGGTCAAGCGGGGCCGGACCGTGCCGGAGTCCGCGATCGCGGAGCTGGCCGAGGCCGGTCTCGACGGCATCGAGGTCGACCACATGGACCACGACCCCGGCACGCGCGCGCGGCTGCGCGGCCTGGCGGGCGAGCTGGGGCTGCTGGTGACCGGATCGAGCGACTACCACGGCAGCCGGAAGACCTGCGTCCTCGGCGAGTTCACCACGGACCCCGAGATCTACGGTGAGATCACGCGGCGGGCGACCGGAGCGTTCCCGGTGCCGGGGGCCGGCGGGGCGGCCTGAGCCCCGCGGGGGCCGGCGGGCCCTGAGCCCCGCACCCCTGCTCCCCGCCCCTCGCCTTTCTCTTCGTCCCTCCCTTTTCCTTCCTCGTTCTCGCGCAAGGCAGTCATGCTCGACGTCGCCGTCTTCGGCTCTCTCTTCCTGACCCTTTTCGTCATCATGGATCCCCCGGGGATCACCCCGATCTTCCTCGCGCTGACCGCGGGCCGCCCGGCCAAGGCGCAGCGGCACATGGCCTTCCAGGCCGTCTGTGTGGCGGGCGGCGTGATCACCGTCTTCGGTCTGCTCGGCCACCAGATCCTGGGCTACCTGCACGTCTCCATCCCGGCGCTGATGATCGCCGGCGGTCTGCTGCTCCTGCTGATCGCGCTGGACCTGCTCACCGGCAAGACCGACGAGCCCAAGCAGACCAAGGACGTCAACGTCGCGCTGGTCCCGCTGGGCATGCCGCTGCTGGCCGGGCCGGGCGCGATCGTGTCGGTCATCCTCGCCGTGGAGAAGGCCGACAGCGTCACGGGGCAGGTGTCGGTCTGGTCGGCGATCCTCGCCATCCACGTCGTCCTGTGGCTGGTGATGCGCTACTCGCTGCTGATCATCCGGGTCATCAAGGACGGCGGCGTGGTGCTGGTGACACGGCTGGCGGGCATGATGCTCTCCGCCATCGCCGTCCAGCAGATCATCAACGGCGTCACACAGGTGATCCAGGGCGCCTGACCCGCGCCAGGACCCGGCGCCGCGAGGCACACCGGAGCCCCCGTACCGAGCAGGTACGGGGGCTCCTCAAGCATGCGCACAGTGCACCGGGAAGCGGCTCGTACGGCCGCCCGCCCGCGGTGCGGGAGTTACGAGGCCGGTGTGTCGGCCGGGCGGATCCACAGACGCTGCCCCACGGCGGCAGCCTGCTGAACGATGCGGTTGACGGAGGCGGCGTCCACGACGGTCGAGTCCACGGGCGTGCCGTCGATGTCGTCGAGTCGCATGATTTCGAAGCGCAAGGGCTTCTCCCTTCGTCTGGTCATCCTCCTGAAGGAGAACTACTGGGTGAAGGCCCACGGACCGGACGGGCCCGTGTGCCGCACAGGGTCCAACGGGCTGTGTGGTGCAAACATTCCCTACGCTAAGGAAAACTTTCAATCGGCTAAATACTGACGAGTAAGGTTTTCGGAGAGGACCGACCGGGACCGGTTGTGTTCGTAGCGTGACCAGCGGAACAATGACAGGTGATGAACGACGACCTCACGGCCCTGCACGCCCGTATCGACCGCACGAACGAGCTGCTCCAGCGCATGCTCGCCGAGGTGGCCAAGACGCCCTCGACCCACGCGATCTTCGTGGACGCCGGCTACCTCTACGCGGCCGCCGGGCGGCTCGTCGCGGGGACGGAGGACCGCCGCGCCTTCGACCTCGACGCCGAGGGGCTGATCGACGCGCTCATCGACCGCGCCCGCACCGTCTTCGCCGACAGCAGGCTGCTGCGCGTCTACTGGTACGACGGCGCCCGGCGCCGCATCCACACCGCCGAGCAGCAGTCCATCGCCGAACTGCCCGACGTCAAGGTCCGCCTCGGCAACCTCAACGCCAACAACCAGCAGAAGGGCGTCGACTCCCTGATCCGCTCCGACCTGGAGTCACTGGCCCGGCACCGCGCCATCAGCGACGCGGCCCTGCTCGGCGGCGACGAGGACCTGGTCTCCGCCGTCGAGGCGGCCCAGGGCTACGGCGCCCGGGTCCACCTGTGGGGCATCGAGGCGCCCGAGGGCCGCAACCAGGCCGAGCCGCTGCTCTGGGAGGTCGACAGCCAGCGCACCCTCGACCTGGACTTCTTCAAGCCCTACGTCTCCCGGCGCACGGCGCCCGCGTACGAATCGGCGGGCGGCCGGCCCACCCGCGAGGACGTCCGCTTCGTCGGCGCGCAGATCGCCGCGAAGTGGCTGGTCTCGCGCGGCCGCGAACCCATGATGGAACTGCTCCCCGGCCACCCGTACCTGCCCGGCTCCGTCGACCAGGACCTCCTGGTCGAGGCCGAGGGACTCCTCCAGTACTCCCTCCGCGGCCAGGCCGACCTGCGCCGCGCCCTCCGTGACGGCTTCTGGGACCACCTGCAGGCGCAGTACTAGGCCGGCGGGATCTCCGCGGGGCCGTCCCGGCCGACGGTGACCGCCCAGGTCACGCCGGACGGTGCGGTCACGCGCACGGTCCCGGCCCGGTGGGCGGCCGGCAGGGCGAGGGCGTGGGACGTGACGGCGGGCTTCCCGGCGCCGCACGCGACCGGGAAGCCCGCGTGCAGCACGGGTATCCGCACCTGCACGGTCCCGGCGCCCCGGCAGCTGACGGCGACGGTCAGGACCTCGCCCCGGGCGCCGGGCGCGTAGGAGAAGGCCGCGTTGCCGTGGGCGGGGCCGTGCGCGCCGGCCGTGCCGCCGTCGAGCGCCGGCGGGGTCACCGGGGCGCTCGGCCGGGCAGCGGGGCTGCTGCCGGCGGCGGCCGGCGGGGAGGGGGCGGGGCGGTCGGGGGCGTCCGCCCCCGACACGCAGCCGACGGCCGCCGAGAGCAGGATCAGGGCGCCGGCGCTGCGGGCGTGGTTCATGAGACCGCCAAGGTGTCGAAGAAGTCGGCGAGGGCCTGGGCGGTGGGGGCGGGGCGGTCGACGGTGGGCGTGTGACCGGCGCCGTCGACGATCGTACGGCGGGCCGACAGGCGGCGGGCCATGGCGTCGAGGTCCGGGACCGGCCAGGTGTCGTCGTGCGAACCGGAGAGGACGTGGAACGGCAGCGGGACGGCGGCCAGTTCCGCGACCCGGTCCGGCTCCGCGCACAACTGCCGTCCGGTGGCGATCAGTTGTGCGGGCTTGGTGCTCAGCCAGCGTTTCCTGAGCTGCTCCGGGCCGCCGATTCCGCGTGCGGGGCCGCCCACTTCCTCCGGCGGGCCCATCGCCAGGATCGCCTCCCAGCACTCCTCCATCGACATCACCGCAAGAGCGTCCCGCAGCAGCTTCACCCGCTGCTCCTGGGAGACGGAGACGCGGGCGGCGCCCGAGGACACGAGCGTCAGCGAGCGGAAGGGGGAGTGGTCCAGCACGACGGCCGCGCGGGCGATCTGGCCGCCCATCGAATGGCCGACGAGATGCACGGGAGCGTCGCAGGCGCGCGCCTGCGCCAGCACGTCCTTCGCCAACTCGTCCTGTGCGTACGCCGCTTCGTCGTCGGCGGGGCCGTCCGATCCGTGCTGGCCGCGCCCGTCCACGGCGACGGCACGGTAGCCGCGCGCCGCGAGCGGTGCGAGGACCAGCGTGAAGTCCTCCTTGCTGCCGGTGTATCCGGGCAGGAGCAGCACGGTCCCCCGCGCCGGGGTCCCGGCGGCCGGCGGAACGTCCAGGACGGCGAACTCGCCCCGCGCGGTGGGGAGCCGGCGAGGGCGGAGGACGGGGAGGTGAGCGGGGGAGGAGGTGGTGATCACCCGGGTGAGGGTAGCGGGGCGCGCACACGCCGACGGCCCGGCCCCACGAGCGGGGACCGGGCCGTCGGCGTCGGTGCGGTGTCAGCTCTCCGCGGTCTCCGCGGGGGCCGCGGCCTTGCGGGTGCGGCGGACCTTCGGCTCCGCCGTCTCCGTGGCCTCCGGCGCGGACGCGGCGGTCTTGCGGGTCCGGCGGCGCGGCGCGGTGGCCTCAGCGGTCTCCCCTTCCGGGGCGGCCTGCGCCGGCACCGTCTTGCGGGTGCGGCGCGGCGCGGCCTCGGCGCCCTCGGCCGCGTCCACGGCGGCCTCCGCCTTCTTGGCCGCGGTCTTCCGCGTGCGCTTCGGCGCGGCCTCTGCCGTGGCGTCGGCCTCGGCGGCGACCGCCTTCTTGCGGGTGCGGCGCGGCTTGGCCTCGGCAGTGACGGTGCCTTCGGCGGTCTCGACCGCGGTCTCCGCCTTCGCGGCGGCCTTACGGGTGCGCTTGGGCGCGGCCTCGGCGACCTCCGTCACGCCCTCGGCGGTGTCGACCGCCGTCTCGGCGGTCTGGGCGGCCTGGGCCGTCTTGCGGGTGCGGCGACGGCGCGGCGCGGTGTCCTCCGCCGGAGCGGGCTCCGCCGTGGCGGACTCCTCGGCTGCGGCCTCCTCGGCTGCGGGCTCCGGGACCGACGGCTGGTCCGCCACGTCCTGGGCCTGCTCGGCCGACCGGCGGGTGCGGCGACGGCGCGGCTTCTCGGCGGAGGTCGCGGGCGTCTCGAGGCCGTCCGCCGACGGGCCCTCGGCCGTGTCGAGGGAGGTCTCCGCCGCCTGCTCCACCGGGCTCACCGCGGCGGTGGCCCCGCCGCGGGTGCGGCGACGACGGCGCGGGGTGCGCGCGGGGGCCTCACCGGCCTCCGTCTCCCCGGCGTCCAGGGAGGCCGCCGGGGCGGACTGCAGGCCCGCCTCGTCGACCGGCGCCCCGCCACGGGTACGGCGACGGCGGCGCGGCGTGCGCGGCGACGCCTCACGCTCCTCGGAACGGGAACCGCGGCGCCCGTCACGGCCGTCACGGCCGCCGCGTCCGCGCGGTCCACGGCCGCCGACCTCGCCCAGGTCCTCGATCTCCTCCGCCTCCAGCCCGGCCCGGGTGCGCTCCGACCGGGGCAGGACGCCCTTGGTGCCCTCGGGGATGCCCAGGTCCGTGTACAGGTGCGGGGAGGTGGAGTAGGTCTCCGCCGGGTCGCCGAGGCCCAGGTCCAGCGCCTTGTTGATCAGCTGCCAGCGCGGGATGTCGTCCCAGTCGACCAGCGTGATCGCCGTGCCCTTCGCACCCGCGCGGCCGGTGCGGCCGATGCGGTGCAGGTACGTCTTCTCGTCCTCGGGGGACTGGTAGTTGATGACGTGCGTGACGCCCTCGACGTCGATGCCGCGCGCGGCGACGTCGGTGCAGACGAGCACGTCCACCTTGCCGTTGCGGAAGGCGCGCAGGGCCTGCTCGCGGGCGCCCTGGCCGAGGTCGCCGTGGACCGCGCCGGAGGCGAAGCCGCGCTGCTTCAGCTGGTCGGCCAGGTCTGCGGCGGTGCGCTTGGTGCGGCAGAAGACCATGACCAGGCCACGGCCGTCGGCCTGCAGTATCCGCGCGACCATCTCGGGCTTGTCCATGTTGTGCGCGCGGTAGACGAACTGCTTGGTGTTCGCGACCGTGGCGCCCTCGTCGTCCGGCGCGGTGGCGCGGATGTGCGTGGGCTGCGACATGTAGCGGCGGGCCAGGCCGATGACCGCGCCCGGCATGGTGGCCGAGAACAGCATGGTCTGCCGCTTCACCGGAAGCAGGTTGATGATCTTCTCGACGTCGGGCAGGAAGCCGAGGTCCAGCATCTCGTCGGCCTCGTCGAGGACGAGGGCCTTGACGTGGGACAGGTTCAGCTTCTTCTGCCCGGCGAGGTCGAGCAGCCGGCCCGGGGTGCCGACGACCACGTCGACGCCCTTCTTCAGCGCCTCGACCTGCGGCTCGTAGGCCCGGCCGCCGTAGATCGCGGTGACGCGCACGTTCCGCACCTTGCCGGCGGTCAGCAGGTCGTTGGTGACCTGCGTGCACAGCTCGCGGGTGGGGACGACGACCAGCGCCTGCGGCGTGTCGGTGAGGTCCTCGGGCTTCGCGCGGCCCGCCTCCACGTCGGCGGGGACGGTGACCCGCTCGAGGAGCGGAAGGCCGAAACCGAGCGTCTTTCCGGTGCCGGTCTTGGCCTGGCCGATGACGTCCGTGCCCGACAGGGCCACGGGGAGCGTCATCTCCTGGATGGGGAAGGGGGTGGTGATGCCGACGGCTTCAAGGGCTTCGGCGGTCTCGGGGAGGATCCCGAGCTCTCGGAACGTCGTAGTCAGGGTGCTGCCTCTTCTGTGTGCGCGGTGCGAGGCGAGCGCGGGGGTCGTGTAGGGACCGTGCCGGGGACGACGGCTGCCATACGGTCGGGGCCGTAGGACACGGGACCACTGCCGACGCTCGAGCGCTCGTACCGCTGAGGTGTCCCTCCGGACTCCGTACGCGATGTGCCGTACGACTTCAGAGGGCTGTCGGGTCGGAGCCGATCGGGCCACCGACCGGGCATCCTCATATGCATGCGGCCCGTCGGGCACGTCCGAGTACGTCGGAATGCTCAGCAGGCGCATTACCACCATACCCCGGATTCGCGCACACGCCATGGCCGATTTGGTCACGTAGCCGTCGTCACACTGATCGGCCGGGATCCTCCGGGGCGGGCCGAGCGGACTATTGTGCGCAGCATGACGAGCCCTGACAGCCCTGACAACGCCGCAGACACCCCCGAGACCCCCGCCGAACGGACCGGCGTCGCCGCCATGGACTGGGCCGCCGCCTCCGCCGACCCCCAGTACCGCGCCGCTGTCGTGGATCTGCTCGGCGCGCTCGCGTACGGGGAGCTGGCGGCGTTCGAGCGGCTCGCGGAGGACGCCAAGCTGGCGCCGACGATGGCGGACAAGGCGGAGCTGGCGAAGATGGCCTCGGCGGAGTTCCACCACTTCGAGCGGCTGCGGGACCGGCTGGCCGAGATCGGCGAGGAGCCGACGCAGGCCATGGAGCCGTTCGTCGCCGCCTACGACGGCTTCCACAAGCAGACGGCGCCGTCCGACTGGCTGGAGGGCCTGGTCAAGGCGTACGTGGGCGACTCCATCGCCAGCGACTTCTACCGCGAGGTCGCGGCGCGCCTGGACTCCGACACCCGCGCGCTGGTCCTGGCCGTCCTGGACGACACGGGGCACGGCGGCTTCGCCGTGGAGAAGGTGCGCGCGGCGATCGAGGCGGACCCGCGCGTCGGCGGACGGCTCGCGCTGTGGGCGCGCCGGCTGATGGGCGAGGCGCTGTCCCAGTCCCAGCGGGTGGTCGCCGACCGGGACGCGCTGTCGACGATGCTCGTGGGCGGCGTCGCGGACGGGTTCGACCTGGCGGAGGTCGGCCGCATGTTCTCCCGCATCACGGAGGCCCACACCAAGCGGATGGCGGCGCTGGGCCTGGCCGCCTGACGGCACCGGCGCAGGTGCCCGACCGCCGCGTCCGGACGGTCCCCCGGGGGAGGCGTCAGGGGTGGTGGCCCGACGACGGTGGCCCCGGTGCGGTCCGGCGGGACGCGCGGCAGCCTGATGGCCGGACGGACGGGGGCGGGGAGGCGTTCGGTCACGGTGCCCGGTGTCCGGTGTCCGGCCGAAGAGGCGGACGACGGCTCGGCAGGGCGGACGGAGCCTGGTGGCCGACGGGGCGGGGCCGGGGAGGCGGTCGGTCGCGGTGGCCGGCGTTCCGGTGTCCGGCCGAGGAGGTGGGCTACCGTCCGGCAAGGGCGGTCAGGCCGTCGCAGAGTGGCGGAGGCGGCCCGCGGGGCGCAGCAGCAGGGACAGCGAGGCGGCCGAGACGATCGCCGAGCCGAGCAGCATCGTCAGCAGGTTGCCCGCGTCCAGCGCGGTGTTCATGAGGAAGGCGCCGAACAGCGCTCCGGCCACACCGGTCGCCAGGACCAGCGCGCGCCGGGGGAGCCGGTGCGACAGGCGGTGGTACGCCCCCCACGCCAGGGCCAGGCCGAGGATCGCGGAGCTGAGCGCTTCCAGAAGCATGTCGGGTCCCTCCCACACGGCCGGCCTGCTCGTCCAGGTTTTTGTCCTGTCCGACTTACCCCTGACCTGCGGAATCCAATCCACTCCGGAGGGCATCGGGTTTAGGCCGTCCGGGGGTTTTCCGATCCCGGACCGGACCCGGACACGGGAGAGGGGCCCGGCGGTGAGAACCGCCGGGCCCCTCTCCTGCGCGTTCCGCTCCCGGCCCGCCCTACAGCGCGCCGAAGCCCACCTTGCGCGGGGCCGGCTCGCCGATCTCGACGTAGGCGAGACGGTCGGCCGGGACCAGGATCTTGCGGCCGTGCTCGTCCACGAGGCTCAGCAGCTGCGACTTCCCGGCCAGCGCCTCGCTCACCACGCGCTCGACCTCCTCGGCGCTCTGACCGCTCTCCAGAACGATCTCGCGGGGCGCGTGCTGCACGCCGATCTTGACCTCCACGGCTATGTCCCTCCGACGGTCAGTGAAGTGCGCGACCTTCCGCGCCGTACCTGCACACATTAGCCCGGTGAGGGGATCCGCACGCTCCGCCCGGCAACGCCAACAGCGAACAGCCGACGGGAACAAACGACCGCCGGCCCCCCGCCGGTCAGTGGTGCTGGTCGCTGCCGTGCAGCGGGAACCCGGCGATGCCCCGCCAGGCCAGCGAGGTCAGCAGCTGCACCGCCTGGTCGCGCGGCACACTGCGGTCGCTGTGCAGCCAGGACCGCGCCACCACCTGGGCGAGCCCGCCGAGCCCCGACGCCAGCAGCATCGACTCCGCGCGCGACAGGCCGGTGTCCTCGGCGATGACGTCGCAGATGGCCTCCGCGCAGTCGTTGGTGACCTTGTCGACGCGCTCGCGCACGGCGGGCTCGTTCGTCAGGTCCGACTCGAAGACCAGGCGGAAGGCACCGCCGTCGTCCTCGACGTACGCGAAGTAGGCGTCCATGGTCGCCCGCACGCGCTGCTTGTTGTCCGTCGTCGACGCCAGCGCGTGCCGCACCGACTGGATCAGCGCCTCGCAGTGCTGGTCCAGCAGCGCCAGGTACAGGTCGAGCTTGCCGGGGAAGTGCTGGTACAGCACCGGCTTGCTGACACCCGCGCGCTCGGCGATGTCGTCCATCGCCGCCGCGTGGTAACCCTGCGCGACGAAGACCTCCTGGGCGGCGCCCAGCAACTGGTTCCGCCGGGCACGGCGCGGAAGGCGTGTACCCCTCGGACGTACCGCGTCCGTCTGCTCGATGGCTGTCACGCCGCCTCCCATTGTCGTCCACATGCGGGGTGAGCCGCGCCGCCATCGTACTTTTCGGTAATCCTGATGTGCGCGGTGCACGTGCAGGATTTCACGGACCGGACAGCGGAAGAAGTGGTACGGACGGTTTCAAACGCTGTCAGAGCGGGCAAGAAATGTCCCCTTCCGGGTCGCTGACGTCCCGGTCGCCGACATCCCGGCCGGAGCGCTCCTCACCGGTAGTCGTCCTCGTCGAGCGAGACGACACGGGTCTGTTCCACCAGGTCGGCCTCGTTCGCGCGGCCGGGGTCGACATCGGTCAACGGGTCGTCCTCCTCCGGCCGCACCTCCGTCTGCTGCTCGGTCGCGTCGACCTCCGGCGCCTCGACGTCGTACTCCAGGCCCTCCTGCACGTCCTCGTCCTCCTCGAACGTCTCGGGGTCGGTCGGATCCACGGCCATCGCCGGGCTCCCTTCTCGGTCACGCCCCCGAGGCATGCGGGGGCCACGTACGGGTGCCCTCTGTACGAGCCTAGGAGACACCCGATTTCGACGCCATGCGATCCGCGGCCGGAGCGTGACGCGGACGCGCGCCCGGCGCGAAGAGGCTGCGAAGCGGGTGCGGAGGGGGGGCGCGAAGCGGGTGCCGCAGCGGCGCACGGAGGCACGCGGCAATCCTGTGACGCCGAACACATGAGCCAGGGTGTGATCGTCTCGTAACATTGCCGCATGTCTTCGACCGAGCTGCCGTCCGTGCCGCCCACCAGCGCGCTGCCCGAGTCGGCGGCGGTCAGGGTGGCCGAGGGCGAGCGGCTGAGGTCGGTGCGGCTGCCCGGCGTCACGCTCACGGTCAGATCCCGCCCGCCGGCCCGCGAAGGGCTCCCGCCCGCCTTCTTCGTCCACGGACTCGGCGGCTCTTCACTCAACTGGTCGCCCCTGATGGCCCTGCTGGACGACGTGGTCGACAGCGAGGCCGTGGACCTCCCCGGGTTCGGCGACTCCCCGCCGCCGGACGACGGCGACTACTCGATCACCGCGCACGCCCGCGCGGTGATCCGCTGTCTGGAGGCCACCGGCCGCGGACCGGTGCACCTCTTCGGCAACTCCCTCGGCGGCGCGGTCGCCACGCGGGTCGCCGCCGTGCGCCCCGACCTCGTCCGCACCCTCACGCTCGTCTCCCCGGCCCTGCCCGAACTGCGCCCGCAGCGCACCGCCGTCCCCACCGGACTGCTGGCCGTGCCCGGGGTCGCACCGCTGTTCACCCGCCTCACCCGTGAGTGGACCGCCGAGCAACGGGTCCGCGGCGTGATGAACCTCTGCTACGGCGACCCCTCGCGGGTGACGCCGGAAGGCTTCCGGCACGCCGTGCAGGAGATGGAGCGGCGGCAGCGGCTGCCCTACTTCTGGGACGCGACGGCGCGCTCCGCGCGGGGGCTCGTCAGCGCCTACATGCTCGGTGGCCAGCAGGGGCTGTGGCGCCAGGCCGAACGGGTGCTCGCGCCGACCCTGCTCGTCTACGGCGGCCGGGACCAGCTCGTCGGCTTCCGCATGGCGCAGCGCGCCGCCCGCGCCTTCCGCGGCTCCCGGCTCGTGACACTCCCGGACGCGGGGCACGTGGCGATGATGGAGTATCCCGAGACCGTCGCGTTGTCGTTCCGTGAACTCCTGGCGGATGCAACGGATTCCGCGGACGAGGGGGATACTGTGCAGCCGGACGCACAGGGCGATCCGGGTCCGTCCGCCGACACCGGTGGCCCGACCACCACGACCGAGACGACGAGGGGCTGAGGCGCGACGTGGGACGCCACAGCCGTCGCGGACCCGCCCCGAAGGGCGACACCGCGGACACCGCCGCCGCCCGCGGCGCACGTGACGCGGCCGAGGCGCGGTACGACGAGCGCTGGGACGCCCGCCACGCGGCGGCGCAGGCACAGCAGCGGACACGCCGGCCGCAGCCGGGCGCCGAGCAGGGGCACGGCCCGTCCCACGACGGGGCCTCCACCGGCACCCCGCCGCAGGGCACGCCGGTGCCCGGCTACGGGGCGCCGGGGCACGGCAGGCCGGTTCAGGGCGTACCGCCGCTGCCGGACGGTTGGCAGCAGGACGGAACCCCGGCGCGGGGCGTACCGCGTTACGGCGGCGGCACACCCGCGCGGGGCATCCCCCGGTACGGCGATCCCGCGCAGGGTGCGCCTCGGTACGGGGAGGGAACCCCTCCGCGCGGTGTGCCGCAGTACGGTGAGGCAGCTCCCGCGCGTGGCGTCCCGCGTCCCGGGGGCGGAACCCCCGCGCAGGGCATGCCTCGCCGCGGCGACGGAACCCCTCCGCGCGGTGTCCCGCGGTACGGGGACGGAACCCCCGCGCACGGCACCCCCGGGGTCCGGGGCGGGCACCCCGAGCAGCAGGAGCCCGGGGACGGCTGGGGGACGCTGCACGGACGCACCGCCGCCGGAGCCGGACACGGCGCGCAGGCCGCCGGGCAGGGCGTGCCCCTGCCGAGGCAGCGCCGGGCGCACCCCGAGGGGCCGCGCCGGGACTACGTGGAGGCGTTCGACGACACCGACGACCTCTTCACCCCGCGCAAGCCCGTCACCCGTGGGCCGGCGGACCCCTACGTCACCGCCACCGACCGGGACAGCACTCCGGCCACCGGCGTCCCCTCGGACACCGGCACCGCCGACGACGAGCCGCCGACGGGCGTCCCCGCGCGGACCAGGGGCGGCAAGGGGCGCGCGTTCACCGGGATGGCGGCCGCCGCCGTCACCACCGTGCTGGCCGTCGTCGTCGCCGGGCAGGTCGCCGACGAGCACGCCACCCCCCGTGTCCAGGCACAGTCCGCCGGCGAGCAGGCGCGCGACGCGCGGGACTCCGCCTCGCGCGGGATCGACCGGGGGACGCCCGGGGCGGCCACGCCCCGCCCGCTGACGTACGAGCAGAAGATGGACCGGAAGTTCCGCCCGGCGGCCACCCGTGCGGGCACGGGGAAGTTCGACGCCGTCCGGGGGATCGACAAGGCGCCCGGCAAGGGGCGGAAGATCACGTACCGGGTGGATGTGGAGCGGGGGCTCGACCTCGACGGCGCCCTGTTCGCCGAGGCCGTGCACCGGACGCTCAACGACCGCCGGAGCTGGGCGCACGACGGCCTCGCCTTCGAGCGGATCGAGTCCGGACAGCCGGACTTCGTGATCACCCTGGCCAGCCCCGAGACGACCGCCGACTGGTGTGCCAAGTCCGGCCTGGACACCACCCAGGACAACGTCTCCTGCGACTCCGCGGCCACCGAGCGCGTGCTGATCAACGCCTTCCGGTGGGCGCAGGGCGCCGAGACGTACGGCGACGAGATGTTCGCCTACCGTCAGATGCTGATCAACCACGAGGTCGGCCACCGCCTCGGCCACAACCACGTCACCTGTGACAAGGACGGCGACCTGGCCCCGGTGATGCAGCAGCAGACCAAGTTCCTCGACCACGACGGGATCAGCTGCCGCCCCAACCCCTGGCCCTACCCCAAGGGCTAGGGGCCCCGGCCGCCGGATCCACCGCCCCCTTCGCCACGGGGTGCGCGCCGGGTGACGGTCCCGGCCCGGCGCGCACCCGTTGTGTGCCGGTCTCAGCACGGCGAACGCGATCCGTGCACGGCGAACGCGATCCGTGCGGGAAAGTCACGCCCGTTCACCCCTTTTAGTGGCGCGATGGACAACCGTCCATCACGCCACCGTCCTGTCCGCATACGTTCGTCCCGCTGCGAGCCGCCGGGCCAACGGCGGCTCCCGAGACGGGAGAACGGGGGTGCACACGTGCGCATCGGACTGCTTACGGAGGGTGGCTATCCGTACGTGGGCGGTGAGGGCGGGGTGTGGTGCGACCGCCTGGTGCGCGGGCTCGACCGACACGAATTCGACGTCTACGCGTTCAGCGCCGGCCAGGCCCAGGAGGACGCGGGCTGGGTCGAGCTGCCGTCCCAGGTCACCAGGGTGCGCACGGCACCGCTGTGGACCGCCGAGGAGGACGGGGTGGCGTACGGCCGCCGCGCACGCCGGCGCTTCGCCGAGCACTACGGCGAACTGGCCGCCTCCCTCTGCACCGCCGCGGGGCCCGGCACCGCCGAGGCGGACCGTTTCGCCAGCGCCCTCCACGGACTCGCCGAGCTCTCCCGCGACGAGGGCGGACTGGTCGCCGCACTGCGTTCCGAGCAGGCCGTGCGCGCCCTGGAACGCGCCTGCCGCACGCCGGGAGCCCACCGCGCGGCGCGCGGGGCCCGCGTCCCCGATCTGCTGACCGTCGCCGACCACCTGGAGCGCGCCCTGCGCCCCCTCTCCCTCGACTGGTACGAGGAGGACGGCCTCGGCGCGGTGGACCTCTGCCACGCCGCGTCCGGCGGCACCGCGGCGCTCCCGGGCCTGCTCGCCCACCACTTCTTCGGCGTCCCGCTCCTGGTCACCGAGTACGGCGTGCGCCTGCGCACCCACTACCTCACGCGCCCCGACGCCACCCCCGCCGTGCGGTCGCTGCTCGCCGCCTTCCACGGCCTGCTGACTGCCGAGACCTACCGCACGGCCTCCTGCCTCGTCCCCGGCAACGCCCACGCCCGCCGCTGGCAGGAGCGCTGCGGCGCCGACCGGGCCAAGCTGCGCACCATCCACCCCGGCATGGACGCGGCGCCGTTCGCGCGCGTCGGGGAGGACCGGCCGGGGGACCGGGAGCAGCGCGAGCGGGCCGACCCGCACACGCTCGTCTGGATCGGCCGGGTGGAGCCCGCCAAGGACCTGGTCTCGCTGCTGCACGCCTTCGCGGAGATCCGCGCGACCGAGCCCGGAACCCGGCTGCGCATGGTCGGGCGCCCCTCCGGCCCGGAGGGCGACGCCTACCTCGGCCACTGCAGGGCCCTGGCCGCACAGCTCTTCCCGGACGAGGCCGGCGGCCCGCACGCCGTCGGGCGGAACCCGGTGTCCTTCGAGGAGCTCGGCGGTCCCGGCGCGGAGACCGTCGCCGACGTCCACGCCGGCGGGACCGTCACCGTGCTCTCCAGCGTCGTCGAGGGGTTCCCGCACGGGCTGGTCGAGGCGATGTTCTGCGGACGCGCGACGGTCTCCACGGACGTCGGCGCGGTCGTCGAGGTGATCGGCGGCACCGGTCTCGTCGTACCGCCGCGCAATCCGCGGGCGCTCGCCGAGGCGTGCGTCTCGCTGCTGCGCGACCCCGAGCGCCGTGCACGGCTCGGAGCGGCCGCGCGCGCCCGGGCGCTCGAACTGTTCAGCGTCGAGCAGAACGTCACGGCCTACCGCGGCCTCTACCTCGAGACCGTCGCGCGGACCCCGGTACGCCGGCCCGTCCTCGACGGCACCGGGGAGCCGCTGCCCTTCGCCGCGCCCGCCGAGGCCCACGTCCCCGGCCGCTGGACCGAACCCACCCCTCGCGCCGTCCCCACCTGGGCCGTGGAGACGCCGGAGCCCGTCACGGAGACCGTCCGATGACCGACCTGAACGAACTCGGCCGCCGCGCCCTGCCCGGCGCGGCCGACCCGGTCAAGGTGCTGCTGCACCGCCACCGCGAGCTGTGCGAACGCGCCGTGGACCCCTTGGAGATCGCGGCGGGCCTGGAGGCCCACGGCATCACCGACCGGACCGCCGCCCGCTTCCGCCACCGCGACGTCTTCTCCCTCGCGGAGGAGCTCTACGCCCGCGTCCCGCGCGACACCGACACCGCGACGGACGGCCCCGCCGCACCGGACGCCCCGTGCCGGGAGGCGGCCGGCCGCCGGCCCGTCGCGGCGCTCCTGCTCCCGCTGCTGCCCGGCGCGCTCTGTGCCGCCTCCCTGGCTGTCCTGTTCCGCACCCACGGCCAGACCCGCCTGTACACGGCGGCCATCGGCGCGCTCGCCGTCGCCCTCGCCCTGCGCGCCGCACTGCGCCGCGGGCCGCTGGCCGTCCCCGACGGCCTCTCCTCCCGGCCGGCGGCCACCGGCTCCTGGACCTGCTGGCTCCTCGCCTACGCCGTGCTGGGCGACGGCCTGCTGCGCACCGCGATCGCCGGAGGCCCCGACGGACTGCCCGACGGCACCGCGGACGGCGACTGGCCGCTGACCCTCGCTCCGCTCCCGGCCCTCACCCTCGCCTGCGCGCCCGCGACCTGGGCGGCCGGTCTCTTCACCACCCGCGCCCGCCGCAAGCTCACCTCCAGCCGCGGCCTGGAGGACTTCGCCGCTTCGGTGCGGCCCGTGCTGCTGGGCGCGGTCGCCCTGTTCCTGGGGGCGCTGGCCGCGCTCGTCGCCCTGTGCGCGCCGTTCCTCGACACGGGGCGCTTCTCCCCGGCGGTCCTCGCGCTCGGCGCCCTCCTCTTCGTCGCCCGCCTGCTCACCGTGCACGGCTTCACCCACGCTCCGCGCGTGATCCTCATGCTCACCGCGGCCGCCCAGGTGCTCGCGCCCGCCGCCGTCTTCGCGGCCCGCCTGCCCGGCTGTGCCGCGCTGGGCGCGCCGGTGGAGGCCCTCACCGCCGCCTGGGGCCCTGCCGCCGTACCCGTCCTGACCTGCGGTGCGGGCGCTCTGACCCTGCTGGTCCACGCCTCCCGCACCCTCACCCGCGCCTCGGCGCACCAGCGGCCGGAGCAGCCGCGGTGACCGGCCGCGACGGCCGCGGCCCGGAGCACCCGACCCGATTCGAAGGAGAACCCCGCATGACCTGCCGTCCCGTCACCGACCACCGCGAAGGAGCCGACCGATGAGGGTCCTGCTGATCGGAGCCAACGGCTACATCGGCCGCTTCGTGGCCGACCGCCTGCTCGCCGACCCCGCCGTCCAGCTCACCGCCCTCGGCCGCGGTGACGACGCCGACGTCCGCTTCGACCTCGCCACCGGCAGCCCCGGCGCCCTCACCCGCTTCCTCGACGCCGTCCACCCCGGTGTGGTCATCAACTGCGCGGGCGCCACCCGGGGCGGCGCCCGCGAACTCACCCGGCACAACACGGTCGCCGTCGCCACCGTCTGCGAGGCGCTGCGCCGCAGCGGCTGCGGGGCGCGGCTCGTCCAGATCGGCTGCGGCTCCGAGTACGGGCCCAGCCAGCCGGGCTCCTCCACGGCCGAGGACGCCGTCCCCCGCCCCGGCGGCCCGTACGGCGTCAGCAAGCTCGCCGCCACCGAACTGGTCCTCGGCTCCGGCCTGGACGCCGTGGTGCTGCGGGTCTTCTCGCCCGTCGGCCCCGGCACCCCCGCCGGTTCCCCGCTCGGCCGGCTCGCCGAGGCGATGCGCCGCGCCATGCAGTCCGGCGACGGCGAGCTGAAGCTCGGCGGGCTCGGCGTCCAGCGCGACTTCGTCGACGTCCGTGACGTGGCCCGCGCCGTGCACGCCGCCTCGCTCTCCGCCGCGCAGGGCGTCATCAACATCGGCTCCGGCCGCGCCGTCCGCCTCCGGGACGCCGCCGCGCTCCTCGCCCGGGTGGCCGGCTACGGCGGCGCCCTCAACGAACTCGACGGCCTGCCGCACCACGGGCCCGTCCACACCACGCACACCGCCCACGCGACCCACCTGCGGGCGACCGTCGGACACCCGCGCGCCGAGACGGACCACCACCCCGCCGCGACCGCCGCCTTCCCGTACCCCGACGGGTGCGGGGCCTGGCAGCAGGCCGACGTGCGCACCGCCCGCGACCGCCTCGGCTGGCGCCCCCGCATCAACCTCGAGGAGTCGCTGGCGGACATCTGGATGGAGGCGGCATGCCGTATCTGACCCGGCCGAGACAGGGAGCCACGGCCACCGGGTTCGGCACCGGCCTCGGTGTCCCGGGCGTCGCCCACCCGCTCCTCGCCCCCGACGAGTGGAACCGGCTCAACCGGCCCGGCACACCCCTGCACTGGGTGGTGCTGAACGTGGCCGACGGCCCCGGAGTCCAGCCGGACCCGCGCTGCCTGGAGGCGGCGGGCGGGCTGCGCAACGCGGGCGTGCGCGTCCTCGGCCACGTCGACACCGCCTACGGGCTGCGGAGCTTCGGGGAGATCGTCTCGGACGCCCACCGCTTCCTCGACTGGTACCGGGTCGACGGCTTCCTCCTCGACCGCTGCCCCGCCGGCCGCGAGGACCTGCCCGAGCTGCGGCGCACCGTCGCCACCCTCCGGGCGATCCACGAGGACGCCCACGTCGTCCTCGGCCACGGCACCCACCCGTACCCCGGCTACGCCGAGCACGCCGACCAGCTCGTCACCTACTCCGGCCCGTGGAGCGACTACCGCTGGTCCCAGGCGGCCGAGTGGACCGCCGACCATCCGCCCGAGCGGTTCTGCCACTTCGTGCACGGCGTGCCCCGGCCGCACCTGGAGGAGGCGCTGCGCATCGCCCGCTGGCAGGGCGCCGCCACCATCTACTTCACCGACCGCTCGGACCGCGTCTCCGGCCGCCCGGGACCGGCGGATCCGTGGGGGCCGCTGCCCGGCTACTGGGACGACATCGTCTCGCGGGTCGGAACGGGTGTCTCGGAATGAAAAAGGCCGTGGCAGTGTTGGCGGGAGAACAACTGTAGTGATCGACCGACCAACGGAGTCCCCGTGTCGCTGCCACCCCTGGTCGAGCCGGCCCCCGAGCTCACCGTAGACGAGGTCCGCAGGTACTCCCGCCACCTGATCATCCCCGACGTGGGCATGGACGGGCAGAAGCGGCTGAAGAATGCCAAGGTGCTCTTTGTGGGCGCCGGCGGCCTGGGTTCGCCGGGTCTGATGTACATGGCCGCGGCGGGCGTCGGCACGCTCGGCATCGTGGAGTTCGACGAGGTCGACGAGTCGAACCTGCAGCGCCAGATCATCCACAGCCAGGCCGACATCGGCCGCCCCAAGGCCGAGTCCGCGCGTGACACGATCAAGGGCATCAACCCCTACGTGAACGTGGTCCTGCACGAGGAGCGGCTCGAGGCCGACAATGTGATGGACCTGTTCAGCCAGTACGACCTGATCGTCGACGGCACGGACAACTTCGCGACCCGCTACCTGGTCAACGACGCCTGCGTGCTGCTGAACAAGCCGTACGTGTGGGGCTCCATCTACCGCTTCGACGGCCAGGCCTCCGTCTTCTGGTCCGAGCACGGCCCCTGCTACCGCTGCCTCTACCCGGAGCCCCCGCCCCCCGGCATGGTTCCCTCCTGCGCCGAGGGCGGCGTCCTGGGCGTGCTCTGCGCGTCCATCGGCTCCATCCAGGCCAACGAGGCCATCAAGCTGCTGGCCGGCATCGGCGAGCCTCTCGTCGGCCGCCTGATGATCTACGACGCCCTGGAGATGCAGTACCGCCAGGTCAAGGTCCGCAAGGACCCGAACTGCGCCATCTGCGGGGAGAACCCGACCGTCACCGAGCTCATCGACTACGAGGCCTTCTGCGGCGTCGTGTCCGAGGAGGCCCAGGCGGCCGCCGCCGACTCCACGATCACTCCCAAGCAGCTCAAGGAGTGGATCGACGACGGCGAGAACGTCGAGCTCATCGACGTCCGCGAGCCGAACGAGTTCGAGATCGTCTCCATCCCGGGCGCCCGGCTGATCCCCAAGAACGAGTTCCTCATGGGCAACGCCCTGGAGGGCCTGCCGCAGGACAAGAAGATCGTCTTGAACTGCAAGACGGGTGTCCGCAGTGCGGAAGTCCTCGCGGTCCTGAAGTCCGCGGGCTTCTCCGACGCGGTCCACCTCGGCGGCGGCGTCATCGGCTGGGTCAACCAGATCGAGCCGGAGAAGCCGGTCTACTAGACCGCCCCGGCCGAAGCGGTCCTCCGGATCGCGCCGGCCGCCACCGGGTCCTCGTCGGGGGCTCCGGGCACCACCTCGGGTGCCCGGGGCCCCCGACGCCGTTACGAGCAGACCTTGCCGTCCTGCGGCACCGTGCCGTCCAGCAGGTAGGCGTTCACCGTGGAGTCGACGCAGTCGCTGCCGCTGCCGTAGGCGCCGTGGCCCTCGCCCTTCCAGGTGAGCACCACCCCGACGTCCTCGCCGAGCTCGTCCGCCATCCGCCGCGCCCCCTCGTACGGCGTGGCCGGGTCGCCCGTGTTGCCCACGACCAGGATCGGCGCCGCGCCCGGGGCGCTCACCTCCGGCGTCTCGAACTGGCCCGGCACCGGCCAGTCGTGGCACCAGCCCGCCGTGTCCCAGCCCAGGAACGGACCGAAGACGGGGGAGAGCTCCTCGAACTCGGGCAGCAGCTTCTTCGTCTCCGCGAGAGTGGGCCGCCGCTTGTCGTCCAGGCACGATATGACCCGCTGCGCGTGGGTCGTGGTGCCGTAGCGCCCCGAGGCGTCCCGCTCGTTGTACCCGTCCGCCAGGGCCAGCAGCTCCGTGCCGTCCCCGTCCTCCGCCGCCTCCAGCGCGCTGGTCAGCGCCGGCCAGCTGGACTCGCTGTAGAGGGGCAGCACGATGCCGATGACCGCCAGCGACTGCGTCAGCTCCCGGCCGGAGGAGGACGTCGGCAACGGCTCGGCGTCGATCCGGTCCAGCAGGTCCGCGATCTCCCGCGAGCCCTGCTCCGGGTCGCGTCCGGTGGACCTCAGGTAGTTGTCGAGGGCGGTCTGGAAGCCGCGGGTCTGGTTCTTGGCGTGGCCGATCGTGTCGGCGGTCGGGTCGACCACCGCGTCCAGCGTCATCCGGCCCACCTTGTCGGGGAAGAGGTGGGCGTAGACCCCGCCCAGCTCGGTGCCGTAGGAGATGCCGAAGTAGTGCATCCGGTCGTCGCCGAGGGCCTGCCGGATGCGGTCCATGTCACGGGCGGTGTCGGTGGTCGAGACGTGCGCCATCAGCTTCCCGGCGGCCTTCTGGCAGCCCTTGCCGAAGTCGGCCGCGTCCTCCAGGAACACCCGCTCCTCCGCCGGGGTGTCCGGGGTCCAGTCCACGGAGGACTCGGCGGCCTCGATGGCCTTGTCGTCGCGGCAGCGCACGCCGCTGCTCCCGCCCGTCCCGCGCGGGTCCCAGCTCACCAGGTCGTACCGCTCGCGCAGCTCGGCGGCCGTTTCGGCGTAGGCGGGCAGGGTGGAGACGCCCGAGCCGCCCGGCCCGCCGAAGTTGAACAGCAGGGAGCCGATGCGGTCGCCGCCCGTGGCCTCGGCGCGGACGAGGGCCAGGCCGATCGTCTCGCCGTCCGGCTCCGACCAGTCCAGCGGCACCTGGAGCGTGGCGCACTGCCACTCGTCACCGGGCGCCGGCGCGTCCGCGGTCGCCTCGCAGCGCCCCCAGTCGAGCGCGGTCCCGCCACCGCCCCTGTCGTCCTTGCCGGAGCCGTCGTCCGACGGGCCGCCGCCGCTGCAGCCCGCCGTCAGCAGTGCGGCGGCGACCGTCAGGGCCGCCCACCGTGTGAACCGGGTCATGTGCCACTTCCCCCCTCGCGGGCCGTCCGCGTCGCGCGGCGGACGGCTGTCCCGACATCGTAGGCAGTCCCGTCACTGACGGGGAAACCTGTGGAAAACTCGCTGAGCTGGGCTTTCGTCGCCCCCGCTCCGTACGGCCGGGCGCGTCAGGGGCAGACCGTCCCGGCCTCCGGCACCGTGCCGTCCAGCAGATAGCCGTGCACCGCGTTCCGCACGCAGCGGTCCTCGCTGCCGTAGGCGCCGTGCCCCTGCCCCTGGTACGTGAGTTCCACGCCGACCCCCTCACCGAGGGCTCTCGCCATGCTGCGCGCCCCCTCGTACGGGGTGGCCGGGTCGCCGGTGTTGCCGATCACCAGGATCGGGGCCGCGTCCGGAGCGCTGACGTCCGGGTGGTCGGCGGCGCCCGGCACCGCCCAGTCGGTACAGGTGATCATTCCCCAGGCCATGTAGTCCCCGAAGAGCGGGGACGCCTCGCGGAACCCGGGCAGCAGCCGCTCCACGTCCGCCGGGGTGTAGCGGGGCTTGGCGTCGGCGCAGTTGACGGCGACGTTGGCGGGCACGAGGTTGCTGTACTCGCCGTTCTCGGCGCGGCCGTTCATCGAGTCCGCCAGCACCATCAGGATCGTGCCGTCCCCGTCGTACGCCTGCTCCAGGCCGTCGGTGAGGAACTCCCAGAAGTCCTGCGAGTACAGGGCCTGCGCGATCCCGCTCGTCGCCATCGTCTCGGTGAGCCGGCGCGGGAAGACGCCGGGGACGGGCCGGCGGTCCAGGTCCCGCAACAGCCTGGCGATGCGGTCCTTCACGTCCTGGACGCTGTCGCCGACGGGGCAGTCCTCGGTCCGGGACACGCAGTCCTCGGCGTAGTTGTCGAGGGCGCGCTGGAAGCCGCGGGCCTGTCCGAGCGAGGCCTGCTCGTAGTTCTGCGCCGGGTCGACGACCGCGTCGAACACCGCGCGGCCCACCGTGTCGGGGAACAGGTGGGCGTAGACGCCGCCGAGTTCGGTGCCGTACGAGATGCCGAAGTAGTGCAGCTTGTCGTCGCCGAGGACCTGGCGCATCAGGTCGAGGTCGCGGGCCGCGTCCGTGGTGCGCACGTGCGGCAGGACGCGCCCGGAGCTGTCCTCGCAGGCCGCGTTGAACTCCTTGGTGCTGTCCAGCAGTTCCGTGCGTTCGGCGTTGTCGTCGGGGGTGCCGTCCTGCTGGAGGTGCTCGTCGAGCTCCTGGTCGTCCCCGCAGGTCACGGGCGCGCTGCGGCCGACCCCGCGCGGGTCGAAGCTCACCAGGTCGTACCGGGTGCGCAGGGTGGCGTAGTCCTGGCCGAACGCGGGCAGCGTGGTGACGCCGGAACCGCCGGGACCGCCGAAGTTGAAGATCAGCGAGCCGATGCGCTCGCTCTCCGGGCCGCTCGACCGGACGCGGATCAGGGCGAGGCCGATGGTGTCGCCCTCGGGATCGTCCCAGTCCAGCGGCGCCTCCAGCGTCGCGCACTCCCACGCGCCCCGGGCGCCGGGCAGCGGCGAGGGCGCCGGACCGCCGCCCTGGGCCTCGTCCGGGGCGGGGCAGGCCGTCCAGTCCAGCTTCTGCCGCGTCAGGTCCTGGGCCGGGTCGTCGCCCTCGGCGCACCCCGCCAGCAGCGCGGGCAGCAGGACGGCACAGGCGGACAGGGCGGCGGCGCGCAGCCGGAAGGGGCGGGGCATGTCCCCATCCTGCGATCGTCCACGGCTGGGCGCGCGGGACACGGGCCGTACGAGGGAGGACCGCGCACGGCCCGTGTCTCTCAGCCGGTCACCGCGCACGGCCCGTGTCTCAGCCGGTCACAGGGCCGCTTTGCGGGTGAGGTGGTTGAAGGCGAGCCAGCCCGGCAGCACCGGCAGCCACAGCGTCAGCAGCCGGAAGAGCAGCACCGCCGGCGCGGCGACCTCCTTGGGCAGGCCGACCGCGATCAGACCGACGGTCAGGGTGGCCTCGACGGCGCCCACACCGCCCGGCGTCGGCGCCGCGGACCCGAGCGCGTTGCCCGCGAGGAAGACGACGGCGACGCTGGCGATGCTGACCGAGGTCGACTCGTCGCCGAACGCCCGGATCGAGGCGTCCAGGCACATCACGAAGCAGGCGGTCAGCAGCAGCATGCCGCCGATGCCGGTGATCAGCTTCTGCGGCCGCTGCAGCACGTCGAGCATGCGCGGCACGACGCCCGCGAACAGCGACCGCACGCGTGTGACGACGAACTTCCGCAGGAACGGCACCGAGGTCACCACCAGCACCAGCACCGCGACCGTCAGCAGACCGCCGATGACCGTGCGGGACGGCGTCAGCGAAGGCGTCTTCTCGGTACCGGTCAGATAGCCGAACGCCAGCAGCATCAGGATGTGGCAGCCGAGCCCGAACAGCTGCGACGCGCCGACACTCGCCACCGCGAGCCCCGGACGCACCCCCGCGCGCTGGAGGAAGCGCGTGTTCAGGGCGACGCCGCCGACGGCCGCCGGGGCGACGATCTTCACGAAGGACCCGGCGACCTGGGCGGCCACCGTGCGCGGGAACGGCACCCGCTCCGGCACGAACCCGAGCAGCGCCATCGCGGCCGCCACATAGCTCAGCGCGGAGAACAGCACCGCCGCGGCCACCCAGCCCCACTCCGCGTTGGAGATCAGCGGACCGAACTCGATGTGGGTGAGCTGCGTCAGCAGGAAGTACGCGCCGATCGCGCCCGCGATGAAGCTGATCAGCGTGCGCGGACGCACCCGTTCGAGACGGGCCGGCTCGACCGGTGCCTGCGGCCTGATCCGCAGCACCTCGTGCCGGATCTGGCTGAGCAGGTCCTCCTCGCGCGCCTCCTCCAGCGCCTCGTCGATGGCCCGCTTCTCGGCCCGCTGCTCCGCGCGCACGGCCTTCTTGCCGGCCTTGTCCAGGGCGGCGGGACGGGGCTCCTCGTCGGCGTCGTGCGCGCGGGCCGGACGGGACTGCCGGGAGGCCTCCAGGACCGCCTCGCGCTCCCGCTCCGCCCGCTCCCGGGCGAGTCTGCGCAGCGTCGCGCGCGTGGAGCGGCTCAGCGCGATCGGCTGGAGCATCGGCAGGCAGTCCGCCACGGCGTCGGGACCGAGGACGCTCAGCGCGGAGGCCACCGCGCGTTCGGCGCCCACCCGCAGTCCGAGCGTCACCAGCAGCTGGGCGATGTCCATGCGCAGCACCAGGTCGCCGGACGCGATCTCCCCGCCGCGCAGGTCGGTGAGGATCACCGCACCGGAACGGTCCACCAGGATGGCGTCGCCCACCAGCCTGCGGTGCGCGATACGGCGGGACTGCAGCGCCTTCACCTGGCGCCAGGTGCTGCGCAGCAGCTCGTCGGTGATCTCCTCGTCCGGCAGCGAGTCCAGCGTGCGGCCGCCGGTGTGCTCGTAGACGAGCATCACCGCGTCGGGGCCCAGCTCCGAGGTGGCGATCAGCTTGGGCGCGTTGGCGCCGGCCGCGATGGCGGCGTAGGCCAGCAGGGCCTCCTGCTCCAGCGCCTGGCGCAGCGACTGCAGGCTCCTGCGGGTGGCGAAGCCGCGCAGCGTCAGGTTGCGCCACGCGCGGTAGAAGAAGCCCTGCGCCTGCTGCTCGCGGTCGACCACGGTGACGTCCAGGGGCGGGCCGTCCTCCAGGGTGACGAAGTAGCGGCGGCCCCGGTCGCCGCCCTCGGCGGCGCCGGCCGGCTCCTCGCGGGACGCGGTCACAGGGCGGAAGCCGACCGTCCGCAGCCCCGCCATCAGGGTGCGCCCGGTGGGCCGGACGTTGGGCGAGCCGACCGCGTAGAGCGTGCCGTAGGCGACGGACCAGCCGATCAGCACGGTGAGGACGATCGAGAACGGGGTGGTGTACCCGGTGACCAGCATCGAGAAGGCGTCGAGCAGCAGCACCACCCACAGCACCGCGCGCCACCGTGGTCTGCGGGACATCCCGACGGCCGTCATGTACGCGATGACGGGCGCGAGGTAGCCGTGCACCGGGTCGGTGAGGGAGTGGACGTCGCCGGGCGAGGGCTGGGTCAGGGCGTCCTGGATCGAACCGGGGGCGGCCCGCGCGACCCACAGGTCGGTGGCGAGGGTCACCCCGTGCGCGAGCACGGCGGCGAGCACGCCGTCGGCGATCCGCAGCCCGTCCCGTTTGATCAGACGTTCGATCGCGAAGGCGACCGGGACCAGCAGGATGGCGATGCTGGAGGCCAGGCCCGCGATCTTGATCAGCAGGTCGGGCGCCTGTCCGGTGCCCTTGTTGATGTCCTGTTCCAGCCCCGAGGTGGTGCCGTGGGCGAACGCGGCGACGGCCAGCAGCACCACCACCGTGAGCACGCCGCCCACCAGCCGCATGAGGTCGGACGGACGGTGCACGCGCGCGGGGAGCAGCGGTTCGTCGCCCTCCACCTCGTCGATGTGCGCGACGTCCCGGTGCGCGGTGTCCGGCTGCTGTGCGGTGTCCGGACGCGACGAGGCGTCAGGGGTGCCCTCCGTGTCCTCGGGGTGCGCACCCTGCTGCTTCATCGTCTCTTCTCGATCTCGTATCACCGGTCACCGCCCGCATGATGGTGGCATGCCGTACCGCCACAAGGGGGCGTCAGGGTCCGCAAGCGGGGCGGCACAGTCTGCCCGAAGCGCTGCTCCGGGGCGAGCCGCCCGCCCGGGTCCGCGGCCGCGCCGCGTTGTCGGTGGAGTGGGGCAGGATGGTCCGGATGAGCCAGGAGAGTCTTCCGTCCGACGGCGGCCCGGGGCACCCGGACGCCCTGCCCGCGTACGCCGAGCGGGTCCTGGAGGTGGCCGAGCTGATCCCGCCGGGCCGCGTCATGACGTACGGGGACGTGGCCGAGTGGCTGGGGGAGGGCGGGCCCCGGCAGGTGGGGCGCGTGATGGCGCTGTACGGCGGGGCCGTCCCCTGGTGGCGCGTGGTCCGCGCGGACGGCGTGCTGCTGCCGGGCCACGAGCTGCGGGCCCTCGGTCACTACCGCGCGGAGGGCACACCGCTGCGGGAGGCGGGCCGGGCGGCGGAGGGCCATGTGCCACGCCTCGACATGGGACGCGCGCGGTGGGACGGCGGCGCGGACACCGGGGGTCACACCTGACAGCTTCCGCCATCCCGGCCGCCGCCGTGTGACCTGTGATCCTCCAGGGAGACATGAGGCACATCCGCGGCATGACGTACGTTCGTGAGTCGAGGGACGCGAGTGCCCGGAATGACGGGAGGGAAGAATCGGAAGCCCTGCTTCCGATCTTGCCCCCGGCGTAGCGTCGGCCGCGCGTGTCCCTCTCACCCCCCGACCACCGCCCCGCACGCGCGGCGGAACGCCCCACAGCACACCCACCAGGACCGGCGAACCACGTGAGCTCCTCTTCCTCCACCAGCGGCCTGTCGCACCCCCCGGTGCGGCGGGGGAGCCGTGGCGCCTATCGACTGGTGCGTACCCCGCCGGCCCGCGTGGATCCCCCTCCACTGGACGCCGCCCAGCGCTCCGTGGTTGAGCACGGCTCCGGGCCGCTGCTCGTCCTCGCCGGTCCGGGCACCGGCAAGACCACCACGCTCGTCGAGTCCGTGGCGGCCCGCATCGCCCGCGGCGGCGACCCCGAGCGCATCCTGGTGCTCACCTTCAGCCGCAAGGCCGCCGTCGAGCTGCGCGACCGCATGGCGCTGCGCATCGGCGCCGCCCGCGCCCCGCAGGCGACCACCTTCCACTCCTTCTGCTACGCCCTGGTCCGCGCCCACCAGGACAGCGACCTGTTCGTGGAGCCGCTGCGGCTGCTGTCCGGGCCCGAACAGGACGTCACCGTGCGTGAGCTGCTCGCCGGCCAGGTGGACCTGGAACGGCTCGGCCTGTCCCACGTGCGCTGGCCGGACGAACTGCGCGCCTGCCTGACCACCCGCGGCTTCGCCGACGAGGTCCGCGCGGTGCTCGCCCGCAGCCGCGAGCTCGGGCTCGACCCCGAGGCCCTGGACGCCTTCGCCCGCCGCATCGGCCGGCCCGACTGGCGTGCCGCCTCCGCCTTCCTCGCCGAGTACCTCGACGTCCTCGACCTCCAGGGGGTCATCGACTACGCCGAACTCGTCCACCGCGCGGTGCTCCTCGCCCGGCGCCCCGAGACCGCCGGGCGGCTCGCCGACCGCTACGACGCCGTCTACGTCGACGAGTACCAGGACACCGACCCCGCCCAGGTACGGCTGCTGCACGCCCTGGCGTCCGGCGGCCGCACCCTCGTCGCCTTCGGCGACCCCGACCAGTCGATCTACGCGTTCCGGGGCGCCGACGTCGGCGGCATCCTGGAGTTCCCGCACGCCTTCCCGCGCGCGGACGGCCGCCCCGCACCCGTCCAGGTGCTGCGGACCTCCCGGCGCTCCGGCGCCGGGCTCCTCGAGGCCACCCGGCGGATCACCCGGCGCATGCCCCTGCCCCGGCTCCCCGCCGAGAAGGTCCGCCTGCACCGGGAGCCGGCGCCCGTGCGCGAGGGCGGCCGGGTCGAGGTGTACACCTACCCGACGGCCGGCGCCGAGCTGGACAACATCGCCGACATCCTGCGCCGCGCCCACCTGGAGGACGGCGTCCCCTGGAAGGACATGGCCGTCCTGGTCCGCGCGGGCAGCCGCACCCTGCCGACGGTCCGCCGCGCCCTCACGTCCGCGGGCGTCCCCGTCGACGTCGACGGCGACGACCTCCCCCTGCGCCACGAACCGGCGGTCGCCCCGCTGCTGACCGCCCTGCGCGCGGTGGCCATGGCGGAGGCGGAGGAGCGGGAGGACCCCGCGGACCCAGAGGACGCCGCTCCCGGCGACCGCTGCTGGCTCGACACCGAGACCGCGCTCACCCTGCTCACCTCCCCCCTCGCCGGCATGGACGCCGCCGACCTGCGGCGGCTCGGGCGTGCGCTGCGCGAGGAGGAGCGGGCGGCCGGGAACCCCCTGCCGCCGCCCTCGGACGAACTGCTCGCCCGCGCGCTGGCCGAGCCCGAGCGGCTCGCGGTGCACGACCCCGTCCACGCGCGCGGCGCACAACGGCTCGGCGCACTGCTGCGCCGGGCCCGCGCGCACCTGGCCGGCGGCGGCACGGCCGAGGAGGCCCTCTGGGAGCTGTGGGACGGCACCCCCTGGCCGCAGCGCCTGGAGCGCGCCGCCCGCCGTGGCGGCGCGGCCGGCCGCAACGCCGACCGGGACCTCGACGCCGTGTGCGCGCTGTTCGCCACCGCCGCCCGCGCGGAGGAGCGCACCGGCGGCCGGGGCGCCCTCAACTTCCTGGAGGAGATCGAGGCCGAGGACATCGCCGCCGACACCCTCGCCCGCCGTGCCGTCCGCCACGACGCCGTACGCCTGATGACCGTGCACCGGTCCAAGGGCCTGGAGTGGGGCCTCGTCGTCGTGGCGGGCGTCCAGGAGGGCCTGTGGCCCGACCTGCGCCGCCGCGGTTCCCTGCTGGAGGCCGACCGCATCGGCCGCGACGGACTCGCCGAGCCGCTCACCCCCGGCGCGCTGCTCGCCGAGGAGCGCCGCCTGTTCTACGTCGCCGCCACGCGCGCGCGTGACCGCCTCGTCGTGACGGCCGTGAAGGCGCCGTCCGACGACGGCGATCAGCCCTCCCGCTTCCTGACCGAGCTCGGCGTCGAACCCGAGGACGTCACCGGACGCCCGCGCCGTCCCCTGTCCGTCGCCGCGCTCGTCGCCGAACTGCGCGCCACCACGGTCGACCCCCGCGTCTCCGACGCCCTGCGGGAGGCCGCCGCCCGGCGGCTGGCCCGGCTCGCGGCGCTCGCCGACGAGGACGGCCGTCCCCTGGTGCCGTCCGCACACCCCTACCGCTGGTGGGGCATGGACGAACCGACGCACAGCAAGGTGCCGCTGCGCGACCGCGACCAGCCCGTGGTGCTCTCCGGCAGCGCCCTCGACCAGCTGGCCAACACCTGTGCCCTCCAGTGGTTCCTGGGCCGCGAGGTGAAGGCCGACGCGCCCGCCACCGCCGCCCAGGGCTTCGGCAACGTCGTCCACGTCCTCGCCGACGAGGTCGCCTCCGGGCACACCCCCGCGGACCTCGACGTCCTCATGGAACGCCTCGACTCCGTGTGGAACGCCCTCGCCTTCGACGCGCCCTGGAAGTCCGCCCAGGAGAAGGAGAACGCGCGCATGGCGCTCGAACGCTTCCTGAAGTGGCACGTCATGGACCGCACCGGGCGCACCCCGGTGGCCAGCGAGCACGACTTCGACGTCACCCTGGAGGCCGGCGACTACCAGGTCCGCGTCCGGGGCCAGATGGACCGCGTCGAAGCCGACGGCGAGGGACGCGCCTACGTCGTCGACTTCAAGACCGGCAAACAGGCGCCCAGCTCCAAGGAGGTCGAGCGCCACCCCCAGCTCGCCGTGTACCAGCTCGCCGTCCGCGAGGGCGCCGTCGACGAGGTCTTCGGCGGGGCGCGCCCCGAACCGGGCGGCGCCGAACTCGTCCAGCTGCGACAGGGCGCCGCCAAGCGGGACGGCGGCGACACCCTGCCCAAGGTGCAGGCGCAGGAGCCGCTGGAGGGGGAGTGGATCGGCGACCTGCTGGCCACCGCCGCGGGCAAGGTCCTCGACGAACGGTTCACCCCGACCGCGGGCCAGCACTGCACCCACTGCGCCTTCCGGGCCTCCTGCAGCGCCCGCCCCGAGGGCCGCCACGTCGTCGAGTGAAGCGCGTGAACGGCACGCGTGACGTATCGCACCACCCTTGCCGACCTGCGGTTCCTCCCTCCCGGCGGGCTCGGAGGGCCCGCGCTGTCAGTGGCCGCGGCTAGATTCTCGGTGTGCCCGCCCGTATCACCGATCCCGAACAGCTCAAGGAACTGCTCGGGATCCCGTTCACCCCGGAGCAGACGGCCTGCATCACCGCGCCGCCCGCCCCGCAGGTGATCGTGGCCGGAGCGGGCTCCGGCAAGACGACGGTGATGGCGGCCCGCGTGGTCTGGCTCGTCGGCACCGGTCAGGTCGCCCCCGAGCAGGTCCTCGGCCTCACCTTCACCAACAAGGCCGCCGGCGAACTCGCCGAGCGCGTCCGCACGGCCCTGATCAAGGCCGGCGTCACCGACCCGGACGCCATCGACCCGGACGACCCCCCGGGCGAGCCGGTGATCTCCACGTACCACGCCTTCGCCGGCCGTCTGCTCACCGACCACGGGCTGCGCATCGGCCTCGAACCGACCTCCCGGCTGCTCGCCGACGCCACCCGCTACCAGCTCGCCGCACGCGTGCTGCGCGAGGCGCCCGGCCTCTACCCGGCCCTCACCCGCTCCTTCCCCGACCTGGTGGGCGACCTCCTCGCCCTCGACGCGGAGCTCTCCGAGCACCTGGTGCGCCCCGAGGACCTGCGCGCCCACGACGCCGAACTGCTGCGCGCCCTGGAGAACGCCAAGCTCAGCAACGCCGACCTGCGCAAGGTCCCCGAGGCCGCCGCCGCCCGCCGGGAACTGGCCGAGCTGGTGCTGCGCTACCGGGCCGCCAAGCGCGAGCGCGACCTGCTCGACTTCGGCGACCAGATCGCGCTGTCCGCCCGGCTCGCCACCCTGCCCGAAGTGGGCCGCCTGCTGCGCGACGAGTTCCGGGTGGTCCTCCTCGACGAGTACCAGGACACCTCCGTCGCCCAGCGCGTCCTCCTGGCCGGCCTCTTCGGCGGCGGCACCGGCCACCCGGTGACCGCCGTCGGCGACCCCTGCCAGGCCATCTACGGCTGGCGCGGCGCCTCCGTCGCCAACCTCGACGACTTCCCCGAGCACTTCCCGCACGCCGACGGCCGCCCCGCCACCCGCCAGTCGCTCAGCGAGAACCGCCGCAGCGGCGGCCGGCTGCTCGACCTCGCCAACGGCCTCGCCGAGCCGCTGCGCGCCATGCACGCGGGCGTGGAGGCCCTCCGCCCGGCCCCGGGCGCCGAGCGTGACGGCCTCGTCCGCTGTGCCCTGCTGCGCACCCACACCGAGGAGATCGACTGGATCGCCGACTCGATCGCGCACCTGGTGAACACCGGGAAGGCCCCGGGCGAGATCGCCGTCCTGTGCCGCACGGCCACGGACTTCGCCGAGATCCAGGCCGCCCTGGTCGCCCGTGACGTGCCCGTCGAGGTCGTCGGCCTGTCCGGGCTGCTGCACCTGCCGGAGATCGCCGACCTCGTCGCCGTCTGCGAAGTCCTCCAGGACCCCGGCGCCAACGCCTCCCTCGTCCGGCTGCTGACCGGCCCGCGCTGGCGGATCGGCCCCCGCGACCTCGCCCTGCTCGGCCGCCGTGCGCGCCTGCTGGTGTCCCACGCGCGCGTGGCCGGCGACGACGACCCCGACCGGCGGCTCGCCGAGGCCGTCGAGGGCGTCGACCCCGCCGAGGTCGTCTCGCTCGCCGACGCCCTCGACACATTCCTGGAGACCCCGCTGGAGGGCGGCGGGGACGACGACGGGCTGCCCTTCTCGCCGGACGCGCGCGTGCGCTTCGCCCGACTCGCCGCCGAACTGCGCGACCTGCGCCGCTCCCTCGCCGACCCGCTGATGGACGTACTGCACCGGGTGCTCGCCGTCACCGGACTCGAGGTCGAGCTGTCCGCGTCCCCGCACGCGCTGGCCGCCCGGCGCCGGGAGACCCTGTCCAACTTCCTCGACATCGCCGCCTCCTTCGCCGCCGGCGACAACGAGGCCACCCTGCTCGCCTTCCTCGGCTTCCTGCGCACCGCCGCCCAGTACGAGAAGGGCCTGGACAACGCGCTCCCGGGAGGCGAGAACACCGTCAAGGTGCTCACCGCCCACAAGTCCAAGGGCCTGGAGTGGGACGTCGTCGCCGTCCCCGGCCTGGTCACCGGCGCCTTCCCCAGCGACCGGGGCCGCGACAAGTGGACGGCCCAGGGCAAGGTGCTGCCGCACCGGCTGCGCGGCGACGCCGACACCCTCCCCGACGTGCCGTCCTGGGACTCCCGTGGCCTGAAGGCCTTCCACGAGGCCATGAAGGAGCACCAGCACACCGAGGAGCTGCGCCTCGGCTACGTCACCTTCACCCGGCCCCGCTCCCTGCTGCTCGGCTCCGGCCACTGGTGGGGGCCGAGCCAGAAGAAGCCGCGCGGCCCCTCCGAGTTCCTGCTCGCCCTCCACGACCACTGCGCCGCCGGACACGGCGAGACCGAGGTGTGGGCGGACGAGCCCGCCGAGGACGAGGAGAACCCGGCGCTGCGGCAGGCCGGAGACGTCCAGGCGTGGCCGCTGCCCCTGGACGACGCCGCCCTCGCCCGGCGCCGCGCCGCCGCCGCGATCGTCCTCGCCCACCTCGACCGCCTCGCCGCCCACCCGCACGGCACGGCGGCCGTCCACGACCCGGACGCCCACGACGACCCGGAGTGGCCGCCCCCGCCGGACGACGAGGAGCCGTTCCCGGAGGACCTCCTCGACGACCCGTACCCGGAAGAGCCGTACCCGGAGGAGCCGTATCCCGACGAGCCCGGCGCGGTGGACGCCGGCCCCGGCGACTGGGACTCCTGGGCCACCGAACGCCCGGTCGTCCCGCACCAGGCGACCGCCCCGGACGCGCCCCGCGCGCAGCCGCCGCGCGTGCCCGGCGGCGGCCCGGACCTGCCCGCGCCCGCCTCTGCTTTCGTGCCCGCGGAGTCCCGCCTCGCCCCTGAGGAGGCACGCACCGTCGCCTCCTGGGACCGCGACCTGGACGCCCTCACCGGGGAGCTGCTGCGCGCCCGCGAGACCGTCACCGAGGTCCGGCTGCCCGCCTCCCTCACCGCGTCCCAGCTCCTCCGGCTCGCCGCCGACCCCGACGGTTTCGCCCGGGAGCTGGCCCGCCCCATGCCGCGCCCGCCGCAGCCCGCCGCGCGCCGGGGCACCCGCTTCCACGCGTGGGTCGAGGCGCGCTTCGAAGAGCTGACCCTGCCCATGCTCGATCCCGACGAGCTGCCCGGCGGCGACGCCGAGATCGCCGACGAGCGTGACCTGGAGGAGCTCAAGGAGGCCTTCGAGCGCACCGAGTACGCCCACCGCACGCCCTACCGCGTGGAGGCGCCCTTCCAGCTGTCGATCGCCGGCCGTGTCGTCCGGGGCCGCATCGACGCCGTGTACCGGCACGAGGACGGCGACGTGACCACGTACGAGATCGTCGACTGGAAGACCGGCCGGGGGCGCACCGCCGACCCGCTGCAGCTCGCCGTCTACCGGCTCGCCTGGGCCGAGCAGCAGGGCGTCCCGCCGGAATCCGTCACCGCCGCGTTCCTGTACGTGCGCACCGGCGAGGTGGTCCGCCCCGAGCGCCTCCCCGGCCGCGCCGAACTGGAGCGACTGCTGCTCGACGAGCCGCACGGTGAGATACCGCACTCCGAGGACACCTCCGCGGGCCGATAGGCTCGTAGGCATGAGCCAGCCCGTTGACAGTGCCGTCGACGCCGTCCGTACGTACATCGCAGACCACCGCACGGCGTTCCTCGACGACCTCACCGCGTGGCTGCGCATCCCGTCCGTCTCGGCCCAGCCCGATCATGCCCCCGACGTGCGCCGCAGCGCCGACTGGCTCGTCGCCGCCCTGAAGGACACCGGTTTCCCCACCGCCGAGGTCTGGGACACCCCCGGCGCCCCGGCGGTCTACGCCGAGTGGCCCAGCGACGACCCCGGAGCGCCGACCGTCCTGGTGTACGGCCACCACGACGTGCAGCCCGCCGCGCGCGAGGACGGCTGGACCAGCGACCCGTTCGAGCCCGTCGTCCGCGGCGACCGCCTCTACGCGCGCGGTGCGGCCGACGACAAGGGCCAGGTCTTCTTCCACACCCTGGGCGTGCGCGCCCACCTCGCCGCCACCGGCCGCACCAGCCCCGCCGTCCACCTCAAGCTGCTGATCGAGGGCGAGGAGGAGTCCGGCTCGCCGCACTTCCGGGCACTCGTCGAACAGCACGCGGACCGGCTCGCCGCCGACGCCGTGATCGTCTCCGACACCGGCATGTGGTCCGAGGACACCCCGACCGTGTGCACCGGCATGCGCGGCCTCGCCGAGTGCGAGATCCGCCTGTACGGACCCGACCAGGACATCCACTCCGGCTCCTTCGGCGGCGCCGTGCCCAACCCGGCCACCGCCGCAGCCCGGCTGGTCGCCGCCCTGCACGACGAGCAGGGCCGGGTGGCGATCCCCGGCTTCTACGACGGCGTCGTCGCGCTCACCGACCGTGAGCGCGACCTCTTCGCCCGGCTGCCCTTCGACGAGGAGCGGTGGCTGCGCACCGCCAAGTCGCACGGCACGGGTGGCGAGGCCGGCTACAGCACCCTGGAGCGCGTCTGGGCACGTCCCACCGCCGAGGTCAACGGCATCGGCGGCGGCTACCAGGGCCCCGGCAGCAAGACGATCATCCCGTCCTCCGCGATGGTGAAGCTTTCCTTCCGGCTGGTCGCCGGCCAGGACCCCGCACACATCCGGGACGCGGTCGGCGCCTGGGTGCCCACCCGGCTGCCCGAGGGCGTCCGGCACGAGATCACCTTCAGCCCCGCCACCCGCCCCTGCCTCACCCCGCTCGACCACCCCGCCCTGCAGTCGGTGGTCCGCGCCATGGGCCGCGCCTTCGACAAGCCCGTGCTGTTCACGCGCGAGGGCGGATCCGGCCCGGCCGCCGACCTCCAGGACGTCCTCGGCGCGCCGGTGCTCTTCCTCGGCATCTCCGTCCCGTCCGACGGCTGGCACGCCCCCGACGAGAAGGTCGAGCTGGACCTGCTGCTCAAGGGCGCCGAGACCAGCGCCCACCTCTGGGGCGACCTCGCCGAGCACTGGCGGCACGCCCCCTGACCACCCACGCCGTCCGAAGCGGGCGCCCGCGCGCGGCACACTGGAAGAGCCGCGCCGTCGCCGCGTCCGCGGACCCGGTCCCTCCCGTTCTCGTCCGCCAGACCGCCCGCGACCCGATCCGTTCCCCCGGGGGAGTTGGAAGCACCCGTGACCACCAGGACCGACCACACCGCCGACCGGCCCATCTCGCTCACCGCCCCGAGCGGCATCGACCGCGCCGCCCACCACCGGCTCGACGAGGCATGGCTCGCGGCGGCGTGGAGCCACCCCTCGACCCGCTGCTTCGTGGTCTCCGGCGGCCAGGTCCTCATCGACGAGACCCCCGACGGGCGCACCGAACTCGTCATGACCCCGTCCTTCGAGGCCCCGCTCACCGAGGCCCACCGCTACTTCCTCGGCATCGACGAGAACGGCGTCAGCTACTTCGCGCTGCAGAAGGACTCCCTGCCCGGCCGCATGGACGACTCCGCCCGCCCCGCGGGCCTGCGCGAGGCCGGGCTGCTGCTGTCACCCCGCGAGGCGGGCCTGATGGTGCACGCCGTCGCCCTGGAGAACTGGCAGCGGCTGCACCGCTTCTGCTCCCGCTGCGGCGAGCGCACCGTCATCGCCGCCGCCGGCCACATCCGCCGCTGCCCCGCCTGCGGAGCCGAGCACTACCCGCGCACCGACCCCGCGGTGATCATGGCGGTGATCGACGACCGGGACCGCATCCTCCTCGGCCGCCAGGTCCACTGGCCCGAGGGCCGCTTCTCCACCCTCGCCGGGTTCGTCGAGCCGGGAGAGGCCATCGAGCAGTCGGTGCGCCGCGAGGTGCACGAGGAGGCCGGCATCACCATCGGCGAGGTCGAGTACGTCGCCAGCCAGCCCTGGCCGTTCCCCTCCAGCCTCATGCTCGGCTTCTTCGCCCGCGCCACCTCCTCCGAGATCACCGTGGACGGCGACGAGATCCACGAGGCCCGCTGGTTCTCCCGCGACGAACTCCGCGCCGCCTTCGAGTCCGGCGAGGTGCTCCCGCCCTACGGCATCTCGATCGCGGCCCGGCTGATCGAGCGCTGGTACGGCGAGGACCTGCCGACCCGCAGCGCCTTCTGACCCGGGGCATCACACGACGAAGCGGGGCGGCCGGTCCCGTGAGGGACGGCCGCCCCGCTTCGTGACGCGCGGGCCGCTCAGGCGCCGATCTTCTGCTTCACCTGCGCGAGCGAGGGGTTGGTAAGCGTCGAACCGTCGGGGAACAGCACGGTGGGCACCGTCTGGTTGCCGCCGTTCGCCTTCTCCACGAAGGCCGCCGACTCGGGGTCCTGCTCGATGTTGATCTCGGTGTACGCGATGCCCTCGCGGTCCATCTGGCTCTTCAGCCGGCGGCAGTAGCCGCACCACGTGGTGCTGTACATCGTCACAGTGCCCTGCATGCCTCTCGCGCTCCTTCGGCGGCTCGGGAAGTTCTCGGTCTCGGGGGAAACGTACGGGAAAGCGCAGGCATTCCCGCCACCCCGCCCCATCCCGCTCCCGCAGCCGGTGACGTGACGCCTGTCGCATTCGTACGACTGCGAGGCCTCCCCTGTGGACAACCGGCTCACCTGTCCCGGGCGACCTGGCAGCATGGCGGTGTGACAGCAGCAACGCACTCCACCCTCTTCCCGCGGGTACCGGACTCGGCCGACGCGGTGCTCGAAGGCCTCGACCCCGAGCAGCGCGCCGTGGCGACCGCGCTGCACGGGCCGGTGTGCGTGCTGGCGGGCGCCGGCACCGGCAAGACCAGGGCGATCACCCACCGCATCGCCTACGGGGTGCGCGCCGGGATCCTCCAGCCCTCCAGCGTCCTCGCCGTCACCTTCACCAACCGCGCGGCGGGGGAGATGCGCGGACGGCTGCGCCAGCTCGGCGCCGTGGGCGTCCAGGCGCGCACGTTCCACTCCGCGGCCCTGCGCCAGCTCCAGTACTTCTGGCCGAAGGCGGTCGGCGGGCCCCTGCCCCGGCTCGTCGACCGCAAGATCCAGCTGGTCGCCGACGCGGCCGCCGCCTGCCGGATCCGCCTCGACCGGGGCGAGCTGCGGGACGTCACCGCCGAGATCGAGTGGTCCAAGGTCACCCAGACCGTCCCCGCCGACTACACGGCCGCGGCCGACAAGGCCGGCCGGGACGCGCCCCGCGACCCCGCCGAGATCGCCCAGCTCTACGCCGCCTACGAGGACCTCAAGCGCGAGCGCTCCGTCATCGACTTCGAGGACGTGCTCCTGCTGACCGTCGCCGTCCTCCAGGACCGGCACGACATCGCCGAGCAGGTGAGGGCGCAGTACCAGCACTTCGTCGTCGACGAGTACCAGGACGTCAGCCCTCTCCAGCAGCGCCTGCTGGAGCTGTGGCTCGGCGACCGGGAGAACCTGTGCGTGGTCGGCGACGCCAGCCAGACCATCTACTCCTTCACGGGCGCGACCCCGGACCACCTGCTCGACTTCCGCGTCCGCCACCCGGGCGCCACCGTCGTCAAACTCGTCCGCGACTACCGCTCGACCCCCCAGGTGGTCCGCCTGGCCAACGGGCTGCTCGCCCAGGCGAAGGGCCGCGCCGCCGACCACCGGCTGGAGCTGGTCTCCCAGCGCCCCGCGGGACCCGACCCGGTCTTCACCGAGTACACCGACGAGCCCGCCGAGGCCGAGGGCGCCGCCCGGCGCATCCGCGAACTGATCGACTCGGGCGTCCCGGCGAGCGAGATCGCCGTCCTGTTCCGCACGAACTCCCAGTCCGAGACCTACGAGCAGGCCCTCGCCGACGCGGGCGTGCCCTACCAGCTGCGCGGGGCCGATCGGTTCTTCGACCGTCCCGAGGTGCGCAACGCGATCACCGCCCTGCGCGCCGCGGCCCGCTTCGGCGGCAACGACGCGCTGCTCGACGACGCACCCGACCTGCCCTCCCAGGTGCGTGCCGTGCTCTCGGGCAAGGGCTGGACGCCCCAGCCGCCCGCCGGTTCGGGTGCGGTCCGGGAGAGCTGGGAGTCCCTGGCCGCCCTGGTCCACCTGGCCCAGGACTTCGCCGCCGCCCGGGCCGGCGCCACGCTCGCCGACCTCGTCGTCGAACTGGACGAACGGGCCGGCGCCCAGCACGCCCCCACGGTCCAGGGCGTCACCCTCGCCTCGCTGCACGCGGCCAAGGGCCTGGAGTGGGACGTCGTCTTCCTGGTCGGCGTCGCCGAGGGCATGATGCCGATCACCTACGCGAAGACCGACGAGCAGATCGAGGAGGAGCGCCGCCTCCTCTATGTGGGCGTCACCCGCGCCCGCGAGCATCTCCACCTCTCCTGGGCGCTCTCCCGCTCACCGGGCGGCCGCCCGAACCGGCGACCCAGCCGATTCCTCACCGGACTGCGCCCCGGCTCGCACGCCGTCGCGGGCCGTGCGGGCGCGGCAGGCGCGGGAGGAGTGGAGCGCGGCTCCTACACGGCCGCCGCCGCCCTTCCCGAGCAGGCCCCGCGCCGCCGGCAGCGCACCCCCGCCCGCTGCCGGGTCTGCGGCCGCACGCTGACCGACGGCGGTGAGATGAAACTGATGCGCTGCGAGGACTGCCCCTCCGACATGGACGAGGGCCTGTACGAGCGGCTGCGCGAGTGGCGCGGCGAGCAGGCGCGGCGCAGCGGCCAGCCGGCCTTCTGCGTCTTCACCGACAAGACGCTGATCGCCATCGCGGAGGCGGTCCCCGAGGACGAGCACGGACTGGCCCGCATCCCCGGGGTGGGCATGCGCAAGCTGCGCCGTTACGGCGCCGATGTGCTGGCCCTCTGCGCGGGCCGGGACCCCGCCGAGAGACAAGATCAGGACTGACGCGAACTCGTCGGAAAAATAGTTTGCGCATGCCCCGGGAATCCCCATAGGTTCTTAGCCACGGGGACAGCGGCCTTCTCGGAGGCCCTGATTCCGTGTTGTACTTGCATATCCGCGGACCGGTTCGCCCGGTCCCTGAGACGCCGAGAGGAGGCGAGTCCAGTGATCAGCATCAACATCAGCACCAGCGTCAAACTGACCGATCGCTCGGCCGTCTCCCTGTGCATGCTCGGCGCCTCGAACCAGGGCACCGGTCTGTCCGGCATCCGTGCCGTGCGTCCGGCGTCCTCCGTCGCTCCCGCGGGCCTTGTCGTCCGTGAGCGCGATGAGCGACCGACCGAGGCACTGGAAGCAGCAGTAGTGGCACAGGCGCAGGCCTATGCCTTTGCGGCGACCGGTGCCGGATTCCGGAAGCAGACGACGCAGCACCACCTGATGTGGGCCTTCCGTGGGCCAGAACCCTGGAGTGATCCAGCCTGATTCGCTCAGGCCGGCGCCTTCAGGGCCGCGGAACCCCATCCGGGATCCGCGGCCCTTCTGTTTGCCCGAACGGGAAAACAGGACAAGGCGCCTCGGGACAAGAAAAGAACCCGGTACCAGCCGCACATCCGGCCGACCGGCCGGAAACGACCAGACGAGGAAGACCAGCCGTGCAACTCGAAGCGCACGCCCCGTCCGTACCGCCTTCCGACACGATCCCCAAGCCCGGCTCCACGGAGGACCCGACCTTGACTCCGCTCACCGCGCTCACCGCGCTCGACGACGCCATCGAGAACCTCGGCGTACCCGTCCCGTGCCGCTCCTACGACCCGGAGGTCTTCTTCGCCGAGTCGCCCGCGGACGTCGAGTACGCCAAGTCCCTCTGCCGCACCTGCCCGCTGGTCGAGGCCTGCCTCGCCGGCGCCAAGGAGCGGCGTGAGCCCTGGGGCGTCTGGGGTGGCGAGCTGTTCGTCCAGGGAGTTGTCGTCGCCCGGAAGCGGCCGCGCGGCCGCCCGCGCAAGAACCCGGTCTCGGCATGAACACCCTCGGAACGATCGACCGCCCCCTCACGCACGACCCCCAGAAGCAGGCCCCGATGACGCCGTCCACCCACGAGCCCGCAGGCTCCGCGACCGAAGACTTCACCACCAGCGGTGCGAACGACTCGCGCCAGAACAGGACCCGAGAGATGCAACTCATCCCAGAAGCCCTGGCTCGTGCGCATATGCACGACCGACTGCAGGAGGCGCACCGGGAGCGGCAGGCCAACGGTCTGCTCACCGCGCGCCGGATGCAGCGCCGGGCCGAGCGCGCCTCGCGGCGCGCCCGCCGGGCGCTCGCCATGGCGGTCATGCAGTAGGGCACGCCGCCTGAGGCGACGGCCTCCCCAGCCGGAGGCCCCGATCTCCCCGCAGGGGCCGGTCCGTGTGAACGGACCGGCCCCCGCGGTGCGTTGAGGGAGCGGCGCGCTCGGCGCGGGGTCGTCGTCACCGCGTGACCAGTCCTCACGACGGCGACGGCGACGAGGGCTCCGCCGGGGAGCCGGAGTCACCGGTGCGCGCCCGCTGCGGCGTCCGCGCCGACGGGTCCCGGCCGGCCTGGACCCATTCCGTGGAGAACGGCGTCCGCCTGCAATGCTGCGAGCGCTGCTCCCGCGAGGACCTGCGCGCGATCGAGGGACGCCTCGGCAGCCAGTGATGGTGAGATCCGCCGTGCCTCACGCGCGCCCGACGGCCCCGCGCGCGGTCAGGCCTGTGCCGCTTCCTCCTCCTCGCCCGGCTGCCCGGGGACGAACTCCGGCAGCCAGTCCTCCAGTTCCTCCCGCAGCCGCACCGTCGCCCCGAGCTGGCACAGCACACCGATCGTGCTCAACGTGACCCGGTGGATCAGCAGATAGGCCGGCGGGAGGTTGAGCTGCTTGGCCAACTGGTAGGCCGGGGACCGGACGTCCGCTATCCGGGCCGCCTGACCGCGCATCCAGCCACGGGTGAAGGTGAACGCCTCGACCCGCGCCGGCTCGATGATCGGCGAGAGATAGTCGAGGACCGCGTCGGGGTCCAGCTCGACGGATTCCTTGACGAAGCCCTCCGCGCAGAGCATGTCGTAGACGGCCTCCGCCTCGCCGTCCAGGGTCATCCGCAGCGCCTCGCCGATGGGGGCGGGCAGCCCGCCGGGGAGCCGGTCGACGGTGCCGAAGTCCAGAACCCCCAGACGCCAGTCGTCCTCGCCACCAGGACCTCCGGGCAGCAGACGGAAGTTGCCCGGGTGCGGGTCGGCGTGCAGCAGGCCGGTCCGGGCGGGACCGGAGAACAGGAAGCGGGCCAGGAGCTGTCCGGCCCGGTCGCGCTGCTGCTCGGTGCCGTCCGCGATGATCTCCGACAGCGGTGTGCCGTCGAGCCATTCGGTGACCAGCACCTGCTCGCACTGGTGCACCACGTCCGGCACCACCACGTCGGGGTCGCCGGCGAACTCCTCGGCGTGCGCCCGCTGCGCCTGCGCCTCCAGACCGTAGTCCAGTTCCTCGGAGACCCGGTCCTTGAGCTCCGTGATCAGGGGCTTGACGTCCATGCCGGGGACCAGCGGACCCAGCAGCCGGGCGAAACGGCTCAGCTGGTTGAGGTCGGACAGCAACGCCTCGCCGGCGCCGGGGTACTGCACCTTGACCGCGACCTCACGGCCGTCGTGCCACACCGCCCGGTGGACCTGGCCGATGGAGGCGGCCGCGGCCGGCTTGTCGTCGAACTCCTGGAACAGCTCCTGCCAGTCCTCGCCCAGCCGCTCCTCCAGCACCCCGTGCACCGCGCGGGTCGGCATGGGCGGGGCGGCCTCCTGAAGCTTGGTGAGGGCGGCGCGGTAGGGACCGGCGACCTCCTCGGGCAGGGCCGACTCGAAGACCGACAGGGCCTGGCCGAACTTCATGGCGCCGCCCTTGAGCTCGCCGAGCACCTTGAACAACTGCTCGGCGGTGCGCTGCTGGAGTTCCCGGCCGACCAGCTCCGCGGACTCGCCCACGATCCGCTTGCCGAGTCCCCAGGTGGCCCGCCCGGCGAAGCCGAGCGGGAGCGCGGCCAGCTTGGCGGTGCGGGTGACCGCCTTGCGGGGAAGATCAGACATGCGCCCTCCAGGTACCTGCCGGCCGCTCCGCGTCCGCCTGACGGCGCGACTCCTTCGACGGCCCGTGCCCAGCCATTGTCTCGTGCGACCCCCCGTCGGCGGAGGTGTGTTCTCCCTTACCTTCGCCCGGGCCGCTGACACCCGGATCCGGACCGCCGGCGGCCCCGCACGGACAGCGGCGGTGCGGTACGACCGGCCGCGGCTGCCAGTGCACCTGAGGCAGGGACACCTCCCAGCGGACGCCCGCGCTGGACGGGAGGCGCCCGTCCAGGAAGGCCAGCGCGTGCGCGGCGGCCAACCCCGCCACGGTCGAGGCCAGCGCCAGATCGCAGGCCCCCACCCTGCGCTGCCGGCCGGAGCGCCACTGGGCCACCAGCCGGGGCCACACCGGGTCACGGTCGATCCGGTCCTCCTGGAGACAGCCGGCACACCCGGTCTCGCCGGGCAGGACGAGAGGGCCGACCACGCCGGTGCCTTCGACGACCCCGGCGTGGAGATGAGGAGTGCCCGACGCCATGAGGGGCTCGGCGGACACCGGATCCGGAGCGTGCACCGCGACGTCGTCGCGCGGGGCGAGCACCACCAGGGAGCGGCCGGTGTCCTCGGCGAGGGGCGAGCGGGCCGTACGGCGCGACGGGGGGTCCGGAGCGCACCGGCGCACGACGCGGCGGGCCGCCTCCTCCCTGCGCTCGCCGACCGCCTCGGCGGGCAGCCCGCCCGGCGCCACGTCCCACGGCTCCACCCGCCCCACGTCCCGCACCTCGACCTCGCCGACGCCCGCCCCCGACAGCAGCGCCGCCACCGCCGCCCCCACCCGGCCCGCGCCTCTGACCTGCACCCGCATGCTCTGCCGCGCCGCCAGCGCCTGGAGCGGGCCGCCCGGCCCGGCGGTGGTCAGGCCGAGCGAGGCCCAGTCCGGGCGCAGCCGGTCCAGCACACCGGGACTCCCGCGCAGGGCGTCGGCGGCCGGCCCGCCGCCCCGGGAGTCGTCCAGCAGTCCTGCCCGTGACAGCCGCCGCACCAGCCGGTCGACGTGACCGTCGGGCAGTTCCATGCGCCGGCCCTCCTCGCGCAGCAGTTCCAGTCCCCGGGTGCCGTCGAGCAGCTCCAGCAGGCTGCCCGTGGCGGTGTCCACCGGACCCAGGGTCAGCGCCTGGGCCGGCGTCATCCCGAACTGCACGGTGTCGCGGTCGCGCCAGCCGCGCCTGAGGGCGGGTTTGAGCATCGGATGCATGACTGACCCCCGTCTGTTCTGATACGTGCCGATGGCCGGGCCGGGTCCGTCGCGGGTCCCGGCCGGCGCTGCCAGCATGCCCGGAACCGCCGAGGGGCCGTCGAGAATTGTCCACAGGCGCCCGAATTCATCGTACAAATCCGGCGGCAGGTGGCGGGATCGCCGGAGAAGCGTCCCGGAGCCGGGACTTCCCCCGGTCCACCGGGTACCGTCGGGGCGTGCCCGCCGACCCACTGCACCGCGCCGGAACGTCTCAGCGCAGCGCGAAGAGCCAGCCGACGGACGGCTCACGGGCGAGCGCGATCGAGGTCCGCAGGAGTGCCCGCCGACGCCGGACGGTCTCCGCGTACCGCGAGGGCGATCGCACCGTCGTGCTCATCCCCGCCCGGATGTCCGAGGCGGAGGAGCAGCGCTGGGTGCGCGTCATGCTCGACAAGCTCGCCGCGCAGGAGAGCAGACGGACCCTCGGGGACGCCGAGCTGGCCGAGCGCGCCCAGCGGCTGTCGGAGCAGTACTTCGGCGGACGGGCCCGCCCCCGCTCGGTGCGCTGGGTGACGAACCAGAACACCCGCTGGGGTTCGTGCACCCCGTCCGACGGCAGCATCCGGTTGTCCCACCGGCTCCAGGGCATGCCGGAGTACGTGGTCGACTACGTGCTCTGCCACGAGCTGGCCCATCTCCTGGTGCCCGGTCACGGACCCCGGTTCTGGCGGCTGCTCGAGGCGTACCCGCGGACCGAACGGGCCCGCGGGTACCTCGAGGGCGTGGTCGCGGCCGACCGGCTGCCGCACGTCCCCGGCGCCCGGGACGAGTGACCGCCGCCCCGAGCCGCCCGGAGCGAACGCGGAGCGAGGGCGCCTGCGCGCTGTGTACCGGGTCTGTACCGACTTCTTCCGGTGTCGGGGATTGCGGTTAGCCTGGCGCGACGCACTCGCATACGGGATGGGGGACGGTCGTACGCATGGCCAGGGAATTCCAACGCGGCCACAAGGCCAGGATCAGTGACCTCACCGCGGGCACGGACCTGTACGTAGGGGTACAGATCTCCGGCCCGGGGCTCGGCTTCGACATCAGCTGCTTCGGACTCGACGCCGACGAGCGGCTCTCCGACGACCGGTACTTCGTCTTCTACAACCAGCCGAAGTCCCCCGAGGGGTCCATCCAGCTGCTGGGCGCCCAGGCCGGCGACACGGAGTCCTTCCGCGTGACGCTGGACCGGATCCCGCAGCAGATCAAGAAGCTGTCCTTCACGGCGACCATCGACGGCGCCGGGCAGATGTCGCAGATCGGTCCCGGGTACATCCGTATCGTCGCCGGCGGTGAGGAAGTGGCGCGGTACCCGTTCAGCGGCTCGGAGTTCTCCACCGAGCGGGCCGTGATGCTCGGCGACTTCTACTTCAAGGACGTGTGGCGGTTCGCCGCCGTCGGACAGGGCTTCGACGGCGGGCTGGACGCGCTGCTGCGGAACTTCGGCGGCGAGGTGGCCGAGGACGAGCCCACGGCCGAACCGCAGCAGCCGCAAGTCCCGCAGGCCGCGCCCGGTTTCGCGCCGCCCGCGCAGGCCGCCGCTCCGCCCGCGTTCGGCGTCCCCGCAGGCGGCGCGCCCACCCCCGCTCCCGTACCCGCCCCTGCCCCCGCGCCGCAGCCCGCCGCCCAGGGGTTCGCGCCCCCGCCGCCTCCCGCGCCCGCCCCGCCGCCGGTGCACGCCGCGCCGACCATCGTGGCGCCTCTGCAGACGCCGCCCGGCGGCTCGCCGGTGCCGCCCCCTGCGCCCGCGCCCGCCCCCTACGGCGGCCAGACACCCCCGCCGCCTCCGGGCTACGGGCAGCCGCCCGCCCCGTCGCAGGCCCCCGCCCCGCCGCCCGGCTACGGGCAGCCGCCTGCCGCGCCCCAGGCACCTGCCCCGCCGCCCGGCTACGGGCAGCCGCCCGCCGCGCCCCAGGCGCCTGCCCCGCCGCCCGGCTACGGCCAGCAGCCGCCGTCCGGACAGGTGCCGCCCGGTCAGGCGCCCCACCAGCAGGCCCCCCACCAGCAGGCCCCCTACGGCGTGCCGCAGGGGATGCCGCAGGGCGCCCCGCAGGGGGCCGGCGTCCTCGGTGCGCTCCAGCAGTTCAAGGAGACGCCCACCGGACAGCGCTGGACCCAGCAGAACAAGAAGCTGGTCCGCGCCGACCTGGGCATCGGCGGTACGGCCGTGCTGGCCCGGCAGGGCAGCATGGTGCTCTACCAGGGCAAGGTCGACTTCAGCTACAAGGGCGCCGGATTCACCGGCCGCATCGTCGGCAACGCCACCGGCCAGGAGATGCAGCTGATGCGCTGCACCGGCCAGGGACAGGTGTTCTTCGCCGAGAACTCCACGATGCTGCACCCGATCGAGCTCCAGGGCGACGCCGTGTGCGTCTCCGCGGAGAACGTCCTCGCCTTCGACGAGGGCCTCCAGTACGAGGTCCGCCGCATCGAGGGGCACGGCATCCCCGGCGGAGCACTGTTCACGATGCAGTTCCAGGGCACCGGCACGATCGTCGTCAAGACGCACGGCACGCCCGTGGTGCTGCCGGTCACGCCCACCACGTTCGCCGACGCCAACGCCGTCGTCGCGTGGTCGGCCGCCGCCCAGGTGGTCGTCTCCAGTCAGGTCCGGATGCGCCGCAACTCCTACCCCGGCGCCACGGGGGAGAGCGTCAACCTGCAGTTCCGGGGAGCGCCCGGCAACTTCATCGTCGTCCAGCCGTACGAGATCTGAGGGAGCCCGTCATGAACCAGCCACTCGCGGGCTACGCCCCCGCCCCCGTCACCGCCCGCATGGAGAACCACGGCAACCACATGCTGAAGGTCGCCATGCAGACCGGGCACGACCTCTTCGCGCGCGTCGGCTCGATGGTCGCCTACGAGGGCTTCGTCCAGTACGAGCCCAACCCGCCGGCCGTCCGCCAGATCGCCAAGGACTGGCTCACCGGTGAAGGCGCGCCCCTGATGAAGTGCTCCGGCGACGGTCTGCTCTACCTGGCCGACTACGGGGCCAACGTCGTCGTGATCAACCTCAACGGCGAGGGCATCTCCGTCAACGCCACCAACCTGCTCGCCTTCGACGCGCACCTCACCTGGGGCGTGGAGCGGGTCAAGGGCCTGGCGAAGTTCGCCGGGCAGGGCCTGTGGAACACCAAGATCTCCGGGCAGGGCTGGGTCGCGCTCACCTCGCGCGGCAAGCCGATCGTCGTCGACTGCGGAGGCGGTGAGGACGAGACGTACGTCGACCCCGACGCGCTGGTCGCCTGGTCCCCGAACCTCAAGGTGAAGGGCAAGCGCAGCTTCCGCGCCCAGTCGCTGATCGGCCGGGGCAGCGGCGAGGCCTACCAGATGGCCTTCTCCGGTCAGGGCATCGTCGTCGTCCAGCCCAGTGAGGACAGCACCGACCGTCTCCGGATCCGGGGCTGAGGGGGAGCGAGCACACCATGCAGAGTCCGCTTTTCGCGTACAACGAGCAGCAGACCCAGGACCGCTGGAGCCTGCAGAACCAGCAGATGCTCCGGGTGGCCCTCGACGGCTACGAGGACGTCCTCGCCCGCAAGGGCGCCATGGTCGCCTACCAGGGACTCGTCGAGTTCGACGCCGAGTACCAGAGCAACAGCGGGGCACGCGCGCGGGCGCACACCGGCGAAGGCCTCGACCTGATGCGCTGCCACGGGCAGGGCACCGTCTACCTCGCCAACCTCGCCCAGCGCATCCACATCATGGACGTGGAGCCGGACGGCCTGACGGTCGACAGCAGCTACGTCCTCGCGATGGACTCCTCGCTGCACCACGAGGTCATCGCCGTGGACAGCCTCTACGGCATCTCCGGCTCGGGGAAGTACCAGCTCAACATCACCGGCCGGGGCAAGGTCGCGCTGATGACCTCGGGCATGCCGCTGCTGCTCCAGGTGACGCCGGACAAGTACGTCAACTGCGACGCCGACGCGATCGTCGCCTGGTCCACCTCGCTGCGCGTGCAGATGCAGGCCCAGACGCACTCCTCGGGGGTGTGGCGGCGCCGCGGCAACACCGGCGAGGGCTGGGAGCTCAGCTTCATGGGCAACGGCTTCGCGCTGGTCCAGCCGAGTGAACTGCTGCCGCCGCAGAACGCCCGGACCGGCTCCGGCCTCGCCGCGCAGTACGGCATGGGCCAGCAGGGCGCCCGCGGCCAGAACCAGGGCAACGTCTGGAGCTGAGCGCGTACCGATGCGCCGGGGCCGCATCCTCCCGAGGATGCGGCCCCGGCGTACTTCTCAGGTCCCGAGCCTCGCGCGCGTCGCGTCGAGCAGCCGTACGACGGAGTCGTCCGCCACGTCCGGCACCTCGTCGTACGGGAACCAGCGCACGTCCAGGGACTCGTCGCTGACCGCGTGGACGGCGTCCGGCGCGGCCAGGGCCGCGTACTGCACGTCGAAGTGGCAGTGGCAGGGCGGCGGGACGGGATGCCGGTCCAGCCGCACGGGACCGCCCGGGAGGAGCGTCAGACCCGCGACACCGGACTCCTCGGTCGCCTCCCGCAGCGCCGCCGCGGCGAGCGTGGCGTCACCGGGCTCGCAGTGGCCGCCCGTCTGGAGCCACATCCGCAGCTTCCGGTGCAGCGTCAGCAGCACCCGGCCATGCTCGGGGTCGACCACCAGCGCGCTCGCCGTGAGGTGGCCGGCCCCGCAGGCCTTCCACAGGCCGTCCTGATGCGCGGCCAGGTGCTCCAGATAGGCGTCCCTCAGCCCGGGCTGGTCCTGGTACGCCTTGAGGACCAGCACCGCGTCGTCGTGCAGGCTCACTCGGCGCCGTCGCCCTTGCGCTCGTCGCCCTTGCCGTCTTCGCCGTCGCCCTGGTCGGCGGCGTCCGTGTCCTTGGCGTCCTGGGTGTCCTGGGTGTCCTGGGTGTCCTTCTTGCGCAGGTCGGGCTTGTCGGCGGCCTCGCCGAGCATCTTGTCCAGCTCCGAGAAGTCGATCTGTTCCCGGTGCACGAAGCCGTCCGGGTCGTCCAGGTCGGTCGCCGTCGGCAGCATGTCCGGGTGGTGCCACAGGGCGTCCCGGCCGTCGACCCCGCGCGCGTCGGTGAGCGAGGCCCACAGACGCGAGGCGTCACGCAACCGGCGCGGACGCAGCTCCAGGCCGATCAGCGTGGCGAACGTCTGCTCGGCCGGGCCGCCCGAGGCGCGGCGGCGCCGCAGCGTCTCCCGCAGGGCGTCGGCCGACGACAGCCGCGGCTTGGCCGCCGCGTGCACGACCGCGTCCACCCAGCCCTCGACGAGCGCCAGCGCCGTCTCCAGCCGGGCCAGGGCCGCCTTCTGCTCGGGCGTGTCCTCCGGCTGGAACATGCCCTGCTGAAGCGCCTCCTGCAGCTGCTCGGGGTTCTGCGGGTCGAACTGGCCGACCACGTCCTCCAGCTTGCCGGTGTCGACCTTGATGCCGCGGGCGTAGCCGTCGACCGCGCCGAACAGGTGCGACCGCAGCCACGGCACGTGCGCGAAGAGCCGCTGGTGGGCGGCCTCACGCAGGGCGAGGTACAGCCGCACCTCCTCCTGCGGGACGCCCAGGTCCTTGCCGAAGGTCCCGACGTTCAGCGGCAGCAGCGCGGCCTTGCCGGCCGGGCCCAGCGGCAGGCCGATGTCGGACGAACCGACGACCTCGCCGGCCAGCACGCCGACGGCCTGGCCGATCTGCGTGCCGAACATGGCGCCGCCCATGGAGCGCATCATGCCGATCAGCGGGCCGGCCATGGCCTGCATCTCCTCCGGCAGGACGTCGCCCATCGCGTTGCCGACGCGCTCGGCCACCGGGTCGACCAGCTCCCGCCACGCGGGCAGGGTCGCCTCGACCCACTCCGCGCGGCTCCAGGCCACCGCGGAGTGCGAGCCGGACGGCAGGGAAGTGGCGTCGTCCAGCCAGAGGTCGGCCAGCCGGACGGCCTCCTCCACGGCCCTGCGCTCGGCGGGGCCGACACTGGCGTCCTTGGAACCCTGCGCGGTTCCCTGGGCGACCGTCTGGCGGGCGATCTGCTTGGCCATGTCCCAGTTCACCGGCCCGCCCTCGTAGGAGAGCATCTGGCCGAGCTGCTGGAACGCGGCGCCCAGGTCGCCCGGGTTCATCGACCCGAACATCGCGGCGAACGGATTGTCCGCGCCGGGTCCGCCAAATCCGCCCGCCCCGGGCATGCCGAAGCCGAACGGGTTGGCCGGGCCCTGACCACCGCCGCCCTGCGGGTCCTTCTTCTTGCCTTCGTCGCCGTCGTCCGGCTCCTCCGGCGGAAGGCCGAATCCGAATGGGGTGTCACTCACGGGTTTCCTCGGCTTGTAGGGCCACCGGTTCTTTCCGGCGGCACGGCTGCCCGACAACACCACCCAGCGTAGACACCTGAGACGGTTCGGGCCTCGGTGCTTCGCCGACAGGGAGCCTGCGGCAGGATGGATGCCACCTGGTACGCACGCGTCGCTCGCGCTCGTACTGAAGACAACCGCTGGAGACGCCCGGTGAGTTCCCCAGATCCGCAGGTTCGCGCAGCGCGAAACAAGTCAACCAGTCCTCCGCCCCGCGGGCCCGTCGTGGCGGTCACCGGTGCCGCCTCCGGCGTCGGGGCCCTGCTGGCCGAGCGGCTCGCGGCCTCGGAGGAGGTCAAGCAGGTCGTCGCCATCGACGAGCGGCGCGGCGAGTGCGCCGAGGCCGAGTGGCACATCCTGGACGTCCGGGACCCCGCGATCGCGGACCGGCTGCGCGGGGCCGACGTGGTCGTCCACCTGGCCCTCGACCTGGACCTGGAGACCGACGCGGCCGCCCGGACGGCCTACAACGTCCGCGGCACGCAGACGGTGCTGACCGCGGCCGCGGCCGCCGGGATGCGCCGGGTGGTGCTGTGCACCTCGACCATGGTCTACGGGGCGCTGCCCGACAACGAGCTGCCGCTGGCCGAGGACGCGGAGCTGCGCGCCACCGCCGAGGCCACGGGCGTCGGCGACCTGCTGGAGATCGAGCGGCTGGGCCGCCGGGCGCCCCGCGCGCACCCCGGGCTCAACGTCACCGTGGTGCGCCCCGCCGTGCTGGTCGGCGGCACCGACACCGCGCTGACCAGGTACTTCGAGTCGCCCCGGCTGCTGGTGGTGGCCGGTTCCCGGCCCGCGTGGCAGTTCTGCCACGTCGACGACCTGTGCAGCGCGCTGGAGTACGCCGTGCTGGAGAAGGTCGACGGCGAGCTGGCCGTGGGCTGCGACGGGTGGCTGGAGCAGGAGGAGATCGAGGAGCTCAGCGGCATCCGGCGGATGGAGCTGCCGTCGGCGGTGGCGCTCGGCGCGGCGGCCCGGCTGCACCGGATCGGGCTCACCCCGTCCCCGGCCGGGGACCTGGCGTACACGATGTACCCCTGGGTGGTCAGCGGAAGCAGGCTGCACGACGCCGGGTGGCGTCCCGCGTACACGAATGAGGAGGTGCTCGAGCAGCTCCTGGACGAGGTGTCCGGCCGGCACACGGTCGCGGGCCGCCGTCTGGGCCGCAAGGACGCGACGGCCGCCGGCGCGGCGGGCGCGACGGTGGCGCTGCTCGGCGCCGCGGCGGTGGTGCGCCGGGCCCGGAAGGCACGCCGGCGGATCTGACGCGGACGGACCCCTTTGGAGGGGCTTCCGCGGCATCACGCGCGCGTGCCGGGCGATGACGCTGTTCCGCCCGGTCGGCGGGGTGGGGCACGATGGGGCCCATGGCACCTACGACGGACCACCCCGGTGAGCAGCCCGCCCAGGACCCGATCAAGCTGATCGCGATCCGCGACACCCCGCTGTCGGTGGACGAGATCCTGCGCGCGGTCGGCGACGACGCGGCCGGCGGGACGGCGCTCTTCGTGGGGACCGTGCGCAACCACGACGGGGGCGCCGACGTGGACGAACTGGGCTACTCCTGTCATCCGAGCGCCGAGGACGAGATGCGGCGGATCGCGGAGAAGGTCGCCGCGGACTTCCCCGTCCGGGCGCTGGCCGCGGCCCACCGGGTGGGGGACCTGCGGGTCGGGGACCTCGCCGTGGTCGTCGGCGTGTCGTGCGCGCACCGGGGCGAGGCCTTCGAGGCCTGCCGCAAGCTCATCGACGACATCAAGCACGAGGTGCCCATCTGGAAGCACCAGCGCTTCTCCGACGGCACGCAGGAGTGGGTCGGCGTCTAGGGTCCGGCCGGCGGCAACGCCGCAGACGGGCGTGCCCGGCCCCGCGTCCCCGGCAGGATCCGCCGGACAGGCCGGAGCGCGCCCGTCCTGCGCGGTTGCGTAACCGCACCCCTGAGGTGAGCGTTGTCACTGCGGACGGTTAATCTGCTGATCAGTCAGTGTGGCAGACGCTCATGGGGTTGGGAGGTCGGCATGGCGGCTCTTGCCTGGTTGCTGATTCCGCTGATGGCCGTGATCGGAGCGGGACTGTGGGGCAGTTGGGCCAACCGGACCCGCAAGGTGCGCAGCGACGGTCCCGAACTCATCGGCTACGCCCGTTTCCGTGAGGCGATGGAGAAGGAGCGGGCGGGCAGCTGAGCCCGGAAAGCGCAGGCCAGGACGGGCAGCGGGGCCGGGGCCGCCCGACCGGGCGGCCCTGACGGTGCGCTGACAGGTCCGTCCCGTACTGTCGTTGCATGCCACGCCGTACGGTGACGATGCTCGCCTCCACCCTGATGCTGATCGCGCTCCTGTGCGCGGGAGTCTTCATCCCCGTGCCCTACGCGGAGATGTCGCCGGGGCCGACGGTGAACACGCTGGGTGAGCACGAGGGCGAGCCGGTGCTCCAGATCGCCGGACGCAAGACCTATCCGGCGGACGGCAACCTCAACATGACCACCGTGCGGGTCACCAGCGCCGACTACCGCATGAACCTCGTCGAGGCCGTGTACGGCTGGCTCGCGCACGACACCAAGGTCGTCCCGCACGACACCCTCTACCCGGACGGGAAGACGGAGGAGGAGTCGACCCAGGAGAACGCCGAGGAGTTCAGCCAGTCCCAGGAGAGCGCCAAGGTGGCGGCCCTGAAGGAGCTGGGCATCCCGGTGAAGTCCTGGGTGATCGTCTCCACGGTCGTCAAGGACGCGCCCGCCGAGGGCAAGCTGCACGCCGGAGACGTGATCAAGGCCGTCGACGGCAAGGCCGTGAAGGAGCCCTCCGACGTCGCCGAGCTGGTGACCGAGCACGCGCCGGGCGAGGACGTCGTCTTCACCGTCGTGCCCGCCAAGGAGCAGGCGGCCGCCGAGAAGGAGAAGCGGACGGCGGTGCGGACCGAGCAGGTCACCGTCACCACCCGGGCCTCCGACGACGCCGGGGAGGAGCGGGCCGTCGTCGGCATCTCGGCGGGGACCGACCACACCTTCCCGTTCGCCATCGACATCAAGCTCGCCGACGTGGGCGGCCCGAGCGCCGGACTGATGTTCGCCCTCGGCATCTACGACAAGCTCACCCCGGGCGCTCTGACCGGCGGCGCGTTCGTCGCGGGCACCGGCACCATCGACGACGAGGGCAAGGTCGGGCCGATCGGCGGCATCGAGATGAAGACGGTCGGCGCGCGCGACAAGGGCGCCGAGTACTTCCTCACGCCCGCCGACAACTGCGCCGCCGCCGCCAAGGACGCCCCCGACGGCCTCACCCTGGTCAAGGTCGGCACCATGGACGACGCCCTGGACGCCCTGAAGGACATCCGCGCGGGCGACACCGCCGGCCTGCCGACGTGCACCGCGTCCTGACCGGAGCGGCTACTCCTCGAACGTCGCGGTCAGCGCCCGGGCCAGACCCGGCACCAGATCCGAGCCCGTGAGCACCTCGGTCGGGGAGTCCTTCTCCCGCAGCCGGAGCGCCGACTCACGGGAGCCGTCGCGCAGCACCGCGACCGTCATCCGGACCTCCTGACGCTCCGGGTGCTCCGCCACCCACGTGGTGAGGGCGGCCTCGTCCAGGTCCTTCGGGACCTCGGCCTCCGCGGACGGCGGCAGCATCAGCCGCTCCACGGTGAGGGCGCAGCCGGTGACCGCGTCGGGCCAGGCGATGGTGCCGAGGAACTCGTCGAGCGGCTTGCCGGCGGGGATCTCCTCCTGCTCGATCGGGGTGAGGGCGGCGGACTCCTCCCCGCCGTCCAGGCCGAGGCGGTCCGCGAGGGAGGGCTGTTCCGCCCGAAGCCGGGCAGTGTCTACGAGGGCGAACAGTCGGGCGGGCTGGTCCCAGCCCAGTCCGGACACGTACTCGTCGATCTCGAGCACGGCCCGGGTGAGGGGGTTCGCGGCCATGGGTGTGTTGGACATGGTCACAATCCTCTCTCGTTCCCGGCCCGAATCGGGAACCGAGTAAAGGGTGAGTAAGTTGCATAGGTGTGGGACCGCGATCACGGGGGACCACGACGGTCCGTGAAGACGCGGGCTCGACGAATCGACAGCGAACTTCGAGGTGCCTACCTTGGCTTTCCAGATGCCGGACCGCGGCGGAGGCCCGACGGGGCCACGGATCAGAGTGGGCCGGCCGTCCCGACGGGTCCGGACCCTGCTCATGACACTGGGCGTCCTTGCCGTCCTCGGCATGGTGTTCACCATGTTCGCGGGGTTCTGGACCGACTGGCTGTGGTACCGATCGGTCAACTACTCGTCGGTGTTCACGACGACCCTGTGGACCAAGATCGGGCTGTTCTTCGTCTTCGGCCTGCTCATGGCCGTCTCGGTCGGCTTCAACGTCTGGCTGGCCCACCGCCTGCGGCCGCCGCTGAGCGCCATGTCGATGGAGCAGCAGAACCTCGACCGGTACCGGATGGGGATCGCGCCCTACAAGAAGTGGCTGCTGCTCGGCATCACCGCGCTGGTGGGCCTGATCGCGGGCGCCTCGGCGTCCAGCCAGTGGCGCACCTGGCTGATGTGGGTCAACGGCGTGCCGTTCGGCCAGAAGGACCCCCAGTTCAACCTGGACGTCTCCTTCTACGCCTTCGACCTGCCCTGGTACCGGTTCCTGCTGGGCTTCGGCTTCGCCGCCGCCGTCCTGGGACTGATCGCCGCCGCGCTCACCCACTACCTGTACGGCGGGCTGCGCATCACCAGCCCGGGCGCGCGCGCCACGGCCGCCGCCACCGGGCACCTGTCGGTGCTGCTCGGCATCTTCGTCGCCCTGAAGGCGGTCGCGTACTGGCTCGACCGGTACGGACTGGCCGTGAAGTCCAGCGACTTCAAGGCCACCGACAGCTGGACCGGTCTGCGGTACGTCGACGCGAACGCCTACCTGCCCGCGAAGACGATCCTGTTCTGCATCGCCGTGATCTGCGCGCTGCTGTTCTTCGCCACCCTGTGGCGGCGCACCTGGCAGCTTCCGGTGATCGGCTTCGGCCTCATGGTGCTGTCGGCGATCCTGATCGGCGGCCTCTACCCGGCGATCGTGCAGAAGTTCCAGGTCCAGCCGAACGAGCAGGCCAAGGAAGCGCCGTACGTCGAGAAGAACCTCAAGGCCACGCGTCAGGCCTACGGGATCGACGACTCGCAGGTGACCGACTACCCGGGCGTCGCCCAGACCAAGGACCAGGCGAAGCTGCGGGACGACGTCACCGACGCGGCCAGCATCCGGATCATGGACCCGAACGTCGTCTCCCCGACGTTCCAGCAGCTCCAGCAGATCAGGAACTACTACGCCTTCCCGACCAACCTGGACGTCGACCGGTACACCAAGGACGGCAAGGAGCAGGACACCGTCATCGGCCTGCGCGAGCTGAACTACGCGGGCATCCCGAAGCGGAACTGGATCAACGACCACTTCCGCTACACCCACGGGTACGGCGTCGTCGCCGCCGAGGGCACCAGCGCCGACGCCGGCGGCCGCCCGGCGTTCACCGAGTCCGACCTGCCGTCCAAGGGCGACCTCGGCACGTACGAGCAGCGCGTCTACTACGGCGAGCGGACGACCACGTACTCGATCGTCGGCGGTCCCCAGAAGGAGATCGACTACTCCGACGACAGCGGTGAGAAGACGTACAGCTACAAGGGCGACAGCGGCGTCAACCTGGACAACCCGGTGAACCGCGCCGCCTACGCGGTCGCGTTCGGCGAGCCGCAGATCCTGTACTCCGGCGCCATCGGCGAGGGTTCGCGGATCCTGTACAACCGCACGCCCAAGGAGCGCGTCGAGGCGATCGCGCCCTGGCTGACCATCGACGGCGACGCCTACCCGGCGGTCGTCGAGGGCCGGATCCAGTGGATCGTCGACGCCTACACGACGACCAACGGCTACCCGTACGCGTCCCGGACGACGCTCGGCGACACCACGGCCGACTCGCTGACCGCCACCAACGACCAGCGCGCGGTGGTGGCCCAGCAGAACCAGGTCAACTACATCCGCAACTCGGTGAAGGCGACCGTCGACGCGTACAGCGGCGAGGTCAAGCTCTACCAGTGGGACACCCAGGACCCCGTCCTGAAGACGTGGATGAAGGCGTTCCCGGACACCGTGGAGCCGCGGAGCGAGATCTCCGAGGATCTGATGGACCACCTGCGGTACCCGCAGGACCTGTTCAAGGTCCAGCGCGAGCTGCTCACCCGCTACCACGTGAAGGACGCCAACACGTTCCTCTCGGGCAGCGAGGTCTGGCAGGTGCCGGACGACCCGACGAACAAGACGGGCGAGACGGTCCCGCCGTACTACCTGAGCATGCGGATGCCGGACCAGCAGGAGCAGGTGTTCTCGCTCACCACGACGTTCACGCCGAACGGCCGTGACAACCTGAGCGCGTTCATGGCGGTCAACGCCGATCCGGGCACCAAGGACTACGGCAAGATCAGAATCCTGAAACTGCCGACCAGCACCACGGTCTCCGGACCCAAGCAGGTGCAGAGCCAGTTCAACTCCCAGCAGGACATCGCCGAGACGATCAGGCTGCTACGGGGCGGCGACTCCGAGGTCGAGTACGGCAACCTGCTGACGGTCCCGCTGGACGGCGGACTGCTCTACGTGGAGCCGGTCTACGTACGCGGTGGTGGACTGAAGTACCCGCTGCTGCGCAAGGTGCTGGTGACCTACGGCGGCCAGACGGCGTTCGAGGACACGTTGGAGCAGGCGCTCGACAAGGTCTTCGGCGGCGAGGGCACCCCCGTCGAACCGCCGGCCGACGAAGGAACCGGCGAGGACGAGGGCACCGGCGAGGACGAGGGCACCACGCCCCCGCCGAGCACGGAGCGGCCCTCGACGGCCCAGGAAGCCCTGAACGACGCGCAGGAGGCCTTCGAGGCCGGCCAGGAAGCCCTGAAGAACAACGACTGGGAGGCCTACGGCCGGGCGCAGGAGGACCTCGAGGACGCGTTGCGCAGGGCCGAGGAGGCGCAGTCCGGCGGGGCCGGCGGCGCGCGGAGCAGTCCGAGCGCCGACCCGAGCACGAGTCCGCGCTCGAACAGCTGACCAGGAGGCCTGGTCACAGGCCCACCCCGCGCCGTGCTACGGTTGCAGCACAACGGCGCGGGGTGGAGCAGCTCGGTAGCTCGCTGGGCTCATAACCCAGAGGTCGCAGGTTCAAATCCTGTCCCCGCTACTGACGTCGCACGACAGCGACACCAAAGGCCCGGATTCCCCAGGGAATCCGGGCCTTTGTGGTGGGCGAACGCATGTGCCCGCTCTCCCGACGGCCGTGCCGCCGACGGGAGTTGGGCGGTCTGTGTTTGACTTGTCTCTCTGTGGGCATGTCGACAAAACGCTGAAGTGACCTCACTGACTGCGGTATACCAGGTGTACCCAGGTTGCAGGTGGTGCGACGATGGATGTTATGGGGGACAAGGCAACTCTGTTCGGGTCAGGGCGTTTTGTGCAGTCCTCCCCCTGGGAGGAACCCCCCCACGACGCGGGGGAGGCGGCCGACGAGGCGGCGGAGGAACTGCGCCGGCGGCTCGCCGCCGAGGCCGGTGACGTCGAGGCGATGAGCGTCCTCGGCGCCATGCTGCTGCGCCGTGGTGACCTCGACGGTGCCGAACCCCATCTGCGCGCCGCCACCGCCGCGGGCGACCGCGCCGCCGCCAACAACCTGGGCGTCCTGCTGCACCAGCGGGGCTACTCCGACGAGGCCGCCGGATGGTGGCGGATCGCGGCCGTCGCCGGTTCCACGGCCGCGGCCCACGCGCTCGGCCGCCACCACCGCGAGCGCGGCGACGAACCCGCCGCCGAGTACTGGCTGCGCCAGTCCGCCGAACAGGGCCACACCCTCGGCGCGTACGCCCTCGCCGACCTCCTGGAGCACCGGGGGGACACCGAGGGCAGCGAGCGCTGGATGCGGGCCGCCGCCGAACGCGGACACCGCGAGGGCGCCTACCGGCTCGCCCGCGCCCTGGACCGCAAGGCCGCTCGGGTCTCCGGCGACGACGGCGCGGCGCTCGTCGAGGAGGCCGAGCAGTGGTACCGGCAGGCCGCCGCGCGCGGACACCGCCGGGCCGCCCTGCACCTGGGCACGATCCTGGAGAAGCGCGGCGAGCTGAAGGAGGCGGGCCGCTGGTACCTGACCTCCGCCAAGGACGGCGAGCCGCGCGCCGCGTGCGCGCTCGGCTTCCTGCTGCGCGACGCCGGGGACACCGAGAACGCCGCCGTGTGGTGGCTGCGCGCCGCCCAGAACGGCGACGGCAACGCCGCGAACGCGCTGGGCGCCCTGCACGCCGAGCGCGGCGAGACGCAGACCGCCGAGCGGTGGTACCGGGCCGCCATGGACGCCGGCGACATCAACGGCGCGTACAACCTCGGTCTGCTCTGCGCCGACCAGGGGCGCACCACCCAGGCCGAGCAGTGGTACCGCCGGGCCGCCTACGCCGGACACCGCGAGGCCGCGAACGCGCTGGCGATCCTGCTGCTGCGGGCGGGGGACGAGACCGGCGCGGAGCCGTGGTTCTCCAAGGCCGCGGAGGCGGGCAGCGTGGACGCCGCCTTCAACCTGGGCATCCTGCACGCCGGGCGGGGCGAGGAGCGGGCCGCGCTGCGCTGGTACGAGCGGGCGGCGGCCGCCGGGCACACCGAGGCGGCGCTCCAGGTCGGCATGGCCCGGCTGCGGGACGGCGAGGAGGGCGAGGCCGAGCGGTTCCTGCGGTGCGCGGCGGGCGGCGGCAGCGCGGAGGCGGCGTACCGGCTGGCGACCGTGCTGGACGCCCGGCGCCCGCCGGAGCCCGCGCACGAGCTGGGGGAGCCGGTGCACCGGCGCAGCGAGTGCGAGGAGTGGTACGAGCGGGCGGCCTCGCAGGGGCACCGGCGGGCGCAGGTGCGGGTCGGCATGCTGGCCGCCGCCCGCGGCGACGTGGTGGAGGCCGCCCGGTGGTACCGGGAGGCCGCGGAGGCCGGCTCGCGCAACGGCGCGTTCAATCTGGGGCTGCTGCTGGCGCGGGAGGGCAGCGAGCCGGAGGCGGTGGTGTGGTGGACCCACGCCGCCGACGCCGGCCACGGCCGCGCGGCCCTGCGCCTCGCCCTGGTCCACGCCCGCCGGGGCGAACTCGCGGAGGGCCAGCGCTGGGCCGACCGCGCGGCGGAACTGGGCCCCCAGGCGGTCAAGGAGCGGGCCACCCGCCTCCGCGACGCCCTCCGGGAGGAGCTCTCCGCGTAGCCCGGGCGGGCCGGGGTCCGGGACGGGACCCGCTGAGACGCACCCCTGGGCCGAGGCGGGCCCCGGTGTCTCCGGGCCGGACGGCTGACGTGAGCCCGGAGGGAGGGCTCGGGCGGAGCCGGGGAGGGGGCGGAGGCAGGCGCCCGCTGGGGCGCGCCCCAGGGGTGGCAACGGCCCCGGTGCCTTGAGGACGCCCCCCCGCTCGGGCAGGCCCGGGGGAAGGGATTTGCTTCCGTCGGGCGTCTTGACGTAGCGTTGGGGACATCGCCGCGGGGTGGAGCAGCTCGGTAGCTCGCTGGGCTCATAACCCAGAGGTCGCAGGTTCAAATCCTGTCCCCGCTACTGATGGCCGAGGGCCGGAATCCGAAAGGGTTCCGGCCCTCGGTCGTTCCCTGGGCAGAGGCGTCCAGCGTTCAGGCATGACGAAGAGCCCCGGTCACTCGGAAGTGGCCGGGGCTTCGTGACAGCGCTGGGTGCCGGCTACGCCGCCGCGCAGGTGGGGCACAGGCCGCGGTATGTCACCTCGACGTCGGACACCGTGAAACCGAACCGCTCCGTGTCGGGGAGGTCGGCCAGCGGGTTGCCGGTCGGGTGGACGTCGCGGATCGACCCGCACTGCGCGCACACCAGATGGTGGTGCGGGCGGTGCGCGTTCGGGTCGTAGCGCTTGGCCCGCTGGTCCGTCGCGACCTCCAGCACCTCACCGAGCGAGACCAGCTCGCCCAGGGTGTTGTAGACGGTCGCCCGGGAGATCTCGGGCAGCTTGACGACAGCTCTGGCGTGCACCTCGTCGGCCGTCAGGTGGACGTGTTCGCCGTCGAGGACCTCGGCCACCACACGGCGCTGCGCGGTCATCCGCCAGCCGCGTCCGCGAAGTCGTTCCAGAAGGTCACTCATAGGCACCAGCCTAACAGCAGGGGGGAGTCGAGCCCCCGAACGGATGCGATTTTGGAGCTTTACTTGACTTAGACATTGTCCATTGTAGGATCGAGCTCGGCTTTGGCCAAGAGACCAGTTGGTCAGTAATGGACGCAGGAGGCGCACGTGACGCAGGGACCGCTTACTACGGAGGCCGGTGCCCCGGTTGCCGACAACCAGAACAGCGAGACCGCGGGCGTCGGCGGCCCGGTCCTCGTGCAGGACCAGCTCCTGCTCGAGAAGCTGGCCCACTTCAACCGCGAGCGCATCCCGGAGCGCGTGGTGCACGCCCGCGGCGCCGGTGCGTACGGCACCTTCAAGGTGACCGCCGACGTCACGAAGTACACCCGGGCGAAGTTCCTGTCCGAGGTCGGCAAGGAGACCGAGGTCTTCCTGCGCTTCTCCACGGTCGCGGGCAACCTGGGCGCCGCCGACGCGGTGCGCGACCCGCGCGGTTTCGCGGTGAAGTTCTACACCGAGGAGGGCAACTACGACCTCGTCGGCAACAACACCCCGGTGTTCTTCATCCGGGACGCCATCAAGTTCCCCGACTTCATCCACACCCAGAAGCGCGACCCGTACACCGGTTCGCAGGAGGCGGACAACGTCTTCGACTTCTGGGGTCTGTCGCCCGAGTCCACGCACCAGGTGACCTGGCTGTTCGGTGACCGCGGCATCCCGGCGTCCTACCGCCACATGGACGGCTTCGGCTCCCACACCTACCAGTGGAACAACGAGGCCGGCGAGGTCTTCTGGGTCAAGTACCACTTCAAGACGGACCAGGGCATCAAGAACCTGACCGCCGAAGAGGCCGAGATCCTCGCGGGCAAGGACCCCGACTCGCACCAGCGCGACCTGCGCGAGGCCATCGAGCGCGGCGAGTACCCGTCCTGGACCGTCTACGTCCAGATCATGCCGGCGGCCGAGGCGCCGACCTACCGCTTCAACCCGTTCGACCTGACCAAGGTCTGGCCGCACGCGGACTACCCGCTGATCGAGTTCGGCAAGCTGGAGCTCAACCGCAACCCGGAGAACATCTTCGCCGAGGTCGAGCAGTCGATCTTCAGTCCCGCCCACTTCGTGCCGGGCATCGGTCCCTCCCCGGACAAGATGCTCCAGGGCCGTCTCTTCGCGTACGGCGACGCCCACCGCTACCGCGTCGGCATCAACGCCGACCACCTGCCGGTGAACCGCCCGCACGCCACCGAGGCGCGCACCCACTCCCGTGACGGCTACCTGTACGACGGCCGCCACAAGGGCGCGAAGAACTACGAGCCGAACAGCTTCGGCGGCCCCTTCCAGACGGACCGCCCGCTGTGGCAGCCCGTCCCGGTCACCGGGGTCACCGGCGAGTCGGTCACGCCCGTCCACGCCGAGGACAACGACTTCGTCCAGGCGGGCAACCTCTACCGGCTGATGTCGGAGGACGAGAAGGAGCGCCTGGTCAAGAACCTGGCGAACGCCATCTCGGGTGTGACGCGCGACGACATCGCCGAGCGCGCGATCAACAACTTCCGCCAGGCCGACGAGGACTTCGGCAAGCGGCTGGAGGCCGCGGTGCAGGCCCTGCGCGGCTGATTCCAGCGCTGGACCGCTTGTCGATCGACGGGCCGGACTCCCTCACGGGGGCCCGGCCCGTTCCCGTGCCGTCAGGCGGGCACCTGCGGGGCGCACTGCCGCGTGGGCGCCCAGCAGCGGATGATGTCGCGGACCGAGACGATGCCCGCGGGCTCGTCCCGGTCGAGGACGATCAGATGCCGGAAGCCCCCGTGGGCCATGGCGGCCGCCGCCTCCTCGACGGTCCAGGAGGGGGTGGCGAAGACGACGTCGGTGGTGGTGTGGGCGTGGGCGCGCTCCGCGTCAGGGTCCTGGCCGAGACCCACGGAGTTGAGGACGTCCCGTTCGGTGAGGATGCCGATGCCGGTGCCGTCGGGGTCGAGGACCACGGCCGCGCCCACCCGGCGCGCGGACATCAGGGCGGCGGCCTGGCGGAGCGTGTGGGCGGGGCCGATGGTGAGGACCACGGTGCTCATGGCGTCACGGACGAGCATGGATGGAGCCACCTCCTACCGGAAAGCACGAGGTCACGGGCGCGCGGGCCCGCTCGTGCGCGCTTTCACAAGTTCACAAGTGGGGGAGGCTCTCAGAGTGGCAGGCAAAGCGGGGGTCAACAAGGGGGCGCACGCGGCCGGCGGGGGGCGCGAGGACCGGCCGCGGCCGGTTCAGTAGCGCTGGTTGAGATACCCCAGCAGTTCGTCGTGCAGCAGACCGTTCGACGCGGCGGCGTTGCCGCTGTGCGGGCCCGGGCGGCCGTCGAGCCCGGTGAAGGCGCCGCCGGCCTCCGTCACCACGATCGCCGTGGCCGCCATGTCCCACAGCGACAGCTCCGGCTCCGCGCACAGGTCGACCGACCCCTCGGCGACCATCATGTACGGCCAGAAGTCGCCGTACGCGCGCGTGCGCCACACCTCGCGGGTGAGGTCGAGGAAGCCGTCCAGCCGCCCCTGCTCCTCCCAGCCGGTGAGCGAGGAGTACGCGAAGGAGGCGTCGGAGATCCGCGAGACGCGGGAGACCTGGAGCCGGGTGGCCGAGGACAGGCTGCGCCCGGCGTAGGCGCCGTGGCCCCGCGCCGCCCACCAGCGGCGGCCCAGGGCGGGGGCGGACACCACGCCGACGACCGGCTGGAAGCCTCCCCCGGCGTCGGCCTCCATGAGCGCGATCAGCGTGGCCCAGACGGGCACGCCGCGCACGTAGTTCTTGGTGCCGTCGATCGGGTCGATCACCCAGCGGCGCGGGCCGGTGCCCTCGACGCCGTACTCCTCGCCCAGGACGGCGTCGCGCGGGCGGGCGCGCTGGAGATGGCCGCGGATGAGCTCCTCGGCGGCCTTGTCCGCCTCGCTCACCGGCGTCATGTCGGGTTTGGTCTCCACCTTGAGGTCGAGAGCCTTGAACCGGTCCATGGTCGCGGCGTCGGCGGCGTCCGCGAGGACATGGGCGAGACGCAGGTCGTCGAGGTAGTCGGGCATGCGACGAACGGTATCGGCCGAGATCGGTTCCCGGCCACCGGGGGCCGGTGCCGCGACCCCTTGACAGCGCCCGGAGGCCCGTCAAACCTGACCGCAGGGTCGGCCGCTCGCCCCGAGGGAGGCGATGATGCCTGCAGCGCGGGAATCCCTGCTGGACGCCGCTTACACCGCCCTGGCCCGCCGTCCGTGGTCCGCCGTGCGCATGGTGGACGTGGCCGCCGCGGCCGGGGTCTCCCGCCAGACGCTCTACAACGAGTTCGGCAGCAAGGACGGTCTCGCCCGTGCCCTGGTCCGCCGGGAGGCCGACGGCTACCTGGCCGGCGTCGACCGGGCCCTCACCGCCCACGCCGACCCCCGCGACCGCCTCACCGCGACCGCCGAGTGGACCACGCTGAGCGCCCGCGAGAACGCCCTGGTGCGGGCCATGCTCACCGGCTGCTGGAGCGAGCGTCTGCCCGCGCCCGCCCCCGGGGCCGTCCCGTCCGGCTCCCCGGTGCCCGCGCAGCGCCGCGCCGACGGGCCGCTGCCCTCGCCCGCCGACTTCGTGCACCTGGTCCGCGACCGGGCCGTCGCCGTGCTCGCCGGGCCGGGGCACGCGCGGGGCGACACCGCCGACCTGGCCCGCTCCTGCGAGCTGGTGATCCGCCTCGCCCTGTCCTGCGTGGTCGCGCCCCCGCCCGGCGACGGCGTGGCCGAACTGGTCAGGGGCGCCCTGCACCGACAACCGGTGCCGTAGCGGGCAGCCGCACGGAAAGGGAGCGGCTCAGTGGGCCGAGCCCGAGAGCTGGAGCCCGATCACCCCGAGGATCACCAGGGTGATGGAGACGATCTTCAGGGTGGACACCAGGTCCCCGAGGAACACCATCCCGTAGATGGCCGTCCCCGCCGCCCCGATGCCCGTCCACACCGCGTACGCCGGCCCCACGTCCAGCTTCTTCAGCGCCAGCGTCAGCAAGCCGAAGCTGCCGAGGGCGAACGCGCAGAAGGCGATGGTCGGCCACAGCCGGGTGAACCCGTGCGACAGCTTCAGGCACACGGCGAAACCGGTCTCGAGCAACCCGGCGACGATGACCAGCAGCCACGCCATGTGTGTCCTCCCGCATGCCCCGCGTACAGTGACCGCTTCGTCCGGTTCGTGTCCGACTCGGTGTGATTATGCACTTACCGGCCGCAGGTCGGGGCGAACACGACGCGGATCAGTCCCCGTCGGTGCGTTCCCGCGAGGCGAGCAGCCGCCGCAGCGAGTACAGCCGCGCCGGGTCCGCGTGGCCCTCCGCCACCCAGGCGTCCAGCGCGCAGTCCGGTTCGTCGTGGCTGCACGCGCGCGGACAGCCCTCCGTGCCCGGCTCCAGGTCGGGGAAGGCGTGGATGACCCGCGACGGGTCGACGTGGGCCAGCCCGAACGACCGCACGCCCGGCGTGTCGATCACCCAGCCCCCGGCGCCCGCGAGCGGCAGCGCCAGCGCGGACGTCGTGGTGTGGCGTCCCCGCCCGGTCACCGCGTTGACGTGGCCGGTGGAGCGCCGCCGCTCCTCCGGGACCAGCGCGTTCACCAGGGTCGTCTTGCCGACCCCCGAGTGGCCCACGAACGCCGTGATCCGGCCGTCGAGCTGCTCGCGCACCCGCTCCACCGCCGCGCCGCTCTCCAGCTCCGCGCGGCTGGTGACGACGTAGGGGATGTCCAGGTCGCCGTAGAGCTCCAGCAGCTTGTCGGGCGGGGCGAGATCGGACTTGGTGAGCACCAGCAGCGGTTCCAGGCCGCCGTCGTAGGCGGCGACCAGGCAGCGGTCGATCAGCCGCGGCCGGGGCTCGGGGTCGGCGAGGGCGGTGACCACGGCGAGCCGGTCGGCGTTGGCGACGACCACCCGCTCATAGGGGTCGTCGTCGTCGGCGGTGCGGCGCAGCACCGACGAGCGCTCCCCGATCCGCACGATCCGGGCGAGGGTGTCCTTCCTCCCGGACAGGTCGCCCACCAGGGCCACCCGGTCGCCCACCACGGCGGCCTTGCGGCCCAGCTCGCGGGCCTTCATCGCGGTCACGACGCGGTCCTCGACGAGGCAGGTCAGCCGGCCCCGGTCGACCGTGAGGACCATGCCCTCGGCGGCGTCCTCGTGCTTGGGCCTGATGTGGGTGCGCGGCCGGTTGCCCCTGCGGTTGGGGCGGGAGCGGATGTCGTCCTCGTCGGTGTGCTTGCCGTAGCGGCGCATCGTGAACCCCTACGCCCCGAGCATCCCGGTCCACAGCTCGGGGAAGTCCGGCAGGGTCTTCGCCGTGGTCGCCACGTTCTCGATCTGCACGCCCTCGACCGCCAGACCGATGATCGCACCGGCCGTGGCCATGCGGTGGTCCTCGTAGGTGTGGAAGACCCCGCCGTGCAGCCGCCGCGGGCGGATGTGCAGGCCGTCGGCGGTCTCGGTGACGTCGCCGCCCAGCTCGTTGATCTCCTTGGTGAGCGCGGCCAACCGGTCCGTCTCGTGCAGCCGCAGATGCGCCACGCCCCGCAGCGTCGACGGGGAGTCCGCGAGGGCCGCGACGGCCGCGACGCCCGGCGTCAGCTCGCCCACCTCGCCGAGGTCCACGTCGATGCCGTGCACCGCGCCGGAGCCGGTGAAGACCAGCCCGTACTCGGTCAGCTCGCAGGAACCGCCCATCTCGGTGAAGATCTCCCGCAGCCGGTCGCCGGGCTGGGTGGTCCGCGCGGGCCAGTCGGGGATCACCACCTTGCCGCCGGTGACCAGCGCGGCCGCCAGGAACGGCTGCGCGTTGGACAGGTCGGGCTCGATCGTCAAGTCCCGGCCGAGCAGGGCGCCCGGGGTGACCCGCCAGACGTTCGGCTCGCCGCCCGACTCGGGGGTGTCGACCTGGGCCCCGACCGCGCGGAGCATGTCGACGGTCATCCGGATGTGCGGCATCGACGGCAGCGTGGCGCCGGTGTGCCGCAGCTCCACGCCCTGGTTGAACCGCGGCGCCGACAGCAGCAGCGCGCTGACGAACTGCGACGAGGACGACGCGTCCACCTCGACCGTGCCGCCGTCCAGCGCGCCCCCGCCGTGCACCGTCATCGGCAGCGCGCCCCGGTCGTCGTCGTCGATCCGGGCGCCCAGCTGACGGAGCGCGTCGATGACGCCGTTCAGGGGACGCTCGTGGGACCGCGGGTCGCCGTCGAAGCGCACGGGGCCGTCCGCGAGGGTGGCCACCGGCGGCAGGAACCGCATCACCGTGCCCGCGTTGCCCACGTCCACGGTGGCCGGGCCGTGCAGACCGGCCGGCACCACCCGCCAGGCCTCGCCCGTCCCGTCGGGACCGATCCCCTCCTCGATCTCCACGCCCATGGCGCGCAGCGCGCCCGCCATCAGCAGCGTGTCGCGCGAGCGCAGCGGGCGGCGCAGCCAGCCCGGCTCGGAGGCGAGGGCGGCGAGCACGAGGGCGCGGTTGGTGACCGATTTGGACCCGGGCACGTGGACCGTCGCGTCGACGGCTCCGCTCGCGTGCGGGGCGGGCCAGAGGGCGGTGTGCGTGGGGTTCGGGGCCATGGGGCCACTTTATAAGGAGGCGAGGGGACAGGCCGCTCCGTGCCCGCCAGGCGGAACACGCCGGCCGGTGACTCCCGCCGCCCGGCCACGCGCCCCGGCGCGATCACGGGACTTCAGCACGCCCCGGCCCGGCGAAGGGTTCCAGCCGGCGGTGCGGTCGGGTGCTCTGCCCGGCCGGGGCCCGGCGTGATCGCGGGCTTCCGTGCGCTTCCGGCCCGGCGAAGGGTTCCAGTCGCCGGTCGGGTCGGGTGCCCCGCCCGGCCGGGGGCCTCGCCGCCCGTCCGGTCACAGCCCCAGCAGCCAGCGCCCTCCGCCGAGCAGGGAGCACAGCGACACCGCGTGGAACAGGAACAGCCACAGCCCCGCCGGCACCTGCGTCAGCCGGGAGAGCTGGTCCGCGTCCGAGTCCCCGGCGCCCCCGCGGCGCCGCTTGGCCTGCAGCTCGAACGCCGGGCGCACCCCGCCCAGCAGCAGGAACCACACCACGGCGTACGCGAACGCCGCCTGCACCTGCGGGCCCGTCAGCCACGACACCAGCACGAACGTGCTCCCGGTGACCAGCACCGACACCGCCCCGTAGGCGTTGCGGATCATCACCAGCACCGCCAGCAGCAGCGCGGTGGCCAGCCACAGCAGCAGCGTGATGCGTCCGGTGCCGAGCAGCGCGGCGCCGCCCAGGCCCAGCAGCGGGGGAGCGGTGTAACCGGCGGCGGCCGTGAGGATCATGCCGATGCCGGTCGGCTTGCCCCGGCTCACGGTCAGGCCGCTGGTGTCCGAGTGCAGGCGTATCCCCGTCAGCGTGCGGCCGGTGAGCAGCGCCACCAGGCCGTGCCCGCCCTCGTGGGCGATGGTGACGGCATTGCGCGCCACCCGCCAGGGCGCCTGCGGCACGACCACGGCGGCGGCCGTCACCAGCGTCGCGACGACCACCCACAGGTCGGGGTCGGGCTGGGTGCCCGAGACCTCGTCCCAGAGGGAGGCGAGGGAGGCGGACGCGGTGCTGACCATGCTCGTCATGTGTTTCGGATCGCTCCCTGTGCGCGTGCGGAGTCTGGCAGTGTTGCATGTATGTGCGGACGGTATGCAGCGAGTCGCAGGCCCGAGGATCTCGCCGGGATCTTCGAGATCGAGAAGTGGGAGCCCGAGGAGACTCTGGAGCCCGATTACAACGTGGCGCCGACCAAGAAGGTCCACGCCGTCCTCGACCGCCCTCTGAAGGACGCGGACGACCCCCGCCCGGTTCGCCAGCTCCGTACCCTCAAGTGGGGACTGGTGCCCTCGTGGTCCAAGACCCCCGAGGGCGGCGCCCGGATGATCAACGCCCGTGCGGAGACCGTCCACGAGAAGCCCTCCTACCGCCGCGCCTTCGCCTCCCGCCGCTGCATCCTCCCCGCCGACGGTTACTACGAGTGGGTCACCGGCAAGCAGGAGCGCGAGCTGGAGGTCGAGGGGAAGAAGAAGCGGCCCCGCAAGCAGCCCTACTTCGTGACCCCGGCCGACGGCTCGGTCTTCGCGATGGCCGGACTGTACGAGTTCTGGCGCGACCGCACGCTGCCCGACGACCACCCGCAGGCCTGGTGGGCGACCTGCACCGTGATCACCACCGAGGCGGAGACGAGCCCGCTGGCCGCGGCCCCGGCGGAGGGCCCGCGCTCCCTGGCCGAGATCCACCCGCGCATGCCGCTGATGCTCACCCCGGACCGCTGGGACGCCTGGCTGGACCCGTCCCGGACCGACCCCGAGGAGCTGCGCGCGCTGCTCGCCCCGCCGCCGCCCGGCCTGATGCGCGCCTACCCGGTCGCCACCGCCGTCAGCAACGTCCGCAACAACGGCCCGGAGCTGCTGGAGGAGCTGGCCGCCCCGGAAGAGGGCACACTCTTCTGACGTGACCACCGACACCACCCCGCACACCGAGGACGTCCTCACCGACGCCGGCGCCGCCCGCATCACCTGGCACCACGCCCCCGGCCGCGCCCGCCTCGTCCTCGCGGCGGGCCACGGCGCGGGCGGCGGCATCGAGGCCCGCGACCTCGCGGCGCTCGCCGCCGTCCTGCCCGCGCACGGTGTCACCGTCGCCCTCGTCGAACAGCCCTGGCGGGTGGCCGGCAGGAAGGTCGCCCCGGCGCCGAAGACCCTGGACACCGGCTGGCGCGGCGTCTGGCCCGCGCTGGCGGAGCCGGGCCTGCCGGTGATCTCCGGCGGACGCAGCGCCGGCGCCCGCGTCGCCTGCCGCACCGCGGCGGACCTGGGCGCCCGTGCCGTGCTCGCGCTGAGCTTCCCGCTGCACCCGCCGGGCAAGCCGGAGAAGTCCCGCGCGGAGGAGCTGCTGGGCGCGGGCGTCCCCACGCTCGTCGTCCAGGGCGGCAACGACCCCTTCGGGAAACCGGCCGAGTTCCCCGAAGGCGACCACGAACTGGTCGAGGTGGCGCGGGCCGACCACGGCTTCGCGGTGCCCGGGCGGGCGGACCTCACCCAGGAGGAGGCGTTGCGGGTGATCACGGACGCGGTCGTGCGGTGGACCGCGGCCCTCGGCTGAGCAGTGCCGGGAATGCGTGGACCGTCCCCACTGTTGTGGGGTGCGTACGTGCCGGTCGCACGGCACCGCCGTCGTAGGAGAGGAAGTCCACCGCATGGGTTCCACGTTCTGCCCGAGCCGCAGTGCCCGCGCCGACCTCGACTGGACGGTGCTGCACGCGGCCAGGACCGTCCCGATCCGGGCGGCGGGCGGACCGGATCGTCGTCTATCCTCCGATTCGGGTGAGGCCGGTCTCGGTCTCACGACGACACTTGAGGAGGTGGGTCCGGTTCCCGGTACCGACGCAGGGACCGAACACGGCCAGGCGGAGCAGCCCCAGGGCCGGGGCGGCACGGGCGCGGAATCGGCCGCGGAGCGCAGCGCGCGCTTCGAACGGGACGCGCTCGAATTCCTCGACCAGATGTACTCGGCCGCCCTGCGCATGACGCGCAACCCGGCCGACGCCGAGGACCTGGTGCAGGAGACGTACGCCAAGGCGTACGGGTCCTTCCACCAGTTCCGTGAGGGCACCAACCTCAAGGCATGGCTCTACCGGATCCTCACCAACACCTTCATCAACTCGTACCGCAAGAAGCAGCGCGAACCCCAGCGCAGCGGTGCCGAGGAGATCGAGGACTGGCAGCTCGCGCGCGCCGAGTCCCACATGTCCACGGGTCTGCGCTCCGCCGAGTCGCAGGCGCTGGACCACCTGCCGGACTCGGACGTGAAGGAAGCCCTGCAGGCGATCCCGGAGGAGTTCCGCATCGCGGTGTATCTCGCCGATGTGGAGGGCTTTGCCTACAAGGAGATCGCCGACATCATGGGGACACCCATCGGTACGGTGATGTCCCGTCTTCACCGGGGACGTCGTCAGCTGCGCGGCATGCTCGAGGACTACGCGCGTGAGCGCGGACTGGTCCCGGCCGGTGCCGGAGAGTCGAACGAAGCGAAAGGCTCGGGGTCATGAGCTGCGGAGAGCCGCACGAGACGGATTGCAGCGAAATCCTCGATCATCTCTACGAATTCCTCGACCGTGAGATGCCGGATGCCGACTGCCGGAAGTTCGAGCACCACTTCGAGGAGTGCTCGCCCTGCCTGGAGAAGTACGGGCTGGAACAGGCGGTCAAGAAGCTCGTCAAGCGGTGCTGCGGGCAGGACGACGTGCCGGGCGACCTGCGGTCGAAGGTCATGGGCCGGATCGAGCTGATCCGCTCCGGCCAGGACGTGCCCGAGCAGGAGGTCACGGCCGCTCCGCAGGAGTCCTGACCCCTTCCCTCCCCCAGGGCCGCGTCACCCGATGGTGCTAATCCGCAGGCGGTCCCCCCGCGGCGGCGCCCCGGCCCGTCCTAGGCTCCAGAAGCCGGCGGGCGACGTGAAGGACGCGCGCGGCACGGTCGGGGGAGGGGCTCATGGAGGCGTTACCGGCGCGGGCCCGGGTGTATCTCGTCGGCATCACCCTGCTCGCCCTGCTCTGTCTGCTCCCCCTGCCGGGCGTGTCCCGGCCGGGGGTGCTGCCGTCCCTGCCGGACCCGCGCTTCCCCTGGTGGCCGGTCGTCCTGCTCGCCGCCCTGTACGCGGGATGCGAGCGGCTCGCCCGGTCCCGCCTCGTCGCCGGTCCGCACCCCGGCGGCGCCTTCCACCCGGTGCTGCTCGCCGGGGCCTTCCTGCTGCCGCCCGCCGCCGCCGCCCTCGTCGCGCTGCCCGGGGCGCTGCTGCTCCCCGTCGAGCACCGCCCCCGCCTCGCCCGCCGGCTGTGGCGCACCGGCCGGCTCGTCGTCGCCGTGTGGACCGCGAGCCTGGTCCACCTGAGGACCGGGGGCCGGGACGCGGTGGCGCGGTGCGACATGCCCGGCGCCCTCGCCACGGCGGGCGCCGCGGTGCTCGCGTTCTGCCTCGTCCTCACCCTGCTCGACGGCGGCGTCCCGGCGCCCGCGCCCGGCGGCCTCCCGCGCAGCCGTCCCGCGGCCGTCTGGTGGCGGCTGTTCCTCGGCTCCCTGGCGCCGCTCACCGTGCACGGCCTCGCCGGACTGATGATGGCCCTGCTGTGGCGCAGCCCGTACGGTCAGGTGGCGGCGCTGCTGGTGCTGCTGCCGATGGGCGTCTCCTGGTGGGCGTTCGCCCAGTACCACCGGGAGCGCGCCGCCCACCAGGCCACGATCCGCGCGCTGGTGCAGGCCGTCGACATCAAGGACGGCTACACGCGCGGGCACAGCGAGCGCGTCGGCCGCGCCTCCATGCTCATCGCGCGCGAACTCGGCATGGACGACGAGCGGGTCGAGACGCTGCGGTTCGCGGGCATCCTGCACGACGTCGGCAAGCTCGGGGTGCCCACCCGGCTGCTCACCAAGAACGGCCCGCTCACCCCCGAGGAGCGCCGGGTCATCGAACTGCACCCCGAGTACGGGCACGAGATGGTGCGCGGCATCTCCTTCCTCGGCGAGGCCCGCGCGGCCGTGCTGCACCACCACGAGCGGATCGACGGCACCGGTTACCCGTACGGACTGACGGGCGGCCAGATCCCGGAGTCCGCGCGGGTGGTCGCGGTCGCCGACGCCTTCGACGCGATGACCTCCACCCGCAGCTACAGCAGGGCGCGCCCGGTGCCCGTGGCGCTGGAGGAGCTCCAGCGGTGCGCGGGAACGCACTTCGACCCGCGGATGGTGAAGGCGCTGGTCCGTGCGATCGGCCGCACCGGCTGGCACCCGGCGGTGACCGCCGACGAGCCCCGGCAGGCAGCCGCCCCCGGTCCCGCCGCGCCCGTCACCGGCCGTCCCGGGGCGCGCCGGTGAGGCCCCGGTTGCACACCGTCGTGCATCTGTGCGCCGCCGTCCTCGCGGCCGGGGCGCTGGGCGCGACGCTGTACCACGGCGTCGAGGACCGCTCCACCGCGCTGGCCTTCGGCACGCTCGTCGCGGTCGGCGAACTCACCCGGAGGGGCGGCCGGGGGATCCGCGAGGCCGCGCCGCTCGCCGCGGCCGGCTCCCTGGCGTACGCGCTGCTCGGCGAGGTCGCGGGACGGCCCGCCCACCACGGCGCCGCCCAGGTCGTCACCGTGGTGCTCGCCGCGTCGCTGCTCGGCAGCGTCCCGCACGTCGGACGCGGCGACGGTCCCGCCCTCGACCCGGTGACCCGCCGGGTGCTGACCGTCGGCTTCGTCGCCGTGTGCTTCCACCCGCTGCACGCCCGGGGCACGTTCGACGACCTCGGCGGGCCGGGACACGCGCTGCTGCTGCTCGTGCTGCTGACCCTGACCGCGTTGTGCGACGCCGTGCTCGCCGCCGCGCTGGCCCGCTCCCGCACCGGCTGGCCCTTCCCGCCGCTGCTGCGCGACGAGCTGCGGGCCGTGCCCGGCATCGGGGCCGCCGTCGTCGCCACCGGCGCCGTGATGGCGCTGGGCGTGGCGGTCGTGGGCCTGTGGGCGCTGCCGGTGTTCTCCGTGCCGCTGCTGCTCGCGCAGCTCTCCCACCGGCGGTACACGGCGGTGCGCGCCACCTACCGGCAGACCATCGCGTCCCTCGCGCGGGCCACCGAGATCGCCGGGTGCACCCCGCCCGGGCACTCGCGCCGGGTCGCCGCGCTCAGCCAGGCGGTGGGCCGTGACCTCGGTCTGACCGAGCCGGAGCTGACCGTGCTGGAGTACGCGGCGCTGATGCACGACATCGGACAGCTCAGCCTCGTCGACCCGGTGCCCGCGGGCGCCACGGCGGGGCTGCCGCCCGACGAGCAGCGGCGGATCGCGCTCCTCGGCGGCGCGGTGGTGCGGCAGACCGGGGTGGACCCCCGGGTCGCCGGGATCGTCGAACGCCAGGCCGACCCGTACACCGAGCAGCCGCCGGCCGCCCGGATCGTCCGGGTGGTGAACGCGTACGACGAGAAGTCCCGGGAAGGAGGGCCCACAGGGCCGCTGACCGCGCTGGAGGAACTGCGGCTCGGGACCGCCGGGGAGTACGCGCCGGAGGTCGTCGAGGCCCTGGCCAGGGTGCTGTCCCGGGACGCGGAGGGGACGCGTGAGCAGGTGGACCGGTCGTGGTGAGAAGCCGCAGCAGGCGGTCTGGTCCCCGCCCGTGCCGGGTAACCCATGGGTAATGAGCGCCCTCGCGGCCGTACGTGGTTGGATGCGAAGGAGAGGGTGTCCGGGGGTGCCGACCGCTGCGGCCGGCCCACCGAACGGAACGGGCAGGCGGGAATCGTGAGGATCTTCGGCAAGGGACGTCACCGGCCCTCCGCCTCCTGGCGGCAGGCCACGGACCGCGCGTTCACGCTCATCGGCGACGGCCGGTACGAGGACGCGGGCGCGCTGCTGACACGCGCCGCCGATCTGGAGCCCTGGCTGTCGGAGTCCTGGTTCAACCTCGCGCTGCTGCACAAGTTCCGGCACGACTGGGAGCAGGCGCGCGCGGCGGGACTGCGTGCCGTCGCGCTGCTCGACCGCGACACCGGGGCGCCGGACTGGTGGAACGTGGGCATCGCCGCCACCGCCCTCCAGGACTGGCCGCTGGCCCGCCGCGCCTGGCAGGCGTACGGGCTGAAGGTGCCCGGCCCCGCGACCGACTCCGGCGAGCCCCTCGGCATGGACCTGGGCAGCGCGGCCGTACGGCTGTCCCCGGAGGGGGAGGCCGAAGTGGTGTGGGGGCGGCGGCTCGACCCCGCCCGCATCGAGGTGCTGTCCATCCCCCTGCCGTCCTCCGGGCGGCGCTGGGGCGAGGTCGTGCTGCACGACGGGGTGCCGCACGGCGAGCGGAGCACCGCCGCCGGGCACACCTACCCGGTGTTCGACGAGATCGAGTTGTGGGCGCCCTCGCCGGTGCCGACCTGGGTGGTGCTGCTGGAGGCAGCGTCCGAGGCCGACCGGGACGCGCTGGAACAGCTCGCCTCCGACGCCGGGTTCGCGGCCGAGGACTGGTCGTCGTCGGTGCGGCTGCTGTGCCGCATGTGCTCGGAGTCGCGGATGCCGTCCGACGAGGGCGACGGGGAGCACCTCGACCCGCACGACCACAGCGAGCCGGGACACCCCGGGCCGCTCGGGCACCGTACCGACGGACAGTTGTGGGTGCCGGAGCGCGAGTGCGGTCTCGCTGCGCCGGCTTCGTTGGTGCGGGGGCTGCTGGACGGGTGGGTCGCGGACAGCCCGGACTCCCGGGACTGGCGTGATCTGGAAGAGGTCTGTTAGGACCAGGGCCGTGGACCGTTCGCCGTACCCTGTATCAGCAGCACACTCCGGTTCCACCCAGGAAGGCACACGTCGGTCATGGCTCAGCAGGACACCGATCAGCAGCACGCGGGCGTGCTCCCCGTCGACGACGAGGGGTACGTCATCGACACGGAGGACTGCGAGGAGCGCGAGGCGGCCTGGCGGGAGCGCGGCACGTCGCGTCCGATCACCGTGGTCGGCAACCCGGTGCTGCACAAGGAGTGCAAGGACGTCACGGACTTCGGCGAGGAGTTCCAGCAGCTGGTCGCCGACATGTTCGCCAGCCAGCGCACCGCCGAGGGCGTGGGCCTGGCCGCCAACCAGATCGGTGTCGACCTGAAGGTCTTCGTCTACGACTGCCCGGACGACGAGGGCGTGCGTCACGTCGGCGTGGTCTGCAACCCCAAGCTCGTCGAACTGCCCGCCGAGCGGCGCCGGCTGGACGACAGCAACGAGGGCTGCCTGTCGGTGCCCACCGCGTACGCGCCGCTGGCCCGCCCCGACTACGCCGAGGTGACCGGCCAGGACGAGAAGGGCAACCCGATCCGGGTACGCGGTACGGGCTACTTCGCGCGCTGCCTCCAGCACGAGACGGACCACCTGTACGGCTACCTCTACATCGACCGGCTGTCGAAGCGGGAGCGCAAGGCCGCGCTCAAGCAGATGGCCGAGAACGAGCCGCGCTACCCCGTGGTCGCCAACGACTGACCGCCGTCACGGCTCCCTTCCTCCCGCGCGCACGGCGCCCGGTCCGGCACCTCCCGGACGGGCGCCGTTCCGCTGTGCGCGTCCCGCTGTGCGCGTCTGTGCGTGCTCGAAGGCAGTGAAAGAAGCAAATCCGTTCCCAGAACGGTCGCTTGTGGTGCTGAATGGAGGTGCGGGGATACGCACGGCGTACGCCCGGCTCAGGGGCGGGCGCTCAACTGGCGGCTGAGAGGGGATTGTTCGTGCATGCTTTGTCACACGGCACCACATCGACACCGACCACCATCGCGGTTCCACCGGCGCTGTCTCTCCCGGTGATCGAAACGGCGTTTCCCCGGCGACTCCACCCGTATTGGCCGAAGCTCCAGAGGGAGACCCGGGCATGGCTGCTCGAAAAGCGGCTCATGGCACCGGAGAAGGTGGAGGAGCATGCCGACGGCCTGTGCTACACGGACCTCATGGCGGGCTACTACATCGGCGCTCCCGACGAGGTCCTCCAGGCGATAGCGGACTACAGCGCCTGGTTCTTCGTCTGGGACGACCGGCACGACCGCGACATCGTGCACGGCCGTCCCGCCGCCTGGCGCCGGCTGAAGGACCTGCTGCACAGCGCTCTCGACCGCCCCGGCGACCACCTCGGTCACCAGGACCCCGTGGTCGCGGGCCTCGCCGACAGCGTGCAGCGGCTCTACGCCTTCCTGCCGGGCGGCTGGAACGCCCGCTTCGCGCGCCACTTCCACACCGTGATCGACGCGTACGACCGGGAGTTCCACAACCGCACCGAGGGCATCGTCCCGACCGTCGAGGAATATCTGGAACTGCGCCGCCTCACCTTCGCGCACTGGATCTGGACCGACCTTCTGGAACCGAGCGCGGGTCTCGAACTCCCGGACGAGGTGCGGAAGAACCCGGCGTACCGGAAAGCGGCGCTGCTCAGCCAGGAATTCGCCGCCTGGTACAACGACCTCTGCTCGCTGCCGAAGGAAGTCGCCGGAAACGAGGTGCACAATCTCGGCATCAGTCTCGTCACCCACGAGGGAATGACCCTCGAAGAGGCGATCGCCGAGGTACGGCGCCGCGTGGAGGAATGCATCAGCGAATTCCTGGACGCGGAACAGGAGGCATTACGGTTCGCCGACCGGATCGACGACGGGACGGTGGGCGGAAAGGAGACGAGCGCTGCCGTGCGCGCCTGCGTCGGCAACATGCGGAACTGGTTCAGTTCCGTCTACTGGTTCCACCACGAGTCCGGCCGGTACCGGGTCGACAGCTGGGACGACCGGTCCACGCCCCCGTACGTCAGCAGCGCAACGGAAGGTGAGAAATGACCGTCGAGTCGGTACGCCCGAGGGGCGCCACCGCACCGGCCGAGCCGCCCGTGGCGGGCGGCGCCGTCCCGCTCCTCGGCCACGGCTGGCGCCTGGTGCGCGACCCCCTGGCCTTCCTGTGCCAGCTCCGCGACCACGGCGACGTGGTGCGCCTCAAACTGGGACCCAAGACCGTCTACGCCGTCACCACCCCCGCCCTCACCGGCGCGGTGGCGCTCAGCCCGGACTACATCATCGCCGGACCCCTGTGGGAGTCGCTGGAGAGCCTGCTCGGCAAGGAGGGCGTGGCCACCGCCAACGGCAAGCTGCACCGCCGCCAGCGGCGCACCATCCAGCCGGCGTTCCGGCTCGACGCGATCCCCGCCTACGGCCCGATCATGGCCGGGGAGGCCCACGCGCTGGTGGAGCGCTGGCGGACCGCGGGCGGGGCGCTGGACACCACGGCGGAGTCCTTCCGCGTGGCCGTGCGGATCGCCGCCCGCTGCCTCATGCGCGGCAGCTACATGGACGCCCGCGCCGAGCGCATATGCGCCGACCTCACCACCCTGTTCGCCGGAATGTACCAGCGCATGGTGGTGCCGCTCGGACCGCTCTACAAGGTTCCGCTCCCGGCCAATCGGGAATTCAACCGCGCGCTGGCCGATCTGCACGTCCTGGTCGACGAGATCATCGCCGACCGGCGGGCGAGCAGTCAAAAACCGAACGATTTGCTGACGGCTTTGCTGGAGGCGGAGGACGACAATGGCGACCCCATCGGGGAACAGGAGATCCACGATCAGGTTCTCGCCATCCTGACCGCCGGCGCCGAAACCGTCGGGTCCACGATCATGTCGCTGCTCCTGGTTCTCACCGAGCACCCGGAACTCGGCGACAAGATCCGCGACGAGGTGAAATCCGTCGTCGGCGACCGGCCGGTCGCATTCGAGGACGTGCGGAAGCTGACGTACACCGCGAATGTCGTCACGGAGACCCTGCGGCTGTATCCGGCCGTATGGATATTGACCCGCCGTGCGGTCGCCGACACGGAACTCGGCGGTTACCGCATTCCGAAGGGCGCGGACCTGATCTACAGCCCGTACGCGATCCAGCGCGACCGGCGGTCGTACGAGCGGAACGAGGACTTCGACCCGGACCGCTGGCTCCCGGAGCGGTCCAAGGACGTGCCCAAGTACGCGATGAGCCCGTTCAGCGTGGGCAACCGCAAGTGCCCCAGCGACCACTTCTCCATGGCGGAGCTCACGCTCATCACCGCCGTGGTCGCCGACGCGTGCCGCTTCGAGCACGCCGCCGGCTCCGACGCCCGGCCGCGCATCGGCATCACGCTCCGGCCCCGCCGGCTGATGCTGCGGGTACTGCCCCGCTGACCGGCCGTGCGGCGCGCGTTCAGGCGGCCTCCGGGCCCCTGAACGCGCGCCGGTAGGACTGCGGTGTGGTTCCCACCACGCGCACGAAGTGGTGGCGCAGGGCGGCCGCGTTGCCGAAGCCGGTACGGCCGGCGATCGCGTCCACCGTCTCGTCCGTCCGCTCCAGCAGGTGCTGGGCCAGCAGCACCCGCTGGCCCAGGATCCAGCGGTAGGGCGTGGTGCCGGTCTCCTGCTGGAAGCGGCGGGCGAAGGTGCGCGGGGACATGTGGGCGCGGGCGGCGAGCTGCTCGACGGTGACCTCCTCGTCGAGGTGCCGCTCCATCCACACCAGCACCTCGGCGACGGAGTCGCCCCCGGACTGCGGCAGCGGGCGCTCGATGTACTGGGCCTGCCCGCCGTCGCGGTGCGGGGGCACCACCATCCGCCGGGCGATCCGGTTGGCCACCTCGGGCCCCTGCTCCTTGCGCACCAGGTGCAGGCAGGCGTCGATGCCCGCGGCGGTGCCCGCCGAGGTGAACACCGGGTCCTCGTCGACGTAGAGCACGTCGGGCTCCGCCGTCAGATGGGGGTGCCTGCGGCCCAGCTCCTCCGCGTGCTTCCAGTGCACGGCGGCGCGGCGGCCCTCCAGCAGCCCGGCGGCGGCCAGTACGAACACCCCCGAGCACACGCTGAGCACCCGCGCGCCCCGGTCGACGCCCCGGCGCAGGGCGTCCAGCAGCTCGGGCGGGAACTCCCGCGTCACGTAGGAGGCACCGGCCGGCACGGTGATCAGGTCCGCCGTCTCCAGGCGTTCCAGACCGTGCTCGACCTGGAGGGAGAAGCCCGTACTGGCGCGCACCGACGGCCCGTCCGCCGAGGCGACGGCGAAGTCGTAGACCGGCAGCCCGTCGTCGCTGCGGTCGATGCCGAACACCTCGCAGACCACGCCGAGTTCGAAGGGGTTCACGCCGTCGAGGAGGACGGCCGCCACATTCCGGAGCATGCCTCCAGCGTGCCGCACGACTGGCAGTAAATCGAGGGTGTACGGCAGTCCTGCCACTCCCGGTCAGGAGTGTCCGGCGCGACAGTGGTGTCCATGAACACGACGCCGATGGAAGCACTGATCTCGATGGTGGCCGTTCTCGGCCTGTTCGTCCTCATGACCGCGCCCGCCGTGATCGGCATCCTGCGCGACCGCCGCCTGGACCGGCAGATCCGCCGGGCCGCGGCCACGGCGGCCGCCGAGCCCCCCGCCCCGCCGGCCGCCGCCCGTCCGGCGCACGGGACCTCCCCCCGCCGCACCGCTCGGGCGGCGTGAGGAGACACCCGGCCCGGTCCCCGGGCCCCGGAAATCCCCGGGCCCGGTGCCAGGGCCCTAGAAGTCCTCGTCCAGGTCGACCGTGCCCTCCACGGCGACCTGGTACGCGGACGGACGGCGCTCGAAGAAGTTGGTCAGCTCCTGGACGCCCTGCAGCTCCATGAAGGAGAACGGGTTCTCCGAGCCGTACACCGGAGCGAAGCCCAGCCGCACCAGCCGCTGGTCGGCGACGCACTCCAGGTACTGCCGCATCGACTCGGTGTTCATGCCGGGCAGGCCGTCGCCGCACAGGTCCCGCGCGAACTGCAGTTCCGCCTCGACCGCCTCGCGCAGCATGTCGGTGACCTGCCGGCCGAGCTCCTCGTCGAACAGCTCCGGCTCCTCCTTGCGCACGGTGTCCACCACGTCGAACGCGAACGACATGTGCATCGTCTCGTCGCGGAACACCCAGTTGGTGCCGGTCGCCAGGCCGTGCAGCAGACCCCGGCTGCGGAACCAGTAGACGTAGGCGAAGGCGCCGTAGAAGAACAGGCCCTCGATGCACGCGGCGAAGCAGATCAGGTTGAGCAGGAAGCGGCGCCGGTCGGCCCGCGTCTCCAGCCGGTCGATCTCCTCCACCGAGTCCATCCACCTGAAGCAGAACTCGGCCTTCTCCCGGATGGACGGGATGTTCTCCACGGCCGCGAAGGCCGCCGCCCGGTCGTCCGGATCGGGCAGGTAGGTGTCCAGCAGCGTCAGGTAGAACTGGACGTGCACGGCCTCCTCGAACAGCTGCCGCGACAGGTACAGCCGCGCCTCGGGCGAGTTGATGTGCTTGTACAGCGTCAGCACCAGGTTGTTCGCCACGATCGAGTCGCCGGTCGCGAAGAACGCCACGAGCCGGCCGATCAGGTGCTGCTCCTCCGGTGTCAGCTTCGCCAGGTCGGCGACGTCCGAGTGCAGGTCCACCTCCTCGACGTGCCAGGTGTTCTTGATCGCGTCCCGGTAGCGCTCGTAGAAGTCGGGGTAGCGCATGGGGCGCAGGGTCAGCTCGAAACCGGGGTCGAGCAGGTTCTTCGTCGCGCTGGTGGTCACTGGCAGGCCTCGCAGGATTCGGGGTTCTCGAGGGAGCAGGCGACGGCCTCGGGGCCGGCCGGCTGCTGGACGGGGACGGCGGCGCGGGCCGCGCGGGCGATCCGGGTCGCCGGGCGGGAGCGCAGGTAGTAGGTGGTCTTCAGCCCCTGCTTCCAGGCGTAGGCGTACATCGAGGAGAGCTTCCCGATGGTCGGCGTCTCCAGGAACAGGTTGAGCGACTGCGCCTGGTCGAGGAACGGGGTGCGGGCGGCGGCCATGTCGATCAGGCCGCGCTGCGGGATCTCCCACGCCGTGCGGTACAGCCGCCGCACGTCCTCGGGGATCCACGCGAAGTCCTGCACCGAGCCGTTCGCCTCGCGCAGCGCCTCCCGGGTGCGCGCGTCCCACACGCCGAGCCGCTTGAGGTCCTCCACCAGGTACGAGTTGACCTGGAGGAACTCCCCGGACAGCGTCTCGCGCTTGAACAGGTTGGACACCTGCGGCTCGATGCACTCGTACACGCCGGCGATGGACGCGATGGTCGCGGTGGGCGCGATCGCCAGCAGCAGCGCGTTGCGCATGCCCGTCGTGGCGATCCGGCTCCGCAGCGCCTCCCAGCGCTCCGGCCAGGCCAGTGCGACGTCGTAGTGGTCGGGGTGCAGCACGCCCCGGGCGGTACGGGTCTTCTCCCAGGCGGGCAGCGGGCCGTGCCGCTCGGCCAGCTCGGCGGACGTCTCGTACGCGGCGAGCATGATCCGCTCGGCGATCCTCGTGGAGAGCGCCTTCGCCTCGGGGGAGTCGAAGGGCATCCGCAGCCGGAAGAACACGTCCTGCAGCCCCATCACGCCCAGACCCACCGGGCGCCAGCGGCTGTTGGACCGGGACGCCTGCTCGGTCGGGTAGAAGTTGATGTCGACCACCCGGTCCAGGAACGTCACGGCGGTGCGGACCGCGGCGTCCAGGCGCTCCCAGTCCATGCCGTCCCCGTCGGCGAAGGCCGCGAGGTTGACCGAGCCCAGGTTGCAGACCGCCGTCTCCCCGTCGTCGGTGACCTCCAGGATCTCCGTGCACAAGTTCGAGGAGTGGACGACGTGGCCCGGCTCGGCGGTCTGGTTGGCGGTGCGGTTGGCGGTGTCCTTGAAGGTCATCCAGCCGTTGCCGGTCTGCGCGAGGGTGCGCATCATCCGGCCGTACAGCTCGCGGGCCGGGAGCGTCCTGCGGGCCAGGCCCTCGGCCTCGGCGGCGCGGTAGGCTGTGTCGAACTCCTCGCCCCACAGGTCGGCCAGCTCGGGCACGTCGGCCGGGGAGAACAGCGACCACGCCGCGTCGTCGGCGACCCGGCGCATGAACTCGTCCGGCACCCAGTGCGCCAGGTTCAGGTTGTGCGTACGGCGGGCGTCCTCACCGGTGTTGTCGCGCAGCTCCAGGAACTCCTCGATGTCCGCGTGCCAGGTCTCCAGGTAGACCGCGGCGGCGCCCTTGCGCCGGCCGCCCTGGTTCACGGCGGCGACGGAGGCGTCCAGCGTCTTCAGGAACGGCACGATGCCGTTGGAGTGCCCGTTGGTGCCGCGGATCAGCGAACCCCGGGCGCGGACGCGGGAGAAGGACAGGCCGATGCCGCCGGCGTGCTTCGAGAGGCGGGCGACCTGGTGGTAGCGCTCGTAGAGCGAGTCCAGCTCGTCCTTGGGGGAGTCGAGGAGGTAGCAGGACGACATCTGCGGGTGGCGGGTGCCGGAGTTGAACAGCGTGGGGGAGGAGGGCAGGTAGTCCAGCCGGCTCATCAGCCCGTACAGCGCGGCGACCTCCTCCAGCGCCCGCACGCCGTCGTCCTCGGCGAGACCGCAGGCGACCCGCAGCAGGAAGTGCTGGGGCGTCTCGACGACCTTGCGGGTGACCGGGTGGCGCAGCAGGTAGCGGCTGTACAGGGTGCGCAGCCCGAAGTAGCCGAAGCGGTCGTCGGCGCCGGCGTCGATCAGCGCGTCCAGACGGGCCGCGTGCAGCCGGACGAAGGCGGCGGTCCGGTCGCCGATCAGGCCCTCCCGGTGCCCGGCGGCCACCGACCCGGTGAACGAGGTGACGCCCTGCGAGGCGGCCTCGGCGCGGATGCCGAGGGTCAGCAGCCGGGCGGCGAGCCGGGAGTAGGCGGGGTCCTCGGAGATCAGTCCGGCCGCCGCCTCGGTGGCCAGGTCCCGCAGCTCCGTCTCGTCGGCGGCGGCGGACCGGCCGCGCAGCGCGGCGGCGGCCACCCGGCCGGGGTCGGCGTCGGGCAGGTCGGCGGTCAGCTCCGTCAGGGTCCGCAGCAGCGCGGCCCCGGGGCCGTCGCTCTTCTCGGTCACGCCGGTCGCTGAAGCCGGATCGGCTGGCGCGATGGTCACGTGGGGCTCTCCCTCGCTCGGCACGGGGCCTCGAAAGGAGCAGGGGGCAGCACACGAGCGCACGCGGCGTCGCGTCCACCGGCCCATTCCACGAGGCCCGGACGTCAGGGCACCCGGACCGGAAGGGCCGGGCGCACTGTCGGCAGGTCCTCGGACTTGACTCCCGTGCGCGCCCGTGGGCAGGCATGGGTACACCGTTGCGGGACAGTTCCGGATTCGCACCGGATTCCCCTGCGGCGACAGCGAGCATGAGCATACATCTTGTGCCGGGCGTCGCCGACGGACCCATATGTTGTGTCGCGCAGGGGTTATGGTGGTGCCGGGCGGAAGGGCCGGGCGGAGCCGTCAGAGCGTCAGCTCGTAGACGAGCAGCATGATGTCGTCCAGCTCCGGCAGCGGGTTCCAGTCCCGCCGGGGGGCGTGCGTGAAGCCCAGCCGTTCGTACACCCGGTGCGCGGCGTGCATGGTGTGCTGGGTGGACAGCACCGTCCGCGCGCACCCGAGCGCCCGCGCCCGGTCGACGCAGGCCCGCACCAGGGCCTCGCCGGCGCCCCGGCCGCGGTGGGCGCGGGACACCGCCAGCATCCGTATCTCCGCCTCGCCGGGCTCCGCGATGTCGGCCATCGGTCCGGGGCCCGGTACGAAGGTCACCCCGCCCAGCAGCGTGCCGTGCTCCACGGCGACCAGCACCTCGGCGGCCGCCGCGCGCTTCGCCACGTCCCGCAGCTCGCCGAGGTAGGCGTCGCTCTCCCCGAAGTCCAGCAGACCGTCGCCGAGATAGGCCTGCGCGGTGATCTCACCGAGTTCCGTGTGCTCGCCGGGCGTCACCGGCCGGATGACGATGTCCATGCGGGGAGTCTGCCGCACGGGTACGACAGCGGGCCGCCGGTTCTCCACCGGCGGCCCGCTGCCCCGTGCCCTGCCGCGTCAGTGCGCGCTGCCCGCCGTGGCCGGCGGGAGCTCGACCTGCACGCCCGGGTCGCCGGCGTCCGCCGTGTAGTCCTGCGGCTTCGTCTCGTCGACGCCCTCCGGCGCCTTGACCGCCCTCAGGACGAAGGTCAGGACGACCGTGACCAGCACGTTGATCACGAAGGCGGTGAGACCGATGTAGCCGATCTCGCCGATGCCCGGGATCTTCTCGGCGGAGCCGCCGAAGTGCTTCTGCGTCGGCGACGCCACCCCGTACGCGGCGACCGTGCCGTAGATCATGCCGACCGCCCAGCCGCCGATCAGCGCCCAGCGGTGGAACCACCGGGTGAACAGGCCGCCCACCAGCGCCGGGAAGGTCTGCAGGATCCAGATCCCGCCCAGCAGCTGGAAGTTGATGGCGACCGTCTTGTCCATGGTCAGCACGAAGGCCAGCGCGCCCACCTTCACCAGCAGCGACACGACCTTGGAGACGGCGGTCTCCTGCCTGGGCGTCGCGTCCGGCTTGATGAAGTCCTTGTAGATGTTGCGGGTGAACAGGTTCGCCGCCGCGATCGACATGATCGCCGCCGGCACCAGCGCACCGATGCCGATCGCCGCGAAGGCCACACCGGCGAACCAGTCCGGGAACATGGTCTCGAACAGCTGCGGGATGGCCAGCTGGCCGTTCTGCACCTTCACCCCGGCCGCGATCGCCATGAAGCCGAGCAGCGCCAGCAGGCCCAGCATCAGCGAGTACAGCGGCAGGATCGTGGTGTTGCGGCGGATCACCTCACGGCTCTTGGAGGACAGCGTCGCGGTGATCGAGTGCGGGTACATGAACAGCGCGAGCGCCGAGCCCAGCGCCAGCGTGGCGTACGTCCACTGGCCGGCCTCGCCCGGCACCAGCGAGCCGCGCGGCGCGCCCGTGGCCGGGTTGGTCTCGCTGTACGCCTCCTGCGCGGAGGCGAAGATCTCGTCGAACCCGCCCAGCTTGATCGGGATGTAGATGATCGCCACCGCGATGACCAGATAGATCAGCGTGTCCTTGACGAACGCGATCAGCGCGGGCGCCCGCAGCCCGGACGAGTAGGTGTACGCGGCGAGCACACCGAACGCGATGAGCAGCGGCAGGTCCTTGACGAACCAGTTGGTGTGCTCGCCGCCGCCGACGCCCATCACGTCCAGGACGGCCTGGATGCCCACCAGTTGCAGCGCGATGTACGGCATCGTCGCCAGGATGCCGGTCAGCGCGACGGCCAGCGACAGCCCCTTCGAGCCGAACCGCCCGCGCACGAAGTCGGACGTCGTCACATAGCCGTGCTTGTGCGACACCGACCACAGCCGGGGCAGGAAGGTGAAGATCAGCGGGTACACCAGGATCGTGTACGGCACCGCGAAGAAGCCGGCCGCGCCCGCCGCGTAGATCGCCGCCGGGACGGCCACGAAGGTGTACGCGGTGTACAGGTCGCCGCCCAGCAGGAACCAGGTGACCCAGGTGCCGAACGAGCGCCCGCCCAGGCCCCATTCGTCGAGGGTGTGCTCGTTCGCGGCCTTGCGCCAGCGCGCGGCCAGGAAGCCCATCACGGTGACGAGCACGAAGAAGAAGACGAAGACCGCGAGTGCCACGCCGTTCACGCCGTCGTTCACTGCTCCGCACCCCCCTTCCCGGCCGAGCGGGCGCGCTGGTCACGCTGCCACAGCTTGTACGCGACCATCGTCAGCGCGGTCGAGATCAGCACCCAGGCCATCTGGTACCAGTAGAAGAACGGGATGCCGATGAACACCGGGTCGGTCTTGGCGTAGGACCCGACCCACAGCATGGCCACGAACGGTGCGACAAGACAGAGGCCGATGACGACGCGCACGGGCGTCACCACCGGCTCTCGTGGTGTTTCCGGGGCTTGTGACATCAGACGGCTCCCGTCCCCTCAGTGATCGCCGACGTTGGCTCGCGGCAATGTAGATGAGGGTCCGGGGTGGTCGTAACCCCCCGTAAGAGGAGAGGTGTGCGGCAGCGGCGCGACCGCGAGGCGACAGCGGCGGAAATCCCTGTCAGCCGCCCGGTCCGCCGGGTCTCGTGCGGGACGGCGGAGGGCCGCCCGGAGGCGTCCGGTCTCAGTCCTGCGGGCGCTTGAGACGCGCGACGAACTTGTACCGGTCGCCCCGGTACACCGACCGCACCCACTCCACGGGCTGCCCCTCACGGTCGAGCGAGTGCCGGGACAGCATCAGCATCGGCAGGCCGACGTCGGTGCCGAGCAGGCCCGCCTCGCGCGGCGTGGCCAGGGACGTCTCGATGGTCTCCTCGGCCTCCGCGAGATGGACGTCGTACACCTCGGCGAGGGCGGTGTAGAGGGAGGTGTACTTGGCCAGGCTGCGGCGCAGCGCCGGGAAGCGCTTGGCGCTGAGGTGGGTGGTCTCGATGGCCATCGGCTCGCCGTTCGCCATGCGCAGCCGCTCGATGCGCAGCACCCGGCCGCCGGCGGCGATGTCGAGCAGGCCGGCCAGCCGGTCGTCGGCCGTGACGTACCCGAGGTCGAGGAGCTGCGAGGTCGGCTCCAGGCCCTGGGCGCGCATGTCCTCGGTGTACGAGGTGAGCTGGAGCGCCTGGGACACCTTGGGCTTGGCGACGAAGGTGCCCTTGCCCTGGATCCGCTCCAGACGGCCCTCGACCACCAGTTCCTGCAACGCCTGGCGCACGGTGGTGCGCGAGGTGTCGAACTCGGCCGCCAGCGTGCGCTCGGGCGGGACCGGCGTGCCGGGAGGCGCGGTCTCGGTCATGTCGAGCAGGTGCTTCTTCAGCCGGTAGTACTTGGGCACGCGCGCCGTACGGACAACGGTCCCGCCCTCGTTCTCCGCACTGCTGACGTCGGTGCTCATGCTCTGCCTTCCCGGCTCCGGCTGCCGAAGCGGCCGACAGACCGTCGGCCACGGCTGACATCGTGGCACGGCTCCGGGCGGGGGCGGGCCCCTCGCACGCTCCGTGATCCCTTTTGTATACCCCTGTGACCGTGATGGTCCAGACCACGGGCGGGGGTCAGATGCCCTGCCACTCCGGCTTGCCGGCGTAGGTGTGCCGGAAGTAGTCGGCGAGCTTCAGCTTGGAGGCGGCGGCCTCGTCGGCCACCACGGTGGCGTGCGGGTGCAGCTGCAGCGCGGACGCCGGGCACACCGCCGCGACCGGGCCCTCGACGGTGGCGGCGACCGCGTCCGCCTTGCCTTCGCCGGTGGCCAGCAGTACCAGGTGCCGGGCCTCCAGGATGGTGCCGATGCCCTGGGTGATGACGTGGTGCGGGACCTGGTCGACGTCGCCGTCGAAGAAGCGGGCGTTGTCCGCCCGGGTCTGCTCGGTCAGGGTCTTGATCCGGGTGCGCGAGACGAGCGAGGAGCACGGCTCGTTGAACCCGATGTGGCCGTCGGTGCCGATGCCGAGGAGCTGGAGGTCCACACCGCCGGCCTCGGCCAGCTCCCGGTCGTAGCGCTCGCACGCGGCCTGGACGTCCTCGGCCGTGCCGTCGGGGCCCAGGAAGGCGTCCACCGGGATGCCGAGCGGGTCGAGGACCTCGCGCCGGAGCACCGAGCGGTAGGACTCGGGGTGGTCGGCGGGCAGCCCCACGTACTCGTCGAGCTGGGCCACCCGCGCGCGGGAGGTGTCCACGGCGCCGGCGCGGACCTTCGCCGCCAGCGCCTCGTAGACGGGCAGCGGCGTGGAACCGGTGGCCACGCCGAGCAGGGCGTCGGGCTTGCGTCGCAGCAGCTGGGCCATGGCCTCGGCGACGAGCTCGCCGCCCGCCTGGGCGTCCGCGACGATGACAACTTCCACGATGGGCCTGCCGATCTTCCGGTGGACTCGACTGGGACGGGCCCCGGGACACCGGGACCATGTGGTGTAGACCAATCTCAATCTAGCAGAGGGGCACCCGTCCGCCCAGGTGAGACCGGCCTCCGGGACGGGATCGGCACCCGGGCCCGGGTGCCCCGGAAATCCCGCGTCCGACCGGCCCCGCCGGCACACCTCTCGGGTTAGGCTGCATGCGGGACCCGTCCGCGTCCGCAGGGACGCGGAGGGACGGCGAAGAACCTCCGTACGACGCATTTACAGGCGCAGTGGTCTAGTCCACAATGCGTAGCAGGACACACAGACCTGCCTTCCCCGCACAGGAAGGCGGACCGAGGATCCGAGGCTCTCTGCCCTGACTGCCCCGGCTCCTCATCCTTCGGCCGACCGGGACCGCACACCCCACCGGCCGATATTGCTCCGGGCTGCGGTGCCGGGAGGGTTGAGGGTCCCTCCCAGGCGCCGCGGCCCGCGGGTGTTCCAGGGTCGGACGATCCCGCGGGTACGCTCGCTGACGTGCCCTCCATGAACGAACTCGTACGCCAGCACACCGCCCTCGACGACACCGACCTCGAGTGGCTCCACCTGCTGGTCTCGGAGTGGCAGCTGCTCTCCGACCTCTCCTTCGCCGACCTGGTGCTGTGGGTCCCCACCCGCGACGGCACGCGCTACGTCTCCGTCGCCCAGATGCGGCCCAACACCGGCCCGACCTCCTACCAGGACGACATGGTCGGCCACCTGGTCCCGCGCGGCCGCCGGCCCATGCTGGACGCGGCCCTGGACGAGGGCCGCATCGTGCGTGAGGGCGACCCGGAGTGGCGGGAGGAGGTTCCGGTCCGCGTCGAGTCCATCCCGGTACGGCGCGAGGGGCGGGTCCTCGGCGTCATCGCGCGCAACACCAACCTGCTCACCGTGCGCACCCCGAGCCGGCTGGAGCTCACCTATCTGCAGAGCGCCTCGGACCTCGCGCAGATGATCGCGGCGGGCGCTTTCCCGTTCGCGAACCAGCAGCTGGAGATGGACGCCTCGCCACGGGTCGGCGACGGCCTGATCCGGCTCGACGCCGACGGCGTGGTCCAGTACGCGTCGCCCAACGCCCTGTCCGCCTACCACCGGCTGGGCCTGGCCGCGGACCTGGTGGGCCATCACCTCGGGCGGACCACCGCCGAACTGGCGCCCTCGCGCGGGCCGGTGGACGAGGCGCTGGCCAAGGTCGCGAGCGGCTGGGCGCCCCGCGAGTTCGAGATCGAGTCCGGCGACGGCGTGATCCAGTTCCGCGCGATCCCGCTCAAGCCCAAGGGCACCCGCATCGGTTCGCTGGTGCTGCTCCGGGACGTGACCGAACTGCGCCGCCGCGAACGAGAGTTGATCACCAAGGACGCCACCATCCGGGAGATCCACCACCGGGTGAAGAACAACCTCCAGACGGTGGCCGCGCTGCTGCGGCTCCAGGCCCGACGGATCGGGTCGGAACGCGGGCGCGCGGCGCTGGAGGAGGCCGTGCGGCGGGTCGGGTCCATCGCCATCGTCCACGAGACGCTGTCCCAGAACCTGGACGAGCGGGTGGAGTTCGACGAGATCGCCGACCGGGTGCTCGCCATGGTCGCCGAGATCTCCCCGGGCAAGGTCACCGGCCGGCGTTCGGGCCGCTTCGGGATACTCGACGCCGAGGTGGCCACGCCGCTGTCGATGGTGCTGACCGAGGTGCTGCAGAACGCCCTGGAGCACGGCTTCCGCGAGGGCGAGACCGGCACCGTCGAGGTGTCGGCGGTGCGCGGCGGCACCTCCCGGGAGGCGCGTCTGCTGGTCACCGTGCAGGACGACGGGGTGGGGCTGCCCGAGGGGTTCGACCCGCACACCGCGGGCAACCTCGGCCTGCAGATCGTACGGACGCTGGTGGAGGGGGAGTTGGGCGGCGCCTTCGACATGGTGCCGGCGCCGGAGCGAGGGACCCGGGTGATCCTCGACATCCCGGTGCAGTCCCACGCGTAGCCGCCGGGCCCGGCGCGATGCGGGGCCGGACAGCAAAAGGCCCCGGACCACGGTCCGGGGCTGATGCTCGTTCCTTCGCTTCCCCTGCCCGACCGGGTCGGGCGCCGGGGGAACGTCGCGCTGCGGCTCGGGGCGGGAGATGCGTGTGCGCCGTCCACGGAATCATCCGGACGGGCGCACACGCGCCGCCAAGCTCAGGCTGTTCGCGGGGGCGGGGTCGTCAGGCGGAGGCCTGACGCGCCCGGTTGCGGGCAGCGCGGCGCTTCATCGCGCGACGCTCGTCCTCGCTGAGACCACCCCAGACGCCGGAGTCCTGACCGGACTCGAGCGCCCACTGCAGGCACTGCTCGATCACCGGGCAGCGGCGGCAGACGGCCTTGGCTTCCTCGATCTGCAGCAGCGCGGGACCGGTGTTGCCGATGGGGAAGAAGAGCTCGGGGTCTTCTTCGCGGCAAACGGCGTTGTGACGCCAGTCCATGGCTGCTACCTCTCCTTGGTATTACTGCGGTTAGCTTGTGAATGTGAACGCTTTCACGAATCCCCCAACAAGTGAAGGGCCGACTGCCAGGGTTCCTGGCGTGGTCCTTGGGTTTGAAGAGGGGTTCCGGTGATCTGTGGAGGCCGGTGTTGCGGGCCGTCCCGATCGCCAAGAAGAGACTCGCAAACCTCGGCGGCGGATACAACCCCTTCCGGAAAGTTTTTTTTGATTCTTCGGTGTCGACTAGGTCACAGCCGTACTTCCATGGGGTGGACCCTGGCCTAAACGTTCGACTGAAAGGACTTTGGGCCTTTCTGCTCACACAATCACACGCAGTGCACGGCGTACGCCTGTGAACGTCACGCTCGTACGCAGCCCCAGGTGGTCACCGTCCATCTGAAGGGGCAGTGGCACCTTCGAATGCAAGGTGAAGCGTGTCAGATCGTGCCGCGACACCGCGTGCTTGCCGCGGGGGCCGCGCTCCGGGGACGAAGTGAGCAACTGCGTGCCATACCGGGCAACCGCGGCGGTGGACATCCGCGTGAGACCGAAGAGATCGAGTCCCGCGTCGAACGACGCCCGGGGCGACGCGTAGATCGGGCGGTTGCCGAGGAACGTCCACGGCGAGGTGTTCGAGACTATGGACAGCACCAGGTCCTCGACCGGCTCCTCGCCCACGAGATCCAATGTGATCATTCCGTGCCGACGGTGCGGGTCGCCCAGCAGTTGACGCACCACCTGGCGCATGTACAGCGCGTGGGTCGACCTCCGGCCCCGCTCCCGCTGCTGCTCCACCCGGCCGACCACGCCGGCGTCGAAGCCCAGCCCCGCGTTGAAGGTGAACCAGCGGGCCGGCACCGCCTCGTCCTCGGTGCCGGGAGTGCCCGAGGTCAGCCCCAGGCCCACGGTCCGCTCCCGGCCCTCGCGCAGGGCGTCCAGCAGCGCGCCGGTCGCCTCCACGGGCTGGTTGGGCAGCCCCAGGGCGCGGGCGAAGACGTTGGTGGAGCCGCCGGGGACCACGGCGAGACCGGGCAGGCGCTCCGGGTCGGGCCCCGCGTGCAGCAGGCCGTTGACCACCTCGTTCACCGTGCCGTCGCCGCCCAGGGCGACCACCAGGTCGATCTCGCCGCTCTCCGCCGCCTGCCGGCCCAGGTCGCGCGCGTGTCCGCGGTACTCGGTGGTCACCGCGTCCAGCTTCATCTCGCTGGCGAGCGCGTGGATCAGCACGTCGCGCGTGCGCGCACTGGTGGTGGTTGCCGCCGGGTTGACCACGAGGAGTGCACGCATGACGTGCAGGGTACCTACTGAGCGGTACCCGGCCCAGACCGAGGTCCCGCACCGTGGACGGCGCGGGGCGTGAACCTCGCCACGGGACGGCTCCCCGGCGGCGGCTACCCTGCAGGGGTGAGCAGCGAGCAGACCCCCGCCACCAGCCCCGACGACACCGGCGTCCGTCCGCGCCGCCTGACGTACGCCGCGGCCCTGGCCGCGTTCGAGGGACTGGCGCTGGTCGTGGGCGGCGTCTGGCTGCTGGTGCTCGGTCTCGCGGGCGAGCCGGACGGCCGGACGCAGGCCGTCACCGGCGGGGTCACCCTGATCGTGCTGGCGCTGCTGCCGCTGCTGGCCGCGCGCGGTCTGTTCGCCCGGCGGAGCTGGAGCCGCGGGCCCGCCGTCATCACGCAGATCATGGCGCTGCCGGTGGCCTACAACATGCTGCTGTCCGACGGGGCGGCGATTCCCGCCGGGATCGTGCTCGCCGTCGTCGCCGTGACCGCGCTGGTGCTGCTGATCAACGCGGAGACCACCCGAGCCCTCGGCATCCGCGGACCCGGGAACACGGGCGACGCCGCGAAGTGACGCGCCGGGGCGGCGCCGGCGCGTCACTCCTCGACGAGCAGCTTCTCCCGCAGCTGGGCCAGGGTGCGGGCCAGCAGCCGGGAGACGTGCATCTGCGAGATGCCGACCTCCTGCGCGATCTGCGACTGGGTCATGTTGCCGAAGAAGCGCAGCAGCAGGATCCGCTTCTCGCGCGGCGGGAGGCCCTCCAGCAGCGGCTTGAGCGACTCCCGGTACTCCACGCCCTCCAGCGCCTCGTCCTCCGCGCCGAGGGTGTCGGCGACCGCCGGGGACTCGTCGTCGGTGTCGGGGACGTCCAGGGACAGCGTGGAGTAGGCGTTCGCCGACTCCAGGCCCTCCAGGACCTCCTCCTCGGAGATGGCCAGCTTCTGCGCCAGCTCGTGCACCGTGGGGGAGCGGCCGTGCAGCTGGGACAGCTCCGCCGTGGCCGTGGTGAGCGCCAGCCGCAGCTCCTGGAGCCGCCGCGGCACGCGCACCGCCCAGCCCTTGTCGCGGAAGTGCCGCTTGATCTCGCCGACGACCGTCGGGGTGGCGTACGTGGAGAACTCCACGCCGCGGTCCGGGTCGAAGCGGTCGACGGACTTGATCAGCCCGATGGTGGCGACCTGGGTGAGGTCGTCCAGCGGCTCGCCGCGGTTGCGGAAGCGGCGCGCCAGGTGCTCGACGAGCGGCAGGTGCATCCGCACCAGACGGTTGCGCAGCTCCGCGTACTCCGGAGTGCCGTCCTCCAGCGTGCGCAGCTCGAGGAAGAGGGCGCGCGCCCCGCTGCGGTCCTGCGGGTCGTGGTGCGCGTGCGTGCCCGGCACACCCGGTGCGCCCCGTGCGCCGGAGGCAGGCGCCGCCCGCTCCTCGGCCTCTCGCTCGTGCTCGCTCATCGTCCCGCCCGTCGCCCTTCCCCGAGCGCTCGCCTCGTCCCCCGCCGCCGGCTCGGCCCGGGCGGGGGCGTCCCCGCCGGGAGCGGCCGGTCCGGCCGCGGACGTGCCCCGCACGGCACCGCCGGCCTGCCCGCCGCCCGGCCGGACGTCCCTGGCGGAGTCGTCCTCCGGATGCGGCCGGGCCTGCTCGGGGATGCCGTCGATGCCGTCCGGCACGCGCTCGGCCGGCAGCTCCCGTGTGCCGCGTTCTTCGTCCCGCACCGGCCCGTCCTCGCTTCTCACGCCGGCCCGGGTCCCGCGCCGCGCTGTTTGTAGAGGCTGATCGACACGGTCTTGTCCTCGTCCACGGCCGAGGAGACCTTGCCCGCGAGCGCGGACAGCACGGTCCAGGCGAAGGTGTCCCGCGAGGGGGCGTGGCCGTCCGTGGTGGGCGCCGAGACGGTGACCTCCAGCGAGTCGTCGACGAGCCGGAAGATGCAACTGAGCACCGACCCCGGCACGGCCTGCTGCAGCAGGATCGCGCAGGCCTCGTCGACCGCGATGCGCAGGTCCTCGATCTCGTCGAGGGTGAAGTCCAAACGGGCCGCGAGGCCGGCCGTGGCCGTACGCAGCACCGACAGGTAGGCCCCCGCGGCCGGCAGCCGGACTTCCACGAAGTCCTGGGTCGCGGGCTCGCCTGCGATCTGGGACACCCTCACCTCCAAGGTGGTACAAGCGTTTCAGGGCCTGTGTTCGCCCCCGGGCAACGCGCTACGTGGTTCAGCCGTGACGCTATCGCGCTCCCGGCGGTCCTGTCGCCGGGACCCCGACCCGCTGCCGTCACTCATAGTAAAGCTCCGAACACGCTCCGTGGCTAGGGGTCTGCGGCGACCAAATGGGAAGAGCGCGCGCCGCATTGACGTACCCAGGCGCCGGACCGTCGAACCGTCCGGCACCGGGGGCCCCGCCACGTCACACCAGTGCGCGGGCGACGAAGCGCCGGCGCCGGCTCCGGGTACGGCAACGCCTCGACGTGCGTGCACTGGTTCATGATGGCCAGATTACGACGGGCGCGCGGACGCCCGCGCGGAAAAACGAGGGCGGGCCGGACGTGGACGTGACGCCCCTGCTGCTGCGGCGGCCCGGGCGGGACCCGCGGCCCGGGCGGGACCCGCGGGCCGGGGCGCGGGCCGTGGCCGACGCGCGGGCGCAGGCGCCCGTCGACGACGAGACGCTGCGGACGCTGCCGCGCCGGTGGGCCCGGGGAGACCGCGGCCCACCGGAGACGCGGCAGGGCGCTCAGCGGTTCACGGGAACGGACGTCCGGTGACGACCGCGGCGACCGTGCTCCCGCGCGGGAAGGCGCCCTCTCCGGCCAGGATGACAAGGGCATGAAGCAACTTGGCGACATAGACACGTTCCACGGGGACGCCGTGGCGCTGTTCGAAGTCCGCGGCGAACGCCTCGAGGTGCGCCGGGACGCGCGCGTAGCCGCCGCAGTGGAACCGCTCGTCCAGGCTCCAGTCCCCGCGCGGCCCGCCGAACGCCTCCGTCTGCAGCGCCCGTATCCGCGCGCCGAGGAAACCGCCCTTGAGCACCGGTATGCCGAGGACGCGCGCGCTGCCGGCGAGCCCGGCGGCCAGCCCCGCGAGCGTGCCGCCGGTGCCGCAGGCCACCGCGGCCACGTCCGCCGCCCCCGTCAGCTCCCCGCCGAGATCCACGCACCCGCGCACCGCGGCGGCGTTGCTGCCGCCCTCGGGCACGACGTACGCGTCCTCCGCGTCCGCCGCGCGCAGCACGGCCGCGAGGGTGTCCGGCTCGGTCGTGCGGCGGTACACCGACCGCTGGACGAAGTGCAGCCGCATGCCGTCGGCCGCGCACCGCGCCAGCGACGGATTGAGCGGCCGTCCGGCGAGTTCCTCGCCGCGCACCACGCCCACCGTGGGCAGACCGAGCAGCCGGCCGGCGGCGGCCGTGGCCCGCAGATGGTTCGAGTACGCCCCGCCGAACGTGACCACCGTCCGCCCGCGGGCCGCCGCGAGGTTCGGGGCGAGCTTGCGCCACTTGTTGCCGACCAGCTCGGGATGGACGAGGTCGTCCCGCTTCAGCAGCAGCCGCACCCCGTGCCGCTCGAACCGCGCGTCGACGGTCTCCTCCAGCGGCGAGGGGAGCCGCGGGCGCAGGGCGGCCAGGGCGGCGGGGCCGGGGGCGTCGGAGCTGGTCACGCGCGCCATTGTCGCCCGGGGCGGGACACGGACGCGTCCCGGGCAGCCGCCGGGCGGGGGCGCCGGTGTTCCGCGTGGGGGGTGTCACGAGGGCGGAACACCGGCGGCGAGGACCCCGGCGCCGGGTCACTTCAGACGGTCACGGATCCGCTTGCGCATCGCGTTCATGGTGAATCCGCGCGGGTCCACCTTGCCCGGCTGCCACTCCAGGTGGCCGATGACCGACTGTTCGTTCCAGCCGTGGTACCGGCAGACCGCCGCCGCGGCCTTCTCGATGGCCTCCAGCTGCGCCGCCGGCCACGGGTCCTTGCCGTCGCCGAGGTTCTCGCACTCGAAGCCGTAGAAGTGCCGGTTGCCGTCGGTGTTGGCCTCGTTGTCCGGCGGGAACGTCTTCTTCTCGGCGATCACCGCCCGCAGCACGTCGTCGTCACCGAGCCCCGCGTGGTTGGCCCGGCCGTAGCCGACGAGATGCACCCGGCCGTCCTTGGTGATCACGCCGTGGCACAGCGGGCCGGGCAGGCCCGAGTAACCCCTGCGGCAGATGTCCACCGTCCTGGCGCTGCCCTTGGTCACGGTGTGATGGATCATCACACCGTGCACCGGCCCCCAGGGGCCCTTGTGGTTCCGGTTGTGGCCGCGCCAGTCGCCGACCTCGACGACCGTGAGACCCTCGGCCTTGAGAGCGCGCAGGAACGCGCTCGCGGACATGGGTGGGGCCATGCCGCCCTCCTTCGTGCCGGACGACGGCCGCTGGACGCGGCCGTCTGGTAGAGGGCCTATAGCCGAAAGTTCAGTCCTTCAAGTACTCGTTCGGCGGCTGTGCGAGCCGATCCGGACAACCCCCTTCCGTCCGTCTGCCGTCGCACAGCCGGTCAGTCTGCCCAGCCTCCCCAAGATCCAACCCCGCTCGATCGGGTAATGGCGTCGGCACGGTGCGTGAGGAACGCTTGATCGCGCACTGCGACGCCCGGCACGGCCGGGCGTGGATCTATCGGGGAGGGCAATTCTCTATGTCGGCAGGCGAAGAGGTTCGCACGGAGCAGACCAGGCAGCAGCAGAGCCTCGGTACGGCCGCGGCGCGGAACCTGGCCACCACCACCAAGTCCGTGCCGCAGATGCAGGAGATCAGCTCCCGCTGGCTGCTGCGGATGCTGCCCTGGGTCGACGTGCAGGGCGGCACGTACCGGGTCAACCGGCGGCTCACCTACGCCGTGGGCGACGGCCGGCTCACGTTCGTGAAGACGGGCGACCGGGTGGAGATCATCCCCGCCGAGCTGGGCGAACTGCCGGTGCTGCGCGACTACGAGGACGAGGAGGTGCTCACCGAGCTGGCCTCCCGCTGCCGGCAGCGGGAGATCGAGGCCGGCCAGGTCATCGCCTCCTTCGGCAGCCAGGCCGACGAGGTGTACCTGCTGGCGCACGGCAGGGTGGAGCGCGTCGGCACCGGCCCCTACGGCGAGGACGAGTCGCTCGGGGTGCTCGCCGACGGCGCCTACTTCGGCGAACAGGCCCTCCAGGACGACGACGCCATCTGGGAGTACACGGTCCGCACCCTCACCGCCTGCACGGTCCTGGTGCTGCCCCGCGACGCGGTCGACCAGGTCGCCGAGCGGTCCGAGTCCCTGCGCGAGCACCTGCGCCGGCGGGTCGACCTCCCGCGGCAGCGCACCAACAAGTACGGCGAGAAGGAGATCGACCTCGCGGCCGGCCACAGCGGCGAGCCGGACATCCCGCACACGTTCGTCGACTACGAGGCCCGGCCCCGCGAGTACGAACTGAGCGTCGCCCAGACCGTGCTGCGCATCCACACGCGCGTCGCCGACCTCTACAACCAGCCGATGAACCAGACGGAGCAGCAGATCCGGCTGACGGTGGAGGCGCTGAAGGAGCGCCAGGAGCACGAGCTCGTCAACAACCGCGACTTCGGCCTGCTGCACAACTGCGAGTACGACCAGCGGATCCAGCCGCACGACGGCGTGCCCGGCCCGGACGACATGGACGAACTGCTCAGCCGGCGCCGCGGCACCCGGCTGCTGCTCGCCCACCCGCGCGCCATCGCCGCGTTCGGCCGCGAGCTCAACAGGCGGGGACTCGTCCCGGAGACCGTCGACGTGGGCGGCAACCGCATCCCCACCTGGCGGGGCGTGCCGATCTACCCGTGCAACAAGATCCCGGTGACCGAGGCCCGCACCACCTCCATCATCGCGCTGCGCACCGGCGAGGAGGAGCAGGGCGTCATCGGCCTGCGGGCGGCCGGCATCCCCGACGAGATCGAGCCGAGCCTGTCCGTGCGGTTCATGGGCATCAACGAACAGGCCATCATCAAGTACCTGGTCACGGCCTACTACTCGGCAGCGGTGCTGGTCCCGGACGCGCTGGGCGTCCTGGAGAACGTCGAGATCGGCCGGTGGCGGTGACCGCCCGCCGGCTCCCGCCGCGCGCGCCGTGTCCCCGCCCGCCCGGGCGGGTAGACCAGGGGGGAACGTGCTCGACGGGTGCGGAAGCGCCGTCCTCCCGTGCCTCCACCGAGTCGGTCCCAGGGGGAAGTCGATGACGGAGTCCATGGCCCGGCCCACGACGGGCCGGCCGGAGCAGCGCACGGCACGCACCGCGCCCGACAGCGTGCCCGGACCGGACCGGCACACCGGGGACGGGCACGAGGCGGCCGTCCTGCTGGAGCGCACCAGGGCCGCGGTCGACCCGGTGCTGCGCACGGCCCTCGGGTCCCTGCCCGCCCCGATGCGCCGCGTCGCGCTCTACCACTTCGGCTGGCAGAACGCGGACGGCACCCCGGCCGGCGGAGGCTCGGGCAAGGCGATCAGGCCCGCCCTGGTGCTCGCGGCGGCCTCCGCCCTGGGCGGCCCCGCCGCCCGGACGGCGGCCCTGCGGGCGGCGGCCGCGGTCGAACTGGTCCACAACTTCACGCTCGTCCACGACGACGTGATGGACCGGGACACCACCCGCCGCCACCGCCCCACAGCGTGGGCGGTGTTCGGGGACGCCGACGCGATCCTCGTGGGGGACGCCCTCCAGGCGCTCGCCCTGCGGCTGCTCGCCGAGGACCCCCACCCGGCCGCCCCGGCCGCGGCGGCCCGGCTCGCCCAGTGCGTGGTCGAACTGTGCGCCGGGCAGCACGCGGACACGGCCATGGAACGGCGCCCGCCCGACGAGGTCACCCTGGGGGAGACCCTCGCCATGGCCGAGTCCAAGACCGGGGCGCTGCTCGGCTGCGCCTGCGCCGTCGGCGCGCTGTACGCGGACGCCGGGGACGCGGAGGTGGCGGCGATGGACGCGTTCGGGCGGGAGGCCGGGCTGGCGTTCCAGCTGATCGACGACGTGATCGGCACCTGGGGCGACCCGCGCCGCACCGGCAAGCCGGCCGGCGCGGACCTCGCCGCCCGCAAGAAGTCACTGCCGGTCGTCGCCGCGCTCACCTCCGGCACGCCGGCAGCGGCGGAGCTGGCCGCCGCGTACGCCGCCCCGCACCAGGAGGGAGACGTCGAACGCCTCACCCGGCTCGTGGAGCGGGCCGGCGGGCGCGACTGGGCGCAGACCCAGGCCGCGGACCGGATGGCCCGCGCGATGCAGGAGGTGGCCCGAGCGGTGCCGGACCCGGAGGCGGCGGGAGGGCTGCTGGCCCTGGCCGAGTTCGTGACCCGGCGCACCACCTGACGGGACGGCGCAGGCCGTCCCCCCGGCCCCGGGACCACGCGCCGCCGTGCGGACCTGACCCGTACGGCGGGGTGGTTCCGGACGGGCGGGTCCCGCACTTCCCCACGGTGTGCGGGACCCGCCCCTCTTCCCCGGCCGCCCGGCTAGTCTCAACCTCCGTACGGGCAAAGAGGGTTGAGACGAAGGGACGCACATGGGCGTGGCGATCCGGACGGCCGGCGGGGACGACCGGGAGCTGGTGGTCCGGCTGCTGGACGAGGCGTTCCAGGACGATCCGGTCAGCAGCTGGGTGTTCCCGGGCGCGGAGTACCGCCGCAGGATGCACCACCGGCTCATGGCCGCCTTCACCGACGTCACCCTCGCCGAGGGGCGCGTCGACCTCGTCGAGGACGGCTCGGCGTGCGCCCTGTGGACGTCCGTGCCGGCGGGGGACCCGGGCCATGGCGCAGAGGCCGAGGGCGAGGACGAGTTCGCCGAGCTGCGCCGGGCCGTCGACCCGGACAACGAGCGGGTGGAGCTGATCGGCTGGCTCACCGCGGGCGTCCACCCGCGGGACCGCGCCCACGAGTACCTGTGGATGATCGGCGTGGTTCCCGGCCGGCAGGGCGAGGGACTCGGCACCGCGCTGATCGGCTCCGTCCTCGACCGCTGTGACCGTGAGGCGCGCGCCGCGTACCTGGAGGCGAGCAGCGGACGCAGCGTCCGCCTGTACCGCCGCCTCGGCTTCGAGCCCACCGGCGAACCCCTGCGCCTCCCGGACGGCCCCCTGATGTACCCCATGTGGCGAGAGCCCCGCCCCAGCGGCCCGCAGGGCTGACCCGTGGGCCGGCGCCGGCCGGCTCCGTAGGCTGATCCGCCACCGGACGCGCACACGGGCCGCCCGCCGCCTGACGTCCCGGCGCCCTTCGCCGTGCCCCCGCGTCCGACCGTCCAGGACCGCGTCGGCGCTCCTCGCCTCCGCTCCGGCCGCCCGCAGCCCCCTCGTCCCGTGGGGTGGACCCGTGCCGTACAGGGACGTTCGGCCCTGTACGGCGCCTCGTGGGCACCGCTTCACTGGCTCGCGGGCGAAGGACGAGCGGAACGGGGTGCGTATGGGGCCGGCGGCGCACGGGGACATCGCGGTCGTGGGGCACCGCGATCTGACCGACGGTTCGCTGCGGTGGGTGGAGTCCGCCGTGCGGACCCGGCTGGCGCGGCACTCCGCGCGGGCGACGGCCATGGTCCGCGCCGGCGCGGGCACCCCACTGGCGTCCGGCCGGGCCGCACGCGCCTCGGGTTGCCCGCTGGCCGTGGTGATCCCCACCGTCATCGGCGTCCCCGCGCTGCCGCCCCCGCAGGACCGGCCGGCCACGGGTGAGCTGCTCACCCTTGCCGACCAGGTGCGCCTGCTCGACTACGACCCCACGGACCGTGACGCGTGCGTCGTCGCGGACGAGCGCCTCGTCGCCGCCGGTTCGCTCCTGCTGGCCGTCTGGGACGGTTCCCCCTCCGACGGTCGTGACGCGACCGCCCATCTGGTGACCTACGCCCGTGCCCGCGGCATCCCGGTGGAGGTCCTGTGGCCCGAGGGCGCCGCCCGGGACCGGACGCCCCGCGACCGGACATCCCACGCCCGGACGCCCCGCGACCGGACATCCCACGCCCGCACGTCGTTCTGACGCGGCGACACGGGACCTTCGGCCCCTGCCCCGGTACCCGCGCGGGGACCTTTCGACTCATGCGGGCCCGTCCTGCCCCCATCGATCATGGGCGCGCACCACACATGGGGAGGAAGACGTCCGGTGGACGAGATACGCACGCAACACGTGGAGGCCGCCGTGGACGAGCGGCCCCGGCCGGCGTCGGAGACGGGCCCGCCCGCGCGGCCGGTCCCGCAGCCGGCCGCGATGCGCCGGGCCGCCTGGGTGGACTGGCTGACGACCACCGACCACAAGAAGATCGGCACGCTGTACCTGGTCAGCGCGTTCGTCTTCTTCGTGGCCGGCGGTGTGATGGCGCTGGTGATGCGCGCCGAACTCGCCCGGCCGGGCCTGCAGATCATGTCGAACGAGCAGTTCAATCAGGCGTTCACGATGCACGGCTCGATCATGCTGCTGATGTTCGCCATGCCGTTGTTCACCGGCTTCGCCAACTGGATCATGCCGCTGCAGATCGGCGCCCCCGATGTGGCGTTCCCGCGGCTGAACATGCTGGCGTTCTGGCTGTTCCTGTTCGGCTCCGTGATCGCGGCGGCCGGATTCCTCACCCCGGGCGGCGCCGCCGACTTCGGCTGGTTCCTGTACGCGCCGCTGTCGAACGAGATCTACTCGCCGGGCATCGGCGCCGACTTCTGGATCATGGGCGTCGCCCTCTCCGGCTTCGGCTCGATCCTCGGCGCGGTCAACTTCATCACCACCATCATCTGCATGCGCGCGCCCGGCATGACGATGTTCCGCATGCCGATCTTCACGTGGAACGTGCTGCTCACGGCGCTGCTCGTGCTGATCGTCTTCCCCGTGCTGGCGGCGGCGCTGTTCGCCCTGGAGTGCGACCGGAAGTTCGGCAGCCACATCTTCGACTCCGCCAACGGCGGGGCGCTGCTGTGGCAGCACCTGTTCTGGTTCTTCGGACATCCCGAGGTCTACATCCTGGCGCTGCCGTTCTTCGGCATCGTCTCCGAGGTGATCCCGGTCTTCTCCCGCAAGCCGATGTTCGGGTACATGGGCCTGATCGGCGCGACCATCGCCATCGGCGGTCTCTCCGTGACCGTGTGGGCGCACCACATGTACGTCACGGGCGCTGTGCTGCTGCCGTTCTTCTCGTTCATGACGATGCTGATCGCGGTGCCGACCGGTGTGAAGTTCTTCAACTGGATCGGCACCATGTGGAAGGGCAGCCTCTCCTTCGAGACGCCGATGCTGTGGACGCTGGGATTCCTGGTGACGTTCCTCTTCGGCGGCCTGACAGGTGTTCTGCTGGCCTCGCCGCCGCTGGACTTCCACGTCTCGGACACGTACTTCGTCGTCGCGCACTTCCACTACACCGTCTTCGGCACGGTGGTGTACGCGATGTTCGCCGGATTCCACTTCTGGTGGCCGAAGTTCACCGGCAAGATGCTCGACGAACGCCTCGGCAAGATCACCTTCTGGACGCTGACGGCCGGCTTCCACATGACCTTCCTGGTCCAGCACTGGCTGGGCGTGGAGGGCATGCCCCGCCGGTACGCCGACTATCTGGCCGCGGACGGCTTCACCGCCCTCAACACCCTGTCGTCCCTCGGCTCGTTCCTGCTCGGCCTGTCCGTCCTGCCGTTCTTCTACAACGTCTGGAAGACCGCCAAGTACGGCGAGCCGGTCGGCGTGGACGACCCCTGGGGCTTCAGCCGCTCGCTGGAGTGGGCCACCTCCTGCCCGCCCCCGCGCCACAACTTCGTCTCCCTGCCGAAGATCCGCAGCGAGTCCCCGGCGTTCGACCTGCACCACCCCGAGGTCACCGCACTGGAAGCGGGGAGGTGAGCGATGGCGCAGCCCGTCCTCGCCCTCGGGTGCGCGCTGGTCACCGGCGCCGGCTGCGTCTGGTACCTGCCGGCCCTCGCCGACCTGCGGGCCGGGCCCGCCGACCGGCCGCCCTCCCGCCGGACCGCGGCGTTCGCCTGCCTGACCGGCTGGGGCACGGTCGCGGCGCTCGGACTGGCGCTGCTCGTGGCGCCGGTCCGGTGGGTGCCGTGCGCGGTGGCGGCGGTGGGCGGCACGGCCGCCGCCGCTCTGCGCGTGCGGGCCGCGGTGCGGCGCACCGGTGAGCGGCGGGAGACGGCACGGCTGTGGTCCGGACTGGTCCCCGGCGGCCCGCTGCCGCCGGGCTCCGTCCCGCGCGGGGCGGTCGCCGCCCTGGCCGTCGGCCTCCCGGTCGCCGTGACGGCGGCCGTACTGGTCCCGGTCGCGAGCGTGGCGCTGGCCGCGCTGGTGGTGGGGACGGGGCTGGTCACCGCCGTCCGGCACGGCCGTGCGGCACATCGCGCGACGGCACACCGGGGGCGCGGATAATCCCTTGCGCCACTACAATCGGAGTACTACAACTGGAGTTGTCAAGAACGAAGCACCGCCGAGGGAAAGAGGCCGTCGTGCGAGGACTGACCTACTTCATCGCCTGCTCCATCGACGGCTTCATCGGGGACCCGGAGGGCGACGCGTCGGCCATGGTGTCCCTCGTGGACGAGGAGTTCTTCGACTTCCTGAAGACGGAGTACCCGGAGACGCTGCCGACCTCCGGCCGCCGCCCGCTCGGCATCGACGACCTGCCCAACAAGCGGTTCGACACGATCGTCCAGGGCCGCCGCAGCTACGACGTGGCCCTGAAGGACGGCGTCACCAGCCCCTACGCCCACATGCGGCAGTACGTCGCCTCCCGCACGCTGGGGGAGTCCCCCGACCCCGACGTCGAGATCATCTCCGGCGACCTGGCCGGCCGGGTGCGCGCGCTGAAGGCGGAGGACAGCGCGTACGGGATCTATCTGTGCGGCGGGGCCGGGCTGGCCGGCGCGCTGATGGACGAGATCGACGAACTGGTCGTCAAGACCTACCCCATCGTGCAGGGGTCCGGCATGCCGATGTTCGCCTCCGGCTTCTCGATCACGCACTTCACGCTGGAGTCCGTACGCGCCTTCGGCAACGGCGCGCTGGTGCGGACGTACCGCAGGAAGCGCTGAACGGACGGGCGCCCGGCGGGTGTTCAGTCCGCGGGGCGCTCCAGGAAGCGCACCATGTTCCCCGCCGGGTCGCGGAACGCGCAGTCCCGCATCCCGTACGGCTGATCCACCGGCTCCTGGAGCACGTCGACGCCCGCGGCCCGCACGCGCTCGAAGAGGGCGTCGCAGTCGGTGGTGGTGAAGTTGACCCCGCGCAGCATGCCCTTGGCCAGCAGTTCGGCCATGGCCTGCTTGTCGGCGGGGGAGGCGTCCGGACTCGCGGCGGGCGGCTCCAGGACGATCTCCACGTCCTGGTCGGAGGGAGCGACGGTCACCCAGCGCATCCCCTCGAACTCCACGTCGTTGCGCACCTCGAAGCCCAGCACGTCCCGGTAGAAGGCCAGCGCCTTGTCGTGGTCGTCGACCGCGATGAAGCACTGCGCGAGCCTCACGTCCGTCGCCCTGTCCATGTCGTCCCTGCCGTTCCTGCTAGAAGTTCCCGCTCGGATCGGCCCGCCGCCGCACCCGGACCGGGCGGGTGTACGTCCGCACCACGCACGGCGGGATGACCGCGCTCTCCTCGTGCGAGCGGGCGCGATAGGCGCTCGGCGTCTCCCCGACCAGCTCGGTGAACCGCGAGCTGAACGACCCGAGCGAGGTGCAGCCGACCGCCAGGCACACCTCGGTCACCGAGAGGTCGCCCCTGCGCAGCAGCGCCTTGGCCCGCTCGATCCGTCGCGTCATGAGATAGGCGTACGGCGTCTGCCCGTACGCGGCCCGGAAGCTGCGCTGGAAGTGCCCGGGCGACATCAGCGCCGTCCGCGCCAGCTCCGGGACGTCGAGCGGCTCGGCGTACTCCCGGTCCATCCGGTCCCGGGCCCGCCGTAGCCGGACCAGGTCCTCCAGCTCCATGCGCCCAGCATCCCACGGCCCGTGCGGGCGGCGCCGGGAAACGGCGAAGGGGGACCGCCGCGGACGGCGAGGGGGCTCCCGGCGGAAAAGTCCACGACCTGTGATGGCGCACCGGCTGCCGGCCACCGGACGGTGGGGCCGGCGTGGCCCCTCCCTGCCTCGTGGAATACCCCCCGGGGTAATGCTGTTAAGGTGGGCAGTCAATACCCCCCGGGGTACATTGCTTCCTGTGGAGGAGCCGTAGCCGTGTTCTTCGTCGACACTCTGGAGTTCGAGGGCCTGGGCAACCGCAGCTACCTGGCCGGCGGGTCCGCCGCCGCGGTGGTCATCGATCCGCCGCGCGACATCGACCAGGTGATCGCCGCCGCCGCCAGGCGCGGGGTGCGCATCGCGTACGTGGCGGAGACCCACCTGCACAACGACTACGTCACCGGCGGTCCGGAGCTGGCACGCGTCACCGGAGCCCGGTACCTGGTGCCGGCCGGGGCGCACGTGTCCTTCGCCCGTACCCCGGTCGCCGACGGCGACACCGTGCCGGTGGACGAGGGCCTGGTGCTGCGCGCGATCGCCACTCCCGGGCACACCCCGCACCACACCTCCTACGCCCTCGCCGAGGACGGTCGCGGTGTGGCGGCGTTCACCGGCGGGTCGCTGCTGATCGGCACCGTGGGCCGGCCGGACCTGGTCGAGCCGCGGCTGACCGAACAGCTGGCCCGGGCCCAGCACGCCTCCGCCCACCGGCTGGCCGACGAGCTGGACGACGAGGTGCCGGTGCTGCCCACCCACGGGTTCGGCAGCTTCTGCTCCTCCTCCCAGGCCGAGGGGGAGACGACCACGATCGGCGCGGAGCGCAGGACCAACGACGCGCTGACCCTGGACGTGGACACCTTCGTCACCCGGCTGCTCGCCGGGCTGGACGACGTGCCCGCGTACTACGCGCACATGGGCCCGGTCAACGCCGCCGGTCCCGCCCCGGTCGACCTCACCCCGCCGAGGCGGGCGGACGCCGAGGAGATCGCCGCCCGGCTGGCCGCCGGTGAGTGGGTGGTGGACCTGCGCAGCCGGGTGGCCTTCGCCGAGGGGCACGTGGCCGGGTCGTTCAACTTCGAGGGCGAGGGCAAGCTCGCCACCTACCTGGCCTGGCTGATCCCGTGGGGCAAGCCCGTCACCCTGCTCGCCGAGACTCCGCAGCAGATCGCCGACGCGCAGCGGGAGCTGGCCCGGGTCGGCATCGACCGCCCGGCCGCCGCCGCCACCGGCGACCCGGCCGGCTGGGTCCGCGAGGGCGAGCGGCTCACCTCCTACCCCCGCGCCCGCTTCGCCGACCTCGCCGATGTCCGCCGGCGAGGCGACACGGTGGTCGTCCTGGACGTGCGCCGGGACTCCGAGCGCGCCGGCGGCCACATCGAGGGCTCGGTCCACATCCCGGTCCACGAGCTGCACGGCCGCATCGGCGAGGTGCCGGACGGGACGGTGTGGGTGCACTGCGCCGGCGGGATGCGCGCGGCGATCGCCGCCTCCCTGCTGGATGCCGCCGGCCGTGACGTGGTCGCCGTCGACGACGGCCTCGACGCCGCGGCGGACGCCGGGCTGTCCCTGACCTCCGGCTGATCGCCACCGTTGCGCCTGTAAGGAAGGAAGCGTGTGATGTTCCTCTTTCGCCGACACGGGCCCCGTGTCACGGTCGACGAGGCACGCAGCCGCACCGGCGGCGACCGGCCCGAGGCGGTCCTGCTGGACGTCCGGGAGAAACCCGAGTGGGCCGCGGGCCACGCGCCGGGCGCCGTCCACGTACCGCTGACGAAGCTGGTCGCCGGCGCCCCCCTGCCCGCCGAGGCGCGGGGACGTCCGCTGGTGGTGATCTGCCGCAGCGGCCACCGCTCCCAGCAGGCGGCGAAGCTCCTCGCCGGGCGGGGAGCGCGGGCGGTGGACGTCGAGGGCGGTATGAAGGCCTGGACCGCCGCCGGGCACCCGGTCGTCGACGAGCGCGGGAACAGCGGCCGGATCACGTGACCGTCCTCGTTCTCGCCCTCGTCGCCGGCGCCGTCGTCGGTCTCGCGCTCGGATCCCTCGGCGGCGGTGGCAGCGTGCTCGCCGTACCGGTGCTGATCTACCTGCTCGGCTTCACCCCGGCGGCGGCCGCCACCGCCAGCCTGATCATCGTCACCGCCACCTCCGTCACCGCCCTGTACGCGCACACCCGCGACGGGAACGTGGCGTGGAGGACGGGAGCGCTGTTCGCCGCGGCGGGCATCGCCCCCGCCTTCCTCGCCGGCGCTGTCGCCGGACGCCTGCCCGAAGCGGCGCTCACGGCGGCGTTCGCCGTCATCGCCGCGCTGGCGGCCCTGCGCATGCTGCGTCCGCCGGCGTCCGCGCCGCCGGACCGCATCCGTCCCGGCAAGGCGGCCGGCGCCGGGGCCGGCCTGGGAGCCGTGACGGGCTTCCTGGGGGTCGGCGGGGGGTTCCTCGCCGTGCCCGCCCTGGTGAGCGTCCTGGGACTGCCCATGCGGCGGGCGGTGGGCACCAGCCTGCTCGTCGTCACGGTGAACGCGCTCGCCGCGCTCGCCGCTCGCACCGGCGCCGGCGGAGCACTGCACTGGGAACTCGTCGGGCCCTTCACCGGAGCCGCGATCCTCGGCGCCTGGGACGGCAAACGGCTCGCGGCGAAGATCTCCGGCACCACCCTCCAGAAGGTCTTCGCCGGGGTCCTGCTGGCGGTGGCGGCCTTCATGCTCGTCGACGTGATCGCCTAGCCACCAGAGCCGGCACCGGAGCCGCCAGCGGCTCAGGACACGGACCGGGAACGCAGCTGCGGACGGCCGCGCGTCCCAGGACCGTCTTCGGCCCGGCTCCCGTCGGGCCGAGCCCCACCCCACTCCGACACGCAAGGATGATCTCTGCCATGACCACACCCACGGCCCTCGCCACCGACGAGGCGCGCACCCGCCTGCACGAGCTGACCGTCATCGACGTGCGCACCCCGGGCGAATACGCCGGCGGCCACCTCCCCGGCGCGCTCAACGTCCCCCTCGACCAGATCCGGCGCGCGCTGCCCGACCTCCGGGACGCCGCCGACCGCGGTGACCTCCTGGTCGTCTGCGCCTCGGGCGCCCGCTCCGAGAACGCCTGCCGGATCCTCGCGCAGAACGGCGTCACCGCCGCCACCCTGGCGGGAGGCACCGGCGCCTGGGCGGCCGACGGCCACGAACTCCACCGCCCCCAGGGCGCCCCGCGTGCCGCCTGGGGCATGGAACGGCAGGTGCGGCTCACCGCGGGAACGATCGTGCTGCTCGGCCTGCTGCTCGGGTACGTCGTCCACCCCGCCTTCCAGCTCCTCTCCGCCGGCATCGCGGGTGGCCTGGTCTTCTCCGCCCTGACCGACACCTGCGGCATGGCCGCCCTGCTCGCCAAGCTGCCCCACAACCGTCCCCGCGCCGCCGAGCTCGGCGACACGCTGGCCGCACTGCGCAGCCGCTGAGCCACGCGAGAAAAAGGGGGGGAGGGATCCGGATCCCTCCCCCCTCTCGGGTGCCAGGGCACGCGGCCACAGGCCCGTCACCCGTGCGCGGACGTCTCCTCGTCCGGCGACGGCTGCGGATCGCGGCTCCTCACCGGCCGGAGCAGCACCAGCAGCGCGGCCAGCGCCGCCACCGCGGCCAGGACCAGCAGCACCAGCCGGTCCGACACCCCCGCGCCGAGGCCGGACAACCGCTCTTCCAGGGCGAACTCGGCGTCGGCGCTCAACACCGACGGCAGCGCGGACGTGCCGTCGAAGGCCAGGAAAGCCGCACCGAGCGCGATGAACAGCACGCCGCCGACGGCCGAAGTGCTGTGCAGGGCCACCGGGCCCACCCGGAGGACCCGGCCCCGCAGCCAGCGCTTGCGGCCCAGATCGAAGCGGTCCCACACCGACGCCAGCACGAACATCGGGACCGCCATCCCCAAGGCGTAGACGGCGAGCAGCACCCCGCCGTGCAGGGGGTCGCCCGCCACGGCCGCCACGGTCAGGACGGAGCCGAGGATCGGCCCCGCACAGAACCCCGCCAGCCCGTACACCGCGCCCAGCGCGAACACCGACAGCGCCGAGCCCGAACGGCGCCCGCCCGCGGCCTGCGCCATCCGGCGGGAGCCGAAGCCCACCCCGGCGATCTGGGCCACGCCCAGGACGACGACCGTCCACCCTCCCGCTGTCACCAGGGCGTCCCGATGGCCGTAGAAGAGGCGGCTGGCGAACGAGCCGGCCACACCGAGCGGCACGAGGGTCGTGCACAGGCCGAGGTAGAACAGGCCGGTGCGCGCCACCAGCCGGGTGCGGCCGGTGAAGGAGTAGGCGAAGAAGGCCGGCAGCAACAGGGCGCTGCACGGGCTGAGCAGAGCCAGCAGACCGCCGAGGAACGCGACCGCCAGTCCGACCTCGTTCATCGCCCGGCCGTCTCCGCCGCGGCCTCGACGGCCTCCTCGAAGGTGGCCGTGGGCTGGGCCCCCAGGATCGGCCGGCCGTTGACCAGGAACGCCGGAGTGCTGGCCACACCGAGGACGTAGCCCTCCTCCCGGTCCGCCCGCAGGGCGTCGCGGGCCTCCTCGGACGCCAGGTCCGCCCGGAACCGCTCCAGGTCGGTGATTCCGGCCTCGCGGGCCATGGCGATGAGGTTCTCGGCGCTGAACTCACCGGCGTTGCGTTCACGCGTCTCGCCGTAGACGACGTCGTGGAACTCCCAGAACCTCTTCTGCTGCCCGGCCGCCCAGCCGGCCAGCGCGGCCTGCTCGGACTCCTCGCCGAAGACGGGGAAGTTGCGCCACTCGATGCGCAGGACGCCCTTGTCCACGTACGAGCGCAGCAGTTCGGGCTTGGTCTCGCGGGCGAACCGGCCGCAGAACGGGCACTGGAAGTCGGAGTACTCGATCATCACCACCGGGGCGTCCGCCCGTCCGACGGCCAAAGCGTCGGACGGGTCGCGGCGGGCGAGGGCGAGCAGGCTCTCGTCGGCGGGCGCCGGGCGGGCGGACTCGGTGACGGCCGCGGACGCGCCCGCGGCCCCGTCGCGATTCCCGGAGCCGTCCAGCGTGAGGGCGAAGGTCCCGGTCACCGCGGCGGCGGCGAGAACCGCGACGGCCGCGAGGGTGCGCCTGCGGGCGCGGCGGGACGAGGACAGGGTGGATGCAGTCATGGCACACCTCGGACATGAGGGAGAAGGGGGAGGAACCGGGCCGCGGATCAGGCGGACGCCGTGACCGGGCACGCGGTCTGCGAGGACAGGCGGCGCAGCGCGGCTTCCGCCAGCAGCCCCGCCGACACGACAGCCAGCAGCGGCTGCAGGGGAGCCCAGTAGCTCAGGGCTCCGGACGCTCCGAGGAGCAGAAGGACGAGCTTGTTGCAGACCGGGCAGCCGACGGCGAAGAAGGACAGCACTCCGCCGGCCGCTCCCAGACGGCCGCCGTCACGGGGCTCGGGCTCGGGAGGGGCGGAGGGCCGGCGCACATAGGTGCTCAGGACGATGCCGGCCAGTACGGCCGTGACGGCGAGGGCCGGGTAGTTCCACCACTGCACGGGGACCGACCGGTCGAACAGCGGATTGGGCACCACGTCGGTCGGTGTGCCGACCAGGACCGCTGTGGCCAGGGCGCCGAGGCCCGCCACGGTCCACTGCCGGGTGCGCCATGCGCGCAGCGCGGCACCCGCCCGACTCCACGAGCGCGGGGAGGAAGACATGCTGAAAGGCTCCGTTTCAGGGATTCAGGGACACGGCCGACAGGCCGGTCTAGATCCGCAGAACGGAGTGAAGGGTCGTCGGCGGCGGCGGAGCCGGGCCGCCCGACAGCATTCCGGAGTGCTGTGACAGGGGCGTCGCGGGGGCGTGAGGGGCCGCGGGACCGGGGCACGAAGCCGTCGGCGGCGGGTTCTCCGCCCGCTGCGTGCTGTGATCGACGATCATCTTCTTGCCGCAGGGCGCCGCCGGTGCGTCGGACCCCTCAGAGACGGTGGCCGCCTGCTCCCGCTGCGGGACGGACGGGTGCGCGCCCGGCCCGCCACGCTCCGCGTGCCCGACGACGCACAGCAGCGCCACCACGGCCACGAGCAGAGCCAGCACACCACGAGAGCCGGCCATGGCCGGTCCGTGCGCCGCTGTCCGCTTCATCGCCGTCCCTGAGTCCGCTCGGAGATACGGCCACCCTAGGGCACGCCCTTCTGTTCCCCGTCCCCGGCCCGGGAGGGGCTTCCTCTCACCCTTCCGCGGCCACCGGCCGACGGGACGGGGGACCGGGTGTCACGGCTCAGGCCAGCGAGAGGAACAGCTTCTCCAGCCGGGCGCGCATCTGCTCCCGGTCGCCGGAGGCGGCCATGTCCTCGTCGGTCAGGCAGTGCTGCAGACCGGTGGCGATGATCGCGAAACCCGCCTTGTCCAGAGCCCGGGACGCCGCCGCGAGCTGGGTCACCACGTCCTCGCAGTCCCGCCCCTCCTCGATCATCTTGATCACGCCGGCGATCTGGCCCTGTGCCCGGCGCAGCCGGTTGACCACCGTCTTCAGTTCCTCAGCCGCCATCGCCAGTTCCACGCCCACACTCCTTCGGAATACCCCCTCGGGTATCCTAGCGAAGTACTGACTCGAATGGGTGAAGAAAGTGCCCGGGGGCTCAGCCGCCGGATCGCCGCCGTCCGGGCCGGATCCGTTCCGCACGCGTCTTCGGACGCCTCCGCGGAGACGGACGCCCGCCCCCTGGGAGGGCTCGGCGCGGACCGCGGGCGGCGCGTCCCGCCGGCCGTCGAAGCACGGGTCCGGCGGGGCCCCGTGCACGCCTCGGCCGTCATCACGCGGCGGATCCACGCGCGCCCGCGGCCGGGAGAAGACGACCGCACCCGGGCCGTCATGGACGCCGTGCTCGGCGGTCTGCGGACCGGGTGCGGACAGTGGGGCGATGCGACCCGCGAGAGCGCGGGTCAGAGGGCCCAGGTGACGATCAGGCCTTCTTGGTCTCCCAGAAGATCTTGTCGATCTGGGCGATGTAGTCCAGCGCCTTCTGGCCGGTGGCCGGGTCGGTCGACGCCTTGGCGGCCGAGAGGGCCTTCAGGGTGTCGTTGACCAGCTGGTGCAGCTCCGGGTACTTCTCGAAGTGCGGGGGCTTGAAGTAGTCGCTCCACAGCACGGAGACGTGGTGCTTCGCCAGCTCGGCGCGCTGCTCCTTGATGACCGTGGCACGGGCCTGGAAGTGCGGGTCGTCGTTGCCGGCCATCTTCTCCTGGACGGCCTTGACCGACTCCGCCTCGATGCGGGCCTGGGCCGGGTCGTACACACCGCAGGGCAGGTCGCAGTGCGCGCTGACCTTGACCCTGGGGGCAAACAGGCGGGAAAGCATGAAGCGTTCCTTCCTCGTGATCGTCTTCTCACAGGGGACATTACTCCGTGGCGGACCGGTTTTCGCGGGTGCCCCCATGGGCTTAGGACAAAAGTCCGGGGTCAGACTGAGACTGGTGGGGGAAGAACCGGGGAGGTGTCGGGAGATGCCGGAGCTGTCGCAGGACGCCGAGCGGGTGAGGGCGCCGCTGCCCTTCGGGGTGGCCGAGGTGACCGGACCGTCGATGGTGCCGACGCTGCACCACGGGGACCGGCTCCTGGTCCACTACGGGGCGCGGGTGAGACGCGGTGACGTGATCGTGCTGCGCCATCCCTTCCAGCAGGACCTGCTGGTCGTCAAGCGGGCGGCCGAGCGGCGCGACGGCGGCTGGTGGGTGCTCGGGGACAACGCGTACGCGGGCGGTGACAGCACCGACTACGGCGTCGTCCCCGACGAGCTGGTGCTGGGCCGGGTCCGCTTCCGCTACCGGCCGCGCTCCGCGGGCCGGCGGTCGCCGCTGTCGCTGCTGGTCCGGGCGCTGACGTCGGTCCGGCCGGTGCTCTCCGGCCGGTCCGCCTCCAGGCGTTTGCGGGCCCGGTAGGCGGCCACGTTGGCGCGGGTGGCGCAGCGGTCCGAGCAGTAGCGCCGGGAGCGGTTGGTGGAGGTGTCCAGGTAGGCGTTGCGGCAGGGCGCGGCCTCGCAGAGGCCGAGGCGGTCGACGCCGTACTCGGTGAGGTGGAAGGCCAGGCCCATCGCGGCGATCGCGGCGTAGCCCGCGGTCGCGTTGGACGGATGGTCGGCCAGGTGCATGTGCCACAGCGGGCTGCCGTCGTCGTCGCGGAAGTCGTGGCCGGAGATCTGCGGGCTCACCGGGAACTCCAGCAGCAGCGAGTTCAGCAGGTCCACGGCGAGGGTCTCGTCGCCGCCGTCGGCCGCCTCGAAGACCGACCGGAGCCTGGCCCGGACCGAGCGGAACCGCGTCACGTCCGCCTCGGTGGCCCGCCGGGCGGCCGACCGGTTGCCGCCGAACAGGTCGCGCACGGCCTCGACCGAGGTGAGCGTGTCCGTGCCCCGGCCCGGCTCCTCGGTGTTCACGAGACGTACGGCGTAGTCCGAGTAATAGGCCAGTTCCACTTGTAGTCCTTACGCAGGGGCTCTAAAGTCGTGCGTGCGGTCGGGTAACAGACGATCGTGCGTCCAGGGTATTACGGAGCGCACCGCGAGGGAGGGCCCATGACGGACTCGCACACCACCACGGCCGGTACGGACTGGCATGCCTGGCAGGAGAGCTGGGACCGGCAGCAGGAGTGGTACATGCCCGACCGGGAGGAACGCTTCCGGGTCATGCTCGACATGGTCGAGGCGCTCGTCGGCACCGCCCCGCGCGTCCTGGACCTGGCCTGCGGCACCGGCAGCATCACCGCCCGCCTGCTCGCCCGCTTCCCGGACGCCACCAGCACCGGCGTCGACCTGGACCCGGCGCTGCTCGCCATCGCCGAGGGCACCTTCGCGGGCGACGGGCGGGTCACCTTCGTCACCGCCGACCTCAAGGACCCCGGCTGGGCGACCCAGCTCCCGCACGACTCCTACGACGCCGTGCTGACCGCGACGGCCCTGCACTGGCTGCACCGGGAACCCCTCGCCGACCTCTACGGGCACCTCGCGGGCCTGGTCCGCGACGGCGGCGTCTTCATGAACGCCGACCACATGATCGACGAGACCACGCCCCGGATCAACGCGGCCGAGCGCGCCCAGCGCCACGCCCGCATGGACCGGGCCAGGGAGCAGGGCGCCCTCGACTGGGCCGAGTGGTGGCAGCTCGCCGCGAAGGACCCCGTCCTCGCCGGCCCCACCGCCCGCCGCTTCGAGATCTACGGGGAGCACGCCGAGGGCGACATGCCGTCCCCGGCGTGGCACGCGCGCGTGCTGCGCGAGGCGGGCTTCGCGGAGGCGCGCCCGGTGTGGTGCTCACCGTCGGACACCCTGCTGCTGGCCCTGAAGTAGCGCGCCCGGAGCAGGGGGAAGGGGGCGGTACGGATGTCCGTACCGCCCCCTTCCGCGCGCGTGCGGGTCCGAGGTCAGAGGACCTTGGACAGGAACGACTTGGTGCGCTCGTGCTGCGGATCGGTCAGCACGTCACGCGGGTGGCCGGACTCGACCACCACACCGCCGTCCATGAACACCAGGCTGTCGCCCACCTCGCGGGCGAAGCCCATCTCGTGCGTGACGACGATCATCGTCATGCCCGACTCGGCCAGGTCGCGCATGACGTCGAGGACGTCACCGACCAGCTCCGGGTCGAGCGCCGAGGTCGGCTCGTCGAACAGCATCAGCTTGGGGTCCATGGCGAGCGCACGCGCGATCGCCACCCGCTGCTGCTGGCCGCCGGAGAGCTGGGAGGGGTAGTTCCCGGCCTTGTCGGCGAGACCCACGCGGTCCAGCAGCTCGAGCGCGCGCTGCCGGGCCTGGGTCCTGTTGACGCCCTTGACCTGGACCGGCGCCTCCATGATGTTCTCGACGGCCGTCATGTGCGGGAACAGGTTGAAGCGCTGGAAGACCATGCCGATGTCCCGGCGCTGCTGCGCGACCTCGCTGTCCTTCAGCTCGTAGAGCTTGTCGCCCTTCTGGCGGTAGCCCACCAGCTCGCCGTCGACGTAGAGCCGGCCGGCGTTGATCTTCTCCAGGTGGTTGATGCACCGCAGGAAGGTCGACTTGCCCGAGCCGGAGGGGCCGATGAGGCAGAACACCTCGCCGGTCCTCACCTCCAGGTCGATGCCCTTGAGGACCTCGACCTGGCCGAACCTCTTGTGAACGCCCTCGGCTTTGACCATGACGGCGGAGGACTGCGTCATGCCGTGACTCCCTTGGTGCGGCGGGTGGGCAGGACGGCAGCCTTGAAGCGCTGCAACGGAGTGGGCGGCAGAGTGCGCAACGAGCCACGTGCGTAGTGGCGCTCCACGTAGTACTGGCCGACGCTCAGGATCGACGTCATGATCAGGTACCAGGCCGCGGCGAGGAAGTACATCTCCACCGGGGACCCCGCGCTCTGGCCGATGTCCTTCGCCTGCTGGAACAGCTCGGCGAACTGCACCGCGGAGACGAGCGAAGTCGTCTTCAGCATGTTGATGACTTCGTTGCCCGTGGGCGGCACGATCACCCGCATCGCCTGGGGAACGACGATCCGGCGAAGCGTCTTGGTGTGGCTCATGCCCAGCGCATGGGCCGCCTCCGTCTGTCCTTCGTCCACCGAGAGCAGGCCGGCGCGGCAGATCTCGGCCATGTAGGCGGCCTCGTTGAGGCCCAGGCCGAGCAGCGCCGTCAGCAGCGGCGTCATGAAGGACGACCAGTAGTCCTTGTAAACGGGGCCCAGGTTGATGTACTCGAATACCAGTCCGAGGTTGAACCAGACGAAGAGCTGGACCAGGACCGGCGTGCCGCGGAAGAACCAGATGTAGAACCAGGCGATCGACGAGGTCACCGGATTCTTCGACAGGCGCATCACGGCGAGCAGGATGCCGCCGGCGATGCCGATCACCATCGACAGCACCGTCAGCAGCAGGGTGTTCCATACGCCGTCGAGGATGCGGCCGTCGAAGAAGTACTCGGGGATGGCCCGCCAGTTGATGGCGCCTTGCGCGAAGGCGTACACGACCGCCCCGAGGAGGGCGAGGGCGACGGTCGCCGACACGTACCGCCCCGGGTGCCGGACCGGAATGGCCTTGATGGCCTCCGCTCCGGCGGGGGGCGTCGCGCCGGGACCGTCGGTCTTGCTGACGTCAACAGTCACGGGTGGAGCCTTTCAGAGCCAGTCGAACGGTGCGGTTCAGGAGCCGCCGTTGATCTTGGCCTCGGTGATCGCGCCGTCCTCGACGCCCCACTTCTCGATGATCTTCTGGTACTCGCCGTTGTCGATGAGGGCCTGGACCGCGGCCTGGAGCGCGTCGCGCAGTTCCTCGTTGCCCTTGGCGACGGCGATGCCGTAGGGGCCCGCCTCGACCTGCTCGCCGACGATCTCGAAGTACTTGCCGCCGCCGGAGTTCTTGACGGAGTAGGCGGCGATCGGGAAGTCGGCGGAGACGACGTCCGCGCCCTTGGAGCGCATCCGCGTCTCGGCTTCGGGGTTGGTGTCGAACTCCTCGATCTTCAGCGTCTTCTTGCCGTCCTTCTCACACTTCTCCGCCTGGTCCTTGGCGAGGTCGTGCGAGAAGGTGTTGCGCTGCACGGCCATCGTCTTGCCGCACAGGTCGTCCCACGTCTTGATGCCCTGGTCGTCGCCCTTGTTGGTGTAGAGCGAGACGCCGGCGGTGAAGTAGTCGACGAAGTCGACGCCCGCGCCGACCTTCTTGCCCGTGGTGGAGTCGATGCCCTGCTGACGGTCCTTGGTGTCGGTCATGGCCGACATGGCGATGTCGTAGCGCTTGGAGGCGAGGCCGCCGATCAGGGTGTCGAACGTCGCGTTCTGGAACTCGAACTCGACCCCGAGCTGCTTGCCCATGGCCGCGGCGAGGTCGGGGTCGATGCCGACGACCTTGCCGGAGTCGTCCTTGAACTCGACCGGGGCGTACGCGATGTCCGAGCCGACCTTGATGACGCCCTTGTCGCGAATCGCCTGGGGCAGCTTGTCGGCCAGCGGGGCGGTGCTCGTCGACGCGGCGTCCTCGCTGCCCGAGTCCTTGTCCTTGGTCTGGTCACCGCAGCCGGTGAGAAGCAGTGCGCCTGCGACCGCGATCGCGCCGACCGCTGCAATCCGTGAGCGCGCTGCGGTGGTACGACGGGTGGTGCTTGCGGTCATGGTGGGTTCCTCCGGCGGATGGGTGGAGTTGCCGATGGGCCGGCGACGGCCGGTCGGCGTCGCCGCGGGGTCGACGGAGGCACACGTCTTCGAGTGCCGCGACCTCGTGTGATTACCGCATCTTGCCATTCGGATTGGGCCGTTCAGGGGGCCTGTGATGTCAAAATCGGATAACGGAGAGTTCTCCAACCCGACCACTCCGGTACATCACGACCGAAGACTCTTCGGGAATCCTCAATTCCGGCCGCAAGATCTTCGCTAATACGCCTGTCGGGCGGACGACCCGCCGAGCCCGCGCTCCACTTGAGGGTTTGCTGAGGCTTCGTCCAGGTCTTGTCCTGATATCGGACGAAGATTCATGGCGTCGGCATGTGACCTTCGCGTTATGGACTCGTCGCCGACGGCGTCCGTCCGGTAAGAAGGTTCTTCACACCCCTCATCCGGGGCTCAGGGCGCGTGTGCGGCGCGCCCGTCGCGTTCGGCCCGTACGTATCAACCCCTCCGGGCCCGGCGCGGTCCCGCCCGCTCCTCACCAGGAGTGGTAACCCTCAAACAATGAACACTTAAGGGGTAAAACCAAGTGGCAGCGGAGATTGTCAATCCTCGCAGCGACAGCGAGAACCGGGACGCTTCCGAGCAGGACGGCGGGGCAGAGCCCCTGGAGTCCTTCGACCCGGCGTTCGCGCTGCACCGCGGCGGCAAGATGGCCGTGCAGGCCACCGTGCCGGTCCGCGACAAGGACGACCTGTCCCTGGCGTACACGCCCGGCGTCGCGAAGGTGTGCAGCGCGATCGCCGAGCAGCCGGAGCTGGTCCATGACTACACGTGGAAGTCCTCGGTCGTCGCCGTCGTGACGGACGGCACGGCCGTGCTCGGGCTCGGCGACATCGGGCCCGAGGCCTCCCTCCCGGTCATGGAGGGCAAGGCCATCCTCTTCAAGCAGTTCGGCGGTGTGGACGCGGTCCCCCTCGCGCTGAACTGCACCGACGTCGACGAGATCGTCGAGACCGTGGTCCGGCTCGCCCCGTCCTTCGGCGGGGTCAACCTCGAGGACATCTCGGCGCCGCGGTGCTTCGAGATCGAGCGGCGGCTCCAGGAGCGCCTGGACATCCCGGTCTTCCACGACGACCAGCACGGCACGGCCGTGGTGACGCTCGCGGCGCTGCGGAACGCGGCGCGGCTCAGCGGGCGTCCGCTGGGCGAGCTGCGGGCGGTGATCTCCGGTGCGGGCGCGGCGGGTGTCGCCATCGCCAAGATGCTGGTCGAGGCCGGCATCGGGGACGTCGCGGTGGCCGACCGCAAGGGTGTCGTCTCGCGGGACCGCGAGGACCTCACGCCGATCAAGGCCGAGCTGGCGTCGTTCACCAACAAGGCCGGGCTCTCCGGCACGCTGGAGTCCGCGCTGGCGGGCGCCGACGTCTTCATCGGCGTCTCCGGCGGCACGGTCCCCGAGCCCGCGGTGGCGTCGATGGCGGAGGGCGCGTTCGTCTTCGCCATGGCCAACCCGAACCCGGAGGTGCACCCCGAGGTCGCGCACAAGTACGCGGCCGTCGTGGCCACCGGCCGGTCGGACTTCCCGAACCAGATCAACAACGTCCTGGCGTTCCCCGGCATCTTCGCGGGCGCGCTCCAGGTGCGGGCCTCCCGGATCACCGAGGGCATGAAGCTCGCCGCGGCCGAGGCGCTGGCCTCCGTCGTCGGTGACGACCTCGCCGCCGACCACGTCATCCCGTCCCCGTTCGACGAGCGGGTCGCCCCCGCGGTGACGGCGGCGGTGGCCGCGGCCGCCCGGGCCGAGGGCGTCGCCCGGCGCTGAGCGCACGTGTGAGGGGCCCCGTCCTGACCGTGGGCGGGGCTCACGCACGTCCGGGGTCGCACCGCGAGCGGCCGGTCCGGCGCAAGAGGGCGTGTGTCACAGCCGGGCACGGTTCCTTCGGCGGGGCGCGGAACCTATCGTCAAGGTCATGTTCGCTGTCTACGCCGCCCGAATCGACCGCGACCAGCCGCTCACGGGACTGGAGTCGGGAGAGCGACCCGCTCCCGAGTCCCGGCCGGGCTGGAGCACCGTCACGGTCAAGGCCGCCTCCCTCAACCACCACGACCTCTGGTCCCTGCGCGGCGTCGGCCTCGCGGAGGACAAGCTGCCGATGATCCTCGGCTGCGACGCAGCCGGTGTCGACGAGGACGGCAACGAGGTCGTCCTGCACTCGGTGATCGGCCAGACCGGTCACGGGGTGGGCCCGAAGGAGCCCCGCTCCATCCTGACCGAGCGCTACCAGGGCACCTTCGCCGAACAGGTCTCCGTGCCCGCCTGGAACATCCTGCCCAAGCCCGAGGGGCTCTCCTTCGAGGAGGCGGCCTGCCTGCCCACGGCCTGGCTGACCGCCTACCGGATGCTGTTCACCAACGCCGGTGTGCGGCCCGGTGACGCGGTGCTGGTGCAGGGCGCCGGCGGCGGTGTCGCGACCGCCGCGATCGTGCTCGGCAAGGCGGCGGGACTGCGGGTCTTCGCCACCAGCCGGGACGAGGCCAAGCGCAAGCGGGCGCTGGAGCTGGGCGCGGTGGAGGCCGTGGAGCCCGGTGCGCGGCTGCCGCAGCGGGTCGACGCGGTGATCGAGACCGTGGGGGCGGCCACCTGGTCCCACTCGGTGAAGTCGCTGCGTCCCGGCGGCACGCTGGTGATCTCCGGCGCCACCAGCGGTGACCGGCCCTCGCACGCCGAGCTGACCCGCGTCTTCTTCCTGGAGCTGAAGATCGTGGGGTCGACGATGGGCACCAAGGACGAGCTGGAGGACCTGCTGTCCTTCTGCGCCGCGACCGGGGTGCGGCCCGTCATCGACGAGGTGCTGCCTCTGGACCGGGCCCGTGAGGGCTTCGAACGGATGGCGTCCGGTGAGCTGTTCGGGAAGATCGTGCTCACCAACCCCTGAGGCGGCTCTCCTCGCTCCTGCGGCACCCCTGCGGCCGGTCCGGTTCTCCGGGCCGGCCGCGGTTCTGTCAACTGGGGTTGACGCGGTCGGCGTGTCAACGTACGTTGACATCATGACTGAGGCAACCGATCTCGCCGAGCGGGCGGGCGACCGCGACCCGCGGGTCGGCCTGCGGGCCGTCGCCGCGCTGCGCAAGCTGCTCGAGCAACTGGAGGCCGTGCAGGTGCGCAACGCGCGCAACCACGGCTGGTCGTGGCAGGAGATCGCCACCGAACTCGGGGTCAGCAGGCAGGCCGTGCACAAGAAGTACGGGAGGCATTGATGTTCGAGCGGTTCACCAAGGACGCCCGGGACGTGGTCAAGGAGGCCGTCGCCCAGGCCGAACGGGCGGGAGCGGCCCGCGTCGGCGCGGAGCACCTGCTCCTCGCCCTGCTCGACCGGGAGGGCAGCCGCGCCTCCTTCGCCCTGACCGCCCTGGGGCTCGACGAGCGCCGCGAGCCGGTACGGGAGGCCCTGGAGCGGGCGCGACGGCGGGGCGGGCTCACCCAGGCCGAGACCGACGCCCTCGCCGGACTGGGCATCGACGTGCCGGAGATCGTCGCCCGGGTGGAGGAGACGCACGGCCCCGGGGCCCTGTCGGAGAAGCGGCCCCGCGCCCGGTGGCGGGGGCACCGGCCCTTCGACCGGGCGGCCAAGGACGTCCTGACCGGGGCGCTGCGCACCGCCACCGCCCGCGGCCACCGCCACATCGGCGACGAGCACCTGCTCCTCGCCCTCACCGCCCGCCCCGGTGTGCCCGCCGAGGTCCTCGCCGACCACGGCGTGACCCACGCGTCGGTCACCCGCGTGCTCTACGGCGACGGCGAGGCCAAGGCGGGCTGACGGGTGCTCAGGGCTTCGGCGTCCGCAGCAGCGCCCCGATACGGGCCGCCGCCTCCGCCAGGTGCCCGCGGGCGTCGCGGAGCTGCTCCTCGGTGACCCCGTGGTCCCGCGCGGCGTCCCGGACGTCGTCCCGGAAGCGGTCCAGCAGCCGCTCCAGGTCGCGTACCGGGTCGCCGGTGGACTCCGCCGCGCTCGCGTGGCCCCAGGAGGGGGCGTAGTCGGCCGGGAAGTCCTCGGGGGTCGTGGAGTACGACGGACGGGAGCCCGCCGCGTCCGCGGAACCTGTGCGGCCGAAGGGGAAGTCCTTGCCGAACTCGCCCATCTCCTTGAGCAGTTCGCCCAGGCCCTCGCGCAGTCCGGACGGCCAGTCGCCGCGGGCGAAGTGGCCCTGCACCTGCTCCTGGACCTGCCGGACGATGCGCTGCACCTGCTCCTGCGCCCGGTCCTGGGCCTCCTTGGCCTGACGGCGGGCGCGCTGGGCCTCCTCGCGGGAGCGCCGGCTCTCGTCCTTGGCGCGCCGGGCCTGCTCCTTCCACTCCTGCTTGGCGCGGCGCATCTCCTCCTTGGCGGCGCGCCAGGCATCCTTGTCGCCGAACACCGAGAAGTCGCCGAGGTCGAAGTCGCCGAAGGGGGCGTCCTTGCCGCCGGACGCGCCGCCGCCCCGCGACTGGCGGGCCCGGCCGGCCGCGGCGCGCATCTCGCGGCGCAGGTCGCCCGCCGCGCCGCTGACGTCGGCCCGGATCTCGGCGGCGAGCTCGGCGACCGACTCGCGGATCTCCAGCTCCAGGTCGGCCAGCTCGCCGCTGCGGTCGGCCAGCTCGGCGCGGCCGGCGTCGGTGATCGAGTAGACCTTGCGGCCGCCCTCGGTGGTGTGGGTGACCAGCCCTTCCGCCTCCAGCTTGGCCAGACGGGGGTAGACCGTGCCCGCGGACGGCGCGTACAGCCCCTGGAAGCGCTCCTCGAGGAGACGGATCACCTCGTAGCCGTGCCGGGGAGCCTCGTCGAGCAGCTTCAGCAGGTAGAGGCGGAGGCGTCCGTGGGCGAAGACGGGGGGCATGTCAGAGCACCTTCTTGTCGGTCGTGCCGGCATTGTCTCCCGGGCCGCCGCGCCGGTCCGGCTCGTCCTCCCGGGGCGGGCGGCGCAGCAGGGCGATGGAGCCGGAGACGGTGGTGGCCCGCAGGGTGCCGCTGCCCGCGCCCAGGCGGCCGGTGAGTTTGTGGGCGCCCCACATCCCCTGGACCCGCAGGTCGTCGAAGGCGTTGGAGATGGCGCCGCCGGCCGTGTTGGCCTCCACCTCGGCGTCCGCCGGGTCGGGCAGCCGGACCGCGATCTCGCCCGAGACGCTGGTCAGCCGGACGTCGGCGGGACCCTCGGGGTTCAGGTCCACGATCATCGAGCCGCTGACGGTGTCCGCCCGGACGGAGGGGCCGGAACCCTCGACGACGGTGAGGTCGCCGGAGACGGAGGCGAAGCGGAGGTCGCCGGTCACGGACTGGGCCTCCACGCTGCCGGAGACGGTGTCCGCGCGGACGGGCCCCGAGAGGTGGACCAGGGTGGTGTCGCCCGCGACGCCCTTCACCGCGGCGGGGCCCCGGATGCCCGAGACGACGGCCCCGGCCCCGACGACGCCGACCTCCACGCGGGTCCGCGCGGGGACGGCGAGGGAGACCACCGCGCTGCGGCGCCAGCCCTTGCCGTCCAGCCAGGTGAGGAAGCCCTTCCAGGGGAGGTCGTCGTAGGCGACGGTCAGGACGCCGTCTTCGTGCGTCACCACCAGGGGCGGACCCTCCACGTCGGAGACCTGGAGACGGGCCTCGTCCTCGTCGGTCCCCACGACGTTCACCGTGCCGTTGACGAGGCGGACGTTGAGGCGGGTCAGGGGGGCGTCGAAGGTGAGGCGGGTCTTGTCCGCGACGGACCACTCGGGCATGGGACGACCTCCTGATCGCGGGTGGGCACCCGGGGCGGCGCGAGGCGCGGGACATCACGCCATATCGCGTATTACTCGTTTGACGATATATCGCGGCGCACAAAAGTCAAGGCACTCGTTCTGGTGAACGGTGCCTTGGGTGCGCGATGTGGGGAGGTGGGGAAGGGGGCGGATGCGCGGCCCGGCGTCTACGGGGCGCCGTCGCGTCCGTCCGTGCCTCCTCGGCGGCACGGACGCCCGCGGCTCACTCGTCCTCGTCCTCGTCGTCCAGGCGGGCCAGCCAGGTCGCCAGGCGTTCCACCGGGACCTCGAAGTCGGGGTTGAGGTCAACGAAGGTGCGGAGCTGCTCCGCGAGCCACTCGAAGGTGATCTCCTCCTCGCCGCGCCGCTTCTCCAGTTCCTCGATGCCACGGTCCGTGAAGTACATGAGGTCAAGGATATGTGCCGCGGAACGGGGCGGGCCGCACCCCCGGGGAGGGGGTGCGGCCCGCTCGGTCACCGCGTCTTCGTGCCGGTCAGGCCTCGAAGACCTCACGCACGAGCTGCTCCTGCTCGGCCTGGTGGCGCTTGGCGGAGCCGACCGCCGGGGACGAGCTGTGCGGCCGCGAGATGCGGCGCAGACGCTCGGCGTGCGGCAGGTCGGCGCCGACCGCCAGGTCCAGGTGGTCGATCAGGTTGAGCGCGATGAACGGCCAGGCGCCCTGGTTCGCCGGCTCCTCCTGCGCCCACAGGTACTTCTCGGCGTTCGGGTACTTCTTGATCTCCGCCTGGAGCTCGGCGCCCGGCAGCGGGTACAGGCGCTCGATGCGGATGATCGCCGTGTCGTCCGCGCCGCGCTTCTTCCGCTCGGCGACCAAGTCGTAGTAGACCTTGCCGGCGCAGAAGACGACCTTCTTCACGCCGGCCGGGTCGACCGTGTCGTCGCCGATGACCGGGCGGAACTGGCCCGTGGTGAACTCCTCCGCCTTCGACGCGGCGGCCTTCAGGCGCAGCATCGACTTCGGGGTGAAGACCACCAGCGGCTTGTGGTGCGGGTTGTGCACCTGCCACCGCAGGAGGTGGAAGTAGTTCGACGGCGAGGTCGGCATGGCGACCGTCATGTTGTTCTGGGCGCAGAGCTGCAGGAAGCGCTCCGGGCGGGCCGAGGAGTGGTCCGGGCCCTGGCCCTCGTAGCCGTGCGGGAGGAGCAGGACCACACCGGAGGTCTGGTTCCACTTCTGCTCGGCCGACGAGATGAACTCGTCCACGACCGTCTGCGCGCCGTTGACGAAGTCGCCGAACTGCGCCTCCCACAGCACGAGCGCGTCCGGGCGGGCCAGCGAGTAGCCGTACTCGAAGCCCATGGCCGCGTACTCGGACAGCAGGGAGTTGTAGACGTTCAGCCGCGCCTGGTCCTCGGAGAGGTACTGCAGCGGCGTGTACTCCTCGCCCGTCTCACGGTCGATGATGACCGCGTGGCGCTGGCCGAAGGTGCCGCGCTGGGAGTCCTGGCCGGCGAGCCGGACCGGGACGCCCTCGAGGAGCAGCGAGCCGAAGGCGAGGGTCTCGCCCATGCCCCAGTCGATGGTGCCGTCCTCGACCATCGCCGCCCGGCGCTGCAGCTGCGGCAGCAGACGCGGGTGGACGGTGATGTGGTCGGGGATGTTCACCTGCGACTCGGCGATCCGCTTCACGATCTCCGTGCTCACCGCGGTGTTCACGGCGACCGGGAACTCGGCCTGCGGGTCGGACGGGGCGACCGCGGTCGGCTGCGAGGTGGCCTCACGGACCTCCGTGAAGACCTTCTCCAGCTGGCCCTGGTAGTCCTGCAGTGCCTGCTCGGCCTCTTCCAGGGTGATGTCGCCGCGACCGATGAGGGACTCGGTGTACAGCTTGCGCACCGAGCGCTTCTTGTCGATCAGGTCGTACATCAGCGGCTGGGTGAAGGCCGGGTTGTCCGACTCGTTGTGACCGCGGCGGCGGTAGCAGATGAGGTCGATCACCACGTCCTTGTTGAACGCCTGGCGGAACTCGAAGGCCAGGCGCGCGACGCGCACGACCGCCTCCGGGTCGTCGCCGTTCACGTGGAAGATCGGGGCCTCGATCATGCGGGCCACGTCCGTCGCGTACATGGAGGAGCGCGAGGACTCGGGGGCCGCGGTGAAGCCGACCTGGTTGTTGATGACGATGTGGACCGTGCCGCCGGTGCGGTAGCCGCGCAGCTGCGACATGTTCAGGGTCTCGGCCACCACGCCCTGGCCCGCGAAGGCCGCGTCGCCGTGGATGGCCACCGGCAGGACGGTGAAGTCCGTGCCGCCCTTGTTGACGATGTCCTGCTTGGCGCGGGCGACGCCTTCGAGGACCGGGTCGACGGCCTCCAGGTGCGAGGGGTTGGCGACCAGCGAGACCTTGATCTGCTCGCCGTCCAGGCCGGTGAAGGTGCCCTCGGCGCCCAGGTGGTACTTCACGTCGCCGGAGCCGTGCATCGACTTCGGGTCGAGGTTGCCCTCGAACTCGCGGAAGATCTGCGCGTACGACTTGCCGACGATGTTGGCGAGGACGTTCAGCCGGCCGCGGTGGGCCATGCCGATGACGACCTCGTCCAGGCGGGACTCGGCGGCCGAGTCCAGCACCGCGTCGAGCAGCGGGATGACGGACTCGCCGCCCTCCAGCGAGAAGCGCTTCTGGCCGACGTACTTGGTCTGCAGGAAGGTCTCGAAGGCCTCCGCCGCGTTCAGCCGGCGCAGGATGCGCAGCTGCTCCTCGCGCTCCGGCTTGGTGTGGCCGCGCTCCACGCGGTCCTGGATCCACTTGCGCTGCTTGGGGTCCTGGATGTGCATGAACTCGATGCCGGTGGTGCGGCAGTACGAGTCGCGCAGCACGCCGAGGATGTCGCGCAGCTTCATCATCGACTTGCCGGCGAAGCCGCCGACGGCGAACTCGCGCTCCAGGTCCCACAGGGTGAGTCCGTGCTCGACGATGTCCAGGTCGGGGTGCTTGCGGACCTTGTACTCGAGCGGGTCGGTGTCGGCCATGACGTGGCCGCGGACCCGGTAGGAGTGGATCAGGTCGAAGACCCGGGCGGCCTTGGTGACGTCGTCGTCGTGGCTGGCGTCGATGTCCTTGAGCCAGCGGACCGGCTCGTAGGGGATGCGCAGGGCCTCGAAGATCTCGTCGTAGAAGTTGTTCTCGCCGAGCAGGAGGTTCGCGACCTGGCGCAGGAACTCGCCGGAGGCGGCGCCCTGGATCACCCGGTGGTCGTAGGTCGACGTGAGCGTCATGACCTTCGAGATGCCGAGCTTGTTCAGGGTGTCCTGGGAGGTGCCCTGGAACTCCGCCGGGTAGTCCATGGAGCCGACGCCCATGATCACCGACTGGCCGGGCATGAGGCGCGGCACGGAGTGCACGGTGCCCAGGCCGCCGGGGTTGGTCAGGGAGACCGTGACACCGGTGAAGTCGTCCATCGTCAGCTTGTTGTCGCGGGCGCGACGGACGATGTCCTCGTAGGCCTGCCAGAACTCGAAGAAGTTCAGCGTCTCGGCCTTCTTGATCGCCGCGACGACGAGCTGGCGGTCGCCGTTGGGCTTGACCAGGTCGATGGCGAGACCGAGGTTGACGTGCTCCGGCTTGACCAGGGTGGGCTTGCCGTCCACCTTGGCGTACGACCAGTTCATCGCCGGCATGGCCTTGATGGCCTGCACCATCGCGTAGCCGATGAGGTGCGTGAAGGAGATCTTCCCGCCCCGGGCGCGCTTGAGGTGGTTGTTGATGACGATGCGGTTGTCGAACAGCAGCTTCACCGGGACCGCGCGCACGGACGTGGCCGTGGGCAGCTCCAGCGAGGCGTCCATGTTCTTCGCCACGGCGGCGGACGGACCGCGCAGGGTGACCTGCTCGGGGCCGCTCTTCGCCTCGCCCGCCGGCTCGGCCTTCCCGGCCGGGGCCGGCTTGGCGGCGGGAGCGGCCTGCTTCTTCGGCTGGGCGGGCGCCTGGGCCTTGGCAGGCGCCTGAGCCGGGGCCTCGGCCGCCGGAGCGGCGGCAGCGGGCTTCGCGGCCGGGGCGGGCGTCTCGGCCTTGGCGGGCGCGGCCGGCCGGGACGGAGCGGTGGGGGTCACCGCGGCCCCCGCGGCCGCGTCACCCGCCGGAGCCGAGGACGCGGGAGCGCCCGGCTTGTAGTCGGCGAAGAAGTCCCACCAGGCTCGGTCCACCGAGTTCGGGTCCTGGAGGTACTGCTGGTAGATCTCGTCGACGAGCCATTCGTTGGCACCGAAGGCCGCAGCGGGGTTCTTGCCCGCTTGGTCGGTGTCGGTCGAGATGCTCGAGTTACTGGGGGACTGTGGCGACACGGCGTCAACCGCCCTCTTCCGCTTCGCAAGATGATGGACAGCGGAAATAAAGGCTACGCCTCCCCGCGCGAGAAGGTCAGGCCGGGCCCGTGCAACGTCGTGCACATCACATCTCGGCGGGTGTTTCGGCGCTGGAATTGGCGGGAAACAAGCGAGGTTCCGCTTCTTTCGACGGTATCAGGCATCGCTCGACCAGGGCCCGTCGCGCCCCGCGCGCGGGCCTGTGCCTGATCACACGTGTCCGCCAGGACGAACGCGGATGGATCTTGAGGCTCCGCTTCGAACTTTACGTCAACTTGGCGCAGAGGAGGGCCCCGGAAGAGTGATCAGAATCCGGCAACCCCGCTCGGATTCCGCCACTCCGATCCGGCCGCCGTGCAGATCCACGGCCCAGCGGGCGATCGCCAGGCCCAGCCCGGTGCCGCCGTCGCTGCCGGGGCCGTGCGGCCGGTTGACGTTGCCGCGGTTGAACCGCTCGAAGACCCGGTGCCACTCCGTGCGCGGGATGCCCGGACCCTCGTCCAGCACCTCCAGCTCCAGCGACTCCGGCTCGGGGCCCCGCCGGGCCCGGACGGTCACCCTGCCGTGCGGCGGGCTGTGCTTGACCGCGTTGTCGATCAGGTTGGCGACCACCTGGTGGATCCGCTCGGGGTCGGCGTGCGCGACCAGCTCGGGCGGCGAGACGTCCAGGTGCAGATGGACGTCCGTACGGGTGTGGCTGCCGGAGCCGGAGGCCATGCCCGCGCGGGCGGAGGCGACCATGTTGGCCTCCTTCAGCACGCCCGACAGGTACGGCCACACCTCGAAGCGGCGCTTCTTCAGCGGCACCACGCCGTTGTCCAGGCGGGACAGGTCCAGCAGCGTCTCCACCAGACGGCCGAGCCGCTCGGTCTGCTTCAGGGCCGTGCGCATCGTCTCGGGGTCGGCCTCGGTGACGCCGTCGACGATGTTCTCCAGCACCGCGCGCAGTCCCGCGATGGGCGTGCGCAGCTCGTGCGAGACGTTGGCCACCAGCTCCTTGCGCTGGCGGTCCTGCGCCTCCAGCTCGTCGGCCATGACGTTGATCGTCTGCGCCAGGTCGCCCAGCTCGTCCCGGCGGCTCTCGCGCACCCGGCGGGTGTAGTCGCCGTGCGAGATGGACCGCGCGACGGCGTTCATGTCGTCCAGCGGAGCGGTGAGGGAGTGCGCCACGAACTGGGTGATCAGGAGCGTGGCGATCATCGAGAAGACCGTGATGAAGCGCAGCTCCGTCTTGGTGTGCACGGCGATCACCGACAGTCCGGTGGTGATCAGGACCGAGACGACGACCAGCGCGCCCAGCTTGGTCTTGATCGAGAACGGGCGCACACCGCCCCAGGGATCCTTCTTCCCCTGCCCGCGCCCCGCCGGACCCCCGCTCATGGCGTCGGCGTCTCCAGGGCGTAGCCCACGCCGTGCACGGTGCGGATGCGCTCGGCGCCGATCTTCCGGCGCAGCGCCTTGATGTGGCTGTCCACGGTCCGGGTGCCGGAGGCGTCCGCCCAGTCCCAGACCTCGGCCAGCAGCTGCTCGCGGGAGAGCACCGCGCGCGGGGTGTTGGCCAGGCACACCAGCAGGTCGAACTCGGTGGGCGTCAGGTGGACGTCCTCGCTGCGCACCCGCACCCGGCGCTGGGCGTGGTCGATCTCCAGCTCGCCCAGGCGCAGGATGCCGCTGCGCGGGGTGGTGGCCGCGAGGGCGGCGCGCTCCATGCGGCGCAGCAGCACGTGCACGCGGGCGGCGAGCTCGCGCATCGAGAACGGCTTCGTCATGTAGTCGTCGGCGCCGACGCCGAGGCCCACCAGCATGTCGGTCTCGTCGTCGCGCGCGGTGAGCATCAGCACCGGCACCGGCCGCTGGGCCTGCACGCGCCGGCAGACCTCCAGGCCGTCGAAGCCCGGCAGCATGATGTCGAGGATCAGCAGGTCGGGCTGCCAGGCCTCGGCCGTGTCCACCGCGGACGGGCCGTCGCCCGCCGTTTGCACGAGGAATCCCTCGGCGCGCAGGCGGGTCGCGATGGCGTCCACGATCGTCGCGTCGTCCTCGACCACCAGGACCCTGCGCTGCGCGCCGGGGGTGGTCGTCGCCGTGCCGTTGTGGGAGGTGTGTGTCTGCTCCATCGCCCGCCCCTGAGGTGTGCTTTTTCCGGAATCCGTGGGGTGATCCGTCGTCTGCGCATCACTGCGACCGACGCTTGGATGATCCGCGCCAGGGCAGCAGCGTACGGGGACGCACCACGGGTTTGCTATCCAGGGCGGACGCCGATGTGCACGGCGTCCGGAACGCCCCGGGCAACGGGGATCTCTTCGGTACGCACCTGCCGGAACCCGGCATTCCGCAAGGTTCCCTCGAATTCCGGAGAGGGCTTGGCGGACCATACCGCGAGGACCCCGCGCGGCTTCAACACCCTTGCGCAGGCCGCGAGTCCGTCCGGCGTGTACAGCCCCTCGTTGCCCTCGTCGACGGTCCAGCCGGGCCCGTTGTCGATGTCGAGGCACAGCGCGTCGAACGTGTCGGACGTCTCCTTGACGTAGGCCACCAGGTCCTGCTCGACGATCTCCGTCCGGGGGTCGGCGAGCGCCTCGCCGGAGAGCCCGGCCAGCGGGCCCGCGCGGTGCCACTCGATGATCGCGGGCTCCCGCTCCACCACCGTGATCCGTCCCCAGCGCGGCTGCCCGGCCGCGTGCGCCAGGGAGAAGCCGACGCCCAGCCCGCCGATCAGCACCCCCGGGTCCGCCGCCTCCGGGTCCAGGGCGGCCAGGGCGGCGTCCACGAGCAGCCGCTCGGAGCGCCCGTCGGAGGTGTCCATCAGGAAGCAGCCGTTGGCGATGATCTGCAGCAGACCGCCGTGCCTGCGCAGCGCGACCTCGCCGTACGGGCCCTCGCGGCGGTCCAGGACTTCGGGAGCTTCGGGAATGTCGTACGGGGTGGACATGCGTTCATCCTGGCAGGCCCCCGTCCCGGCGATCCGGGGCCGTGGGGCCCGGTCCGGTGATCGCTCAGAGCGAACGCGACTCCGGGAACATTCGGCGGCTCCCCTGCATTGAGTCGACATAGCTCAACTTGATTGCCGAAGGGGAGATCATGGCTGCTGAGTCCACACCGCTCGCCCTGCCCGTGCTGCCGCTCGACGACGAGGTCGTACTGCCGGGGATGGTGGTTCCGCTGGACCTGAGCGACTCCGAGGTGCGCGCGGCCGTGGAGGCCGCCCAGGCCGCCGCCCGCGACGAACCGGGCAAGCCCCGGGTGCTGCTGGTGCCGCGCGTCGACGGGACCTACGCCGGGACCGGCGTGCTGGGCACGGTCGAGCAGGTCGGCCGGCTGGCCGACGGCGACCCGGGCGCCCTGATCCGCGGCCGGGGGCGGGTGCGCATCGGCGCCGGCACCACCGGGCCGGGCGCGGCGCTGTGGGTGGAGGGCGTCCGCATCGACGAGAGCGTGCCCGACCCGCTGCCCGGCCACGTGACCGAACTGGTCAAGGAGTACAAGGCGCTCGCCACCGCCTGGCTGCGCAAGCGCGGCGCCTGGCAGGTCGTGGACCGGGTCCAGGCCATCGACGACGTCTCCGCCCTCGCCGACAACTCCGGCTACTCGCCGTTCCTCACCACCGACCAGAAGGTCGCCCTGCTGGAGACCACCGACCCGGTGGCCCGGCTGAAGCTCGCCACCCAGCAGCTGCGCGACCACCTCGCCGAGCAGGACGTCGCCGAGACCATCGCCAAGGACGTCCAGGAGGGCGTCGACAAGCAGCAGCGCGAGTTCCTGCTCCGCCGCCAGCTCGAGGCGGTCCGCAAGGAGCTGCGCGAGCTGAACGGCGAGAAGGAGGGCGAGGAGTCCGACGACTACCGGGCCCGCGTCGAGGCCGCCGAGCTCCCCGAGAAGGTCCGCGAGGCCGCGCTCAAGGAGGTCGACAAGCTGGAGCGCGCCTCCGACCAGTCGCCGGAGGGCTCCTGGATCCGCACCTGGCTCGACACGGTGCTGGAGATGCCGTGGAACGAGCGCACCGAGGACTCCTACGACATCCGCGGCGCCCGACAGGTGCTGGACGCCGAGCACGCGGGCCTACAGGACGTGAAGGAGCGCATCACCGAGTACCTGGCGGTGCGCAAGCGGCGCAACGACCGGGGCCTGGGCGTCGTCGGCGGGCGGCGCGGCGGCGCCGTGCTGGCCCTGGTGGGCCCGCCCGGCGTCGGCAAGACCAGCCTCGGCGAGTCCGTCGCGCACGCGATGGGCCGCAAGTTCGTCCGGGTCGCCCTCGGCGGCGTCCGCGACGAGGCGGAGATCCGCGGCCACCGCCGCACCTACGTCGGCGCCCTGCCCGGCCGGATCGTGCGCGCCGTCAAGGAGGCCGGGTCGATGAACCCGGTCGTCCTGCTCGACGAGATCGACAAGGTCGGCTCCGACTTCCGCGGCGACCCGGCCGCGGCCCTGCTGGAGGTCCTCGACCCGGCGCAGAACCACACCTTCCGGGACCACTACCTGGAGGTCGAGCTCGACCTGTCCGACGTGGTCTTCCTCGCCACCGCCAACGTCCTGGAGGCCATCCCGGAGCCCCTGCTCGACCGCATGGAGCTGGTCCGCCTCGACGGCTACACCGAGGACGAGAAGATCGTCATCGCCCGCGACCACCTGCTCCCGCGCCAGCTGGAGCGCGCCGGCCTGGACACCGACGAGGTCACCCTCGACGAGGGCGCGCTGCGCAAGCTGGCCGGCGAGTACACGCGCGAGGCGGGCGTGCGCAACCTGGAGCGGTCCCTCGCGCGGCTGCTGCGCAAGGTGGCGGCCCAGCACGAACTGGGCGAGCGGGAGCTGCCGTTCACCGTGACCGAGGGCGACCTGCGGGACCTGATCGGACGGCCGCACCACGTGCCGGAGTCCGCCCAGGAGCCGGCCGAGCGGCGCACCGCCGTGCCCGGTGTCGCCACCGGGCTCGCCGTGACCGGCGCCGGCGGTGACGTCCTCTACGTCGAGGCGTCCCTGGCCGACCCGGAGACGGGCGCGGCGGGGCTCACCCTGACCGGTCAGCTGGGCGACGTGATGAAGGAGTCCGCGCAGATCGCGCTGAGCTTCCTGCGCAGCCACGGCGCCGAGCTGGAACTGCCGGTGGGCGACCTGAAGGACCGGGGCGTGCACATCCACTTCCCGGCGGGCGCCGTGCCCAAGGACGGCCCGAGCGCGGGCATCACGATGACCACGGCCCTGGCCTCGCTGCTCTCCGGACGGCTGGTCCGCACGGACGTGGCGATGACCGGCGAGGTGTCGCTGACCGGGCGGGTGCTGCCGATCGGCGGGGTGAAGCAGAAGCTGCTCGCCGCGCACCGGGCCGGCGTCACCACCGTGATCATCCCCAAGCGCAACGAGCCCGACCTGGACGACGTCCCGGCGGAGGTGCTGGAGAAGCTGGACGTGCACGCCGTCACCGACGTCCGCCAGGTCCTGGAACTGGCGCTGTCCCCGGCCACCGACGAGGCGGCGCCGGAGGTTCCGGTGGCCGCGTGACCGGGGCTGCCGGACGAGGAGGGCCCGGGTCCCGTGAGGGAGGCCCGGGCCCTTTCCCCGGCCCGGACCGCTCCCGCGCCGGGCGTCCGGGCCTGTCCCGTGTCCGGGGCGCCGCGCCGGCGCCGGGGCCGTCGGGTCAGTCGCCGGCGGCGAAGGCCCGCACCCGGTCGAGGGTGCCGTTGAAGCGGTCGTGGTCGCCGACCGTCGGGCCGGTCGAGGTGTACTGCCACATCGTGTACGTGCTCCAGCCGGCGGGCAGTTCGCCGACGGTGGAGGCGTACCGGGCGATCCACAGCGGGGTGCCGGCGGCGAAGCCGGCGTAGTCGCCGGTGCACTGCTTCCACCAGCTGGTGGCGGTGTAGAGGACGGCGTCGCGGCCGGTGCGGGCGCGGTAGCGGTCGAGGAAGTCGCGGATCCAGCTCACCATGGCGCCCGCCGACTTGCCGTAGCAGGCGTCGCCGTAGGGGTTCCACTCGATGTCCAGGACGCCGGGCAGGGTGCGTCCGTCGGCGGACCAGGCGCCGCCGCGGTCCACGAAGTAGTCGGCCTGCGCGGCGCCGCTCGCGGTGTCGGGCGTCGCGAAGTGGTAGGCGCCGCGGACCATGCCGACGTCGTAGGAGCCGTTGTACTGCTGCGGGTGGTACGGGTTGGTGTAGTACGTGCCCTCCGTGGCCTTGGCGTAGGCCCAGCGCACCCCGCCGTCCCACAGGGCGGCCCAGGCGACGTCGCCCTGGTGGCTGGAGACGTCCACGCCCTCCGTCCGGGCGGAGCGGGCGGTGGGCAGGCCGGCCCGGCCGTCGTGGGCGAGGACGCCCATGCCCATGCGGGCGGAGCCGCGGGGTGGGACGGTCGGGGCGGCGCCGTCGGCGACGGCGGCGGTCCGCGGGAGGGCGAGCAGCGCGAGCAGGACGGCGCCGGCGGCGCCGAGCGCGCGTATGCGGACGAGGCGGGGTCTGTGCACAGGCATGACGCATCTCCGAACGGTCACGGGACGTACCCGGAAGGTGACCCGCCTCGCATGCGGTGGGCATGCCGCGTGAGGGTCTGACGGGGAAACCGCGGGGCGCCGACCGCGGCGGCGGGCGCGAACACCGGGCACTGCCGTTGGTCTACGCCTGCGAAATACTGGTGGAGCCGCGGCGACGCCGCCACTCGGCGGAAACTTTCAGAACGGGAAACCGAGGCAGGGGCCAACGTGCACGAAGACGGAAACGGCGGCGGGGAGCACGCCGCCTCGCCGGAACCCGGGTCCGGTGCGGAACAGCCCGCGCTCCTGGCGCTGGAACGCGAGTTGACGGTCCTGCTGCGACGCGCCCGGGCCAACCAGGGGGAGATGGCGCGCGAGGTCCACCCCGACCTCGAGCCGTCCGCGTACGGGCTGCTGGTCCGTCTGGAGGAGTGCGGGCGGCAGCGGGCCACCGAACTCGCCGCCTACATCGGCGTCGGCAAGGCGACGATGTCCCGTCAGCTGCGCGCCCTGGAGGACCTCGGGCTGGTGGTCCGCGAGCCCGACCCCGCCGACGGCCGTGCCTGGCTGGTCACCCTCACGGAGGAGGGCCGCCACCGCGTGAGCCGCGTCCGCGAGGCCCGCCGCGCCCGCTACGCCGGCCGCTTCGCCGACTGGGACCCGGCGGAGGTCGCCGAGCTGGCCCGGCTGCTGCACCGGCTCAACCGGGGGACGGAGAGGTAGGGCTCCCACGGTGCGGGTGCTTCGCACCGGCGGGTCGGCCGCCCGGACGACGCGGCCACGGGGCGTCAAGGGGGCGGCGTCACCGGCCGGCCGTGCGGGTGACGCCGTCAGCCCGGCGGCAGCTCGACGTGGACGACCGTCGCGTCGTCGTGGGTCTTGCCGCCCGGGGGACGGTCCCGCTCCAGGGCGCGGACGCGCTTCACCAGACTGCGGGCGCCCTCCTGGCGGATCAGGGCCACGCAGTCCGCCCAGTCGCCCTCGCCGAAGCGGTCCACCCAGCGGGTCGCGCCGTCCGTCAGCGCCGTCAGGGCGCGCACCCGGTCGCGGGGCAGGGAGACGGTGACGGCGCGTGAGGACACCGACGGGTCGGCAGCGGCGGTGAAGAAGCCGCCCTCCTTGTTCCGCAGGGTGGTGTCCACGACGGTGTGGCTGACCAGGGCCGAACGGGGCAGCCGGTCCAGCCGGTCGTCCCGGACCGCCGTGACCGCGCCGTCCGGCGACTCCACCAGCAGGACCGAGTCGGACAGCACCAGACAGTCCACCGCGTCGGGTGACCAGCGCGCCAGCACCACTGTCGCCTGCGGCGTCCGGGGGTGAGAAAGGTCACAGGTCGCGGCATGGCTCCCGGCCGTGCGCGCGATGCCCCGGGACAGCAGCCCGGCCGGCGGAACATCCGGGAGGGAAACGGTCAGTTCGGTCAGCGCGCCGCCCAGCCGGGCGGTGAACCAGGGGACCGAATGCAGACAACCGCCCCCGTCCGGCGGCGGCGTGACGCCGTCGAGGACCACGAGCGCACCGCCCTGCCCCGACGCCGGGAGCGCGACGCTCGCGAAGTCCTCGTTGGGGCGCCCCGGGGCACCGGGTTCCGAGACGAGTTCCGTGCGCATCCGGCCAGTCTGCACGAGCTCCCCGCGACGATCGCCGGAGCCCGGCGACGGCCGCCCGTTCTTCCGCAGGCGCGCAGGTCAAGCGCCTGATTTGGGAGGGAATGCAGGGCTAGGGGAAGGCGTGGCGGCGAATATTGCCACCGCCCGCCGCAGACGTCCAACCGGTGTGCCGCCCGGGTCCGCTGCGGGGCGCAACGGAACTTGCTCCTCAACTCGCCTCCGATGTTCACTCCTTCGAGTGGCGGGTCAGGTGATGCGCATCCGCTGTCCACGGGCGCTGGGAGGGTCGGGGAGCGTTGGGGGCCTCGCTGTCCGAGCGCGGCCAGCGGCTCGGGGAACGCGCCCGCGCCCGTTGACGGAGCGTCACCCGGGCCCACGGGTACACGAGCAGGAATGCGAGCACCGGTGCAGAAGACGCGGCCTCGTCGCAAGGACAAGCAGGCGGCCCTCGCGGGGGACGCGCAGCAGACGCCCACCGTCGGCAGGGGCCGCCCCACCCACGTACGCAACCGTCTCGTCGTCGCCGTCGCCGTGGTGGCCGCGGCGATCGCCGGGGCGGGGGCGCCCTCCGTGCTGGCGGCCTCCCAGCAGCTGCACGACGCCCAGGAACTGGTGACCCTCGCCGAGCGGACCGAGGACGCGCTCACCCTGGCCCACTCCCTGGCCGACGAGCGCGACGAGGTCGTCCCCTACATCGCGGCGGGCCGTCCCGAGTCCGAGGCGCCCTCCGAGGAGCACAGCGCCCGGGTGGACCGCCAGGTCGAGGAACTGCGCGCCGACGAGGACACCTCGCAGGCGCTGCGCGACGAGCTCGACGCCGTCGCCGCCGTACGCCGCGCCGCCCTCACCGGCAAGAGCAGCGCGCTGGAGGCGCACCAGGCGTACTCCACCGTCATCTCCCAGCTGCACCGGCTCGCCGCGCGGCTGGCCGACCGGACCCCGCCCCGCGCGGGCTCCGGCGGCCACGCGCTCGCCGAGCTGGACACGGCCGTCCAGCAGGCCGCCGCCACCCGCGGGCTGCTGCTCGCCGCGCTGAACGTGCCCAGCACCACCGAGACCGTGCTCGACCCGGTCACCGGCCTGCCGGTCACCGTCGGCAGCACGTCGGAGGCCGACGAGAAGCGGCGCGACGAACTGTCCGCCGCCGCGCTCCAGGCACGGGTCCGCTCCGACGCGGCCCTCGCCGGCTTCCGCGACGCCGCCCCGAAGGCCGCCCGCGCCTCCTACGACTCCACGGTCACCGGCCCCGAGGTGGACACCGCCGAGGAGTACCTCGGGAAGCTCACCGACAAGCCGACCCTCTCCGACTCCGAGCTCGACACCGGCACCGAGAAGCTGGCGGCGGCGCTCACCGCGCGGATCGACATGATGCGCGGCGTCGAGGCCGCGCTGTTCGACCAGCGCACCAAGGACCTCGCCCAGCTCCGCGACGAGGACGTCACCGAGCTGGAGATCCGGATCGCCGTCCTCGGCGCCCTCATGCTGCTCGCGGTCGGCGTCGCCACCGCGATGGCCCGCAGCCTCACCCGGCCGCTGTCGGTGCTGCGCCGCGGCTCCGCCCGGCTCGCCGAGGCGGAGGACCCGGCCGCCGAGGAGCCGGTCACCTTCACCGGCCGCAACGACGAGTTCGCGCAGGTCGTCCGCTCCGTCAACGCCCTGCACGCGCACGCCGCCGGACTCGCCCAGCGGATCGCCACGCTGGAGGCCGACCGCAAGCACCTCGTCGGGCAGCGGCAGAAGATGGCCGACGCCCGCGAGGAACTGCGCAGCGAACTCGCCGAGGCCACCGCCCGCATGGAGCGGATGCGCCACAGCATCGACGGCACCTTCGTCAACCTCGCCCTGCGCACCCTCGGCCTGGTCGAGCGGCAGCTCGGCGTCATCGAGGGGCTGGAGCAGCGGGAGGACGACCCCGACCGCCTGGCCACGCTGTTCAAGCTCGACCACTTCGCCACGGTGATGCGCCGGCACAGCGAGAACCTGCTGGTCCTCGCCGGCGCCGAGCACGGCCGGCAGACCGCGGGCCCGGTCCCGCTGGTCGACGTCGTACGGGCCGCGGTGAGCGAGATCGAGCGGTACGAGCGGGTGCGGATCGCCGCGCTGCCGCCGCACGCGCACATCGCCGGGTTCGCCGCGGACGACCTGTCCCACCTGCTCGCCGAACTCATGGAGAACGCGACCTCGTTCTCCCCGCCCGACGGGCCCGTCGAGGTCTCCGGCTGGCTGCTGGAGAACGGCGAGGTCATGCTCTCCGTCCAGGACGAGGGCATCGGCATGGCCGAGGACCGGCTGGAGCGGCTCAACACCCGGCTGTCCGAGTTCGACCCGGAGGCGGCGTACGACGCGGAGTCCGACGACGGCCTCGGCCTCGGCCTGTACGTCGTGGCCCGGCTCGCCCACCGGCACGGGGTGCGGGTGCGGCTGCGCAAGCAGAAGCAGGGCGGGATCGCCGCGGTGGTCGTCCTGCCGGACCCCCTGCTGGCCCCCGCCACGCCCACGGCCGTCCCCTCGTCCGCCCCCTCGTCCGTCCCCGACGGCACCCCCACGGTGTCCCTGCCGGGCGCCGACGCCGAGGCCAACTCCAACGAGCTGCGGGGCCGCGGCACGTCGGGCGACCCGCTGGTCGACCTCGTGGAGAAGGCCCTGGAGGCCCACGCGGCGGCCGGGACGTCCAGCTCGGCCGCCTCGGAGACGCCGCCCGCGTCCGAGGGGGCGAGCGCGGACGCGCGGGGCGCGCAGGAGGCGGGGGAGACCCCGGAGCCCTCGGCCGCGGCGGAGGCGCCGTCCGCTGCGGACACCCCGACGACGCCGGACACCGGTACGTCGCACGGCCCGGACGAGGCCGCTCCGGCCGCCGTGACCGAACCGGAGCCCCCGGCCCCGCACGCGGCCGCCGGCTCCGCCGCGGAACAGGCCCGGGGCGGGTCCGCCCCGGCCGCCCCGGACGCGCCCGCCGTGCAGGCGGCTGCCCCTGGCGCGGTGGCGGGCCCGGCCTCTGGCGGGACCGCTTCGGGAACCGCGGAGGGGGCGCAGTCCCGCACGGGAGTCCCGGGCGACGCGGACGCGCCCGCCGCGCACACGGTTCCCCCCGTCGCCGGCGAGGAACCGCTCCCCGGCAGCGAGACCACCCCGGTCGCCCCCCAGGCCTCGGAGCCGCACGCGGCCGCCTCGGCCGCCGGGACCGGGCCTGCTCCCGGCGAGGCCGCCTCGGCGCCGGAGCCGAGCCGGGGCGCCCCCGAGCCGGAGGCGCAGGCCCCGGCCGAGCGCCCCGCCGAGACCACCATGGAGTTGTTCATCCCGGCCCAGCCGGACGGCCGTGCCCCGGCGGGGGCCGGGGACGCGGCGTCCGACGACCGCCCCACGGCGGCCGGAGGCCACGGCGCCGGGACCGCCCCGCCCGCCGACGAGGCCGTACGCCCGGGCTCCGGGCACGCACCCGCGCACGGCACCGGGCCCGCGCCCGAAGCGGCACAGGCGCCCGGGGGCCCCGCCCCCGCACCCGCCGCTGCGCAGGAGTCCCGCGCCGGGCTGCCGGACCGCCCCGTCACCGGTGACGCCGCCGGCCGGCCCGAGCACGCGCGGGTCGCCGACGGCCCTGCCGAGGACGAACCCGTCACCGCCAAGGGACTGCCGAAGCGGACGCCGAAGATCACCGCGCCGGTCGCTCCCCCGCGGTCGCGGTCGGGGTCGGTGGACGCCGAGGCCCTGCGCCGGCGGCTCGGCGGTTTCCGCCGGGGCGCGGACGCCGGACGGCGGGACGCCGAGGCGGAGCTGGCGGCCGAGCGGTCCCGCGGGGACCGGACGCCGTCCGGCACGGACGCCGCAACCGAGGAAGCCACGGGGGGCACTGTCGAGGAGGCAAGCAGTTGACCGCGCCCAGTACCTTCGGACTGAGCAGTGAGGCCCGCAACCTGCACTGGCTGCTGACGAACCTCGTCGAGGAGGTGCCCGGCATCCTGTCCGTCGCGGTGGTCTCCTCCGACGGCCTGCTGCTCCTCTCCTCCGACGAAACGCTCGCCCAGGCCCGCAGCGGCCCGGACGGCGTCGCCCCGGCACCCGGCGAGCGGGGGGCGGGGCGGCCCGGCCCGCGCGGCTCCTCCGCCGACCTGGCCACCGTCGTCTCCGGCATCGGCAGCCTCACCGTCGGCGCCTCGAAGCTGATGGACTACGGGTCCGTCAAGCACACGATGGTCTCCATGGACGAGGGCAGCCTCTTCGTGATGTCGATCAGCGACGGCTCGCTGCTCGGCGTGCACGGCTCGGCGGACTGCGACATGAGCGTCGTGGCGTACCACATGGCCCTCTTCGTGGGCCGCGCCGGCCACGTCCTGACCCCCGAGCTCCGCAGCGAGCTCCGCAGGAACCTCGAGTCGGCGGGAGGCGGGGAGCACGAGTCCGCCGGGAGCCCCCGATGACCCGCGCCCCGAAGAAACACCTTCCCGTGCGCGGCGGTGACCGCAAACCCGCCCGGGTGCGCCCCTATTCGCTCACCGGGGGCCGCACCCGCTTCGGCCACGTGCTGCTGGTGGAGACGTTCGTCGGCGCCACGGCCGGCGCCGCCGGGCTGGAGGCCGCCGAGGAACGCAGGGAACTCACCTCCGGCGGCCTCGCCCGGATCATGCCGGAGGCGCGTGCCATCGTCGAACTGTGCCGCCGTCTGCGGACGGTGGCCGAGATCGCCGCGCTGCTGAAGATGCCGCTCGGCGTGGTCCGCGTCCTGCTGAGCGACCTCGCGGACCAGGGAAAGATCCGTGTCTACGGGACGGGCACCGGCCACGGCACGGGCCGCCCGGACCGCGCGCTGCTGGAAAGGGTGCTGAGTGGACTCCGCCGTCTCTGACGCCGCCCCGGGCGTCGCCCCGCTCGTCGAGGAGGACGAGCCCCTGCTGCCCTGGCAGACGGACCCCGCCCGGGCCCCGGTCGCCACGAAGATACTCGTGGCCGGCGGCTTCGGCGTCGGCAAGACCACCCTCGTCGGCACCGCCTCCGAGATCACGCCCCTGCGGACCGAGGCGTTGATGACCGAGGCGAGCGAGGGCACCGACGACCTCACCGCCACGCCGGGCAAGTCGACCACCACCGTGGCCCTGGACTTCGGGCGCATCACGCTCGACGACGACCTGGTGCTGTACCTGTTCGGCACGCCCGGCCAGGAGCGGTTCTGGTTCATGTGGGACGACCTGGTGCGCGGCGCGATCGGCGCCGTGGTGCTGGCCGACACCCGCCGGCTGAAGGACTGCTGGCCGGCGCTGGACTACTTCGAGAGCTGCGGGCTGCCGTACGTCGTGGCGGTCAACCACTTCGACGGCAGCGAGCGGTTCGACCCGGAGGACGTGCGGGAGGCCCTCACGATCCCCGCGCACATACCTGTCATGATCATGGATGCGCGCCGTCGGATCCCGGTCATCGAGACCCTCTTGACCCTCGTGGGCCACGCGCTCGACGAAACCCCCGAGTAGCCCTCTTAGGAGCGTCCCCCGCATGCGGAAGATACTCGTCGTCGGGGCCGGCCAGTCCGGTCTCCAGCTCGCCCTGGGACTCCAGTCGCACGGGTACGAGGTCACCCTCATGTCCAACCGGACGGCGGACGAGATCCGCACCGGGCGGGTCATGTCGACGCAGTGCATGTTCCACACCGCCCTGCAGCACGAGCGCGACCTCGAGCTGAACTTCTGGGAGTCGCGGGCCCCGAGGATCCAGGGCCTCGGCGTCTCGGTCGCCGCCCCCGGCTCCTTCGACCCGGGCCCCTCGCGGCGGGCGGTCGACTGGCTGGGCCGCCTCGACGGGTTCGCGCAGTCGGTGGACCAGCGGGTGAAGATGGCCGGCTGGATGGAGACCTTCGCCCAGCGCGGCGGACAGCTCGTCATCCACGGCGCCGCCGTCGGCGACCTGGACTACCTCTCCCGCGCCTACGACCTGGTGCTCGTCGCGGCCGGCAAGGGCGAGCTGGTGCGGATGTTCGCCCGCGACCCCGAGCGCTCCCCGTACAGCACGCCGCAGCGCGCCCTCGCCGTCGCCTACGTGCACGGCCTCGGCCCGCGCCCGGAGCACCCGGACACCGAGGCGGTCCGCTGCAACCTGGTCCCCGGCGTCGGCGAGATGTTCGTCATGCCGACGTACACCGTCTCCGGCCGCGCCGACATCCTGTTCTGGGAGGGCGTCCCCGGCGGCCCGCTCGACGCCTTCAAGGACGTCAGGGACCCGGCCGAACACCTCTCCCTGACCCTGGAACTGATGAAGAGGTTCCTGCCCTGGGAGTACGCTCGCGCCACCGAGGTCGAGCTGACCGACGCCGGCGGCACCCTGGCCGGCCGCTACGCCCCGACCGTCCGCCGCCCCGTCGGCCGGCTGCCCTCCGGCGGCCTGGCGCTGGGCGTCGCCGACGTCGTCGTCGCCAACGACCCGATCACCGGCCAGGGCTCCAACTCCGCCTCCAAGTGCGCCGCCTCCTACCTCGCCTCGATCCTCGAGCACGGCGACGAGCCGTTCGACGAGGAGTGGATGCGGCGGACCTTCGACCGCTACTGGGACATCGCCCGGCACGTCACCAAGTGGACGAACGCCATGCTGGCCCCGCCGCCGGAGCACGTCCTCGGCCTGATCGGCGCCGCCGGAGAGCTCCAGCCGGTCGCCGACCGCTTCGCCAACGGCTTCGACGACCCGGCGGACTTCGAGAACTTCTTCTACGAGCCGGAGAAGACCGACGCCTACCTGGCCGAGGTCTCCGCCGCGGCCGGCGCGTAGGCGGCGTCGTACCCCTCGTCGGACCCGTCCGTCGCCCCCTCGGGGAGCTCCGGCGGCACGTAGTGCTCCAGGGGCTCCCCGCCGGGGTCGGGCCGCACCGCGCCCAGCACCGGGTTGGCCGCGATCGGCGACACCTTGATCCGCGCGCCGGGCCGGGGCGCCTGCACCACCTTGCCGTCGCCCAGGTAGAGGGCGACGTGCGTGGCGTCGTCGAAGTACACGACGAGATCGCCGGGGCGCAGGTCCACCAGCTCGATCCGCTCCAGCCGCGCCCACTGCTCCTGGCTGGTCCGCGGCACCTCCGCGCCCGCCGCGCGCCACGCCTCGGAGGTGAGCCCCGAGCAGTCGTAGGCCTCCGGGCCCTCCGCGCCCCACTCGTACGGCTTGCCGAGCTGCTCCACCGCGTACCGCACGGCCCGCTCGCCGGCCGCGGACGGGGCGTGGGCGCCGCTCAGCGCGCCGGACGCCACCATTTCCCGCTGCGCCTCGGCGATCCGGCTCCGTTCCAGCTCGGCCAGCTCGGCGAGCTGGCCGGCGGTCAGCGAGGCCAGCAACTCCTCGACGTCCCGCAGCCGTCCGACCACCTGGTCGCGTTCCTTCTCGCGCCGCTCGGTGAGCGCGATCCGCTTGTCCAGCGCCTTGCGTGCCCGCCGCGCCAGCTCGCCCGCCCGCTTCGCGTCACCGGTCAGGCGGCCCACCGTCTGCGCCCGTTCCCGCGCGAGCTGCCCGATCACATGCCCCTGCTCCAGCGCGCGCTGCGGGTCGCGCGCCAGCAGCAGACGCACGTAGGGGGAGAGGCCGCTCAGGCTCTGGTACTGCTGCCGGGCGAGCCGTCCGGCGGCGCCCCGGCTGTCGTGCAGGGAGAGCCGGGTGCGGGCGAGCGCACGCTCCAGCCGCTCGGTCTCGGCGCGCTGCTCGTCCAGCGCCTCCTCGGTGGCGTTGTAGCGCTCGGTGGCCTTCTCGGCCTCGCGGTACAGGGCCTGAAGGTCCGTCAGCAGCGCCGCGACGGAGCGCCCGCCGGACGCCGCGGCGCCGCCGCCCGGCTCCGGGGCGGCCGTCGCGGGCACGGGTGCGAGAACGGTCCCGGCCGTCAGTGCCGCCGTACACACCAGACGCAGAAGCATTCCTGACACGCCATCACCTCCGACGCGGGGCGGCTCGTCCGCTCCGCACCGCGAGCATCAGGGGAGGGGGGCGCGGTCCGCTCGCCGAATGTGCGCGGTTCGGCGCAACGGGGTCACCCGTGGGCGTCGTCCGGCTTGCCCTGCGGCGTGGCGTCCGGATGCGGCTTCGGCTTCGACCACGGCCGGCGCGGTCCGTCCCCGGCCCGGCCGGCGGGGTCGTAGAGGTACTTCCAGCGGGCGGTCAGACCGGTGAGCCGGCTGTTCCCGCGGGGCACCCGCCGGTACACCAGCACGGTGGGCGGGCCCCCGTCCGGGGCGGGCACGGGGATGCGGTACGTCTTGGGCGGGTGCCCGGTGATGCCGAGCAGCACCGGCAGGACGCGCCCGTCCATGGGGCCGCCCTCGAACGGGGTGTCTTCGCTCTTCACCCCACCAGTCTCGGCCATCGGCCGCGGGTCACAGCTCCGCGGCCAGTGCCCGCACCAGCGCGTCGGTCTGCGCGTCCCGCCGCGCGGTGACCGTCAGCACCGCCACGAACTGCTCCACGAGCCAGTCCCGCAGCTCCTCCGGCGGCGGCTGCTTGTCCTCGTCGAGCCAGATCAGCGAGGCGGCCTCCACGGCGGTGATCCACATCCGGATGGTCATGCGCAGCCGGGGACCGGGGTCGGCGACGTCGAGATGGCGGAGGATGTGCTCGGCGGCGGCCCGCCGCACCCCGTCCACGATCGCGGTGGTCCGGGAGGTCTCCACCACGCTGCCGCCCTGGAGCAGGGCGCTGAAGCCGGCGTCGTGGCGGCCGACGAAGGCGAGGTAGCGGTCCACGGCCCGGGTCAGCCGGGCGAGCAGCGGGCCCGCCAGCGGCTCGTCGAAGCAGTCCCGCAGCTCGTCGGCGGCGGACTTCAGGGCCGCCTCGTAGAGCTGCTGCTTGCCGCCGGGGAAGTACCGGTAGACCAGGGGCCGCGACACGCCGGCCGCCTCCGCCACGTCGTCCAGCGACACGTCCTCCGGCGCCCGGTGGGCGAACAGGGACAGCGCGGCCTCCAGGAGCTGGCTGCGGCGCTCCTCGACACTGAGACGCCGGTAGGCGGGGGTGGGGGCCTGCGAGGTCATGTCCGCAGCGTAACCGGCCGTGGCGCGCGCGGCGCGCGTCCGCCGGCCCTCGGCCGGATCCCGGCCCCCGGAGCCCGCGGGGCGCGGCTCCGGCCGGGCGCCCGGTCAGGCGAGCAGTCCCGAGGAGCGCCAGAGCCGGCGGCCCGGGCCGCGCAGCACGCCGATGTCGTCGAGGAAGTCCGTGAGCTTCTTCGCGCCCTGCTGCATCACCTCGCGCCGGTGCGCGCTCGCCCGCACCTGGGCGACGGCCTCGCGCCGGTCCAGGCCGACGTTCGTGTAGACCTCCGGGTTCACGAAGGCCACCGAGAACACCCGGGCGAACTCGCCCGAGGAGACCCGGGTGAACTCCTGCGACCAGCGCGGCGCGGTCATCATCTGGCGCCGCAGCTCCTCGCGGGCGTACCGGACGTGCCGCGCCTCCTCGATCACGTGGATCCGGGTGACGCCCCGGATCAGCGGCTGCACCCGCTCGTCGGGGAAGGTCAGCCGCTGCATCCAGTCGAGGACCTCCTCGCCGAGGAGGGTCGCGGTGAACGAGCCGGGTGTGGTGGAGACCGTCTTGAACACGCGGCCCAGGGCCTGGTGGACGCGGCTCACCGGGTACCAGGGGGTGCCGCTGCGCGCGATCACGCGGGCGAACATCTTCGAGTGGCGGCACTCGTCCTCGATCTCGGTGAGGGCGTACCGCACGTGCGCGCTGGTCGCGGACTTGTCGTAGATGTGGCGGACCAGCAGCTGCATCAGGATCAGTTCGAACCAGATGCCGAGGGAGGCGAGCGCGGCGGCCTCGTGGCGGGAGAGCAGCAGACGCTGCTCCTCGCTCATCCGCCGCCACAGCGGGGTGCCGTACAGCGACACCAGCTCCGGCGGCCAGAACCACTTGCCGTCCTCGAAGGGCGCCTCCCAGTCCAGCTCCTCGTCCGGGTCGAAGGAGTGCTTCGCGGAGGACTCCAGCAGCCGGCGGGCCACCGACTCGCGGTCCTTGAGCTGCCCGAGCGCGTCCCGCAGGCCGTCGAGCGCGTCGGTCTCCGACAGGGTCGTCATGACGGTTCCACCTCGGGGCGTCTCGGGTTACCGACAGGTCACCTTTATGAGACTGCCTGTCAGCAAGCCCGTCAATCCCCCGTGCACGACATGTCGCCGGCCGGACCGCCCGGTCCGCCCGGCGCATACGGGCCGGGCGGACCGGTGACGCACCGCAGGGAGCCGCACCGCAGGGGTCACCCGGGCCTCAGCACCGCCTCCATCACCGCCCGCGCGACCGGGGCCGCCGTGCCGCCGCCGCTGATCTCCCCCCGGCTGCCCTCGGCGTCCTCCACCACCACGGCCACCGCCACCTTCGGCTCCATCTCGTCCTCCCGCTGCGCCCAGGAGATGAACCAGGCGTACGGCGTGCCCGAGTTGCCCAGCCCGTGCTGCGCGGTGCCGGTCTTCCCGCCGACCACCGCGCCGGGGATCGCCGCCTTCCCGCCGGTGCCGTCCTCCACCACCCCCCGCATCAGCTCCCGCATCCGCATCGCCGTCGCCGGGTGCATCGCCCGCCGCACCGGACGCGACCCCGCCGCGGACACCGTGCCGCCGCCCGCCCGCGTGGTCCGCTCCACCAGGTACGGCTCGCGCACCTGCCCGCCGCTCGCCACGGCCGCCGCGACCGTCGCCATCTGCAGCGGCGTGGCCCGCGTGTTGTACTGCCCGATCGACGACAGCGCGAGCTGCGCCGCGTCCACCGTGGTGTCGAAGGTGCTGGGCGCCACCCGGAACGGCACGCGCCGGTCCGGGTCGTTGAAGCCGAAGCTCTCCGCCGTCTCCCGCATCCGCGCCACCCCCGTGGCGACCCCGAGCTGGGCGAACACCGTGTTGCAGGACCGCACGAACGCGTCCCGCAGCGTGGCGTCCTCGCAGTCCCCGGCCCCGTTGACCAGCCGGGTCGTCGTCCCCGGCAGCAGGTACGGGTCGGGGGAGCGGGTCGGCTCGTCCAGGTCCTTCACCGTGCCCGCGTCCAGCGCCGCCGCCGCGGTGACCACCTTGAACGTCGAGCCCGGGGGATAGGTGCGCTGCACCGCCCGGTTCAGCATCGGCCGGTCCGGATCGGCGTTCAGCCGCGCCCACGCCTCCCTGGCCGTCCTGCCGTTCCCGGACAGCGGCTCCGGGTCGTACGACGGCATCGACACCAGCGCCAGGATCCGCCCGGTCGACGGCTCCACCGCCGCCACCGCGCCCTTCCGCCCGCGCAAGCCCTCGTACGCCGCCTGCTGCGCCCGCGGGTCGATCGTGGTCAGCACGTCGCCGCCCGCGCTGCGGGACCGGGTGAACTCGTTCCACAGCGGCAGCGGCGCCAGCATCGGGGCGGCCCCCGACAGCACCGCGTCCTCCGTGCTCTCCAGCAGCGTCGTGCCGTACTCCTGCGAGGCGAAGCCGGTCACCGGGGCGTACAACGGCCCGTCCCGGTACGTCCGTTCGTAACGCAGGTGCTCCCCGGTGTCCCGGGACCCGGTGACCGGGCGGCCGTCGACCAGGATGTCGCCGCGCGGCTGCTGGTACCGCACGATCGCGGCACGGCGGTTGGCCGGGTTGGCCTCGTAGTCCTCGGCGTGCAGCACCTGCACCCGGGCCGCGTTGACCAGCAGCGCGACCAGCAGCAGCGCGCAGAACAGCGCCGCGTGCCGGATGTGCCGGGTCACCGGAGGGCACCCGGGGCGGCCTGCCGCCGCGCGCTGTCGCCGAGCCGGACCAGCAGCGCCACGATCGCCCAGTTGGTCACCACCGAGGAGCCGCCCTGCGCCAGGAACGGCATGGCCATCCCGGTCAGCGGGATCAGGCCGGTCACCCCGCCCGCGATCACGAACACCTGCAGCGCCACCAGCGAGGCGAGCCCCACGGCGAGCAGCCGCCCGAACGGGTCGCGCAGGGCGAGCCCGGCCCGGTAGCCGCGCTCCACCAGCAGCCCGTACAGCAGGAAGATCGCGGAGAGGCCGGCCAGGCCCAGCTCCTCGCCGGCCGTCGCCAGGATGAAGTCGGACTTCACGGCGAAGCCGATCAGCACCGAGTGCCCGAGCCCGAGCCCGGAGCCCAGGATCCCGCCCTCCGCGAAGGCGAACAGCGACTGGGCGATCTGGTTGGGGCCCTCGCCCGCCTCGATGGAGGCGAACGGGTGCAGCCAGGTCTCGATCCGGTGGTGCACGTGCGGCTCCAGCCGGCCCACCGCGACCGCGCCCAGCGAGGCCAGCAGCAGGCCCACCGCGATCCAGCCGGTGCGGCCGGTGGCGACGTACAGCAGCACCACGAACAGGCCGAAGAACAGCAGCGAGGTGCCGAGGTCCCGCTCCAGGACCAGCACGCCCACGCTGACCAGCCACACGGCGAGGATCGGGCCGAGCACCCGCCCGGTGGGCAGCTGCATGCCCCAGACACGGCGGCCCGCGTAGGTCAGGGCGCTCCGGTTCGCGGCGAGGTACGCGGCGAAGAACACCGCCAGCAGCACCTTCGCGAACTCGCCGGGCTGGATGGAGAACCCGGCCACCCGGATCCAGATGCGGGCGCCGTTCACCGCGGGGAAGAGGATCGGCACGGTCAGCAGGACCAGCGCGGCGGTGACGCAGAGGTAGGCGTAGCGCTGGAGCGTCCGGTGGTCGCGCAGCACCAGGATCACCGCGATGAACAGCGCCACCCCGAGCGTCGACCAGATGAGCTGGGCGGGGGCGGCCCGGTCGCCGGGCGTCTCCAGGTCGAGCCGGTAGATCAGCACCAGGCCCAGCCCGTTGAGCAGCACCCCGATCGGCAGCGGCAGCGGGTCGGCGAGCGGGGCCCGCCAGCGCACCGCCAGATGGGCCAGCAGGGCGAGCACGCCGAGCCCGGCGCCGTAACCGGCGGCGCCGGGCGGGACGGTGCCGTTCCTGGCGAAGCCGACGGCGCAGTAGCCGTACACCGACAGTCCGACGGCCAGGACGATGAGGGCGAGCTCCACGCCGCGGCGTCCGGTGGGGCGGGCGGCGGGCGCGGGCGGATCCGCCGTCGCCAGGGTCGTACCGGCCTTGCTCATGCCCGGAATTTACCCACATGCGACGCTTCGCGTGGTGCGCTCATCAGCACCAGCGTGGCGCGGGACCGATGTTGTCGATGTACCGGGCCGGGGCCCAGGCCCAGGTGCCGTCCGTGAGGAGGTACCAGAGCGGGTTGCCGTCGACCTTGTCGCCCGGCACCTTGCAGTGGATCGAGACGACGTCGCCCTTGTGGGCGTACCGGATGACCTTGGAGCCGCGGTTCGGGGCGCTGCGCAGGGCCAGCTTCTGCGCGGTCACGACGCCGCGGTACTCGCCCTGGTCGCCGTGGTCGCCGCCGGCCTGGTTGCCCCCGCCCTGCTGGCCGTTGCCGCCCTGCTGGTGGGAGCCGCTGTTGTTCCCGGCGCCGTTGCCGCCCTGCTGGCTCCAGTCGCCCTGACTGCTCTGGCCGCTCTGGCCGGGGTCGTCGGCGGCGAGGGCGGGGGTGACGGCGGCCGCGACCGCGAGGGCCCCGGCGGCGAGCGCCATGGGCAGACGGCGGGTGAGCGGGAGACGCGGGGGACACAGGGGCATGGCGGTACCTCCAGGGGAGACAACGGGTCGAAGGTGACTTGTCGCCACATTAGGAGCGCCCCCCGGGCACCCGCCCGCCCTGCTGCGCCATCGGGGACGGCGCTCCGCCCTCCGGGTCACACGCCGCGGCCCAGCCGGCCGCCCCCGGTCACTCCGCCAGTCCCTCCAGCTCCTCCAGCATCCGCGCGGTGGCGAGCCCCGTCCGCAGGTAGTCGACGAACAGGTCGTTGTGCAGCGCCCAGGAGGAGCGGCGGGACCGGATCAGCCGGATCGCCGCCTCGGCCGGACGGCCCCGGCGCATCAGTGCGTGCGCGACCACCAGACCGGAGCGGTTGTAGCCGTGGAAGCAGCGCACCAGCACCGTGCGGCCCGCGTCCAGGGCCTCGCACGCCGCCTCGGCCAGCCGGATCACCCCCGCGATCTGGGTGCCGTCCAGCGGGCCGTCCGGGATGGGCCACACGTGGTGCTCGACCCCGGGGTCGGGGCCGTGCTCCGGCAGCCGCAGCAGGGTCTGCACCAGGTCGAACTGCCGGCGCACCACCACCTGCTCCAGCCGGCCCGCGGGCCCGCGGACCTGGTGCCCGCCCATCCACAGGCCGGGCACGATCTCGTCCCACGGGCTGTCCGGAGCCGGTACGTCGGGTCGACTCTCGCGGGTACGCAACGGCGCCTCCCACCCTCACCGGCCAACTCCTGTCCACGGTATCCGGCTTCTTGCCCCCGCAGCACCCCGCCTGTTCCCATGGAAACGGGTGAAGACGGGGGGAGACGGGGGAGACGGGGTGATGGCGCATGGACGGACCACGCGTCGTGCCGGCCCGCCGGCACGGCAGGGGCTTCCTCCACGTCCGCCTCCCGGACGGCAGGACCGTCGCCTGGTACGACCCTGAGGCGGCCCGTGTGCACCTCCTCGACGCCGACCACGAGGAGGAGGCGCTCGCCGCCCTGGCCCCCTACCTCACCGGCCCGGTCTCCGTCGGACCGCCCCCGGTCCCCACCCCCGCCGACCTCACCCGGCTCTCCCTCCCTCCCGACGACGACCTCGCCCCGAACCGTCCCGGCGAGGCCCTGCTCGTCGACCTCGACCGGAACCCCGGCCCGGCCCGCCGGCTGCGCCCGGACCCGCGCCGCGGGGAGCTCGCCGCGCAGCAGGCGGTGGGCGCGGTCCTCGACGCGATGGACGGCGCAGGCTGGCACGCCCTGCACTCGCTGCCGCTCCCCGGCGGCCACGACGTCCACCACCTGCTGATCGGTCCGGGCGGCCTGTACACACTCCACGCCCGCTCCGCCCACCGGCAGCGGGTGACCGTCGCGGAGCCCCGGGTGCGCATCGGCCGGCGCCCGCCCGAGCCCGTGCTGCCCCGGGTGCGCGCCGACGCCGACCGGGCCGCCCACGCCCTGACCGCCGAGGTGCGGCCGGTGCTGGTCCTGGTCGGCGCCCGCCGGGTGACGGTCGCCGCCGCGCCGCGCGGGGTGCGCGTCCTGACGGACGCGGACGTGCCGGGGCTGGCGCGCGGGGGAGGCGTGCTGAAGCCGGCGGACGTGGAGGCGCTGTACGCGACGGCACGGGACCGGAGGACGTGGGCGGGGCTGTGAGCGCCCGGGACGGACACCGTTCCCGGTCCGTCCCGGGCGGGGTGCCGACGGGCGCCGCCGCTCCGCCTCGATGACGGGAGTCATACGATGAGAATCTAGTGCAAACTATGACAAACGCTCCGATGCTGATCGGCGGACGACCGGAGAGGTGCTGCACGTGAGGTCCATCTGGAACGGCGCGGTCTCGTTCGGGCTGGTCAGGATCCCGATCAAGCTGGTGAACGCCACCGAGAACCATTCGATCCCCTTCCGCCAGATCCACATCGAGGACGGCGGCAGGATCCAGTACCGGAAGTTCTGCGAGCTCGAGGACCGCGAGGTCAGCGGCAAGGAGATCGGCAGGGGCTACGAGGACGCGGACGGCATGATCACCCCGATCACCGACGAGGACCTGGCCGGGCTGCCGATCCCCACCGCCAGGACGATCGAGATCGTCGCCTTCGTGCCGGAGGACCGCATCGACCCGCTCCAGATGGACGCCGCGTACTACCTCCAGGCGGGCGGGACGTCCGCGGCGAAGCCGTACGCGCTGCTGCGGGAGGCGCTGAAGCGGAGCAGGAAGGTGGCCATCGCCAAGTACGCCCTGCGGGGCCGGGAGCGTCTTGGCATGCTGCGTGTGGTGGGCGACGCGATCGCCATGCACGGCCTGCTGTGGCCGGACGAGGTCCGGGCCCCCGAGGGGGCCGCGCCGGCCGCCTCCGTCACCGTGCGGGACAAGGAGCTGGATCTCGCGGACGCGCTGATGGACGCGCTCGGCGAGGTGGACCTGGAGGACCTGGAGGACGAGTACCGCGCGGCGGTGGAGGAGGTCGTCGTCGCCAAGGCGGCCGGCGAGACCCCGCGGGGGGCGCCGGCCCCGGAGCCCGGCGGCGGCAGGGTCCTGGACCTGATGACGGCCCTGGAGAACAGCGTCCGCGCGGTCCGCGAGTCCCGCGGCGAGGACGCCGGGGTCGAGCACCTGCCGCAAGGCAGGACGTCCCGCTCGTCCCCGAAGGAGACAGGCGGCAAGAAGTCGACGTCGACGGCGAAGAAGACGACGTCCTCACCGCGCACGGCGACGTCGAAGACGTCCAGGACGAGCCATAGCGAGAAGAAGGCGACGGCGAAGAAGACCCCGGCGAAGAAGGCGCCCGCCAAGAAGACGGCCTCCCGCAAACGCCCGGCCTGACCCCGGCCCCGTGATCCGCAGGCATCCGTTCGTTCTGTACGGCTTGTTCCGTACGGCTCGCGGGCGGGCCGCGATCCCCTTCCAGCGGTGCCCGTTTCGTCCAGGTCCATCAGGCGGGTGACGCGGAACACACTCACCAAGGCGCCGATGCCGGGGAAGAGTTACCGAGACGTAGTGGCACTGTGGAAAACAGCACGAAGCCCGTGCAAGCGGCCTTGTCCGCCCCGCGGAACGCAACCGCACCTCACGTCCCGCGCGGCCGCCTCACCGGGCTCCGCCCCCGACCGGCACGGCGGTCCGACTGATCCCGGCGGCCGGTTCCGGCGTCTTCCCCTGGGGGCGCGTTCCGGCATACGCGACCCGCCGGACCGGCCGGCACGACCGCGCCGGACGGGCCGGAGGGTGATCCGAGACTGCGGTGGAGGGCATGGACGAGAACGAGTTCGACGCTTTCTACGCGGCCGCCTTCCCCCGTCTGACCGGCCGGCTGTTCGCCTTCACCGGGGACCTCGGCGAGGCCCAGGACGTGGTGCAGGAGGCGTTCGTGCGCGCGTGGGACCGGCGCCACCGGCTCACGGCCGACGAGGCGCCGGAGGCATGGGTGCGCACCGTCGCCATGCGCCTCGCGGTGAGCCGCTGGCGCCGCGCGAAGCGCTGGCTGGAACTGGTGCGGCACTCCCCGCCGCCCGAGGCGACGCCCGGACCGGACCCCGACCGCGCCGCCCTGGTCGCCGCCCTGCGCCAACTCCCGGAGTCCCAGCGGATGGCGGTCGTGCTCCACCATCTGTGCGACCTCAGTGTCGAGCAGGTAGCCTCCGAGACCGGCGCACCGGTGGGCACGGTCAAGGCACGCCTGTCCCGGGGACGGGCGGCACTGGCCAGACACCTGGCGGTGGACGAGGCCGAGGAGCCGGCCTGGGAGGGGGGCGGCCGTGTCGGATGAACTGTCCGCGGCCCTGCGGGAGCTGGCCGCCCGGCACGAGGCCGCGCCGCCCCTGGCCGCCGCGGAGGTCCGGGACCGCGCCCGGCGCCGCTCGCGCCGCCGCAGGACGGTCCTCGCGCTCGGCACGGCGGCCACGGCCGCCTGCGCGGTCACGGTCGTGACCCTCGCCCCGCACACCGGCCACCCCACCGGAGAGCGGCACCGCCCGGGTGCGCCCCCGGCCACCTCACCCAGCCCCGCCCGGCCCTCCGCCACCCCGACCCGCGCACCCCGCCCGTCCGGCCGGCTCGACCCGCGCCTGCGCACCCTCACCTTCGGCGACCGCGTGCTGCGGGTCGACCTGCGCGCCGCCGGCCGCCTCCCGTCCGGCGCCCGGCTCACGGTGGTCGCCCGGAGCTCCGACGCGGTGCTGCCGCTGCGGACCAGGACGGAGGTCCGCGAGGTGAAGGTGCCCCACCTGGTGGAGCTGCGCGCCCCCGGCGGCGAACGCCTCTACGCGGGCGCCCTCTCCTTCGACGCCAAGGTGCTGCGCGCCCTCGCGGGCACCACGGGCTGGGTGGGCCTGAGCGCACGGGACGCCGAGTGGCTGCACGACCGGCTGCGCGACGGCGACCGGATCGAACTCGCGACGACACCCGCCCCGCGCTGAACGCCTTTCCCGAACAGGTCAGTCGACCAGTCCGCGCCGGTACGCGTAGACGACCGCCTGCACCCGGTCCCGCAGCTGGAGCTTGGACAGGATGCGGGACACGAACGTCTTGACCGTCTCCTGGCTGATCACCAGCGCCGCCGCGATCTCGCTGTTGGACAGCCCGTCCGCGATCAGCCGCAGCACCTCCAGCTCGCGCGGGGTCAGCGGGATCTCCCGGTCGCCGCCCTCGACGGGCCGGATCCGGGAGGCGTACCGGCCCACGAGCTGCCGGGTCACGTCCGGGTCGAGCAGCGCCGCCCCCGAGGCCACCGTCCGGATGCCGAGCAGCAGCCGGTCCGGCGGCGCGTCCTTCAGCAGGAACCCGCTCGCCCCGGCGCGCAGCGCCTCGTAGACGTACTCGTCGAGGTTGAACGTCGTCACCACGAGCACCTTCACGGGATCACGGACCCCGGAGCCGGCCAGCAGCCGGGTGGCCTCGATGCCGTCCAGCACCGGCATCCGCACGTCCATCACCACGACGTCCGGCCGCACCCGAGCGGCCAGGCCGACGGCGGCGCGCCCGTCCGCGCACTCGCCCGCCACCTCCATGTCGGGCTGCGCGCCGATGATCGTCACCAGCCCGGTGCGCACCAGCGTCTGGTCGTCGCAGACCAGCACCCTGATCGGAGCGCCGCTCACGACGGGCTGCCGGTGGGTATCCGCGCCCGCACGGCGAACCCCCCGCCGGGACGCGGCCCCGCCTCGAACGCGCCGCCCAGGACGTCCACCCGCTCACGCAGACCGGCCAGCCCCCGCCCACTGCCGCCCGGCGAGGCCACGGCCCCCGCTCCGGGACCGTCCGTGCCGACCTCCACCGTGATGTCCCTCCCACTGTGCCGCACCAGAACCGAAGTAGGTCGCCCGTGAGCGTACTTGAGCGCGTTGGTGAGGGACTCCTGCACCACCCGGTACGCCACCAGGTCCGCGCTCCCGGTCGACGCCGCCGGGGTGCCCTCCTCGGTGAACTCCACCGGCTGCCCGGCCCGCCGCGTCTGCTCCACCAGCGTCAGCAGCCGGCCCACCGGCGGGGTCCGGGAGCCCTCGCCGTGGTCCGGGTTCAGCAGGTCGAGCAGGTGCCGCAGGTCGGCGACGGCCCGCCGCCCGGTGTCGCTGACCGCGGTCAGCGCCTCGTCGAGCCGCTCGGGCGCGGCGGTCAGATACCGCGCCGCCTCCGCCTGCACCACCATCGCGGTCACATGGTGGGTCACCACGTCGTGCAGCTCCCGCGCGATCCGCGCCCGCTCGGCCGCCCGCGTCCGCTCCGCCACCTGGTGGCGCCGCTCCGCCTCGGCGATCCGGGTGGAGCGCAGCCACGCCCCGCCGCCCCACAGCAGGCACAGCGCCACGTAGAACGACACGAACTCGGCCGGCGGCTCGTCCGTCCCGCGCCGCAGCAGCTCGGCGACGAACAGCACGTATGCCAGGGAGCCCACGGCGACCGTGGTGCGCCGGTACCGCTCCAGATGGGCGCCGGCGCTCAGCAGCGCGAGAGGGAGCGCCGTCCCCGCGAGCGAGTGGTACCCGCGCAACTGATCGAGCACGAAACCGGCCGCCACCAGGGCCAGACAGAGGACCGGCCACTGCCGCCGCAGGGCGAGCGCGAGGCACTGCGCCCCGATCGCCACGGCGGCCACCGCGTCGTACGGACGCTCCGCGAGCGCGCCGATGTCGGTGCCGCTGCCGCGCAGACTCGGCACGAACGCCAGGACGCACAGCAGCACGCCGAACGGCAGGTCCCGGACCGTGACGTGCGTCCGGTCCCAGACCTGCCGCAGCCCGCGCAGACGGATCACCGGGAGAGCACGGCCGCGTCGGCCCGCTTCGAGCGGCGGGGCATCAGATGGCCGCGCCGACGGGCCAGCACCAGGAAGCCGGCGGTCACCAGCAGCCCGGCCGCCAGCGTGTACAGGCTGGCCTCGGGACCGAACTCACCCCCGCTGATCAGCGTCGGCCCGGACGTGGAGGCGTCCAGCAGACCCTGCTGGGTGTCGTTGCCGGAGACCTCGGTGCTGAAGAGACCGGACGCGGCGAAGTTCCACCCGAAGTGCACGCCGATCGGCATCCAGAGGTTACGGCTGGCGACGTACGCGGCCCCCAGCATCGGCCCCGCCGACAGCGCGATGACGGCGGCGCCCCACAGGCTCGCGTCGGGGTTCGCCAGATGCCACGCGCCGAACAGCACACTGGTCGGAACCAGCGCCCCCCACGTACCGAACCGCCCCTCCATGGTCCTGAACAGTACCCCGCGGAACAGCAGCTCCTCCGTGACGGAGGCGCCCGCCATGAACCCGGCCAGCCCCACGGCACCGGTGTACGACCCCCAGCCCTCCACCTCGTAGTGCCCCATGAACGCGATGTTCGCCACCACGGACACGAACATCAGCGTCCCGATCAGCACCCCCCGGCCGACCGCCCCGACCGCGCCCTTCCGGGCCACCTCCGTGACCGTCCGCCGCTCGGTGCGCCCCACCACCCAGGCGTAGACGTACACGGACAGCACCGCCGCCACCAGCCCTGCGCCGAGCGTGGCCCACGGATTGTCCTGGACCGCGGCCACACTCTGTCCCGCGACCATGGACACCACCACCACGGCCAGCAACTGCCAGACGACACGCACGACTTGCTCCTCGGCGAAAGGGGGAAACGCGGCGGTGAGAGGACCGCCGCTCCGACACCCCTGACGCTACGGATCCGCGTCGCGGGAAGCGTCACCAGCGAGTGGACACCCTCGCGTAGCTCCCACGGGGGACACGGGGCGCGGTGTCCCCCGTGACGACGGGACGTCGCGCGCGGGGTCCCCTCATGGCGGCGGGGCGCCTCAAGACGACGCGTCCCCTCAACGCCACCCCGTCACGGCGCTCAGCGCCACCCCTTCACGACCCCGGAGGCGAGCCCGCGGACATGAACGCGGTGCTGACCGCCCCACGGCCCCACCGAACGCGGACACGGACGCGGCGACGCACCCTCCAAACGGGGCTCCTGACAGGGCAGGATGACCCCATGGCGGACACCCCCATCGCGAACACGCACCAGTACGAGGCCTGGAACGGCTACGAGGGCCGGCACTGGGCCGACCACCAGGCCCGCTACGACGCCCTGAACGACCCCGTGAACGCCCCGCTGCTGGACGCGGCGGCCCTCCACGGCACGGACACCGTCCTGGACATCGGCTGCGGCAACGGCCGCCTCACGCGACTGGCCGCCCGCCGCGCCCGGCACGCCGTCGGCATCGACCTGTCCGCCCCCATGCTGGAACGCGCCCGAGCGACCGCCGAAGCCGAAGGCCTCCCCCACGTCACCCACGTCCAGGCCGACGCCCAGGTCCACCCTTTCGAACCGGCCTCCTTCGACGTGGCGTTGAGCCGCTTCGGCGTGATGTTCTTCGCGGACCCGGTGGCGGCGTTCACGAACATCGCCGGGGCTCTGCGGCCGGGCGGCCGCCTGGCCTTCGTCTGCCTCCAGTCCTTCGACCGCCAGGACCAGGCGAGGGTGTTCGAGGCGGTGGCGCACCACGCGCCGCTGCCGGACCTGACGGCGGCGTCGGAAGCGGGCCCGGCCTCCTTCGCGGACCCGACCCGCACGCGGGCGGTCCTGTCGGCGGCGGGCTTCGACGGGATCGACGTGACCCCTCTGGACACCGAGCAGGTATGGGGCACGGACCCGTCCGACGCGTCGGCCTTCCTCTTCGCGTGGGGCCCGATGCGCCACTGGCTGCGTGACACCCCGGCTGAGGCGGTGGAGCGCGCCCGCGAGGCGGCGACGGAGGCGTTCGCGGCGTACGCGACGGAGGAGGGGGTGCGGCTGATGTCGCGGTGCTGGCTGGTGACGGGCGGACGGCCGGGGGCCGCGCGGACGGTGTGACGGGACCCGACCGGGCCAGGCGCACGCTCGCTCCCGGATCTCCGCATCCGAGGGGCGACCGATGTGATCACGCGCAGGTGATCGGCGTGTGCCGGAGCGAGCCGGCCGGTTACTGCTCGGTCACACGGAACGGCTTTGGCCAGCCTTTCCCTGTCGAGGGCCAGGGCGCTGCCGGGGGTGGCGGGGGAGCGCGTCACGCCGGGACCGCCCCGCCCTGGCTCTGCTGCTTGCGCGCCTGCTGGAACCGGTCCCGCAGGGCCTGCACCTCATCCTCGGTGATGGCGCCGTGGTCCGCCTCGACGGCCTGGATGAGGTCGTCGAGGTTGTCCCGCTCGATCTGGCGGGCGACGGCCGCGGCGACGTAGGACGACAGACCGGAGGTGCCGCTGCGCGCACGAGCGGCCTCGGCGATGTCCCGGGGCATCGTGATCGAGTACTTCCGGGTGGGCTCACTCATGCTCTTCATGCTCTTCCGTACGCCACCACCATGAGGGGTGCGCGAGTGTACGGGGGCGCGGAGTGGGCGCGATAAGGACTGATGGCGGCGAGATAGAGAAGCACGGCGTCGGGCGCCACCGGTGGGCGGAGGAACACCCCGCATGATCGCTGCCCACCGGGTGCATGATTTGTCATACCGTCCGACTAGCCTGCCCCGCATGGGGCTTGGCGACATCAGGTACGACCACGTCATCGCGGCGACCGAAGAGTTCCGCCGCCTGGGCCGGGACACCTTCCTCCAGACGTACGGCTTCGGGCGAGCCAGGTCGTACGAGATCGTGCTGGACGGTCTCCGCTACGACTCGAAGGCCATCGCGGGCGTCGCCCACGGGTACGCCACGGGTGACTTCCTGAGGGCGGCGGACTTCAGCGGCGGCGCGGCCACGGTGGCCCGATGTCTGCGCGAGCTCGGCTTCGTGGTGGAGACCGGTGAACCATCCCGCGACCGCGCCGCCCTGCTGGCGTGCCTACGGAGACTCAAGGTCTCCCGCGGCCCCGGAACCCCGGCGCCCAGCCGCCACCAGCCGTTGAGCCTCCTGTGGGCGATATCCCGCGCAGCCGACGAGCGGCCCCGCCTGATCCCGTGGCCGACGTTCCGGGACGAGGTCGGCCCGCTCCTCGTCGAGTTCGGCCTGCCCAACGCGAAGTCCACACCGGAGTACCCGTTCTGGCACCTCCAGGGCAGCGGACTGTGGGAGGTCCGAGGCATACCGGCCGAGCTCACCAAGAAGATGCCGAACACGTGCACCTTCAACGAGCACCATCCGCAGGCCGGCTTCACGGCCGAGACCGCGGATCTCCTCCGCGACCCGGTGACCCGCCTGGACGCCATCGCCACGATCTGCGAGACGTATCTCGAGGACGTCGACCGCCAGGCCCTCTTCGCACGGATGGGCCTGTCCGGATACACCACCGCAGGTGGGCTGCTGAACCCCTCGGGGGAGGAGAGCGGCGGTGCCGCCATGGACGAGCACGGGCGGGCGACCGGCCCCGCACCGCGCCGTGAGGCGACCCGTTCCGTCATCGTCCGGGACGAAGCCCTGGCCAGAAAGGTTAAGGAGCTGGAGGACAACCGGTGCCAGATCTGCGGTACGACCCTCCGCCACCTGAACCGCCCGTACAGCCAGGCCGCGCACATAAGAGGCCTGGGCAGCCCCCACCACGGCCCCGACGAACTCCAGAACCTCCTGTGCCTGTGCGCGAACTGCCACGTCCTCTTCGACGGCTTGGAGATCTACGTCGACTCCGACGGCCTGGTCAGAGGGACGAGAGGCGACAGAGCCCCCAGCCCACTCCGCCGCGACCCCGGACACCCGGTGAACGAGGCGCACATCGCCTACCACCGCACTCTCTGCGACCTCCACGCGCGGACGCCTGGCGCCGGCTGACTCGGCCGCCCACGACCGGGACTGGGAACCGGCCGAGGCGGCCGAACGCGCGGACGCTCGCGTCACTCGGCCACGTAACGCGGCATGCGTCCCTACAGCAGGTGGTCGGCCTTCCCGGCCTTGATGTCGGTGATGAGGGTGCGCAGGGCTTCGAGGGAGTCGGTGAGGGGGCTCTCCTCCTGACCGGCGACAGCTATGTACCCGTTGCCGTCGGCATCGGTACCGAGGCGGAAGCAGGAGCTGCCCTCGGCACAGAACGGGTCCTCCCAGGTGATGTCGGGCATGGGTCCTCCTCATAGTTGGCGTGCGATGTCACGGACGAAGTCCCTGGACTGCTCTGGCGGCAGAGCCAGACTTTCCAACAGATCGAGTTGCGCCCGGTATTTCGCCAACTGGCCCTCGGCGTGCAGGAAGGTGGGCCCGTGAGAGCTGTCCACCTGCACCGTATCGAGCTGCGGTACGGGCCCTTCGATGTGGACGACCGTCTGCCCGGCCCCAGGGAACGCGCCGTGGGCGAAGGGGAGAACGAGCACGGTGACGTTGTCCCGCTCGGAGACCTCCAGCAAGTACTCCAACTGGGCACGGGCCACGGTGGGACCGCCGAACTGCATCCGGAGTGCGGCTTCGTGGATGACCGTGACGTAGGGGACTGCCTTGTCGCCGGTGATCACCTGCTGGCGTTCGGCGCGCAGCGCGAGGCGCAGAGCAACCTCGTGCTCGGGCAGGGGAGGAACCGCGGCCCGGAAGATGGCCATCGCCTGCTCCGAGGTCTGGAGCACCCCGGGCACATGCACAGTGTTGGCGCCGCGCATGCGCACGGCGTGGCTCTCGATCTCCGCGATGTCCAGCAAGCCTTGGGGCAGGATGCCTCGGTAGCGCTCCCACCACCCCGTACTCGCCTGAGTCATCTCGACGAGCGCCTCGATGTACTTCTCATCGGTCACATCGCAGTTGCAGGCCAATGTGCGCAGACGGTCGGCGCTGATGCCCCGCACTCCGGACTCGATGTTGGAGATCTTGCCTCGGTCCACACCCAGTAGGCCGGCTGCGAACTCCGCCGACATCCCTGACGCGGTACGGATGCGCCGTAGCTCACTCCCCAGTCGCTTCTGTCGTTCCGTAGGGGTCGTCCTCGGGGGCATCGGCGTTCCTTCCATCCCGTAGAGGTCGCTCGGCGGCTTCTGGGGCCCGCCGTACCCTCCGTGGTGAATTCTCCTGAGCGCGTGGAAAATTTACCACCGACTGCTCTACTGTCAGTGCAGCGAACGCTACACACCGCAATGCCGGAAGTGCACCGCGCGAGCATGCCCGCCTGCCCTGGGACGGGTACGCCCGCGACCAGGGCGGTAGGCCACCGGCGGACTCAAACCCCTCACACAGCACTGGAGTTCGTCATGCCCGAAATCCCCCTGGTGCCCATCCACTGGCGTCTCCCCGCCCACCCCACCTCCGTACGGCGGGCCCGCCACGCGGTGACCGAATCCCTGCCGCGCGCCCTCCGCCCGCGCCTCGGCGACGACCTCGGACTGCTGACCTCCGAACTGGTCACCAACGCCATCCGCCACGGAGCGCGCGGGGAGGACGAGGAGCTGATCGAACTCGTCCTGTGGCCCGCCGAAGGACACTACTGGCTCGCCGTCTCCGACCCGGGCATCGGCAAGCCGGAACTGGCCCACCCGAGCGCGGACTCGGAGAACGGCCGGGGCCTCCTCCTGGTCGACCACCTCGCCGCGGCCTGGACCGTCCGCCCCCGCCCCACACGGGGCACCTCCGTGGTCGCCGGCCTCGCTTACCGCCAGGACGACTGACCTGGCGAAGCGGTCGGCCGGGCCGGCCTGACAACGGGGCCCTCACCGCACTGTCAGGCCGACCGCCCCAACTCAGCGGACCCGAAGTCGTCGAGCGCGTAGAGACCCCTGGCATCCCGTCCGCGGCGTCTTTGGTGCTAAGGGCTGTCCCGCAAAGCATCGGGCCCGGCTGTCGCTCGTGAGGCGGCCGGGGACATGATGGCCTCGTGACGAACAGCCCGCAGGCAGCTCCGGCCCGGATCCCGGGTTATGACGGCGGCCCTTTTCAGTACCAGCCCGAACTCCTGGACGAGCACCTATTTTGGCTGGGCCACCTGCACAACTACTACTCCGAGAGCGAAGAGGCCGAGGAGCTCGTAGGCGGTACGGACGAGGAGGAGGCCGGAGCCTTGCAGTCCCGGCTGCTGGGAGGCGACACCTGGCCCGTCTTCACGGTGCCGCTCGCCGGTGACCATCGCCTGTACGTGGTGTATCGCGCCTTCGAGGAGAACGAGGGCATCGACTACCTGCTGCACCACCCGGACTGGGACGAGACCGAGCAGCTCGCACAAGACGATGGGCACTTCATGGGACCCGGCCTGTCCTGGGCCGAGCTGACCGCCGCGGCGGACAATCGTCTGCCCGGCGGCAGCACCACCGATGCTCACGCCCGACTGTTGCTCCTGCTACCCGCGTTCAGCGATGACGCAGTGCCGGATGGCGCCGTTGAGCGCCTGACGGCAGCATTGCGCGCCTACACCCGGCTCGAGTCGCCCGAGCGACTCGCCGCGGCACTCCTGGAAGATCAGGGGCCATGCGGTCCCGTGCACTGGACCAAGGCCGAGGGTGGCTACCCGATCAACGACGGCGAATACTCCTTCCGCAACCCCGCCAACCGCTTCGCCTGGCCCGCCGCACGTCTGGCCCGAGTCGCCACCGCTCTGGCCCCTCCAACGGCCAGATCGATGAATGAAGAGTAGATCTGCACGAAGCAGCGCCCGATCACAGCAGTCACGACCTGGAAAGATCAGGCCGTGACTGGTGTGATTACGGCGTCGGAATCATCCTGGATAGCCCCGTTCACGGGGCTGAGCCCACGGACATTCGTCAAGTTGGTGGTCCAGCTGCGCCGCGAGGGTGCCGATGCCCAGGTCCGTGGCCGGCCGTGGAAACTGTCGCTGGAGGACCGGGTGCTGCTGGTCGCGGCTTACTGGCGGACCAACCTGACGATGCGACAACTGGCACCGCTATTTGGGGTGTCGAAGTCGGCTGCCGACCGGGTGATCCGTGACCTCGGGCCGAAGCTCGCCCTGCGGCCCCGCCAGCGGTTCGCCAAGGATGCCGTGCTGATCGTGGACGGCACTCTGGTCCCCACCCGCGATCACAAGGTGGCCGAGCAGCCGAAGAACTATCGCTACTCCACCAACCATCAGGTAGTCATCGACGCCGACACCCGCCTGGTCGTGGTGGTCGGCCAGCCGCTGCCCGGCAACCGCAACGACTGCCGCGCTTGGGCCGAATCCGGCGCGCAGGCCGCCGTCGGCAACACCACGACCATCGCAGACGGCGGCTACCCCGGCACCGGACTGGTGATGCCGCACCGCCGCCGCAAGGGCGAAGAGCTACCCGCATGGAAACAGGCCCACAACAAATCCCACAAGCAAGTTCGGGCCCGCGTCGAGCACTGCTTCGCCCGCATGAAGACCTACAAGATCCTGCGCGACTGCCGCCTGCGCGGCGACGGCGTTCACCACGCCATGCTCGGCATCGCCCGCCTGCACAACCTCACCCTCGCCGGATAGGCGAGACCACCCGCCCGAGGGGGCACATCCCGAACAGCCGGAAGATCATTTACGGGACAGCCCTTAGGCGCCTCAGCTCGTCGGATAGCCGATCTCCGCAATGTCCTCCGAGAGATCCGCCATGACGATTTCCGAGTTCAGCGCGCGGACCACCTCTTCGGTCAGCGGGCGGGAGGAGAAGACGTGACGAACGGCCTCCAGGTCGACCGGGACCTCGTAGTAGTCCTCGGCCCATCGCTGGAACGCCTCCGGGGTGCGATCCACCAGCAGTTGGAAGAGGTATCCGGCACCGTCCGGATCCTCTGTTGCCGTATCGGGGAAATCGATCGTTCCCGCCTTCCAGCGGTCGTCGACCGTCTCTCGCCACGTGCAGGCGGTGACAACAGGCATCCCGTCCTCGTCGGAGAACGCCGGCTCCTCGACGTAGGCCCGGAAGACCTCGGGAACCTCGTCGAGCACGCCGGGCCATGGCCCGTCTTCCGCATAAGGGCTCATGGGCGACTCGTGGTCGAACCCTCGCACGTAGGCGCCGGCGGCCGAGAAAACGATCGAGTACTCGTCGCCCGACCCGCTCCGCATCGAGGCCATCGACTCCGTCTCGGACCAGTGGTCGTCGAAGGAGTGGCGACGGTTCTCCCACTCAGGGCTCAGAACTGCCTCCAGGACGGCCATGGAGCGGCAGTGCTCACGTAGGACTGCTATCTCGGGCAGGTGTCGAGCAACGTCATGAACGGTCACTCGCTCATCCAAGCGCACGCATCTGACACGCCAGGGTCCTGACCGGTGGACCACTCCGAGGACTGCGGCCTGTCCGTCCCACCTGGGCAGCTCCGACGTACGGCCACTCCTAGCGGCATACGCCTGCACACACGCGAAGACCCCGGCCTCAGCGTTTCCGCTGGTGACGGGTCTTTGGGCATCCCATGATGGGTGCCTCCGGCAAGATTTGACCTGTGCACACGGCTCCGGAGGCCGCTTCCGCCTGGTGCTCGCATGCAGCTCACAGCTCTTTGCCGACCGGGTATGGGCTCCCCTGTCCAGAGATAGTCCACGGACCCTCTGGGTGCCTAGAGGCTTGCAGCCAACTGTTTAGCGTATCGGCAGTACTTCCAATACATCCAAGTTTGCGATGTTCTGTCCCAATCACCGTCACCCACCGACACCTGACCGCGGCGGGCGGCCTGGTCTCCGCGAGCGCTGGAGCTTGCCAGAGCGGTCAACACCGCCTCAACAGCTTGATGTCAGAGGCGTTGTCTAGGCTCGTCGTCGCTGAACGAGACCTAGGGGGGCCATGAGGATCAAGGACCTGACCAGTGCCGCCGCTGTAGAGAAGGCACTAGCCGAGTACGACAGCCTGGGAAGACAAGCGTTCCTGGCGTGGTGCAAGTGAGATATTCGCATGAAGAGGCTGCTCAAGTAATGCTGAGCGCGGGGCTGACGCCCCAGAAGCCGTACCCAGGGTCTAAGAAACCCTGGCACTGTATCTGTACAGCGTGTGGACACTCTATTTCTCCCACCTTCAGCAACGTGCGTGCCGGAGGTGGGTGCAAGTTCTGTGCTGGAAGAGTCCTGGAACCTGCCAAGGCCGAACAAGAAATGCGCGCTGGCGGGTTTATTCCATTGGACCCCTACCCTGGGGCGGGGAAGCCGTGGAGATGTAGGTGTATGAAATGTGGAAAAGAGCCTAGTCCCACGCTGAGCACGGTCCGAGCTGGAAAGCGATGCAAGTTTTGTATGGGTCGCGTGGTTGATCCTTCCGAGGCTGAGAGAGTGATGCGGGCAGCCGGACTTGAGCCGGAGGAACCTTACCCCGGTCTTGTAAGCAAGCCCTGGCCGTGCGTATGCGTGAACTGTGGCAACCGCGTAACCCCCATGTATTCAAACATCCGCGCCGGCGGTGGCTGTCGCTTCTGCGCGGGACAGGTGGTGATCCCGGCTCAAGCGGAACGAGTTATGCGTGACGCTGGTCTTATTCCACAAGAGCCGTATCCGGGTTCGGCTCGCCCATGGCGAAGCATCTGCGAAATAGCCGGTCATGTCGTGTCACCGATGTATGCCACCGTCAAGAACGGTAGAGGATGTAGGATTTGTGGGCGGGAGAGGATGAAAAAGAAGAAGACTCTCTCGGAGAATGATGCCAGACTGGTGATGCTCTCAAAGGGTCTGATACCGCAGGTTCCCTATCCTGGTTCTGGTAGGCCGTGGAAATGCATTTGTGAGTCATGTGGAAACACGGTTACTCCCATGCTTGGCACTGTCCGAAGAGGCCATGGCTGCAAATTCTGTGCCGGAATGATAGTTCTTGCAGAAGAGGCGAGTCAGGTGATGCGAAGTGCGGGCCTGGAACCGAAAGATCCGTATCCGGGAGCGGGCAAACCTTGGCGGTGTGTATGCACAAAATGCCGGCGCCGCGTGAATCCACGGCTCAGCGACGTTCGTGCGGGACGAGCAGGGTGTAAGTATTGCGCGGGCCACACTGTGGATCCAGTGGATGCTGATAGAAAGATGCGGGAAGCCGGGCTCATCCCACAGGAGCCATATCCCGGCTCTGAGAAGCCTTGGCGCTGTGTCTGTGCAACCTGTGGACGGGAAGTGATGCCCGTTTGGAGCAAAGTTCGACAAGGTACTGGGTGTCGATACTGTGCGATTTCTGGATTCGACTATGCAGCACCTGCTCACGTCTATGTTCTTATGCATCCCTTGGGGGCGGTGAAGATTGGTATCGCAGGTTCGGCGGCACGGAATAGAAGATATATAGATCACTCCCGCCAAGGTTGGGTCCTCTTCAAGCGCGAGCAATTCCATTCTGGAGCGGACGCCTGGCAAGTAGAGCAGGCTGTCTTGAGACAACTGCGAGGTGAAGGATATATGCCTTTCATGTCTGCTGACGAGATGCCTCAAGGTGGGGAGACGGAGACCTTTGATGCAGATCTAATTTCCGCGTACGCCATCTGGAAAATGGTGCTACGCGAAGCCGATAAGATCGGAAACTCGGGGAGGAAGTATCGTCAAAACGAAGCATCTTAGGAATCCACTGGGGCAAGTGGAGCGCGAATATGGGAACGCATCGCAGAATGCCTCTCAATGACGTCGGCAGTACGTTGACGGCTACGCCCGCCGGCGAAAGCAAGAACTAGGGGCCAGTGACGACACCTGCCCCGTAGCTCTATGTCGGTCGGTCAGTAGTGGTCATCAGGCGTTTGCGAAGCCCATAAGGACCACCTCCAGTCGCGACCGGTTGCTTTGGTCGCGGTACTTCGTTGCTGTACTGCTGATACAGGATGGCCTAGCTCCACCGCGAAAGAACTCCACCGCGAAAGAATGAGACAAATAACTTTTTGACCTACTTGCCCTAGTCGCCACCAAGTGATGCTAGAATTATCCCGCCCACAAGTTAAGTGGTAACGATACGGAGTCGTAGGCATGGAAAGTCCCCAGGCAATCTCAATCCCTCGCCAACAGCGCGTAGCTGAAGTGCACGAAGGAGATGCCTACGACCTAATGGGAAAGCTCCCGCATGAATCCGTTGACCTAATTATCACGTCGCCTCCGTATTGGGGGCTTCGGACCTACGGCCTAACTCACAACGAAAATATCCTGCAAGAGTGGCTGGCTGAGGGGGGGACCAAAGAGCAGGCGCCATCCTATGATTGGTATCGACTGCACGGGGGATGCTTGGGGATGGAACCCATGCCTGAGTGGTACGTGTCCAACCTTGTCGAATTCTTCCAGCGAGGTGCAGCTGCACTCAAGCCTGGCGGGAGCCTGTGGGTAAATATTGGTGACACTTATTTTGCGCGCTGGTCGAGCATTAGGCTGGATGGCAGGCAAGGGCTGGGAGATAATCCACGGATGCGCCGGAAGACCCCTATGGGTGGTTTCCGGCAGGAGAAGCAACTCCTTCTAATTCCGGCGCGTTTCGCGATTGCCATGCAGGAGAATCGTTGGATCCTGCGCAATGATCTTATTTGGGAGAAGCGTAATGTGCCACCCAGGCCCGAAAAGGATCGGCTTCGCTTGGCGCACGAGCACTTCTACCACTTCGTGAAGCGCCCCAAGGAGGGGCGAGCCAAGTACTACTACGACATGTCAGCGGTAGAGGCCGGCGCGCGTGACGTCGTAACTGTCAACGCAGCGCCAGGTTCTGACGGGCACTCGGCCACTTTCCCTGTTAAGTTGATTGAACCTAGAATCCTCAGCTCATGCCCGCCTGGTGGCCTCGTCCTGGACCCCTTCTGCGGAACAGGTCGCGCGCTTTCTGTTGCTGTGGAAAATGGAAGGCGGGCCCTCGGCTTCGAAATTACATCGCACTTCTCAGCCTCTGCGCGAAAAAACATCTCGGGCGGACTCGCAGTGGACGAAGAGGAACCCGACACCATGGTCGTTGAACAGAGCGAGGATGCACTCTTCTAAAAGATGCGAGAGTCACTCTGGCGCTGTCGCAACTGCGCAGCGGCCTTACGCTTCACTTTCGCGACAAACTCGCCTCGGGTGATGGGTGAGTTTCCGCCTGAAAACATCGCCCGAGTGTAGTCTTCAATGCTGGTTCGCACAGTCTCCACGTGTGGCATTGCGAGTCGACCGTCATCAAGAAGCGTTCCGTTGTAATCAAAACCCATGAAGGTTATATTCCACGGGTCGGAATCACTTAGGGGCGTGAAATTAACGCGATCTCTGAGCTGTTCGAGGATTTTTTGCTGCATTACTACATAGAGGGGCACGGATATCTGTTGTAGGTAAGTTCCCTTCTCGGCTACTTGCGTGCCGAGCCTCTTGTAAACATTACTGGTATTCACTCCATAATCGACTGTGTCTGGCCGGTTTTTCTTGGTAGCTTCCCTTGTGAAGTACTCTCGCCATTCGCCTGGCTCACCAGCTTCCCAAGCTTTGAAGGCAGGGCCCACGCCCCCGCCGCGCAGATCGATGGCCTGAGTTTCGATGGCGATCGCCTTGATCTCACCGGGTCGACTAACATCGGTTGTGTAGGCAACATAGTCGAGGTTCAGTTTCGGTCGCTGCGTCACGGTGACCTCCGGCACCAGATAGGCATGCTGGTCGCCGAAGTAATCGCGCATTGCCCACTGGGTGGGCCTACCGTCGAGCCTGTGGTCACATACAGCGTAGGTGTGTTGCTGTTCGTCCCAGTTGGCTCGGTATGTCACGGAACAGTAGCCGAATCCATACTGCTTCTTCTTTTCGCAGGAGCCGCCAGAGAAGGGGCAGTGTTCCGCTTCTTGGGCGGCTTGTGCTTCCGGGGTCGTGGAATCATGCGGATAGCCGTAGATCTCCACAATTGGGAAGATTCGCCCACGCTGCTGTGACCTTGGCATGTTGAACCAGCCCCCCCTGACGGTCTAAGCATCACCTCTAACTGCGATGATCTTAGTGTGGCTTGATGGGTCATCAGCAACGTATGGCCCGGAACGGTGGTGCCTGCCATGGGCTGAACCAACGAGCGGCCGGCATACTGCGTCAGGCCGGTGGAACGGCTTTGGGCTGGAGCTGCTTTGGCGCGAGTGATCATGGCCCCGTAAGCTTCCGGCGCGTCGGGCAGTCTGTGGACCTGCCCGGTAAAGCACGACGTTGGGGCCATGATCTTCGAGGCTCGTGCCAAAGTGGCTGCGTAAAGCCGTGGAGCCGGCCGCCCCAGCCACGAAGGGGTTTTCCCCTCTCATGGCGCGCCCGTCGTCCGGCCGGTGGCCAGGTGCGTGGATCAGCGGGCCGTGCGAACGCCCGCGCATCTGGCAGTGTCGGCCCGTATACCGCCGCCACCACGATCCGGCCTCTCGCGGTGACACAAAGCGTCTTTGACCTGCACCGTTGAGGATCATCGTTCGCCCCCGTGCCCGTGTTGGAATGTGGCCGCTGCGGGCGGCGACGGGCGGGCGGCGACGTGCGGCCGGTGGCGAAGACAGGTGAGGCGGCGCGGCGGCGACCGACCGGCGCCGCCGCGCTTGGCGCGGACCTCGGGTCTTGATCCGACCTACGGAAGTAGGCAACCGGGTGGAAAGGGGGTGCGCGGTGGTCTTGGTAGCGGGGGGTTGGGGTCTAGCTGCAGTCTGCGTCTTTCCCTTCCTGAGGCCGGATCGTGGTGGTGGTGGCATGCGAGCCAGGAGCGGTCGTTGATGCGCTTGGGCGGAGTGCGCGGCGGTCGGGTTGGCGATGATCGAAGAGCGCCGCTGGCCGTTGGACCAGCGAGCGAAGCGAGCCTTGATGAACGTAGGGAAAGTCTTACCGCACCCATGATCGGCAACCGCCCCGATCGTGGCCTGTCGGCTCTTTGCTCACCTCGGCTAACGTTCCATGCATGCCTTCTGCACTGGACACGCCCCAGGGAGCGGCCGAACTCGCCGAGTCCCTGCTCCCTCCGCTCGGGAACCGCTGGCTGCACACTCAGGCCGTGGCCGCTCGGGCGCGCGAGGCTTCCGCGGCTGTGTCCGAGGCGGACCGGGATCTCCTCGTCGCTGCCGCGTGGCTGCATGACATCGGCTACGCCCCCGAGCTGCGTGACACCGGCTTCCATCCCCTCGATGGTGCTCGGCACCTCGAATCGCTGGGTGCGCCGGCGCGCCTGGTGCGGCTGGTCGCTCACCACTCCGGAGCCGTGTACGAGGCGGAGCAGCGCGGGCTCTCGGCGGAGCTGGCCGTCTATGAGCGGGAAGACTCGCCGGTCCTCGACGCCTTGATCTTCGCTGACATGACGACCGGCCCCGCCGGGCAGTCCTTCGACTTCGACACCCGGATTGACGAGATCCTGGTCCGTTACGAGCCGGGCAGCGAGGTACACAACGCGATCAGCAAGGCACGGCCGTATCTCCGGGACGCTGTCGAGCGGACTCGCGACCGCATGGCGCATCAGCCGATGTAGGGCTCCGCCCGGTCGGCCAGGCCGTGCTCGATCCTCATGCGCATCGACGGGTGGATGTTCAGCTCGTCCAGCTTGCTCGGGTCTACGAAGGCCACTTCCTTGCTCTCACTGCTCGTCCGCAGCTCGCCGCCGGTGATGCGGGCCTGGAAGCAGATCGAGAACTGCTGGCGGACCTCGCCGTCGTCGTACGCCATGACGTGGCCTGGGTTGGTGTAGATGCCGACGAGGCCGGTCACCTCCACGTCGAAGCCGGTCTCTTCCTTCGTCTCGCGCACGGCTGCGTCTGGGGCCGACTCGCCCAGGTCGACGCCGCCACCGGGCAAGGCCCAGAGGTCGTTGTCGGTCTTGTGAATCAGCAAGACCTCTCCGGCCTCATTGCGTGCAACGGCGGTCACGGAGGGGACGAGGCTGTTCGCCTTCGGGGCGTTGGGATCGTTGAAGTAGTCGACACGGGCCATGTGTTCAGCGTTGCACGTCCGGGGCCTGTTACGCCTCCCGGCCCCGCTCCCATGCATAGTCGAAGCTCCGCATGTAGTGCCGGAAGGTTCGCGCTCCGGGGAGGTACCGGAAGTGCATCACCGGGTTCTGGCCGGCGGGAGCTCCGAGGACGTGCGGGTTCACGAGAACGTCCTCGTCGAACCGGTAGATCGAGTTGTAGAGGATCGTGTCGTGCAGCCGGACTTCGACGCCGGGCGTCGACATGGCGGGCTCGAGGTAGCGCCGGGTGATCCGGGCACGTGCGGCCAGGTCACCGCCGATGCCCTCCTCTTCGCCGCGCTGGCGGACCGCTTCGGAGTCGGGATCGCCGAGCAGGATGCGGACCTGGGCGCCGGCCTTCGCCTTCTCGGCCAGTTGGTCGGGCAGGTCCGGGTTGCTGTCGAAGAGGAAGAGTCCGGCGTACACGAGGATGTCGACCTGGTCCGTCGCCTTCTCGATCAGGGATGACCAGAGAGGGGCGGGCACCGCGCCACGGTGCGGGTAGTACGTGATCAGCTCGGACGTACTGGCCTTCTCCGCCTGCTTCTCCACGGACGGCCAGACGTAGACCTCGTCGACCCCGAGGAAGCTCGCCGCCTTCCAGCGGTGCCCGCGGTGCGGAGTGCGGCCGGTGGTGATCCACCGCTCGACGCTCTTGGGGTCCACTCCGACGTGCTCGGCAACGGACTGGATCGTCTCGCCCTTCGCTGAAATCGCCGCGCGCAGACGCTCGTTCGCCATGACGTGCCCTTCACTCGGACGGCTAGGGACGTTTTGACGGTAGCTCAGACGTCCCCAAACGTCCATACGGGCGGTGATGCGTCCACCAGTTCTCACGGTCTCCTGATCTCACCGACGGGATGTCGGTCAACACCTCACAGCAACAGGAGACAAGACGATGCGTCAGATCCCCGTGGACACCGCCAACGCCACCGTGATGGTCGCCAAGGCCCCTCAGCCCAAGGTGAAGGATCGCCGGACCGGTGAGATCGCCCTCGACAAGGACGGTGCCACCCTCATGGTCGTGGAGGTCATGTTCTCCACGCCCGACGAGGTGGAGATCCTCAAGCTCACCGTCCCGCAGTCCGGCGTCTCCGAGGACCTGGCCATGGGCACTCCGGTGGTCCTGACCGGCCTGGTCGCCTCGCCGTGGGAGAACGAGTTCAACGGCCAGAAGCGGCACGGCATCGCCTTCCGCGCGGTCGCGGTGACCTCGCTGACCGCTGCAGACGCGGCCTCGAAGGCGGCCTGAGCCATGACGTGGCTGATCGTCGCTCTGGTGCTGGTCGTCGCCGCCGCGGGTCTCCTGCGGTGGCGGCGCCCCGCCTGGTACTGGCTGACCTTCGGGGTCACCCTCGCCGCGCTGCGGGTCCTGGTCCGCTATGGCTCGGTCATGGACGCCTGCGGCCTCACCGTCCCGGCCCCTTGCTGGCGACTGGCGCTGGCCCGGATGACGAACCGCCCCGTTCCCGGACCCCGTGCCCCGCGCATCCTGCGGTTCCGAGTGACCCGGACCGGCCTGGTGCTCCGGCTCAAGCTCCGCCCCGGTCAGGACGCCTTCGACGTGGCCGCCTCATGTGATCGGCTACGACACTCGTTCGCCATGTACGGCGTGACTTCTCGTGAGCTGCGCTCGGGTGTGGTCGAGCTGCGCATGACCGGTTACGACGTGCTCAAGCGTGTGCAGATGCCTGCCGTGGCCGACACCCGACCGATGCGGGTCCCGGTTGCCCTGCGTGAAGACGGGGCCGTCCACTACCGCGACTACCGAGCCGTTCCGCACGCCCTCACCCTGGGGGCTACGGAGTCCGGGAAGTCAGTCTATCAGCGCAACCTCGTCGCCGCCCTCGCGCCGCAGCACGTCGCCTTGGTCGGCATCGACTGCAAGCAGGGTGTCGAGCTGTTCCCGCTGGCCCGCCGGTTCTCCGCACTCGCCGACGACCCCGACACCGCCGCTGAACTCCTCGACGCGCTGGTGTCCCACATGGAGGACGTCTACCAGCTCATCCGGGCCGAGCAGCGGATCACCGCTGACGTGCCGGATGCGGAGATCGCCGCCGACATCTGGGACCTGCCCGAACACCTGCGGCCGGTGCCCATCGTGGTCCTGGTCGACGAGGTCGCCGAACTCGCCCTCTTCGCGACCAAGGAGGAGGAGAAGCGGCGGGACCGCATCATCACTGCCCTGGCCCGGCTCGCCCAGCTCGGCCGCGCGGCCGGCATCTACCTGGAGATCTGCGGGCAGCGCTTCGGCTCCGAACTCGGCAAGGGCATCACCATGCTCCGCGCCCAGCTCACCGGCCGCACCGCCCACCGCGTCAACGACGAATCCTCGGCGAACATGGCCCTCGGCGACATCGCCCCGGACGCCGTCCTCGCCGCGATTCAGATCCCCACCGACACCCCCGGCGTCGCCATCACCGGCGACTCAACCGGCGGCTGGGCCCGCATCCGCGCCCCGCACACCTCGCTGCGGCAGGCCGTGAACATCTGCAACCGGCACGCCGACCTGACCCCGGACCTTCCCGCCCTCGCCCCGTTCCGGCCCGCGCTCGGCACCCTCACACCGGTTCCGGCCCCGGCAGTCGAGTCCGCCCCGGCCGCTGCCTGAGCCACACCACCTGATCGGTCGGCGCGACCGCTTCGCGCCAAGTCCCTACCCCTGCCATGCCAGAAACCGGAGGTGCACCCGTGGACACCCGCGAGGACTTCAACCGCACGGTGCAGCTGCTCAGCGCCCTGGCCCTGTACGCCCACACCTTGGGCGCCGACTCCGCCTTCGTCGACGCCATCGGCCCCTCCCTGGCCGTCTCCCTCCCCGAACCCCCGCCCGGCATCTTCCCGCCCGGCTACGACCCCACCGACGGCCCCCAGTACCCGGGAGGGCAGCCGTGATGGCCCGCCTCCGCGTCGACGCCGTCCTGGTCCAGGCCGTCATCGCCGGGGCGCTGTCCTTCGCGCACCTGCACGACCTCGCCGCCGCTGCCGGACAGGACGGTTGGAAGGCCTGGGCCTACCCGGTCTCGGTCGACCTGCTCCTGGTCGCCGCCTGGCGTCGACTGCGCACGGACGGGCCGTCCCGGCTCGCCTGGTGCTGGTTCCTCATCGCCCTGGTCGCCTCGCTCGGCGCGAACGTCGCCACCGCCGGACTCCTCGACCTGGACGACGTCCCGGCCTGGCTGCGCATCCTCGTCGCCGCCTGGCCCGCCCTGGCCTTCATGGGTGGCACCCTCCTCGCCCACTCACCCACTCGGCAGGAGCCGGAAGCGCCGGCACCCTCCGCCCCGGACCCGGAGCATGAGCCCGAACCGGTCACCGCTGCTGAGCCGGACCCGGAACCTCAAGCCGTAGCGGTCCCGGCGGCCGAGGAAGCCCCGGCCCTGCCCACCGCGAAGCCCCGTCCGGTGGTGCCGGTCCCGGCCGCGCTGGTCGACCACGCCCGCAAGGTCGCCGCCGACCACCAGCACCGCACCGGCTCCCGGATCGACACTGACACCCTCCGCGCCCGCCTCGGCGTCCCGCCCCAGCTCGCGGACGCCATCGCCGCCCAGCTCACCTGACCCGAGAGGAGACCCCGTCATGCCTGCCCGCGACTTCTTCCACTCCGTGATGCGGATCGGCCCGGTGCAGATCGGCACCCACCGCGATCGCAACGGCACCACCAAGCACGCCGCCGTGTGCAGCTCGGACGGTTGCGGCTGGTCCGCCGACTACTCCAGCCAGTCCGCCGCCCAGCTCGCCGCCCGCACCCACCGCTGCAAGGTCCGCTAGGAGGCCACCCCATGGATGTCCCCCTCTGGTTCGCCCTGGTCGTCGTCGGCTGGCTCGGCGTCAAGCTCATCCGTCCGCCGCTCTGGCTGGTCCTGGTGCTGCTGCTCGGCGGCTACCTCCTCGCCGACAGCCTCCTGTCCCCGGTCATCGACACCGCCGTCAAGTAAGGAGACCCGCTCATGTTCCGGCCCAAGCTCCCGACCATGCCCCAGCCCACCGGCACGGTCACCCCTCCCGCCGTGGTGGAGCCGACCACCATCACCCCGGGCACCTCGGTTTCGCCGCCCACCCCGGCCTCGGTCGCTGGCCCCGCCCGTCCCACGGTCCAGCTCACCCCCGGCACCGCGCTCGCCCTGGTCGGCGGCGGCACCGCCGTGGTCCTGGTCGTCGGCGCCGTCCTGGTCTCCATGCTCCTGGCCGTCGCCATCACCGCCGCCTCGGTCGCCGTCTGCGCCGTCGTCCTGCGCTCGCTGCTGGCCTCCCAGCACCGCCACTGACCGGTCCCGGTGGCGACGCACAAGCCGCCAAGCACGCCGCCGCCTTCCGGGACCCCGTACCTCGCCAACCGCCGTCACCGAAGGGAACGCTCATGGACCTGCAGATAGCCGCCGCCCTGGTGCCGTTACTGGGCTGGGCCGTGCACGGGGGCATCCTCACCCACCGGCTCGCCGCCGCCCGCCGTGACCCGCTGACCGGTCTGCACACTCGCGCCGGTTGGACCACCCGCGCCGAACACTGCATCCGCCGGCACCCGGCCGCCGCCGTCCTCCTGGTCGACCTCGACCACTTCAAGACCCTCAACGACACCCACGGCCACGCCGCCGGGGACGCCGCGCTCATCGCCACCGCCGATCGCCTGCGCACCTGGTGCGGCCGTCACGGCACCGCCGGTCGCCTGGGCGGGGACGAGTTCGTCGCCGTCGTCCAGGACCTGGCCGCCGTCGACCTCGACGCGCTCACCACCGCACTCCACCGGCCGCTGCCCTACAACGGCGTTTCGCTGCCGCTGGCCGCGTCGGTCGGCGTCTGCCGCCTCGCCGAGCTGCCGGTGCCGCTGCTGACCGATGCCCTCGCCGCCGCCGACGCGGCCATGTACGCGGCCAAGGGCCGTGGTCGCCGGGGCTCACGCCTCTCTCGCTGACCGGCCGCCGGGTGGCGCACAAGCCGCCAAGCACGCCGCCACCCGGGGCCGTTCCTTCCAACCGCAATCGAAAGGAACCACCATCATGACCCAGCACACCCCGCCCGCGTCGCGTATCTGCCCGGCCTGCGACGGCTTCGCCTCCGTCGCCGTCACCATCGGCGGCCGTGACCCGCGCGGGCACCTGCGCACCATCACCGCTCACTGCCCGGTCTGCCACGGCACCGGCACCGTCACCGCCCGCCGCGTCCGGGAGGGCGCTGGTGCCTGAGACGCTGCTCGACCCGACCACCCTCGGCGACCTGCTGAGGGTGGCTTCGGCCGTCGACTACCACCGCTGGGAAGAACAGATACGCCGCACCGGTGGCTGCGCCGACCCCATCCACCTGACCGGCTGGGTCGTGCACAAGGACAAGACCACCGGCGAGACCCTGCACCACTACTCCACCGAGGGCGAGCCGGGCGGCCGTCTCCGCCTCGCCTGCGGCAACCGCCGTGCCTCCCGCTGCCCCTCCTGTGCCTGGACCTACGCGGGCGACACCTACCACCTCATCCGCGCGGGCCTCGCCGGTGACGACCGCCGCGACATCCCCGCCACCGTCCGCGATCACCCGCGCGTCTTCACCACCCTCACCGCACCCTCGTTCGGCCCGGTCCACAACCGGCCCGACCGTGGCGTCTGCCGCTGCGGAGTACGGCACGCCCCTGACGCTCCGGAACTGGGTACCGCCCTCGACCCGGCGACGTACGACTACGCGGGCGCGGTGCTGTTCAACAACCACGCGGGGCAGCTCTGGCAACGATTCACCAACCGGCTCCGCCGCGAGATCGCCGCCCGCGCCGGCCTCACCCAGCGCGAGCTGAAAGAGCGCGCCAGGTTGTCGTACGGCAAGGTCGCCGAGTTCCAGAAACGCGGCGCCCTGCACTTCCACGCCGTGATCCGCCTCGACGGACCCGACGGCCCAGACACCCCGCCGCCGTCCTGGGCCACCGTGCAACTGCTCGCCGACGCGATCCGCGCCGCCGCCGCGCACTCCTACACCTCGGTCTCCGTCCCGGCCGCCGAAGACCAACCGGCCCGGACCTTCCGCTGGGGTACCCAGCTCGACGTCCGGCCCGTCAAGGCGTTCGGAGACGGCTCCGACATCACCGAACAGGCGGTCGCTTCCTACGTCGCCAAGTACGCCACCAAGGTGGCCGAGAACACCGGCACTCTGGACCGCCGCATCGGGGAGCTCTCCGAGCTCGACCGCCACCAGGTCCCCGACCACACCCGCCGCCTGATCGAAGCCTGTAAGACGCTCGACCCGCTCTACCCGGACCGACGGCTGTGGGCCTGGGCTCACATGCTCGGCTTCCGCGGCCACTTCTCCACCAAGTCCCGCCGCTACTCCACCACCCTCGGCGAACTCCGTCAGGCTCGCGCCGACTACCGCGCCGCCCAGGAACACGCCGCCCTCGGCCTCGACGACCAGGAGCCGGACACCGTCCTCGTCCTCGCCGACTGGCAGTACGCCGGACACGGCCACACCCCCGGCGAATCCGTCCTCGCCGCCAGCATCGCCCGCGACCTGCAACACAACCGCGAGACCGCCCGCGAAGAGCTATCCGCACTGGAGGGAGTCTGACGTGAAAGACGAGCTGATGACTGTTCCGCAGATCCTTGAGGAGCTCGGAGGTGTCTCTCGGCGGACCTTTTACAGGTGGCGGGAGCTTGGGCAGGGGCCGGCCGCTTTCAAGCTGCCCAACGGTGAACTGCGGGTGTGGCGAAGCGACTTCCGGAACTGGCTGCGGCAGTTGGAGTCGGCCGCATGAGATCTCTCGATGTCAAGGTCTGGAGCGTGCGGAAGCGGAACACAAAGAAGTCGTCCTATGACGTCCGGTGGACTGTCGCCGGAAACGTGTTCTCTGAGCAGTTCCGTACCAAGGGGCTTGCGGAACACTACCGTTCCAAGTTGCTTCGCGCCGCTCATGCCGGCGAAGAGTTCGACGCAGAGACGGGCCTGCCCAATTCGATGGTCGAGAAGGCGGCCTCGATGACCTGGTATGCCTTCGCTCTGAAGTACCTCGCCATGAAGTGGCCGCACGCGGCGCCGAACACGCGCAACGGGATCAATGAGGCCCTGACCGCCGTGACGATGGCCCTTGTCGACGAGCGCCCGGGGCAGCCGTCCGAGGAACTGATCAGGAGGGCGCTTCGCAACTGGGCCTTCATCCTCCCCGGCCCGGACGAGCGTGAATTGCCGACTGAGATCGCGAACACCTTGCACTGGGTGGCCAAAGCGTCGCGTCCGCTCTCGGACCTCGGTGACGCCGCGATCGGCAGGGCCGTCCTGGATTCGCTCAAGCTGAAGCTCGACGGGACGGCGGCAGCCGCGGAGACCGTCCGGCGTAAGCGTCGAACACTCGTCAACGCACTGCACTATGCAGTGGACCTCGGGGAATTCAAAGAGAACCCGATCACGGGAATCCGCTGGAAGAAACCGAAGGTGGCCGGGGAAGTCGATCCCCGGGTGGTCGCCAATCCCGCGCAGGCCCGTTCCCTGCTGACTGCGGTCTCGTACGTCGGTGGGTACGGCCGGGCGCGTGGTCGCCGACTCGTCGGCCTGTTCGCCTGCATGTACTACGGCGCCTTGCGTCCGGCTGAGGCCGTCGGCCTCACCGATGCGGACCTAAAGCTGCCCGAGGCCGGCTGGGGGACGGTGCTGCTGAATCGGACGCGTCCCAGCGTCGGGAAGCAGTGGACGGACTCCGGTGAGACCCACGATGACCGGGGCCTCAAGAACCGGCCGGCGGAAGAGGTCCGGCGCGTACCCATCCCGCCCCAGCTCGTCGCCATCCTCCGGCAGCACCTCGACACCTTCGGCACCGCCGAGGACGGGCGGCTGTTCACCAACGAACGCGGGGGAGTGGTCGGCTCCTCGACGTACTACCGCGTCTGGCAGGAGGCCCGTGCGCTGGCGCTTCCGCCGGCCGCGGTCGCCTCCCCGCTCGCGGCTCGCCCGTATGACCTCCGGCACTCGGCGCTGTCGACCTGGCTCAATTCCGGGGTGGACCCGACGGAGGTCGCCGAACGTGCGGGCAACAGTGTGGAGGTCCTGCTGAGCCGCTACGCCAAGTGCATCGACGGACGGCAGGAGATCGTCAACCGCAAGATCGAGGAGTTGTTGCGCGAGTACGAGTGATCACTCGCGTAGGCCGTTAGCCCTCCAGCCCGCATGGGCTGGAGGGCTTCGCCGTATCTCGGCCGTGTGCCGTCGGCCATTGGTTGCTAGTTGCACCTGCCGCGTCGTCTCTCGCCTCGTTGCCGGACGGTTGCCCCAGGGGTTCCGTCCGATTCGCGCTCTACGCCCGGGCCGTCGGGCTGGCGACTCTCACGGTATGGGGCTTTTAGAAGAGAAGCCGCGGCGGCTGGGTGATGGGCAGTCCCGCTGCCCGTACTGCGGGCTGCTGGGGGATCGAGTGGCGACGATCGAGCATGACTGGGTGCTACTGGAGCCGGACATGCATCCACTGGCTCACACGGTGCCGGCGGAGCATCGGTGGATCGAGCTGTCCGATGGACGGGTGACGGTCTACGGGGTGTGTCCGCCGGATCAGTTCCAGCGGTGCCGTATCGAGCACCGTCTCGCCTGCCCGGCGCAGCCGCTGCCGGATCTGTGGCCGTGGTTGACGAGCCTGCGAGGGGAGAACGCGCGGCAAGCGGAGCGGCGGGACGACCCGAAGCTGCCTCCGCCTCCTGAGGAGTGGCCGGACGCCGGCTGACGGGCACTTCGGAAACCTCGGGGCTGACCAGGGAAGATGCCCCAAGATCCTGTCCACGAATAGTCCACGGACGCCGACATAGGGCCGCTCAGAGCGGCACACGCCTGCACATACGCGAAGACCCCGTTCTCAGCGTTTCCGCTGGTGACGGGGTCTTTGGGCACCTCATGCACGGTGCCCCCGGCAGGATTCGAACCTGCGCACACGGCTCCGGAGGCCGTTGCTCTATCCCCTGAGCTACGGGGGCGTGTCGGGCGCGGTGATCGCGGCGACGGGTAGAACACTACCAGTTCTCCGGGGGTGGTCATGAACCACTTTCCGCGTCGAGCGGGGTCGGCCCCGCCCGGTTCCCCGCCCGACGCTCCATGCGGCCCGTCGCCCGGTCGGGGTGGAAGTGGTCAAACGCCGGACGCGGTGGCCGGTCCCGACCTACTCTCGAGTGGTGCCGAGCACTTCGGGCCGGGTTCTTGTGGTGGACGACAACAAGGTCATCCGGCAGTTGATCAGGGTCAACCTCGAGCTGGAGGGCGTCGAGGTGGTGACCGCGGCCGATGGTGCCGAGTGTCTGGAAGTCGTGCATCAGGTGCGGCCCGATCTCATTACCCTGGACGTCGTCATGCCCCGGCTGGACGGGCTCGGCGCCGCCCGGCGGCTGCGGTCCGACCCCCGGACCGCCGGCATCCCCCTCGTCGTCGTCAGCGCCTGCACGCAGCACGAGGTCGAGAGCGGGCTCGATGTCGGGGTCGACGCCTTCCTCGCCAAGCCGTTCGATCCGCAGGAGCTGGTGCGGGTCGTGCGGTCGCTGATCGACGCGCCGGTCGGACATGTGCGGGGGATGCGGGGGAGCGGGGACGCCGAGGCGGCCGCCGGGCACGCCGGGGGATGACATCAAACCCTTGACGCTGTCCATGCCCGTCCACATCCCGGGACAGCCCCCAAACATGTTCGCCTACCCACCCCCCTCCTCGCCTACGCTTGTCCCGTGACCCCCGTCGAGCTCTCCCGCACCGTGCTGCACGCGGTGCGCCGTGCCGTGGACGAGGGGGAACTCTCCGTGGCCGTGCCCGAGCGGGTCGTCGTCGCGCCCCCCGGGCCCGGAGGCTGCGGCGACTACGCCACCAGCGTCGCCCTCCAGCTCGCCCGTCCGGCCGGGCGGCCCGCCCCCGCCGTCGCCGAGCTGCTGCGCGCGCGTCTCCTGCGCGCCGACGGGATCAGCGACGTCGTCGTCACCGGGCCCGGGTTCCTCAACATCTCCCTCGCCGGCGCCGCCCCCGTCCGGCTCGTGCGCGCCATCCTGCGCGCCGGTCTCCGGTACGGGCACACCGACGACCTCGCCGGTCAGGTCGTACGGCTGCACGCCGCGCACGAGGTGCGGGCCGTCGTCCTCATGGACTCCGTCGCGCGGGTGCTGCGGTCGCAGGGCGCTCGCCCGGAGATGTCCAGCTCACGTCCGCCCGAGGCGGCCTGGGTGCGCGTCCTCGACGTGCCCAGCACCATCCCCACAAGCACAGACACCGACGCCGCCCCCCTCCGCCCCGTCCCCGCCCCCGCCGACCCCCTGCCCCTCGGCCGCGACGCCGCCCGCTGGGCCCTGCTCCACCCCGCCCCGCACGACCGCCCCCATCTCGGCTCCGGTCACGACGCCGCGCACCTCGCCCAGCGCGAGAGCAACCCCCTCTTCCGCGTCCGGTACGCCCACGCCCGCACCCGCGCCCTCCTGCGCAACGCCGCCGACCTCGGCTTCACCCCCGAGCCCGGCCCTCTCACCCCCGGCGCGCAGGAGCCCGCGGGCGGCAATACCCGCGCCCTCCTGCGCAACGCCGCCGACCTCGGCTTCACCCCCGAGCCCGGCCCTCTCACCTCCGAGGGGGAGGTCCAAGCTCTCCTCCTCACCCTCGCCGACCACCCCCGCGTCCTCGCCGCCACCGCCGCGCACCGCGCCCCCGACCGGCTGGCCCGGCACCTGGTCGCCGTCGCCGACGCGCTGGCGCCCCTGCTGCCCGCCGTGCTGCCGCTCGGCGAGGAGAAACCCTCGGCCGCCCACCGTGCCCGGCTCGCCCTCGCCGAAGCCGCCGGGACGGTGCTGGCCGGCGGCCTGACCCTGCTCGGCATCGACGCACCCGAACATCTCTAGGAAGCCCAAGACCTGCCATGAGCCGTTCCGCACACCCCGCCGGGCCCCGTCACGCCGACGTCCTCCCCGAGGGGCACTACCTCGCGCCGCCCGCCGACCCGAACGCCCTCGACCCCAAGGTGTGGGCGCAGACCGTCACCCGTGACGCCGACGGCGTGCTCACCGTCGGCGGGATCGACGTCAAGCGGCTCGCCGAGGAGTACGGCACCCCCGCCTACGTCCTCGACGAGGACGACTTCCGCGCCCGCGCCCGTGCCTGGCGGACCGCCTTCGGCGAGGGCGCCGACGTGTTCTACGCGGGCAAGGCGTTCCTGTCCCGGGCCGTCGTGCGGTGGCTGCACGAGGAGGGGCTGAACCTCGACGTCTGCTCCGGCGGCGAGCTGGCCACCGCGCTGTCCGCCGGGATGCCCGCCGAGCGCATCGCCTTCCACGGCAACAACAAGTCCGTCGCCGAGATCCGCCGGGCCGTCGAGGCCGGCGTCGGGCGGATCGTGCTCGACTCCTTCCAGGAGATCGTGCGCGTCGCCCACATCGCCCGTGAGCTCGGCACCCGGCAGCGGGTGCAGATCCGCGTCACCGTCGGCGTCGAGGCGCACACCCACGAGTTCATCGCCACCGCCCACGAGGACCAGAAGTTCGGCATCCCGCTGGCCGGCGGGCAGGCCGCCGAGGCCGTGCGGCGCGCGCTGCAGCTCGACGGCCTCGAAGTGATCGGCATCCACTCGCACATCGGGTCGCAGATCTTCGACATGTCCGGCTTCGAGGTCGCCGCGCACCGCGTGGTCGGGCTGCTCAAGGACATCCGCGACGAGCACGGCGTCGAGCTGCCCGAGATCGACCTCGGCGGCGGCCTCGGCATCGCGTACACCAGCGACGACGACCCCCGTGAGCCGCACGAGATCGCCAAGGCGCTCACCGAGATCGTCACCCGCGAGTGCGAGGCCGCGAAGCTGCGCACCCCGCGGATCTCCGTCGAGCCGGGACGCGCCATCGTCGGGCCGACCGCCTTCACGCTGTACGAGGTCGGCACCGTCAAGCCGCTCGACGGGCTGCGGACGTACGTCTCCGTCGACGGCGGCATGTCCGACAACATCCGTACCGCCCTGTACGACGCCGAGTACAGCGTCTCCCTCGTCTCCCGCGCCTCCGACGCCGAGCCGATGCTGGCCCGCGTCGTCGGCAAGCACTGCGAGAGCGGTGACATCGTGGTGAAGGACGCGTTCCTGCCGGGCGACCTGGCGCCGGGCGACCTGATCGCCGTGCCGGCGACCGGGGCGTACTGCCGGTCCATGGCCAGCAACTACAACCACGTGCTGCGGCCGCCGGTGGTCGCGGTCAAGGACGGCCAGGCGCGGGTCATCGTCCGGCGGGAGACGGAGGAGGACCTGCTCCGGCTCGACGTCGGATGAGGAACCCCGGGGGGAGACGACGGGCCGGCGGAAGATCTTTCGCCGGCCCGGTCATGGAAATGAAATAGATGTCTCACGATCCGGACTTGGTACAGAAAGTCCCGTTCGGTGGGTGAGACTGGTGCAACCGAGACGGTAATCAGGAAACGAGGTCGGATGATGCGTACGCGTCCGCTGAAGGTGGCGCTGCTGGGCTGTGGAGTGGTCGGCTCAGAGGTGGCGCGCATCATGACGACGCACGCCGACGACCTCGCCGCCCGCATCGGCGCCCCGGTCGAGCTCGCCGGCGTGGCCGTACGGCGGCCGGACAAGGTGCGCGAGGGCATCGACCCCGCGCTGATCACCACCGACGCGACCGCCCTGGTCAAACGCGGCGACCTCGACATCGTCGTGGAGGTCATCGGCGGCATCGAGCCCGCCCGGACCCTCATCACCACCGCCTTCGAGCACGGCGCCTCCGTCGTCTCCGCCAACAAGGCCCTCCTCGCCCAGGACGGCGCCGCCCTGCACGCCGCCGCCGAGGAGCACGGCAGGGACCTCTACTACGAGGCCGCCGTGGCCGGCGCCATCCCGCTGATCCGCCCGCTGCGCGAGTCCCTCGCCGGCGACAAGGTCAACCGGGTGCTCGGCATCGTCAACGGCACCACCAACTTCATCCTCGACAAGATGGACAGCACCGGCGCCGGCTACCAGGAGGCCCTCGACGAGGCCACCGCGCTGGGCTACGCCGAGGCCGACCCGACCGCCGACGTGGAGGGCTTCGACGCCGCCGCCAAGGCCGCCATCCTCGCCGGGATCGCCTTCCACACCCGCGTGCGCCTCGACGACGTCCACCGCGAGGGCATGACCGAGGTGACGGCGGCGGACTTCGCCTCCGCCAAGGAGATGGGCTGCACCATCAAGCTGCTCGCCATCTGCGAGCGGGCCGAGGACGGCGCGTCGGTCACCGCGCGCGTGCACCCGGCGATGATCCCGCTGAGCCACCCGCTGGCCTCCGTGCGGGGCGCCTACAACGCCGTGTTCGTCGAGTCCGACGCCTCCGGCCGGCTGATGTTCTACGGCCCCGGCGCGGGCGGCTCCCCGACCGCCTCCGCGGTCCTCGGCGACCTGGTCGCGGTCGGCCGCAACCGGCTCGGCGGCACCACGGGACCCGGCGAGTCCGCGTACGCCGCGCTGCCCGTCTCGCCGATGGGCGAGGTCGTCACGCGCTACCACATCAGCCTGGACGTGGCCGACAAACCGGGCGTGCTCGCCCAGGTCGCCACCGTGTTCGCGGAGCACGGTGTCTCGATCGACACGGTGCGCCAGCAAGGCAAGGACGGGGAGGCGTCGCTCGTCGTCGTCACCCACCGCGCGTCCGACGCGGCCCTCGGCGGGACCGTGGAGGCGTTGCGCAAGCTCGACACCGTGCGTGGTGTCGCCAGCATCATGCGGGTTGAAGGAGAGTAACCAGCAATGACCCACCAGTGGCGCGGAATCATCGAGGAGTACCGGGACCGGCTGCCGGTATCCGACACCACGCCGGTCGTGACGCTCCGTGAGGGCGGTACGCCGCTCGTCCCCGCGCAGGTGCTCTCCGAGCGCACCGGCTGCGAGGTCCACCTCAAGGTCGAGGGCGCGAACCCGACCGGGTCCTTCAAGGACCGCGGCATGACCATGGCCATCTCGCGGGCCAAGGAGGAGGGCGCCAAGGCCGTCATCTGCGCCTCCACCGGCAACACCTCCGCCTCCGCCGCCGCGTACGGCGTGCGCGCCGGCATGGTCTGCGCCGTGCTGGTGCCGCAGGGCAAGATCGCGCTGGGCAAGATGGGCCAGGCCCTGGTGCACGGCGCGAAGATCCTCCAGGTCGACGGCAACTTCGACGACTGCCTCACGCTGGCCCGCTCGCTGAGCGACAACTACCCGGTAGCGCTGGTCAATTCGGTCAATCCGGTGCGCATCGAGGGGCAGAAGACCGCCGCCTTCGAGATCGTGGACATGCTGGGCGACGCCCCCGACATCCACGTCCTGCCGGTGGGCAACGCGGGCAACATCACCGCGTACTGGAAGGGCTACACGGAGTACGCCGCCGACGGCGTCAGCACCCGGACCCCGCGCATGTGGGGCTACCAGGCCTCCGGCAGCGCCCCCATCGTGCGCGGCGAGGTCGTCAAGGACCCCTCGACCATCGCCACCGCCATCCGCATCGGCAACCCCGCCTCGTGGCAGCTCGCGCTCGCCGCGCGGGACGAGTCGGGCGGCCGCATCGACGAGGTGACGGACCGTGAGATCCTGCGCGCCTACCGGCTGCTGGCCTCCCAGGAGGGCGTCTTCGTCGAGCCCGCGTCCGCCGCGTCGGTCGCCGGTCTGCTGAAGGCCGCCGAGCAGGGGAAGGTCGATCCCGGACAGAGGATCGTCTGCACGGTCACCGGCAACGGCCTGAAGGACCCCGACTGGGCCGTCGCCGGCGCCCCACAGCCGGTCACCGTCCCGGTCGACGCCGCCACCGCCGCCCAGCGGCTCGGTCTCGTCTGACCCGCGGCGACCGGCATCGTCCGGTCCGCGGCGGCAGGTTCCGTCTAGCCCGCGGCAGGCTCCGCCCGGCCCGTCCGGCTCGCGGCGGCAGGCTTCGTCCGGCCCGTCCGCCCGCGCGCTTCCGCCACCGCGGAACCGCGCAACCGGCGTAAGGGACGCGCCTGCCCGGGGACGCTCCCCACAGGGGGTGCACAGGGGGCTTGCGACACGCATCGTGCGCCTCCTGTGCGCCCTATGTCGCAGGTGAACCTTCCTTCGATAGGCTGTAGGGAACCCGCCCGTCGCATATGCCGCGACAGTGCGTCGTCCCCAGGGTCCCGCCAGTGACCCGGGACGGCCCGGAAGCGGCCGGCCAGCCCGGTCGGCGACGGCCCCAGGGTTCTCGTCCGCCGTCGAATGTCCATCGAACGTCATTCGACAGTCCACGCAGCTCAAGGAGAGTCTTCGAGCGATGGCCGGTCCCGCGTTCCGCGCCGCCGCCGTCCGGGTGCGCGTCCCCGCCACCAGCGCCAACCTCGGTCCGGGCTTCGACGCCCTCGGCCTCGCGCTGGGCCTCTACGACGACGTCGTCGTCCGGGTGGCCGACTCCGGGCTGCACATCGACATCGCCGGTGAGGGCGGCGAGACCCTCCCGCGGGACGAGAGCCACCTTCTCGTACGCTCCCTGCGCACCGCCTTCGACCTGCTCGGCGGACAGCCGCGCGGTCTGGAGATCGTCTGCGCCAACCGCATCCCGCACGGCCGGGGCCTCGGCTCCTCCTCGGCCGCGATCTGCGCCGGGATCGTCGCCGCCCGCGCCGTGACCATAGGCGCCGAGGCGAAGCTCGACGACACCGCGCTGCTCGAGCTGGCCACCGAGATCGAGGGGCACCCGGACAACGTCGCGGCCTGCCTGCTCGGCGGTTTCACCCTGTCCTGGATGGAGGGCGGCGCCGCCCGGGCGATCAGGATGGAGCCCGCCGATTCCATCGTTCCGGTGGTTTTCGTGCCCGCGAAGCCGGTCCTCACCGAGACCGCGCGCGGACTGCTCCCGCGCACCGTGCCGCACGTCGACGCCGCCGCCAACGCGGGCCGTGCCGCCCTGCTCGTCGAGGCCCTGACCAGGCGCCCCGAGCTGCTGCTGCCCGCCACCGAGGACCGCCTGCACCAGGAGTACCGCGCCCCGGCCATGCCGGAGAGCGCCGCACTGGTGGAGCGGCTGCGCGGGGACGGCATCCCCGCGGTCATCTCCGGCGCCGGACCCACGGTCATGGCGCTGGCCGACGCGGGCACGGCCGACAAGGTCGAAGCGCTCGCCGGCGCCGGCTGGGCCGCCAACCGGCTGGGCCTGGACGCCCGGGGAGCGAGCGTCCTGCCGCTCGCCGCCTGACACGGTCGCCGGATTTGGAGAGGGGGAATGTTTGTTGGATCCGGTAGTGTTAATCTCAAGTCTGCACCCGACCCCACCATGGCGAGGTGCCTCGTGTCCCCGTCCGGGACAGACATTCTTCCGGGAGCCCCCCAAGCCGCACTGTGTTCACTGCTACGTACGCGGGCAGTACGTCGTACGCGGACACTGAACGGCCCGCAGGTGGGGGCACCCCCTCTGGGGGAGCTTCGGAACCGGTGCGACCACGCCACGTGACACTGGGTGCCACGGCTCGGGGGAGCGCCATCACCAGATATCTCTTCCGCCGCGCAGGCGGACAACCGCCCCGGCACGGTCCACACCTCAGGGAACGATGCCGGACAGCACAACCGGTCGCCGAGCCAGACAGGCCGACGTCCGCTCCAGGGAAGGACCCTTCGTGAGCGACACCACCGATCTGATGGGCGCACGTGTCGAGGAGACCGCTGCCGCGCCCGCCACGGACGCTTCCGCGCCTGCCTCCGGTGCCGGCTCCCGGCGGCGCCGCGGTACCGGCCTCGAGGGCATGGTGCTGGCCGAGCTGCAGCAGGTCGCATCCGGCCTCGGCATCAGGGGCACCGCGCGCATGCGCAAGAGCCAGCTGATCGAGGTCATCAAGGAGGCGCAGGCCGCCGGTGGAGGCTCCGCCTCCGGGGACGCCCCGGCCAAGGCCGAGTCCGCCGAGACCAAGCCCAAGCGCCGCGCCACCTCCCGCGCCCGTACGGGCGACACGGCCGAGAAGGCGGAGAAGGCCGGGAAGAAGGCCGAGGCCAAGGCCGAGCAGGCGCCCGCCGACAAGGCCGCGGCCCAGCAGCAGATCGAGATCCCGGGCCAGCCCTCGCCGAAGGCCTCCGCCGCCGAGCAGGCCGGGGAGAGCGCTCCCACCGAGCGCCGCCGCCGTCGCGCCACCGCCGACGCGGGCGCCCCGGCCGCCGCGACGGAGACGGTCACGGCCGAGGCGAAGACCGAGACCAGGACCGAGGCCCCGGCGCAGCAGCAGTCGCAGCAGGGCGAGGGCAAGTCCGACCACGACGGCGGCGAGGGCCGCCGGCGTGACCGCGGCCGTGACCGTGACCGAGGCCGCGACCGCGACCGCCGCACCAAGGGCGACGACCAGCAGCAGAGCCAGGGCGGCGGCCGTCAGCAGACCCAGCAGGGCGGCGGCGGAGGCCGGCAGGACGACGGGTACGACGACGACGGAGGCGGCCGCCGTGGCCGTCGCGGCCGCTACCGCGACCGCCGTGGCCGCCGTGGCCGTGACGACGTGGCCGAGCCGCAGGTCGCCGAGGACGACGTCCTGATCCCCGTCGCGGGCATCCTCGACATCCTCGACAACTACGCCTTCATCCGGACCTCCGGCTACCTGCCCGGTCCGAACGACGTGTACGTCTCCCTCGCCCAGGTCCGCAAGAACGGCCTGCGCAAGGGCGACCACGTCACCGGTGCGGTCCGCCAGCCCAAGGAAGGCGAGCGGCGCGAGAAGTTCAACGCGCTGGTGCGCCTGGACTCCGTCAACGGCATGGCGCCCGAACACGGCCGCGGCCGCCCGGAGTTCAACAAGCTGACCCCGCTGTACCCGCAGGACCGGCTCCGTCTGGAGACCGACCCGGGCGTGCTGACCACGCGGATCATCGACCTCGTGTCGCCGATCGGCAAGGGCCAGCGCGGTCTGATCGTGGCCCCGCCGAAGACCGGCAAGACCATGATCATGCAGGCGGTCGCCAACGCGATCACCCACAACAACCCCGAGTGCCACCTGATGGTCGTCCTCGTCGACGAGCGTCCGGAAGAGGTCACCGACATGCAGCGGTCGGTGAAGGGCGAGGTCATCTCCTCGACCTTCGACCGCCCGGCCGAGGACCACACCACGGTCGCCGAGCTGGCCATCGAGCGCGCCAAGCGCCTGGTGGAGCTGGGTCACGACGTGGTCGTGCTGCTCGACTCGATCACCCGCCTGGGCCGTGCGTACAACCTCGCCGCCCCGGCCTCCGGCCGCATCCTGTCCGGTGGTGTCGACTCGACCGCCCTGTATCCGCCGAAGCGCTTCTTCGGTGCGGCCCGCAACATCGAGGACGGCGGCTCGCTGACCATCCTCGCCACCGCCCTGGTGGACACCGGGTCCCGCATGGACGAGGTGATCTTCGAGGAGTTCAAGGGCACCGGCAACATGGAGCTCAAGCTCGACCGGAAGCTCGCCGACAAGCGCATCTTCCCCGCGGTGGACGTCGACGCGTCCGGCACCCGCAAGGAGGAGATCCTGCTCGGCAACGAGGAGCTCGCCGTGGTCTGGAAGCTGCGCCGGGTGCTGCACGCGCTCGACCAGCAGCAGGCGATCGAGCTGCTCCTCGACAAGATGAAGCAGACCAAGTCGAACGTCGAGTTCCTCATGCAGATCCAGAAGACGACGCCGACGCCGGGCAACGGCGACTGACGTCACCCCCTTCCCGGGCCCCCGCGCGGGCACGACGAACGGCCGTCCCTTAACGGGGCGGCCGTTTTTCGTGCACGGATGTCGTCGGACAGGTGTACGATCACGCTGCTTCGGGCTGTCCCTGAAGGGATCTCAAGCCCGAACTCATCATCCCGAGGGGGGAATTGCATGGATACACCCATGTCCGGATCCGGCCGCCACAGACGCCGGATCGCCGTCGTCGCGGCCGGTGCCGCCGCGGCGGTCGGCGCGGCGCTGCTGACGGCGCCGGCCGCCCAGGCCGCGCCCGTGCTGCCGCAGCCGACGGTCGCTCCGGCGATGGAGTCGCCGTCCCAGGCCGAGCTGACCCGCCGCGTCGTGGGAGCCATGGCGGCGGACGAAGCCGCGCGGGCGAAGGACAAGGCGCCGCTCAGCTCCACCACGAAGAGCGACTCCGGCATCGACGCGAAGATCATCGGTGGCACCACCACCACGATCGCCTCCGCGCCCTGGATGGCGCAGCTGCACTACTACGACGAGGCCAACGACTTCGGCTTCTTCTGCGGCGGCGTCGTCGTCGCGCCGACGAAGATCCTCACCGCCGCGCACTGCGTCAAGGGCTACGACTGGTACTCCAACGGCGCCGTCGTCACGGGCACCGCCCAGCTGCCCTCCGCCGGCGGCGACCTGCACGGCGGCACCGCCACCGGTGTCTGGCGGCAGTGGCACCACCCGGCGTACAAGGACGCCACCATCGACAACGACATCGCGGTGCTCACGCTGCCGGTGCCGGTGAAGGCCACCCCGATCCGCATGACGACGGCGGGCGACACCGCCTCGTACGCGGCCGGGACCAAGGCCCGGGTCTACGGCTGGGGGCGCACCACCTCCACCAACGACGAGGTCTCCGACGTCCTGAAGACGGCCACGCTGCCCATCCAGTCCGACGCCACCTGCGCCGGAGCCTGGGGCAGCGACTACGTCCGCGGGCACATGGTCTGCGCGGGCACGCCCGCCACCGGCAGCGACGCCGGCACCACCACCGCCTGCAACGGCGACTCCGGCGGCCCGCTCGTGGTCGGCAACCGGATCGTGGGCGTCGTCTCCTGGGGCGTCGAGGACTGCGTGGCGAAGGGCGCCTACGGCGTCTTCACCAAGGTGACCACCTACGTCGGCGCCACCTACCCGCGCATCGACGACACCGACATCAACGGCGACCACCGCGCCGACCTGTGGGCCCGCAAGAAGTCCACGGGCGTCGGCTACTCCCGGAACTCGCTGAGCTCCCGGTTCGCCGCCCAGGAGGAGTGGGGGGACTGGAGGGGCGTCAACACCGTCCTGCAGACCGACCTCGACCGCGACGGCTACCAGGACCTGGTCTACCGCGCCACCGACGGCACCGTGTACTGGGCGCACTACGTGATCTCCAGCGGCACCTGGGCCACCAAGCGGCTCAGCACCGGCTGGAAGTCCGTCCGGCAGATCGTCACCCCCGGTGACGTGACCGGCGACTACGTGCCCGACCTGCTGATGGTGGACTCCGCGGGCGTGCTGTGGACCTACCCGGGCAAGGGCAACGGCACCTTCTCGGCGCGTCTGAAGACCGGCACGGGCTGGGGCGGGTTCGACGTCCTGCGCGGCCACGGCGACTTCACCGGCGACGGCCGGACCGACCTGGTGGCCCGCGTCCGCAGCACCGGCGACCTGTACCTGTACAAGGGCACGGGCAAGGCCGGCTCCGGCTCCTTCACGGGCCGGACCAAGCTGGCCACGTGGAAGAGCACCACGTACAACGCCCTCGTCACGGTCGGCGACGTCAGCGGCGACGGCAGGGCGGACCTGCTGGCCCGCACCCCGAGCGGCACGCTGTACGCCTACCGGGGCACCGGACGGAGCACCGCGCCGTTCTTCTCGGCGCGGGTCTCCATGGGCACCGGCTACCAGCAGTACGACGTGCTGGGCTGAGCCCACAGCGCGTCCGCGGGACCGCGGGGCGGCCCCGGGAATGATTCCGGGGCCACCCCCGTTTTGGGAGACGGCCCCAGTCCTGGCAGACTGGTACGTCGGCTCCGGTTCACGCTCCCGCATCCCGCGGCGGCGACCCGGCGCCCTCCCGGAACCTAGGAGACACCTTGAAGCGCGACATCCACCCCGAGTACGTCGAGACGCAGGTCAGCTGCACCTGCGGCGCGTCGTTCACCACCCGCAGCACGATCTCCAGCGGCAACATCCGCGCCGAGGTCTGCTCCGAGTGCCACCCGTTCTACACGGGCAAGCAGAAGATCCTCGACACCGGTGGCCGTGTGGCCCGCTTCGAGGCCCGCTTCGGCAAGGCCGCCGGCTCCAAGAAGTAGCGAGCCCCGAATCGCCGGTCCACGGCCGCGCCCCCGTCCGGGGGGCAGGCCGGGACCGGCGTTTTTGGTCGCCCGCCCCTTCACCCACGTACCAGCAGGAGCCCAAGATGTTCGAGGCCGTCGAGGAACTCGTCGCCGAGCACGCCGACCTGGAGAAGAAGCTCGCCGACCCGTCGGTCCACGCCGATCAGGCGAACGCGCGCAAGCTGAACAAGCGCTACGCCGAGCTCACCCCGATCGTCGCCACGTACCGCTCCTGGAAGCAGCACGGCGACGACATCGAGACCGCGCGTGAACTGGGCGCCGACGACCCGGACTTCGCCGCCGAGGTCAAGGACCTCGAGCAGCGGCGCGAGCAGCTCACCGAGAAGCTGCGGCTGCTGCTCGTCCCGCGCGACCCCAGCGACGACAAGGACGTCATCCTCGAGATCAAGGCGGGCGCGGGCGGCGACGAGTCCGCCCTGTTCGCCGGCGACCTGCTGCGCATGTACCTGCGCTACGCCGAGCGCGTCGGCTGGAAGACCGAGATCATCGACGCCACCGAGTCCGAGCTGGGCGGCTACAAGGACGTCCAGGTCGCGGTGAAGTCCCGCGGGCAGACCGAACCCGGCCAGGGCGTGTGGGCCCGGCTGAAGTACGAGGGCGGGGTGCACCGCGTGCAGCGGGTGCCCGCCACCGAGTCGCAGGGCCGCATCCACACCTCGGCCGCGGGCGTCCTGGTGACCCCCGAGGCGGAGGAGGTCGACGTCGAGATCAACCCGAACGACCTGCGCATCGACGTCTACCGCTCGTCCGGCCCCGGCGGGCAGTCGGTGAACACCACGGACTCCGCCGTGCGCATCACGCACCTCCCGACCGGCGTCGTCGCCTCCTGCCAGAACGAGAAGAGCCAGCTGCAGAACAAGGAGCAGGCCCTGCGTATCCTGCGCTCCAGGCTCCTCGCCATGGCGCAGGAGGAGGCGGAGCGCGAGGCCGCCGACGCCCGCCGCAGCCAGGTCCGCACCGTCGACCGCTCCGAGAAGATCCGCACGTACAACTTCCCGGAGAACCGCATCTCGGACCACCGCGTCGGCTTCAAGGCGTACAACCTGGACCAGGTCCTGGACGGCGACCTCGACGCGGTGATCCAGGCCTGCGTCGACGCGGACTCGGCCGCCAAGCTCGCCGCCGCGTAAGCCCCGTAGACAGTCCGGAGGACCAGTGAACCTGCTGCTCGCCGAGGTGGCCCAGGCCACCCAGCGGCTCGCCGACGCGGGCGTGCCCTCGCCGCGCACCGACGCGGAGGAGCTCGCCGCGTTCGTGCACGGCGTCAAGCGCGGCGAGCTGCACACGGTCAAGGACGCCGACTTCGACGCCCGGTACTGGGAGGTCATCGCCCGCCGCGAGGCCCGCGAGCCGCTCCAGCACATCACCGGCCGGGCGTACTTCCGCTACCTGGAGCTCCAGGTGGGTCCCGGGGTGTTCGTCCCGCGCCCCGAGACCGAGTCGGTCGTCGGCTGGGCCATAGACGCCGTCCGCGCGATGGACGTCGTCGAGCCCTGCATCGTCGACCTGTGCACCGGCTCCGGCGCCATCGCGCTGGCTCTCGCGCAGGAGGTGCCGCGTTCGCGCGTGTACGCCGTGGAGCTGTCCGAGGACGCCCTGCGGTGGACCCGCAGGAACATGGAGGGGTCCCGGGTCGAACTGCGCCAGGGGGACGCCCTGACGGCCTTCCCCGACCTCGACGGCCAGGTCGACCTGGTGGTCTCCAACCCGCCGTACATCCCGCTCACCGAGTGGGAGTACGTCGCCCCGGAGGCCCGCGACTACGACCCCGAACTGGCCCTGTTCTCCGGCGAGGACGGCCTCGACCTGATCCGCGGCCTGGAGCGCACCGCGCACCGGCTGCTGCGCCCCGGCGGGGTGGTCGTCGTCGAGCACGCCGACACCCAGGGCGGCCAGGTGCCGTGGATCTTCGCCGAGGACCGCGGCTGGACCGACGCGGCCGACCACCCCGACCTGAACAACCGACCCCGGTTCGCCACCGCACGCAAGGCGCTGCCGTGACCGGCCGGGCGCACACTTCATCCCCCCAGCAGCACCTGTACGAGGAGGCCCGCTAGATGGCTCGGCGATACGACACCAACGACGCGACCGACCGCGCGACCGGTCTGCGTGAGGCCGCGTCCGCCGTGCGCCGGGGCGAGCTCGTGGTGCTGCCGACGGACACCGTGTACGGCGTCGGCGCCGACGCCTTCACCGCGGAGGCCGTCGCCGACCTGCTCCAGGCCAAGGGCCGCGGCCGCAACATGCCCACGCCCGTCCTCATCGGCTCCCCGAACACCCTGCACGGCCTGGTCACCGACTTCTCCGAGATGGCCTGGGAGCTGGTCGACGCCTTCTGGCCGGGCGCGCTGACGCTGGTCGCCCGCCACCAGCCGTCCCTCCAGTGGGACCTCGGCGACACCCGCGGCACGGTCGCGGTGCGCATGCCGCTGCACCCGGTCGCCATCGAGCTGCTCACCGAGGTCGGCCCGATGGCCGTCTCCTCCGCCAACCTCACCGGACACCCGGCGCCGGAGAACTGCGACGCCGCCCAGGAGATGCTCGGCGACTCCGTCTCCGTCTACCTGGACGGCGGGCCCACCCCGGGCAACGTGCCGTCCTCCATCGTCGACGTCACCCGCCCGGTGCCCGTGCTGCTGCGCGAAGGCGCGCTCTCGCCCGACGAACTGCGCAAGGTGGTACCCGATCTCGAGGTGGCGAATTGACGGCCCCTGAGGCGGGGCGTGGCATAGGCAACGAGGAATCCGACGCGGAGGTGACGACCACCTTCGGGTTTCCGCGCGACACCTTCCGCATCCTCCACGTCAGCACCGGGAACGTGTGCCGCTCGCCCATCACCGAGCGGCTGACCCGGCATTTCGTGCACCAGCGCCTGGGCGTCCTGGGCGGCGGGCTGATCGTCGAGAGCGCCGGCACCTGGGGCCACGAGGGCGCCCCGATGGAGGCCCACGCGGAGACCGTGCTGGCGGAGTACGGGGCGGACGCCTCCGGCTTCACGGGCCGGGAGCTGCTCGACGAGCACGTCATCCGCGCCGACCTCGTGCTGACCGCCACCCGTGACCACCGCGCCCAGGTCATCTCCATGGGCCACTCGGCGGGGCTGCGCACCTTCACGCTGAAGGAGTTCACCCGCCTGGTGAACGCGATCGACCCGGCGACCCTGCCGCCCCTGGAGGACGGGCTGGTCATGCGCGCCCGCGCCCTGGTCCGCGCGGCCGCCGCGCTGCGCGGCTGGCTGCTGGCGCCCACCGCCGAGGCGGACGAGGTGCACGACCCGTACGGCGCCCCGCTGACCTTCTTCCGGTCCATCGGCGACGAGATACACCAGGCGCTGGACCCGGTGGTGACGGCGCTGACCGGAGTGCCGACGCGGACCTGAGCGGCCGGCGGCGCCCCACGGGACGGGTGCGGGAACGCGGGCGCACCGGGACGGGCGGGCCTACATTGGTCGTACGCCAGTGCCGACGTCCGGGAGTCCATGATGACGGTCACCCATGCGCTCGAGGCCGATGTCCTGCGCCGGCAGGACCCCGAGCTCGCCGAGGTGCTGCTCGGGGAGCGCGAACGGCAGGCGACCACGCTCCAGCTGATCGCCGCGGAGAACTTCATGTCGCCCGCCGTGCTGGCCGCCCTGGGCTCGCCGCTGGCCAACAAGTACGCCGAGGGCTACCCGGGCAGCCGGCACCACGGCGGCTGCGAGATCGTCGACGTGGCCGAACGGCTCGCCGTGGACCGCGCCAAGGCGCTGTTCGGCGCCGAGCACGCCAACGTCCAGGCGCACTCCGGCTCCTCCGCGGTGCTCGCCGCCTACGCGGCCCTGCTGCGCCCCGGCGACACCGTCCTCGCCCTCGGCCTGCCCCACGGCGGCCACCTCACCCACGGCTCGCCGGCGAACTTCTCCGGCCGCTGGTTCGACTTCGTCGGCTACGGGGTGGACGCGGAGAGCGGACTGATCGACCACGGGCAGGTCCGCGCCCTGGCCCGCGCCCACCGCCCCAAGGCGATCGTGTGCGGCTCCACCGCCTACCCCCGCCACATCGACCACGCGTTCTTCCGCGAGGTCGCCGACGACGTGGGCGCGTACCTGATCGCGGACGCGGCGCACCCCATGGGCCTGGTCGCCGGGGGAGCGGCGCCCAGCCCGGTGCCGTACGCGGACATCGTGTGCGCGACCACGCACAAGGTGCTGCGGGGGCCGCGCGGCGGGATGCTGCTGTGCGGCGGGGAGCTGGCCGAGCGGGTGGACCGGGCGGTGTTCCCCTTCACGCAGGGCGGCGCGCAGATGCACACCATCGCCGCCAAGGCGGTCGCCTTCGGCGAGGCGGCGACCCCGGCCTTCGCCGCCTACGCCCACCAGGTGGTGACCAACGCGCGGGCGCTGGCCGCCGCCCTCGCCGCCGAGGGGCTCGTGGTCACCACCGGCGGCACCGACACCCACCTGATCACCGCCGACCCGGCCCCGCTCGGCGTCGACGGCCGCACCGCGCGCGGCCGGCTGGCGGCGGCGGGCCTGGTCCTGGACTGCTGCGCGCTGCCGCGCGACGGCCGAGGGCTGCGGCTGGGCACGGCGGCGGTCACCACGCAGGGAATGGGAACCCGGGAGATGACGCTGGTCGCCGGTCTGCTGGCGCGCGTGCTGCGCGGCGGCACGGACCCGGCACGGGTCCGGAAGGACGTACGGGACCTGGTGGCGGCCTTCCCGCCGTACCCGCGCTGAGCCGGACGTCCGGGGCGGGCCGCCGTCGGCGAAACCGTCCGTGCAACCATCGTCGCCATCCGGAAGTCCCCACTCGTATGCGCCCCTCGCTAGGGTGTGGGGCTGTGAAGGCCAGCGAGATCTGTGGGGAAGCCCGTGCGTGAATACCTGCTGACGCTCTGCATCACGGCCGCGGTGACGTACCTCCTGACCGGACCGGTACGGAAGTTCGCGATCGTGGCGGGGGCGATGCCGGAGATCCGGGCACGCGACGTGCACCGGGAGCCCACTCCGCGGCTCGGCGGGATCGCGATGTTCTTCGGCCTGTGCGCGGGCCTGCTGGTCGCCGACCACCTCACCAACCTCGGCACGCTGTTCGAGAAGTCCAACGAGCCGCGGGCGCTGCTCTCGGGGGCCGCGCTGATCTGGCTGATCGGCGTGCTGGACGACAAGTTCGAGATCGACGCCCTGATCAAGCTGGGCGGGCAGATGATCGCCGCCGGCGTGATGGTCATGCAGGGTCTGACGATCCTGTGGCTGCCGATCCCCGGCGTCGGCTCGGTCGCGCTCACCCAGTGGCAGGGCACGCTCCTCACCGTCGCCCTGGTCGTCATCACCATCAACGCGGTCAACTTCGTGGACGGCCTGGACGGTCTCGCGGCCGGCATGGTGTGCATCGCGGCGACCGCGTTCTTCCTGTACGCCTACCGCATCTGGTACTCGTACGGCATCGAGGCGGCCGCCCCGGCGACGCTGTTCGCGGCGATCCTGATGGGCATGTGCCTGGGCTTCCTGCCGCACAACATGCACCCGGCGCGGATCTTCATGGGCGACTCCGGCTCGATGCTCATCGGGCTGGTGCTGGCGGCCGGCGCGATCTCCGTCACGGGCCAGGTGGACCCGGACGCGCTGAAGCTGTTCGCCGGTTCGGAGAAGGAGGCCGTGCACCAGACGGTGCCGGTGTACATCCCGCTGCTGCTGCCGCTGACCATCATCGCGGTGCCGGCCGCCGACCTGATCCTGGCCATCGTGCGGCGCACCTGGCGCGGCCAGTCGCCGTTCGCCGCGGACCGGGGGCATCTGCACCACCGGCTCCTCGAGATCGGCCACTCGCACAGCCGGGCGGTGCTGATCATGTACTTCTGGTCGGCGCTGATCGCCTTCGGCGCGCTGGCCTACTCGGTGAACTCGGCGTCGATGTGGATCGTGCTGAGCGTGGTGATCCTCTCCACCCTCGGTCTGGTGCTGCTCCTGCTGCCGCGCTTCACCCCGCGCGCGCCGCGCTGGGCGGAGGCCTTCGTGCCGCCGCGTTACCGCCGTCGCCGCGCCTCCGTGACGGCCCTGGGGGCCGCGGCCCCGGAGACGGCCCCGGAGACGGCCCAGGAGGCCGCCGAAGGCCCGCAGGCGGCTCCCCCGGCCGGCGACCGCGACCCGGTGGCCGCCGGGGTCTCGGGGGCCAACGGCGCCACGGCTGTCGGCGCCCGTGCCGAATGGGCAGACCGGACGCAGTGAAGGTAAGAATCCGACTAGAGATTGCCAAGTCCTGGGGCTTCGATGGGCTCCCGTTGGCGCGGCAAAGCGCCTTATATCAGACATCGCGTCCTTGCTCACGCTCATCTGCGCGCTTTCACCCTCGTGCGTGACGTGCTCCACACCTCGCAGGTAAAGTCTCGCTCAAATAGTTTGTGATACCGTTCACGAGTCTCGCCGGGCGGAGTCGGCGGACCGTGGTACGACGGTTCGCGGGCGACCGGTGCTGTGCACCCTGCCCGGGGTTTACGCTCGTCCACGACGACACTCCTCGTACCCCTTCTCGCTTTGCCCCCTGCACCAGCGGAGCTGCCGCCATGCCGTCCAACGACGCCCGGATCCTGATCCAGGCCGCCGTGCCCACCGCTGTCGTCGGTGCGGTCGCCGTCGCGATCGGCGCCGCCGTCGAAGGCGGCAAGGGAGCGATCGGGGCGCTGATCGGTGCCGTGCTCGTGATCGTCCTCATGGGCACCGGGCTCTACGTGCTTCAGCGGGTCGCTCGGCAACTGCCCCACCTGTTCCAGGCGATGGGGCTGATGATGTACATGACGCAGCTCCTGCTGATCTTCGTCTTCATCGCCCTCTTCAAGGACACCACGCTGTTCCACCCGAAGGTGTTCGCGCTCGGACTGCTCGCCTGCACCCTGACCTGGGTCGCGGCACAGGCGCGCGCCACCATGACGGCCAAGACTCCCTACGTGGAGCCCGAGGCTCCGGCGGACGCGGGCAAGAAGAACCAGGGGCACGAGCAGTGAGCTGTAGGGCCGGGATAAAGGCGCGCGGGCGGCCCTGCTATCGTCCGGTGCCAACCGCGGCATCGCGGGCGCGGGCATCCGAGACGACGCCTGCCGTATCGCGAGGCGAGACGCCTCACAGCCGCCCCCACATCCGTTCCACCAGTCCCGTGACGATCCGCGGCCTCGTGCCGCGCCGACTCCACGAGGTTGCCCCATCCATGCGCCACGCCGAAGGAGCCCGCGGTGAGTGCTGACCCGACGCAGGTGCTCGCCTTCGAGACCGACTGCCACATCTTCGACGGCTGTGGCTTTCCGTCTCCCGGGCTGCACTCGTTCCTGTTCAAGCCCCTCTGGGGCGACGGCGACAGCAACCTGTACTTCAACAAGCCGATGTTGCTGGCGCTGCTCGGCTCGCTCGTCGTGATCGCCTTCTTCTGGGCGGCCTTCCGCCGGCCCAAGGTGGTCCCCGGCAAGCTCCAGATGGTCGCCGAGGCCGGCTACGACTTCGTCCGCCGGGGCGTCGTCTACGAGACGATGGGCAAGCGCGAGGGCGAGAAGTTCGTCCCCTTCATCGTCGCGCTGTTCTTCTTCGTGTGGATCATGAACCTCTGGTCCATCGTTCCGCTCGCCCAGTTCCCGGTGACGTCGATCATCGCCTACCCGGCGGTGCTCGCTCTGCTCGTCTACGTGGTGTGGGTGTCGCTGACCTTCAAGCGGCACGGCTTCGTGGGCGCCTTCAAGAACTTCACCGGCTACGACAAGTCGCTCGGTGCGGCCCTGCCGGTCGTCATGCTGATCGAGGCCTTCTCGAACCTGCTCGTGCGGCCCTTCACCCACGCCGTGCGACTCTTCGCCAACATGTTCGCGGGCCACATCCTGCTGGTGCTGTTCACCATCGCGAGCTGGTACCTGCTGAACGGCATCGGGATCGCCTACGCCGGCGTCTCGTTCGTCATGGTCCTCGTGATGACGGCCTTCGAGCTCTTCATCCAGGCTCTGCAGGCGTACGTCTTCGTCCTGCTGGCCGTCACCTACATCCAGGGCGCGCTCGCCGAGCACCACTGAGCGTCCCTCACCCGCCCCAGTCGTCCGATGGCCCACCCCCATCGGAAACCGTGAAGAAAAGGAAGAACTGGCATGTCCCAGACCCTCGCCGCCGTGACCGGCTCGATCGCTTCCATCGGCTACGGCATCGCCGCCTTCGGCCCCGGCATCGGCGTCGGCATCATCTTCGGTAAGGGCACCGAAGCCATCGCCCGCCAGCCCGAGGCCGCCGGCCTGATCCGCGCCAACCAGATCCTCGGCTTCGCCTTCTGTGAGGCGCTCGCCCTCATCGGCCTGGTCATGCCGTTCGTCTACGGCCTGTAATCACCTGATCCACGACCGGGTCACTAGACGAAAGGCACTCTGATATGAGCCCACTGCTTCATATCGCGGCTGAGGAGCAGAACCCGCTCGTCCCGCCGATTCCCGAGCTCGTCATCGGCCTGCTCGCCTTCGTCATCGTCTTCGGCTTCCTCGCCAAGAAGCTCCTCCCGAACATCAACAAGGTTCTGGAAGAGCGTCGTGAGGCGATCGAGGGCGGGATCGAGAAGGCCGAGGCGGCTCAGACCGAGGCCCAGAGCGTGCTGGAGCAGTACAAGGCTCAGCTCGCCGAGGCCCGGCACGAGGCCGCGCGCCTGCGCCAGGAGGCGCAGGAGCAGGGCGCCGCGCTCATCGCCGAGATGCGCGCGGAAGGCCAGCGCCAGCGTGAGGAGATCATCGCGGCCGGTCACGCCCAGATCGAGGCCGACCGCAAGGCCGCGGCGTCCGCGCTGCGCCAGGACGTCGGCAAGCTCGCCACCGACCTGGCCGGCAAGCTCGTCGGCGAGTCCCTCGAGGACCACGCCCGGCAGAGCCGTGTGATCGACCGCTTCCTCGACGAGCTCGACCAGAAGGCAGAGGCCGCACGATGAACGGAGCGAGCCGCGAGGCCCTGGCAGCCGCACGTGAGCGTCTCGACGCGCTGACGGACTCCACGTCCGTGGACGCGGCGGCGCTCGCCGACGAGCTGGCCGCCGTCACCGCGCTGCTCGACCGCGAGGTGTCGCTGCGTCGGGTCCTCACCGACCCGGCGCAGCCCGGCGAGGCCAAGGCCGATCTGGCCCGGCGCCTGCTCGGTTCGCAGGTCAGCGGCACCGCCGTGGACCTGGTGGCGGGCATGGTGCGCTCCCGCTGGTCGCAGTCGCGCGACCTGGTGGACGCGCTGGAGGAGCTGGCGGACGTCAGCGACCTCACGGCCGCCCAGAAGACGGGCGCGCTCGACGGCGTCGAGGACGAGCTGTTCCGGTTCGGCCGGATCGTCTCCTCCGACACCCAGCTGCGCGCGGCCCTCACCAACCGGTCCGCCACCGCCTCCGCCAAGGGCGAGCTGCTGAGCAGCCTGCTCGGCGGCCGGGCGCACGCGGCCACGGTGCGTCTGGTGACGCGCCTCGTGACCGCGCCGCGGGGACGTAGCCTGGAGTCGGGACTGGAGTCCCTGTCCAAGCTCGCCGCCGAGCGCCGGGACCGCACGGTGGCCGTCGTCACCTCTGCGGTGCCGCTGAGCGACCGGCAGAAGCAGCGCCTGGGCGACGCCCTGGCGAAGCTCTACGGCCGCCGCATGCACCTCAACCTCGACGTCGACCCCTCGGTCATCGGCGGGATGCGGGTGCAGGTCGGTGACGAGATCATCAACGGCTCCCTGGCCGACCGGCTCGAGGACGCGGGCCGCCGGCTGGCGGGCTGAGCACCACATTCTTCATAGGCAGTACGTACTTACGGCCCTGGTTGGGCCGTGCAGAGGATTCACCTCCTGTAGGGGGGAGTCCCCATCCCCCCCAAGTGAAACTTCGGGCCCAACAAGGAGAGCAGGGAACTCAGATGGCGGAGCTCACGATCCGGCCGGAGGAGATCCGGGACGCGCTGGAGAACTTCGTCCAGTCGTACAAGCCGGACGCGGCCTCGCGCGAGGAGGTCGGTACGGTCACCCTGGCCGGTGACGGCATCGCGAAGGTCGAGGGCCTGCCCTCGGCCATGGCCAACGAGCTGCTGAAGTTCGAGGACGGCACCCTCGGCCTCGCCCTCAACCTCGAGGAGCGCGAGATCGGTGCCATCGTCCTCGGTGAGTTCAGCGGCATCGAGGAGGGCCAGCCGGTCACCCGCACCGGCGAGGTGCTGTCCGTCGCCGTCGGCGAGGGCTACCTCGGCCGTGTGGTCGACCCGCTCGGCAACCCGATCGACGGCCTCGGCGAGATCGAGACCGAGGGCCGCCGCGCCCTCGAGCTGCAGGCCCCCACGGTCATGCAGCGCAAGTCGGTGCACGAGCCGATGGAGACGGGCTACAAGGCCGTCGACGCGATGACCCCGATCGGCCGTGGTCAGCGTCAGCTGATCATCGGCGACCGCCAGACCGGCAAGACCGCGCTGGCCGTCGACACGATCATCAACCAGCGCGACAACTGGCGCACCGGCGACCCGAAGAAGCAGGTCCGCTGCATCTACGTCGCCATCGGCCAGAAGGGCTCCACCATCGCGTCGGTCCGCCGCGCGCTGGAGGAGAACGGCGCGCTGGAGTACACGACCATCGTCGCCGCCCCGGCGTCCGACCCGGCCGGCTTCAAGTACCTGGCGCCGTACACCGGCTCGGCCATCGGCCAGCACTGGATGTACGAGGGCAAGCACGTCCTGATCATCTTCGACGACCTGTCGAAGCAGGCCGACGCCTACCGTGCCGTGTCGCTGCTGCTGCGCCGCCCGCCGGGCCGTGAGGCCTACCCGGGTGACGTCTTCTACCTGCACTCCCGTCTGCTGGAGCGCTGCGCGAAGCTCTCCGACGACATGGGCGCCGGCTCGATGACCGGTCTGCCGATCGTCGAGACCAAGGCCAACGACGTCTCGGCGTTCATCCCGACCAACGTCATCTCCATCACCGACGGCCAGTGCTTCCTGGAGTCGGACCTGTTCAACGCCGGTCAGCGCCCCGCGCTGAACGTCGGCATCTCCGTCTCCCGAGTCGGTGGTTCCGCGCAGCACAAGGCGATGAAGCAGGTCTCCGGCCGTCTGCGCGTGGACCTCGCCCAGTTCCGCGAGCTGGAGGCGTTCGCCGCCTTCGGTTCCGACCTGGACGCCGCGTCCAAGGCGCAGCTGGAGCGCGGTCAGCGCATGGTCGAGCTGCTGAAGCAGGACCAGTACCAGCCGATGTCGACCGAGGACCAGGTCGTCTCCGTCTGGGCCGGCACCACCGGCAAGATGGACGACGTGCCGGTCTCCGACATCCGCCGCTTCGAGAAGGAGCTCCTGGAGTACCTGCACCGCAAGGAGCAGGGCCTCATGACCTCCATCCGCGAGGGCGGCAAGATGTCGGACGACACCCTGCAGGCCGTGGCCGACGCGATCGCCGAGTTCAAGAAGCAGTTCGAGACGAGCGACGGCAAGCTGCTCGGCGAGGACGCCCCGTCCGCCGCCAAGTGACGTAAGGAAGGGACCTGACTCATGGGAGCTCAGCTCCGGGTCTACAAGCGTCGCATCCGATCCGTCACCGCGACCAAGAAGATCACCAAGGCGATGGAGATGATCGCCGCCTCGCGCGTCGTCAAGGCGCAGCGCAAGGTGGCGGCCTCCACGCCGTACGCGCAGGAACTCACCCGCGCGGTCAGGGCGGTCGGAACCGGGTCGGACACCAAGCACCCGCTCACCACGGAGGCGGAGAACCCGACCCGTGCCGCGGTCCTGCTCCTCACGAGCGACCGCGGCCTGGCCGGCGCCTTCAACGCCAACGCCATCAAGGCGGCGGAGCAGCTGACCGAGCGCCTGGAGCGCGAGGGCAGGCAGGTCGAGACGTACATCGTCGGCCGTCGTGGTGTGGCCCACTACAACTTCCGTGAGCGCACCGTCGCGGAGACGTTCACCGGCTTCACCGACGAGCCCTCCTACGCGGACGCCAAGAAGGTCGCGGCGCCGCTGATCGAGGCGCTGCAGACGGAGACGGCGGACGGCGGCGTGGACGAGCTCCACATCGTCTACACCGAGTTCGTCTCGATGATGACGCAGACGGCGGTCGGCTCCCGGCTGCTGCCGCTGCGGCTCGAGGACGTGGCCGAGGAGACCGCCGACAAGGGCGACATCCTCCCGCTGTACGACTTCGAGCCCTCCGCGGAGGACGTCCTCGACGCGCTGCTGCCGCGGTACGTGGAGAGCCGGATCTACAACGCGCTGCTCCAGTCGGCCGCTTCGAAGCACGCCGCCACACGGCGCGCGATGAAGTCGGCCACCGACAACGCGGGCGAGCTGATCAACACGCTCTCCCGTCTTGCCAACGCGGCCCGCCAGGCCGAAATCACCCAGGAAATCAGCGAGATCGTCGGTGGCGCCAGTGCCCTGGCCGACGCGACCGCGGGGAGTGACAACTAATGACCACCACTGTTGAGACCGCGACGGCTACGGGCCGCGTCGCCCGGGTCATCGGCCCGGTCGTCGACGTGGAGTTCCCCGTCGACGCCATGCCGGAGATCTACAACGCCCTGCACGTCCAGGTCGCCGACCCGGCCAAGGAGGGCGAGCTCAAGACGCTGACCCTCGAGGTCGCGCAGCACCTCGGTGACGGCCTGGTCCGCACCATCTCCATGCAGCCCACCGACGGTCTGGTCCGCCAGGCCCCGGTGACCGACACGGGCGCCTCCATCTCCGTGCCGGTCGGCGACTTCACCACCGGCAAGGTGTTCAACACCCTCGGTGAGGTGCTGAACGTCGACGAGGAGTACACGGGCGAGCGCTGGCCGATCCACCGCAAGGCGCCGAACTTCGACGAGCTCGAGTCGAAGACCGAGATGTTCGAGACCGGCGTCAAGGTCATCGACCTTCTCACCCCGTACGTCAAGGGCGGCAAGATCGGCCTGTTCGGCGGCGCCGGCGTGGGCAAGACGGTGCTCATCCAGGAGATGATCTACCGCGTCGCCAACAACCACGACGGTGTGTCGGTGTTCGCCGGCGTCGGTGAGCGCACCCGTGAGGGCAACGACCTCATCGACGAGATGAGCGAGTCGGGCGTCATCGACAAGACCGCGCTGGTCTTCGGCCAGATGGACGAGCCCCCGGGCACCCGTCTGCGCGTGGCGCTGGCCGGTCTGACCATGGCGGAGTACTTCCGCGATGTGCAGAAGCAGGACGTGCTGTTCTTCATCGACAACATCTTCCGCTTCACCCAGGCCGGCTCCGAGGTGTCGACCCTGCTCGGCCGTATGCCCTCCGCGGTGGGCTACCAGCCGAACCTGGCCGACGAGATGGGTCTCCTCCAGGAGCGCATCACCTCGACCCGTGGTCACTCGATCACCTCGATGCAGGCGATCTACGTCCCCGCGGACGACCTGACCGACCCGGCCCCGGCCACCACCTTCGCCCACCTCGACGCGACGACGGTGCTCTCCCGTCCGATCTCGGAGAAGGGCATCTACCCGGCCGTGGACCCGCTGGACTCGACGTCCCGGATCCTGGACCCGCGCTACATCGCGCAGGACCACTACGACGCGGCCATGCGCGTGAAGAACATCCTGCAGAAGTACAAGGACCTGCAGGACATCATCGCGATCCTCGGCATCGACGAGCTCGGCGAGGAGGACAAGCTCGTCGTCCACCGTGCCCGTCGCGTGGAGCGCTTCCTGTCCCAGAACACCCACGTCGCCAAGCAGTTCACCGGCGTGGACGGTTCGGACGTGCCGCTGGACGAGTCGATCGCCGCGTTCAACGCGATCTGCGACGGCGAGTACGACCACTTCCCGGAGCAGGCGTTCTTCATGTGCGGTGGCATCGAGGACCTGAAGAAGAACGCGAAGGAGCTGGGCGTCTCCTGACCCCCGCGCTCTGAAGTGAGCCGAACGGCTCACCCTTGAGGGGGCGGGCGCGTCCCGCCCCCTCTGCCACGCCCACTAGACTTGTAACCAACACCCGGCACTACCGCCGGGTGGTGACCCGAGGAGCCACCTTGGCTGCTGAGCTGCACGTCGCGCTGGTCGCGGCCGACCGAGAGGTCTGGTCCGGCGAGGCCACCCTGGTCGTCGCGCGCACCACGTCCGGCGACATCGGCGTCATGCCCGGTCACCAGCCGCTGCTCGGTGTGCTGGAGTCGGGCCCGGTGATCATCCGTACGCCCGAGGACGGAACGGTCGTCGCCGCGGTGCACGGCGGATTCATCTCGTTCGCGGACGACAAGCTGTCGCTGCTCGCGGAGACCGCCGAGCTGGCGGACGAGATCGACGTCAGGACGGTGGAGCAGGAGCTCTCCCGCGCCAAGGCGGAGAACGACGCCGAGGCCCAGCGCCGTGCGGATGTCCGCCTCCGGGCGGCGACGGCGGGGCGCTGACCCCGACGAGGTGCGATGACGTCACTCAGCCGCGGCCGGCACCGGAGCGATCCGGAGCCGGTCGCGGCTGAGGCAGATCTGGATGATTTTTCCGTTCCGTTACCTAGGAGACGAGGAGGTCGGTGTCGATGGTCCTCGCTCTGACTGTGTGCGGAATCGTCGTGGCCCTCGTGGTGGTGGGGCTCTTCGTCTTCGGCCTGCGCCGCCGCCTCATCCAGCGGTCCGGCGGCACCTTCGACTGCAGCCTGCGCTGGGACGCGCCCGAGAAGGGCGACGCCGGCGGCAAGGGCTGGGCGTACGGGGTGGCACGCTACAACGGTGACCGGGTCGAGTGGTTCCGGGTCTTCTCCTACGCCCCGCGTCCCCGCCGCGTCCTGGAGCGTTCCGCGATCGAGGTGGCCGGCCGCCGCGTCCCGGAGGGCGAGGAGGAGCTGGCGCTGCTGTCCGACGCGGTGATCCTCGCCTGTCTGCACCAGGGCACGCGTCTCGAGCTCGCGATGAGCGAGGACGCGCTGACCGGTTTCCTCGCCTGGCTGGAGGCGGCACCTCCCGGACAGCGGGTGAACGTCGCGTAGCGGCGTTCAGGGGCCCGCTGGTGGGGGTCCCCCCGGCAGCGGAGCTGTTGGGGGAGGGTGAACGTCGCGTAGCGGCGTTCAGGGGCCCTCCCCCTGGCAGCGGAGCTGTTGGGGGAGGGTGAACGTCGCCTGGTCCTCCGCTCCAGCACATCGCCCCTCCTCCCGGCCGGGAGGAGGGGCGATCGCTTTCTCAGGGGGAGGGAGGGGTTACCTCAGACCGGCGTCGACGGCGGTCGCCAGCTCACCGTTGCTGGTGTCGCCGCTGAACTCCCAGTAGAAGGCGCCGCCCAGGCCCTGGGCCTTGGCCCACGCCATCTTGGAGCCGATGGTGGCGGGGGTGTCGTAGGACCACCAGTTGGTGCCGCAGTGGGCGTACGCGGTGCCGGCGATGGTGCCGGTGGCCGGGCAGCTGTTCTTGAGGATCTTGTAGTCCTCGATGCCCGCCTCGTAGGTGCCGGGCGCGGCGCCGGTCGCGCTGCCGCCGGGGGCGGACTGGGTGACGCCGGTCCAGCCGCGGCCGTAGAAGCCGATGCCGAGCAGCAGCTTCTTGGCCGGGACGCCCTTGGCCTTCAGCTTGGCGATGGCGTCGGCGGAGTTGAAGCCGGCCTGCGGGATGCCCGGGTACGACGTCAGCGGCGAGTGCGGGGCCGTCGGACCCTGCGCGTTGAAGGCGCCGAAGTAGTCGTACGTCATCACGTTGTACCAGTCGAGGTACTGGGCGGCGCCGCCGTAGTCGGCCGCGTCGATCTTGCCGCCGTCGGAGCCGTCGGCGGTGATGGCCGCGGTGACCAGGTAGTCGGGGCCGAACTCGGCGCGGAGCGCCTGGGACAGCGTGCGGAAGGCGGCCGGGCCGCTGTTGTCACAGGTCAGACCGCAGGCGTTCGGGTACTCCCAGTCGATGTCGATGCCGTCGAAGACGTCGGCCCAGCGCGGGTCCTCCACGACCTGCTTGCAGGAGCGGGCGAACGCGGCGGCGTTCTGCGCGGCCTGGCCGAAGCCGCCGGAGTAGGTCCAGCCGCCGAAGGAGTACAGCACCTTGATGTGCGGGTACTTGGCCTTCAGCTGACGGAGCTGGTTGAAGTTGCCGCGCAGCGGCTGGTCCCAGGTGTCGGCCTGTCCGCTGACGGACTGGTCGGCGGTGTAGGCCTTCTCGTAAGCGGCGAAGGTGTCGTCGACGGTGCACTGACCGTTCTTGACGTTGCCGAAGGCGTAGTTGATGTGGGTGATCTTCGAGGCGGTGCCCGAGGTCACCAGGTTCTTGACGTGGTAGTTGCGGCCGTAGACGCCCCACTCGGTGAAGTAGCCGAGCTTGATCTTGTCGCCGGGGGGCGGGGGCTCCTCGGTGTTGCCGGTGGTGCGCACCTTGACCGAGCCGCTGACCGGGCCGGTCTGGTCGGCGGTGTCCCGGGCCTGCACGCTGTAGGAGTAGTCGGTGCCCTTGGACAGACCGGTGTCGGTGTAGGCGGTGCCGGTGACGGTGGCGACGCGGGAGCCGTCGCGCAGCACGTCGTAGTTCTTGACGCCCTTGTCGTCGGTGGCCGCGGACCAGGACAGACGCACCGAGGTGTCGGTGATGTTCGAGGCGGTGGGGGCGCCGGGGGCGCTCGGCGGGTTGTCACCGGGGTCGGTGGAGCCGCCGTCGCAGCTGCCGCCGTTGAGCTTGCAGTTGGCGGGGGAGCCGGAGCCGGCGCCGTTGAAGCCGAAGGTGAGGGAGGCGCCGGGGGCGAGGGTGCCGTTCCAGGGCTTGTTCTTGGCGGTCCAGTGGGTGCCGGAGGAGGTGACGTCCGCGTCCCAGGCGGAGGTGACCGAGGTGCCGGAGGGGAAGTCCCACTCGACGGTCCAGGAGCTGAGGCTGGTGGTACCGGTGTTCTTGATGGTCCACTTGCCCTCGAAGCCGGAGCCCCAGTCCTGGGTCTTGACGTACGTGGCGGTCGCCGACGTCGCCGCCTGGGCGGGATTCGCGAGGCCGACGAGGCCGGCGAAGGGGAGCACGAGGGTCGCGATCCCGGCCGCGACTCTGTGTCTGAAGCGCATGCCGCGCCTCCTTACTGGGGAGGGGGGCACGACTGAGCCTTCGTGCCCACGGTGCGGCGAGAATAGAAAGGTCTGGACCACGGGTCAATAGGTCTGGACCAGTGGACGCGGTGTTTGCGTTCTAAACCTTCGAGCGGCCTTCAGATGCCCAACTCCTGCGCGAGCACCGCGGCTTGCACCCGGCTGCGCAGCTCCAGCTTCCCCAGCAGGCGGCTGACGTGGGTTTTCACCGTGGCCTCGGCCATGTCCAGCCGCTCCGCGATGGCGGCGTTCGACAGCCCCTCCCCGAGACACGACAGCACCTCGCGCTCCCGCCGGGTGAGCCCGTCCAGCACCGACGCGTCGGCCGTCACCGGCCGGGCGGGCTTCGCGGCGAACTCCGCGATCAGCCGCCGGGTCACCGCCGGGGCGACGATCCCCTCGCCGCCCGCCACCGTGCGCACCGCCGTGATGAGGTCCTTCGCCTCCGTGTTCTTCAGCAGGAACCCGGCCGCACCGGCCCGCAGCGCCCCGAACACGTACTCGTCCAGGTCGAACGTGGTCAGCACCAGCACGTCCGCCAGGTTCTCCCCGACCACCTTCCGGGTCGCCGACACCCCGTCCAGGCGCGGCATCTGCACATCCATCAGCACCACGTCCGGGCGCAGTTCACGGGCGAGCGCCACCGCCTGCTCGCCGTCCGCCGCCTCACCCACCACCGCGATGTCCGGCGCGCTGCGCAGGATCAGCACCAGCCCCGCGCGGACGGCGGACTGGTCCTCGGCGACCAGGACCCGGATCATCAGGCTTCTCCTTGTTCGACGTCGGTGACCGGAAGGGTGGCGCGCACCACCCACAGCGTGCCCTCGGGGCCGTCCTCCGGACCCGCCTCGAAGGAGCCGTCCAGCAGGGCCGCCCGCTCCCGCATCCCCACCAGACCGGCCCCCGAGCCCGGTGCGCGCGGGCCGTCGCGGTCGCCGTAAGGGCTGCTCACCAGGACCTCCAGGGCGTCGGACGAACGCCACAGGGACACGGTCACCCGGCCCGGAGCGGCGTGCTTCAGCGCGTTGGTCAGCGACTCCTGCACGATCCTGTACGCGGCCAGCTCGACCGGCGCGGGCACGGCGCCGGGCTCGGCGTCCAGGGTGACGTCGAGGCCGTTGGCGTGGGCGCCCGCCACCAGGGCGGCGAGACCGTCGAGCGTCGGGGTGGCGGCCGGCTCCCGGTCGTCGGCGCCGTCGCGCAGGATGCCGATGAGCCGTCGCATCTCGGACAGACCCTGGACGCTGTTCTCCCGGATCACCGTGAGCGCCTCCTTGGAGGTGGCCGGGTCGTCCAGGGAGAGGGCGGCGGTGGAGTGGATGGCGATCGCGGAGAGGTGGTTGGCCACCAGGTCGTGCAACTCCCGCGCCATGCGCGAACGTTCCGAGGTGACCGCCTGGACCCGGTCCATCTCCGCGAGCAGTGCGGTCTGTTCCGCCTGGAGCCGGGCGGCGTCGGCGGCGTCCCGGTGGTTGCGCACGATCAGACCGGTCGACGCGGGCGCGAAGGCCACCGCGGCGACCACCAGACCGAACAGCAGCGCCTCGGGCACCCGCCAGGCGGCGTACGGCACCAGCATCGCCGCCAGCGTGAGGACCCCGGTGACCCATGGCAGGCGGCGGGCGAGCGCGGGGGAGCCGTAGACGACGGCGGCGTACATCAGATCGGTGTACATCACGATCGTGGCGATGCTGCCCTGCGTCATGGTGTCCGCGGCCAGCGCCAGTGTGCCGGCCGCCAGCGCGGTGCGCGGGGCGGTGCGGCGCAGCAGCTCGCAGCAGGCCGTCACGCCGAGCGGCACCAGCAGCGCCCAGCGGCCCCCGAACAGCACGATCGGGTCGTCGCCCGGCCGCACGCCCAGCCCGAACCCCCACAGCAGCAGCCCGCCCAGGAGTCCGGCGAGCGCGACCGAGATGTCGAAGCGGGGCGGGCGGAGGGGTGGTACGGCCATGGATCCCATCCAACACGGTGCGCGCGGCGTACGCCTGATCCCCGGGGCCGGTCCTGGACTGCATCTTTCGATGTACCGCGGAGTCGTCGGCCGCGACGACGCGCGGAGCCGGCGCGCACGGAAGTCTGGAGGGGTGACCGAGAGGAGCGAACCGTGATCGTCGCCTTGATCATCGCCTGCGAGATCGGGTTCTGGGTGCTGCTGGCGGCCGGCCTGGCCTTCCGCTACCTGCTGCGGATGCCCCGCACCGGCCTGGCGCTGCTGCTGTGCGAGCCGGTGCTGGAGGTCGTGCTGCTCGTCGCCACCGCGTGGGACCTGAAAAACGGCGCCGAGCCGAACTGGACCCACGGGCTCGCCGCGCTCTACATCGGCTACACGGTGGGCCACGGCCACCGCACCGTGAAGTGGCTCGACGGGCACGCGGCGCACCGCCTCGACGGCCGTCCGCTGGTGCGGCCGCCGCGCTACGGCCTGGCCCGCGCCCGGCACGAGGCCACGGTGTGGCTGGGCACCCTGACCGCCACCGCGGTGGCGACCGTGCTGCTCCAGCTCGCCATCTGGTACGTCGACGACCCGAGCCGCGTCACCTCCCTGGAGTCCTGGCGCTCCACCGCCTGGCGGGCGGCCGGCATCCACGGCGTGATCGCCCTCAGCTACTGGCTCTGGCCGAAGAAGACGCCCCCCGGGCACGGGGAGTCCGCCCCGGACGCGGACGGCCGCGCGGACCGGAAGAAGGCGGTCCGATGAGCAGGGCGTCGCGGAACATGCTCGCGGGAGCCCTCACCGCGGGCGCCGGGCTGCTGCTGTGGCGGTACGCCGGGGAGGTGGACGTGCCGGTGGTGACGCCCGCCAAGGCGGGCGTGGTGCTGATGTGCGCCGGGGCCGCCGAGACGCTGCTCGGCGTCTTCCGCGCGCTGACCGGAGCGGCCGGGCGGCCCCGCCGGGCCGGCCCGGCGGATGACGCCGGAGGAACCGGCGGCGCTGCGCGTCCCGGGTGAGCGGGGTCCGGTGGGGCCGGCCGCGCAGCCGATCGCCCCGCGCGGCGGCCGGCGCACCCCGTGCACCGCCGGACCCCGCGTCTCGGCATGGTCTGCCGGACCGGCCCTACCGCTCGCCGCCCGGCACCCACAGGATGTCGCCGGTCTCCTTGTTGGCGACGCGGGCCAGGATGAACAGCAGGTCCGACAGGCGGTTGAGGTAGGTCGCGGTGAGCGGGTTCATCGTCTCGCCGTGCGCCTCCAGGGCCGCCCACGTGGAACGCTCGGCCCGGCGCACCACCGTGCACGCCTGGTGCAGCAGGGCCGCGCCCGGCGTGCCGCCCGGCAGGATGAAGGACCGGAGCTTGTCCAACTGCCCGTTGAAGCGGTCGCAGTCCTCCTCCAGCCGGTCGATGTAGAACTGCTCGACCCGCAGCGGCGGGTGCTGCGGGTTCTCCGCCACCGGCGTCGACAGGTCGGCGCCCACGTCGAACAGGTCGTTCTGCACGCGGGTGAGGACCGCGGCCACCTCGTCCGGGAGCCCGCCCAGGGCGAGCGCCGTGCCGATCACCGCGTTCGCCTCGTTGGCGTCCGCGTAGGCGGAGATCCGCAGATCGGTCTTGGCGACCCGGCTCATGTCCCCGAGATGGGTGGTGCCCTTGTCGCCGGTCCGCGTGTAGATGCGTGTCAGGTTGACCATGAGGTCAGCCTAGTGACGCACCGGCGGCTTCAGGGCGCCCGTGTGCGCACTGTCACGGCGCGGGCGGCGGAGTGAGCAGCAGCACCATCAGGCCCTGGACGCGGGTGCCGTCCGCCGCCTCCCACGCCCCGGCGACGTGGCCCGCCGCCCCCGGCTCCGCCTGCGGGACGCCGTCCGGGGCGGGGTGCGGGGTGCGCAGCACGCGCAGCACCGTGCCGTCCGGCGCGGTGAGCTCGGTGTGCTCCTCGGTGTCCACGACCGTGGGGAACTCCGCCGGCACCGGTCCCTCGCCCGCCAGGGCGCGGGTCACCTCATGGTCCGGGGTGTCGCTCACGCTCTGTGCCTGCGGCTGGACGCGGCCCTCCACCAGCGCCGCCAACTCGGCGACGGCCACCGGGTCGTGACAGGCGTCGTAGATCCAGCGGCGGCCCAGCACACCGTGCTCGGCGGTGCCGAGAAGGGCCGCGTCCGCCCCGTCGAGCGGCGCGCCGCGGTAGGTGAGCGGCACCAGGTAGACGGCCGGGGCGTCGCCGGAGTCGTCCCGGACCACCATGAGCTCGATGCCGACCTCGCCCTTGGGGTCGTCGAGCCGGAAGCCGCCCGCCTTGCTCAGCCGCGGCCCGTGCGGACCGCCGTGGTACCAGGGCCGGGTGGGCAGCCAGTCGGCCAGCAGCTCCAGCTTGGCCGGCCGGAGGGTGGTGCGGTGGATCACGGACATGCCGGGTTCTCCTTCGACGGGCGGACACCGGGTCCCACCCTCGCACCGGCGGCGCCCCGGCGCGACGGCTTTCCGCCAGGCCCCGGCCCCCTCCGCCGTACGGGGCCCGGAGGCGGCGGGCGCACGTGACCTGACGGTCCGTCGGCTCCCGCCGCGTCTGCCGCCGGTGTGATGTCCGTCATGTGAGACGTGACGCGCGTTACTTACCGGTCACAGGGCCCCTCACGCCCGCTAATGTCCGCTCCTGGAGAACATGGACAGCGCGTATCAGGGGAGTCGCACAGTGGCACGCAAGCTCGCCGTCATCGGGGCCGGACTCATGGGGTCCGGTATCGCCCAGGTCTCCGCACAGGCGGGCTGGGACGTCGTCCTGCGCGACGTCACCGACGAGGCGCTGGCGCGGGGCACGGACGGGATCAAGGCGTCGTACGACAAGTTCGTCGCCAAGGGCAGGCTCGAGGCGCGGGACGCCGAGGCCGCCCTCGCCCGGATCACCACGACCACCGACCTCGACGCCTGCGCCGACGCGGACGTCGTGGTCGAGGCCGTGTTCGAGAAGCTCGAGGTCAAGCACGAGATCTTCCGCACGCTCGACAAGCTCGTGCGCGAGGACACCGTCCTCGCCTCCAACACCTCCGCCATCCCGATCACCAAGATCGCGGCCGTGACGGAGCGTCCCGAGCGGGTCGTCGGCACGCACTTCTTCTCGCCGGTGCCGATGATGCAGCTCTGCGAGCTGGTCCGCGGCCACAAGACCAGCGACGAAACCCTCGCCAAGGCGCGGGAGTTCGCCGAGTCGGTCGGCAAGACCTGCATCGTCGTCAACCGCGACGTGGCCGGCTTCGTCACCACCCGCCTCATCTGCGCCCTCGTCGTCGAGGCCGCCAAGCTGTACGAGTCGGGCGTGGCGAGCGCCGAGGACATCGACCTCGCCTGCAAGCTGGGCTTCGGCCACGCCATGGGCCCGCTGGCCACCGCCGACCTCACCGGCGTGGACATCCTGCTGCACGCCACCGACAACATCTACACCGAGTCCCAGGACGAGAAGTTCGCGGCTCCCGAGCTGATGCGCCGGATGGTTGACGCCGGTGACATCGGGCGCAAGAGCGGGCAGGGCTTCTACGAGCACTGAGACCGCGCACACCCCGGCGTGCATCACACGCCGGGGTGAATTCGGTATCGGTTCGCTCACAGCCGGCAACTTCCGCGGCCGTCACGCAGTCAGAGGGTGCGACACCGGCCGACAGGACACCGCGGAGCACACCACGCATCACGGGGAGCGCATATGCACATCAGGGGCGACCACGCCGAGCTGGTCGTCGGGGGCCGCCTCGACGTCCGCAGCGCGGCGGACGCCCGTACGGTCCTTCACTCGGCCGTCGACGACGGAGTCGGCGACCTGGTGCTGGACCTGTCCGAACTGGACTCCTGGGACGCCACCGGACTCGGGGTGATCATGGGGGCCCACCGGCGGGCCGGCCGCTGCGGCCGGCGCCTGGTGCTGCGCGACGTACCGCCGCAGATGCAGCGCCTCCTGGTGGCCACCCGGCTGCACCGCATCCTGGCGATCGAGGGGGGCATCGGGGTGGACACGCTGCCCCGCGTGTAAGGGCGTACGGGTGCACGACGGACGAGCGGGAGAAGCCGGGCCCACGCCCGCGAACCCCGCGCCGCGCGCACAATCCTCACGAGACCGTGACCACTCGGACGCCCCGGCACCCCGGGCTGTCGTGGATACTGACCGAAGGTTTAGGGTTCGGCTGCCCGCTGCCTTGAAACCCTCGAGCGGGCCCGGACCAGAAGCGACAGCGCGGTGTGCAGCGAGGCCGGCGAGGGCTTCAGCCACGACGCTTTTGGGGGCTAGGACCTATGGACCCGAACCACACGGGACCCGAGGAGTACGGCCACGGCGGCGACGCGCCGCGCCCGCGCCCTCCCAGGGAATCCCTCACCTCCGACTTCGGACAGCACACGCCCGTGCCCGCCCGCACGGTGCGACTCGTCTCCGGCGACTTCCTGCTGACCGTCAACCCCGTCGACGGCAGCGAGATCGAGCCCTGCCCGCCCGCCGAGCGGCCCGGCCGGCCCGCGAAGCTCACCGAGGCCGAGCGCGCCGAGGTGGAACGCGCCGCCGCCCCGCCCGTCCCTCCGGGTCCGGAGCGGCCCGCGCTGCCGCTGCTGGCCCGCCAGAACGAGCGGGAGCACCTGGTGCGGCTGCTCGCCCGCGGCCGCTCCGTGCGCCTGGTCGGGCCCGGAGGCTCCGGCCGCACCCGGCTGCTCGACGTCGTCGCCGAGGACTGCGCCGACCTCGCCCCCGACGGCGTCGTCCGCCTCACCGGCCACCGCCGCTCCGCCGACGACCTCCTGCACGACCTCTTCCACGCCGTTCACGACGCGCCCCTGCACCGCCCCGACCGGGACGAACTGCTCGACCGGGTCCGCGAGATCGGCGCCGTCGTCGTCCTGGACGACCTGGAGTTCGGCGGGGCCGCCCTCGACGAGCTGCTGGACGCCACCCCCGAGTGCGCCTTCCTGTTCGCCGTCACCCCGGACGTGGCCGCCCCCTCCGCCGACGCCGGCGTCGAGGACGTCGAGCTGTCCGGCCTCGACCGCGCGGCCGGCCTCGACCTGCTCGGGCACGCCGTCGGCCGGAGCCTCACCGACGAGGAGGCCACCTGGGCGGGCGACCTGTGGTTCGAGTCCGAGGGCCTGCCGCTGCGCTTCGTCCAGGCCGGCGCCCTGCTCCGGCAGCGCGACCGGCTCCGGGCCGGCACCGGCGCCGTCGACGAGTTCGGCGTCTTCGAGGAGGTACGGCCCGACGAGGCGCCCTACGACCCCGCCGACGGCGACGAGGTACCGCTGCCCTCCCTCGGCGAGGCCGCCGCGCCCGCCCCGCTGCTCGCCTCCCGGCTCAGCGCCTCCGCCCGCGCCACCCTGGAGTTCGCCGTCGCGCTCGGCGGCGAGGTGCCCCACCAGGCGCACCTGCCCGCCCTGGTGGGCGACACCCACGCCGACGCCGCCCTCGGGGAACTGGTCGCCTGCGGCCTCGTCTCCCCGGTCGGCGCCCGCTACCGGCTCGCCGCCGGCGTCCCCGCCCAGCTGGAGGCCGCCGGCTACGCCGACGACGCCGGCACCCGGATCCGCGAGGCCGCGCAGCACTACGCCTGGTGGACCGGACACCCCTCGGTGACCCCGGAACGCGTCTGCGCCGAGTCCGACGCGGTCCTCGCCGCGCTCACCGCCCTGACGCCCCTCGGCCCCGCCGACGAGCCGAGCACCGCCGTGCAGCTCGCCCGCACCGCCGCGCCCGCTTTCGCCTCGGGACTCCACTGGAGCGCCTGGGAGCGGGCGCTGCGGGCCGGCGCGGAGGCCGCCCGCATCGCCGGTGACGTGGGCGAACAGGCCTACTTCCACCACGAGCTGGGCATCCACGCGCTGTGCGCCGGACAGCTCGACCGGGCGCGCGCCGAGCTGGAGGCGTCCATCGGCCTGCGCGGCGTCCTCGCCGACAAGCGCGGCACGGTCGCGGGCCGCAGGGCCCTGGCCCTCGTCGCCGACCGCTCCGGCGTGCCGCTCGCGCTCGCGCCGACCGTGGCCGAGGAGGTGCCCGCGGCGCACGTCGAGGAGCCGGCGTCCCCGCCCCGCGGGGCGCCGATGGCCTTCCCCGACCTCCAGCCCCCGGCCGACACCGGTCTGTTCGTCTCCCACGCGGTACCGGCCGCGGCGGCCCCGCGGCCGGCCGAGGAGCGCGTCGCCGGCGGCCTCAAGGGCCTGGCCCGGCGCAACCTGGTCGCGGCGGGCGCGGGCGCCCTGCTCGTCGCCGTCCTGGGCACCGTGGTCACCCTCGGCGCGACGTCGGGCAGCGAGGCCGAGACGCCCTCGGAGAACATCGGGGTGAACCCCTCCGCGAGCCAGGGCGTCGACGACGGGAGCCTCGATGCGGATCCGGCGTCGGGCGACCAGGACGACACCGGGAAAGCCCCCGCCCGTCCCTCCGACCTCGGCCCGGACGGCACGCCCGGCACCGCGGACGACCCGACGCCGACAGCCACCGGGTTCGACGAGCCGTCGGACGAGGGCACCGGCAGCACGGAGCCGGACGAGCCGACGAAGTCGGCGTCGCCGAGCACCGAGCCGTCCACCTCGCCGGACCCCGGCCCGTCCGACCCGGAGGAGCCGCCCACGGACCCGGAGGAGCCGCCCACGGATCCCGAGGAGCCGCCCACGGACCCCGAAGAGCCCCCCACGGACACCCCCACCACGACGCCGGGGGAGCCGTCCACCAGCGTCTCCGCCAGCGACACGGCCTCCTCTGCCCCCGTCGAGGCCTCCACGAGCACCGACCCGGGCGCCCCCGGCGACGCCGAGCCGCTCATCTGACCCGTCGCACACGCCAGGGGGCCGGGATCCGCGCGGATCCCGGCCCCCTGGCGTGTGCCGTCGCGGCCCGTCGCTCAGAACAGGCGCAGCTTGTCGTCCTCGATGCCTCGCAGCGCGTCGTAGTCGAGGATCTGGCAGCCGATGCCCCGGTCGGTGGCGAGCACCCGGGCCTGCGGCTTGATCTCCTGGGCGGCGAAGATGCCGCGCACCGGCGCGAGGTGCGGGTCGCGGTTGAGCAGTTCCAGGTAGCGGGTGAGCTGCTCCACGCCGTCGATCTCGCCGCGCCGCTTGATCTCCACCGCGACGGTCCGCCCCTCGGCGTCCCGGCACAGGATGTCGACCGGTCCGATCGCGGTCATGTACTCACGGCGGATCAGGGTGTAGCCCTCGCCGAGGGTCTCGATGCGGTCGGCGAGCAGCTCCTGGAGGTGTGCTTCCACGCCGTCCTTGATCAGGCCGGGATCGACGCCCAGTTCGTGCGACGAGTCGTGGAGGATCTCCTCCATCGTGATGATGAGCTTCTCGCCCGCCTTGTTGACGACGGTCCAGACGCCCTCCTCTTCGCCGGTGCCCTCCTTCAGGGTGCACGGCGGCGACATCCAGTTGAGGGGCTTGTAGGCCCGGTCGTCGGCATGGATCGAGACGCTGCCGTCCGCCTTGACCAGGATCAGACGAGGTGCGGACGGCAGGTGCGCGGTGAGCCGCCCGGCGTAGTCCACGGAGCAGCGGGCAATGACGAGACGCATGGTCGGCAACGCTACTCGACCGGCCGGGGTGGACGCGATCCGCCCTCACAGGGGCCCCTCGGGACCCGTGGGGCGCGTCCTGTATCTCCTGGAAAACGCGTGTTCCGCGATGGCCGATTACCGGCCCACAGGAAGTTCCGCATCCGCCCGTTCTCCTGGTGCGGTCACCGCCCGTTGCTTACGGTATTCAACGGGAGGTCGCGATCTGTGTACGCAGCGTGCCGTTCTCGCGCACTCCCTTATCTGTCAGGCAACCCCCGAGTGTTGGGGGTGCGAGAGGAGAACCCATGTCGCTCGACGTCTCACCGGCCCTACTCGAACAGGCCGAGCGAGGCGAGGTCGACGAAGCTGCCTTCGTCGACTGCGTCCGGACCTCCCTGCCCTACGCGTGGGAGATGATCAGCTCCCTGGTGGCCCAGCTGAAGGTGGACGGCGGAGCCTTCGCCGACAACCAGACGCCCCCGCCGGACGAGCAGGCACGCGGTCAGCTGCTGCGTGCGCTCGCGAGTGACGCGATACGCGGTGCGCTGCAACGGCACTTCGGTGTGCGGCTGGCCTTCCAGAACTGCCACCGGGTGGCCGTGTTCCCGCTTGACTCCTCGGTCGACGAGACGCTCGCCCGCTTCACCTCGGTGCGCGGCCAACTGCTCAACCAGTCGCCGGAACTGCGCGACTGCTGACGCTCCATCGATGGCTTGCCGCTCCGTACGCGGGAGGTGCAGTCTGTACCGGGGCGGCAAGCATCCCTGGAACGTCCCTGCCGGTCAGGTGAGTTGGGGGAGCACCTCGGCCCCGAGCCGCCGTACGTTCTCCTCCGTCGCGGCCAGGTCGCCGGAGCCCTCGACGAGCAGCGCGAAGCGGGAGATGCCGGTCCGCTCGCTGGTCGCGGCGAGCCGGTCGGCGCACAGCCGCGGGGTGCCCACCGGGTGCAGCCCGCACAGCAGCTCGGTGTAGGCCAGCGGGTCGCGCATCCGGCGCTCGCGGCCGTCCACCGTCACATGCGCCTCCAGCCCCTGTTTCAGCCAGCCGGGCATCGTCTTCAGCAGGGTCTCCGCCGCGTCCGAGCGCCGGTCCGCGATCTGGCAGACCCCGGCCGACACATGGGCCGCGCCGTCGATCTCCGCGGACGGCCGGCCGCCGGCGCGCGCGTGGCGCCGCCACAGGGCGACCATCTCGGCCTTCTCCTCGTCGCCGACGTGCATGCCGAGCAGCATCGGCAGCCCGCGCTCGGCGGCCAGCCGTACGCTCGCGGGGGAGGTGCACGCGACCACGACCTCCGGGCCCTCGGTCTCGGTGAGCGCCTCCGAGGGCCGGGGGACGACGGGCACCTCGCGGAACCGGTACCGCTCGCCGTCGGCGCCCACGGACGGCTCGCGCAGCCAGCGCAGCAGCAGGTCGAGCGCCTCCGGGAACCCCTTCTCGTACGCCTCCAGGCCGGACCCGAAGACCTCCAGGTCCACCCACGGGCCGCCGCGGCCGAGGCCCAGCGAGAACCGCCCGCCGCTGGCGATGTGCAGCAGCGCGGCCTGTTCGCCGAGCGCGACCGGGTGGGCGGTGGGCAGCACGCTGACCGCCGTGCCGACGCGCAGCCGCCGGGTGCGGCCGAGCAGCATCGCCGCCAGGGTGACGGCGGACGGGCAGGTGCCGTAGGGCACGAAGTGGTGCTCGGCCAGCCAGGCCGTGTCGAGCCCCGCCTCCTCGGCCGCTTCGACCGAGCGGACCGCGCGGTGCAGCGCCTCCCCTTCGCCCTGCCCGGGGAACTGGGCGGCCAACACGAAACTTCCAACGCGCATTGCTCTTCCTGCTTCCTTGGCTCCGACGCGGAGCTCCCCCGCAGGGCATAACCCCCCGACACGTGCCGAGGACACGGGCGGTCGAGCGGGTTTGCGGATTGTCTGCAGAATGGGCCGCTCACGAGGGGTCGTCCCGTGCCGCGGAGCGACGTGTGGCGCTCGGCGCCGTACGCGTGCCCCGGCCCGTGCCGCGTAGGCTGGACGCGGTACGCGCATCCTGTATAGCCCCGTGAGGTGTCCTGTGTCCCCGCGTCGCAACCGACCCAAGGGAGCCGGTTCTTCCGGCCGGAGCGCCGAGGACGACCGCTCCGGGCGCTACGGCGGCTGGCAGTCCACGGAGCCCTGGCGAGGCGAGGACTGGAGCGTGCGGCACGTGGCGGGCAGCAGCGCCCGCGGCAAGTCCTACCGGTGCCCGGGCTGCGACCAGCTGATCCCGGACGGGGTGCCGCACGTGGTGGCCTGGCCCGAGCACGCGGGCGCCGACGACCGCCGGCACTGGCACACCTCCTGCTGGAACGCGAAGGACCGCCGCACCACGCGGGTGCAGCGGTCCCGTAACGCGCCGAGGTTCTGAGCGGCCCTCCGCGTCGCTAGACGTCCCGCTTCCGCAGCAGGGCGAACGCCGCGGCGAGCGCGGCCGCCGTGACGGCCAGCATGATCCACAGCGGGTCCCAGCCGGACGGGCCGGACTGCGACAGGGAGTTGGCGTAGAAGATGCTCATCTGGTTCGGGATGGAGTACTCGAACAGCGCCTGCTGCACGTCCCTCAGCGATTCGGAGAACATGAACAGCGCGATCACCAGCGGGGCCAGCACCGCGGCGATCATGATGGTGATGGCGCCCGCCGAGTGCCGCACGACCGATCCGACCGCCAGCGACAGGGTGCCGAGCAGCGCCAGGTAGAGCGAGACGCCGAGCGTGCCCTTCAGCCACTCCTCGCCGGTGGGCTCCGCGGCGTTGTACTCCTCCAGCAGCGACACGTGCAGCAGGCCGACGAGCGTGGCGCACACCAGGGTCGTGACGAAGGCGACCAGGAAGAACACCACGGCCTTCGCCGCGAGCACCCGGCCGCGGCTGGGGCAGGCGACCATCGTCGTGCGGATCATGCCGGTGCCGTACTCGGAGGCGGTGGTCAGCACGCCGAGCGTGATGAGGCACATGGAGCCCAGCAGCAGTCCGAAGAAGCCCAGCGACAGCGGGCTCTCGCCGCCCAGGTCCGGGTCGGCGTTCATGATCAGCGCGCCGGTGAGCAGACCGATGCCGACCACGAGCGCGACGAACACGCCCAGCGTCCACAGGGTCGAGCGCACCGACTTGAGCTTCGTCCACTCGGAGGCGAGCGCGTGCCCGAGGTGGGCGCGCACCACCGGGATGGGCGAGGTGTAGGTGGGGTACGCCGGGCCGGGGGCGGAGGGTGCGGCGCCGGGTGCTGCCTGCCACTCGGGTGCGGCGCTCTGCGGCATCGGGGGCTGGGGCGTGCTCATCGGGCTTCCTCGGACTTCGTCGGCTCGGCGGTGGGGGCGGACGGGGGTGCGGCAGCCGCGGCCGGGGGAGCGGCCGGCGGGGCGCTCTGCGGCGCCTGCGGAGGCTGCGCGTACGGGTTCGGGGCGCCCGGAGCGGACCCGGGGGACGCGGGAGCTCCGTAGGGGCCCGCGGGGGCGGCCTGCGGCGGGGCGAAGGGCTGCCCGCCCTGCTGGGGCGGCGGCGGGGCGTACCAGCCGGGCTGGCCCTGGCCCGGCACCGGAACCGGCGGCTGCGCGCCCGGCGGCAGCGGCTGCTGCAGCCCTTCCTTCTGGTCGGTGGTCGAGCGGTAGTCGACGGCGCCCTGCGTCATCCGCATGTACGCCTCCTCCAGGGAGGCCTGGTGCGGCGACAGCTCCCACAGCCGTACCTCGTGCTCGTGGGCGATGTCGCTGATCCGGGGCAGCGGCAGTCCCGTCACCCGCAGCGCGCCGTCCTGCTCGGGCAGCACATGGCCGCCGGCCTCGGTGATCGCCGCGGACAGCTTCTCGCGCTGCTGGGGCTCCGTGTCCGGCGTGCGCACCCGGGCGAAGTCGGCGGAGTTGGCGGAGATGAAGTCCTTCACGCTCATGTCCGCCATGAGCCGGCCGCGGCCGATCACGATGAGGTGGTCGGCGGTCAGCGCCATCTCGCTCATCAGGTGGGAGGAGACGAACACCGTGCGGCCCTCGGCGGCCAGCGACTTCATCAGGTTGCGCACCCAGAGGATGCCCTCGGGGTCGAGCCCGTTGACCGGCTCGTCGAACAGCAGCACCTGCGGGTCGCCCAGCAGCGCGGCGGCGATGCCCAGGCGCTGCCCCATGCCGAGGGAGAAGCCCTTGGAGCGCCGGCGGGCCACCTCGTGCAGGCCCACCACGCCCAGCACCTCGTCCACCCGGCGGGCCGGGATGCCCGACAGCTGGGCCAGGCTGAGCAGGTGGTTGCGGGCGGACCGGCCGCCGTGCACCGCCTTGGCGTCCAGCAGCGCGCCGACCTGACGGGGGGCGTTGGGCAGCTTGCCGTAGGGGTGGCCGCAGATCGTGACCCGGCCCGCCGTGGGGTTGTCCAGACCGAGGATCATCCGCATCGTCGTCGACTTGCCCGAGCCGTTGGGGCCCAGGAAACCCGTGACGGCGCCGGGACGCACCTGGAAGGAAAGGTCGTACACAGCGGTCTTGTCGCCGTACCGCTTGGTCAGGCCGACTGCCTCGATCATGCTCCGCACCCATCGAAAGGTTCAGGACAGCGGGGCACACGCCCCCCGTAAGGGTTAGGAGCTTATCGGGGCGCTGACGGTTCCGCCCAAGGGCGCGTCAGGGACGGACCGGAACGGATCCGGTCCGGTCGCTCACTGCGCGTCACGCCGCTTCAGCAGCACGTACCCGCCGATGACCGCCGCGATCACCCACAGCGCCATGATGCCCAGGCCGCCCCAGGGGCCGTACGGGGTGTCGTCGTCCACCGGGGTGACCACCTGCATGATCCTGCTGCCCGCCTGGTCGGGCAGGAACCGGCCGACCTTCTCGGTGGCGCTGACGTTGCCGAGGATGTTGGAGATCAGGAAGAAGAACGGCATCAGGACGCCCAGCGACAGCATGGGGGAGCGCAGCATCGCGGCGACGCCCATGGAGAACAGCGCGATCAGCGTCATGTACAGCCCGCCGCCGATCACCGCGCGCAGCACCCCCTCGTCGCCGATGGACGCCTTGAGGTCACCGAGCATCAGCTGGCCCAGGAAGAAGGTGGCGAAGCTGGTGGCCATGCCGACCACGAACGCCAGCGCGGTGGCCACGGCGAGCTTGCTGAACAGGAAGACGCCGCGCCTGGGCACGGCGGCCAGCGAGGCGCGGATCATCCCGGTGCTGTACTCGTTCGACACCACCAGCACACCGAACACGATCATTGCGAGCTGGCCCAGGCTGGTCCCGGCGAAGCTGATGAACGTCGGGTCGAAGGCGAGTCTCTCCCGCTCGCCGAGGTCGTCGAACTCGTTCCTCGCCAGCGCGGAGATCAGCATGCCGAGGGCGACGGTGACGATCACCGCGGTCGACAGCGTCCACACGGTGGACGCCACCGACCGGATTTTGGTCCACTCCGACCGTACGACCTGTGCCGTCGTCATGCTCGGCCCTTCCTCCAGCTCTCGCCCCACTGCTGCGGCGGCAGCGGCGCGCCGGTGTGCGCGTGGTACTCCACCGACTCCGCCGTCAACTGCATGAAGGCATCCTCCAGGGAGGCCTGCTGCGGGCTCAGTTCGTGCAGCACCACACCGTTGCGGGCGGCCAGCTCGCCGATCCGCCCGGCGGGCGTCCCGTCCACCTCCAGCGTCCCGTCCGCGCCGTCCACCGCGGTGACGCCGCCTTGGTGCAGCGCGTCCAGCAGCGCCTCCCGCTGCGGGGTGCGCACCCGGACGTAGGAGCGGGAGTTGCGCTCGATGAACTGGGCCATCGAGGTGTCGGCGAGCAGCCGGCCCTGCCCGATGACGACGAGGTGGTCCGCGGTCAGGGCCATCTCGCTCATCAGGTGGGAGGAGACGAACACCGTGCGGCCCTGCTCGGCCAGCGACTTCATCAGCGTGCGGATCCAGTGGATGCCCTCGGGGTCGAGGCCGTTGACCGGCTCGTCGAACATCAGGATCCGCGGGTCGCCGAGCAGCGCGGCGGCGATGCCGAGCCGCTGCCCCATGCCGAGCGAGAACCCCTTGGCCTTCTTCCGCGCCACCGCCGTCAGGCCGACGGTGTCCAGCACCTCGCCCACCCGCCGCTCGGGGATGCCGTTGCTCTGCGCGAGCCACAGCAGGTGGTGGTAGGCGCTGCGCCCCGGGTGCACCCCCTTGGCCTCCAGCAGTGCCCCGATGTCCGTGAGCGGGTCCTGGAGCCGGTCGTAGGAGGTGCCGTCGATGCGCACATCACCGGCCGTCGGGTGGTCGAGCCCCAGGATCATCCGCATGGTGGTCGACTTGCCGGCGCCGTTCGGGCCGAGGAAGCCCGTGACGATGCCCGGCCGGACGGTGAAGGTCAGGTTGTCCACCGCCACCTTCTCGCCGTACCGCTTGGTCAGCCCCTCCAGCTCGATCATGCGGCCACGCTAGAACGGGACGAAGCCCTCTGCCACCGCAGTGGCAGAGGGCTTCGCCGTGGTCCGGTCGCCCGTCCGGGTGTTACCGGGACTGCTGGGCCGGGACGCCCCGGGAGACCGGCTCGTCGTCGGTGGCGGGCGAGCCGGTGGCGGCGACCGCGGCACCCGTGAGGGTCGCCAGCATCTCGCGGACGTTGGTCAGCTGGGCGTTGATGGAGTCGCGGCGGTTGGTCAGCGCGGCGAGCTCACGCTCGGACTCCGAACGGATCCGGTCGGCCTTGGCGTTGGCGTCGGCCACGATGTCCTCGGCCTGGCGCTGGGCGGTCTCCACCGTCTGGCGGGCCCGGCGCTCGGCGTCGGTGCGCAGCTTCTCGGCCTCCAGACGGAGCTGCTCCGCACGGTGCTCGATCTCCGCGAGGCGCTTCTCGGCCTTGGCCTGACGCGAGGCCAGGTCGCGCTCGGACTGCTCGCGGCGCTTCGCCAGGTTCGTCTCGAAGTCCGCGGCGGCCTGCGCGGCCTTGGCGCGGGTCTCCTCGAAGAGGGCGTCCGCCTCCTCGCGCTTGGACTGGGCGTCCCTCTGCGCCTCGGAGCGCAGCTGGGCGGCCTCGCTCTGGGCCTTCTCGACGATCCGGACGCCCTCGTCCTCCGCCTTCGCCTTGCGCTCGGCGGCGTACGCCTCGGCGTCGTTGCGCACCTGCTGGGCGGCCGACTCGGCGAGCTCGCGGTGCTGCTCCGCGGCGCGCCGGGCCTCCTCGCGCAGCTCCTTGGCCTCCTCCTCGGCGAGGCGGAGGATCTTCTCCACACGCGCGCCGAGACCCGCGTACGACGGCTCGGCGTCGTTGATCTGGGCCTGGGCGTTCTGCGTCTCGAGGTGGAGCTCTTCGATGCGCTTTTCCAGAGCGGTGATGCGGGCGAGAGCGCTGTCACGGTCGGAGACGAGCTTGGAGATACGTTCGTCCACCTGAGCGCGGTCGTATCCACGCCGCACAAGCTCGAAGCCGTAGGGGGAAGTGTCGCTCATGGGGTTCCTGTCGAATGAGACCGGTGAGGTGATAGGGGGAATCCTAGGGGCCGAAGCGCTGAGTCATCGAGCGGATGCACGTTTGATACGTAAGATGACACCCCTTTTGAGTGGCACGCCGCCGGAAGCCTTGCCAAACCCATGGTCAAAGCCCCCACTCTACACGGGATTTCGCCCGATTTCGCTAGCTGTCGGCTGACTTGCCACCCGTACGGGCAGCACCTGCCGCGGCCCCCGCCTTGACGCCGTTGTCCTTGCCGCCCGCCGGGGCTTCGAAGGACTCCAGGGCTTCCAGGACGTCCTGGACGCGCGAGATCTCCGCGTTGATGTCCTCGCGGCGCCGGACGAGGACCTCCAGCTCGCGCTTGCCCTCCTCGACGGTGCGCCGTGCCTCGCGCACCGCCTCGGCCTTCAGCTCCTCGGCCTCCTTCACGAGCGTGGCCTTCTTCTGCTCCGCCTCCTTCAGAAGACCCTCGGCCTTCTTCACGGCGGCGATCCGTACCTTGCCCGCCTCGGAGTTGGCCTCGGAGACGATCTCCTTCGCCTTGGCCTCCGCCTTCGCCAGCTGCTCCTCCGCGGCCTTGACCAGCGCGTCGCAGCGGTCACCGGCGGACTTCATGGTGTCCGCCGCCTCGCGCCGGGCCCGCTCGTGCAGCTCCTCGATCTCGCTGGTGAGGCGGTCACGCAGCTCCTCGGCGCGCTCCCGGATCTGCGTCGCGTCCCGGCGCGCGCCGATCAGCAGCTCGTCGGCGTCCGCACGGGCCTTCTCCACCAGCGAGTTGCCCTCGATCCGCGCCTCGGCCACCAGCCGCTCGGCCTCGCTGCGCGCCGCGCCCACCATGGTGTCCGCCTGCGACTCGGCGTCGGCCTTCGTCTTCAGCGCCTGCTGCTGCGCCTCGGTGAGCAGCTTGTCCGCCTCGGCGGCGGTCTCCGTGATGAGCGTGTCGACCTGCTCGGCCGCCTCCGAACGCCGCTTGTTGGCCTCCTTGCGGGCCTCGTCCAGCGTCCGCTCGGCCTCCTCGCGCGCACCGGACACCAGCCGCTCCGCCTCCGACTCCGCGTCGGACTTGACCCGCTCGGCCTCCCGCCGGATCCGCTCCGCGTGCTGCTGCGCCGACCCCACCGTCTCCGCGGCCTCGGCACGCAGCCGCTCCGCGTCGCCGGTGGCGTCCGCGATCAGCTTCTCCGCCTTGGCGGCCGACTCCGACCGCACCCGCTCGGCCTCGGCGACCGTCTCGGTGCGCAGCCGGTCGGTCTCCGCGACGGTCTCCTCGGTGAGCCGCTCCGCCTCGCCGCGCGCCTCGGTGATGAGCGTGTCCGCCTGCCTCGCCGCGTCCGAACGGATCCGGTTGGCGTCCTCACGGGCCTCCGCCCGGGTGCGCGCCGCGACCTGCTCGGCCTCGGCGACCGCGTCGGACGCCTCGGTGCGCAGCCGCTGCGCGTGCTCGGAGACCTCGGAGCGGATCCGGTCCGCCTCCGTGATCGCCTCCGACACCGTGCGCTCCGCGAGGGACTTGGCCTCCTCGGCCTCCTCCTGCGCCTCGCGCCGCAGCCGGCCCGCGTCCTCGCCGGCCCGCTCCCGCTCCGCGTAGGCGTCGGCGCGGACCCGGTCCGCCTCCTCCTCGGCCTCCGCGCGGGTGCGCTCCGCCGCGTGCTCGGCGGCGCTGCGCAGCCCGGCGATCTCCTCCTGCGCCTGCTCGTGCAGCCCCGCGACGGAGTCCCGCACCTGCTGGGCGTGGAGCTCGGCCGCCGACACCATCTCCGTGGCCCGCCGGTCCGCCTCCTCGACCAGCCGTACGGCCTCGGCCTGCGCCTCCTCCACGCGGGTGCGCGCCGCCGACAGCAGCTCCTCGCTCTGCTCGCGGGCCCGCTCGCGCTCCTGGTCGGCCTCCTCACGAGCCGCGCCGAGCAGCTCCTCCGCCTCCCGGCGCCGCCGGGCCGCCTCCTCCTGCGCGGCGGCCAGCGTCTCGGAGGCCTCCGTGCCGATCCGCTCGGCGGCCGCCTGGGCCTCCGCGCGCATCCGGTCCGCGCTGTCCTGCGCCTCGGACTTGAGCCGCTCCGCCTCGGCCGCGGCCTCCGACCGCAGCCGCACGGCGACGGCCTCGCCCTCCGCCCGGGACGCCGACGCGTCCGCCGCGGCCTCGGTGCGCAGCCGCTCGGCCTCCTGCTCGGCCTGCTGCTGGAGCGTGCGGATCCGCTCGGCGGCCTCGGTGCGCAGCCGTTCGGCCTCCTCGGTCGCCTCGCGGCGGATCCGGTCGGCCTCCTCGCGCGCGTCGCTCAGCGCCTGCTCGGCCGCGGCGAGCCGCTCCTCGGCGTCGGCGTGCAGCCGGGTCAGCTCCTCGGCGGCCTCCGCGCGACGGGTCTCGACGGCCCGCTCGGTCTCCTCGCGCAGCTCGCGCGCGGCCCGCTCGGCGTCCTCCTTGAGCGCGTCGGCCTGCTCCACGGCCTCCGCACGGTGCCGCTCGGCCTCCTTGCGGGTGCGCTCCAGGGTCTCCTCGGCCTGCCGGCGCAGCGTCGTGGCGCGCTCGATGGCCTCCGTGCGGACCTTCTCGCTGTCCGTCTGCGCGGTGGAGCGCAGCTCGTCGGCGTCCGCCTTGGCCTTGGCGAGCAGCTCCTCGGCGGACTTGGCCGCCTCCTCGATCTGCGCCACGGCCTCCTTGCGGGCCTCCGCGCGGATCTTCTCGCCCTCGGCGACCGCGTCGGCACGCAGCTGCTCGGCCTCGCCGCGCAGCCGGCGTGCCTCCTCCTGCAGCTCGACCGTCTTGGCGCGGTACTCCTTGGTGTCGTCCTTCGCCGCGCCCTTGAGCTGCTCGGCGATGTCGTGCGCCTCCGCGCGCAGCCGGTCCGCCTCGGCCTCGGCCTCCCGGCGGATCCGCTCCGCCTCCTCGGCCGCGGCGCGCGTGGTCCGCTTGGCCTCCTCGGAGGCCTTGTTGAGCACGTCCTCGGCGGTCTTGGCCGCCTTGGACAGCTGGGTGGCGGACTCCTCCGCGGTGAGCGCGCGGGCCTTCTCCACGGCCTCCGCGACGATCTTCTCGGCCTCCGCGCGGGCGTCGGCGACCAGCTGCTCGGCGTCCGCCTTGGTGGCCTCCGCCTCCTTGGTCGCCTCGCCGACCAGCCGCGCCACCTGCTCCTTGGCGGTGCGCGTGCGCGTCTCGTTGGCGGCCTCGGCGGAGGCGAGCGCCTTGGCGGCGGCCTCCTTCGCCTCGGCGAGGACCTTCTCGGCCTCGGAGCGCGCCTCGCGCAGCGCGGTCTCCGCCTCGGCGATCCGCTCCTCGGCGGCCCGGCTCAGCTCCTGCGCCCGGCGGCGTGCCGACTCCGACTCGGTGGCCGTGGAGGTGCGCAGCCGCTCGGCGTGCTCGGTGGCCTCCTGCGCCTGCGTGGAGGCGGCGTTCAGCAGCCGCTCGGCGTCCGCGCGGGCGCGGCGCAGCAGCTGCTCGGCCTCGCTGCGGGCCGCCTCCGCCTCGCTCTGCAGCCGGCGGCGGGCCTCGGAGGTCAGCCGCTCGGCCTCCTCGCGCGCGGCGGCCAGGGCCTGTTCCCGCTCGGCGCGGGTCTCCTCCATCAGGCGGCGGGCCTGCTCCTCGGTGCGGGCCCGCAGCTGCTCCGCCCACGCCACGTTCTCGTTGACGTGCGACTCGACGGTCCGGCGGCGCTCCGCCAGCTCCTGGTCGAGCTGCTGGCGCCGGGTCACCGCCTCCTGGTGCAGCTCCGCCTGGAGACGGGCGGCCTGCTCGGCGTGCTCCTGGAGGATGCGCTGGGTCTGGGCGCGGGCCTGGCTCAGCTCCCGCTCGGCGTCCGCGCGGATCTGGTCGGCCTGCATCTGCGCGTTGCGGAGCAACTGCTCGGCCTGGTAGCCGATGTCGCCGCCGTCGTAGGCGGGCCGGGACATGATGGTGCGCCGCGCCTCGTGCAGCTTGGCGCGCAGCACCTCGACCTGGTAGCCGAGGTCCTCGGCGTGCTGGATCGCCTTTTCCCGCTCGGTCTTCAGCCGCTTCATCTCGGCTTCGAACCGAGAGAGGTGGTCGACGTCAGCCGCCGGCTCTCGCTCCTGGCTCTCGTAGCCCCGCACTGCGCGGTCCCATCCGTCCCCTGGTCGCAAGTCTGGCCGAGCCCCGTCCATCCCGAACGGAGCCCCCGGGGAATGGTGTCAGATCAACGGCGGAGCATGGGCTGCCGCCCCGCGCTCGCCCCCCGCCACCCGGACCCCGGCGATCCCGTCGCCGAACACGACGGGACTCGGTCACCACGCTTTCAGCGGCGACCAGACCCAACCCTACCGGCCCCTATGTACGTGGGTCAGTGCTCGGACGACTCAACGGGCGCGGAAGTGACCAGTTCTGTCAGTACGCCGTGGCAGTCCTTCGGGTGCAGGAAGGTGATCCGTGACCCCATGGAACCGCGCCGGGGCTCTTCGTACAGAACGCGTACGCCCTTCTCCTTGATGCCGGCCGCCTCCGCGTCGACGTCCGCCGTGCCGAAAGCGATGTGGTGGACGCCCTCGCCGTTCTTCGCGAGCCACTTGGCGACGGTGGAGTCCTCGCGGGTCGGCTCGAGGAGCTGCAGGTAGGAGGCCCCGCCGTCGGAGGTCTCGTTGATCTTGAGCATGGCCTCACGGACGCCCTGCTCCTCGTTGACCTCCGAGTGGAACACCTCGAAGCCGTAGGTGGAGCGGTAGAACTCCACGGTCTTGTCGAGGTCGAAGCAGGCGATCCCGATGTGGTCGATTCGCGTCAGCATGGAACCAGTGCAGCGCCCGCGCGACGGTTACGCAACGTGCGCGCGATCACACCGAAAGGCCGATGACGGGGTCCACCGCGCGTCAGTACATTCGAAGTAAACCCTCGTTCACTCCTCGGCTGTGCAGCCGGAAGGGGACCGCAGCTCATGACTTCCGCATCATCTGCAACATCCGCAACGAACGGCACGACATCCGTCATCGTCGCGGGCGCCCGCACCCCGATGGGTCGGCTGCTCGGTTCGCTGAAGTCGTTCTCCGGAGCCGACCTCGGCGGCTTCGCGATCAAGGCCGCCCTCGACCGTGCGGGGATCGGCGGCGACCAGGTCCAGTACGTGATCATGGGACAGGTGCTCCAGGCCGGGGCGGGGCAGATCCCGGCCCGCCAGGCCGCCGTGAAGGCCGGCATCCCGATGAACGTCCCGGCGCTCACCGTCAACAAGGTGTGCCTCTCCGGCCTCGACGCCATCGCGCTGGCCGACCAGCTCATCCGCGCGGGCGAGTTCGACGTGGTCGTGGCCGGCGGCCAGGAGTCCATGACCAACGCGCCGCACCTGCTGCCGAAGTCCCGCGAGGGCTACAAGTACGGCGCGGTGCAGATGCTCGACGCCATGGCGCACGACGGCCTGACCGACTCCTTCGAGGGCATCGCCATGGGCGAGTCCACGGAGAGGCACAACACCCGCCTCGGCATCGGCCGCGCCGAGCAGGACGAGATCGCCGCCCTGTCCCACCAGCGGGCCGCCGCCGCGCAGAAGAACGGCGTCTTCGAGGCCGAGATCACCCCGGTCGAGATCCCGCAGCGCAAGGGCGACCCGGTGCTCTTCAGCAAGGACGAGGGCATCCGCGGGGACACCACCGCCGAGTCCCTCGGCAAGCTGCGCCCGGCGTTCGCCAAGGACGGCACCATCACCGCCGGTTCGTCCTCGCAGATCTCCGACGGCGCCGCGGCCGTGGTCGTGATGAGCAAGGCCAAGGCGCAGGAGCTGGGCCTGGAGTGGATCGCCGAGATCGGCGCCCACGGCAACGTGGCCGGCCCCGACAACTCGCTCCAGTCGCAGCCGTCGAACGCCATCCTGCACGCCCTCAAGAAGGAGGGCCTGGAGGTCTCCGACCTCGACCTGATCGAGATCAACGAGGCCTTCGCGGCGGTCGCCGTGCAGTCAATGAAGGACCTGGGCGTTTCCGCCGAAAAGGTGAACGTCAACGGTGGCGCCATCGCACTCGGCCACCCGATCGGGATGTCCGGCGCCCGGCTGGTGCTGCACCTGGCGCTGGAACTGAAGCGGCGCGGCGGCGGTGTCGGCGCCGCGGCGCTGTGCGGTGGCGGCGGCCAGGGTGACGCGCTCATCGTGCGGGTACCCAAGGCCTGACCCGGTTGTTGCCGACTTTCCTCACGTGAACGGAGCTGTGATGCAGGACGTCTCCACTCTGGTGGCCCAGGCCAGAGAGGGCAGGCCACGGGCCGTGGCCCGTTTGATCTCCCTGGTGGAGGGGGCGTCACCGCAGCTCAGGGAGGTCATGGCGGCCCTCGCGCCGCTCACCGGCAACGCCTACGTGGTCGGCCTCACCGGGTCCCCCGGCGTCGGCAAGTCGACGTCCACCTCGGCGCTGGTGACCGCGTACCGCAAACAGGGCAAGCGGGTCGGCGTCCTGGCCGTCGACCCGTCCTCCCCCTTCTCCGGGGGCGCCCTGCTGGGTGACCGCGTCCGGATGTCGGAGCACGCCTCCGACCCGGGCGTCTACATCCGTTCCATGGCCACCCGCGGCCACCTGGGCGGCCTCGCCTGGGCCGCGCCGCAGGCCATCCGCGTCCTGGACGCGGCCGGCTGCGACGTGGTCCTGGTCGAGACGGTGGGCGTCGGCCAGTCGGAGGTGGAGATCGCCTCCCAGGCCGACACCTCCGTGGTCCTGCTGGCCCCCGGCATGGGCGACGGCATCCAGGCCGCCAAGGCCGGAATCCTGGAGATCGGCGACGTCTACGTCGTCAACAAGGCCGACCGCGACGGCGCCGACGCCACCGCCCGCGAGCTGAACCACATGCTGGGCCTCGGCGAGTCCCGCGGCCCCGGCGACTGGCGCCCCCCGATCGTGAAGACGGTCGCCGCCCGCCAGGAAGGCGTCGACGAGGTCGTCGAGGCGCTGGAGAAGCACCGCGCCTGGATGGAGGAGCGCGGCGTCCTCGCGGAACGCCGCCTGGCCCGCGCCGCCCGCGAGGTCGAGACCATCGCCGTCACCGCCCTCCGCGAACGCATCGGCGACCTCCACGGCGACCGCCGCCTCGGCGCACTCGCCGAGCGCATCATCGCGGGGGATCTTGATCCGTACCGGGCGGCGGACGAACTGGTCGAGGGGCTGACCGGCAGCTGACCGCCCCCCCCTTCCCGAGCCGGGGCTCGGCCCCGGACCCCGCTCCTCAAACGCCGGAAGGGCTGATTCCCAGTCCGTCCGGCGGTTGAGGACGAGGCGTGTCAGGGCCGGGGAGGCCGGGGCGCAGCCTCAGGGACCGTCAGTCGTCGTCGGAGTCGTCGCCGGAGTCGTCGCCGCGGTCGGCCGTGACGGACGCCGTCCCCGGATCGACGTTCCAGTCCCGCTCGTCCCCGCCGGAGGCGCGCGTCTCCGCCTCCCAGCCCCGGTCGTCGCCGTCGTCGTCCAGGTCGACGGAGACGACCGTGCCCTTGGACGCGGCGGCCTTCGCGGCCTGTTCGGCCGTCACCGTGGCGTTCTTCAGCGCGGCGCGCGCCTCCGCGGCGTCGTCCTCGTCGTCCTTCTGGGCGTCCAGCACCTTGCCGCTGTCCGGGTCGATCCTGACGCTGTGCCAGGTGTCACCCCTGCCGAGGACGTCGATCTCCCAGGAGCCGTCGTCCAGTTCGGCGGAGACCGCCGTGCCCGGAGTGTGCTTCAGCGCGGCGGCGATGGCCTCGGCGGCGGTCACCTCGCCGGGGGCGGCGGCACGGGCGGCGTCGTCGTCGCCGTCGTCGTCGCGGTCGTCGGAACCGCCCTCGGCGCGGTCGTCGCGGTCGTCGGAGCGGTCCTCACCGCGGTCGTCGCGCTCGTCCCTGTCGTCGTCCGTCCGCGTCACCGACGCCGTGTCGTCGTCCCCCGCGACCGCGAGGGCCGTCGCCGTGCCTCCGCCCACCAGAGCCGCGGCCGTGACGACGGCGATCACGATGTTGCGCTTCATGTGCGTTCCTCCCGAGTCGGTGTGCTTCGCGCTGTACGACATCAATGTCGCCGACCGACGCTGAGCGGAAGCTGAAGCAGCCTGAAGTGATCTTCAGCTTCCCTTTGCGACCCTGGACCGCATGCGCCCACCCGTCTCCCACCACCACCCTGAGGGAGGCGCTTCGCGCCGCCCCTTTCGACTCCTGATCGTCGAGGACGAAAAGCGCCTCGCCCTCTCCCTCGCCAGAGGCCTCACCGCCGAGGGGTACGCGGTCGACGTCGTGCACGACGGCCGGGAAGGGCTGGACCGGGCCACGACGGAACCGTACGACCTGGTGATCCTCGACATCATGCTGCCCGGCCTCAACGGCTACCGGGTGTGCGCCGCCCTGCGCGCCGCCGGGCACGAGGTGCCGATCCTGATGCTCACCGCCAAGGACGGCGAGTACGACGAGGCCGAGGGCCTGGACACCGGCGCCGACGACTACCTCACCAAGCCGTTCTCCTACGTGGTGCTCGTCGCCCGGGTGAAGGCGCTGCTGCGCCGCCGGAGGGCCGCGGGCGCGTCCCCGGTCCATGTGCACGGCGACCTGAAGGTGGACACCGCCGCCCGCCGGGTGTGGCTCGGCGACGACGAGACCGAGCTGACGGCCAAGGAGTTCTCGGTCCTCGAGCACCTGGTGCTGCGGGCCGGCGAGGTGGTGTCCAAGGCCGACATCCTCGAGCACGTCTGGGACTTCGCCTACGAGGGCGACCCCAACATCGTCGAGGTCTACGTCAGCGCCCTGCGCCGCAAACTGCGCGCGGACCTCATCCGCACGGTGCGCGGCGCCGGCTACCGGCTGGAGACGGCGCCGTGAGCCGGCTGTTCGGCTCGGTCCGTTCCCGGGCGACGCTCGGCGCCACGCTCGTCGTCGCCGTGGCCCTCGTCGCCGCCGGCACCGCCCTCCTGCTGTCCCTGCGCGCCAACCTGACCGGCGAGGCGGGCACCCGGGCGGAGCGCTCCGCGCAGGCCGTCGCCTCCGAACTGGCCGCCCGTACGCCCCTCGACAAGCTCTCCGGCCTCGACGCCGAGGACACCCCCGTGCAGATCACCGACGAGGACGGCGTCCTGCTCGCCGTCTCCGAGGACCTGGAGCGGATCACCGGGACGGGCACCGCCGAGGTGACACCCGCGCCGACCCGGCCCGGCGCGGACGACGACCGTGACGACGACGGCGACGACGACCGGGACGACGACGGCGGTGACGACGACTCCGGCCGCTCGGACGACGACGAGTCCCTCGCCCCCGGCGAGATCGCGCAGAGGGCGAGCTTCACCAACGGCACCGCCACCATCGACGGCGACACCGAGGACTACCGCTTCGCCGCCGTGGAGGTGGAGACCCCCGACCGGGGCCGCCTCACCGTCCACGCGGGTTCCCCGCTGGCCGCCGAGCACAGCGCCGTGGGCACCGCGCTGACCTCCATGCTCATCGGCTTCCCGCTGCTGCTCGGCGTCGTCGCCTCGGTGACCTGGCTGGTCACCGGGCGGGCCCTGCGCCCGGTCGAGGGCATCCGACGGGAGATGGCCGCGATCACCGCCTCCGAGGACCTGGGCCGCCGGGTCCCCGAACCGGCGACGCACGACGAGATCGCCCGGCTCGCCCGGACCACCAACGCCACGCTCGCCGCCCTGGAGACCTCCGTGGAGCGGCAGCGCAGGTTCGTCGCCGACGCCTCGCACGAGCTGCGCAGCCCCATCGCCTCCCTGCGCACCCAGCTGGAGGTCGCGGCCGCCCACCCCGGACTGCTCGATCTGGACGGCGCCGTCGAGGACACCGTGCGGCTGCAGAACCTCGCCGCCGACCTGCTGCTGCTCGCCCGGCTGGACGCGGGGGAGCGGCCCGCCGACACCCGGGTGGACCTGGCCGCGCTGGCCCGCGAGGAGGCCGCGGGGCGCGAGGGCGTCACGGTGGAGGCGGAGCCCGTCGAGGTCTCCGGGTCGCGCGGTCAGCTCGGGCGGGTGCTCGCCAACCTGCTGGACAACGCGGAGCGGCACGCCCGCGAGCGGATCACGGTGACCGTGCGCCGGGAGGGCGGCTGGGCCGTGGTGGGCGTCGCCGACGACGGCGAGGGTGTGGCCGAGGCGGACCGCGAACGGATCTTCGAGCGGTTCGTACGGCTGGACGCGGCGCGCAGCCGGGACGACGGCGGGGCCGGGCTGGGCCTGGCCATCGCGCGGGACGTGGCCGTACGGCACGGCGGCACGCTCACCGCGGGCGCGGCGCCGGCGGGCGGAGCCCTCTTCGCGCTCCGCCTGCCGCTCGCCGGCGCGGACCGGGGGACGCCCCCGCAGTAGGGGACGTCAGGGGGACGTCAGAGGCGTCCCCGCTGCCCCCGCAGGTGCTCCGCGATGGGCTTGAGGGCCTTGTCGAGCTCGATCAGCGCCTCGGAGGGGAGCAGGTCGATGAAGTGCCGGCGCACCGACGCCACGTGGTGCGGGGCGACCTTCTGCATCGTCTCCATGCCGTGGTCGGTGAGGACGGCGTAGAGTCCGCGGCGGTCGGACTCGCAGTTCTCCCGGCGGACCAGGTGGGCGTTCTCCATCCGGGTGATCTGGTGGGAGAGGCGGCTCTTGGACTGCATCGTGGCGGAGGCGAGGTCGCTCATCCGCATCCGCCGGTCCTCCGATTCGGACAGGTTCACCAGGATCTCGTAGTCGTTCATTGTCAGGCCGAACGGCTGCAGATCCTTCTCGAGCTGGTAGGTCAGCAGCTTGTTGACCTCCAGGTGGGTGCGCCAGGCGCACTGCTCCGTATGGGTCAGCCAGCGGGTGGCCGTCTCGGTCTCCATGAATGAAGTCTACCTAAGGAAGTTGAAAGGCGAACTAATAGGGCTTCCGGGTGACGCCACGTGCAGGCGTTCGATGTCACCCCCCGCACATTACCGCTCACAGCCCGAAGTGACGCTGCAGGTCTCCCAGCTGTCCGGGAAGGCGCGGTCCGCTTCCGGCCGGTCCGGACCCGCCCGGTCCGCCCCCTCCGGGCACCCCGGGCTCCCGCGGCGGCGCCCCCGTGGCCTGCTCCGTCATCAGCGCCTCGGACGACTGCAGCAGCACCGTGCCCGCCCCGACGAACTCGAACTGGTGCTCCTCGCCGGAGGCCCCGCCCAGGCCCGTCATCGCACGTAGACCGCCCAGCAGGCCGGTCATGTAGCCGTGGTCGTAGTGGTGGCACGGGGACGGGCAGTCCGCCCATCCGACCAGCGCCTGCGGGTCCACCCTGATCGGGGGTTCCATGAACACCACCGGACCGTTGGATGCCGCCACGAACTTTCCGGTTCCGATCAGTGTCAGGAAACCTGGCACGATCGACTGCTTCAGTGACAAGCTTGGCTGAAAAGCGAGCAAGTTGCCCGAGCGAATGGTCAGATTGCCATCGTCCAAGTCGTAGGAATTGACGTCGAAGGCCCGGTCGGCGAGGAGCATCCTGCCCGAGCCCTCCGCCACGACCCAGTCGGATGCGTGCAGTGGCGAATGGAACGAGGCACGGACAAGTCGGTCGAGTCGCCCGTGCCCGATGCCGTTGAACTCGATGGCGCCGTAGTAGGCGATCATCTTCCCCTTCTGCAGGAACCACTGGGTCCCCTTGAGCTCCACGCAGAAGGTGTAGTCGTTGACGTTGTCGTCGGAGGGCAGCGTCGTCGGGTCGAAGACCGCCGGCCCGGCGCCGGGCGTTCCGTACGTGCTCACAGCTTCTCCTCCGAGGCCTGGACGTAGACCGCGCCGCTGCCGCTCAGCTCCAGCTGGAAAGCCTCTCCGGAGCCGCGTCCCACCATGTCCCGCCAGCCGAGCGCCGTCGACAGCTTGTTGCGCACGTCGCCGTGGTGGGCGACGTACGCCTGCGGGTCGACGCGCACCGGGTGCCGCGGGGTGATCGGCACCTCGATCACCCCGCCGTGGGCCATCACGGCGACCGCGCCGTGCCCCTTGAGGGTGGTGGTGAACAGGCCCTGACCGGAGACCTGGCCCCGGACCATGCCCATCACCCCGCCCTGCGAACCCAGGAACACCGTGCCCTGCTCCAGCGTCCCCTCGAAGGCCAGCAGCCGGTCCGCCTCGACGTACAGGGTGTCCCCGGAGAGGTGGATCACCTGGATGTGGTGGCCGCCGTGCCCGAACAGCACCGTGCCGTCGCCCTCGACGGTCATCAGGGGCGTGTCCTCGTTCGCCACGCGCCGGCCGATCATCGACATCACCCCGCCCTGGCCGCCGCGCAGGTTCGGAGTGAAGCTGACCTCGCCCTTGTAGGCGAGCATCGCGCCGCGCTGGCTGAACAGCCGCCGGCCGGGGGCGACGGTCGCCTCGATCATCTTGGAGTTGATCTCCCGGAAACCCATGTCAGACGTCTCCCGCGATCGTGTTGCGCTCACTGGGCTGGACGTAGACCACCCCGTCGCCCTCGAAGCGGATCTGGAAGGCCTCGCCGCCGCCCTCGCCCATCAGCGTGCGGAAGGTCACGCCCGACTGGAACGACTGCCGCAGGCTGCCCCGGTGCGCGACGTACGCGCCCGGGTCGACCGTCAGCGGGTACTGCGGGCTGACCCGCAGCAGCACGGCGGGGCCGTCCGACATGATCGCGGCCTGGCCGTGCCCCTCGACGGTGGTCGTGAACAGTCCGTTGCCCTGGGAGGCGCCGCGCAGGCCGGTGAAGGCGGTGCCCGTGCGCAGACCCCCGTCGGTCGCCAGCAGGTTGCTGGACTCGACGTACAGCTTCTCCCCGGTCAGGGCCACCAGGTTGATCTCGGAGGCGCGGTCGGCGAAGAAGCAGGTGCCGTGGCCCCTCACCTCCATGAGCGTCATCTGCTCGCCCGTGAGCCGCCGGGTCACCATCCCCCGGACGCCCTCGCCGCCACCCGTGAGCTTCTTGAAGGCCATCTGCCCGTCGTACGCGACCATGGAGCCGTTCTTCGCCTTCACGGCGTCCCCGGTCATGTCGACGGCGAGCACCTTGCTGCTCTGAAGTCGGAACATCGCCACGCTGCGACGGTAACCGCCGCCGGACCCCGCCGACAGGCCCCGAAGGGGGGACCGGACCCTGATCCGACCCTCATCCGACCCGTACGGACGCACCCGGACCCCTACGGGCCCGTCCCCGACCCCCTGCGGTGATCACTCACCGGGTTTGTCACAATGGACGCGCTTGTGCGCGCGTTCACAAGCCAACCGCACCATCGACACCGACGTCTCTCCCACCCGAAGGTGACCCGTGGACATCAAGACCGCCTCCGCACTCCGACGCCTCCGCCTGGTCTCGGGCCCCGAAGCGATCTCGTTCCTGCTGCTGCTCGTCTGCTCGGTCCTGAAGCGGACCACCGAGTTCAACGCCGTGCCGGTCATGGGCGCGGTCCACGGCTTCCTCTTCGTCCTCTACGCGATCTTCTGGGCCGACGCCTGGAACCGGGCGAAGTGGCCGCTGGGCACCGCGGCGTACTACTTCGTCATGTCGGTCCTGCCGACCGGCGGCTTCTTCGCCGAGCGGCGGCTCAAGCGGGAGACCGAGGACGCGGTGATCGCGACGCGCGCCCGCAAGGAAGGGACCGTGAACGCGTGATCGTCGCCTTCTCCGTGACGCCGCTGGGCGTCGGCGAGGACGTGGGGGAGTACGTCGCCGACGCCGTCCGGGTGGTCCGCGAGTCCGGGCTGCCGAACCGCACCGACGCGATGTTCACCTCGGTCGAGGGGGAGTGGGACGAGGTCATGGACGTGGTCAAGCGCGCCGTGGCCGCCGTGGAGGCCCGCGCGCCGCGCGTCTCCCTCGTCCTCAAGGCGGACATCCGTCCGGGCGTGGAGGACGGGCTGACGTCCAAGGTGGAGACCGTCGAGCGCCACCTGGCCGACTGACGCGTGCCGGTCGCCCTGTCCCGCCGTCCGCCTCGCCGGACCGAAGGGCGAGACAGGGCTGACCGGCATCTGACCCGCCGGTAGGGTCTGGTCCGTGCCGAAGCCGCTCAGTCTCTCGTTCGATCCCATCGCCCGTGCCGACGAGCTCTGGAAGCAGCGCTGGGGAAGCGTGCCGTCGATGGCCGCGATCACCTCGATCATGCGGGCCCACCAGATCCTGCTCGCCCAGGTCGACGCCGTGGTCAAGCCCTACGGGCTCACGTTCGCACGGTACGAGGCGCTGGTCCTGCTGACCTTCTCCAAGTCCGGCGAGCTGCCGATGTCCAAGATCGGCGAGCGGCTCATGGTGCATCCGACCTCGGTGACCAACACCGTGGACCGGCTGGTCAGGTCGGGTCTGGTGGCCAAGCGCCCCAACCCCAACGACGGCCGCGGCACGCTCGCGTCCATCACCGACAAGGGCCGTGAGGTGGTCGAGTCGGCGACCCGCGACCTGATGGCGATGGACTTCGGCCTGAGCGCCTACGACGCGGAGGAGTGCGCCGAACTCTTCGCCATCCTCCGCCCCCTCCGCCTGGCGGCGGGCGACTTCCAGGAGGGGTGACCCCGGGGCTCGTGCACCGCCGTGCGGGAGTGACGAGGGGCACGCGACCCGGCCCCGGAGCGCGGGGAGCGGCCCGTTAGGCTCGACGGCATGAAGAAGAGCGTGCTGACCCGCTACCGGGTCATGGCCTACGTCACCGGTGTCCTCCTCGTCGCGCTGACGCTGGGCATGATCGGCAAGTACGTGCTCGACATGGGCGGCGCGGCCGACTTCACCCAGGTGGTCAGCATCGCTCACGGCTGGCTCTACGTCGTCTACCTGATCTTCGCCTTCGACCTCGGTTCCAAGGCGAAGTGGCCGGTCAAGAAGCAGCTCTGGGTGCTGCTCGCCGGCACCGTCCCCACCGCCGCGTTCTTCGTCGAGCGCGGGATCAGCCGCGAGCTGGCGGCCTCCGTCGAGGACGGGACCCCCGAGACCGCCAGGGCCTGACGCCCCGCGTCGCACCGCCGTACGGACGAGCGTGCGGCGGTCTGCCATCGACAGATACTTGGACGTCCTAGTAAATTCGACGGTATGGACGCTGACGCCATCGAGGAGGGCCGCCGTCGCTGGCAGGCCCGGTACGACGCCGCGCGCAAGCGCGACGCGGATTTCACCACGCTCTCCGGCGACCCCGTGGAGCCGGTGTACGGGCCGCGGCCCGGGGACCGCTACGAGGGGTTCGAGCGGATCGGCTGGCCGGGGGAGTACCCGTTCACCCGCGGGCTGTACCCGACCGGCTACCGGGGGCGGACGTGGACCATCCGGCAGTTCGCCGGGTTCGGGAACGCCGAGCAGACCAACGAGCGCTACAAGATGATCCTCGGCAACGGCGGAGGCGGCCTGTCCGTCGCCTTCGACATGCCGACGCTCATGGGCCGCGACTCCGACGACCCCCGCTCGCTGGGCGAGGTCGGCCACTGCGGGGTGGCCATCGACTCGGCGGCCGACATGGAGGTCCTGTTCAAGGACATCCCTCTCGGCGACGTCACCACGTCGATGACCATCAGCGGGCCCGCCGTGCCCGTCTTCTGCATGTACCTCGTCGCCGCCGAGCGCCAGGGCGTCGACCCGGGCGTGCTGAACGGCACGCTGCAGACGGACATCTTCAAGGAGTACATCGCGCAGAAGGAGTGGCTCTTCCAGCCGGAGCCCCATCTGCGCCTCATCGGCGACCTGATGGAGTACACCAGCGCGCGCATCCCCGCGTACAAGCCGCTGTCGGTCTCCGGCTACCACATCCGCGAGGCCGGGGCGACCGCCGCGCAGGAGCTGGCGTACACGCTCGCCGACGGTTTCGGGTACGTCGAGCTGGGGCTCAGCCGCGGACTGGACGTCGACGTCTTCGCGCCGGGCCTGTCCTTCTTCTTCGACGCGCACGTCGACTTCTTCGAGGAGATCGCCAAGTTCCGCGCCGCGCGCCGCATCTGGGCGCGCTGGATGCGGGACGTCTACGGCGCGAGGAGCGAGAAGGCGCAGTGGCTGCGGTTCCACACCCAGACCGCCGGGGTCTCGCTCACCGCGCAGCAGCCGTACAACAACGTGGTGCGGACCGCCGTCGAGGCGCTCGCGGCGGTGCTCGGCGGGACGAACTCCCTCCACACCAACGCCCTCGACGAGACCCTCGCGCTCCCCAGCGAGCAGGCCGCCGAGATCGCCCTGCGCACCCAGCAGGTGCTGATGGAGGAGACCGGCGTCGCCAACGTCGCCGACCCGCTGGGCGGTTCCTGGTACGTCGAGCAGCTCACCGACCGCATCGAGGCGGACGCGGAGAAGATCTTCGAGCAGATCAAGGAGCGGGGCCTGCGGGCCCACCCGGACGGCGAGCACCCCATCGGGCCGATCACCTCCGGCATCCTGCGCGGCATCGAGGACGGCTGGTTCACCGGCGAGATCGCCGAGTCGGCCTTCCGCTACCAGCAGTCGCTGGAGAAGGGCGACAAGAAGGTCGTCGGCGTCAACGTCCACACCGGCTCCGTCACCGGTGACCTGGAGATCCTGCGGGTCAGCCACGAGGTGGAGCGCGAGCAGGTCCGGCTGCTGGGCGAGCGCAAGGCCGGACGCGACGACGCGAAGGTGCGCGGCGCGCTCGACGCCATGGTCGAGGCGGCCCGCTCCGGCGCCAACATGATCGAGCCGATGCTCGACGCCGTACGCGCCGAGGCGACGCTGGGCGAGATCTGCGACGTCCTGCGCGACGAGTGGGGCGTCTACACGGAGCCCGCCGGGTTCTGACCCGCCCTGGACGACGCGTCTCCGCCCCGGCGGGCACCCCGCCTGCCGGGGCGGAGGCGTACGCGCGGTCCGCGGGCGGCCGTCCCGGGCTCCGTGCGCCCCTGTCCCGGCCTGGGGCGGCCCCTACGGGAAGCGGGCGGTCCGCGCGTCCGGCGTCCGCGGGAGTTCGGCGTGCGCCGCCGCCAGCCCCGACAGCAGCACCCGGGTCAGCCCGCGCACCCACTCCTCGTCGGCCGGCTGGTTGCTGACCAGGGTACGGTGCACCACCGACCCCGCCACCATGTCGAAGATCAGGTCGGCCGTGCGGGCGGAGCGGACCGCGTCGGACTCCGGCGGCAGCTCGCCGCGCTCCTGGGCGCGGGCGCGGCCCGCGGTCACCAGCCGCTTCTGGCGGTCCACGATCGAGGCGCGGATGCGCTCGCGCAGCGCCTCGTCACGGGTGGCCTCGGCGACCACCGCCATCAGCCCGCTGCGCGCCTCCGGACGGGCCAGGATCGCGGCGAACTGGAGCACCACGCCCTCGATGTCGGCGGCCAGCGAGCCGCGGTCGGGCAGGGTCAGTTCGTCGAAGAGCTCCGCGACGGCGTCCACGACGAGTTCGTTCTTGCCCGCCCAGCGCCGGTACAACGTCGTCTTGGCCACCCCCGCGCGCACCGCGACGTCCGAGAGCGTGAGCTTGGACCACCCCAGGTCCACCAGCGCCTGCCGGGTCGCGGCGAGGATCGCGGCGTCGGCCGCGACGCTGCGCGGACGCCCGGTGCGACCGGCTGGGGTGCGGCTCTGCATGGCACGACGATAACGGCGGACCCCGTACGTCGGTGCGTGAGGGAGATCACCGGAGCACCCTGTTCAGCGGACCCCGGCCGGCATTACGCTACGACCCGTAGCGAAAGCACGCGTGACCGGCGTGCCCGAGCGACGACCACCGCGCCGGGTGGGGACCCGGCGCACCCGCACCACACGTACGCCTGGGTTTCCCGGGGGCTTTTCACACTCACGCGGAGTACGGGGGAGGATAGGCGCATGCAGCCACGGAACATGTCCATGAGCGGAGTCGTCGACCTCGCCGCGGTGAAGGCGGCCCAGGAGGCCAAGGCGAAGGCGGAGCAGGCGCGCGCCGAAGCGGCCCGGAGGGGCGGCACGGGCGCCGTCTCGCCCGCCGATCTCGTCATCGACGTCGACGAGGCCGGATTCGAGAGCGACGTCCTGCAGCGCTCCACCGAGGTCCCGGTCGTCATCGACTTCTGGGCCGAGTGGTGCGAGCCCTGCAAGCAGCTGAGCCCCGTCCTGGAGCGGCTCGCCGTCGAGTACAACGGCCGTTTCCTCCTCGCCAAGATCGACGTCGACGCCAACCAGATGCTGATGCAGCAGTTCGGCATCCAGGGCATCCCCGCCGTCTTCGCGGTGGTGGCCGGCCAGGCCCTGCCGCTCTTCCAGGGCGCCGCGGGCGAGGCGCAGATCCGCCAGACCCTGGACCAGCTCGTACAGGTCGCCGAGCAGCGCTTCGGCCTGACCGGGCTGACCGTCGACCCCGAGGCCGAGCCGGGCGGCGGCGCGGCGGCCGACGAGGTCCCCGCCGGCCCCTACGACTCCCTCCTCGAGGCCGCCGCCCGCGCGCTGGACGCCGACGACCTGGACGGCGCGGTGCAGGCCTACAAGAACGTGCTCGCCGAGGACCCGGCCAACCCCGAGGCCACGCTGGGGCTCGCCCAGGCCGAACTGCTGCGCCGGGTGCGGGACATGGACCCGCAGCAGGTGCGCAAGGACGCCGCCGAGAAGCCGGGCGACGCGCAGGCCCAGATCGCCGCCGCCGACCTGGACATGGCGGGCGGCCACGTCGCCGACGCCTTCGGCCGGCTGGTCGACACGGTGGCCCGCACGGCGGGTGACGAGCGCGAGGCCGTACGCGTGCGGCTGCTGGAGCTGTTCGACGTGGTGGGCGCCGACCACCCCAGCGTGGTGACCGCGCGCCGGGCCCTGGCCCGCGCCCTGTTCTGAACCACCCGCACCCGGATGCCCGTTGTCGCCTCTTTCGCCCGTTATGGCGACGAACGGGACCCGAGGTGCCGCCTCGCCGGCAGAGGCTGAAGCGGCCGCGCTTTGCCAAATCTTGGCAAGCGCGGCCGCTGTTACTGCGAGTAAGCCGCAGGGGTTGACCTGTCGGGTTTCGTTCGCGGATCAATGGTTTTGTCCACTCCCGCCGGTGCACCCAGCGTCGCCGATCGGGCCCGGCGGGTCGCGTCGCGGTGACCTGGCCGTTACTAGCCAGTAACGAACCCCCTTGTGCGGGCGGCGAGAATGCACCACGATCGGCGACGCTCGGTCCCTTGCCCGTACACCCGACAGCCGGTCGGGCCGCGGGAACCCCTGGGTCCCCACCGAGCAGGAGCGTCGGCAGTGACGTCGCTCCTTGGACAGGGGGGTCTTCGTCCATCCGGCGAAGCCTGTCCAGCAGGGTTGTGCGTGATGCGTGTCAGGCGCGACCAGTGGTTGTCGCTCGGGGGTGGTCGCCGGCGAATCCGGGCGCGTCACCCGCGCCGCGGAATGCGGGCGCTCCCCTTCCCGAGGACGTAGCACTTCTCCCATCCCTGCCCGACTCGGCCGCCGGTCAAGGCGGTGAGCCAGGACAGGAGATGTACGTCCGAGAAGGAGGAAATATGGAGTCCCAGGTGCGTGGCGGGACCAGATGGAAGCGGTTCGCCGTGGTCATGGTGCCCAGCGTGGCCGCCACGGCGGCGGTGGGCATCAGCCTGGCGCAGGGCGCCCTCGCGGCGTCGTTCAGCGTGTCGGGCCAGTCGTTCAAGGTGACGGCGCAGAAGCTGGAGGGCAAGGGCTTCTCGCAGTACGGCGCGCTCACCGAGGGCTACACCCTCACCGGCGGTAAGGCGACCCACCCGGTGGCCGTCTCGGCGTTCAAGGACGCCACGATCCAGAAGATGTGCCAGTCGGTCGTCACGCCGAACATCCCGGTGCTCGGCTCCGTCACGCTGCGGCTGACGGCGGGTGACAGCTCCGACAAGGACAGGCAGGTCAAGGCCGAGAACCTCTACATCGATGTCGCCAACCTCGAGGCGGACGCCACCTTCGGGGGCATCGACATCGGTGTTGCGGCCAAGGACGCCAACAAGGGCCCTGGCATGAAGGGCGGCAAGGAGGAGGCGAACCCGTTCGGCTTCGCTCAGCAGGCGGACACGGCGCTGCTCACCGACGTGAAGCAGACGGCGTGGGCGACCACTGCCGGAACCTTCAAGCTCAGCGGCCTGAAGATGTCGCTGTCCACGAAGAACAAGGAGTGCTACTAAGCACTCCTTGGCGGGCGGGGCGCCACCGGCTCCCCGCCCGCCCGGCCCGTCCTCCGGGCGCGGCCCCATCATCACCACAGCAACGCCGCACCAGGGAGCTGTTTTCCATGAGCGCCGAGACATCTGCCGCCTCCGGCCAGTTCACCCGCCGGAGGCTGCAGTTCCGGGCCTGGCGGGGATCGCGACCGTTCTGGGCGGGCCTGTTCGTCCTGTTCGCAGGCTTTCCGATCATGTACTTCCCGTACGCGAACCTCCAGATCGGTCATCTGACGCTGGCCATGTCCACGACTGCGGGTGCCGGCTCCCTGATCATCGGGGCGCTGTTGGTCGTCCTGGGCGTCAGCCTGTGGGTCCAGCAGCACATCCGCGTCTTCGCCGGCGTCGCGGCCATCCTGCTGGGACTGGTCTCCCTCCCGGTGTCCAACTTCGGCGGCTTCCTCATCGGTTTCCTCTTCGCCCTCATAGGCGGAGCGATGGCCGTGTCGTGGGCGCCGGGCGTTCCGCCCGAGCCGCAGGCGGCTGGGGCGGGTGAGGACGGGGGCGCGGCCCCGGAGGCGGACGCGGAGCCCGGCGGCACGCTCCCCGAACCGCGGGACGGGGCGGACGAACCGAACGATCTGTCAGGAACGAGCCCGGCGAACGGGGCGAACGGGAGGCACAGTGCCGGCTGACGAGGCGACCCGCGGGGCTGATGTGGAGCCGTCCCGTGGGAGAACCGGGCCGCGTCACGCGGCGCCCAAGAAGCCGTTGTTCACCAGGTTCCACATGCCCGCGGGGAAGGCGATAGCCATCGCGGCGATGCCGACCGCGGTACTGATGGGGATGGGCTTCACGCCGACGCTCGCCCAGGCCGACGACCAGCCGTCGTCGAGGAGTCTCACGGCCGACGAGTTCAAGGAGTGCCTGGAGGCCATCGAGCAGGCGGAGAAGGGGGATGCGAGCGCGTTGCCCACCCCGTCCGCCACCGCGAGCGAGAGCGCCTCCGAGGACGACGAGGAGCCCTCGGCGGACCCGTCCGCATCGGCCCCCGTCCAACAGGCCCCGGACAAGGACGCGGACAAGGGCTCGGACTCTTCGCCGGATTCAGGTTCCGACGACGAGGCCGCCCCCGCGCCCACGCCCTCCGCGACCGCGGGCGGACAGGCGGCGGAGGCCGAGCCCGCCCCGTCCCCGTCGGAGACCGACCGGAACCTGCTGGAGCAGATCGGGGACGCCGTCAAGGACGTCTTCACACCCGGCGACAAGAAGGACGAGGAGACGCCGAGCCCCGGCCCGTCCGCCCCCGCGTCGTCGTCCGCCCCCGCCGAGGAGACGGACGACAAGGGCGAGGAGATCGTCCGGGAGCCCGCGGAGAAGGCCGCCGAGACCGCCGGGGACACCGGTGAGAAGGCCGGCGAGGCGGCGGAGGAGATCACGGAGCAGCCCGAGGAGCCTGCGGCGAAGGAGCCCGCGGCGGAAGGGACCGAGGAGCCCGGGGCCACCGCCTCGCCCAGCCCCTCCGAGTCGTCCGGGATGGACCTGGAGGACTGCCCGGTCGCCACCGACGCCGAGGGCGGGGTCGACAACAACGTCCCGTTGCCCGACGTCCCGTGGTTCCTGAACGCCAGCTCGCTGCTGCTGAAAGGCGCCGACTACAAGGGCATCGTCGAGGTACGGACCGCCGGCGGCGTCACGAAGAAGGTGCTGAAGTACGTCGTGTCCGACGGCACCGACATCGGCGACCTGCACCAGACGGTCAAGGATGAACAGTCCGGCAAGACGTACCACGTCCAGGCCGCCAAGGGTTCGACGTCGACCATCCGCGACGGCGACACCGTGATGTACACGGAGCGCATCTCCGGCAAGCTGCTCGGGCTGATCCCGATCACCTTCGACCCGGAGCACCCCCCGCCGCTGAACATCCCGCTGATCTACTTCACCGACGTGACGGTTCAGCAGGCCGGCCAGTTCGGCGGAACCCTGCACATCCCCGGCCTGCGCCAGTACATCACCGACTGAGCCGCCCGCCGGGATCCACGGAACCCGCCTGGATCCACGGAACCTTCCGGGAACCGCACGACAGCACCGAGGGCGCCCCCAGCGCGGCAGGGGGCGCCCTCGGGCACGTGCACCGGGCGTGCGGTCAGGCGGTCGCCTCGCCGAGGTGGTGGACGCGCACCATGTTGGTGGTGCCGGGGACGCCGGGCGGGGAGCCGGCGGTGATCACCACGATGTCGCCCTCGTTGAACCGGCTGAGCCGGACCAGCTCCTGCTCCACCAGCGCGACCATCTCGTCGGTGCTGTTGACGAACGGCACCACGTACGGCTCTACGCCCCAGCTCAGCGCGAGCTGGTTGCGGGTCGACTCGTCCGTGGTGAACGCCAGGATCGGCTGCGCGACGCGGTAACGGCACAGCCGGCGGGCCGTGTCGCCGGACTGGGTGAAGGCCACCAGGCCCTTGCCGCCGAGGAAGTCGGCGATCTCGCAGGCCGCGCGGGCCACCGAACCGCCCTGCGTGCGCGGCTTCTTGCCCGGCACCAGCGGCTGCAGGCCCTTGGACAGCAGCTCCTGCTCGGCCGCCTGGACGATCTTCGACATCGTCCGCACGGTCTCGATCGGGTACGCGCCCACGCTCGACTCGGCGGACAGCATGACCGCGTCCGCGCCGTCCAGGATCGCGTTGGCCACGTCGGAGGCCTCGGCGCGGGTCGGACGGGAGTTGGTGATCATCGACTCCATCATCTGGGTCGCCACGATCACCGGCTTGGCGTTGCGCCGGCACAGCTCGATCAGGCGCTTCTGCACCATGGGGACCTTCTCGAGCGGGTACTCGACGGCCAGGTCGCCGCGCGCGACCATCACGCCGTCGAACGCCATCACGACGTCCTCCATGTTCTCCACCGCCTGCGGCTTCTCCACCTTGGCGATGACGGGGACGCGGCGGCCCTCCTCGTCCATCACGCGGTGGACGTCGGCGACGTCCTTGGCGTCCCGGACGAAGGACAGGGCGACCAGGTCGCAGCCCATCCGCAGGGCGAACCGCAGGTCCTCGACGTCCTTCTCGGACAGCGCCGGCACGTTCACGGCCGTGCCGGGCAGGTTGATGCCCTTGTGGTCGGAGATGACGCCGCCCTCGATGACGATCGTCTTCACCCGGGCGCCCTCGACGTCGACCACCTTCAGCTCGACGTTGCCGTCGTTGATGAGGATCTGGTCGCCGCGGGAGACGTCGCCCGGAAGGCCCTTGTAGGTGGTCCCGCAGATCGTCCTGTCACCGGGGACGTCCTCGGTGGTGATGGTGAACTCGTCACCGCGCACCAGCTCGACGGGGCCCTCGGCGAAGGTCTCCAGGCGGATCTTCGGGCCCTGGAGGTCGGCGAGGACGCCGATGGCCCGGCCGGTCTCCTTGGCGGCGGCCCGGACCCGGTCGTACCGGCCCTGGTGCTCGGCGTGCGAGCCGTGGCTGAAGTTGAAGCGGGCCACGTTCATGCCGGCTTCGATCAGAGCGACGAGCTGCTCGTGGGAGTCGACCGCGGGGCCGAGAGTACAGACGATTTTCGAACGGCGCATGGGGCGATCCTATCGGTTTGTTTCGCTCCGGAATATTCCGTCTGGCGGAATGAACACATGAGGTTCCCGCTGCTCAGTTGTCCTTTCCGACCAGTGCGTAGGTCTGCTGTGCGATCTCCATTTCCTCGTCCGTGGGTACCACCGCGACCGCCACCCGTGCCCCCTCGGGCGAGATCAGCCGCGCCCCGCCGCCGCGGACGGCGTTGCGCTCGCCGTCCACCGCGAGGCCCAGCCCCTCCAGGCCCGCCACGGCGGCCTCGCGCACCTCGGCGGAGTTCTCGCCGATTCCGGCGGTGAAGGCCACCGCGTCCACCCGCCCGAGAACGGCGTAATAGGCGCCGATGTACTTCCTCAGACGGTGAATGTAGATGTCGAAGGCGAGACGCGCTCGTTCGTCGCCCGCGGAGATCCGGCGCCGGATCTCCCGCATGTCGTTGTCTCCGCACAGGCCGACCAGCCCGCTCTTCTTGTTCAGAAGAGTGTCGACGTCGTCGGCGGACATTCCGCCGACGCGCATCAGATGGAAGATGACGGCCGGGTCCATGTCACCGGACCGCGTACCCATCACGAGCCCCTCCAAGGGGGTGAGCCCCATGGAGGTGTCCACGCAGCGGCCCGCCCGCACGGCCGAGGCGGACGCCCCGTTGCCCAGGTGCAGCACGATCACGTTCACCTCCTCGGGCGCCTTCCCCAGCAGCCGCGCCGTGACCCGGGAGACGTACGCGTGCGAGGTGCCGTGGAAGCCGTAGCGGCGCACCCGGTGCGCGTCGGCGGTCTCCACGTCGATCGCGTAGCGGGCCGCCGACTCCGGCATCGTGGTGTGGAACGCGGTGTCGAACACGGCGACCTGCGGCAGGTCCGGGCGCAGCGCCGTCGCCGTGCGGATGCCGGTGAGGTTGGCCGGGTTGTGCAGGGGCGCCACCGGGATCAGCCGCTCGATCTCGGAGAGCACCCGTTCGTCGATCACGGTCGGCTCGGTGAAGCGCTTGCCGCCGTGCACCACCCGGTGGCCGATCGCCAGCAGCTCGGGGGAGTCCAGGCCCAGCCCGTCCGCCGCCAGCTCCTCGGACATCGCCTTCAGCGCGGCGTCGTGGTCGGCGACCGGGCCGGTGCGCTCCCGTGTCTCCCCGCCGGACACCAGCGGGGTGTGGCGCACCAGCGAGGTCCGCTCGCCGATCCGCTCGACAAGACCGGACGCCAGCCGGCTGCTGTCGCTCATGTCCAGCAACTGGTACTTCACCGACGAGGAACCGGAGTTGAGGACGAGGACACGGGAGGGGATCACTGGGCGGCTGCCTTCTCGCTCGGGGCCGGGGACTGGGCCTGGATCGCGGTGATCGCGACGGTGTTGACGATGTCCTGCACCAGGGCGCCCCGGGACAGGTCGTTGACCGGCTTGCGCAGGCCCTGGAGGACCGGGCCGACGGCGATCGCGCCGGCCGAGCGCTGCACGGCCTTGTAGGTGTTGTTGCCGGTGTTCAGGTCGGGGAAGATCAGCACGGTCGCCTGCCCGGCCACCTCGGAGCCGGGCAGCTTGGTCGCCGCGACCGACGGCTCCACGGCCGCGTCGTACTGGATCGGCCCCTCGACGCGCAGGTCCGGCCGGCGCTCGCGCACCAGCCCGGTCGCGGTGCGCACCTTGTCCACGTCGGCGCCGGAGCCGGAGGTGCCCGTCGAGTACGACAGCATCGCGATCCGCGGCTCCACCCCGAACCGCGCCGCGGTGGCCGCCGACTGCACCGCGATGTCGGCGAGCTGCTCGGCGTCCGGATCCGGGTTGACCGCGCAGTCGCCGTACACCAGCACCTTGTCGGCGAGGCACATGAAGAACACCGACGAGACGATGTCTGCGTCCGGGCGGGTCTTGATGATCTCGAAGGCCGGGCGGATGGTCGCCGCCGTGGAGTGCACCGAGCCGGACACCATGCCGTCGGCGAGGCCCTCCTCGACCATCAGCGTGCCGAAGTAGTTCACGTCGGACACCACGTCGTACGCCAGCTCCACGGTGACGCCCCGGTGGGCGCGCAGCGCCGCGTACTTCTCCGCGAAGGAGTCGCGCAGCTCGGAGACGGCCGGGTCGATCAGCTGGGTGCCGCCCAGGTCGATGCCCAGATCGGCGGCCTTCTTGCGGATCTGGTCGACGTCGCCGAGCAGGGTCAGCTCGCACACGCCCCGGCGCAGCAGCACCTCCGCCGCGTGCAGCACCCGCTCCTCGGCGCCCTCCGGGAGCACCACCCGGCGCAGGTCGGAACGTGCCTGTTCGAGCAGCTTGTGCTCGAACATCATCGGGGTGACGCGGCCGCCGCTGGGCGCGGACACCTGGCGGGTGAGCTCGGCGGTGTCGGTGTACCGCTCGAACAGGCCGAGCGCCCGCTCCGCCTTGCGCGGGGTGGCCGCGTTCAGCTTGCCCTCCAGGGAGAACAGCTGCTCGGCGGTGGGGAAGCTGTTGCCCGGCACCGACAGCACCGGCGTGCCGGGCGCCAGCCGGTCGGCGAGGGTGAGGACGCGTTCGCCGGGCACCTCGTCCAGGGTCAGCAGCACCCCGGCTATCGGCGGGGTGCCGGCGCTGTGCGCGGCCAGCGCGCCCACCACCAGGTCGCCCCGGTCGCCCGGGGTCACCACCAGGCAGCCCGGGGTCAGCGCGGCGAGCAGGTTGGGCAGCATCGCGCCGCCGAAGACGAAGTCCAGGGCGTCGCGGGCGAGCCCGGAGTCGTCGCCGAGCACCACCTTCGCCCCCAGCGTGTGGGCGATCTGGGACACCGTGGGCGCGGACAGCGCGGGCTCGTCGGGCAGCACGTAGCAGGGCACGGGCAGCCGGGAGGCGAGCCGCTCGGCGATCTCGTCCCGGTCCTCGCGCGCCACCCGGTTGACCACCATCGCCAGCACGTCGCAGCCGAGGGTGTCGTAGGCGCGGTAGGCGTTGCGGGTCTCCGCGCGCACGGACTCGGCGGTCTGCCTCCGGCCGCCGACCACGGGGATCACCGAGGCGCCGAACTCATTGGCGAGGCGGGCGTTCAGGGACAGCTCGTCGGGGAACTGCGTGTCCGCGTAGTCGGTGCCCAGCACCAGCACCACGTCGTAGTCGCGGGCCACCAGGTGGAACCGGTCGACCAGGGTGGACACCAGCTCGTCGGCGCCGCGCTCCGCCTGGAGCGCGGAGGCCTCGGCGTAGTCCATGCCGTAGACGGTCGCGGGGGCCTGGGAGAGCCGGTAGCGGGCGCGCAGCAGTTCGAAGAGCCGGTCGGGCCCGTCGTGCACCAGGGGACGGAACACACCCACCCGGTCGACCTGCCGGGTCAGCAGCTCCATGACCCCGAGTTCGACGACCTGGCGGCCGTCGCCGCGGTCGATGCCGGTCACGTACACGCTGCGGGTCACGCGCGCTCTCCGTTTCGTCGGGGGGCCGCAAAGGCAACGGCGGGGCCTTGAAACCGCCCACACAGGTGAGTGGATCCCTCTTGACAATACCTGCGGCGCTGGTTTAGGTGCCCGCGCGTCCGGCCGTCGGCGACGCTCCGGCGGACGTGAAACAATCGGCAGTGGCTCACCCGGTATCGACAGCGACCAGGAGACACAGCACGATGCGTATAGGAGTCCTCACCGCAGGCGGCGACTGCCCTGGGCTGAACGCAGTGATCCGGTCGGTCGTGCACCGGGCGGTGGACAACTACGGCGACGAGGTCATCGGCTTCGAGGACGGCTACTCCGGCCTGCTCGACGGCCGCTACCGCACGCTGGACCTCAACGCGGTCAGCGGCATCCTGGCCCGCGGCGGGACCATACTGGGCTCCTCCCGGCTGGAGCGCGACCGGCTGCGCGAGGCCTGCGAGAACGCCTCCGACATGATCCACCAGTTCGGCATCGACGCGCTGATCCCGATCGGCGGGGAGGGCACGCTGACGGCGGCGCGGATGCTGTCCGACGCCGGTCTGCCGGTGGTCGGCGTCCCGAAGACGATCGACAACGACATCTCCTCCACGGACCGCACCTTCGGCTTCGACACCGCCGTCGGCGTCGCCACCGAGGCGATGGACCGCCTGAAGACCACCGCCGAGTCGCACCAGCGGGTGATGGTCGTCGAGGTGATGGGACGGCACGCGGGCTGGATCGCCCTGGAGTCCGGCATGGCGGCCGGCGCCCACGGCATCTGCCTGCCGGAGCGGCCCTTCGACCCGGCCCAGTTGGTCAAGATGGTCGAGGAGCGCTTCGACCGGGGCAAGAAGTTCGCGGTCATCTGCGTCGCCGAGGGCGCCCACCCGGCCGAGGGCACCATGGACTACGGCAAGGGCGAGATCGACAAGTTCGGCCACGAGCGCTTCCAGGGCATCGGCACGGCCCTGGCGTACGAGCTGGAGCGGCGCCTCGGCAAGGAGGCCAAGCCGGTCATCCTGGGCCACGTCCAGCGCGGCGGCGTCCCGACGGCGTACGACCGCGTCCTCGCCACCCGCTTCGGCTGGCACGCGGTGGAGGCCGCCCACCGGGGCGACTTCGGCAGGATGACCGCCCTGCGCGGCACGGACATCGTGATGGTCCCGCTCGCGGAGGCGGTCACGGAACTGAAGACGGTCCCGAAGGATCGCATGGACGAGGCGGAGTCGGTCTTCTAGGCGGTCCCCTCACCGGCCGTCGTCCTCGCCCGCGTCGCCGTGGCCGCCGCTCCGGCCGGGGCGGCGGCCACGTGGTCCCGGTGGTCCTGGCGCAGTCGGCGGAGGACCCCCTTCCGGACGGCTGCCGCCGGCCCGTTGTCCGAAGCGCGACGCTCCCGGCGACGGAGAGGGCCTTCCGGGCCGACCAGCCGTCGTCGCCGTGCCTGCCGTCGTACGGCGACGTGCGGAACCCGTACGCCTTGCCGTCGGCCCCGTCGCCGTCGGCGCCGCGACGGAAGCCCGCAAACGGAGCTGGTTCCGCCGGAGGGTTGCGGTGATCTCCGTCGCTCCGCAGGCCGGTTCCGTGCTGTGCGTGACCGGTTTTCGATCTTCTCGTCCCGGCGCGTCAATGTTGTCGTACAACCTTCACCCTTTCGTGTGAGTCTCCTGAGCGCGACGCCCGTCCGGGCGACGGGTTTCCCGCTCCGCTCCTCACGCAGAAGGACCTTGCGAACTGACATGCGCACACCACGGCATTTCTGGAAGGCGTCCGCGGTCGTCGCGGCCGGCCTGTCCGGGGCACTCGTCCTGCAGACCGTGACGGGACAGGAGGACGGCGGCTCCCACGCCGGCGGTGTGCCGGCGCCCGTCACCAGCAAGGCGGAGACCACCGCGCTACGGGTCTCCGGGGACGGCACCTCCGCCTCCCTGGGCAAGCGGGACACCGGGCCGTTCAGCATGCTCGGCGTGACCTGGTCCGACCCGTCCGCCCGCGTCGGCGGCACGGTCGAGGTCCGCACCCGGGCCGCCGGTACGCAGGAGTGGTCACGGTGGCTGACCCTGGACGGCGACAGCGGCCAGGGCGAGAGCGGCGCCGTGCGCGGCGGTACCGAACCGGCGTGGGTGGGCCCGTCCGACGGCGTCGAAGTGCGGGTCGACGGAAAGGATTCGGCCAGGCTGCCCAAGGGCCTGCGCCTGGACATGGTCGACCCCGGCAGCGGCGAGGTCACCGCGCTGGAACCGGCGGCGTACGTGGCCGAAGGGGTCGAGGAGAGCGAGGAGCCCACTCCCTCGGCCACCGAGCCGGAGACCGGCACCGAGCCGCAGCCGGACGCCGCCACCCCGCAGACTCCCGCCTCCGAGACGCCGCCCGAGCCGTCCCCCTCCGAACCCTCGGCGCCGGAACCCTCGGTGACCGAGCCGTCGGCCCCCGTCACGCCGTCCGCCCCGGACACCTCCTCGCCCACCGCCTCCCCCACCCCTTCGGCGAGCGCCCCGCCCGCGCCGCCGTCCACCGCGCCCCGCCCGCCGATCACCTCCCGCGCCGCCTGGGGCGCGGACGAGTCGATCAGCCCGGAGGAGCCGGGCTACCTGCCCGGCGGGAAGGTCAAGGCGGTCGTGGTGCACCACACCGCCGAGTCCAACGACTACACCTGCGCCCAGGCCCCGGCCGTGGTGCGCGGCATCTACGCGTACCACGTGAAGCAGCTGGGCTGGAAGGACGTCGGCTACAACTTCCTGGTCGACAAGTGCGGCAGGGTCTACGAGGGACGCAAGGGCGGAGTCGACCGGCCGGTGATGGGCGCCCACGCCTACGGCTTCAACGCCGAGACCACCGGCATATCCGTGCTGGGCACCTACACCTCCACCGCGCCCTCCGCGGCCGCCATGACCTCCGTCGCCCGGATCGCCGCGTGGAAGCTCGGCCAGTACGGCGTCGCCCCCACCGGCACCGCCACCCTCACCGCCGGCGACAGCGGCCGCAGCTACTCCGGGAAGACCTGGGCCAAGGGCGCCCAGCTGACCCTGCCCGCGATCCACGGCCACCGCGACGGGTACAACACCCAGTGCCCCGGCGACGCCTTCTACGCCAAGCTCGCCACCATCCGCACCTGGGCGGGCGGACCGGTCTCCGGCCTCACCCTGAAGTCCGTCACCGGCAACAGCACCTCCGGCTCGACCACCTACACCAGGGCCGGCATCACGGTGAACTGGTCGGCCACCACCCCGGCCGCGCTCGTCTCGAAGTACGAACTCCTGGTGGACGGCAAGGCCGTGGCCACCGCCGCCGGCACCGCCACCTCCGCCAAGGCCACCCTGACCGCCGGCACCCACCAGGTGGCCGTCCGCGCCGTCCACCAGTCGGGCAGGACGACCACCACGGCGGCCGCGACCGTCGTCGCCGAGACCACCGCCCCCGCCTTCACCACCAAGCCGAACCTGGCCCTGCGCACCGGCACCGTCAACACCGCCGCCGTTCCGCTGACGCTGAAGTGGAAGGCCGCCGACGGCGTCGCGCTGAAGGAGGTCCGGCTCACCGCCCCGACCGCCAAGACCTACGGTCCCACGGTCACCAGCGCCGGCCACACCGCCAAGTCCGGCGCCGCCACCACCTGGTCGATGAAGGCCTACGACCGGGCCGGCAACACCGCCACCGCCTCGGTCGCAGGGACCCCGGTCATCCTCCAGGAGAGCTCCGCCACCAAGTCCGGCACGTGGACGACCAAGTCCTCCTCCAGCTACCTCGGCGGCAAGTCGTACACCAGCTCCTCCAAGAACGCCTCGCTGAGCTGGACCTTCACCGGCCGGTCCGTCGCCTGGACCGTCTCCCGCGCCGCCACCTCCGGCCAGGCCCACGTCTACGTGGACGGCAAGAAGGCCGCCACCGTGGACCTGAAGTCGTCCACCACCAAGTACCGCGACGCGATCTGGACCAGGACCTGGAGCGGCAGCGCCAAGCACACGATCAAGATCGTCGTCGTCGGGACCAAGGGCCGTCCGGCCATCACCACGGACGGCATCGTCTACCTCAGGTAGAGGCCCCTCCGCCCTCGGCGGGCCACGACGGCCCGGGGCCCGACCGCGTGCGTGCGGTCGGGCCCCGGGCCGTCCAGGCCCGCGCCGCCTGGCTTCAGGCCGCCGCCGCCCGCACCCGCGCCGCCGCTCCCACCGGCGCCGTCCAGGCCCGCACCCGCGCCGCCGTCCCGGGCGCCCCCGCTCCCTAACGCCTCTTCTCCGCTCCCCGGACCCACCGGTAGACCAACTCCGGCCGTCCCACCTGCCCGTAAACCGGGGCCCGCCCGGCCCTCCCCGTCTCCACCAGATGCTCCAGATACCGCCGGGCCGTGATCCGGGATATCCCCACGGCCTCGGCGACCCCCGCCGCGGTCAGCCCGTCCTCGACCTCGCGCAGCGCCCCCGTCACCCGCTCCAGCGTCGGCCCGCTCAGCCCCTTCGGCAGTGCGGCCGGTCCCGGTGCCCGCAGTGCCGCAAGTGCCCTGTCCACCTCGGCCTGCCCGCTGGCCTCGCCGGCCGCCGCGCGGAACTCGGCGTAGCGCACCAGCCGGTCGCGGAGCGTCGCGAAGGTGAAGGGCTTCAGCACGTACTGGACGACGCCCAGGGACACCCCCTCGCGCACCACCGCCAGGTCCCGCGCCGAGGTCACCGCGATGACGTCGGCGTGATGGCCCGCCGCCCGCAGCGAGCGGGCCAGCCGCAGGCCGTGCACGTCGGGCAGGTGCAGGTCGAGGAGCAGCAGGTCGACGGGGGTACGGTCCAGCGCCCGGCGGGCCTCGGCCCCGGTGTGCGCCGTGCCGACGGCGACGAAGCCGGGCACCCGCCCGACGTACATCACGTGCGCGTCGGCGGCGACCGGGTCGTCCTCGACGACCAGCACTCTGATGGGCTGCCCGGTCATCCGGCACCGCCCGTGCGGTGCGTGACCGCATCGCCCGTGCCGTGCGCGATCGCATCGTCCGTGCGGTGCGTGACCGCATCGCCCGTGCCGTGCGCGATCGCATCGTCCGTGCGGTGCGTGACCGCATCGCCCGTGCCGTGCGTGACCGTACCGTCCGTCTCCCGCAGCGGGACGCGCACGTCGAACACCGCGCCGCCGTCCGTGCCGGAGGTCACCGAGAGGGTGCCGCCGTGCCGGGACACCGCCTGCCGGACCAGGGCGAGGCCCAGACCCCGGCCGCCCGGGCCGGACGGCTTGGTGCTGTAGCCGAGCCGGAACAGCTCCTCGGCGCGGTCCGGGTCGACGCCGGGGCCGGTGTCGCCGACCCGCAGGACCAGCTCCGAGCCGTCCTCCTCGGTCAGCGCCGTCACCGTCACCCGCGGCCGCACCCCGCCCTGTGCCGCGTCCACCGCGTTGTCGATCAGGTTGCCGAGGATGGTGACCAGGTCGCGGGAGGACAGGGCGTCCGGCAGCAGGCCGTCGTCCAGGCGGCTGTCCGGCGACACCACCAGCTCCACGCCCCGCTCGTTGGCCTGCGCGGTCTTGCCCAGCAGCAGCGCCGCCAGCACCGGCTCGCTCACCGCCGCCACCACCTGGTCGGTGAGCGCCTGCGCCAGCTCCAGCTCGGCGGTGGCGAACTCCACGGCCTCCTCGGCGCGGCCCAGCTCGATCAGCGACACCACGGTGTGCAGCCGGTTGGCCGCCTCGTGCGCCTGGGACCGCAGCGCCTGCGTGAAGCCCCGCTCCGAGTCCAGCTCGCCCATCAGCGACTGCAGCTCGGTCACGTCCCGCAGCGTCACCACCGACCCGCGCCGCTGACCGCCGGTGACCGGGGAGGTGTTCACCACCAGCACCCGGTCGGCCGTCAGGTGCACCTCGTCGACCCGGGGCTCGGAGGCGAGCAGCGTGCCCGTCAGCGGGCCGGGCAGACCCAGCTCCGCGACCGACCGCCCCACCACGTCCTCCTCCTGGTCCACCCCGAGCAGCTCCCGGCCGCCGTCGTTGATCAGCGCCACCCGGTACTGCCCGTCCAGCATCAGCAGACCCTCGCGCACGGCGTGCAGCGCGGCCTGATGGTAGTCGTGCATGTGACTGAGCTCGGTCGCGTTCATCCCGTGCGTGTGCCGGCGCAGCCGGGCGTTGATCACGTACGTGCCGATCGCGCCGAGCCCGAGGGCGCCCGCCGCGACCGCCAGCAGCGCGGCGAGCTGCTCCTGCACGCGCCGGCCGATCTCCTCGACCCGTATGCCCGCGCTGACCAGGCCGACGATCCGGTCGCCGTCCCGCACCGGGGTGACGGCCCGCACCGACGGGCCGAGCGTGCCGGTGTAGGTCTCGGTGAAGGTACGCCCCTCGAGGGCCGGGCCCGTGTGGCCCTGGAAGGGCAGGCCGATCTGGTCCGGGTCGGGGTGGGTCCAGCGGATGCCCCGGGGATCCATGACGGTGACGAAGTCCACGTCGGTGTCGCGCACCACCGCCAGCGCGTACGGCTGGAGCCCCGCCGACGGGTCGGACGAGCGGATCGCCTCCCGCACGGACGGTGAGTCGGCGACCGAGCGGGCCACCGAGGCGGCCTGCCGCCCCGCGGCCTCCTCGGCCTCGCTGCGGTGGCTGAGATAGGTGGCCAGCGCGTACCCCGCCACCACGACCGTGAGCAGCACGGCCTGCATGGCGAAGAGCTGCCCCGCGAGGCTGCGGGGCCGGGGGAGGGGGATACGCATCCCGCCAGTCTGCCTCGCACCCGTGCGGTGAACTAAATGAACGGAAGGGTGACCACGCTCACAAGGCGCGACATAGTCACCGCGTTCCCCCGAACCATCCCCCGGACGTGAGCCGCACGCCGGTGATGCCGACGACGACGTCAAGGAGGGCCGCCGTGACCAGCGCCGCCGATACGGCACCTGCCGCACCCAAGGTCAAACGGGACCGCACGCACTATCTCTACATCGCGGTGATCATCGCGGTGGCCCTCGGCATCGCCGTCGGTCTGGTCGCCCCGGACTTCGCGGTCGAGCTGAAGCCGATCGGCACCGGCTTCGTGAACCTGATCAAGATGATGATCTCGCCGATCATCTTCTGCACCATCGTGCTGGGCATCGGGTCCGTGCGGAAGGCCGCCAAGGTCGGCGCGGTGGGCGGCATCGCCCTCGGCTACTTCATGGTCATGTCGGTGGTGGCGCTCGCCATCGGCCTGGTCGTCGGCAACATCCTGGACCCGGGCACCGGCCTCGCGGTCACCGACGCCGTCAAGGAGACCGGCCACGCGCAGATCGACTCGGAGGCGAAGGACACCACCGAGTTCCTGCTCGGCATCATCCCGACCACCATCGTGTCCGCCTTCACCCAGGGCGAGGTGCTGCAGACCCTGCTGATCGCCCTGCTGTGCGGCTTCGCCCTGCAGGCCATGGGCAACGCCGGTCAGCCGGTCCTGCGCGGCATCGAGCACATCCAGCGGCTGGTCTTCCGCGTCCTCGCCATGATCATGTGGGCGGCCCCGGTCGGCGCCTTCGGCGCGATGGCCGCGGTCACCGGCTCGGCGGGCCTGGACGCGCTCAAGAGCCTCGCGGTGCTGATGCTCGGCTTCTACATCACCTGTGTGCTGTTCGTCTTCCTGGTGCTCGGCGCGATGCTGAAGCTCGTCGCGGGCCTGAACGTGTGGAGCCTGTTCAGGTACCTGGGCCGCGAGTTCCTGCTGATCCTGTCCACCTCCTCCTCCGAGTCCGCGCTGCCGCGGCTCATCGCGAAGATGGAGCACCTGGGCGTCAGCAAGCCGGTGGTCGGCATCACCGTCCCGACCGGCTACTCCTTCAACCTCGACGGCACCATGATCTACATGACCATGGCCTCGCTGTTCATCGCCGACGCCATGGGCACGCCGATGTCGGTCGGCGAGCAGATCCCGCTGCTGCTGTTCCTGCTGGTCGCCTCGAAGGGCGCCGCCGGTGTCACCGGCGCCGGCCTGGCGACCCTGGCCGGCGGCCTGCAGTCGCACAAGCCCGCCCTGGTGGACGGCATCGGCCTGATCGTCGGCATCGACCGCTTCATGAGCGAGGCCCGCGCGCTGACCAACTTCGCCGGCAACGCGATCGCCACGGTGCTGATCGGCACCTGGACCAAGGAGATCGACAAGGAGCGGGTCGCCGAGGTGCTGGCCGGCCGTGCCCCGTTCGACGAGCGGACGCTGCTGGACGACCACGGCGCGGACGCCGGCCACGAGGACTCCGCCCCGGCGCTCGAGGCGGACGGCGAGAAGGAGCTGGCCAAGGCCTGACCGGGCCGGCGCCGCGCCCCGCACACTCCGGCCGGCCGGGACACACTTCCCCCGTCGCCCCGGCCGGCCGGTCACGGAGGCCCGTCCTGGTGACAGGTGACAGGGCCCCGTCGCCGGGCGGCTGGACTCCTCCCCCGTGAGTCCGCCGCCCGGCTTTTCTCCTGCCCGGATCCGCCCTTGCCCTGACGCCCACGTCAAGCTCTACGTTCGACGGCATGCGAATCGGCGAGCTGGCCGCACGCGCCGGGACCACGACGCGGACGCTGCGGTACTACGAATCCCGCGGGCTGTTGCCCGCGCGGCGGTCCGGGAACGGATACCGGACCTACGACGAGTCCGACCTGAAGCTGCTGCGGCAGATCCGCACGCTCCAGGACTTCGGGTTCGGCCTGGAGGAGACCCGGCCCTTTGTGGAGTGCCTGCGCGCCGGGCACCCCGAGGGCGACTCCTGCCCGGCCTCGCTCCAGGTCTACCGGCGCAAGCTCGACGAGCTCGACACGCTCATCGCCGAGCTGGGGGCGGTACGGGCGGAGGTCGGGCGGCAGCTGGCGCGGGCCGAGGCGGCCCGTGCGGCGCTGGCCGCCGACGCGGCGGTCCCGGGAGGTCCGGAACCGGAGTGCGAGCTGGGAGGGGGAGCGCTGTGAGGGGCGTGCCCGAGGTGACGGACGCGGATTTCGCGGAGGAGGTGTTGGGCGCCGGGCTTCCGGTGCTGGTGGAGTTCACGGCCGACTGGTGCCCGCCGTGCCGGCAGATGGCGCCGGTGCTGCGCGAGCTGGCCGCGGCGGAGGAGGGCCGGCTGAAGGTCGTCCAGCTGAACGTGGACCTCAATCCCGCCACGACCAACGCGTACAAGGTGCTGTCGATGCCGACCTTCATGCTGTTCCGCGACGGCGAGCCGCTGCGGTCGATGGTGGGCGCGCGGCCGGGGCGGCGGCTGCGGGAGGAACTGCGGGACGTGCTCTGAACAACGGGCTGCCTCCCGCGGGACCGCCGCCCGCACGGACACAGGAAAACCCCCGGGCAATTGCGCCCGGGGGTTTTCCTTGCGTATATTCGTGCATTCGCGCCTTCATGATGGGAAGTCGCGGAAAAGTTCAGTGAGCACAGTATATCCGGGCGGGAGTGGAATTGTCAAACACCGAATTTCCGGACGATGAAATGCGGCGCGAACAGGAATTCATCGACGGACTGTACGCACGGGTGGACGTCCTGCGGGGCGATGCCGAGGCCGGTGTGGCGGACGCCCTCTCCCAGGGCCACACCCCCCGGCAGGCGAGGCTGGAGCGGGACATCCTGGTCGCCGAGCGCTCCGGGCTGCTCGCCGCGCTGAACGCGGTGGACGGCTCCCTCTGCTTCGGCCGGATCGACCTCGCCTCCGGACGGACCCACCACATCGGACGCATCGGCCTGCGCGCCGACGACGACGAGCGCACCCCGGTCCTCATCGACTGGCGGGCCGATGTGGCGCGTCCGTTCTACCTGGCCACCGGCCACACCCCGATGGGCCTGCGCCGCCGCCGGCACATCGCCACCGAGGGCCGCCGGGTCACCGGCCTGCACGACGAGATCCTCGACCTCGGCGACGAGACCCGCACCGGCCACGAGGACCCCACCGGCGACGCCGTGCTGCTCGCCGCCCTGAACTCCGCGCGGACCGGCCGCATGGGCGACATCGTCCGCACCATCCAGGCCGACCAGGACCGCATCATCCGCGCCCCGCACCGGGGCGTCATGGTGGTCGAGGGCGGCCCCGGCACCGGCAAGACCGCCGTCGCCCTGCACCGCGCCGCGTTCCTGCTCTACGAGCACCGTGAGCTGCTGGCCCGCCGCGCCGTGCTGATCGTCGGGCCCAACCCGGCCTTCCTCGGCTACATCGGCGAGGTGCTGCCCAGCCTCGGCGAGACCGGTGTGCTCCTCGCGACCGTCGGCGAGCTGTTCCCCGGGGTGAGGACGACCCGTACGGACACGCCGGAGGCCGCGGCCGTCAAGGGACGGGCGGAGATGGCCGGTGTGCTGGCGGAGTTCGTGCGCGACCGGCAGGCGCTGCCCGACCCGGTCATCGCGATCGAGCACGACCGCGAGGTCCTGATGCTCGATGACGGCCTGGTGAACGTCGCCCGGGAGCGCACCCGCGCCACGAAGCTGCCGCACAACGTGGCCCGCGAGCACTTCGAGGGGCACATCCTCAACACGCTCACCGACATGCTCGCCGAGCGCATCGGCACCGACCCGTACGACGGGTCCAACCTGCTCGACCCCAGCGACATCACCCAGATCCGCGACGAACTCGCCGAGAACCCCGAGGTGTGGTCCGCGATCGACCGGTTGTGGCCGAGGATCACCCCACAGCGCCTGGTCGCCGACTTCCTCGCCGCCCCGGAGGGCTACCTCTCCGACGAGGACGCAGCCGCGATCCGCCGCCCGGTCACCCGGCACTGGACCGTCTCCGACGTGCCGCTGCTGGACGAGGCCGCCGAGCTCCTCGGCGAGGACGACCGACTGGCCCGTGAGCGTGCCGAGCGTGAGCGGCAGCAGCAGATCGCCTACGCCCAGGGCGTGCTGGACGTCTCGTACGCCTCCCGGACCTTCGAGTTCGAGGACAAGGAGGAGGACGACCCGGAGTCGTCCGAGGTGCTGTCCGCGCACGACATCATCGACGCCGAGCGGTTCGCCGAGCGGCACGAGGAGGAGGACCACCGCAGCGCCGCCGAACGCGCCGCCGCCGACCGCACCTGGGCGTTCGGGCACATCATCGTGGACGAGGCACAAGAGCTGAGCCCGATGGCGTGGCGGCTGCTGATGCGGCGCAGTCCCACCCGGTCGATGACCCTCGTCGGCGACCCGGCGCAGACCTCGGAGGCGGGCGGCGTCGGCTCCTGGGAGGGCATCCTCGCCCCCTACGTCGAGGACCGCTGGGAGCACCACCGGCTGGGCGTCAACTACCGCACCCCGGCGGAGATCATGGAGGTCGCCGCAGCGGTGGTGCGCGCCGCGCACCCCGGCTTCGAGCCGCCCGGCTCGGTGCGCGCCACGGGGGTGCGGCCGTGGGCCCGCCACGCCGACGACCTGCCCGCCGCCACCGCCGAGGCGGTCGCGGAGCTGACCCCGGAGGAGGGCCGCCTCGCCGTCATCGCCCCGCGGGAGCTGCACCGCGCCCTGGCCGCCCGGCTGGACGGGGTGACGGCCGGCGCCGAGCCGGACCTCACCCACCAGGTGGTGCTGCTCGACCCGCGCCAGGCCAAGGGGCTCGAGTTCGACTCGGTCCTGGTGGTCGAGCCCGGCCGCTACGGCACCAGCGACCTGTACGTGGCGCTCACCCGCGCCACCCAGCGGCTCGGCGTGCTGCACGCCGAGCCGCTGCCGGAGCCGCTGGCCAAGGCCCTCGCGTGACCCGTGCGCCCGCCGTCAGGCCGGGCGCAGCCACACCGTCGCCAGGGGCGGCAGGGTCAGCCGGATGCTCGCCGGCCGGCCGTGCCAGCCCTGCGGCTCCGGCTTCACCGGGTCGGGGTTGGTGACGTCGCTGCCGCCGTAGCGGGCCGCGTCGGTGTTCAGGACCTCGCGCCAGGCGGGCACGTCGTCCGGGACGCCGACGCGGTAGTCGTGCCGGACCACGGGGGCGAAGTGGGACACCGCGAGCAGCGGCGCGCCGTCGGCGTCGTACCGCAGGAAGGCCAGCACGTTGTCGTCGGCGGCGTCCCCGGTCACCCAGCGGAAGCCGGACGGCTCGGTGTCGTACTGCCACAGCGCCGGGGTGGCGCGGTAGACGGTGTTGAGGTCGCGCACCAGGTCCCGCACGCCGCGGTGGTCGGCCTCGGCGCCGTAGTGCGGGTCGAGCAGCCACCAGTCCGGGCCGCGCGCCTCCGACCACTCCGCGCCCTGCGCGAACTCCTGTCCCATGAAGAGGAGCTGCTTGCCCGGGTGGGCCCACATGAAGCCGAGGTAGGCGCGCAGGTCGGCGCGCTGCCGCCACCAGTCGCCGGGCATCTTCGACACCAGGGACCGCTTGCCGTGCACGACCTCGTCGTGGGAGATCGGCAGCACGTAGTTCTCGCTGTACGCGTACACCATCGAGAAGGTCATCTCGCCGTGGTGGTACGCGCGGTGCACCGGCTCGTGGCTCATGTACTGCAGCGAGTCGTGCATCCAGCCCATGTTCCACTTCAGCCCGAAGCCGAGCCCGCCGAAGCCGCTCGGGCCGCGGTGGTGGGTGGCGCGGGTGACGCCGTCCCAGGCGGTGGACTCCTCGGCGATCGTCACGACCCCCGGCACCCTGCGGTACACGGTCGCGTTCATCTCCTGCAGGAACGCCACCGCGTCCAGGTTCTCCCGGCCGCCGTGCTCGTTCGGCGTCCACTGGCCCGGCTCGCGCGAGTAGTCCAGGTAGAGCATGGAGGCGACCGCGTCGACCCGCAGCCCGTCGATGTGGAACTCCTCGCACCAGTACAGCGCGTTGGCCACCAGGAAGTTGCGCACCTCGCGGCGCCCGAAGTCGAACTCCAGGGTGCCCCAGTCGGGGTGCGCGGCGCGCAGCGGATCGGAGTGCTCGTACAGCGGGCGGCCGTCGAACTCGGCCAGCGCCCACTCGTCGCGCGGGAAGTGCGCGGGCACCCAGTCCATGATCACGCCGATGCCGGCCCGGTGCAGCGCGTCCACCAGGTACTTGAAGTCGTCCGGGGTGCCGAGCCGGGCCGTCGGCGCGTAGAACCCGGTGACCTGGTACCCCCAGGACCCGCCGAAGGGGTGCTCCGCGACCGGCATCAGCTCGACGTGCGTGAAGCCGAGGTCCTTCACGTAGGCGGGGAGCTGCTCGGCGAGCTGCCGGTAGGTGAGCCCCGGACGCCACGACGGCAGGTGCACCTCGTAGACGGAGAATGGCGCCCGGTGCGCGGGCACCTGCGCCCGCCGCGCCAGCCACTCCGCGTCGCCCCACGCGTACCGCGACGACGTGACGATCGACGAGGTGGCCGGGGGGACCTCGGTACGGCGGGCCATCGGGTCGGCGCGCAGCGTCTTCGAACCGTCGGGGCGGGTGATCTCGAACTTGTACAGCTCGCCCTCGCCGATCCCCGGCACGAACAGCTCCCACACCCCGGTCGAGCCCAGCGAGCGCATCGGGAAGCCGGTGCCGTCCCAGAAGTTGAACGAGCCCGCCACCCGCACCCCGCGCGCGTTCGGCGCCCACACCGAGAAACGGGTGCCGGTCACCCCCTGGTGGGTCATCGGGTGCGCGCCCAGCACCGTCCACAGCTCCTCGTGCCGGCCCTCGCCGATCAGGTGCAGGTCCAGCTCGCCCAGCGTGGGCAGGAAGCGGTAGGCGTCCTCCGTCTCCAGCTCCGTCCCCTCGTACGCGACGCGCAGCCGGTACGCCGGGACCTCGCGCAGCGGCAGCAGCCCCGAGAAGAAGCCGTCGCCGTCGTCGTGCAGGGCGACGGTCATGCCGCCCGACATCACGGTCACCGCCCGCGCATAGGGCCGGAACGCGCGGAAGGCCACCCCGCCGGGCACGGGGTGCGCCCCGAGCACGGAGTGCGGCGCGTGATGCGTCCCGTGCAGCAGCCGCTCCCGGTCGTCGGAGTCCACGGCGGGGGAGACGGCGATCTCCGCCTCCGGCGGCGCGGGCCGCTCGGCCGCTTCCGGCACCGGTGCCGTCCGCGCGGTGTCCCGCCCGCGGGTCCCGGCGGGCGGGGCCCCGGAGGCCGCCGGTGCGGCGGGCGCCGTCGCCCCGCCCGGAGTCTTCTTCGCGGCCGGGCTCTTTCCGGCAGTCTTCTTCGCCGCCGTCTTCTTGAGGGCCGCCTTCTGGACCGTGGCCTTCGCGGTCGCGGCGGTCTTCGCCGCGGCGGCCGTCCGCTTCGCGGGCGTCTTCCGCGCCGCGGCCTTCTTCGCCGCGGCTGCCGCGGGCTGCTGCTTCGCGGCCGGCTTCTTCCGCGCGGGCGCCGGTGGCTCGGTACGCCGCTGGTCGGCCGGCTGCTCCGGATGCGAACCGCTGGACTCGGGGCGGGGGGTCACGGGGGAAGCCTCCTGGACGCGGGTCGGGTGGATCAGGTCGGGTCGGCCGTGGCGAGCCGGTGCAGGGCCGCCAGCGGCACGGGCAGCCAGTCGGGGCGGTGCCGGGCCTCGTAGACCGCTTCGTAGACCGCCTTGTCGGTCTCGTAGGCGCGCAGCAGCACCGGCTCGGTGCGCGGGTCGCGGCCCGCGGCCTCGGCGTACCCGGTGCAGTACGCCGCCCGGCAGCGGGCGGCCCAGCCCGGCTGCGGCGGGTCCGCCGTACGCGCCGCGTAGTCGAAGGAACGCAGCATGCCCGCCACGTCCCGCACGGCCGGCTGCGGCATCCGGCGCTCGGCCAGCGGCCGGGCCGGCTCCCCCTCGAAGTCGATCAGCGACCAGGCGCCGGCCGGGGAGCGCAGGCACTGCCCGAGGTGCAGGTCGCCGTGGACCCGCTGGGCGGTCCAGGCGCGGCCCTCGGACGCGAGGTCGTCCAGCGCGGTGTACGCCGAGCGCAGATCGTCCGCGTACGGCCGCAGCGCGGGCACCGCGTGCACGGCCGCCTCCAGCCGCTCGGTCATGGCGTCGGCCAGGGCGCGCATCTGCACGTGACCCAGGGTGACCGTGGGCAGCGCACGCGCCAGGGCGGTGTGCACCTCGGCGGTGGCCCGCCCGAGGGCCCGCGCCTCGGCGACGAAGTCCTCTCCCTTGGCCAGCTCCCGCAGCGCCAGCTCCCAGCCGTCGGTGGCGCCCTGCACGAACGGCTGGAGCACCCCCAGGACGTAACGCTCGGCCGGATGCGGCGGACCCGGTTCGTCCTCGGCGTCGGCGACCAGCCACGCCGTCGGCGGCGGCACCCGGGAGCAGCCCTCGCGGGCCAGCGCCAGCGGCAGCTCCAGGTCGGGGTTGATGCCGGGCATCACCCGGCGCAGCAGCTTCAGGACGTAGGTGTCGCCGTAGACGACCGACGAGTTCGACTGCTCGGCGGTCATCAGGCGCGGCACCAGTCCCGGCCGGATCTCCTGGCGCGGGTCGCGCTCGAAACGAAGCCCGCCGATCCGGGCCCGGGTGCGCAGGGCCTCCAGGAGCAGGTCGGCGGGCCGGGTGTCGTGCAGGGCCTCGTAGACCGTCCGTCCGGCCAGGGGGCCCCGCGACACATGACCGATCAGCGCGGGCGCCAGCCGGGGCGGCAGCGCCTCGCGCACGCCTATGAACAGCTGGTAGCAGTCGCCCGGCTGCTCGGACCCGCCGTGGCCGGGCTGGAGCGGCTGACGGGCGCGCACCAGCAGGTGGTACAGGCCCAGCTTGGCGGTGGGCGGCAGCAGCTCGGTGGCCGCGACCAGGTCGAACCCGGTCACCGGGCGCCCCTTGCCCGCGAACCAGCGCTGTCTCGGCAGCCATTCCCGCAACAGTGGATCGAGTGACGCAAGGAGGCCGGGCGGGGTCGTGACAGTGCGTGTGACGGCTTCCGACATGGCGTCGCGTCCTTTCCCCTCTGTCGGGGCGCCACGGGGGCGCCGCCGGTGGGCGGGGTGCTACTCATGCGTGCCCCGGGCGGAGCGGGGGAAACCGCCCCGCCCCGGGTTCTAGGCGGCGTCCTTGCGGAGCCGGAACCAGTAGAATCCGTGCCCCCCGAGCGTCAGCAGGTACGGCAGTTCGCCGACGGCCGGGAAGCGCACCCCGCCGAACAGCTCCACCGGATGCCGCCCCTCGAAGGCGCTGAGATCCAGCTCGGTGGGCTGTGCGAAGCGGGAGAAGTTGTTGACGCACAGGACCAGGTCGTCCTCGTACTCGCGCAGGAAGGCGAGGACGGCGGGGTTGGAGGAGGGCAGTTCGGTGTAGGAGCCGAGGCCGAACGCCGGGTTCTGCTTGCGGATCTCGATCATCCGCCGGGTCCAGTGCAGCAGGGAGGAGGGGGAGGCCATGGAGGCCTCGACGTTGGTGACCTGGTAGCCGTAGACCGGGTCCATGATGGTGGGGAGGTAGAGGCGGCCGGGGTCGGAGGAGGAGAAGCCGGCGTTGCGGTCGGGGGTCCACTGCATGGGGGTGCGGACGGCGTCGCGGTCGCCGAGCCAGATGTTGTCGCCCATGCCGATCTCGTCGCCGTAGTAGATGATCGGCGAGCCGGGCAGGGACAGCAGCAGGGCGTTGAACAGCTCGATCTGGTTGCGGTCGTTGTCCAGCAGGGGGGCGAGGCGGCGGCGGATGCCGATGTTGGCGCGCATGCGGGGGTCCTTGGCGTACTCGGCCCACATGTAGTCGCGTTCCTCGTCGGTGACCATCTCCAGGGTCAGCTCGTCGTGGTTGCGCAGGAAGATGCCCCACTGGCAGCCGGAGGGGATGGCGGGGGTCTTGGCGAGGATCTCGGAGACGGGGTAGCGCGACTCGCGGCGGACGGCCATGAAGATGCGGGGCATGACCGGGAAGTGGAAGGCCATGTGGCATTCGTCGCCGCCGGCGGCGTAGTCGCCGAAGTAGTCGACGACGTCCTCGGGCCACTGGTTGGCCTCGGCGAGCAGGACGGTGTCGGGGTACTGGGTGTCGATCTCCTTGCGGACCCGCTTCAGGAACGCGTGCGTCGCCGGCAGGTTCTCGCAGTTCGTCCCCTCCTCCTGGTACAGGTACGGCACCGCGTCCAGCCGGAACCCGTCGATCCCGAGGTCCAGCCAGAACTTCAGCGCGGAGATCATCTCCTCCTGCACGGCCGGGTTCTCGTAGTTCAGATCCGGCTGGTGCGAGAAGAAGCGGTGCCAGTAGTACTGCTTGCGCACCGGGTCGTACGTCCAGTTGGACGCCTCGGTGTCGACGAAGATGATCCGCGCGTCCTGGAACTGCTTGTCGTCGTCGGCCCACACGTAGTAGTCGCCGTACGGCCCGTCGGGGTCGCGCCTCGACTCCTGGAACCACGGGTGCTGGTCGCTGGTGTGGTTCATGACGAAGTCGATGATCACGCGCATGCCCCGCTGGTGGGCGGAGTCGACGAACTCCACGAAGTCGGCGAGGTCGCCGAACTCCGGCAGGACCGAGGTGTAGTCGGCGACGTCGTACCCGCCGTCGCGCAGCGGCGACTTGAAGAAGGGCGGCAGCCACAGGCAGTCGACGCCCAGCCACTGCAGGTAGTCCAGCTTGGCGGTCAGGCCCTTCAGGTCGCCGACGCCGTCGCCGTCGCTGTCCTGGAAGGAACGGACGAGGACCTCGTAGAAGACGGCGCGTTTGAACCAGTCGGGGTCACGGTCCTTGGCGGGGGTGTCCTCGAAGGTGTCCGGGACGGGTTCGTTGACGCTCATGTGGCGGAAGACCCTCCGATCTGCGGGGTGGACGGTCGCAGAGCCGTGCTGTGCGTCCCGGGAGGTCCGTCCCCGGACTCCCCGCCGACGACGAGTACATGTGCCCCGCCCGGACCGAGACGCACATAGTTGGCACTGCCCCAGTGATAGGTCTCGCCGGTGAGCTCGTCGCGCACCGGCACGGACTCGTGCCAGTCCAGGCCGAGTTGCGGCATGTCCAACGAGACCGTCGCCTCCTGGGTGTGCCGGGTGTCGAGATTGGCGACCACGAGCACCGTGTTGCCGTCCCGCCGCTTCGAGTACGCGATGACCTCCTCCTTGTCCGCCTGGTGGAAGTGGAGGTCGCGCAGCTGCCGCAGGGCCGGGTTCTCCCGCCGGATGGTGTTGAGGCGGGTGATGAGGGGGGCGATGGTGCGTCCCTCGCGTGCGGCGGCTTCCCAGTCGCGGGGTTTGAGCTGGTACTTCTCGCTGTCGAGGTACTCCTCGCTGCCCTCGCGCAGCGGGGTGTTCTCGCACAGTTCGTAGCCGCTGTAGATGCCCCACGTGGGGGAGAGGGTGGCGGCGAGGACGGCGCGGACCTCGAAGGCGGGCCGGCCGCCGTGCTGGAGGTAGGCGTGCAGGATGTCGGGGGTGTTGGCGAAGAAGTTGGGCCGCATGTAGGAGGCGGCCTCCCCCGTCAGTTCGGTCAGGTACTCCGTCAGCTCCTGCTTGGTGGTGCGCCAGGTGAAGTACGTGTACGACTGCTGGAAGCCGATCTGGGCCAGGGTGTGCATCATCGCCGGGCGGGTGAAGGCCTCCGCCAGGAAGATCACGTCGGGGTCGGTGCGGTTGATCCCGGCGATCACCCGCTCCCAGAACACCACCGGCTTGGTGTGCGGGTTGTCCACGCGGAAGATCCGCACCCCGGCGTCCATCCAGTGCCGCAGGACCCGGCAGGTCTCCGCGACCAGCCCGTCCATGTCGGCGTCGAAGGCGATGGGGTAGATGTCCTGGTACTTCTTCGGCGGGTTCTCCGCGTGGGCGATGGAGCCGTCGGGGCGGTGGTGGAACCACTCGGGGTGCTTGTGCACCCAGGGGTGGTCGGGGGAGCACTGCAGGGCGAAGTCCAGGGCGACCTCCATGCCCAGGTCGCGGGCGCGGGCCACGAACCGGGTGAAGTCCTCCAGCGTGCCCAGGCGCGGGTGCACCGCGTCGTGGCCGCCCTCGGGGGACCCGATCGCCCACGGCACCCCCACGTCGTCCGGGCCGGCGTCCAGGGTGTTGTTCGGGCCCTTGCGGAAGGTCGTCCCGATCGGGTGGATCGGCGGCAGGTAGACCACGTCGAACCCCATCGCCGCGATCGCCGGCAGCCGCCGCGCGGCCGTGTCGAAGGTGCCGTGCGGCTGCTCGGGCGTGCCCTCCGAGCGGGGGAAGAACTCGTACCAGGAGCCGTACAGCGCCCGCTCCCGCTCCACCAGGAGCGGCATCGGGTCGCTGCTGGTGACCAGCTCCCGCAGCGGATGCCGGGCCAGCACCGCGTCCACCTCCGGCGTCAACGCCGCCGCCAGGCGGGCCGCCGCCGGGCGCTCCGTGTCGCGCAGGGCCTCCACGGCCGCGCGCAGCACCTCCCGGTCCTCAGGTCCGGGGACCCCCTCCGCCGCCCGCTCGTGCAGCCGGGCCCCTTCCTCCAGCACCACCTCGGTGTCGATGCCCGCCGGGACCTTGATCCGCGCGTGGTGCCGCCAGGTGGTGACCGGGTCGCCCCACGCCTCCACGGCGTAGGTCCACAGTCCCGTCCCGGTCGGGGTGACGGTCGCCCCCCACCGGTCCGTGCCGGGCGCCAGCTCCCGCATCGGCGTGAAGGGGCCGGGGCGCCCTTGCGGGTCCTTCAGCACCACGTTGGCCGCGACCGCGTCGTGCCCCTCGCGGAACACGGTCGCCGTCACCTCGAACGACTCGCCCACCACGGCCTTCGCGGGCCGGCGCCCCTGCCGCACCAGCGGCCGGACGTCCAGCACCGGGATGCGGCCGACGGAGGTCTCGGGGGGCGCGGGCGGCGCGGGACTCCCGGCGGCGGGCCGCGGGGTCGCGGCGGGCGGGGGAGGGCCGGACTCGGCCGGGCGGACCGGCGTGCCGGACGGTGAGGGGGATCCGGACGGTGAGGGGGATGACGAGTGGTGCGTGGCGGGCATGACCGCTCCTGTCCGCGTCAACGAGGGTGGGCGGAGGACTGTGGGGAGGTGGGTCCTGCGGGGTCTTTGTGGGGTGTACCCGCAGGAGCCTTCCCACACTGTCCGGGTGGGCAATCCGGCCCTTTGTTAACTACTCACGCGTATGTCGGCACACAAGACCGGCCGGGGCCGCCGGGCGCCCGGCCGGTCCGGAGCGCGCCCGTGGTGGGTTCGTTCCCACCGGCCGGCAGGGGTGGCGGGCGCCTTGGAGCGGACGCGGCACCCCGGCGCGCGGGCCCCGGAGCGGACGGTGTGCGCGTGCCGGGGGTACGGCGTCCGCCACCCCCGGTGACCAGCGGCTTCCGTGTCCGCCCCCGCCGTCGTCGGCCCGGAGCGCGGTGACATGTCCGCGGCGCATGCGGACGGCGGCGCGTGACCGCTGGGGCGGGCGAGGCGGAAGGGGGTGCGAGGGACGTGGATCCCGGAGGTGACCAGGGTGCCGGCCCGGCGGGCGGCGGAAACGGCCGGTTTCTTGCCCTGCCCGGCGACCGGCCCGGTCCGCACGGCCGGACACGCGGGCCGGAGCGGCGGCGCGACGCGCGGAGGGGAAGCACGACAGGACCGCACATGCGTGCGGAACCGGCCATATCCGCTGTGCGGTGAATCGTTTGGACACGGCCAGGGAGGTACCCGTATCCCCCGGCTTCCTCCGCGGACGGTGTCCGCGCCGGTACTGTCGGCTGCGATACCCGGACGCACACCGCGTCTCTCACGAACGCGCCGAGGTGGCTTGTGAAGGCTATCCGTCGATTCACCGTCCGACCCGTCCTCCCCGGACCGCTCCGGCCGCTGAGCGATCTGGCCCGCAATCTGCGCTGGTCCTGGCACGCCGGAACCCGTGACCTCTTCCGCTCCGTCGACCCCGAACGCTGGGCCGCGGCCGGCGGCGACCCCATGCGCCTGCTGGGCAGCGTGCCGGCCGAGCGGCTCACCGAACTGGCCGGCGACGGCGACTTCCTCGACCGCCTCGCCGCGGTCGCGGACGACCTGCACACCTACATGACCGGCGACCGCTGGTACCAGCGGCAGAGCGGCCGGCTGCCCGCGGCCGTCGCCTACTTCTCCCCCGAGTTCGGCATCACCGCCGCCCTGCCGCAGTACTCCGGCGGGCTCGGCATCCTCGCCGGCGACCACCTCAAGGCCGCCAGCGACCTCGGCGCCCCCCTGATCGGCGTCGGCCTGCTCTACCGGCACGGCTACTTCCGCCAGTCCCTGTCCCGGGACGGCTGGCAGCAGGAGCACTACCCCGTCCTCGACCCGCACGAGCTGCCCCTGGACCAGCTCAAGGAGGCCGACGGCACGCCCGCCCAGATCACCCTCGCCCTGCCCGGCGAGCGCTCCCTGCGGGCCCGCGTCTGGGTCGCCCAGGTGGGCAGGATCCCGCTGCTCCTGCTCGACTCCGACGTCGAGGAGAACGACATCGGCGAGCGCGGGGTGACCGACCGGCTCTACGGCGGCGGCAGCGAGCACCGGCTGCTCCAGGAGATGCTGCTCGGCATAGGAGGCGTCCGCGCGGTCCGCGCGTACTGCGGACTCACCGGGCACCCGGCGCCCGAGGTGTTCCACACCAACGAGGGGCACGCCGGGTTCCTCGGCCTGGAGCGGATGGCGGAACTGTGCGCCGAGGGGCTCGACTTCGACGCGGCCCTGGAGGCGGTCCGCGCCGGGACCGTGTTCACCACGCACACGCCCGTCCCGGCCGGCATCGACCGCTTCGACCGCGAACTGGTCGCCCGGCACTTCGGCCCGCACGCGGAACTGCCGCACCTGGAGGCCGACCGCATCCTGCGGCTCGGCATGGAGACCTATCCCGGCGGCGAGCCCAACCTGTTCAACATGGCCGTGATGGGCCTGCGCCTCGCCCAGCGGGCCAACGGCGTGTCCCTGCTGCACGGCCAGGTCAGCCGGGAGATGTTCGCCGGACTGTGGCCCGGGTTCGACCCCGAGGAGGTGCCCATCACCTCCGTCACCAACGGGGTGCACGCGCCCACCTGGGTCGCCCCCGAGGTGTACCGGCTCGGCGCCCGGCAGATCGGCACCCAGCGCGCGGAGGAGGCGCTCAGCATCGGCGACTCCGACCGCTGGGACTCCGTCGCCGACATCCCCGACCAGGACATCTGGGACCTGCGCCGGTCGCTGCGCGAACTGCTCGTGCTGGAGGTGCGGGAACGGCTGCGCGCCTCCTGGCGGCAGCGCGGCGCCGGGACCGCCGAACTGGGCTGGATCGACGGCGTGCTGGACCCGGACGTGCTCACCATCGGCTTCGCCCGGCGCGTCCCGTCGTACAAGCGGCTGACGCTGATGCTGCGGGACCGGGACCGGCTGATGGACCTGCTGCTGCACCCCGAGCGGCCGGTGCAGATCGTGGTCGCGGGCAAGGCGCACCCGGCGGACGACGGCGGCAAGCGGCTCATCCAGGAGCTGGTGCGGTTCGCCGACGACCCGCGCGTGCGGCACCGGATCGTCTTCCTGCCCGACTACGGCATGGCCATGGCGCAGAAGCTGTACCCCGGCTGCGACATCTGGCTGAACAACCCGCTGCGCCCGCTGGAGGCGTGCGGCACCAGCGGGATGAAGGCCGCGCTCAACGGCGGGCTCAACCTGTCCGTGCTGGACGGCTGGTGGGACGAGTGGTTCCAGCCCGACTTCGGCTGGGCGATCCCCACGGCGGACGGCGCCGGCGGGGGCGCCCCCACGCTTTCGGCAGTGGGGGACGACGCCGACCGGCGTGACGACATAGAGGCCGCGGCGCTGTACGACCTGCTGGAGCAGCGGGTGACCCGCACCTTCTACGAGCGCGGGCGCAGCGGGCTGCCGGACCGCTGGATCGAGATGGTGCGGCGGACGCTGAGCCTGCTCGGGCCGAAGGTGCTGGCCGGGCGCATGGTGCGGGAGTACGTGGAGCGGCTGTACACGCCGGCCGCGCACGCGCACCGGGCGATGAACGCCGCTGCCGCGCGGGAGCTGGCCGAGTGGAAGGAGACGGTGCGGGGGGCGTGGCACGGGGTGACCGTCGACCACGTCGAGACGTCCGTGGTCTCGGCCACCGCGGAGCTGGGCAGCACGCTCACCCTGCGGGTGCGGGTGGGGCTCGGCGGTCTGCGGCCGGAGGACGTCGAGGTGCAGGCGGTGTCCGGGCGGGTGGACGAGGAGGACCGCATCACGGAGGCGGCCGCCGTGCCGTTGAAGCCGGTGGGGGCGCCCGCGCCGGGGGACGAGTGGGTGTACGAGGGGCCGTTGGCGTTGGACCGTACGGGGCCGTTCGGGTACACGGTGCGGGTGCTGCCGAGTCACCGGCTGCTGGCGTCCGGGGCGGAGCTGGGGCTGGTGGCCGTGCCGTCGGAGGACGTGGCCGGGGCGGCGGGGTTATTGATGAGGTGACGTGGCCGTCGGCCGGGGCGGGCGCGGGCGGTGCGGCCCGGCGGGGGCGCCGCCCGCGCCCGCCCGTGCCGGTGGGGACACGACGGCCCGCAGGCGGCTCAGGCGTCCTCCACTCCCCGTGTCGCCAGCCGGCGGAGGGTCTTGCCGGCGCGGCGGGCGTAGGCGTGCTGGAGGGAGCGGGTGGCGGGGCCGCCGGCTCGGGCGTACCAGCGGGCCGGCCTGCTGAACGCCGAGACCGTCAGCCACACCGTCCCGTCGCCCGTACGGTGCACGACGAACGACTCCTCGCCGCTCTCCGGGTGGCCGGCCAGCGTGCCGTAGGCCCAGCCGGCCGTGCGGTGCTCCTCCGTCGTCCACACCACCCGGCAGGGCGCCTTCACCAGCCCGGCCAGGGTGACGGTGACCTCGACGTCCGGCGCCGCCCGGTCCGCCGAGGCGTCGACGCCGACGCCCATCTCCCGGTGCAGCTCCCAGGTGAACAGCGCGTCGGCGGCCTGCCGGAAGACCTTCTCCCCCTCGCCGAGCCGGGTGCGCTCCCTCAGGCGGTGGAAACCGGGAGGGCAGAAGTCGGGATCCCGGCTCGCGCCGACGTGGTCGTAGGTGAAGTCCGCCGAAGACATGGGACCCAAGCCTAGGCGGTGGGACGGCGAACCCCGGCGGCACCCGGAGCGGCGAGCTCCGGGTGCCGCCGGGGCGACCGGAACGGCGCCGCGACGGTGTCCGTCTACGGGAAGGTCAGGCTCCAGCCGCTGATGTGGCCGGTGTCGTAGCGGGCCATGTCCCGCACCTGCAGCCGCCAGGTGCCGTTGGCCGTCTCCGACGACGCGTCGACGGTGTACGTCTCGTTGATGTTGTCCGCCGAGCCGCCGGTGCGGTTGCGCAGCCGGTACGACGTGCCGTCCGGGGCCAGCAGGTCGACGACCAGGTCACCGCTCCAGGTGTGCACGATGTCCACCGAGACCCTGAGGTCGCTCGGCGCGTTGCCGGTGCGGCCGGTGACGGTGATCGCGGACGTCACCGCGGCGCCGGCGTCCGGGATCGCCACGTCGGCGGTGGACTCGAAGGTGGTGCCGCCGCCTCCGGGGCCGCCGGAGCGCGTGCCGACGTTGACGGCCGCCCAGGCGTCCTGCACCGCCTTGTACTCGGCGCTGTCCGTGCCGTACAGCTCACCGGTCGCCGCCAGGGTGCCGGTGCGGGCCGCCGCGTAGTTGGTGGTGGAGGTGAACTTCGTGGTGAGCGCGCGGAACCAGATCTTCTCCGCCTTGGCGCGGCCGATGCCGGTGACCGGCAGGCCGTCGGAGGTGGGGGAGTCGTAGGTGACGCCGTTGACGGTCTTGGTGCCGCTGCCCTCGGCGAGCAGGTAGAAGAAGTGGTTCGCCACGCCCGACGAGTAGTGCACGTCGATCGAGCCGATGCCGGAGTACCAGGAGTCCTTGGACCGGCCGTCCTTGCTGGGCTTGTCCATGTAGCGCAGCGGCGTGCCGTTGCCGTTGATGTCGATCTCCTCGCCGATGAGGTAGTCACCGACGTCGGAGGAGTTGTTCGCGTAGAACTCGACGGTCGAGCCGAAGATGTCGCTGGTCGCCTCGTTGAGGCCGCCGGACTCGCCGCTGTAGACCAGGCCCGCGGTGTTCGAGGTGAGGCCGTGGGTCATCTCGTGCGCGGCCACGTCGATCGAGGTGAGCGGGTTGGCGTTGCCGGAGCCGTCGCCGTAGGTCATGCAGAAGCAGCTGTCCGACCAGAAGGCGTTGACGTAGTTGTTGCCGTAGTGGACCCGGGAGTACGCGCCGACGCCGTCCCCGCGGATGCCGTTGCGGCCGTGCACGTTCTTGTAGTAGTCCCAGGTCAGCGCGGCCCCGTAGTGGGCGTCGGCGGCGGCCGACTCCAGGTTGGAGGGACTGCCGTCGCCCCAGACGTCGTCGGATCCGGAGAACAGGGTGCCGGTGCCGGAGGTGCCGCGGTTGAGGTTGTACGTGCGGTGGTTGCCGCGCGCCCCGTCGGTCAGGCTGTACGTCGAGCCGGACCGGGTGGTCGTCAGGTCCACGGTGCCGCTGTAGACGGTGTGGCCGGTGCCGTTGTGCACGGCCTGCCACTCGTACAGCTTCTCGCCGGTGGTGGCGTCGGTGACGACGTGCAGTTCCTGCGGGGTGCCGTCGTGCTGCAGACCGCCGACGACCGTCTCGTACGCCACGACCGGCTTTCCGTCCGCCGCCCAGATCACCTTGCGCGGGGCCCGGTCGACGTCCGCGTCCTCGGCCCGCTCGGCCTTCGCGGCGGACAGGGCCTGCTGCTCGGCCTTCGCGGCCGGCACCTTCGCGGCGGTGGTGGCGGGCTTGACCGCGGCGCGGGTCGCCTTGACGACCTTGTCCGCCTCGCCGGCCGTGTCGCCCTGGACGACCAGGTCGCCGCCGAGGACGGGCAGCCCGTCGTAGGTGCGCTCGTAGCGGACGTGCACGGTGCCGTCGCGGTCCTTGAGGACGTCGCGGACGACGAGCTTCTCCTTCGCGCCCAGGCCGAGGTCCCTGGCGGTCCGCGCCGTGGCGGCGTCCGCCTCGCGGATCAGCGCGGCGCGCTGGGCGGGGGTGAGCCGCACCGACTCCGCGCCGGGCGCGGCGGCGCTCGCGGCCCGGGGCGCCGTGTCGGGGGCGGCGGTGGCGGCGCCGGACTGCACGGCCGTGGCGATCAGCGCGGCCACCCCGGCGAGGGCGACGGCGGCGGCGCGGCGCTGCGGGGTGCGGGGGGTGCGTCTGTGGGACGTCCTGCTTCTCAACGCTGACTCCTTCTGCGGGGCCGCGGGGGTGCGCGGCCTGGGGAGACCGATCGGCGGGTCAGCCGGCCGGGCAGAACGGAAGTGCTCCGAGCAGTGGCCGTCGGGCAACGGGCAGCCGAAGCTGTGGGGTTGCTGTGCAGCGGCCGTGGGAAGAGTGGCAGGGGATCGCGGTTTCTGTCAGGAGCGCGTCAGGAAGTTGGCCGGAACCCGTTCGGTGTCCGGGGGGAGGTGTCCGTTATGCGGACGGAGGGGAGGGGGCCCCGGCCCGGGCGGCCGGGCCCTCCGCCGTGGCGGGCCCCGGCCGCCGGCCTCACGGCGCGTCGGCCGGCCGGTCCCCGTGCCAGGACCGCCACAGCGCCGCGTACACCCCGTCCGCCGCCACCAGGGCGTCGTGCGTTCCCAGTTCGGAGACCCGGCCGTCCTCCATCACCGCCACCCGGTCCGCGTCGTGCGCGGTGTGCAGCCGGTGCGCGACGGCGACGACCGTACGGCCCTCCAGCACGGCGGCCAGGGCCCGCTCGGCGTGCCGGGCCGTCGTCGGGTCGAGCAGGGCGGTGGCCTCGTCGAGGATCAGCGTGTGCGGATCGGCCAGCACCACGCGCGCCAGGGCCAGTTGCTGCGCCTGCGGGCCGTCCGTGGGGTGACCGCCCTCGCCCAGCCCGGTGTCCAGCCCGCGCGGCAGCTCCCGCACCCAGCCGTCCGCGCCCACCACGGCCAGCGCCGCCCACAGCTCCTCGTCCCCGGCGTCCGGTGCGGCGATCCGCAGGTTGTCCCGGACCGACCCGAGGAAGACATGGTGCTCCTGGGTCACCAGCACCACCTGCCGGCGCAGCCGCTCCGGGTCCAGCGACGCCACCGGCACCCCGCCCACGGTCACGCTCCCGGCGGTCGGCGCGTCCACTCCCGCCAGCAGCCGGCTCAGCGTGGTCTTGCCCGCGCCCGACGGCCCCACCACCGCCAGCCGTTCGCCCGGCGTCACCGTCAGGTCCACCCCGCGCAGCACCTCGCCGCCCCCGTCGTACGCGTAGCGCACCCCGGTCACGTCGATACGGTCCCCGGCCGGGTCCGGGACGTCGCTCCGCCCCGCCGCGCGCGGCGCCCGGGCCAGCCCCTCCACCCGGGCGAACGAGGCGCCGCTCGCCTGGAGCTGCTCCAGCCGCATCAGCACCTCGTCCAGCGGGCCGCTCAGCTGCAGCAGATACAGCGAGGCCGCCACCACCGCGCCGAGACTCACCGCGCCCCGCCCGTGCAGCCACCCGCCGCACAGCAGCACCCCGGCCACCGGCACCACGTACGACAGCTCGACCACGGGGAAGAACACCGAGCGCAGGAACAGCGTGCGCATGCGGGCGCGGCGGGACGTCTCCAGCGCCTCCCGGCTCGCCCGGACCCGCCGCTCCTCCATCCGCAGCGCCTCCACGGTGCGAGCGCCCGACGCCGTCGACGCGACCACCTCGGCCACGTCCGAGTTGGCCGCGCCCTCGGCGAGGTACGCGTCCCGGGCCCGCCGCAGGTACCAGCGCAGCACCAGCCGGATCGGGGTGAGGCACAGCAGCCCCAGCGCGCCCAGCAAGGGGTCGACGAACAGGATCGCGGCCATGACGAACAACGACTGCACCGCGTTGACCAGCATCGAGGGACCGGCGTCGCGCAGCGTGGTGCCCACGGCGGTCACGTCGGCCGTGCCCCGCGTCGTCAGATCACCGGTGCCCGCCCGCTCCACCACGGCGGAGGGCAGCGCCAGCACCCGGTCCACGAACCGCTCCCGCACCCGCGCCAGTGTCCGCTCGCCGAACCGGTGTCCCACGAAACGGGCCCAGCGGGACAGCAGCAGCTGCGCCACCGCGCACGCCAGGATGACCGGCGCCAGCCGGTCCACCACCGCGGTGCCGCCGCCCGCCCGCACCTCGTCGACGATCCGCCCGAGCAGCCACGGCCCGGCCAGACCGGCCAGGGCCGCCAGGCCGTTCAGCGCCAGCACGCCCGCGAAGGCCCGGCCGTCCGCCCGCACCAGCTCCCCGGCCGCCCGGCGGACGTCGGCCGGTCCCGCCACCGGAAGCCGCTCCCCGCTCATCCCGTCACCTCCTCGGGGGCGTCCTGCCCGGCGTCCCTGGCCACGAGGAGCCGGTACTCCGGTTCGCCGTCCAGCAGTTCGCGGTGGGCGCCGCTCGCCGCCACCTTCCCGTCGACCAGGAAGAGCACCCGGTCGGCCCGGTCCAGCACCAGCGGCGAGGTGGTGGCCAGCACGGTCGTACGGCCCTGCCGCGCGGCGCGCAGCCGGTCGGCGACCAGGGCCTCGGTGTGCGCGTCGAGCGCCGAGGCCGGCTCCACCGCCAGCAGCACCTCGGGGTCGGCGAGCAGGGCCCGGGCCAGCCGGACCCGCTGCCGCTGGCCGCCGGAGAGGCTGCGCCCCTGCGCGGACACCACCGAGTCCAGCCCGCCGGGCAGTCCGCGCACGACGTCGTCGGCGGCCGCCGCGTGCAGCGCGCGCAGCACCTCCGCGTCGGACGCCCCGCCCCGGCCCGCCACCACCTCCCGCAGCGGGCCCGCGAACAGCGCGGCCTCCGGGTCGGCGACCAGGATCCGCTCCCGCACCCGCGCGAGCGCGATCTCGTCCAGCCGGACCCCGCCCCAGGTGACGTCCGACGGCGCGTACCGGCCCAGCCGGTCCACCACGGCCGCCGCGTCCGCGGGCCGGGCGCACACCAGCGCGGTCAGCCGCCCGGGCGGCACCCGCACCCCCGACTCCGGGTCGTCCAGCGCGGACGGCTCGGCCGGCGGGTCGGCGGTGGCCGCGTCCGGCGGCGGCTGGATCCGCAGCAGCGCCGCCACCCGCCCGGCCGCCACCACGCCCCGGCTGAGGTAATAGCCGCACTCGACCAGGAACATCACCGGCCACACCAGGACGGTCACGTACCCGTACACCGACACCAGTTCGCCGATGCTGATGTCCCCCTGCGCGGCCTGCCGCGCCGCGATCCAGGTCACCACCGCGAGGAACAGCGTCGGCAGCCCCGCGGCCAGCGCCTGCATCCAGCTCGTCACCGCCCCGACCCGGTAGCCCTGTTCCCGCAGCCGCCCCGAGTCGCGGCGGAACACGTCCGCGACCAGCCCCTTGCCGCCCAGCCCGCTCAGCACCCGCAGCCCGCCCGCGAGGTCCCCGATCCGGGCGGTCAGCACGCCCTGCCGCTGCCGGTACTCCGTCTCCGTGCCCTGGAGCCGCCCCATCAGCGGCCCCACGACCAGCCCGATCACCGGCACCCCGAGCAGCACCACCACGGCCAGCAGCGGCGACACCGACAGCAGCAGTCCCGCCACCGCCGCGTACGCCACGACCGCGCCGAACCCCGGCCCGACGGCGGTGAGCGACTGGGCGATCACCTGCACGTCGCCCACCCCGATGGTCACGACCTCCCCGGCCGCCGCCCGCCGCTCCAGCGCCGCGCCCAGCCGCACGGTGTGCCCGACGACCACCTTCACCGTGCGGAAGTTGGCGTCCATCCGGACCATCGTCATCGTGCGGTGCCGCATCATGCTCAGCCAGGCGTTGAAGGCGGTCACCAGGACCAGGGCGCCGGCCCAGCCGGCCAGCGCCGTCATGTCGCCCGGCCCCAGCCCGTCGTCCACCGCCCGCGACATCAGGTACGGCACCGCCGCCAGCAGCACCATCCACACACTGCCGTACACCGCCCCCGCCACGCAGCGCCCCGGCTGCCGGCGCACCAGCCACCACAGATAGCGGGCCCCGCCGCGCCCGTCGGGCGTGCCGGGGTCCCCGTAGGCGTCGATCACGTCCGTTCCCCTCCCCGTACGGCCCGGCGGCCGGTGTGCCCCGTCGTCGCGCCGGTCGCTCTCACGGGCGCTTCCGGAACGGCGCGAGCGTGGCCCGTACGTGTCCGGCGGCGCCCCAGTCGGGCTCGAACTGGGCGATCACGGCAAGGTGCTGCCGCAGCTGGAGGACGGGCATCCGGTCCCGCCAGCCGGCGTCGAGCCCGGTCAGCTCGGCGTACCGCTCGAAGAACACCCGCGCCTCGGGCGGGGGTGAAGTCGTCCACAGGTGGGCCAGGTCCACCTCCGCCCAGGTGTACGACACGGCGGGGTCGATCAGCGCGGGCCGCCCGTCGGGGGCGGCCATGACGTTCTGCGCCCACAGGTCGCCGTGCGTCAGGCAGGCGGGCCGGGCCGGCAGCAGCTCGGGCAGCCGGTCGCACAGCCGCTCCAGCGCCTGCCGGTCGGCGGCGTCCAGCGCCCGGCGGACCCGGGGCTCGTCGAGCCAGCGCAGCAGCCGGTGCCGGGCGAAGAACTCGAACCCGTCGTCCGTCCAGGTGTTGACCTGACGGCGGCGGCCCAGCCAGTTGTCCCGGTGCCAGCCGAACCGGTCGTGCCGCGTGCCGGTGTGCAGCCGGGCGACCGCGTGCGCGCACGCCTCCCAGAACGCCTCCGTGTCCGGCCGGGGACGCAGCACCGACAGCACGAGCAGGTCCCGGTCCGCGAGGACGACGTCCGGCGTGGTGACGCCGCCCGCCTCGCGCAGCACCGTCAGCCCCTCGGCCTCCGCGGCGAAGGCGTCGTCCGCCGGCGGCTCGCCGAACGCCTTCACGAACACCGGTGTGCCGTCCGCGCGGCACGCCAGCCCCGCGGTCGCGGCGAGGCCCCCGGAGGCCGGCTCGACCGTGCCGACATCGGTCAGCCCGGCCGCGTGCAGACGGGCGAGCAGCATCGACGTCGCCTCCGCCACCGGTGCGCTCCTCTCGGTCGGTCTCCCGTCACGGCCCCGGGAGCGGCCCCCCGACGGCGGCCCCCTCGGCGGGGCGTCACACCAGGCTGTCCCGCCAGGCCCGGTGCAGATCCGCGAACCGGCCGGCGCCGCCGATGAGTTCGTCCGGGCTGCCGTCCTCCACGATCCGCCCGCGCTCCATCACCAGCACCCGGTCCGCGATCTCCACGGTGGACAGCCGGTGCGCGATCACCACCGCCGTACGGCCCTTCAGCACCGTGGCCATCGCCCGCTGCACCGCCCGCTCGCCGGGAACGTCCAGCGAGCTGGTCGCCTCGTCCAGGATCAGCACCGCCGGGTCCGCGAGCAACGCCCGCGCGAACGCCACCAGCTGGCGCTGGCCGGCCGAGATACGGCCGCCGCGCTTGCGGACGTCCGTGTCGTAGCCGTCGGGCAGCGCGGCGATGAAGTCGTGCGCGCCGATCTCCTTGGCCGCCTGTTCGACCTCCTCCCGGGTGGCCTCCGGACGGCCGATCGCGATGTTCTCGGCGACCGTCCCGGAGAACAGGAACGCCTCCTGGGTCACCATCACCACCTCGCGCCGCAGGTCCCGTCCCGTCAGGTCGCGCAGGTCGACGCCGTCGAGCAGCACCCGTCCGCCGGAGGGGTCGTAGAACCGGGCGAGCAGCTTCGCCAGCGTCGACTTGCCCGCGCCGGTGGAGCCGACGACCGCGACGGTCTGCCCGGCCGGCAGGGTGAGCCCGAAGCGGGGCAGCACCTCGCCGCCGGTGCGGTACGCGAACCGCACGTCGTCGAAGACCACCTCGCGCCCGGGGAGAGCGGGGCGCCGCCCCGGCAGCTCGCGGGGGGCCGCCGGCTCCGGCACGGACGGGGTCTGCGCCAGCAGGCCGGCGATCTTCTCCAGCGAGGCCGCCGCCGACTGCGCCGAGTTGAGGAACATGCCCAGCCGGTCGATCGGGTCGTACAGCCGCCGCAGGTACAGCACGGCCGCCGCCAGCACGCCGAGCGCCAGCGTCTCCCCGGCCACCCGGTAGGCGCCCCACAGCACGATCAGCGCCACCGTGGTGTTGGCGGTCACCCGGGAGCCGACGACGTAGCGGGCCATCTCCAGCAGCGCGTCGCCGTTGGTCTTCTCGTGCCGCCGGTTCAGCACCGCGAAGTCGGCGTCGTTGGCCCGCTCACGGCGGAAGGCGCGCACCGGACGGATGCCGTTCATCGTCTCGACGAACTTCACGATCACCGCGGCGATCGCCGTCGACCGCCGCCGGTACACCCGCCGCGCCCGCCGCTGGTACGACCGCACCAGCAGGTACAGCGGCAGGAACGACGCCACCGCCACCGCACCCAGCCCCAGGTCCAGCCACAGCAGCAGCGCCGAGATGTACACGGCGGACAGGATGGTCGTCACCAGTTCCTGCAGGCCCTCCTCCAGCAGCTCCCGCAGCGACTCGACGTCGGTGGTGGAACGGGAGATCAGCCGGCCGGAGGTGTAGCGCTCGTGGAAGTCCACGCTCAGTGCCTGCGCGTGCCGGAAGATCCGCCCGCGCAGGTCGAGCAGCACGTCCTGGCTGACCCGGGCGGACGCGGTGACGAACGCGTACTGCAGCGCGCCGGCCGCCGACGCGCACAGCAGGTACCCCACCGCCACCGCGATCAGCGGCCCGTGGTCGTCGCCGCGGAACGCGGGCACCGCCCGGTCGATCGCGTACGCCACCAGCAGCGGACCGGCCTGCACGGCGGCCTGCTGGAGCAGCAGCAACAGCGCGGTCAGCGCCACCCGGCCGCGCATCGGCGCGAGCAGGGAGCGCAGCAGCGCGCCGGTGGCGCCCGGGGGAGTGGGCAGCACGTCCCGGTCGAAGGGGTCGCCGCCGCCCTGCTCCGGTGACCGGTCGTCGTCCTCGTCGCGGACGGGTGCGGTCGTGGCCGCCGTCATCGCTGCTCCTCCAGTTCCTCCGCCGGGTCGCCCGACATGAGGTGGGCGTACTCGGCATTGCCGCGCAGCAGTTCGTGATGGGTGCCGACCGCCGTGATCCGCCCGCCGGACAGCAGCGCCACCCGGTCGGCGAGCAGCACCGTGGACGGCCGGTGCGCCACGATCAGCGCCGTGGTGTCGGCGAGCACCCGGCGCAGCGCGGCCTCGACCGCGGCCTCGGTGTGCACGTCCAGCGCGGACAGCGGATCGTCCAGCACCAGGAAGTCGGGGCGCCCCACGACCGCGCGGGCGAGCGCGAGCCGCTGCCGCTGCCCGCCGGACAGGCTCAGGCCCTGCTCGCCGACCTGGGTGGCGGTGCCCTGCGGCAGCGCGTGTACGAAGTCGGCCTGGGCGACGGCCAGCGCGCGCTCCAGGTCCTCCTCGCCGCTGCCGCCGCCCATCAGGACGTTCTCGCCGACGGTCGCGGAGAACAGCGTCGGCTCCTCGAAGGCGACGGCCACGCGGGAGCGCAGCTCCTCCCGGGACATCGCCGTGATGTCCCGTCCGTCAAGGGTGATGCGCCCCTCGGTGACCTCGTGCAGCCGGGGCACGAGCGCGGTCAGCGTGGTCTTGCCGCTGCCGGTCGCACCGACGAGCGCCAGCGACTCGCCGGGCCGGATGTGCAGGTCGACGCGGTCCAGCACGGGCGGCGAGCCCTCGGGGGCGTCCGGGTAGCGGAAGGTGACGTTCTCGAACCGCAGCCCGCCCTCCCGGGGGCCGCTGTGCTTCCCGGCGGACGCCGTGGTGCCGGACTCCGGCTCCGCGTCCATCACCTCGAAGTACCGCTCGGTGGCCGTCGCCGCCTCCTGGCTCATCGCCAGCAGGAAGCCGATCGAGTCCACCGGCCAGCGCAGCGCCAGCGCCGTGGACAGGAACGCCACCAACGTGCCCGCCGACAGCGAGCCGTCCGCCACCTGCACCGCGCCCAGCACCAGCGCCGCCCCGATGGCCAGTTCGGGCAGGGTCACGATCACGCCGAGGATCGTCGCCAGCAGCCGCGCCTTGTGCAGCTCCGTGCCCCGCAGCTTCCCCGACAGCTCCCGGAACGCCCGCGCCTGGCTGCGGTGCCGGCCGAACCCCTTGATGATCCGGATGCCGAGCACGCTCTCCTCGACCACGGTCGTCAGATCGCCCACCTGGTCCTGCGCCTGCCGCGCCGCGCTCGAGTACCGCTTCTCGAACACCACGCAGGTGATCAGCACCGGCACCGCGGGCACCAGGATGACCAGCCCCAGCGTCCAGTCCTGGACCAGCATGATGATCACGCCGACCAGGATCGTCACCCCGTTGACCAGCAGGAACGTCAGCGGGAACGCCAGGAACATGCGCAGCAGCATCAGGTCCGTGGTGGCCCGTGACAGCAACTGCCCCGAGGGCCAGCGGTCGTGGAACGCGATCGGCAGCCGCTGCAGATGCCGGTACAGGCCGGCCCGCATCTCCGCCTCGACGTGCGACAGCGGCCGAGCCACCAGCCAGCGCCGCACCCCGAACAGCAGCGCCTCCGCCAGCCCGAGCAGCAGCAGGTACAGCGCGCCGAGCCACACCCCCGCCGGGTCCCGGTCGGCGATCGGCCCGTCGACCATCCACTTCAGCACGAGCGGGATGACCAGCCCGATGCAGGACGCCAGGACGGCGATGAACGCGGCGGTGAACAGGCGCGCCCGCACGGGGCGCACGTACGGCCACAGCCGCAGCAGCGTCCGCACGGTGGAGCGGGGTTCCCGGGGAGAAGGTGTAGTGGGCATCAGCAGTGAGAGTACGGTTCGCCACTGTCGCTGCCCACCGAATTCCGGCCCGGTCCGCCTCGGTCCCGGGACCTACGACCTGCGCCGCCGGGCGGCCGTGCCCCGGTGAACGGGCGCCGCGGACCGGGGAGCCGTACCACTCCATCGGCCGATCGGACGATGCGCGGTCGAGCGCGACGGCCGGTGTCCGCGCACCGCGCCCGCCGGAACACCGGCCGTCATGTCCGTCATCGACGTCACCGACCTGCGCAAGGCCTACGGCGGCCGGCCCGCCGCCGACGGGGTGTCCTTCTCCGTCGACGAGGGCGGGATCTCCGGCATCCACGGCCCCAGCGACGCCGGCAGGACCACCACCGTGGAGTGCGGGGAAGGCCTGCGCGTCCCCGACGCCGGGCGGGTCCGGGCCGCCGGACTCGGCCCCGTCGCCGACCACGAGGAGGTCACCCGCATCCTCGGCGCGCAGCTCCAGCAGAGCGGACTCCAGCCCGAGCCGACCGTCCGCGAGACCCCGGAGCTCCGCGCCTCCTTCCACCCCCGCCCCGCCGGCCGGCGCCCGCTCGCCGAACGGCCGGGTCTCCGAGACACGTCTGACGCACATCTTCGCCGAGCTGGGCGCCAAGGACCGGGCGGCGGCCGCGGCGACGGCGTACGACCGGGGCATCCTCGGCTGACCGCGCGCCTGCGCACGCCGGACGTCAGGGCAGCACCCGCAGCAGCAGCACCGACCGCCCCGGCACGGTGACCGGCGCCCCCGCGCGGTGCACCACGCCGGGCGCCCGGTCCTGCTCCTCCCGTGAGGTGTCGACGACCACCTCGTACCGCTCGGCCCACGGCGGCCCCGGCAGCAGGAAGCCGACCGGGTCCGCGCCCGCGTGCAGGACGGCCAGGAAGCTGTCGTCGAGCACCGGCACGCCCTGCTCGTCGCGTCCCGGGATGTCCCGGCCGGAGAGGTACATGCCGAGCGTGGCGGCCGGCGCGTACCAGTCGCCCTCGGTCATCTCCCGGCCGTGCGGGGTGAACCAGGCCAGGTCCCGCAGCCCGTCCGCGGAGTGCGCCCGGCCGGAGAAGAACGAGCGGCGGCGCAGCACCGGGTGCCGGTGGCGCAGCGCGATCAGCCGCGAGGCCAGCGCGAACAGCGGCCGCCACTCCGGGTCGTCCCGCAGGCTCCAGTCCACCCAGCCGATCTCGCTGTCCTGGCAGTAGGCGTTGTTGTTGCCGCGCTGGGTGCGGCCCATCTCGTCGCCGGCCACCAGCATCGGCACGCCCGTCGACAGCAGCAGCGTCGTCAGCAGGTTCCGCAGCTGCCGCCGCCGCAGGGCGCGCACGTCCCCGTCGTCCGTCTCGCCCTCCGCGCCGCAGTTCCACGACCGGTTGTCGTCCGTGCCGTCGCGGTTCCCCTCCCCGTTGGCCTCGTTGTGCTTGCGGTCGTACGACACCAGGTCGCGCAGGGTGAAACCGTCGTGCGCGGTGACGAAGTTGACCGAGGCGTACGGCCGCCGCCCGCCCCAGGCGTACAGGTCGCTGGACCCGGACAGCCGGTAGCCCATCTCCCGCACGTCCGGCAGCGCGTGCCGCCAGAAGTCCCGCACCGCGTCCCGGTAGCGGTCGTTCCACTCCGTCCACAGGGGAGGGAAGGCACCCACCTGGTAGCCGCCGGAGCCGACGTCCCACGGCTCCGCTATCAGCTTCACCCGGCGCAGCACCGGGTCCTGCGCGATCACCGCGAGGAACGGCGACAGCATGTCCACGTCGTGCATGGAACGGGCCAGCGCCGCCGCCAGGTCGAAGCGGAAGCCGTCGACGCCCATCTCCGTCACCCAGTAGCGCAGCGAGTCCGTGATCAGCCGCAGCACGTGCGGCTGCACCACGTGCAGGGTGTTGCCGCAGCCGGTGTAGTCGGCGTAGCGGCGGGCGTCCGGCTGGAGGCGGTAGTAGCCGCGGTTGTCGACGCCCTTCAGCGACAGCGTGGGGCCCAGCTCGCCCGCCTCGGCGGTGTGGTTGTAGACGACGTCGAGGATCACCTCGATGCCGGCCGCGTGCAGTGCCCGCACCATCCGCTTGAACTCGCCGACCTGCTGCCCGGCCGTCCCCGAGGCCGCGTAGGCGGCGTGCGGGGCGAAGTAGCCGATGGAGTTGTAACCCCAGTAGTTGCGCAGGCCCCGGCGCAGCAGGTGGTCCTCGTGCGCGAACTGGTGCACCGGCAGCAGCTCGACCGCCGTCACCCCCAGTCGCACCAGGTGCTCGATCGCCGCCGGGTGCGCCAGCCCGGCGTAGGTGCCGCGCAGCTCCTCCGGGACGTCCGGGTGGCGCATGGTGAAGCCGCGCACGTGCAGCTCGTAGATGACCGAGTCGGCCCACGGCGTCTTCGGCCGCCGGTCGTCCGCCCAGTCGTCGTCGTCGTGGACGACCACGCCCTTCGGCACGAACGGCGCCGAGTCCCGGTCGTCGCGCACGGTGTCCGCGACATGCTGCTCCGGCCAGTCGCGGACGTGCCCGTACACCTCGGGCGGCAGCACGAAGTCGCCGTCGACGGCCCGGGCGTACGGGTCGAGCAGCAGCTTCGCCGGGTTCCAGCGCCCGCCGGTCCACGGGTCCCAGCGGCCGTGCACCCGGTAGCCGTACCGCTGCCCGGGCAGCACCCCCGGCACGAAGCCGTGCCAGATGCCGTGCGTCAGCTCGGTCAGCCGGGCCCGGCTCTCCCGGCCGTGCTCGTCGAACAGGCACAGCTCCACCCCCTCCGCCCCGCCCGCCCAGAGCGCGAAGTTGGTCCCCGCCACCCCGTCCGGGCCGGTGCGGAACCGGGCGCCCAGCGGCGTCGGCCGGCCCGGCCGGACGGGCACCGTGGGCGCGGGCCGCGCCGGCCGTGCGCCGTTCACGACGACGGCCGGACGCCCGTCCCCGGTGGCCCGCTCTCCGGCCACCGCCTCCTGCTCGGCTGCGCTGGACACCTGTCAGCCTCCCGCGGCTCGTGGGGGACGACGGCGGACAGGGGAGCCACGGCCCGTGCGGCTCCGGCCGCGGCTCCCCGGTGCGTCGTCCTCCCACAGTTCTGCCCAGAGCGCGCCTCGCACTCACGTTTCCCCGAGGGGCGGCATGGTCGTTTCCCGGAGGCGGCGCCCGTCGTTGGGTACCGCGTGAGGCACGTACAAGGGCGCGCACGGCGCGCGAGGGCCGCGCTGGCCGTCGTGGTGACAGGGACAGGACTGCTGGCCGCGACGGCCGGGTGCAGCCCGGAGGGTCCCGTTCCGGGGGTGTTCGGGCCGCCGGGGCGCGGGGACGTCGTCCAGGTGTCCCCACGCGACGGCAGCACCGGCGTCCGCCCCGGCGAGCACCTGCGGGTGCGGGTGGCGGAGGGCCGGCTGGAGTCGGTGAGGGCGGTCGTGTCGCAGGACGCGCGCGAGTCGCCCGTCCCGGGTCGCGTCTCCGGCGACGGGCGCACCTGGAAGCCGGACGACGAACGGCTGGCGCTCGCCGCGAAGTACACGGTCGACGCCGTCGCCGTCGACGGCGAGGGACGCCGCTCTGCCCGGCGCACCACCTTCACCACGCACGTCCCGGAGGAACGCTTCATCGGCTACGTCGCCCCCGAGGACCGCTCCACCGTCGGCACCGGGATGATCGTCTCCCTGGAGTTCAACCGGAAGATCACCCGCCGCGCGGCCGTGGAACGCGCGGTCCGGGTCACCGCACGGCCCGCCGTCGAGATCCGGCCCCACTGGTTCGGCGGCACCCGGCTCGACTTCCGCCCCGAGCACTACTGGAAGCCCGGCACCGAGGTCACCGTCGACCTGGACCTGCGCGACGTCGAGGGCGCGCCCGGCGTCTACGGCCTGCAGCGCCGCACCTTCACCTTCACCGTCGGCCGCAGCCAGGTGTCCGTGGTCGACGCCGCCGCCCACACCATGCGGGTCCGCCGGGACGGGGAACTGCTCGCCACCGTGCCGGTCACGGCGGGCGCGGCCAGGACGCCCACGTACAACGGCAAAATGGTGATCACCGAGATGCTCGAGGTCACCCGCATGAACAGCCGCACGGTCGGCTTCGGCGGCGAGTACGACATCCCCGACGTCCCGCACGCCATCCGGCTGACCAGCTCCGGCACCTTCCTGCACGGCAACTACTGGGCGGCGCCCGAGGTGTTCGGAAGCGGCAACGTCAGCCACGGCTGCGTCGGCCTGCGCGACGTGAAGGGCGGCAGCGCGGACACCCCGGCGGGCTGGTTCTTCGACCGCAGCCTGATCGGCGACGTCGTCGAGGTGGTCAACAGCGAGGACCGCACGGTCGCGCCGGACAACGGCCTCGGCGGCTGGAACATGGACTGGAAGGAGTGGAAGGCGGGCAGCGCGGTGAACCGCCGCTGACCGTACCGCCCTCGGCGGGCCGTGAACTTGGAACGGAACGGTGACGGAACCGCCGTCTTCCACGCCCCTGGCCTGTGGTTACCATGCGCGGTGTGCGCGAGAGGCGCACTGGGGGGCCGGGTCCGGTCAGACCCGCCGAGGGGAGAAACAAGTGAACGTGGGGCCGATATCGGGGGCGCCGGTGGGCGCGCGGCGCGGCGGCAGGAAGTTCGCGGCGCTGGCACTCGGGGTGATGCTGGCGGTCACCGCCTGCGGCGGCGGGGGATCGGAGCCGGCCTCAGGCCCGGGCGACGGCAAGGGCAAGGGCAAGGACTCCACGGCGGCGCGCAGCACGCAGTCCGAGGCCGTGGTCGCCATCGCCCCGCGCGACGGCGCCACGTCGGTCGGGACCAGCGGCGAGCTGAAGGTGACGGCCGCCCGGGGCAAGCTCACCGAGGTCGTCGTCAAGAACGCCGAGGGCGAGGCCGTCGAGGGCGCGATATCCAGGGACGGCGCCTCCTGGACGCCGTCCACCCACCTGGCCGCCTCCACCACCTACACGGTGCACGCGGTCGCCGAGGACGCCGAGGGCCGCGCCACCTCGCAGGACTCCCGCTTCACCACCCTGACGCCGAAGAAGACCTTCCTCGGGCACTTCACCCCCGAGGACGGCTCCACCGTCGGCGTCGGAATGCCCTTCTCCCTCCGCTTCACCCGGGGCATCACCCACCCCGAGGACGTCGAGAAGGCCATCCGCATCACCACCGAGCCGGCCGTCGAGGTCGAGGGCCACTGGTTCGGCAACGACCGCCTCGACTTCCGCCCCGAGAAGTACTGGAAGGCCGGCACCAAGGTCACCGTCGACCTCGACCTCGACGGCGTCGAGGGCCGCGACGGCGTCTACGGTGAGCAGGCCAAGACGGTCTCCTTCACCGTCGGCCGCAGCCAGATCTCCGTGGTCGACGCCAAGAAGCACACCATGAAGGTGATCCGCGACGGCAAGGTGATCAAGAAGATCCCGGTCACCACCGGAGCCCCGGGCTACGAGACCTGGAACGGCAAGATGGTCATCAGCGAGAAGCTGAAGGTCACCCGCATGAACGGCGAGACGGTCGGCTACGCCGGCGAGTACGACATCGAGGACGTCCCGCACGCCATGCGCCTGTCCACCTCCGGCACCTTCATCCACGGCAACTACTGGGGCGGCGACGCCTTCGGCAACCGCAACGCCAGCCACGGCTGCATCGGTCTGCGCGACGTGCAGGGCGGCTGGGACAAGAAGGCCCCGGGGGCCTGGTTCTTCGACAACTCGCTGATCGGTGACGTGGTCGAGGTGAAGAACTCCGACGACGCCGTGATCGCCCCGGACAACGGCCTCAACGGCTGGAACATGTCCTGGGAGAAGTGGAAGGCGTAGGACGCCCGCTTCCCGGCCCACGGCCCCGGTGTCCGCACCGGGGCCGTTGTCGTACCCCTGCGGGCGCGAGCCACGGCGCCGGCTCGCCAGCCGTTGGTCACCGTGCTGTGCTTGCCCGGGGGCGACCCCCGGACCCCCGGCACGGGTGTGAGCCACGGCGCCGGCTCGCCAGCCGTTAGTCACCGTTAACCTGCTGCCATGACCGTACATCTCGAAGTCGCCGAGGGCGTCGGCACGCTGCGCCTGGACCGCCCGCCCATGAACGCGCTGGACGTCGCCACGCAGGACCGTCTGAAGGAGCTCGCCGAGGAGGCCACGCGCCGCGAGGACGTGCGCGCCGTGGTGATCCACGGCGGCGAGAAGGTGTTCGCGGCGGGCGCGGACATCAAGGAGATGCAGGCCATGGACCACACGGCGATGGTCCTGCGCGCCCGCGCCCTCCAGGACTCCTTCACCGCCGTCGCCCGCATCCCCAAGCCGGTCGTGGCCGCCGTCACCGGATACGCGCTGGGCGGGGGCTGCGAGCTCGCCCTGTGCGCCGACTACCGCATCGCCGGGGAGAACGCCAAGCTCGGCCAGCCCGAGATCCTGCTCGGCCTGATCCCGGGCGCGGGCGGCACCCAGCGGCTGGCCCGGCTGATCGGCCCGTCCAAGGCCAAGGACCTGATCTTCACCGGCCGTCAGGTGCGGGCCGACGAGGCGCTGTCCCTCGGCCTGGTGGACCGTGTGGTCCCCGCCGACGAGGTCTACGCCCAGGCCCACGCCTGGGCCGCGAAGCTGGCACAAGGGCCGGCGATCGCGCTGCGGGCGGCCAAGGAGTCGGTCGACACCGGGCTGGAGACGGACATCGACACCGGACTCGCGGTGGAACGCAACTGGTTCGCGGGTCTGTTCGCCACGGAGGACCGCGAGCGGGGCATGCGCAGCTTCGTGGAGGAAGGCCCCGGCAAGGCGAAGTTCCTGTGACGAGCGGGTGAAACCCCCACACCGGAATCGCAGGTGACGTCATGCCCGATCCGGCCCCCCGGCGGTGCGCATTATGGGAGCCTTGACGCACCCTTAAGCCGTTTCCGTCGAGGGGGCCCGTCGATTGCCCGAGCGTGAATCGCTGCCGCAGGTCGAGCAGGCTTTCGGAGCCATTGGCATGTCTTTGGCATACACCGGAGGATCGCGGCGGACTGGGGGCGCACGGGGGGCGTATTCCCTCGGAACGGCCCCTGCCGCCCCGGTGTGCGGCCATGATGAGGGCATGGCGGGGCTGGAGGGCATGGAACAGCCGCGGGGAGACGGGCGCGCCACCGCGTCGCGCTGGTCGCCGACGGTCGAGGACGAACGTGCCGTACAGGCACTGGAGTTGTACGGCGACCCCACGGAGGGTGAAGTTCCGCTCCCGTCCCGCCCCGAGTCCGCCGCCCTCGCCCGCCGGCTCGTCCAGATCGTCATCCTGCGCCGGTGGGGCCTGCCCCCCAAGCTCACCGAGGACGCCGTGCTGCTGGTTTCGGAGCTGGTCGGCAACGCCGTACGCCACACCGGGGCCCGCGCCTTCGGCCTGAGCATGCGGCACCGCCGGGGCTGGATCCGCGTCGAGGTCCGCGACCCGTCCCGCGCCCTGCCGTGCCTGATGCCGGTGCAGGAGACGGACGTCAGCGGCCGCGGCCTCTTCCTCGTCGACGAACTCGCCGACCGCTGGGGCGTCGACCTCCTCTCCCACGGCAAGACCACCTGGTTCGAGATGCGCGTGGCGGACCGCTGATCAGCGGCGCTCCCGGGCCGGATAATCTGGCCCGCGTCAGTACACGTACGAAATGAACGAGGGGCGGACCGGTGGCGGACATCGAGGAAGCACGGAAGCAGTTCGAGCGGATCGACACGAACGGGGACGGGTTCATCACCGCTGCCGAGTTCAAGACCGCGCTGGCCCAGGGCGGCGACTGGAACGTCACCGAGACGGTCGCCGAGGCCGTCATCGCGTCGCGGGACCTCGACGGCGACAAGCTGCTGTCCTTCGACGAGTTCTGGGCGCACCTGGACAAGTAGGCGTGGTCCCGGAGCGGGCCGGGGTCAGGCGCCCTCGGCCCACTCCTTCAGCGCCGGCCTGCTGGGGAAGTCCGCGACGTTCTTGTCCAGCGGGTCGTCGGTGTACTGGTGGAAGCGCCACTCCGCCTGGATGCGGGGCTTCCCGGCGGTGACGTAGTCGGCGATCCAGAGGCCGTCGCCCGCGTGGGACGTGGTGTCGACATTCAGCCAGAAATTCCGATTGCAATACAGGATGACCCTGTTGTCGGGGCGCAGCTCCTTCACCTTCCGGATGAAGCGGTCCTTCTCCGCGTTGCTCGCGTGCGTTCCCTCGCCCGTCGTCTCCCAGTCGACCGCGAGGACGTCCCCCTGTCTCTCCGGGGCCTTGCGCACGAAGTACTCCGCCTGGGCCGTGAGGTTGCCCGGCCAGAGGAAGTGGTAGAAGCCGACGACCAGACCGGCTTCACGGGCCCTCTCCGTCTGGGCCGAGAGCCTGGGGTTGGTGTACGAACGGCCCTCCGTCGCCTTGATGAAGACGAAGGACAGGCCGTCGGTGTCGTACGAGGACGACTGGTACGCACTCACGTCGATGCCGCGCAGCATGGGGCTCCCTGAGGTGCTGGTGGAGGGAGGGGAGTCGGAATGATTTCTTCCCCGCCCTGGTGCGGGCGACCCGTTCGGGACGTGGAAAGTTCGGTTTCGGCGGTCACTGACGTCTCAGGTGTCACTTCAATATCACTTCTCCGTTATGTTTTGATCACTTCGCACGGATGAACTAGCCGGGGAAGTAGTGTGAGTTGACGAACGATGAGAGCGCGGAGAGACGACATGGCCGAACCGGCTGAGGCGGCGGCGTTACCCGCGCCGATCGACACGCTCCTCGCCGCCGCCGTCGCCCGGCGCTTCTACCTGGAGCAGCGGTCGAAGGTGGAGATCGCCAAGGAGTTCGGCATCAGCCGGTTCAAGGTGGCCCGCCTCCTCGACGCGGCCGTGGCCCACGACATCGTGCGGATCGACATCACCGTCCCGGCCGAGATCGACGTCCCGCTCGGACGGGCACTGACCGAGCGGTTCGGTCTCCGGCACGGCATCGTCGTCAACCTGGGCCGCGGTGAGAGCGGTACGGCGGCGTCGGCGGACCAGTGGCAGAGCGGGCGCTGGCTCGGCACGGCGGCGGCCCGGCTGGTCTCGGAGATCGCCGAGGAGGGCGACGTCCTCGGGCTGGACGGCAGCCACGCGGTGGACGCGCTCAGCGAGGCGGTCACCCGGCTGCCGCTGTGCGACGTGGTCCAGCTGACCGGGGTGCACGGGCGGGACCTCGCCCATGACGCCGCGATCACCGCGGTCCGCCGTACGGCAGCGGCGGGCGGGGGCAGGGCGTTCCCCCTCCACACCCCGTTCCTGCTGCCCGACGCGGCGACGGCCGCCGTCCTGCGCAGCCAGCCCGCCACCGCCGAGACGCTGGACCGGTTCGGTCTGGTCACCAAGGCCGTCGTCGGCATCGCGGCGTGGGACGCCCCGCACTCCGCGGTGTACGACGCCCTGTCCGAGCGGGAGCGGGAGACGCTCCGGGAGGCGGGAGCGTGCGCCGAGGTGGCCGGCCACGTCCTGGACGCCACCGGCCGGGTGATCCCCACCGAGCTGAACGCCCGCACGATCGCCGTCAGCGTCGCCGAACTCCGCGGCGTCGCGGAGCTGATCGGCGTCACGGCCGGAGGACGCGGCGCCGGGGCGGTCCGCGCCGCACTGAGGTCCGGACTGCTCACCGGAGTCGTCACGGACGCCACCACCGCGCGCCGCCTCCTCTGGCGCGACGACCCGGACGCCCTGGACGACCCGGACGCCCTGGACGACCCGGATGCCCTGGACGACCCGGCACGGACCGCACCGTCGTCCCGATCCACCGAGTGAGGACAGCGATGAACCAGCAGGACGAGGCGCTCCCGCCCGTTCCGGACGACATCCGCGAGGCGGGCCGCCTCGCCCCGGACCACTGGCTGGGGGTGGTCGACCCGATGTGGTCCGGGGAGGGGAAACCGCCGGAGTGGGCGATGACCGGCCGGTGGCGGTCCGGCCTCGACGGTGAGATCGTCGAGTGGGAGGACAACCCCGAGTACCGGCCGTCCCCGCGCGCGCTCGGCTGGCCCGAGCCGGAGGACGAGGTGGACCGCGCCATCCAGCTCGCGTCGACCGGCTACGGGCCCGGCGAGGCGGTGCCGGCGGCGCTGGCGGGGAGGGAAGTCGCCGTGCTGACGGCGCCGGGCGGCGGTCTGCTGAGTGCGGCGGCGCCGGACGGGACGCCGGTCGTGCCGCTGTTCACCTCGTCGGTGTTCCTGCACACGTCGGGGCGTTTCGCCTTCGAACTCGTCGGCGTCGACGAGCTCTTGACGCGCGTCCCCGAGGGACACGTGCTGTACCTGAACCCCTCGGCCGCGGTGAGCATGCTGCTGGATCCCGACGCCGTACGCGACGCGGTCCAAGGCGGTGCGCAGGAGCGGGCCCCCGCCGCCGCGCCCGTGGACCGCACCGCGCGGGTGCTGACCGAGGCCGTTCACCCGGTCCGGGGGACGGACGCGTGAGCCGCTGGTCGTCCGTGATGCCGGGCCGGGGACGCCGGTCCGGCTCCGGCGCGGGCCGCCGCGGCACGGCGAGCCCGGCCGGCGGTGCGAACGGCACCGGGAACCGGGGCGTCGGCGGCCCGCCGGTCGAGGACGTCGACGGCGTGCTGCTGGTGCGCTCGGTCGAGGACGACTCGTTCCCGCTGGACGTCGTGGCCGAGGTGGCGGGCGCCGTCGGGCGGGAGGAGGACGTCGTCACGGTGATCGTGGGCTCCGCCGCCGGGGGCGGGGGGCCCGACGCCGACCACTGGGCACGGCTGGGCACGCTCCTCGACTCCCTCCGCGCGCGGGGCACCGAACGGGTCCGGCTCGTGATGTCCGGCGCCGGTGACGACCGGCCGGACCGGCCCAGCGTCGCCCGCAGGATCGCGGACGCCTGGGAACTGGAGGTGACGGCCCCGGACGGGGCCGTCCTGATCACGCCCGGGGGAGCGCTCTTCGTCCACGGCGACTCCGGTCCCGGACGCGCGTGGTGGCGGTTCGCGCCCGGCGCGGAGCCGCGGAAGGCGGGCCGGCGCGCCCCGGCGCCCGTCTGGGAGGAGGCGCTGGACGGGGTGCCCGTGCGCACGGCCGGCGGCTGCGTCGTGGACCGTGTCCCGGCGGGCGTGGTGATCCGCCCGGCCGAGGCGCCCGGACCCGCCCCCGACGACCTGTGCTTCTCCGTACCCGTCGACTTCGAGCGGCTGACGGTGCTGGTCGGCGCCCCGCAGGCGGAGGACGTCGCCGCCGACGAGGTCGCCGCCGTCCTCAGCGGGCTGCCGGAGGCGGAGCGCGCCCGCACCCGGATCGCGCCCGGCGGCCGGCGTGACCTGCTGCGGCTCGGGCAGTCGGTCGCCGACCTGCTGGGCGCCGAGGTGGAGGTGCTCACCGGCCTGCCGCTGCTCGACGACCACGCGCCGCCCGGAACGCCTCCCCGGCCGACGCTGGTCGGGCTGGACGGCAGGCCGAGCTGGCGGCCGTTCGTGTCGTCCGTGGTCTGCGGTCCGGTCGACTCCGAGGGGCGGGCTCCCGTCCCCAGGCCGGTGGAGATCCACCCGCCCGACTGGATCCTCGGCGGCGGTGAGCGGGGGACGGTACGGCTGACGGACCGCTGGCAGGCGACGGTGACCCGGGCCGGCCTCGCCCTGTGGACGCCGGGCGGCCCCCGCCCGGGACCGCTCGGACCGCCCGTCGACCCCGAGGTGTGCGCCATCGAACTGGGCATGCCCGGCCAGCCGTTGGACGACTCCCTGCTGCCCGCGCTGTCCCGCCTCGTGCGCGGCCTCGGAACCGACGTCCGGTCGCGCACCACCCTGCTGGTCCGCGGCAGGCTCCTGGCGGGCGACGGCGCTCTGCGCCGCCTGGCCGCCGAACACGGCATACCGAACATCCGCTACGTCACCACCGCCCGGCCCTCGTACCCGGGCACGGTGACCGGCCGGCCGGGGACGGCCGCGGAGCCCGGCCGTGTCCCACCGCCCGGGCGGACGGCCCGGGGGCCCGGCCCGGCCACCGCGTCGCCCGCGGCCGGACCCGGCACGGGCACCGGCGGCCCGTCGGCCGCCGAGCCCGGTCGGGTGCTGCCGACCGTGTCCCACGGTTCCGGCACAGCGGCCGCCCTGCCCGCCACCGGGGCGGGCCGTGGACCGGGTGTGGTTCCTGCAGTGCCTGCCGGTGGGGCGGGGCGCGGGGCCGGTGGGGCCGGTGCCGGCCTGCGGGATGGCGGGTCCGGTGAGGCTTCGGTGTCCGGTGGGGCGGGCCGTGGACCGGGTGTGGTTCCTGCAGTGCCTGCCGGTGGGGCGGGGCGCGGGGCCGGTGGGGCCGGTGCCGGTCCGCGGGATGGCGGGTCCGGTACGGCCTCTGCCCCTCCGGCCACCGGGCCCGGCGCCGGGGCGGTCCGTCGGCCCGGTGCGGCTGTGAGCGGTCCGTCGGCCGCCGGGCCCGGAGGCCGGGTTGCCCGCCCCGGCGGTACGGCCGCCGTCGATCCGCAGGCCGCCGGGCCCGGGGTGCGGGTGCCCCCGGATGCCGCGTCCCCGGATGCCCGGGTGGACACGGATGCCCGGGTGGACACGGACGTCCCCGACCGGCCGGCCGCCGGTGCCGGGGGATCCGTGCCTCCGGGATCCCTTCGGGAGGGCGGGTCCGTTCCGTCACCGGCCTCCCCTCCGGCCGGAGGGAAGTCCGAAGTGGATACGGAGGCCACCGAACCCGGGGAAGCGGAGCCCGGGGCATCCGTGCCCACCGTGTCCGCCGTGCCCGAAGCGTCCTCGGAGTCCCGTCCGGAGGGGCGGCCCGCCGAAGGACCCGCGACCGCCGCGTCTCCGGAGGCCGGTGCCGCCGCCGGGAGCGGGCAGAGGGCTCCCGGGGCCGCCGCGTCGCCGGACGGCGGGGCGGGCCCGGAGGCCGTGGGGCCTCGGTCCGCTTCCCCGGCCGGGGCGCGCCCCGGAGCCGACGGTGCCGTCGGCGGGGCGGGGCGCACCGCCGCCGAGGGGGGCGGTCCGGGGCCGGACGGCGGCCGGGCCGTGCGTGCCGGGGCGGTGCCGGGACCGCGGGGGCGGAGCGGTGAGGCGCCCGCCCCGAACCGTGTCGCCCTTCCGTTCGTACCCGGGCACGTCAGCGGGGCCGCCGAGCGTGCCGCGTTCCGGGAGGCCGCGGCCGGGGCCTGGGAGGTGCACGCCGCCGCCGTGTCACGGGTGCTCACCCGGATGCCCGCCCTGCGCGGTCACGAACTGGAGGCGGCGCGGGCCGATCTCATCGCCGCGCACGCCTACCTCACCGCCGAGGAAGGGCCCCTGCACCACCGCGAGCTGATCCGGGACCTGCACACCGGCGAGGGGCGCCTGCTGCCCTACGGCGGCTGTCTGGCGTCCGCTCTGCGCCGGCTGCCCTCCTACCGGGGCGTGGCCCTGCGCGGCGGGGACGCCGACGGCCCCGGGCCGGCGGTCGGCACGCTGCTGCACGACCCCGCCCCGGTCAGCGCCCTGGCCGGATCCTCGGCGCTCCCCGCCGGGGCCCCCGTGCGCTACGCGATCTGGTCCGTCACCGGACGCAAGGTACGGCAACTGCTCGACCGTCCGGGCGGCTCCCCGGAGACGTACGAGGAGATCGTCTTCGTGCCGGGGACCGGCTTCCGGGTGCTGGGGGTACGGACCGAGCCCGCGGGCCCCTCCGTCGTCCTGCTGCGTGAGCTCCCCGGGAACGCGACCGCCTACATGGACGGGTCGGAGGAACTGAGCGGGCTGGACCTCAAGGCCCTCACGCACCTCGAGGAGGCGCTGGCCAAGGGCTTCCGCACCGGTGACGACCCGCAGTGGCCGGAACGCTGTTCCGGGCCCGTGGGTCAGGACGGATAACGAGCGGGGTCGCGCCCACGACCATCCGTCACCCCACAGTCCACACAGACCGAGGAGAACGATGACAAGTCAGAAGAAGCCGCCCGCTTCCGACGGGCCCGACGGCACGGGCGGCTCGTCCGTCCGCAGGGCCGTCTCCCTCGGGCCGGCGGCGGCCGACCCCGGCCCGATGCTGGCACCGGCCGCACGGCGTACGGCCGCACCGGAGCCCGCCGAGGGCGGCGCCGAGGAGGCGGGGACGGCACAGCCGGCCCCGGAAACCCCCGAGACCCCCAACGCCCCCGGCGCCTCCGAGAGCGAGGCCGCCCCCGAGCAGCCCGCCACCGGGGAACCCGCCACGACGGTCACCGCGTCCGCCTCGCAGGAGCGGCCGGAAGCGGGGAGCGAGAGCGCCGCCGAGCCGGCCACCACCGTCCGGGCCGCCGCAGCCGACGAGGCCGCCGGGGCGGGTGGAACCGCCGCTGCCGCTGCCGGTGCGGACGGGCCGCGGTTCGGGAACCCGAAGAAGCCCCTGCTCGCCGCCGCCGGCATCGCGGGCGTCGTCCTCCTCGCCGTGCCGCTGCTGATCTGGGCCACGGACGACTCGCGGCAGAAGAAGGACGACGTGAAGACAGCCGCCGGCTCCGGCACACTCCTCGCCGAGGACTCCCTGGAGGTACCGAAGGGCCAGTACGCCCCGGCCACGCCCACACCGGCTCCCTCGACCAGGAAGCCGTCCGCCAAGTCGAGCCCCGACGTCAAGAAGCAGTCCGAGCCGCCGGTGCAGACGTCCTCCGCGAAGCCTCAGGGGGAGCAGAAGGCGCGGAAGACCCAGAAGCAGCCCGCCGCCCCCAAGCTCCCGCCGAACACCGCCGCCTACGCCGTCCAGCAGCTGGCCGCCTCGGATCCCGGCCGGCACATCTGCTACCGGGTCCACGCGGCGGGCCGGGGCTGGAGCGACGTGGCGTGCGACGGGGCCGTGGCGGGCACCCCGGGCTCGGGAACGCTCACGGCCGCCAACATCGCCGTGTCCGGAACCAACGGCACATCCGGTGGCGCCTTCACCCACAACCCCGCGTCGACCGACGGCACAGGGCACTACGCCGACAAGTGGACAAGTGTCGCCGACGGCGTCGACCACTACGTCGGCAGCACCGAGAAAGGCGCTCCGCACATGCTGGGGTTCAGCATCAGCGTCGACCTCGGCGCCGGCACCGTCTGCCAGACCTCCTACGTCCACGACGACACCTGGCTCGGCCTGGCCTGCGACGAACCCGGGACCGGCTACGACTTCACCTACGTCGGCACCCACGACAACAACTTGTGGATCGAAGCGATCAGGCTCACGGTGTGATCCGAACCGCCCGCCGGCACCGCGACCGGCGGGCGTCCGCCTTCAGCACGTCACAGGGCGGCCTCCCGCCGCCGGGCCGGCGGCAGGTCCTCCGGCAGCAGCGTCGTGAGGTCGGCGAGACTGGGCGAGCTCAGGCCGCCCAGCCGGCGGGCCTGGCTCGTCATCATCGTCTCCAGCAGCTGCCGGGCCAGCCGCGCGTTGCCGAAGGACCGGTCGCGCGGAAGGGCGTCCACATGGGCGCGCAGGGCCTCCAGGGTGGCGGGGGGGCACTCGTACCCGGAGGAGGCGGCGTGCCGGGACACGATGGTGACCAGCTCGTCCGTGCTGTAGTCCTCGAACTTCACGAACTTGGAGAACCGGGACGTCAGACCGGGGTTGGAATCGAGGAAGCGCCTCATCTCCTCGGTGTACCCGGCGACGACGACCACGATCTCGTCGCGGTGGTCCTCCATCAGCTTCAGCAGGGTGTCGACGGCCTCGCGGCCGAAGTCGTTGGACGATCCCTCGGGGGTCAGGGTGTAGGCCTCGTCGATGAAGAGCACCCCGCCCAGCGCGCTGGTGAAGACCTCCTTGGTGCGCTGGGCGGTGTGGCCGACGTACTGGCCCACCAGGTCCGCCCGCGCCACCTCCACCAGGGAGTCGCGGGGGAGCACCCCCAGCGAGTGCAGGAGCTTCGCGTACAGCCGGGCGACGGTGGTCTTGCCCGTGCCGGGCGGCCCGCTGAAGACCAGGTGGTTGCTGATCCGGGGGGCGGGCAGCCCCGCGGCGATCCGCTGCCGGGCGTTGGTCAGCAGACTGACCAGGTCGGCGACCTCCCGCTTCACGGCGGCGAGCCCCACCATGGCGGTGAGTTCGGCCATCGGGTCGGACGCGTCGTCGGTGTCCTGCGCCGTCCCGCCGACGGCCGCCGCCTCCGCGTCGCCGACGTCCTGCGGCAACAGCAGCGTCAGGTCGTTCTCCGCCGGGTCGGTCATGGCCGCGAGTCGGAACGCCTGCCGGTCCACCATGTCCTCGAACACGCCGCGGGCCGCGCGGCCGTTGCCGAAGGTCGCGTCGCGCGTCATCTGCTCGAAGCGCACGGCGAGGGCCTCCCGGGTCAGCGGCCCGAGTTCGAACTGGTGGCGGTGGCAGAGGCTCTCGGTGATCGTCACCAGCTCCTCCACCGCGTAGTTGTCGAACTCGATGGTGCGGGTGAAGCGGGAGGCGAGCCCCGGGTTGGCGGACAGGAACGACTCCATCTGCTCGGAGTAGCCGGCCGCCACCACGACCACGTCGTCGCGGTGGTCCTCCATCAGCTTCAGCAGGGTGTCGACGGCCTCGCGGCCGAAGTCGTTGGACGTCCCCTCGACGGTGAGCGTGTAGGCCTCGTCGATGAACAGCACCCCGCCCAGGGCGCTGTTGAACGCCTCGGTGGTCTTGATGGCCGTACCGCCGATGACCTGCGCGACGAGATCGGCGCGGGCGACCTCGACCAGGTGTCCGCTCCTGAGCACGCCCAGGTCGGCGAGGATGCTGCCGTAGAGGCGGGCGACGGTGGTCTTGCCGGTGCCGGGCGGCCCCGCGAAGATCAGGTGCCGGCTCATCGACGGGACCGGCATGCCGAGCCGGCGCCGGCGCTCCGCGAGCTGGTTCAGGTTGACCAGCGTGTTCACCTGGTGCTTGACGTTCTCCAGGCCGATGAGCGCGTTCAGTTCGGCCAGCGGGCCCTCGGGCTCCGGTTCCTTGCCGGGCCCGCCCGGGGCGCCGCCCTCGCCGGCCGTTTCGGCCGACTCGCCCCAGCTGTCCGGCAGTCCGTTGTCCGCGCTGGTCAGCAGCTCGACCGTGAGCCGCTCGCTCGCGCGGCTCTGCCGCAGCCCCGCACCCCGGTTGTCGCGTACGACGCACCGGGTTACGTCGACCGGTTCGGCGCTGTCGATCCGTACGCCGTCGCCCGTACTGCCCGTGATCTCACAGGCGTTGAGGGCGGCCCGGCCGCCGCGCGACACCTGGACGCCGTGTGCCTTCGAGCCGTTCACCCGGACCCGCTCCAGGCTGATCTCCGCGCCGTCCCGCACGCTGACACCCGCATCGGAGCTGTCGTTGATCACACAGTCCCGCAGGGTGCCGCGGCCGCGTTCACCGACGAGGAGACCCGAGCGGGCGGCGGAGCTCAGTACGGTGTCGCCGATCTCGGGATCGGAGTCGTCGTCGATGCTCACCGCGCAGCCGCCGGCGGACTCGACCTCGCAGTGCTCCAGCCGGCCGCGGGCGTCGTCGGTGAACTCGATTCCGTGGCCGCCCGCGCCGGTGACCCGGGTGCGGCGCAGCAGGGGGTTGGCGGCTGAGCGCACCGAGATGCCCACGCCGGCCGCGTCCAGGACCTCCAGACGGTCGAACTCGGCCGTGGAGTCGTCCGCGAGCTGCACCGCCCCGGCGGTGTCGGCGCAGTCGCTCACCACGGTGTCCCGCAGCATCGGGGCGCCGCCCTCGACGACCCGCACGGCCGCCTCGGTCGAGCCGTGGAAGGCGCAGCCCTCCAGGATCCCGCGCGAACGGTCCATGACGAGCAGTCCGTTGTTCTTCGTGCGCCGGGTGACGCAGCGGTTCAGCAGCGGGTCGGTCCCGCCGGAGAGGACCACGCCGGTCTGCGAGATCGACTCGAACGACGTCTCCTCGATCTCCGGGCGGGACATGCTGGTCACCAGCAGGCCCACGGCCGTGTGGTGGACGGTGCAGCGCAGCACCCGGGTCGAGCTGTGCCCCTCCAGGGCGATGGCGGGTTTGTCGGTGCCGGAGATGTCACAGCCCTCCACGGTGCCCCGGGCCTCGCCGTTCGCGAGGACGCCGTTGGCCCGCGCGCCGCGGATGCGGCAGTCGCGGACGAGGGGCCCGGCCGTCTCGCCGATGACCACGGCGGAGGTGCCGAAGTTCTCGAACGTGCAGTCCTCGACGACGCTCTCGCTCTCCGACGAGTCGACGAGGCCGGCGCCGCCCGGGTTGCTGATCCGGCAGCCGCGGGCGGCCAGCGAGCCCTTGCCGCGGACCAGCAGGGCCGTCCATCCGGAACCGGTCACCGTGCATCCGTCCAGAGCGGCCTGCCCGGCCGGTACGTCCACGACCGCGGCTTCCTTGTCGCGTCCCCGGATGGTGAGGGCGCTGAGCATCACGGCGTCGGCCATGAGGGTCACGGCGGTGCCGTCCCGCGGGCAGAGTTCGACGGTGCCCGGCTCGCCCTCGCCGACGATCGTCACCCGGTGCCGGATGACGAGGTTCTCGGCGTAGCGGCCGGGACGGACCCGGATCACCGCCCCGGTGCGGGCCTGGGCCAGTGCCTCACCGATCGTCTGGAAGCCGTCCGACCGTTCCGGGCTGACCGTGAGTATGTGCCGTGCCACGCCTCGAACCTCCTTGTGCCGCTGTGTCGTTGGCGTTGTGCGCCGTGCCTGTCCTGTGCATATCATGCGAGATATGCGGAATGTCATGAAGTGGCGGTGCATGGGTGTCGTACTGACGATCGCCGTCGCCCTGCCGGCCGGCGGCGGGCCGGCCCTCGCCGCCCCGACCACCCCCCCGGCAGAGTCCGGTGCCGACGATCCGGGGACCACACTGCTGCCCCCACTGCCCGTCCGGCTCGGCGAGGACAACCCGTGCACGGGGGCCTCGAAGCGGACGGCCACCGGAGCGGCGTGGTCCCAGACGGCGCTCGGGCTGTCCCGGGCCCAGCGGATCTCCCGCGGCGACGGAGTGACCGTCGCGGTGGTCGACACCGGTGTCGCCACCGGCGTCCCCAGCCTGTCCGGCCGGGTGACGGCCGTCGGCGGAGCGGACGAGGACTGCGTGGGCCACGGCACGTTCGCCGCCGGGCTCATCGCCGCGGCGCCGGAGAAGGGCAGCGGCATCACCGGGGTCGCCCCGCAGGCCGAGATCCTCGCCCTGTCGGGCACCGACGACCGGGGAGTCCCCTCGCCGGAACGCGTCGCCCTCGGCATCCGCACGGCGGCGGACCAGGGCGCGCAGGTCGTCTACGTCGGTCAGGCCCTGCGTACCGGCAAGGCCGAACTCACCGACGCGGTCGCCTACGCCACGCGCCGCGGCGCGCTGGTCGTCGCCCCGGCCGCCCCGGACGCCGTGCCCCGCGAGGAACTGGGGCCGGACGGCGAGATGCCCGAGGGCCCGTACTGGCCGGCCGCCGCACCGGGCGCGCTGGCCGTCGTCGACTTCGGCCCCGCCGGCGTACGGCAGGAGAACGCGCCGCCCGCCCACGAGCCCGACCTGTCCGCGCCCGGCGGCGACATGGTCAGCGTCGGTCCCGGGGGCCCCGGCCACTACATCGGTTCCGGTGCCTCGCTGGCCGCGGCGGGCGTCGCGGGCGCCGCCGCGCTCGTACGCGCCTACCACCCGGAACTGTCCGCGCCGGAGGTCGCCCGCCGGCTGCTCGACACCGCGTACCCGTCGGACACCCCCCGCCTCGACCCGTACGCCGCCCTGTCCCTGGTCCAGGACGGAGGAGGGGAGGCGGCGTCGGCCCCCGCCCCCGCGCGGCTGCCGCCCCCGGCCGACCCGGCGCCCCGCACCCGTTCCCTGACCGTCGCGGCGGTGGGCCTGACGGCGGTGCTCCTGCTCGCCGCGATGGCCGTGGTGATCCCCCGGGGCCGCGCCCGGAACTGGCGCCCCCCGCACCGGCACCCCCGCACCGCTCCCGCCCCGGACTGACCTCCCTTCCCCAGCCACCCGCACGCCGTCGCGTTCCGCGAGCGCGACGGCGTTCCGCGGGCGCCGGACCGCACCCGCACCCCCCGGCCCGCCCCGGCCCCGGGCTCCCCGTACCGGACCGGCGGCGCACGCCGGCCCCCCGGCGGAGGGCCAAAGCGGCCCTCCCGCCGGGGGACGGACAACCGGGGGACGGGCGAGGAGAGGGCACGGGTGTCTCACGGCGCGTCCTTCACCAGCGCCGTCTGAATCTGCAGTGTCTTGCGCCGGGCGATCCGTATCGCCCGCCCCGGAATCAGCTCCCGCCCCTTCACACTGCCGAAGAGATACCCCTCGCTCGGCGGACACGACATCAGCAGCCCGGGCGTGTTGACCTCCTGCATCCTGCGCAGCAACGCCTCGTTCAGCCCGCGCCCGGCGCCCGCCGCGGACCGCGCCACCACCAGGTGCAGTCCCACCTCGTGGCCCAGCGCCAGATGATCCATCAGCGGGGCGAACGGATGCGCCATGGGACCGCTGCCCACCATGTCGTAGTCGTCGACCAGGATGAACAGCCGGGGCCCCTGCCACCAGTCGCACAGCCGCATCCGCGACGGGGCGATGTCCTCCCCCGGAACCCGCTGCTTGACCGCCCGGGCCGCGCCGTCCACCAGTTCCCGCAGCATGTCCAGGGACACCGCGTGTCCCAGCCGGTAGGGCTGGGGCACGCTCTCCACCAGCTCCCGCCGGTAGTCCACCGTCATGATCCGGGCCTCGGCGGGCGTGAACCGCTCGGTGATGCCCCGGGCGACCAGCCGCAGCAGATTCGTCTTCCCGCTCTCGGTGTCGCCCACCACGATCAGATGCGGGTTCTCGGTGAAGTCGTGCCACACCGGCGCCAGTTCGTTCTCGTCCAGTCCGAGCGCGATCCGCAGGCCCAGGTCGCCCTCCGGCTCCGGCAGTTCCTCGGCCGGCAGGCTCGCCGGCAGCATCCGCACCCGGGGAGCCCGCGGACCCGGCCAGCTCTCGTCGACCGCGGCGACCAGCCCCGCCACTCCGTCCGCGAGGTCGTCGGCGTCCTCGACCCCGTCGAGACGCGGCAGCGCCGACAGGTAGTGCAGCTTGTCGGGGGTCAGCCCCCGCCCCGCGCTGCGCGGAATCGTCGCCGCCTTGCGGGAGTCGATCTGGGAGTCCATCGGATCCCCCATCCGCAGCTCCAGCCGGGTCCCGGTCTGGTCGCGCACCGAGGACGACAGCTCTATCCAGCGGGCGGTGGTGATCAGCAGATGCACCCCGTAGTTGAGTCCGCGGGAGGCCAGCGCGTTGAACGTGGGGATGTGCCGGTCGAAGTCCTGGCGCACGGTGGACCAGCCGTCGATGACCAGGAAGACGTCCCCGTGCGGCTCGTCGGGGAACTCGCCCGCCGCGCGCCGCTTGCGGTACGTGGCCATGGAGTCGATGCCGTGCTCCAGGAAGAACCGCTCCCGCCCGGCGAGCAGCGTGGTGACCTCCGCGATCGTACGGCCCACCCGCTCGGTGTCCACCCGGGCGGCGACCCCGCTCACGTGCGGCAGCCCGTCGAGTGAGGCGAGGGTGCCGCCACCGAAGTCCAGGCAGTAGAACTGCACCTCGCGCGGGGTGTGGGTGAGCGCCAGAGCGGTGATCAGGGTCCTCAGCAGGGTGCTCTTGCCGCTCTGCGGGCCGCCGGCGATGGCCACATGGCCTCCGGCCGCCGACAGGTCCACCGTCAGCAGATCACGCAGCTGGTCGAAGGGACGGTCCACGACACCCACCGGCACGGTCAGCCGTCCCCGCAGCGGCCAGTCGGCCGTGGTCAGGCCGTACCGCGGATCGGGGGACAGCGGGGGCAGGATCTGGTCCAGGGTCGTCGGCCGGTCCAGCGGGGGAAGCCACACCTGGTGGGCGGGCGGCCCCGCGCCGCGCAGCCGGTCCAGCGCCACCGACAGCAGCGTCTCCCCGTTCTCCCCGTCGTCGCCCCCGGCTTCCGGCTCCTCCTCGTCGGGCGCCCCCGCCAGGTCCGGGTCCGCGGGCGCGCGCGGCACCACCCACTCCGCCGTCCACGGCACCACCTGACGGGCCACCTGCGCCTGCACGACGGCCCGGCGCCGCTGGTAGGGGCCCGAGACGTACGCGGCCTGGAACCGGGTGAGCGCGTCGACACCGCTCTTGAGGAACCCGGCGCCCGGCTGCGCGGGCAGCTCGTACGCGTCCGGCACGCCCAGCACGCCGCGGCTCTCCATCGCGGAGAACGTCCGCAGGCCGATCCGGTACGACAGATGGCTCTCCAGCTGGTGCATGCGGCCCTCGTCCAGCCGCTGCGAGGCCAGCAGCAGATGGACCCCGAGGCTGCGCCCGAGCCGGCCGATCATCACGAACAGCTCCATGAAGTCGCGGTGCGAGGCCAGCAGTTCGCTGAACTCGTCGACCACCACGAACAGGCTGGGCAGCGGCTGCAACGGCGTACCGGCCGCGCGGGCCTTCTCGTACTCCAGCGCCGAGGTGTAGTTCCCGGCCGCGCGCAGCAGCTCCTGCCGCCGGATCAGTTCCCCGTGCAGCGCGTCCTGCATACGGGCGACCAGCGACACCTCGTCGGCGAGGTTCGTGATCACCGCCGAGGTGTGCGGCAGTTCGTCGAGGCCGAGGAAGGTGGCGCCGCCCTTGAAGTCGACGAGGACGAAGTTCAGCGTCTCGGAGGAGTTGGTCAGCGCCAGCGCCAGCACCAGGGTGCGCAGCAGTTCGCTCTTGCCGGAGCCGGTGGCGCCGATGAGCATGCCGTGCGGTCCCGTACCGCCCTGCGCGGACTCCTTGATGTCCAGCTCCACGGGCCTGCCGTCACCGCTCACCGCGATCGGCACCCGGAGCCGGGCGCTGCCCGTCGACCGCTCCCAGAGGGTGGCCGGCTCGTGACGGTGCAGATCGGGGATGTTCAGCAGCGAGGTCAGCTCGACGTCGTGGGCGAGGGGCTTGGATTCGCTGCCGCCCACACTCATCCGGTACGGAGCGAGCAGCCGGGCCAGCGCCTGCGCCCCCACCGTGCCCAGCCGGTCGGGCCTGCCGAGCACGGTCGACTGCTCCTTGCGGTCGCGGTCGGTGCGCACCAGCGCGACACCGTCCTCGCCCACCTCCAGGCGCAGCGTGGTCCGCCCCGGCTTCCACGCGAGCGCCCCGGTGAGGTCGAGCACCACCGCGTTGCGGAACCCGGGTCCGTCGAAGCGGTGCCCCGCCGGCACCGTGCAGCCGTCGATCACCACGACCGTGTACGGCTCCTCGCGTCCCGGGACCGCGTCGGGGTCGGCGCCCGGCCGCTCCAGGAACTCGGCACCGAGCAGGTTCTCCAGTTCGGTGAAGGCCGACGCGATCATGCGGACCGGTCCGGCACCGTCCTCGTCGTGCCGGTGCAGACTGTGCGGCAGCCACTTCGCCCACTCCCACTCGGAGCGCCGCTCGTCCGACACACACAGCGCGATCCACAGGTCGTCGGGGGAGTGGAACACCGCCAACTGTGCGAGCAGGGCCCGCACCTGGGCCCGTATCCGTTCCTCGTCCCCGCGGAACAGCACCTTCGACCAGGCGCGCAGATAGATCGCGATGGGCTGGTCCCGCACCGTGGAGTAGGCCTTGGTGAAGCTGCGCAGCGCGTGCGCCGACAGCGGCTCCAGGTCCTCCACGGGCTTGGTCGACAGCGGCGTCAGCTTCATCGCCAGACGCTGGTCGCCGACCCCCATCCGGACCTCCGCGAAGTCGTCGTCGGTCGACCGGCGTTCCCACAGACGGGTGCTGCGCACCAGCGACGACAGCGCGTCGGGCTCGGGGTGGCGCCAGGCCAGGGAGCGCTGCTGCTCGACGATCGAGGCCCGCACCACACGCCGGGTCTGCCGCAGATACCGCAGATAGTCACGGCGCTCGCCCTTCATCCGCTGCTTGCGCTCGCCGTTGCGCCGCATGACCTGACCGAGCATCATGCCCGCCGACGCGACCACCATCACACCGAGCGCCAGGTAGATGAATCCACCGCTATCCCGGCTCATGCCCGGCCGCATGAACATCAGCATCATGGAGACCGACATCAGCGCCATCGGCAGATACGTCCAGACCGCGGAACTGTCCGGTACCACCTCCGGAAGGGTCGGCGGCTCCTGAAGACTCAGTTCCCCAGACGGCATTTCCGGGCCTTTGCGCCGGGCCGGCCTGCGGAACAGGATCACGCTCAACGAACGTCCTCCTCAACGATTTCGGAAGGAATTCCGCGGGAACGTCGCGGGTGTGTCGCGGGTATCGGGTGCGTCGCGGGTGTGTCGCGGGTTTTTCGTAATGAGTCAGAGTCCCGCGCCCCGGCTGCGGCAAAATTGCCGTGGGGTTCCGTGACGCTGAACTCCTCAGTGGTGTTGCGAAAAGGCCGGTGTGCGGTCAAACTCGTCGGCGCATGCCCCGTCCGACTTTCTCGTCGCGTTCAGCGACCGGCCGGCGTGCCACTGCCATCTTCCAGCCACCGCGTATCGCGTGGTCCGCCAGAAAGCGTGAACCCGAAACCCATGACTGAGATTCAGGCGGCAAGCCTGTGCCGCGTCACCGTACGTGCCCCGGCCAGGACCGTCGACCTGGCCGTGCCCTCCGATGTCCCCGTCGCCGATCTGCTGCCCACTGTGATCGGTTACGGGGGGGACGACCTGGAGGAGGCCGGCCTGGAGCACGGTGGTTGGGTACTGCAACGTCTCGGCGGTCCACCGCTCGACCCCGAGAGTACCCTGGACTCCCTCGGTCTGCGGGACGGGGAGGAGCTTTATCTGCGGCCCCGTACCGACGCGTTGCCCGAGGTGCACATCGACGACCTGGTCGACGGCATCTCCGACGGCATGAGCCGCAGGCCGCACGGCTGGAGCCCGGAGGCCGGCCGGCGACTGCTGCGCGGACTGGCCGCGGCCACCCTGACGCTGGGCGTCGTGCTGCTGGCCGTGCCGGGAACGGACGGCTGGGTGCGGGCGGTCGCCGCCTCGGCCGTCGGACTGCTGCTGATCGCCGGAGCGGGCAGCGCCTCCCGGGCCGTCGGGGACGCCGGGGCCGGCTCGGTGCTCGGCCTGATGGCGGCGCCCTACTTCGCCCTGGCGGGCTGGCTGTTGCCGGGCGGCGACCTGGGCGGCGCCGACGGCGAAGCCGTCCTCGGCGCACGCCTGCTGGCGGCGTCCGCGGCCGGCGGAGCGGGCGTGGTGCTCGCCCTGGCGGCGGTCGGCGTGTACCCGGCGCTGTTCGTCGGCGCGGCCTGCATCGCGGCGGCGGGGGCGCTCGGCGCCGGCCTGATCACCCTGGACCTGGCACCGCAGCAGGCGGCCGGCGTGGTGGCCGTGGTGGTGGTGCTGTTCGGCGGCTTCGTCCCGTCGCTGTCGTTCCGGCTGGCCGGCATGCGGATGCCGCCGCTGCCGACCAACGTCCAGCAGCTGCAGCAGGGCATCGACCCGTACCCCACCTCGGAGGTCGACATCCGGTCGGGGCTGGCGGACGACTGGATGACCGCCCTCTACGGCGCCATCGGCCTGATCTGCCTGCCCTGCACGGCGGCGCTCCTGGCCGACCAGGGCCTCGCCGAGGTCCTCACCGTCGTCGCGCTGTCACTCCTGCTGCTGCTGCACAGCCGGGGGCTGGGCAACGTCTGGCAGCGGCTGGCGCTGACCGCCGCCGGGGCCTGGGGCGTGGTGCTGCTGCTGGTGGTGGCCGCGCGCGCGCTCGCCCCCGCGGACCGGCTGACCCTGGTGGCCGGTCTGACGGGACTGGCGGCCGTGATCACGATCGCCTCGTGGACCGTGCCGGGGCGACGGCTCGTGCCCTACTGGGGGCGCGCGGCCGAACTGCTGCACTCGCTCGCCGCCATCAGCATCCTGCCGCTGACGCTCTGGTCCATGGGCGTCTACGGCCTGCTCCGCGGCATCAACGGCTGACCCGGGAGAACGTGACGTGGACAACAAACGCGACCAGGTACAGGCGCACCTCTTCGTCATGGGGCGGCTGGCCTCGGCCATGCTGCGCGCCGAGCCCGACGCCCCGGAGAGCCCCCTGGGCAGAACCAACCGCGGTGCCGCGATAGGCGTGGTCATCGCCGTGCTGGTGTGCGCCGGCGCCTTCGTCTTCGGCCTCCTCCGGCCCGGCGGCAACGACTCGTGGCGTTCGGGCGAGAACCTGATCGTCGACAAGCAGACCGGCGCGCGCTACCTGTACCTGGACGGCAGGTTGCGTCCGGTGCGCAACTACGCGTCCGCCCGGCTGATCGCCGGCGGCGACATCAAGGTCACGACCGTGGGCACGGCCTCGCTGGCCGGCACTGCGCACGGAACGCCGCTCGGCGTCCCCGACGCGCCCGACGCACTGCCGGGCACCGGCGACCTGGACCGCACCCCCTGGCTGGTGTGCTCCGCCGTCCGGCCGCGGACGACCGGCGTGGTCACGGCGACCACGACCCTCGCCCTGGGCACCGACGCGCCGCAGGACCTGCCCGGCGGCAGGCGACTGGGCGCCGGCGAGGGCCTGCTCGTGGCCGGTCCGGACGACGCCACGTACCTGCTCTGGCAGGGCAGCCGGCTGCGCCTGGACGAACGGGCGAAGGCGGCCGAGTCCCTCGGATACGGCAGCGTCGAACCGCGTCCCGTGTCCGCGGCCTTCCTCGACGCCTTCCCGCTGGGCCCCGACCTGACCCCCGCCGAGGTGCCCGGCCGGGGCGAGAAGGGCCCCGAACTGGGCGGACACGACACCCGCGTCGGGCAGCTCTTCCGGGTCGACGTACCCGGCTCCGACGCCCGGCACCACCTGCTCACCCGGGAGGGCCTGGTCCCGCTCACGGCCACCGAGGCCACGCTCGTGCTGGGCGACCCGCGGACGCGGGAGAGGGCGTACGGCGGCGAGGCCGCGAACGTGGCGACGCTCGGCGCGGACATCCTGGCCGAGCACCTCGCCCAGGACTCCGCGTCCGCCGAGGCCTCTTCGGCGAAGCTGCCGGAGAAGCCGCCGGCGGCGGTCACCGTCCCCGCCGGCTCCGTGGCCTGCGCCGACGTCGACTCCGCGGGCTCCGGTGTGCGGGTGGGCGCTTCGGTGCTGCCCGAGGGCGCCCTGCCCCGGACCGTGCAGGAACCGGCGCCCGCGACCGAACCGGGCTGCCTGAAGGTCGACGCCATCGCCGTGCAGGCCGGAAAGGGCTCGCTGGTCAGGGCGTTGAGCGCCAGCGGCAGCGCGCTGGGCGACACCACCTACCTGGTCACGGACGAGGGCGTGAAGTACCGGCTGCTGTCCCAGGAGGGCGTGGAGGCGCTGGGCTACGGGGGCGTCGAGGCGCGGACGATGCCGTCCCCGCTGCTGGCCATGCTGCCCAGCGGCCCCGATCTGACCCCCGAGGCGGCGTCCTCCGGCGAGGCGCGGGTGACGCTGCGGTGCCCGGGGAGGTAACGGGCGGAAGGGGAGACATGCCCGCACGAAGACCGGACACCGGGGGAATTCTTGGAATCCCTGCGGTCACTTTCCGTTAAACCGGACGCTCCACCAGGCCCCGGGAAGCGGCGGCGATGTCCGTTCTGTCCGACTGGATTCCCGGCGCCGCTCAAGTGAGCGGCGCGTATTCCTCTCCTCTGCTCAATTGAGCCGAGGCGTTCGGTGTTTCGGGCGGACGAAAGGACTCGGGGAGAAATTGCCAAACAAGTTGGGGCCTGCTTAGCATCGGGCGACCTCACGCTCCGGCGAGTCGGCGGTGACTGCCGGAACACCCTGTCTGCCCACGGGGCGATGTGAGGGCCACAGCTCGGTGTTCTTGCCGAAAAGGGAGTTCTCTCATGGCCATGCAGCAGTCCGAAGAAACCGCGACCCGCAACGGGATCATGGCGCTGGAACAGGCTTTCACCAGCATTCAGACCCGTCAGCAGGACGTCCAGGCCACGGCGGAGAACCTCGCCATGAGCTACGGGGGCGCGGACGGTGCCAAGTTCAAGAAGCTGCTGGAGCAGTGGGACGGGCACGTCGACACCATCCTGATCAACCTGGACCGGATGGTCGACGAGCTCAACGAGACCCTCCGGGAGCACGGGCTGGTCCAGGGCTCCACCAGCGACGCGATCGACGCGGAGTACTCCCGTTCCACGGCCGTGTTCGACGAGCTCAACGGCACCAACACGTCGTCGGGCACGCCGGCGGCCTGATCCGCGGCTCATCCAGTACACCCCGGCCTTTCACCCTTTTTGTGGTTCTCCCGGCGAATCGAGGACTCTGATGGACTTCTCCGACGGCTACATCTACGTCGACTACGACCGCGCCGAAGGCTCGGCCGAGGACATGATCATCCAGTCCCAGGCGATCATGAACATCCTGGAGAATCTGGAGATGGAGCTGACCGAGCTCCGCAAGACCTGGGTCGGTGACGACAAGGACGTCTACGACACGGTGCAGGCGGCGTGGAACGGCGCTGTCGAGAACATCAGGAACCTGCTCGCCAACCACTCCGGCCTGCTCACCGAGATTTCCGCCAACTACCGGTCCACGGAGCAGAACCTGTCGCAGCGCTGGAGCGACATCAGGATCGGCGGCCGCTGACACGGGCCGGTGACGGAAGGGAGCTGACGTGGCCGCCACGGTCCTGGACAGCGAGTTCCTGCGGAAGTTCATCACGAACCACATCGACGACTTCCGGATCCAGTTGGAGAACATCCTCAAGGACGACCCGAACGCCGGCCCCGCCATCTCGTCTCTCGTGAGTGGTATGGACGTCGACACGATCGACGTGTCGAAGCCGCTGAGGATCGGCATGATGAGCGGTCAGGACAGCGTGGTCGACGGGGACGGCCTGAACACGGTCGTCCGGGGGGGCGCGGCTGAGATCCTGCGCATTCTCCAGGCCCAGGGAGTCCTCTTCGAGGACCTGGAGCAGGCGCTGTGGGAAACCATCACGGAACTGACGAAAAGTCAGGGCAAGAACCTTGAGGGCATCACCGCGGACGATTTCATGGACATCTTCGAGGATGTCGACAGTGATTTCGACAACCCCGGTGCCACCGAACAGCAGAAGTGACGGAGTTCGGTGATGGCCAAGCCCGCGGACGACAACAACAACGAAGACAACTGGAAGCGAGCGATCGAGCTCCTCACCGGCTACCCCCTGCCGAAACGCAGCGAGTTGTTCAATGACTTGCGAGGCAATGACGACATCCCGCTCATGCATGTCCGGCTGGAGGACCTCAACGCTTCGTACCTGCCGGGTTTTGCCTCCCCGAGCGGCTGGAAGACGCACAACACCGACTACACGATCCCTTTCTACGTTCCCGTCGGCGACAACCCTTCCCCGGGGACCACCGTCTACGCGTACCGTGCGTACATCACCTTCCTCGGGGGCCTGGCTCATGTGGTGCCGAACGGCGACGACGAGATACCGGCCACATCGAAGACCAGCGAGGTCCTGAAGAACAAGGGCATCTGGAACAACGAGGGCGACAAACTCGACTGGGACACCAACGCCCTGGTTCAGTACGTCTACGGTTCCAGGGACGTCCTCGCGCATCTGAAGACGTGGCCCCACACCACCCACGGGTACAAGAGCCGCTCCAGGGATGTGAGCGACGCCCACTACGTCGACCTGCTCTCCTTCACGGAAACGGCCAAGGCGTTCGACCGGGCCGTCAAGTTCTTCGAGAGCGGCGCGCTCACCATCGGCAAGTGGGACACCGAGGACATCGGAGAGGGCAGCGACTCCTGGGACGGCACATCGGCCGCCATCTTCAAGGAACTCATCCACAAACTGGCCCGTAACTACGAGGGCTACGCCGACCAGGTCAACGGGAAGGGCGGCACGGGGGTCGCGATCACCATCGACAACGTGACGGTGACGTCCGAGCCCGCCCGGGCCCTCGCCGCGGCACAGAGGGTTCTCCTCGAACAGGTGACGAACCTCTACAACGCCTGGGAGGCATGGAGAGCGGAGAGCAATCCGCAGCGCTGGCTGTACGACATGCTCCAGGCAGCGCGCTTGCATGTCCTCGAAAACCAGCACGTTCACACGGACCTCGACGCGGACTACTACTACAACGGCATGTACGGCACCAACACCTATACGATGGTGACGAAAGAGGATTTCGTCAGCGAGATCGTCATCGAGGGGAAGCCGTACGGCAAACCGACCGACATCGCCACGTGGAAGGCGATCGGTGAGGAGGCGATCCGCCGCTGGGACCAGTCCGTGCAGGACTGGCTCAGCACGGCCGGCGCCAAGGCCATTGTCGCGGTCTACGACGCGTTCACAGCGGCTCAGAAGGCGTTCGACACCAGCCTGACCGACAAGGACAAGGGCGACCTCTCCGAGATCGCCTCCAAAGTGGAGGCGGACGCCGCGAAGAAGGAGGCGGACGCTGCTGCCGCCGCCGCCAGGGCGCAGGCCGACGCGGACCGGGCGGAGGCGAAGGCGCGGGCGGACGCGGACCGGGCCGAGGCCGACAAGGACAAGGCGGAGGCCAAGGCGCGGGCGGACGCGGACCGGGCCGAGGCCGACAAGGAAAGGGCCGAGGCCAAGCAGGCGGCAGCCCAGCAGCAGGCATTCGTCCTCGCGCAGAACCAGAAGGCCCAGGACGAGGCGCGCAAGGAACGGGAACGAGCCTATGCGCAGGCCGAAGCCGACCGGGCGGAGGCCAAGGCCGCGCAGGAGGAGGCCAAGGCACGGGCCGAGCAGGAGCGGGCCGAGGCCAAGGCCGCGCAGGAGGCGGCGCAGGCCGAGGCGCGCGCCGAGCGGGACGCCGCCAGGCAGGAGCAGTCCGACGCGCAGGCCGAGGCCGAGGCCGCGCAGGAGGAGGCCCGCCGCGAGGCGCTGAGGGAGCAGCAGCAGGCCAGGCTGGACGCCCAGCAGGCCAGGGACGAAGCCCAGGCGGACTACGAGCAGCAGAAGGCCGAAGCCCGCGCCGAGCGCGATGCCGCACTCGCGGAGGCCGACCGTCAGGAGGCGGAGGCCAGGCGGGAGTACGAGCGGGAGAAGGCCGAGGCCCAGGAGCAGCGGGAGCAGGCCCGCGAGGAGGCCGAGCAGGACCGGGCGGAGGCACGCGCGGAGTACGAGCGTGAGATCGCCGCCGGAACCCCCGAGGCCGAGGCCCGGCAGGAGTACGACCGGCGGCTCGCGGAGATCGATGCCGCCGAGCGGGAAGCCGTCGAGCGGGCGGACGCCGCCGAGGCCGAGGCCAGGCGGGAGTACGACCAGGCGAAGGCCGACGCCCAGGCGGACCGGGCGGAGGCGCGCAGCGAGGCCGAGCAGGCACGCAAGGACGCCAAGGCCGAGTACGACCAGCGCATGCGGGAGATCCAGGCCGAGTACGACCGGATCGACTCCGGTGGCAAGGACATCGAGGAGCAGATCCGTCAGCGGATCGCCGACCTCTCCGAACCCCCCGGTCTGGCCGCCATCAACGGGGCTGCCGCGGCCGACTCGATGTACTCCTCCGTGTTCAACGACAACCTCTACAATCAGGACGACCTCGCCTCGGCACTGGGCCGCCCGGCGAGCAGCGACGCCATGGCGGGCGCCGGCACGGGATCGGGGTCGGGGTCGCCCGGCATGTACCCGCCGATGACGCGGGGCGCCGGTGGTGAGGGCGGCGGCAGCGCCGGCGAACGTACCAGGAACGTCATCGAGCCCGGTGTCACCCGGTCCGGCCGGACGGCCGGCACGTCGGCCGCCGGCGACGAGGAACACCGCGTGGTCCCCAGGGGCACGCAGACCAGCAGCAGCATGCCCTTCATGCCGCCCATGGGCGGCATGGGCGGGGCGGGGGAGGGCAGGCCGCAGACGGAGAGCGGGGACAGGGAACGGACCACATGGCTGACCGAGGACGAGGACGTCTGGGGCACCGACGAGGGCGGCGCGCCGCAGGCCCTGGGGCGCTGACGGAAAGGTGAACGGGATGAGTCAGCCGATGGAGGACCGGGTGGCCCAGGCGATGGCCCGCCTCGAAGCGGCGGAGAAGGCCGCGGACTCGGCACGGAGGGAACTGGACTCGGCGTCGGCCACCGCCCGCTCGGCGGACCGGTCGGTCCGGGTGTCCGTCGGTGCGAAGGGGGAACTGACCAGCCTGGAGTTCCTCGACGGCAAGTACCGCACCATGGCGGCGGCCCAGCTGTCCGCGGCCGTGCTGGAGGCCGCGAACAAGGCGCGGGCCGAGATGGCCCGCCGGGTCGTCGACACCCTTGAGCCGCTCACCAGGATGACCATGTGGGGTGCCCCGGAGCGGACCGGGGTCGACTGGGAGTCGATCTTCGGATCGCTGCTCCGCGAGACCTCCGTGACGAAGGAGCCGACGGCGATGAGCCGGCTCCGCGACGAGATCGTCGAGGACGACGAGGAGCCCGCCGCCCCGCCGGTGCACGGCACGGCGGACGGGCGACGGGAACGGCAGGAGGGGGCGTAGTCATGGCCGATGGGTATTTCGCGGATGTCGAGGGGATCCGGAAGGGGTCCAAGCACGTCGACAACGCCGTGCAGTACAGCGAGGAGGCGCTGCCCAGGTTCGAGAGTGGCTGCGCCGAGTACGCGGGCTGGTGGGGCGAGGAGGGCGGCGACGACGAGTTCGCCAATGCCGTCGGTCCGCAGGTGCGGCGGGAACAGGAGCAGGTGCGGACCACGGTCATGGACATCACCGGTGCGTTCCTGGCGCTGGTCGACGCGCTCGCCGCGCAGCGCGAGCACGTGCAGCGGCCGTCGTTCCAGGCGAGCGACGCCATCGACGCCCACGGTGCGGAGAGCGGGAACAGGCACTGAATGGCGATCATGTTCCCGCCCGGCCTGCAGGAGTTCATCGAGGCCTGGGTGGGTGCGAACATCGGCAAGGGCAACGAGGACCTGGGAGCCGAAAGCCGTAGCCCCTACAACCGGCTCGCGGAGGACATCGACCGCCTGGCCGACGCGTTGGCGGGAGCGATCGAGACCGCGGGCAGATCGCTCCCGCCGCGGGTCGCCGAGCAGTTCGTCGCCGCGCTGAGGCTCTTCGTCGACGACAACGACACCAACCACCTGAGGAATCTCTCCAACGAACTCCGGGAGCTCGGGTCCCGGCAGGTGGACCGCTCGATCCAGTTGTCCGAGGGGAAGTACCAGGTCCTCATCGAGTTCATCCTGATGAACATCGAACTGGCTCTGCTCGCCGCACTGGCCGTGTTCACCGGCGGTACGTCGCTCACCCAGGCCATCGTCGTCAAGTCGCGTACCGCGCTCGCGATGCTGCTGATCTTCCAGCGGCTGGGACACGCGGTTCCCACGCCGCTGTCGATGGTGCTGGAGGCGCTCCAGGAGGCGTTCGTCACCTTCACCTCGCAGCTGATCTCCATGACCGCGCCGGATGCCGTCGACCTCCGGCGCAAGGAGATCGACTGGAAGAACGTCGGGCAGTCGGCGTTCGCGGGGATGATCGCGGGATTCTTCGCGAGCATCTTCGGTGAGTTCGGCGCGAAGTTCATCAACAAGATCTTCAAGAACAACCACTTCTGGAAAGAAGCGTCCGAACTCCCGTTCAGCTTCATCAACGAGGGACAGGCGGAAACCTTCGCCGAGGGCTTCACCAACCTGGTCTTCATGGGCACGTTCACCTTCAGCCCCGGCACGTTCCTGAGCGGGGGCATCAGCGGCCTGATCTCCGCAGCGTTCTCCAGCGGCGTGGAGTTCGGCGGAAAGTTCCTGCACGACAAGTTCTTCCACAACCTCGACCTCGGCCCCGGCAACGTCAACAGCCTGCCGGGCGCGGGGAACGGCGACCCGTACGACGACGAGAACCACGACCCCGTCGCCGCTCCGTCGCCCCGGCCCGCCACCGTCTCCACCACCGATGTCTGGAGCGCCCCGTACACGTCGCCGTACACGCCGCCGCACCCTCCCGGTGGTGACGGCGGCGGCTCGTCCGCCGGTGACGTCAGCGACGCGGCGTCGGTCTACAGCGACGTCAGCGACGTGGCGTCGGTCTACAGCGACATCAGTGATATCAGTGACGTCAGTGACATCAGTGACGTCAGTGACGTCAGCGATGCCTCCGCCGTCTCGGATGTCTCGGACTACGGTCCTGACCCCTTCGCCGGCAACGGCGTCACCGCGTACGGCGGAACCGGCGTGTCGTCCGGGGCGGGAGTGACGGGCGCGGGCAAACCGTCGTACACGTCCGCCTCCTCGGACCTGTACGAGGACCCCTACCGGAACCAGGGCGTGGACGGCCTCGACCGCACGGTCCCGGCCCCCGCTGTCGGCTGGAACACACCGTCGGCCTCGGAAAACCTGGACACCGACAGCATCATCTCCACGCTCAACCCGCCGCCTGCCACGGTTCCCGGACCCGGCTCGACCGACGGCACGGACAACGGCACGGACAACGGCCTGCCGGCGAACAGGCCCGCCACCGCCGGCTCGTCCGCCCCGGGACCTTCCGCGACCCAGCCGGGCGGCAACGCTTTCGTACCGGACGAGTCCGAAGACCGGTCGTGGGCGGACGACGACACGAACACACCGCTCACCGAGCGCACGGACGACACCCGGAACAACCCCGATGTCACCGGGGTTCCGGACGCCACCGCGAGCCCCGAGACCCGGCCCGCACCCGAACGCCAGCGGTCGGCGGACGAGGACACGACCATCCCCCACGTCGACAGCGCCGACAGCGCCGACGTGGACCGGAGCACGGAGGAGAGCGCCGCACCCCCGGCGACGGTCACGACACCCGAAACCCGGTACACGCCCGGCGGCCAGGAGCAGCCGCCCCCGGCAACGCTTCTCGCGGCCTCCGCCCCCACCACGCCCGCCGCCGCGCCCACCCCGTCGACCGTCACCTCCCCGACGTCCGGCACGCCGAACGCCACCCCGCAGCAGCGATCGCAGACCACCCCGTCCGGCCAGCCCGTCACCACCCCCGCGGACACCGACGCCGTCACCCCTGACGACGTCCGCACCTCCACGGCCGAGGAGTCCGAGCAGTCCGGCCCGCCCACCACCGTGCCGAACACCGATACCGATACCGGGACTCGGACCGATACCGAGCGGGAGACCGGCACCGCGCCGGCCTCCGACGTCCCGCCGCCCTTCCGGCCCGTCCGCACCGAATCCGGAGAACTGCCGGTCCTCGACTCCCCGGCGGAGCCGCCGCCGACCGTCGTCGACGCGTTGCGGTTCAGTTCCCCAGCCCCGGCGGGAGTCACTGCCGAGTCCTCCTCACCGCCCGGTTCCCCGGACTCGATCGACATGATCACGGACCGGAAGGACGACGACGGCTCGAACGTCGGAGCCTCCCCGTCCGACGGCGATGTGACCATGAACGCCTCGCCTCAGGCGTCCCCGTCACCGACCCCCGAGGAGATTCATCAGCAGGTGCTGACGGGCGTGTTCGGCCCCGGCATCGAGACGGACCGGAGGTACCCCGATCTCCGCGGCGCCGTGGCACGCCTCGAACGGCTCCGTCTGGCCGACCCCGCTCTGCGTGACGGCCCACTCGCCCTGGACGCCGTGGCCCGCCGGGTGCTGCTCCTGGACTCGTCCGCTCCGGTGACCCACGCGCATCGCGACGACCTGTTCAGGGTGGCGACGGATCCGGCGGCGGAGTCGGCGGGCAGCCTGGCCGCCCTCGCCGCTCTCCACCTCCGGCTCCAGGGTGTCCTCGCCGGCAGCCGTACGCTGACTGGCCGGACCCGGGGGCGCAACTGGACCGGCACCGTCATCACCGGTCCGGACATCACCAGCACCGGAAGGGTGACCCGCAGGGCCGACGGTACTCTGGACCGTTACGACGTGGAGGCCGCGCCCTGGCACCGGCCCGGTGAGCCGGATCCGTACGTGGTGATGGCGGAGGGCGACCACGAGCGGATCGTCGTACGCGGCTACGACGGTGCCCCGCGTCCGGTGCCGATCGATGTCTTCGTCGAACTGCTCATGCTCGATTCGGCGTTGAGCAGACTGCCGACGGACGTCCCCGTGGTGCTGCTCATTCCCGACGCCGGCTCCCGGGGGCTGGAGCTGCCGCGCCGGGCCGCGGACCGCGTCGGCCGGGACGTCTGGTCGGCCAACGGCCGGGTGGAGACGTCCAAGGAGGACCCGTCCGGGCCGCACGTCGTCTCCCTGTGGTCCGGCGGCGGACTGCCGCACGCCGACTGGATCCGCAGCACCCCCGGCCAGGTGCTCGATCCGGCTGAAGCCGCGAACGCCCCGGCCTGGGAGCGCGAGCAGTTGTCCCACACCATCGTCACCGCCCGGGGGCCGATCGGCCGGGCCGTGTTCGAGGACTCCGAGGCTCCGGAACTGTTGCACGTCCTGCGGAAGTCGACGGAGTCGACGGAGCTGTGGCACTACAACCCGACGACGCAGAAGTGGGCGAAGGACGCCGAGCCCGTGCTGTTCGCGGGCAAGCCGGTGTACGTCTTCGGCGGGCATGGCCGGCCCGGTTCGACCATGCTGCCGACCGTGTCGGACCCGTCCCACCGTGGCCGGGGCCGGGAGACCGGCGGAATGCTCAAGCGTCGTCCGAGCCTGGCACGGCTCCCCAAGGACCACGGCATCCTGATGGTGCCGTGCTTCAGCGCGACTCCGCCGGGTGTGGTCCGTCCCCGCAGGGGCATCGACGACGTCTTCGTGCCCGACCCGCTGGCGGTCGTGAGCGAGAGCCAGCACGTCTCCAACGAGACCAAGCGCCATGTGTACGGCGCCACCGGCGTGGTGCGTATCCAGCCGCGGGGCGCCAAGAGGTACGTCTACGGCATCGACACGGATTCGCGGGGGCGGCGCAGCAAGTGGGTGGTGCACCGTCCGGAACCCGTCGGTGACATGCTCGACGATCGCGCCCGTGCGGCGGGTCTGCACACCGATCCCGCGCAACCGGTCCCGGACGCGACCCGGGAAACGGCGCTGCGACTGGTCCGCGCGCTGCGGCAGGTGTTCGGCGCGGAGATCGAGGACGACAGCCGGTACGGTGATCTCCTCGCCGGGGCCGGCGCGCTGGAGACCATGCGCGAGGCCGATCCGACGCTGCGCGACCACGGCCCGTTCAGCATGGACCTGTTCGAGCGGGCGGCCCGGGCGCAGCAGCCGGGCGAGCCCGGCCCCGACGCCTACCGGTCCCTGCTGCTGCGGGCCGCCGATGCCGTACGCCTGCGACCGGACACCGTGCTCACCGACTTCGTCGCCCTGCCGCGGGTGACCGCCGCCGCTCAGTGGTGGGGTGGTCTGTCGGCTGCGGAGCTGGACAGCGTGGCCGCCCACGTCCTCAGGCAGGACCCGGGCGTGACGGGCATCGGGGATCCGGAGCGGGCCCGGCTGTTCTGGGCGATGGTGAAAGCCCTGGAATGGGAGAGCAGGACGCCGGACCCGGACGCCCTCACCGGCAGACTGCTCCACCTGGACCGGCCGGATCCCTCCCGGCGGCCGGACCTGCTGTACCTGGTGGCGCAGGCGGCGGCCGTCGGTGTCGACGTGGACAACCTGGTCGAACTGGGCGCCTTCCACCTCCAGACACTGGGCGCCCTCGCACCGGAGACGCTGCTGCGCGACCCCACGGGGGCGCCGACCGGACGGCGCTGGCGCCCGATTCCACGGACCGCGGACGCGCCCACGGATCCGGCCACGGCCACCGATACCGTCCTCGTGGTCGCCGACACACCGGGCGGCGGATACCAGAACGTGGGGTGGGAGAAACCGCCGTGGAGCGCACCCGGCAAGTCGCCGGCCTACCTGGTGTGGGCCGACGGCGGTCCGGATCACCTCCTCATGAGCCTGCCCGGCGGCATCGACGTCCGGGTCCCCTACGAGGAAGTCGCTGAACTGCTGGCAGTCGACCCGGTGTTGGGCGAACGCCCGCAGGACACCACGGACGTCGTCCTGGCCGTCCCGTGGGCGGCAGTCCGCGCACCGGTCGGCACCGGCACCCCGAACGCCGATCCGCGGGCCGTCGTCAGCGCCGGGACCGGGCGTACCGTCTGGGCTTCACGGAGCCAGGTGGGACTGGCCCGGGCCCAAGCGTCACAGCCGAGCTACCTCGGCCTCCTGCCCAGTGTGCCGGGGCGTCCCGCGGCGGACGACTGGGCGACCGTCCGGCCCGGCGACCTCGCCGCGCCGGGCACTGGCACGCAGACCGGCGGGAACGGAGCGGCAGGCGTCACGTTCGCGGCCCGGGGCGAGACGAAGGTCGCGTCCGAGGCACCCTCCTCTCTCGCCGACCTCCTCGATCCCGGACCGGCCGGAGGGCTCGACGCCCCACTGCCGAGCCTGGACGGCGTGGTGTCCGGCCTCGACGGTCCGTTGCCCGATCTCGGTGTTGACGTGGCGGGGCTGGACGGTCCGTTGCCCGATCTCGGTGTTGACGTGGCGGGGCTGGACGGTCCGTTGCCGGACCTGGACGGTGCCCTCCCGCAGCTCGACGCGTCTCTTCCGCAGCTCGACGCCTCCCTCCAGGAACCGGCCGACGTTCCGCCGGAGCCGGAGCGATCCTCGGTTCCGCAGATCGTGCTGACGACCCCCGAGGGTGAGGATGTCGAGGCCGGTGGGGGCCTGGATCCGTCGCCCTGGTACTTCGCGTACGGTGCGATGGGGCAGGTCGTCGTCGCGAAGTCGACGAAGGACGTTGATTTCTCGCGGGAGCGGGCGGACGAGTGGGCGGAGCAGATCAGTTCGCGCCTGGACCTGCAGGGCCCCGGCCCGCACACGGCGTTGCGCGCGGGGATCAAGGACGCGGTGCGTGACCTGCTGCTGACGACCGACCCCAAGAAGTGGGACGACATCCTGGCGGCCGGCCGGACCCTGGTCGTCGACGGCCGTCTGGTGTGGCTGCGTCCGGTGCTGAACGGTCTGTCCAGCATCCCGACGCCCAAGGGGGACGTCTCGGAGTATCCGGTCGGTTTCGGTTCCACCGCGACGGGAGGGCGCAGCGGTCACGAGTCGAGTGTGGGAGTCGATTCGGTACTGTTCACCCTGTTCAACCTGGGGGCGAGTGCTTTCGCCTCGGCGGCGGCGCTGGCGCTGCCGCAGTTCAAGATAGGTTCCTCGCAGAGCAAGTCGCGGGGCTGGCTGCGTACGGTGCTGTCGGGGCGGAAGCCCTTCATCAACGACCTGAGCCGTTTCGACGCGGGCCTGAAGATGCAGGTGTACGTCAACGGCGAGGACGCGACCCCCACCCCGCAGCATCAGGTCACCGTGCCCGACCGGCTCCACGTCGACGTGCCGACCGCCTACACGGGGACGAAGGGGCACCGCCCCGACGAGCGGGCGCCGGAGGCGGCCCGGCCGCCCGCCGGCCGTACGGCGCGGCCTTCCCAGGCCAGGGAGCTGCTCCAGGCGGTCAATCTCACCCCGGCGATCGCGGCCCTGCACCGCAACATGCTGGCCGCGGGGCTGCCCGCTCCGGTGGCGCGGAAGATCCTGGTGCAGGCGAAGATGGACCGGGCGCAGGGCTTCCTGACGGAGACGACGGCCCGGAGCCGGTACCTGTGGTGGACGAGCGGTGACTCGTCGAACACGATCGAGGTGTCCGGGCCGCTGGTGAAGAAGTTCCGGGGGCATCTGAGGATCCGCCGGGAGATCGACAGTCTCCAGTATCTGGGGGACAGCAAGATCGGCACCCGGGACGACATCGGTGTGGGTGACAGCAGCACCGCTGACCGTAAGGGGGGCACGGACGGTGGTCTGGGTTTCGGTTACAACAGTGCAGGTATGGGCGGTGGTGACGCCGGTGCCGGTGGCGACCTGACCCCCGGGTCCCATGCGGACGGCGACGACTCCGCGGGTGCGGAGCTGACGGGCCTGGTGCCCGCGTTCGGCGCGGTCCTGGATCTGAAGCGGAACGTGGGTCACTCCCTGGACACGTCCGGTCTCAGTCACACGGTTCTGAACGATTTCGCGGAGCAGTCCCGTTACCGGGCCGGGCTGCGTATCGAGCTGAACCTGGAGTCGAGCACGCACAAGATCGCTCCGGTGCGGGAGACGACGGTGGGTGAGGTGAGCGTTCCCAAGCGGGAAGCCGCTCACTTCGTGAAGCGGATCGTGGGCAAGGGCTGGACGTCGGATCTGCGTCCGGAGTCCGGGGGCGAGGACGCGCCGCGGCACCGTGTTCCCGCGCTGTCGAAGCCGCGCAAGGTCCGGAGGCTGCCCACGAAGCTGCCGCCGTTCCGGTTCCGCATGGTGGTGAGCCGGGTGAAGGACCTGTTGAAGCCTCATCCGCGGGAGCCCCTGTCGTTGGCGGCCCGCAAGGGTCTCGGATTCGGTGTGCCGACCGCGCTGCCCGGCGTGGAGTCCTTGCAGCAGGATCTGCGGGACGCCATCGAGCAGCTGCACGTCATGGACGTCGGTGAGGAGAAGGCGCAGAAGAGCCACTGGGCCGCCGCGGACCGGGACCTGGCGGCCTTCTACGGCCGTCCCGCGGTCGAGGGCGATCTGAACGGAGCGTTGCTGGGCGTCTACCGCACCATCGAGGTGGGCGGGCGCGAGTACGAGGTGGCCGCCAAAGCGGTGTGGGGCAACCGGATCGACGGTCCCAACCCGATGGCCGAACCGGTCGCCGAGGACGGATCCCCGCGCCCCGGTGACTACCGCATGAAGGTCAACACGCGGGCTGCGGAAGGGGGAAAGGTAGGGGGCAGCCGCGGCACGGGATGGAAGGTCGGTGTGGCGGGCGGTGGTGGTGCCCGGCTGGCCATCCCGGAGATCGACCTCTCGTTCCTGGGGCTGCGTTTCACCGTACCTCCCATCCGTTTCCAGTTCGGAGCGATACGTGGTGTGTGGCGCAGGGGCAAGGGGAAGGGCGACAAGCTGAGCGGTGGTTCGGGGACCTACCGCCGTACGGAGACCGGCTCGTGGGTCGACGAGCACCGTTATCTGATGGGCATGGAGTGGACGGTCAGGCCCGCCGGCAAGCACCGGTACCTCAGTGGGCGCGTTCCGTTCGTGGCGCGGGTCGTCGTCCCGGAGGAGCATGCCTCCAAGCAGCCCGTGACGGCGGAGAAGGTGCGGCAGCTGCAGGCGACGGGCGTGAAGGAGCTGCCCGGGCCGCCGGATGACAAGCGTCCCAGGCTGGACTTCTCCGGTGGTGCCCAGGGGGTCTACCCGGCCTTCCACCTGATGCCGGAACTGGCCCAGCTCGGCGCCCGGATGTATGCGGAGAAGATGTTCCCGGGGGCGGCGAAGAAGGCCCTGCGGCAGGCGTGGCTGGATAATCCGGCGGGCTGGCCGCAGGAGATCCGGGACCTGGCCCATCCGGGTTTCCTCGCCGAGCATTTCGGCGAAGCGGTCCGAAAGGGGGGCTATGAGACGGAGCTGCCGAAGGACGGGAACGTCAAGCAGGCACTGCGGCTGAAGATCCACGTCCATGACCCGGACGACCTCGGGGCGAGTCCGGACGTGGAGGTCGAGCAGTACGCGAAGGGCAGTCAGGACCACGCGGGCGAGGAAGACGTCGACAACGGGCTGGGGGTGACCGCCTCCGTCGGCCCGCAGATGCGGTTCGGTTCCGACGCCAGCCACGAGGACCATCCCACCGGCCCCGGCGGGCGGCTCAACGTGGTCGGCCACGCCTCCCTCACCAAGGGCTGGGGCCGGGGAAGCGGCAACACCGACGGGCGCATCGACATCACCCGGGCCACCTACGGCGGTCCCGTGCACACGGTCCGCTCCACCCCGGTCTTCGAACTGACCTACATACGCTGGCGCAATGACAAACTCACCGAGGAGACCCGGTACCTGAGCGCCCAGGAGGCCCTCGACCTCCTCGTCCCCGAGCGCCGCATGACCGACCTCCTCCCACCGGCACCCGAAACGGGACCGGAGCCGGCGCCGGCACCCGAGACTGGGGAAACGAGGTCCGGAGCGGTCGTGCAGCCGGCGGAGGAGGCGGCCGGGGGACACGGAGGGATCAAGAAGAGGGCCGAGGGACTCTTCCTGGAGAAGCCCACGAACGAGGCGGAGGCAGAGTTCTACGGGGAGATGCGTGCGGGCAGGCATCCCGCTCTGGAGGGAGTCGTCCCGAACTCGTACTCGGCCGAGACCGCGAAGGCGATGGACCCCCGGACGAGCGGTGACGATTCGACCCACGTCTACATCGAGAACCTGACCCGCGGGATGAGGAAGCCGAAGCTCCTCGACATCAAGGTGGGTGAGAGTACAGCGAGTAGGCAGGAGTTGTTGCTCGCTCTGGGAGCGTCGGCCGCCTGGAGGAAGAAGAGCAGGCTGAAGTTCGCCGACATGATGACCGGATCGGCACACCGCGGATATCGCACGGTCGGCGGCACAGGCCTGGGAGACTCGCGACTGGTCAACGGCATACGGTCCGAGCGCAATGTACGGGAGTTCTCGGAGGAAGCCGACGTCTACGAGACGTTGGCGAGGCAATTGGAGCAGGTGAGGCGGGCCGCCGACGAATCCGGTCTCTCCTTCGTCGCGGCGAGCGTGCTGATCGCGGTGGACCTGGAGCCGGAGGAGGGGAGCCAGGCGGCCTCCACGAAGGTCAAGCTCATTGACTTCGCGCACACATTCGACAGTGAGAAGCTGGGCGAGGAGCAGTCGAGGAAGTACCGGGGGCGTTTCGACCACGGGATCGAACAGCTGATCAAGGACGTCGGGAAGGCGGCGGCGGACAAGGCGAATCAGCAGGAGGAGCAGGGAGACGCAGCAGCGGCTCCGGCACCCGAGACGAAGACGGCTCCGGTACCCGCGACGGAGTCGACGCCGGCACCCGAAACGGAACCGGCATCCGAAACGGAACCAGTACCGGCACCCGCGACGGAGTCGACGCCGGCACCGGTGGTGTCTCGGACGTATCTGGACACCGGTCTGGTGCCGGGTGTCTCGCACCCGGAGATCGTGAGGGCCGACGGTGTCCTGGACGCCATCAACGACCGCCTGCGTGCCAGGGGGATCATCCCCACCGAGAAGTCACCGGGCACGGCCCCGCGCCCCAACCTCCTCCAGAGGTCCCTGAAGAAGTCGTTCTCCTCGGATGCCCTGCAGACGGAGTGGCACGCCCTGACCAACAAGGGTCACTTCCGCTGGTTCCCGGTGCCCGGTCCGTGGGGCACCACGCGTTACCTGTGGGTGAACGTCACCGTGGTGCGCATCGACAAGCCCAAGGGGCAGCAGTACCGGGACAAGACGAAGCTCACCCTGCGCGGTGAAGCGGTGACGGCCGAGGAGAACGAGCAGGAGTCGGGTCTGTCGTTCAGCGGTGGTGTCGATGTGCGCGCCCGTGCCGGAGACGAGCACGGGCACGGGGGCATCGAGGTGGGTGCCGAGTACAGCGACGAGACCAAGACGGTGGACAAGGAGACCAGCAAGACGGTCGAGATCTACCGTGTCAACGCCCAGGACTCCTCGGAGGAGTTCGATCACGACGTCGTCGCGTTCCGTATCGAGATGGGCATGTCCACGGAACTCCCGGCGATGTTCACCATGCGCTCACGCGGGGTGAACAAGTACGAGAGGGTCTTCAAGGACGGCGCGGACCCGGAGCGCGGCAAACGCGTCTTCGTCTGGCGTGATCCCGGTGACGGCCCCGGGCAACTGGTGAACGGGTCCGTGCGGCTGCTCGTACCGCGTCACCTCACCCACGAGACCGACCAGCAGCCCCAGTGGCCCCTCGATCTCGCCGCACCACGCGAGACCGAGGTCATCTGGGAGCAGCCGGAGTCCGACACGGACACGACGCAGCCTCAGGCCACGGACACGACGCAGCCTCAGGCCACGGATGCCACGGACGCGGCGCAGCCCAGGGTTCCGTTGAGTTCGGCAGAGGCATGGGGAACGTTCCTGGAGGACCTCCATCCCTGGACGGTGCCCGCAGCCGTGCCCATCGAGCGCTGGGCCAAGCTGACCGCCGTACGGCACCGGACGCCTCCGCAGACCCGGATCGGCAAACCGCCGACGATCGGGGGCCTGGACCCGGTCACCAGGGTCGCCGGTGTGCTCTACACCCATTACGCCAGCAGCAACATGATGCGGCCGCGCATCAAGGAGCTGCTGGAGCACAAGTACGAGCTGCCGATGGGGGACCGCCACGCCCTGGTGGGTCTGGAACTGGACAGCGCCGACATCCTGGGCCCTGCCGAGGGCACCTTGGTCAAACAGCGCGGGTACAAGCAGTCCGACGAGGAGCCCGAGCACGAGCACGAGGAGGGCAGCGGCTGGAGCTTCTCGCTCGGTCCCGAGGGCGGCGGTCATGCGGACGAGGACAGGATGTTCGAGCGCATGCCGTTCGAGCTCAAAGCGTGGATGGACAGCGAGAGCCGCAGCGGCGCGCTGGGCGACACGGACGAACGCAACAAGGAGGGCAAGCGGCCCTACCGGCTCTACCGCTTCGGGGTCACCGCCGTCGTCCGCGGACCGTTCGGCACGGTGCGGATCAAGGTGCCGGCGGGCTTCTACGGCATGCTGCCGGTGAACAAGGCTACGGGCCGACTGGCGGACGGGCTGGAGGACGACCCCGTCCTGGGCCCCTTCCTCAGACCGCCCCGCCCCACCACCGAGCCCGAGAACACCCCGCCCCGGGAAACAACCCCGAACGGCACTCAGACGGAGAACCCCGTGCCTGGGACTTCGGGGCCCGTGGTGCCCGAGGTGGAGCCCGGCGAGGTTCCCGCGCCCGGGACCGTGGCGTCGCAGGATCCCGTAGCCGACGACGGGACTCTCGTGACGCCGGCCGAAACCCGCCCCCGGAGTGAGACCGAGTCCCAGGGCCCGACCCCGTCGGCGGAGCCCGCTCCCGCGCCGGTGGGCACCACACCGACGGACACCGCCGCACCGACGGGCACCGTGCCGAAGAGCCCCGCGCCGAAGGACACCGCACCGACGGATCCCGCGTCCGAGGTCCCGCCCGCCGTCGAGCCGAAGGAGGGGCCGGCGGTACCGGACGTACCGAGCGGGCGGAAGGACGCAGCGCCGGAGGCCGAGCCGGTACCGGCCGTGGCCCCGGCCGTCCGGAACCCGGAAGCGGAAGCCGCAGGACCGGAAGCCCCGGCGACGGGTGTTCCGGCCGTGCGGGGGAACGGGGAGAAGGGCCCCGGGCCGGCGACGACCGGCAGCGGTCGCGTGCGGGGCCGCCGAGTACCGATGCCCGCCACCGGTGTGTGCCTCCCCTACTCCGTCATGGCCGGCGCCTCCGTGCACCTTCGAAGCCGCCTGAACGGTCTCGCCTCCACCGACCCCGCCGCGTACGAGTGGCTCGCGGATCCCGACGCGGTACGCGATCAGCTGCGGCGCCAGGCCGTGACCCCTTCCCAGAGCCGCAGATCCCCCGCGAGTCCTCCGCAGGTCGTGCTCCGCGCCATGCTGGCCTCCGTGTCGGACTACGTGCGCCGCAGCGAGGGCCGCCTGCACCCGCACATCATCGGCCAGTTCCGGCGGACCCCCGACGCCACGTTCGCCCCACGCGTCAAGGGAATGGACCGGGCCGAGATGCTCGCCCAGCTCGCCCGGCACGGCGTCCGGTCCATCCCCGTGCCGGAGGCTCTCGATCCCGGCGAGACGCTGAGGCGGTACGTCGACGCCCTCATGGCGTCGCAACCCGTCGACCCCGGCGTCCCCACGGAGTTCACCCGGATCCTCCTCGAGACGGAAGCCGAGGACCTGAGCCGGCGCGAGATGTTCGAGTACCTCGAGGAACACGGTCTGCTGCCGGCGCCCGCCGACCTCGACGACAGCGCGCTGGCCCACCTGCTCGGTGTCGTCTACCCGCTGAGCACCGCGCCGCTGGACGCGGCGGAACTGGCCGCGCTCCAGAACGCGGTCGACCACTGGGAGCAGCACTGGGAAACGCCGGAGGGAGAGGCCTTCCTGCCCCTTATCGCGCACGCGTTCGACATGCAGATCGATGTGGTGCGGTGGTTCCCGTCGGGCGCCCGGCGGATCAGCACCGTGGGGCCCGAGCACGCCAGGCTGCGGACCGAGGTCTACTACAACGGCGACAACCACTACGACGGCAGCGACGCCGCACCCCTCGACCGGTTCGGCGGCGCCGTCCCGCCCGACCCTGCCCCCGCTGCCGCACCCGGTCCCGCCTCGTCTCCGGCCCCGCCGACGGAACCTCCGCAGGCCCCGCGGCCCGCGGCCCCGCCGGCGGCCGTTACCGTCACCCCGGCCGACCACCGCGTTCCCGGTCCCCTGAAGGGAGCCGGGGCTTCCAGGCCGACCGCGCCGTCCGGCGACGACACCGGCAAACTGGACGTCGCGCGCCGCGTCGGTGCCGTGCTGCACGGCCTCGGCCACCCGGTGGTGCTGGCCGGAGCCGCCCGCGGCCGGGTGCAGTTCGGCCAGTCCCGGCCGCTGGGCGCCGTGGAGTTCCAGCTGTCCGCGGACACCCCGCCCGCCGCCGCCGGAATACGTGCGGCGCTGGCGCGGGAGCTGCCCGGAGCGTCGGTACGGGTCCGGACCGGCACGGGCGACAATCGGGTTCTCGACCTGTCGGTGGACGGCGTCGACATCACGGTCACGGCGGTGGACCGGCCGGTCGCCGGCACGGTCACGGCCGACGGCTTCACCGTGCCGGCGCCCGCGGACTCCCTGGCCGACGCCGCCCTCGCCCTGGCCACCGGGACCGACCCGGAGCTGCGCGGACGCGACCTCCTCGACCTGCTGTGGGTGCTGCACCGCGTCCCCGCCGACGGCCCCCGTACGATCGCGTCGGTTCTCGCACGCGAGGACGCCTACCGTTCCGCGCGCCCCGCCGGCGCCGCCGGCTCCCTCGCCGTACGGCTCAGTGAACTGCTCGACTCCGCCGCCCTGGACCGCGAGGCCCTCGTCCGCCACGAAAAGACCTGGAGGGCCCTCGGCGCCACCGACGCCGACCTGCCCGCGCTGCACGCCGGGCTGACCGCGCTCGCCGACGGGCTGCGGGTCCTTCCGGAGGTGACCGCGGACCCGGTCCGGGCGCTCGCCGCACGGCTGCCCGGCATGTCCGCCGCCGACCGTGACGCGACGCTGGCGTCGCTGCCGCCCGCGCACCGGGAGCGGCTGGCCGGTGACCCCGTGCTCGTGGACGCCCTGCGCGCCGGGCTCGAGCCGGCCGAGTTCGCCTCGGTCGCGGCGCGCCTCATGACGCAGGTGCCCGACGGGGTCGAGCAGCCCGTCTCCGCCGGTGACCGGGCCCGTGCCCAGGTCGCCCGGCTGCTCCAGGACCCCGACGTCGCGGCGCGGTTGCTCAAGGGCGGTTCGCGGGTCGTGGTGGTGCCCAGAAGCGAGGCGATGACGTCCCTGGACGCCTTCCGCGAACTGCGGGGCGGTGTCACCGACGACGGCCGTCCCTGGGAGAGCGTCCGCGGCGCCGGCCTGCGCAGCGCGGCCGTCACCGAGGAGAACCTGCTGGGTGAGCGCACCACGGTCCCCACCGTCGAGTCCGCCCAGGCCGACGGCTACTCGACCACCGTGCACGAGATCGCCCACCTCGTGCACCTCTACGGCCTGGACCCCCTGGACCCCACCGACCGGCAGCGCGTCACCGACGCCTACCGGGCCACCGAGCAGGCCGGGGAGGCGGGCTCCTGGCCCGACGGCGACCTCTACGGCTACGACGCCGACGGCCGCCGCAGTGCCCCCAACTACAGCAGCCGCGACGAGCGCGAGTTCTTCGCCCAGCTCACCAACGTCTACCTCATGGCCAACGGCGGGTCCGATCCGTACACCGGGAGGCGGCGCAACAACGACGGTCCGGAGTGGGTGCGCCGGCACCAGCCGGACATGTACGACCTGATGCGCCGCCTGTACGGCGAGGGTCCCCCGCCCCGGCCCCGTCATCCGCGCAGCGTCGAACCCGTCCGTCCCCGCGGTGTCCGTCCCGCGGAGGTCAACCCCGTCGAGGCCACCGACGTCGAGAACGAGGCGCTGGCCCGTGCCCGTGCGCTGTGGGACGTCGCCGAGGGCGGCCCGGGCGAGGACGGTGACTCCTACGTGGCCGTTCGTGCCCTGTGGGACGGCACCGTCGGCGCACACACGCCGCAGCCGCACACTCCCGCGCCGTTGCCGGTCCCGCCCCCGGTGCCGGGACCGCAGGCACGGTCCGCCGCCGCCCCGCCGCCCACCGACGACGCCGTCCAGCGCCGGTTGCAGGAACTGTGGGCACTCATCGACGCCACCTTCGGTTCCCAGCCGCTCCCGCAGACCCTGCGCAACCAACTGTTCAACGCGCTGCGCGTCATCGAGTCGGCGCGCCACGGGCACCCCCGCTTCCGTGCCGGCCTGGACCTGGAGGGCATCACCCGGATGCTGTTGCATCTGGCGCCGGACGCGCCGGTGGACGCGGCCCGGCACTATGAGGCCTTCACCATCGCGAGCAGTGCTCATCGACGGAGGCGGGCCGGCAGCCTGGACGCCATCGCCGCCTATGGGCTGACCGGAGAGGACTACTCGCGGCAGACCGGGCTGCTCAGCGAACCCGGCGGTGCGCCGTACGGCAGGAACTGGACCGGACGTGCCGGTATCCGCCTTCGCATGGACGTGGTCGCCGATCTCCAGGGCGTCTACCCCGCGCCCTGGGGGGCCGCCGCTTACACGGTGGTGGCCGAACGCAACGACGAGGGACTGCTGCTGGCGGACGGAAAACCGGTGTCGGACGAGGAGTTCGTCGAACTGGTGCTGCACGACCCGCAACGGCCGCAGGGCGCGCCCGTGGTGGTCCTGATCGAGGAGATGGACGGCCGCAACGAGGCCCTCGCGCGGATGATCGCTGACCGCATCGACGCCCGTGCCTGGTTCACCTACGGCGACCTGCGGCTCGTGGAGGGTCCGGACGGCCGCCGGGTGCCGTTCCTGGCCACGCCGGCCTCCGAGGAGGGCAAGAGGGTTCCGACCGGGACCTGGATCCCCGCCGATCCGGGACGGGTCCCGGACGACCCGGCGGCCACCGTCAGGGCCACGGACGGGACCGTCTTCCCCGACACCGACATCCACTCGTACCCACTGCCCACGGTCGACGGACAGGCGCTGGCCGGACGGGCGTTCCTCGACGCGCACGAGATGGCGATAAGGGAGCGGGCCCTGCGGGCGGTGTCCGCCATCGAGCACTATTCCCGCAACAGGGAAGCGCTGCCCGGTGTGTACGCCGCGAAGGAGGGCCCCGCCCTGCCCCTGCCGCGGGCCCTGACCGACTCCTACGTCGCGATCGGCCATGGCCAGGAGGGACGCATCGTCGTGCCCCGCCGCAGCACCGGCGCCAACCAGAGGATCAGTCCCCAGCACCTGGGCAGGATGCTGGCCCGGCGCAAGAGCCTGCAGGCGTTGTCCCCCGAGAAGCCGGTCTGGATGGTGTTCTGCGAGCTGTCCATGAGGCGGGCCGACCGGGACCTGCTCAACGATCCCCCCTCCACTCAGCACGTCGCCGACGCGACCCGTCGCCCCGCATTTGCTGTAGACACGACAGTGGTGGTGGCCGAGGCCGAGGGCGGCCTGCCGCCGCGCCTGGCCGTGGACGACGATCCCGACAACCCCGTGGGCCGCATCGAGGAGTTCCTCCCCAAGCCCGGGACCGACGCCCTCGACGCGCTCGCCGAGCTGGGCGGGCTGCCCTCCTGGATGCCGGGGCGCACCGACCGCGCCCTGCGCTGGGTGCGCGCCCTGCGGCAGACCCACGGCGTGCGCATCGACTCGGACCTGGACCGCGAGGCGGAGTTCCACGAGCTGATCGAGGGCTTCGGCGCCCTGGAGATGCTGCGGTTCCAGGCGGTCGGCAACGCCGACCCCGGCCCGCTCACCTGGGGCGGGCTCCAGCACATCGTCGGCCGGTACGCCGCCCGGCAGGGCTGGGACCGGTCACTGACCGCCAACTCGCTGGCGCACCTGTTGTTCGCCGCACGCACCGGCCGACTGCAGTCCGCCGACGTGGCGGGGCCCACCGCCCCCGCCGCGCCGCCGCCCACCGCCCCGGCCCCGGCGGACACCTCCGGGCCGTCCCCCCGCGCGGACGCCCCGGGCACCTTCCACCTCGGGCCCACCGCACCCGCGCACCGCGCGCCGGCCACCGGCACCGTGCGCCCCTTCGGCACCCCCGCTCCCACCGCCCCGGCCGGACAAGGCGTCCCTCGCCACCCCGCCCCCGAAAGGACCGGCACCCCTCCGGAGGCCCCCGACCAGGACTCCCGTTCCCCGGCCACCCCTTCGGAGACCGCCGGCCCGGATCCCCGCCCCGCGACCGACGAGGCTCCCTGGTCCGTGTCGTCCTGGCGGCCCGCCGGATCCCCCGGCACGGTCCGCTTCGCAGCCTTCTACCAGGACCGCGAATGGCGGCGGCTCAGCGTCCGGCTGGAGTTCGCCCTCGCCGGACTGCTGGGCTCGGACGCCCGGAGCACCGAGGCGGCCCGGAGCGCGGTCTCCCGCCTGCGCTCCGAACTGGTGGCGCGCTACGGCCAGGAGCAGGCGGACCGCGCCTTCTTCGGCCCCGACGACCTGCCCGAGGACCCCGGCGGGACGCTGGACCGACTGCTCGCCCTGCCGCCCGGCGTCCGCACCCTCGACGAGCTGATGGCCGGCTTCGCCCGCGCCGCCCACGCGGCCCGGAAGCTGCCCGAGGACCTCGCCGCGGCGCTGGCACGCCCCGCCGGCGACCGTGCCCGGTACGCCCCGGGCAGCGCCTACCGCGCCGTCCACGACGGCCGGGGCCTGCGCCGGGTCGGCGGCGAGCGCGGTGTGGCGTTGCGCCTGATCCAGACCCACGCGGCACTGGGCGCCTCCCCCGACGAGCTGGCGGCGTTCCGCACCGCCCTGATCTCCTGGCTGATCCCGGCCGACCTGGCGTCCCTGTCCGAGATCCTGCAGGCCTCGCAGCTCGCCGGGACCGCGCCGGCCGGGGAGCGGGCCACCGCGCTGCGCGACGGCGCGGGCCTGCACCTGTGGGCGGCGGAGCTGCTGCGGGCCTTCGGCCCGCCGTCGGACGACGCGCGCGTCGGCCACGTGGTCCCGCCGCACCGGGTGGTCTACGGCGCGCGGATGACGTACTCCGCGGACATCACCCCCAGTGGGGACGTGTCCCTTCCCGGCGGCCTGACGGACCTCGTGGAAGTGGCACTGCGCGACCCCGGCGAGCTCCGGGGCGACCGCGGTGAGCTGCTGAAGGACTGGCTCGCGCGCACCGGACCGGCCGGCCGGCGTGCCCTGGAGGAGCTGGCCCCGGCGCACCTGACGGCCGTCTTCCTCTACAGCTCCAACGACTACCGTCTGATGAAGGCCTATCTCAACGGGCAGCGCCTGGGTGCCGGCATCTCCCGTCGCCTGGTGCGGTCCGCCGTCTGGTCGACGATACGCCGGGCCGTCGCGAGCCTCGAGCTGTCCGAGCTGCCCGTCATCCTGCGCGGTCTGGACGGGGTCGACGACCTCCACAACGACGTGAACGACGCCCTGTTCGGCGCCTTCGCCGTATGGTCGGACGTTCCGGACGACCAGATGGCGGAGCTGCGCCGCCGGTCGGACGTGTTCGCCGACCGGATCCACGACGAGCTGCCGCTGCACACCGACATGGCGATCGAGGCGCTGGAGCTGTTGCCGCCGGTCAGGCAGGACGTGTGGTGGGGCGACCGGGGCATGCCCGGACCGCTGGACCGCCCGGAGCACGGACCGGTCTACGGCAGGGACCTCATCGACGTGCCGTTCATGCGCAGTACCTCGCTCAACCCCGACGAGGCGTTCAGGTACATGATGCGCAACCGCGGGCCGGCGGACACGCACCGCGGCTTGGTGCACGTCCGCCGGTCCACGGCCCGTGAGGTCACCCCGTTCGTGGCCTGGCCCGGTGAGCAGGAGGCGGTGTATCCGCCGGGGCAGCGTTTCCCGGTGACCGACCGTGTTGTCCGCCGGGAGGTCCAGGAGACCGTCGACTCGGACGGCGAGGAAGTCGAGCAGCTCCTGGAGTACGCGGACGTCACCGTGGACGAGGCACAGCCGGCGCCCGCCGCGCTGCCGCCGAGGCGGCTGCTGGGCGCCCCCGACGACCTGCTGCGGATCGCCGGATCCCCCGCTCCCCGTCCGTGGCCGTCCCCGCCGGTGCTGAGGGAGATCCTGGACGAGGAGGGCCGGCGGACCGGGGCGGCGTCCTTCGACGACCCCGACTGGGCGGTACGCGAGCCGGACTACCGGCGGCTCGGTGAGCGGACCGGATTCGTCTCCTGGGAGCGGGACGCCGACGGGCGCCCGTCGGCGTACTCCCAGGACCTGCCCGGGGGAGAGGGCACCTTCTACTGGGGAGGGCACGGCGGCCCCGCCGGGCTGGCCCTGCGCACCGAGGACGGAGGCGTCCGTCACGACGACGGCTCCCACGTCGGCCTGTTGCTGCGTCCGCTGCTGCGCCCGGACAGCCGCAGCATCACGGTGCTCGCCTGCGGACCGGGCGGCGCCTTCGCGGACGAGGCCGCGGCACGGGCGTCGGCCCGGCGGATCGCCGACGCCACCGGGCTGCCGGTGCACCTGGCGGTGGGCCGCACAGCGGTCGCCGACGGGGTGCCGCACCTGCTGGAGGACGCCGAGGGCCGGCCCACCACGTGGGTGACCGAGCACCCCGGCGGCCGTACGCCTCCGACGGCGACGCTCCCGTCGTCCGCGGCCCGGGTCCCGGCCACGGTCCGCTATCCGGACGACAGGCAGGTGAACGCCGACGTCCCGGACTCCGGCCCGGACGACGACTCGGAGAACAGCTCGGACGACGACTCGGAGAACAGCTCGGACGACGACTCGGAGAACAGCTCGGACGACGGCCTGGGGCACCGTCCGCCGAACCTCGCGTCCTGGCGGATCACCGGAGCGCCGGGAACCCCCCGCTTCACCTCCCTGTACACGGAACCCGGCTGGCGGCAACTGAGCCTGAACTTCGAGTACGCCCTCGCCCGGCTTCACGGCACAAGCCCCGAGGTCCACCGGGCCGTGCGGGAGAACCTGCGCCGCACGCACCGCTTCCTCGCCGCACACCACGGTGAGGAAGCGGCCACCCGTGCCTTCCTCCCGTCGCGGGACGTCCCCGACGCTCCCGCGCCCGCCCCCGGCGACCGGCTCGCCCGTCTGCTCGGTCCAGACGCCCGCCCGGCCCTGCACGAACTGTTCCTGGCCCAGGCCGAAGCGGTCTTCGCCCGGCCCGGGTCACCCGTCACCGTCGCCCGGACCCTGCCCGGCCGTGTCGGCGGCGCCGGACGGCCCCTGTGGGCCCCGCTGCCCCCGGGCACGAGCCGGCTCCGGTACGACAAGAACGGCTTCCGCGAGGCCGGTGGCGTCGAGGGTCCGGCACTGTGGCTGCTTCAGGCGGCGCGCGAGACGGGTGCGGACGACGCGGAGATGACACTGCTGCGCACCGCCCTGATCGCCTGGGCGGTGCCCGCGGGGATCCACTCCCTGCACGAGGTCCTGCACGCCTCGCACCGGCTCGGCATGGGCGACCCCGAGGAGCGCCGGGCGACCACCCTCGACGCCTCCCGGATGCACAGCTGGGTCCGCGAGCACCTGACTCCCTGGCACCTGATCCCGCCCACCCCGGAGGGCGAGACGTGGCGGGAGTCCCTGAGGGCCCCGCACGAAAGGCTCTACAGCGACACCGTGAGCCTCTCGGCGACGATGACAGACGATCTCGACGTACCGCAGGACCTGACGGACATGGTGCAGGAGCTGCTCGAGCCGGGCAGCGTCGACGCCGAGCTCGACGAGGAACGCCAGGAGGTCGCCGAAGCGTGGCTCGCGCGCTACGGCGACGTGGGCCGTCAGGCGTTGCGCCGCCTGGGACCCGGTCATATGACGGCTCTGTACATCTACAGCTTTTCCGACTATCAGTTGATCAAGGCGTATCTGAAGGGCGAGCGGCTGGGCCGGGGCATGAGCCGCTGGCTGGTGCGCCGGACGGTCTTGAACCTGGTCGAGCTGGGCCAAGAGGAATACAAGGACTTGCCGTACGTCCTGCGCATGCGGCCAGGTTTCGAAGGCGTCTTCCAGGACGTGTGGGCAGCGGACTCGGACGACGGATCGATGGAGCTGGTGCGGGCGCTCCGGCGGCTCGACGCCGTCGCCCACGACGTCCACGCCCTCCTGCCCCTGCACATCGACATGGCCGCCGAAGCCCTGGAACTGCTGCCCCCCGCCAACCGCACCGTGTGGTGGGGCGACCGGGCCGTGCCGGGGTCCGTGCACCGGCCGTCGCGGAACTCGGCGCTCTACGGGGGGCAGCGGATCACCATGCCGTTCTTCCGCAGCACCTCCCTGGACCGCGGGAGTGCCTTGAAGTTCGCGTTGGACCTGAAGCGCCCCACACCTGCGGGGCACCACGCGCAGATCACCGAGGTCCCCCTCTCCCAGGCGCGGGAAATCGCCATGTTCGCCAGGTACTACAAGGAGGCGGAGGCCCTCTACCCGCCCGGGTGGACCTTCCTGCGGGAACACCGCCGGGTCTCCTACGTCGGCGAGCACCACCTGCCCCTCGCCGAAGTCCGCGTCACAGAAGCTCCCGTCGTCTCCGGGGCGACGACGACCCCCACGCCACCGTCAGTCGGCCCCGACGGCCCCGACGCGTTCCACGTCGATCCGCGCTGGTGGCCACTGGCCGCTCAGTACCAACGCGCCCTGGGCCGGTTCCTGTCTCGGGACAGCGCCGTCCTCGACGCCGCCCGTGACGCCGGGCGCACCCTCTTCGCCCACCTCTCCGCCCATCTCGGCCCCGACGCCGCGGCCACCGCGTTCTTCGGCCTCGCCGCCGATCCCTCCCCGGGGCGCGGACCCGCCGAGCGACTGGAGGACTTCCTGGGGCGCAGCGACCTCCGTACCGTCGTCGACGCCTACACCGAGGCCATGTACGGGCCGCTGGACCGTTCCGGACGGCACTCCCTGCGTCGCCTGTGGCGGGACCGCCCCGAACTCAACACCCGCGGTCTGCCCCTCACCGTGGCCCGTCCCGAGCCGCACCGCCCCGGGGGCAGCTGGTACCGCGACCGCCACGACCGGCTCGGCCACCCGGCGCAGGAAGGGCACCCCCACCGGATCGAGTGGATGCTGCGGGCCCACGCCACCCTGCCCGGGACCGGCCCCGAGAGCCTCCTGGGGCTGCGCACCGCGTTCCTGGCCGACCAACTGTCCAGCGGCGGCCATTCGCTGGCCGAGCTGCTGGAGGCCGCGCAGGCGGCGGGCGTCCGCGGTACCGGTGAACCGCGGCCCGCCGAGGTGGACGCGGTGGCGCTGTACAGCTGGGCCGACGCCGTGTTCTCGCCCCGCTCCCGGCCCGCCGGGGACCCGGGCGGGCGACGGGCCGTCCCCGGTCTCGACCCCGGCCGGTCCGAGCACCTGATCCTGCCCCACCAGCGGCTCTACCGGCTGCGCACCGCCTGGCTCACCCCCTGGATCACCGGCGGGGCCGCCGAACCGGCCGCGATCACCGTGCTCACCGGGCTGGCCGGTGACCTGTGGAGCGCCGCCGACCTGGAGACGTTGCCGTGGCCCGGCGGAGCCGCCGCCCGCAGCCGGCGCGCCGCGCTGCGGGCCTGGCTGCTGCGGCACGGGGCCCCGAACCTGCCGCGTCGCCTGACCGCCGCGCACGTGGCCGCGCTGTACCTGGCCAGCGGCCGCGACGCGGCACTGATCGAACTCGCCGGGAGCACGGCCCCCGACGCCGGCGAGCGGTTCCGCCGGGACCTGGCCGCGGAGGCCGTCGGCCTGGTCGCCCGGGGCGCGCCCGACGCGCACTACCCGCTGGTGCTGCTCCGCGACACCCGGCTGCGCACGCTGGCCCGCCAGGCCGCCCGGACGCCTGCCGGCCCCGACGGGCAGGCGATGCGCTGGGCCCCGGCACAACGGGCCGGCAGCCGCGCCGTCGAACTCGCGGACGACGCCCGTACCGAACTGATCCTGCTGGCGCGTATGGCGCGGGAGGCGCTGGCACTGCTGCCACCGATGGGCACCCCCGTCTACTGGGCCGACTGGGAGACCGGCTCCGCCGTGGACGTCGCCACCGGCCGGCCGGGCGCCGTCCACACCCGGCCCACCTGGCGCGACTTCCATACGTCCCGGGACTCCGCCGTACGCCGGTTCGCCGCCGTGCCGCCCCCGGCCGGGCGCCAGCTGGTGCTCTACGAGGTGCGCGACCACCGCGCACGGGACATCGGGCCCCTCGCCCGCTTCCCGGACCAGCGCACGGCGCTCCACCCGCACCCGCCCCGCTTCCAGGAGATCTCCCGCGAACTGCGCCACGACGCCGCGCTCGACCGCGTCTACACCCACGTCCTGCTCCGGGACGTCTCCGGTCCGGACTCCGCTCCCGCCTGGGGCCGGGAGACCGTCACCCGCGCCGTCGTCGCCCCCGACGGCGGCTGGTCAGGACTGACCGCCCACACCTCCCGGGAGCCGGCCGGGCGCCGCCACGCCGTGTTCCCCCCGCCGCCCTCGGTCCCCTTCGCGTCCCGCGGCACCACCTTCGAGGAGGGGGAGACGGGGCATGTCTCCCTGCCCGTGGCCGGCGGCACCGTGTTCTTCGCCTCCCCGGGCGACGGCCACGCGGTACGCGCCGGTTCCCGCCCGGACGCCTCCGGGCAGCCGCGGCCCGGCCGGACCGTCGGGTCCTCCGTCACCCCGGCCGTCCGGAAGGAGGACCCCGGGTTCGCCGACCTGCTCTCCTCCCTCTACTCCGCCCCCGGCTGGGCCGAGGCGAGCCGGGCGTGGGAGCGCACCCTGGGTCTGGTGCTGGCCTTCGACCCGAAGGTCCGGGAGACCGTCCGCGCCGCCGTGCGCGCCGTGCACCGCCTCCACCTCGGGCGGACCGGCGACCCGGCCCGGGCCGCGGCCGTACTGTTGGGGGACGAGGCCACCGGGCCCGACCCGCTCACCTCCCTGGACCGGTTCCTCGCGCCCGACGCGGATGTGTCCCTGTCGCGGTTGATGGCCGTCTACGCCCGTGGCGTCGGCCTGACCGGCCTGACCGGCCGGCCCGGCCCGGCCCGGCCGCACGGTGAGGACGGCAACCACCGCCGTGACCACCGGGACCGTGGCATCCCGCTCGGCGAGGGACCCGCCCACCTCGCGCGCATGGCCCTGGAACGGCATCTCCTGCTGCCCGGTACGCGCCGCGCGGACACGATCGCCTTCCGCGAGGCGGTCCTCGGCTGGCTGCTGCCCGGCGGCCGCCACTCGCTGATCGAGGTCCTGCGGGCCTCGCACGCCGTGGGCCTCGGCGACAGCGCCGAACGCGCCGCCGTCCTCGGCGACGCCGCGCATCTGTACAGGTGGGCGGAGAGCACCCTGCGCCCCGCCGACCGTCCCGGCGCCCCGGACCCCGCCGCGCTGCGCCCGCCGCACCGCGCCCTGTACGCCACCGACGCGGGCCGGATCGACGCCGGGTACACCGGCACCTGGACGCTGCCCGACGGTCTCGCCGACGCCATCCGGCGCGGGGAGCGGATCTTCACCACCGGCCACGCGCCCGAGGGGCTGCCGGACCGGGAGCAGGCGCTGCTGGAGCGCACCCGCAGGCACGGCGGCTCGGCCCTGGACGGCCTGGACGCCCCCCACCTCACCGCGCTGTACCTGCTCGGCGGCCCCGACGCGGCGCTGTTCGACGGCCGCCCGGTGATCCCGGTGGCCCGCGCCGCCCTGACCGCCGCGGTGGACGGCCGCACCGGCGACGTTCCCGTGCTGCTGAGGCAACTGCCCGATGTCGGCGACATCCTCGCCCGGGCCGGTGCCCTGCCCGCCGATGGCCTCCTGACCGAGCTGCGGTCCGCCCTGGCCCGCTCCGCGGACATTCTGCGTGCCCGTGCCGACCAGCACACCGCCGTGGGCCTGGAGGCACTGGCCCTGCTGCCGCCGGTGAACACCCGCGCATGGTGGGGCGCCTGGCTGCCCGGCGAGCCGCCCGCCTCCCAGCAGGCCACCGAGGCTCTGCCCGGCTCGGTCACCGCGGCCCGGCTGCACCGCGTACGGCTGAGCAGGGCCGCGGCCCTGCGGGCGCTGGCCGGTGACCGGGCCGCCGGACGCCACCCGGTGCTCTACGAGGAGGAGCGTTCCCCGGCCCGCGACATCAGTCCCTACACGGCCGATCCGGCGGAACGCCTGGCGGTGCACGCCGCCCCCACCGAGTTCACCGTCGTCTCCCGCACCCCGCAGACCGACCCCGACACCGGCCTGCGCTACACCCTGGTGGTCCTCGCCGATCGTTCGGCCGCGCCGCCCGCGGGCCCGGCGGAGCGAGCCGCCACCCCGCACTACCCCGAGCCCGACTACTGGAACTCCCCGTGGGCGGACGGACGCACCCTCACGTCGCCCGGTGACGTGATCACCCAGGAGATCCATGCCGACGGACGGCTCATCGGCCTCGCCTCCTATCCGGCCCGTCAGTGGTCGCTGCGCGCGCCGTTCTACCCGGGTCTGCGGGACGCCACTCACTACACCGAGTGGAGCAGGGGTCCCGGCGGCATCCTGACCGCCCGACGCCGGCCGCTGCCCGCCACCACTTCCAGCGGCACGTTCTACTGGAGCTCGCACGGCCGGGACGGCGGCTTCACCGTGGCCGGCCCGGACGGCCTGCCGTCCGGCGCGACGGGGGAGACGGTCGGCCGGCGCCTCGGCCCCCAGGCGTCGGCGGCGGGCTTCACCAGCGTCACCGACCTTGCCTGTACCCCCGTCCGCGGCACCGATCCGGAAGAGACCGTGCGCCGTGCCCAGGGCATCGCCGCCACCACCGGCCTGGCCGTGTACGTCTCCACCAGCAGAGTCGCCGTCGTCCCGAAACGCCGCCCGGACGGCGGCCAGGGCGCCGTCATCCACGTGCTGGAGAACGCCGACGGCACCGCCGGCCGCTGGCTGCGCGTCGCTCCCCCCGAGCGCTCGACGGGAGTACTGCCCGACCCGCCCTTCGAGGTCGTGGCCCCGGACGGCCCCGTCGGGCAGGCGACGCTGCCCGGCAACCCCTGGTCGGTGTCCCGCTGGCGGGTTCCCGGCGGACCCGACACCATCCGCTTCGCCCAGTTGTACGCCCGGCGGGACTGGCGGCAGTACAGCTACGGGTACGAGGTCGCCCTGGCCCGGGACATCGCCGCCCGGCCGCGGACCAGCGAGATGCTCGTCGACGACATCACCCGGCTGCACCGGCAGATCGCCGCGACGCACGGTCCGCACGGTGCCGACCAGGCCTTCGGTTTCGTCACCCCGGCGGAACCGGACGGCCCGCAGCCTGCCGAGCCGGGCCGCGCCCTGGCGCGGTTCCTGGAGAGCGGGCCCGACTTCGTCCAGCTGATGCAAGCGTTCGCCACGGCCGCCTATGGTCCCGCGCCCACCAGTCTGCGTCACATCGCGCCCGGCCGGATCGGCTCCCCCTACCCGCCCCATCCGCGTGGCCACCGTCAGGGCGTCTATCCCCTGGCCCACGACGACCGGGGCTTCCGCTATGTCGGCGGCACCGTGGGCCCCGCCCTCTGGCTGCTCCAGGCATACCGGCTGACCGGAGCGGACCCCGCCCGGACGTTTGCGTTCCGCTCGGCCGTGGTGGCCTGGTCGGTGCTCACGAACAGCCAGTCCCTGGCCGAGGTACTGCGCGCCTCCCACCTCGCCGGCGTGGGCACCGACGAGGAGCGCGCCGCGCTCTCCCGCGACGGCGCCCGGCTCCATCTCTGGGCCCGCCGCGCCCTCGCTCCCCACCTGGCGGTCCCCCTGCCGCACCACGCGGCCTACGACAGCACCACCCGCTTCCGCTCCTCCCACGAGATCGAGGTGCCCCAGGACATCATCGCCGCGCTGTCCGCGGCCCTGTCCGGCACCGAAGTCCCCGAGGACCTGGCCGAACGTGCCGAGAGCGCCAGGCAGTGGCTGGAGAGGTTCGGGGAGGAGGGCCGCCGTGCGCTCACGGCGCTGGCGCCGGGCCACCTGACGGCGATGTTCCGCTACACCGGTACCGACCACAAGCTGTTCAAGACCTTCGTCCTGGCCAGCCGCTTCGGCCGGGCGGGCGCCCGGTGGCTGTTCCGCCGCCAGGTGTGGGACCTGACCCTGACCGATGCCCACGGCAGCTACTTCTCCCGGCCCGAACTCCTGCTCCAGGACGAGGAACTGGAGGACGCGATCTCCGACCTCACCGACCTGGGAGAGGACCCCGACCCTGCGGACCTGACCGATGTGCGGCACCGGGTGAACCGGGTCGCCGACAGGATCTTCGACGAACTGGCGCTGCACGTCGACATGGCCACCGAGGCGCTGGAGACGCTGCCCCCGGTGGCCGCCCCGGTCTGGTGGGGCGGCTGGCTGCCCGGCCCCGTCGACGCGCCGGGCCCCTCCCCGCTGCTGCACGACGGCACGCTGTTCGTCACCCGCTTCCGCAGTACCACCGAACGCCCGGACCTGGCCCGGAGTTTCGTCCGCCACGACGCCGAGGGGGAGGCGGACCGCCACCCGGTCCTCGGCCGTCTGCTCAGGTCGAGCGCCCCGCTGGTCGCGCCGTTCTCCATGTGGCCCGGAGAGCAGGAGGTTCTCTATCCACCGGGCCGTGCCCTGTCCGTGGTCGCCCGGGAGGTTCACGACGACGAAACCGTCGACGAGCCCTACGCCGCTCTCACCGTCGCGGAACTCCCCCCGTACCCCCCACGGGCCTACCACAACGCCGACACCACCGCGCACATCCCACCGGCCGCCGGGACGGTGCCGTCGGACACGACGGACGGCGGAGCCGCCCCCGGCGGCACACCGTCCCCCTCGCCCGGGGCCGAGCCCGCCGGTACGGTGGCATCGCCGCCCGCCGCCCGCGGGACACTGCGGCGGACCGGCGACGACGAGGCCGTCCTCGACGGCACCCGGTACGCCCTGCGCCCCGTGACCGCCGCGCCCGGCCGTACCGCCGAGACCGCGCTGCTGGCCGCCTTCGGGGAACACGAGCCGCTGGCCGGGCTGCTTCCGGCGGCGGAACCCGAGCGGAGTACCGCGTTCCGTCAATGGCTGGCGGACGCCGTCCACGACGACCACCTCACCGGGGAGCAGGTGCCCCGGCTGGACCGGTCGGCGACGGTGCCGCTCTCCCTGCTGGAGAGCGCGGGCCAGCGGCTCACCGATGCCCTGCGGACGGAGGCCGTCCTGCTCGGCGGCAGCCTGCCGGTGGCCGGCCACGACATCGCGCCCGCGGTACGGCTGCGGCTGCTGCTCGCCGATCCCGCCCTTGCGGGACCGGACACCGAGCCGCCGCTCGTTCCGCTGCTGGCCGCCGCGGCGCGCGTGCTCGGAGTGACGGCCGCCGCGGCGGAACCGGACGGGGCGGTCACCGTGGCGGAGCCCGACGGCACGGTCACCGTCCTCGGCTCCGCCCCGGGGATCCCCGCCGTGCCGGGGGCCGGCCCGGCCGCCTCCGTCCCGTCACGGGCCGGCCGGGGCGCCTCCCCCACCGGGGACGGTGCCTCCACCACCGGGGACGGTCCTCTTCCTGCCGACCGGGCCCACCGGACGGCGGACCCGCGGACACGGACCCCGGCCGCGGTGCGGCCGGACGTGCTCCTGCTCGGTGACGGCGGCCGGTGGCTGGTCGGCCGGCCCGCCGCCGTTCCTCCGCCCGCCTCCGGAGGGCCGACGGCCGGCTCCGAAGCCCCGGACGGGGAGCGGGCCACACGGTTGCCGCGCATCGCGCGGGCGATCGACGAGGCGCCCCCGGCGGTCCGCCGCCGGCTGCGGGAGCTGGCGTTCGCCCGGACCCCGGACCGGGCACCGGCCTGGATCCGCGGCCGGGTGTCCTACCTGGAACACGCCGAACGCTTCGAGAAGCGTCTGGCTGACTACCTCAACGGCGGGCTGGATCGCGCCCGCGAGCTGGACATCGACGCGCAGATCGGCGCCATGACGACCGAGCTGTTCCGGCGCGCGGACGCCGAAGGCCGCTGGCGCGAGCTCGGTTCGGACGACGCCACCATCGACGGTGCGGTCGGCCTGGACCGGGACCGCATCGAGGCGGTCGCCACGTCCGGCAACCTGCGTGAGCGCATGGGGCTGCTCTGGATCGCCGAGAGAACCACGTTCGACCTGCTGGGCATCCCCCCTCTCAACCCGCCCGGGATACAGGACGAGCGCGCGGACCGGCTGCCCGCTCCCGACCTGGTCGAGTACGAGGCCCTGGCCGCCCGCCGCGGCAGCCTGACCCCCGCCGAGCGCGAGCGGTTCGCCCGCCTGGAGAGCGCCCTGCGCATACCGATGTCACCCGAGGACGTCCGGCCGCCGCTGAGCGACGCCGAAAGGGCGCTGATGCCGGACGGCCTCCTGCACTGGATCCCCGGCGAGACCCGCTGGGACATCGCGATGAGCACCGCCCTGCAGTCCGCCGCCGAGGCCACCGGAGGCCTGGTGCTGGGCGGAACCTCCGGCACCACGTACCGGCTGCTGCGCCAGGCGGTGGGGATGCGCGACGCATGGGGGCTGGACATCGACCTGGGAGTGGTGCGGCTCGCGCTGATGGCCGTGATGCTGCCCGTCCGCCACCACTCGGTGCACGAGATCATGAGGGCCTCCCAGCTCCTCCTGGACGAGCTGCGGGCCGGTGGGACGAACGAGCCGTCCGACCTCGACTACATGGACAACTGGGGACGCTACTGGCGTATCGCTCCGCTCACGGAGGAGGAGCTGCGCACCCATGTGGCCGTCGACGGCCTCTTCCCCGACGAGCACGCCCTGGCCGAGATGGACCGGCCGGACGGCGGCGGGCCGACGGGTGAGGCGGGCCGGACGCCGGACCCGGACGAGACGGCCTGGTTCCTCGCCCACCAGCACACCCTGGACGACATCCTCGACCTGCTGACGGCGCTCGGCCCGGCCGCCGTCCCCGACGCCGGAGACGGCCCGGCCACTCTCGACCGGCTGCGCCGGCTGGCCGAGGACTGGTTCCGGAACCGGGGCCGTGTCCCGTCCGCGGATGTCCACCGGAACATCTGGCAGATCCTGAACGACCATCCCCAATATCTCCCGAGGACCCCATGAACGACACCACCGCAGCTTCCGGCACCACACCCGGGCACGACGAGGACACCGCGCCACCACTGCCGGAGGAGATCAGGGAGGCGGCGCGGCTTGCTCCCGACCACTGGCTGGGCATGGTGGACCCGACGTGGAGCGGTCCGGGGGAGCCGCCGAGCTGGGCGGTGGTCGGCCAGTGGCGGTCCGACGTCGACGGCGAGATCGCGGAGTGGCGGCCCAACGAGGAGTACCGGCCCTCGCCGCAGGCGCTCGACTGGCCCGCTCCCACCGACCCCGTCGACGAGGCGGTCCAGCTCGCCGCGACCGGGTACGGCCCCGGCGACGCGGTGACACGCACCCTGGCCGCCGCCGAGGTGGCGATGCTCCTGGGCCCCGGTCGGACACCTCTCTCGGCCGTCTCCCCGGACGGGCAGCCGGTGGTCCCGGTCTTCACCTCGCCCGTGCACCTCGAGGCGGCCGGCCGTCTCGGTTACGAACTGCTCCCCGCGGCGGACGTCCTGGACCGTCTCCCGGAGGGGCACCTGCTGTACCTCAACCCCTCCGGACCGGTCAGCATGACGGTCGACAGCGCCGCGCTGCGTGACGCTGTGGAGGAGGCCGCCTCCGCGGCCACGGAGACCCCGTCCACCGCCGCGTCCGCCGAGGGCGGGGACGAGGGCGGGGACGAGGGCGGACTCGGAGACGGAGACAGGGCATGACCGCGCTCCCGTCCCCTTCCCCCGTTCCCGCCCCGCCCGCTTCCCCGGTGGAGGAAGACGCTCCGGCCGGAACCGCTCCGGCCGGAACCGCTCCGGCCGTCGTCCCGCGCGGTCACCCCCGCTTCCCCGATCCCCCGGACGACTACGTGGCCGTCGCCCGGCGCGCTCCCGGCCAGTGGCTCTCGGCGGTCGACCGGCACTGGGACGGCGTGGCCGGCGAGGTGCCGCCGGCCTGGGCGGTGCGGGGGCACTGGCGCAGCGACGCCCGGGGCGAGATCGTCGAGTGGGCGGAGAACGCCGCCTACCGCCCCTCGCCCGACGCCTACGGCTGGGGCCCGCCGGTCAGCCCGGCCGACGCCGCGGTGCGCCTGGTGGCCACCGGCTACGACTCCGAGGAACTGCTCGCCCTCGTCCTCGCCGACGCCGAGGTGGCCGTCTGCGTCGACGCCGCCGGTGGTCCGACGGTGGCGGAGGCACCCGACGGCACGCCCGCCGTCCCGGTCTTCTCTCCCGCACCGGAAGCGGACGGGGAGCGGCTGCCGCCCCACGAGGTGATGCCGGTGCCCGATCTCGTCGACCGGCTCCCCGAAGGCCGGGAGGTACTGTTCCTCAGCTCCTCCGCCCCGGTGAGTCAGCTCGTGAGCGCAGACGCACTGCGTGCCGCCATGGCCGAGGTCCGGCGTCACGAGGAGCAGGACGACGCGTCCTTCCTCAGCACTCGATGATGTTCACCGCGAGCCCGCCCCGCGCCGTCTCCTTGTACTTGACCGACATGTCCGCGCCGGTCTCCTTCATCGTCTTGATGACCTTGTCCAGGGACACCTTGTGCGAGCCGTCGCCGCGCATCGCCATCCGCGCGGCGGTCACCGCCTTCACCGCGGCCATGCCGTTGCGCTCGATGCACGGGATCTGGACCAGGCCGCCGACGGGGTCGCAGGTCAGGCCGAGGTTGTGCTCCATGCCGATCTCGGCCGCGTTCTCCACCTGCTCGGGGGAGCCGCCCAGCACCTCCGCGAGGGCGCCCGCCGCCATCGAGCAGGCGGAGCCGACCTCGCCCTGGCAGCCGACCTCGGCGCCGGAGATGGAGGCGTTCTCCTTGAAGAGCATGCCGATGGCGCCGGCCGCGAGCAGGAAGCGCACCACGCCCTCCTCGTCGGCGCCGGGGACGAAGTTCATGTAGTAGTGCAGGACGGCCGGGATGATGCCGGCCGCGCCGTTGGTCGGGGCCGTGACGACCCGGCCGCCGGCCGCGTTCTCCTCGTTCACGGCCATGGCGTACAGGGTGATCCACTCCATGGCGAGCGCCTGCGGGTCGCCCTCCGAGCGCAGCTTGCGCGCGGTGTTCGCGGCGCGGCGGCGCACCTTCAGACCGCCCGGCAGGATGCCCTCGCGGGACATGCCCCGGTCCACGCAGGCCCGCATCACGCGCCAGATCTCCAGCAGCCCTTCGCGGATCTCCTCCTCGGTCCGCCAGGCGCGCTCGTTCTCCAGCATCAGCGCGGAGATCGACAGGCCGGTCTCCTTGGTGAGACGCAGCAGCTCGTCACCGGTGCGGAAGGGGTACTTCAGCACGGTGTCGTCGAGCTTGATGCGGTCCTCGCCCACCGCGTCCTCGTCGACGACGAAGCCGCCGCCGACCGAGTAGTACGTCTTCGTCAGCAGTTCCGCGCCCGAGGAGTCGTACGCCCACAGCGTCATGCCGTTGGCGTGGTAGGGGAGCGCCTTGCGGCGGTGCAGCACCAGGTCGTCGTCGAAGGAGAAGCCGATCTCGTGCTCGCCCAGCAGGCGGATCCGGCCGCCCTCCTTGATCTTCTCCACCCGTTCGTCGGCCGACTCCACGTCCACCGTGCGCGGCGAGTCACCCTCCAGGCCGAGCAGCACCGCCTTGGGCGTGCCGTGCCCGTGCCCGGTGGCGCCCAGGGAGCCGTACAGCTCGGCCCGCACCGAGGCGACGGACTCCAGCAGGTCTTCGTTGCGCAGCCGCCGGGCGAACATCCGGGCCGCCCGCATCGGGCCGACCGTGTGCGAGCTGGACGGGCCGATGCCGATCGAGAACAGGTCGAAGACCGAGATGGCCACGGGAGGACTCCTCAGGGTTCGGCGGACGACGCTGTCCACCGGGGGAAGGGCGGTTCAGTGGGTCGAAAGCGTGGGTGAATCGTTCATGCGGGGCATGGTGCGGGGCACCGCGCCCACCGACCCAGTGTGCGCGATGCCCCGTACATCCGTACAAAAAGCGGATGAAGTTACCGCAGACCGGGGTACAGCGGGTGCTTCGCGGCCAGCGCCGCGACCCGGGCCCGCAGCGCCTCGGCGTCGTACGACGGCTTCAGCGCCTCGGCGATCACGTCCGCGACCTCGGCGAAGTCCTCGGCCGTGAAGCCGCGGGTGGCGAGGGCGGGCGTGCCGATGCGCAGACCCGAGGTGACCATCGGCGGGCGCGGGTCGTTCGGGATCGCGTTGCGGTTGACCGTGATCCCGACCTCGTGCAGCCGGTCCTCGGCCTGCTGCCCGTCCAGCTCGGAGTTCCGCAGGTCCACCAGGACCAGGTGCACGTCCGTGCCGCCGGACAGCACGTCGACGCCCGCGGCCTTCGCGTCGCCCTGCACCAGACGCTCGGCCAGGATGCGGGCGCCCTCCAGGGTGCGGCGCTGGCGCTCCTTGAACTCCTCGCTCGCGGCGACCTTGAAGGCGACCGCCTTGGCGGCGACCACGTGCTCCAGCGGGCCGCCCTGCTGGCCCGGGAACACCGCGGAGTTGATCTTCTTGGCCAGCTCGGCCGTCGACAGGATCACACCGCCGCGCGGACCGCCCAGGGTCTTGTGCGTGGTGGTGGTCACCACGTGGGCGTGCGGCACCGGGTTGGGGTGCAGGCCCGCGGCGACCAGACCGGCGAAGTGCGCCATGTCGACCATCAGGTACGCGCCGACCTCGTCCGCGATCCGGCGGAACGCGGCGAAGTCGAGCTGACGCGGGTACGCCGACCAGCCGGCCACGATCAGCTTGGGCTTGCTCTCCTTGGCCAGCCGCTCGACCTCGGCCATGTCGACCCGGCCGTCGTCGCCCACGTGGTAGGCGACCACGTCGTAGAGCTTGCCGGAGAAGTTGATCTTCATGCCGTGGGTCAGGTGCCCGCCGTGCGCGAGGTTCAGACCCATGATCGTGTCGCCCGGCTTGAGCAGCGCGAACATCGCGGCCGCGTTGGCCTGGGCGCCCGAGTGCGGCTGGACGTTGGCGTGCTCGGCGCCGAACAGCTCCTTCACCCGGTCGATGGCGATCTGCTCGATCACGTCGACGTGCTCGCAGCCGCCGTAGTAGCGGCGGCCGGGGTAGCCCTCGGCGTACTTGTTGGTGAGGACCGAGCCCTGGGCCTCCATGACCGCGACCGGGGCGAAGTTCTCCGAGGCGATCATCTCGAGGGTGGACTGCTGCCGGTGCAGCTCGGCGTCGACCGCGGCGGCCACCGCCGGGTCGAGCTCGTGCAGGGACGTGTTCAGAAGCGACATGCGGCTACGGCTCCTCAGCCCGCGATGAACGCGTCGTACTCGGCGGCGGACAGCAGGTCGGCCGGCTCGTCGGTGACCCGCACCTTGAACAGCCAGCCGCCCTCGAGGGGGGCCGAGTTGACCAGCGCCGGGTCGTTCACCACGTCCTCGTTGATCTCGGTGACCTCGCCGGAGACAGGGGAGTACAGGTCGCTGACCGACTTGGTGGACTCCAGCTCGCCGCAGGTCTCGCCCGCGCTCACCGTGTCACCGACCTCGGGGAGCTGGACGAAGACCACGTCGCCGAGCGCGTTGGCCGCGTGCTCCGTGATGCCGACCGTCGACACGCCGTCCTCGGCGGCCGACAGCCACTCGTGCTCCTTGCTGTAGCGCAGCTGCTGGGGGTTGCTCATGGCTGGAATTCTCCTGTACGCGGGAAACTGCTGATGACGGGGACGGTGCGGGACGCGGCCGGACGGGTGGGGCGCCCGGCCCGCGGACGCGCGGGGACGGCCCGGGGGCTGTCTACGACGGTGTCACTTCTGCCGCTTGTAGAACGGCAGCGCCACGACGTCGTACGGCTCGTGGCTGCCGCGGATGTCCACACCGACGCCCTCGGCGCCCGGCTCGGCGTGGCTCGCGTCGACGTAGGCCATGGCGATCGGCTTGCCCAGGGTGGGGGAGGGGGCGCCGGAGGTGACCTCGCCGATCACCTCGCCGCCGGCCACCACCGCGTACCCGGCGCGCGGCACCCGGCGGCCGTGCGCCACCAGGCCGACCAGCACGCGGGGCGGGTTCTGCGCGGCGCGCTCGGCGGCGTCGGCGAGGGCGGCGCGGCCCACGAAGTCGCCCTCCTTCTCGAACTTCACCACCCGGCCCAGACCGGCGTCGAAGGGCGTGAGCGAGGTGCTCAGCTCGTTGCCGTACAGCGGCATGCCCGCCTCCAGGCGGAGCGTGTCCCGGCAGGACAGGCCGCACGGGACCAGCCCGTGGCCCTCGCCCGCCTCGGTCAGCGCCTGCCACAGCTCCACGGCGTGCTCCGGCTTCACGAACAGCTCGAAGCCGTCCTCGCCGGTGTAGCCGGTGCGGGCGATGAGCGCGGGGATCCCGGCCACGGCGCCCGGCAGACCGGCGTAGTACTTCAGGCCGTCCAGGTCGGCATCGGTGAGGCTCTGCAGGATCGCCGGGGACTCGGGGCCCTGCACGGCCAGCAGCGCGTAGGCGTCGCGGTCGTCGCGCACCTCGGCGTCGAAGCCCGCGGCCCGCTCGGTCAGCGCGTCCAGCACCACCTGGGCGTTGGAGGCGTTGGCCACGACCATGTACTCGGTGTCGCCGAGCCGGTAGACGATCAGATCGTCCAGGATGCCGCCGTCCTCACGGCAGATCATGGTGTAGCGGGCGCGGCCCGGCTTCACGCCCGAGATGTTGCCGACCAGCGCGTAATCCAGCAGCGCGGCGGCCTGCGGGCCGGTGACCGTGATCTCGCCCATGTGCGAGAGGTCGAAGAGGCCGGCCTTCGTGCGCACGGCGTTGTGCTCGTCGCGCTCGGAGCCGTAGCGCAGGGGCATGTCCCAGCCGGCGAAGTCGGTCATCGTCGCGCCGAGCGACCGGTGCAGGGCATCGAGCGCGGTGCGGCGGGGTTCGTTACTGCTCATCGGTCGGTCTCCCAAGGCGATGGGGGTCCCTCCCGCGCGAGTTCATTCGAGCGTGGGGGAAGGCGAGGGCGTTTCCTCCCCATCTGTCATCGGAACCTGAGAGGTTCGCCATGACCACCGGTGATACGGCGATCAGGACTTGCACCTTGGGTGGAGCCACCGGAGCACTGCGACGGCGGCCCGCTTTTCAGATGTGCCTCGCCCGCGCGGTAACGGTGCCTGAGAGATTCAAGGGAGGGACTTGCTCCTTCGGCGCCCCGGCGGCACACGGTGCCGGGGACTCTCCCGCGCGGATTCAAACGGCCGGTATGCAGTTGGCGCGCACATCATTGCACGCATCGCCGGACACCGGCAGGGGGACCCTTGCCGGGGGTGCACCGTTCGTGCAGGCTCGGTCACAGGGAGCTGTGACAGGCCTGTATCGGTAAGAGCACGGAACCGAGAGCGACCTGGCATTACCTTCTCTTTACACGCGGCGGGGATCGGAACTCATATCCGGCCCCAGGGGAGGACGACCACGGTGAACAGGCCCACGGCGTACGCCGGCACCACAGGCGTCGCGCTGCCGCGGCAGCACGCGGACGGGGCCGGCGGCGCCCGCGGCGCGGCGCCCGCCCCGCTCGTCCAGGACCTGCGCGAGCGCTCCGGCCGCAGCCCGCGCGCCCTGCTCTTCGGCCCCCGCGACCTCGTCGTCGTCACCGGACTGCCCGGCAGCGGCAAGTCCACGCTGATGCGGCGCACGGTGCGCGGCGCCCGCGTCGACTCCCAGGACGCCCGCGACCGCTGGGACCGCCGCATGCCCCGCCTGCTGCCGTACGCGGTGTACCGCCCGCTGGTCCGGCTCGCCCACTACGCGGGACTGCGCCGCGCGCTGCGCTCCGGCCGGCCGGTCGTCGTGCACGACTGCGGCACGCAGACCTGGGTGCGGCGCTGGCTGGCCCGCGAGGCCCGGCGCCGCGGGGCCGCGCTGCATCTGCTGGTACTGGACGTCACGCCCCAGCAGGCCCTGGCCGGTCAGATGGAGCGGGGCCGGGGCGTCTCGCGGTACGCCTTCCGCCGGCACCGCACGGCGTGCGGCAGGCTGCTGGACGCGGTGGAGTCCGGCCGGGTGCCGGAGGGCTGCGCGTCGGCGGTGCTCGTCGACCGGGACGCCGCGAACGCCCTGCGCCGGATCGGCTTCACCGGGGAACCGGCTAGCCTTTCCGCCACAGCAGTGGCACCAGGCAGGCGGTAGGCGACAGATGGACTTCCCGGCGGACATCCCGGACCGGACGCACTTCCACCCGCACGGCGGGTGGCCCGGCAACGAACTGGAGGAGGCGCTCTCCGCCTCCCTGGGCGTCCCCTCGGCGGGACCCCGGATCGTCGAGGTGCTCGGGCGCAGCTTCCTGTGGGTGCCGCTGCCCAACGGCGGCGGTCCGCACAGCGGCCCCCTCGACCTGCCCACCATGGAACTGGACGGCCAGGCGTACGTGCCGGTCTTCAGCTCCGAGGAGCAGTTCCGCCAGGTCGTCGGCTCCCACATGGGCTGCACCGTCGCGCCCGCCGTGGAGTTCGCCCGCGGACTGCCCCCGCAGGCCGGCATCGTGGTCAACCCGGGCGGCACGGTCGCCGTCCCGCTCCCGCCGGCCGCGGTGGCCGATCTGTGCCGGGCCGGGCGCTCCCCGCTGGACGGCCCGGCGGGCGGCGGCCGGGTCCGGCTGTTCGAACCCGACTGGCAGGACGACCCGGTGGACTTCCTCGCCGCGGCCTCGCAGGAGTTCGACTCCCTCGGCGTGGTGGCGACCGCCCGCCGCTGCCTCGCCGCCGTCGAGACGGCCGACCCGGTGCTGTTCGTCGGCGTGGAACTACTGCACTGGGAGGGCGACCCCCGGTCGCTGCCGCTGGACGCCCTCGGCCGGGCCCTGGGCCGCAGCCCCGCCCGCTGGCCGGTCAACCTCGTCGTCCTCGACGTGGCCCAGGACCCGGTCGCCGACTGGCTGCGCGCCAAGGTCCGCCCCTTCTACCAGCGGGCCTGACGCGCCGCCCCCGCCTTCCGCGCACCGACCGCTCCCCGCCTTCCGCGCACTGACCGCAGACCGGCGGGGGCCGTCGGCTTAAGCTAGGGGCATTGGCCGGCTGGGTGTTGTACGGAGGGGCGATACAAGTGAGCGCTGGCACCGCGGCGGCCGGACAGGTCGAGCACATGCTGCGCCAGGTGACGCCCGGGCGTTACGACGCCTACGAGGCCTTGCTGCGCGCGCTCGCCACCCCCTCGTCCGGCCGGGTCTGGATGCTGCTCTGGCACGGCCAGGCCGGCTCGCCCGACGCCCAGTACGGGACCATGGAGGTCGACGGCCACGGCTACGCGCCCTGCGTGACCTCCGCCCAGGAACTGTCCGCGAGCGGCTGGAACCGCTCGTACGAGGTGGTGGACGGGCTCGAGGTGGCCCGTGCCCTCTACCCGGACCGCCACGGCCTCTGGCTCAACCCGCACGCGCCCGGCGGGGGCGTCGGCATCCCCTGGCTGGATCTGCGCCGTATCGCCGGCGGCCTCGACCAGCAGCCCGCCGGACCGCTGCGGCTGTCCGAGCCGGCCATCGAGATCCCGCAGTTCTACGCCCTCCTCGCGCAGAACGCCCACCGCACCCCGGCCGTGCGCGCGCTGCGCCGCGCCTGGGTGCAGCCCGCGCTGGGCGCCCCGTACCTCGCCATCGGCCTGGACGTGTACGACACCTCGCCGCCCGCCGTGGAGTCGGTGCGGGCGATGATGCGGCAGTCCCTGCCCGCCGTGCCCGACGGGCTGCCCGTCTCCACCGTCGCCCTGGCCGACGAGCACGACCCGGTGGCGATGTGGCTGCGGGTCAACGCGCGCCCCTTCTACGACCGCGAGGCGCACGCCCCGGCGCCCGCCGCGGGCTACGGCTACCCGCCCGCACACCGCCTCTGACCGGTACGTCCTTCCCGGGCCCCCGGCGCGGCCGACCCGCCGCCGGGGGCTCTCGCGCACGGTGACACAGGGTCACCGTGTCCAGCATGTGGACAGTGTGAGCCGGTTCGGCTCCCGTCCGGGCCCCTCGGCCGCTGATTTCGCGTCAGATTCCGGCGAATGCGCTCAGCTACCTGCCGCTGACCGCCTGTCACCTGCGGTTTCACTGCGTCTTCAAATCATCCGGGGCCTGCGGAACGGCACTTGCCGGGGTGTCACATGTGTCCGGCACGTTAAATCACCCCGCGAAGATGCCGGAAGGATCCCTTATGTCAACCGTTCAGATCTCAGGTAGGTATCACCGCTATCCGGACTGTTCCTGACTCACTGCGAACGTCTGTAGTGTTCGGCCGGTCAAGATGCATCCACATAGCGGACCCGGAGTGGCCCCAGTATGCGCATATTCAAGTCCCGAGCCGCTCGGGCGATCACGGCCGCGGTCGCGGTCGGTCTGATCGCCACGGGCTGCGCCAGCGAGCGGGACAGTGACAACGAGAGCGGCGGCAAGAAGGACACCTTCGTGTTCGCCGGTGCAGGTGACCCGGGTTCCCTGGACCCTGCCCTCGCGAGTGACGGTGAAACCTTCCGGGTGACCCGCCAGGCGTTCGAGGCCCTCCTCGAGCACGAGTCGGGCGGCACCAAGCTGGTCGGCGGCCTGGCCGAGACCTGGTCGAGCAACGACGCGGGCACCGTCTGGACCTTCAACCTCCGCAAGAACGTGAAGTTCCACGACGGCGAGGAGTTCAACGCCGCGGCGGTCTGCGCGAACTACGACCACTGGTTCAACTGGAAGGGCACCTACCAGTCGAGCGCGGTCTCCTACTACTGGCAGACCATCATGGGCGGGTTCGCGAAGAACGAGGACCCGGAGACGCCCGAGGCGAACTACAAGAGCTGCACGGCCAAGGACGAGCACACCGCCGTCATCGAGGTCAAGAAGCCCTCCGCCAACCTCCCCGGCGGCTTCTCGCTGAACGCCCTCGCGATCCACTCGCCGAAGGCCATCGAGGCGTACAAGAAGCAGGACGCCTCGGCCAAGGGTGACGCCATCACGTACCCCAAGTACAGCCAGGAGGCCGGCACGGTCGCCGGCACCGGCCCGTACAAGATCGTCAAGTGGAACAAGGGCAACAAGGAAGTCACCCTCGAGCGCTTCGACGACTACTGGGGCGAGAAGGCGAAGATCAAGAACCTGGTCTTCCGCACCATCGACACCGAGGAGGGCCGCCGCCAGGCGCTCCAGGCCGGTGACATCGACGGCTACGACCTCGTCGCCCCGGCCGACGTCAAGACCCTCGAGGAGCAGGGCTACGTCGTCCCGACCCGTGGCGTCTTCAACCTCTTCTACGTGGGCATGAGCCAGTCGGCGAACCCGGCCCTGAAGAAGAAGGAAGTCCGCCAGGCGATCGCGCAGTCGATCGACAAGGAGAACCTGGTCAAGACCCAGCTGCCCGAGGGCGGCAAGGTCGCCGACCAGTTCATGCCGGACACGATCCAGGGCTACTCCAAGAACGTCACGCAGTACCCCTTCGACCCCGCCAAGGCCAAGCAGCTGCTGAAGAAGGCCGGCGAGGAGAAGCTGCAGATCGAGTTCTGCTACCCGACCGAGGTCACCCGCCCGTACATGCCTGCCCCGCAGGACCTGTTCGAGCTGATGAAGGCCGACCTGGAGAAGTCCGGCATCACGGTCAAGCCGAAGGCCATGAAGTGGGCCCCGGACTACCTGGACGCCACCGAGTCGGGCTCCTGCGCCCTGCACATGCTCGGCTGGACCGGTGACTTCAACGACGGCTACAACTTCATCGGCACCTGGTTCGCCGGGTTCGACAAGCAGTGGGGCTTCAAGGACAAGAAGGTCTTCGACGCGGTGAACGCCGGCTCGAAGATGGGCAAGGCCGAGGAGCGCACCGCCGCCTACCAGAAGGCCAACGAGGTCATCATGGACTACCTGCCGGGTGTCCCGGTCTCGTCCTCCCCGCCGGCCATCGCCTTCGGCAAGAACGTCAACCCGCCGAACGTGTCGCCGCTGACGCAGGAGATCTTCGCCGAAGCCTCCTTCAAGTAGGCGGGAACGGCAGGAAGCCAATAACGGGGGGGTCCGCCCGGCCACCGCAACTCGGCGGCCGGGCGGGTCCATTCATGTAAGACCTCACGCAAGAAAGGGGCATGCGGGGTGCTGCGTCTCGTCGTACGAAGACTGCTCCAGCTCATACCCACGCTGCTCGGCCTGTCGGTTCTGCTCTTCCTGTGGCTCGACCGGCTGCCCGGTGGACCCGCCTCAGCGATCCTGGGGGAAAAGGCCACCGAAGCCGAAGTGGCGCGCATCAACCGTGCGCTCGGGCTCGACCAGCCCGTCTACGTTCAGTACTGGCGCTTCCTCAAGCGCATCTTCGAGCTCGATCTGGGCACCTCCACCCAGACCGGACAGCCGGTGTGGGACGAGTTCGTCCTGCGCTTCCCCGCGACGGTGGAGCTGTCCCTCCTCGCGATCCTCATCGCGGTCGCCGTCGGTGTGCCCCTCGGCTACTTCGCGGCCCGCAACCGCGGCGGGTGGCTCGACGTCAGCGCGGTTTCCGGCTCCCTCGTCGGCATCTGCGTCCCGGTCTTCTTCCTGGCCCTGATCCTCAAGCAGATCTTCGCCGTCCAGCTCGGCATCTTCCCCAGCTACGGACGCCAGGAAACCGGTATCAACGCCACCGACGTGACCGGCTTCGCCGTCCTGGACGGCATCCTCACCGGGGAGTTCGACGCCTCGTTGAGCGCCCTCCACCACCTGGTCCTGCCGGCCGTCGCCCTGGCATCCATCCCGCTCGCCGTCATCGTGCGCATGACCCGCGCCAGCGTGCTCGAGGTGCAGGACGAGGACTACGTCCGCACCGCCGAGGCCAAGGGCCTCAAGCGCAGTGTCGTCCGTAGCCGGCACGTGATGCGCAACGCGCTGCTCCCCGTGGTGACGGCGGTCGGCCTGCTCACCGGCTCCCTGCTGTCCGGCGCGGTCCTGACCGAGTCCGTGTTCTCCTTCGGCGGCATCGGCTCCTTCATCCGGACCGCGATCGACGGCCGTGACTACCCCGTGCTCGTCGGATTCATCATGTTCATCGCGCTGGTTTACGTCTTGATCAACTTGCTGGTGGACCTGGCGTACAGCCTGATCGACCCGAGAGTGCGGGTGCACTAATGAGCGTCGCCACCAAGACCGACAAGATCCAGCGTCTCGCCGAACTGGCCGCGACCAAGGACACCACTACCGGAGCCAGCCTGTGGCGGGAGGCGTTCCGACGTCTCAAGCGCAGCAAGATGGCGATCGTCGGCGCGATCGTCATCGCCGTGTTCATCGTCCTCGCGGTCATCGGGCCGTACATCGCCCCGTACTCGCCGACCGCCCAGACCTGGCGCAACGAGGTCTTCGCCAACCGGGGCGAGTTCGTCGGCATGCGCGGCGAGAACTGGTTCGGACTCGACCACCTCGGCCGGGACATGTTCTCCCGCATGCTGGTGGGCGCCCGTCAGACCCTGCTCGTCGGCGTCGTCGCCACGACGATCGGTCTGATCATCGGCTTCCTGATCGGCGGCCTCGCCGGCGCCTTCGCCACCCTCGGCGGCGACCGGGGCAGGCGCATCGACTCCGTCATCATGCGGTTCATCGACATCATGCTGGCCATGCCCTCGCTGCTGCTGGCCGTGTCCATCGCCGCCGTCATGGGACAGTCGCTGACCACCGTGATGATCGCCGTCGGTGTGGTCCAGATCCCGGTGTTCGCCCGGTTGCTGCGCGGCTCCATGCTGGCCCAGGGCGGTTCGGAGTACGTGCTCGCGGCCAGGTCCCTCGGTGTGCGCAAGCGGCGCATCGTGCTCTCGCAGATCATCCCCAACTCGCTCAGCCCGGTGATCGTGCAGGCCACGCTCTCCCTGGCCACCGCGATCATCGAGGCGGCCGCCCTGTCCTACCTGGGCCTCGGCAACCCCGACCCGGCCATCCCCGAGTGGGGCGTCATGCTCACCCAGGCGCAGCGTTTCTTCGACAACGCGCCGATGATGGCGGTCTACCCCGCCGTCGGCATCATCATCACCGCCCTCGGCTTCACCCTCCTCGGCGAGGCCATGCGGGAAGCCCTCGACCCGAAGCTGAGGGGCTGAACCACCATGTCTCTGCTCACTGTCGACGAACTGACCGTCACCTTCGGCGGCCAGGGCCGCAAGGAGTCCCGGGCGGTCGACGGCGTCTCCTTCGAGGTCGACCAGGGCCAGGTCGTGGGCCTGGTCGGCGAGTCCGGCTGCGGAAAGTCCGTCACCTCGCTCGCCCTGATGGGTCTGCTGCCCGCCAAGGGCCTCACCCTCGGCGGCCGTGCCGAGTTCAACGGCACGGACCTGTTCACGATGAGCCCGTCCGCCCGCCGTGACCTGCGCGGCAGCGAAATGGCGATGATCTTCCAGGACCCGCTGTCCTCGCTGAACCCGGTCGTCCCGATCGGCGTGCAGGTCACCGAGATCCTGGAGCGCCACCGCGGGATGAAGGGGGAGGCCGCCCGCAAGGAGGCCGCCCACCTGCTGGACCGGGTCGGCATCCCCGACCCGACCCGGCGGCTCAAGGAGTACCCGCACCAGCTCTCCGGCGGTATGCGCCAGCGCGCGCTGATCGCCATGGCGGTGGCCTGCGCCCCGCGCCTGCTCATCGCGGACGAGCCCACCACGGCCCTCGACGTGACGATCCAGGCGCAGATCCTGGAGCTGCTGAAGGAGCTCGTGGACCAGGAGGGCACCGCCCTGCTGATGATCACCCACGACCTCGGCGTGGTCGCCGGCCTCTGCGACCAGGTCAACGTGCTCTACGCGGGCAAGGTCGTGGAGTCCGCCGGGCGCCGCGAGCTGTTCGCCCACCCCACCCACCCCTACGCGCACGGACTGCTGGGCTCCATCCCGCGGCTCGACGCGCCCCGGGGCGAGCCGCTCACCCCCATCCGCGGCTCGATCAACGACCGCATCGCCTGGGCCGACGGCTGCGCCTTCGCGCCCCGCTGCGACCGGTACGAGATGGGCTGCCTGACCGGCACCCCGCAGCTCACCGAGCCGCGCGCCGCCGGTCACCAGGTGCGGTGCGTCAACCCCGTACTCGACGACGCGAAGGCCGAGGAGGTCCCCGCATGAGCCTGCTCGAACTGGACGACGTCAAGGTCCACTTCCCCATCAAGAAGGGCGTCCTGTTCGACCGCACGGTCGGCCACGTGTACGCCGTGGACGGGGTGTCCCTGAAGGTCGAGGCCGGCGAGACCTACGGCCTGGTCGGCGAGTCCGGCTGCGGCAAGACCACCCTCGGGCGGTCGGTGCTGCGGCTGGTGGACATCACCGAGGGCTCGGTCGTCCTGGACGGCACCGACCTGGCGAAGCTGCCCGGCGAGGAGATGCGCCGCTTCCGGCGCCGGCTCCAGATGGTCTTCCAGGACCCGCTGGGCTCGCTCAACCCGCGGCAGAACATCGAGTCGATCCTGTCCGAGGGCATGATCGCCCACGGCATCGGCAAGGACCAGGAGGAGCGCCGCGAGAAGATCAAGGCCATCCTGGACAAGGTCGGCCTGCCCTCCAACGCGCTCGCCCGCTACCCGCACGAGTTCTCCGGCGGCCAGCGGCAGCGCATCGGCATCGCCCGCGCCCTCGTCCTCGAACCGGACGTGATCATCTGCGACGAGCCGGTCTCCGCGCTCGACGTGTCGGTCCAGGCCCAGGTCATCAACCTGCTGGAGGAACTCCAGGAGGAACTCGGCCTGACCTACGTGGTGATCGCCCACGACCTCGCGGTGGTCCGCCACATCTCCGACGTGATCGGCGTGATGTACCTGGGCGCGCTGGTCGAGGAGGCGCCGAGCGACGCGCTCTACGCCGAGCCGAAGCACCCGTACACCAAGGCCCTGATGTCGGCCGTGCCGGTGCCCGACCCGGAGGTGGAGGACAAGCGCGAGCGCATCCTGCTCACCGGCGACCTGCCCTCCCCGGCGAACCCGCCCAGCGGCTGCCGGTTCCACACCCGCTGCCCGTGGGCCCAGGCCGAGCGCTGCTCGACCGAGCGCCCCCAGCTGCGGGACATCGGCGGCGGCCACCGGGTGGCGTGCCACTACGCGGAGGACATCGCGTCCGGCAAGCTGCGGCTGACCCAGGGCGAGGTCGTCTCGGCCACCCGCGAGGGCGTCGACGACAACCCGGAGACGGACGTCGTGGCCAAGGACACCGCGGCCGAGGACACCGCGGCCGAGGACACAGCGGTCAAGGACAGCCCGGCCAAGATCCCGGCGCAGGCGGAGAAGGCCTCGAAGAACGAGGAGCCCGCGAAGGCGGAGGAGCCCGCGAAGGCGGAGGAGCCCGTCAAGGCGGAGGAGCCCGTCAAGGCGGAGGAGCCCGTCAAGGCGGAGGAGCCCGTCAAGGCGGAGGAGCCCGTCAAGGCGGAGAAGCCCGTCAAGGCGGAGAAGCCGGCCAAGGCGGAGAAGCCCGTCAAGCCTGAGGCGTCCGAGGAGGAGCCCGAGAAGGCTGTCTGATCGGCATCAGAAAGGACCCCTCACCTTGCTTTGCAAGGTGAGGGGTCCTTTCTGCGCCACACTATGTAAGTGCTTCAGCAACTGTTCAGCCCGTCCGTCCTGCACACGCTCGATCTGATCGGCATCTTCGTCTTCGCCATCTCCGGCGCCCTGCTGGCCGTCCGGAAGAACTTCGACGTGTTCGGGATCGCCGTGCTGGCCGAGATCACCGCCCTGGGCGGCGGTCTCTTCCGCGACCTGATCATCGGCGCGGTGCCGCCCGCCGCCTTCACGGATCTCGGGTACTTCGTCACCCCGCTGCTGGCCACCGTCCTCGTGTTCTTCCTGCACCCGCACGTCGAACGCATCCAGACCGCCGTGAACGTCTTCGACGCGGCCGGCCTCGGCCTCTTCTGCGTCGTCGGCACCACCAAGGCGTACGACTACGGGCTCGGCCTCACCGCCTCCGCCTGTCTGGGCCTGGCCACCGCGGTGGGCGGCGGTGTGCTGCGCGACGTGCTCGCCAACGAGGTGCCCTCGCTGCTGCGCTGGGACCGCGACCTGTACGCGGTGCCCGCCATCGTCGGCGCGACCATGGTCGCCCTGTGCCTGCGCTTCGACATGCTCAACCCGGTGACCAGCACCGCCGCCGCCGCCACCGCCTTCGTGCTGCGACTGCTCGCGATGCGCTACCACTGGCGGGCGCCCCGCGCCTGGCACCGGCGTTCGACGGTCACCGAGGAGCAGCCGCCCGCCTGACCGCAGAGGCGTCACCTCCACCGGGCGGCGCAAAGCTACCGCTTAGTATCATCTTCTTGTACTGTTCACCCATGCCAGAAGCAGCCTCCGCCCAGGCCACCCGGGCCGTCATCGGTGACAGTGAGTTCGACCGCGACACCGCGCTCACCGCGCGAGAACCCGGCGTCTACGACATCGACCTCTCCGCCGGATGGACGATCATCAACGCCGTCAACGGCGGTTACCTGCTGGCCGTCCTGGGCCGCGCGCTCGCGGACACGCTGCCGCACTCCGACCCGTTCACCGTCTCCGCGCACTACCTGACGGCCTCCCAGCCGGGCCCGGCGGTCGTCCGCACCGAGACCGTCCGCACCGGGCGCACGCTGTCCACCGGGCAGGCGTCCCTCTTCCAGCTCGACGAGCGGGGCGACGAGGTGGAGCGCATCCGGGTCCTCGCCTCCTACGGCGACCTGGACTCCCTCCCCGACGACGTCCGGACGACGGCCGCACCGCCCGCGCTGCCGCCGATGGACCGGTGCTTCGGTCCCGAGGACGGCCCCGCCCCGGTCGACGGCAGCTCCGAGATCACCGGCCGGCTGATGCTGAAGCTCGACCCGTCGACGCTCGGCTGGGCCCTCGGACAACCGTCCGGCAAGGGCGAGATGCGGGCCTGGTTCGGTCTCGCCGACGGCCGGGACCCCGACCCGCTGGCGCTGCTGCTCGCGGTGGACGCGCTGCCGCCGACCGCCTTCGAGATGGGCCTGACCGGCTGGGTGCCCACGGTCGAGCTGACCGTCCACGTGCGCTGCCGCCCGGCCCCCGGCCCCCTGCGCGTGTCCGTCACCACCCGCAACCTGGCGGGCGGCTTCCTGGAGGAGGACGCCGAGGTCTGGGACAGCGCCGACCGCCTCGTCGCCCAGTCCCGCCAGCTGGCCCGGGTGCGTCTGGGCTGAGCCGACGACGAGGGGCGGCGGAGGTCATGGACGACCCCCGCCGCCCCTTCGCCGGGTCACCGCCCCCCGGCCGCGGCCGTCCCGTCGAGCCAGTGCCGCCGCCCCACCTGGACCAGCCGCAGCTGACGCGCCGCCACCTCCGACGCCCGCTCCCGGGCCTCGGGCGAACCCGCCGACGCCTCCAGGAGGAGCGAGGCCGTGATCAGCATCTGGTCCATGTGGAGCTGCGCGAGCATCAGCAGGTCCTCGGCGCTCCAGCCCGCCGACTCCGCGTCCCCGGCCAGCGCCTGAGCGACCTCCGCCGTGAACCGCGCCAGCCGCTCCTGTATCGCCTCGCGGACCGGACGCACCCCGCCGTGCCGTTCCCGGGCGATGAACCGTACGTGTGCGGGGTACGCGTCCACATGGCCGGCGATCAGCCCGATGGCGCGCGCGATGCGTTCCTCCCCGTCGCCGGAGGGGGACACCGTCGTCCGGATCACCGGGTGCAGGCTGCCCAGGGCCTCCTCGACCAGTGCCACGCCCAGGTCCTCGACCGACCGGAAGTGCCGGTAGAAGGCGGTCGGCGCGATGCCCGCGGCACGGGCGACCTCACGCAGGCCCAGGCTGCTCAGGCTCTGCCCCTCCAGCAGCCCGAGCGCCGCGTCGAGGAGTGCCTGCCGGGTCTTCCGCTTCTGGGCCTGCCGGATGCCGGTCGTGGGACTCGTGCCCCGCAGTCAACGACTGTTCTCCCCCGTTGAGAAGTGAGGGCGGCGCCGAGAAGTGAGGACGGTGTTGTACTGGGTAGTCAGTGAACAGATGTCACTGCAGTCGTTCACTCGAACAGGGGGGTCCGACCCATGCTGTTCCTCGTCGCCGCGCTCCTGCTGCTGGGCGTCGTCCTCGGCACCGTCGCGCACGCGCCGCTCACCTTCTCCGTCACCGTCGGCGCCGTCATCGCCGTCTGGCTCGGCGTCTTCGCCCTGCGCGAGCGCCAGGGCCGCGACCGCCGCAGCTCGGCGCACTGACCCGCGCGCGTCGCGTCCCGCGTACCGCGCGTCACGGGGACGCACGCCGCCCCTCCGCTCCACCTCCGACCGACCGCAGGAGCCGATCACCATGCAGCTCACCGCACCGGCCGGCCGCCGCACCGGCATCCGCGACACCGACGGCATGGCCGTCGCGTCCTTCGTCCTGGGCCTGCTCGGCCTGCTCGTCCTCAACGTCTTCCTCGGCCCGGCCGCCATCGTGCTGGCGTCCGTCGCCCTGCGGCGGGGCACCGCCCGCCGCGGCCGCGCCCTGCTCGGCCTGGGCCTCGGCATCGCCGACCTCGTCGTCCTCGTCGCGTTCATGCAGGCGGACGGCACGCTCTCCTGGAGCTTCTGACCGGACGCCCCGGCGAGGCCCCCGCAGAGGCGTCGCGTCCTGGCCACCGCGATCCGTGTGTCGTGCACCGGGCCCGTAGAATCGGCCCCACCATGGCTTACCTCGACCACGCCGCGACCACCCCGATGCTGCCCGAGGCGGTCGAGGCGCTCACCGCGCACCTGGGCGTCACCGGCAACGCCTCCTCCCTGCACGCGGCCGGCCGCCGCGCCCGGCGCACCGTCGAGGAGGCCCGCGAGACCCTCGCCGAAGCCCTCGGCGCCCGCCCCAGCGAGATCGTCTTCACCTCCGGCGGCACGGAGGCCGACAACCTCGCCGTGAAGGGCCTGTACTGGGCGCGCCGCGACGCCGACCCGGCCCGCACCCGGGTCCTCGCCAGCCCCGTCGAGCACCACGCCGTCCTCGACGCCGTCCACTGGCTCGGCGAGCACGAGGGCGCCGCCGTCGAGTACCTCCCCGTCGACGCACACGGCCGGGTCCACCCCGAGGCGCTGCGCGAGGCCATCGCCCGCAACCCCGACGACGTCGCCCTCGCCACCGTCATGTGGGCCAACAACGAGATCGGGACGATCCTGCCGGTCGCCGAACTCGCCGCCGTCGCCGCCGAGTTCGGCGTCCCCCTGCACTCCGACGCGGTCCAGGCCTTCGGCCAGGTCCCGGTGGACTTCGCCGCGTCCGGGCTCGCCGCCATGACCGTCTCCGGCCACAAGATCGGCGGCCCGTACGGCATCGGCGCCCTGGTCCTGGGCCGCGAGCACACCCCCGTGCCCGTGCTGCACGGCGGCGGCCAGGAGCGCCACGTCCGCTCCGGCACCCTCGACGTGCCGGCGATCGCCTCGTTCGCGGTCGCCGGGCGGATCGCCGCCGAGCAGCGGGAGCGGTTCGCCCTGGAGGTCGGACGGCTCCGCGACGACCTGGTCGCCGCGGTGCTGGAGGCCGTCCCCGACGCCGTCCTCGCCGGCGACCCCGACCCAGGCGGCCGGCTCCCCGCCAACGCCCACTTCACGTTCCCCGGCTGCGAGGGCGACTCCCTGCTGCTCCTTCTGGACGCCCAGGGCATCGAGTGCTCCACCGGCTCCGCCTGCACCGCCGGCGTCGCCCAGCCCAGCCACGTCCTCCTCGCCACCGGCACCGCCCCCGACCTCGCCCGCGGCACCCTCCGCTTCTCCCTCGGCCACACCTCGACCGACGCCGACGTCGAAGCCCTCGCCAAGGCCATCGGCCCGGCGGTGGAACGCGCGCGGGCGGCGGGTCTGAGCTGAGGCGGCGGGTCCGAGCCGGAGCGGCTTCCGGCGCCCTCCGGGTGACTACGAACCCGGTACGGGGCTCCCCGGGCCTCCTGCCGGGGCGGCCGAGTGCTTCTCCTCCGTCCGTGCCGTCCCGGCGCGGCGGACGAGGCCGAGGTAGCGGTCCCAGTCCCAGTGGGGGCCGGGGTCCGTGTGGTCGGTGCCCGGGACCTCGACGTGGCCGAGGATGTGCTCGCGGTCCACCGGTATGCCGTACCGGGCGCATATCCCGGCCGTGAGGCGGGCCGAGGCCGCGTACATCTCGTCGGTGAAGTCCTCCGGGCGGTCCACGAAGCCCTCGTGCTCGATGCCGACGCTGCGCTCGTTGTAGTCGCGGTTGCCCGCGTGGTACGCCACGTCCAGCTCGCGGATCATCTGCGTGACCCTGCCGTCCTTGCCGACGATGTAGTGCGCCGCCGCCTGGTGGCCCGGGTTCTGGAACGCCCTCACCGCGCTGTCCAGGCTGCCCTGCGTGACGTGCACGATCACCATGTCGATGCCGTAGTCGTCGGGCCGGTCCGCGCCGCGCCAGTTGGCGTCCGAGGCCGCCACCCAGCGGGCGCCCGCGAAGTCGACCGCGCCCGGGGTGCGCGGCTTGTCGACCCCGGGCAGCCGCCACCACAGCCGCGCCAGCTCGTCGCGCGCCAGCGCCGCCGTCCCCGCCGCTGCCGCCAGCCCGCCCACGATCAGGGCACGCCGCCCGATGCGCCGGTCGCCGTCCTCGGATGCTCTTCTGACCCCCATGTGAGCGTGAACGCATATGCGGCGGCCGTGGTTCCCGCGCCCCCGTACCCTGGAGGGGCTATGACTGACACCCCGCAGCCCTCCCGCCCCCTCCGCGTCCTGGCCGCCATGTCCGGAGGCGTCGACTCCGCCGTCGCCGCCGCCCGCGCGGCCGAAGCGGGCCACGACGTGACCGGCGTCCACCTCGCGCTCTCCGCGAACCCCCAGTCGTTCCGCACCGGCGCGCGGGGCTGCTGCACCATCGAGGACTCGCGCGACGCCCGCCGGGCCGCCGACGTCATCGGCATCCCCTTCTACGTGTGGGACCTCGCCGACCGCTTCCGCGAGGACGTCGTCGAGGACTTCGTCGCCGAGTACGAGGCCGGCCGCACCCCCAACCCGTGCCTGCGCTGCAACGAGAAGATCAAGTTCGCCGCGCTGCTCGACAAGGCGCTCGCGCTCGGCTTCGACGCCGTCTGCACCGGCCACTACGCCAAGGTGATCCTCCGCGAGGACGGCACCCGCGAGCTGCACCGCGCCTCGGACCTGGCCAAGGACCAGAGCTACGTCCTCGGCGTGCTCGACGACCGCCAGCTCGCCCACGCCATGTTCCCGCTCGGCGACACGGTCACCACGAAGGAGGAGATCCGCGCGGAGGCCGAGCGCCGCGGACTCTCCGTCGCCAAGAAGCCCGACTCGCACGACATCTGCTTCATCGCCGACGGCGACACCCAGGGCTTCCTCGCCAGGCGTCTCGGCAAGGCGGAGGGCGACATCGTCGACGAGTCCGGCGCCAGGATCGGCACCCACGAGGGCGCCTACGGCTTCACCATCGGCCAGCGCAAGGGCCTCAGGATCGGCACCCCCGCCCCGGACGGCAAGCCGCGCTACGTCCTCGACATCTCCCCGGTGACCAACACCGTCACCGTCGGTCCCGCGGCCGCCCTGGACGTCGGCGCCCTCACCGCCATCCGCCCCCGCTGGTGCGGCGCCGCCCCCACCGGCCCCGGCACCTACACCGCCCAGCTGCGCGCCCACGGCGACGAGACCGAGGTGACGGCGGAACTCGTCGGCGAGGAGCTGCGCGTGCGCTTCACCGAGCCGGTCCGCGGCGTCGCCCCCGGCCAGGCGGTCGTCCTGTACGACGGCACGCGCGTGGTGGGCTCGGCGACGATCGCCTCGACGGAGCGGGCGACGGAGCGGGCCACGACGGTCTGACGCACGGGCGGTCCGGAGCAGGCGCACACGGTCTGTGCGCCGCGGATGCGGGCGGCGCCGTACGGCACAGTCGTGCCGTCCGCTTCCGACGGACCGAGCCCCTGACGCGTCGCGCCACGGACAGGACCACGGCGTCCGCGCCCGCCCGTGCCCGCCGGCCCGGACGCCGGCGGCCCCGCCCGGCCGCCGCCTGCCGGGGCGCCCGGACCGGCGCCGACCGTCCCGGCGCCGACCGCCGGCGCCCGCTGGACACGGGCCCGAAGGCCGCCGCGGACCGGATCACCGCGAGAAGAACTCCGCCAGCACCGGCGCCAGGACATCCGGTTCGGCCATGTGGGTCTGGCCCCCCAGGGTGCGGTACGCGCCCCGGGGGACCGACTCCGCGATCGCCCGCGCCGCCTGACGCATCCACGCGGGACTCGCGTCGCCCGCGATCGACAGCACCGGCACCTCGACCGACGCCAGCATCTCCCGCGGCACGCCCCCGTCGCCCATCACCGCGTCGTCGTACGCCAGGCTCGGCGCCAGTGGCTCCATGCCGGCCCACATCGGCGACTGCCGCGCGCTCCGGATCACCCCGTCGCCCAGTCCGGTGAGCCGGAGGAAGAGCTCCACCGCGTCGCCCCGCCGCCCTTCCTCCAGGGCCGCCGTCAGCCGCTCGGTGTACCGGGCGCGCTCCGCGAGGTGCTCCTCCGACAGGGCGTACGGCGTCTCGTACACCGCGACCTGACGCACGGGCAGCCCGCTCGCCGCCGCCCGCAGCGCCAGCGCGCCGCCCGAGGAGACGCCGTACAGCGCCGCCTCGCCGCCCGTCGCCTCGATCAGCGCCGCCAGGTCCTCCACCTCGCGCTCCACCGCGTACGGCGGCGTGTCACCGCTCGCGCCCCGGCCGCGGCGGTCGTAGACCACCACCCGGAACCGCTCGGAGAGCGGGGCGGCCAGCGGCGCCACCGTGGCGCCCGTGGACATCGCGCCGCTGACGAGGACGATCGTGGCGCCGCGCCCGGCGCTCTCGTAGGCGAGGGAGGTGCCGTCGCGCGAGGAGATGTTCTGGTCCATGTCTCACCAGACTGCCGCACGGCGCGGGAATCGTCGGTGAGGCGGGCGGCGCGTCCGCCGATCGCACCCGACGGGGCGGTCAGTCCGCTTCCACGTCGTGTTCCGCGTCGTAGAAGCACAGGTGGTCCTTGATCGGGGCCACCGCCGGCTTCGGCTCCGGGTACGCCCACACCAGGTCGGGGGCGTCCGGCAGCGACCAGTACGACGCGGTCCCCTTGAACGGGCAGTACGTGTGCGTCGCGGACGGCGTCAGCAGGTCGAGCCGCACGTCCTCGGGCGGGATGTAGTAGCGCACGGGACAGCCCGTCTCGTGCAGCACCAGCGCCCGGTCGCTCTCCGCCAGCACCCGCCCGTCGCGCACCACGCGCACGTGCCGGTCGCCGGGCTCCACGGTGATGCGATGGCCTGTGGTCACGGCGTCCTCCTTCGACAGTCGTCCCACCCCCCTGCAGCGCCCCTCGAGGCGGCCTTCTTCCCGGGCGTAGGCTGACGCCCGTGAACATCTGCGTCTTCCTCTCCGCCGCCGACCTCGCCGACCGCTACACACGCCCCGCGCGGGAGTTCGCGCGCCTGCTCGGCAAGGGCGGCCACACCCTGGTCTGGGGCGGCTCGGACGTCGGTCTGATGAAGGTCGTCGCCGACGGGGTGGAGGAGGCCGGCGGCCGGCTCCTCGGCGTCTCGGTGGAGTTCCTCGCGGCGAAGGCCCGCGACGGCGTCGACGAGATGGTGGTCGCCAAGGACCTCGCCGAGCGCAAGAGGCTGCTGCTGGAGAAGGCCGACGCCGTCGTCATCATGGTGGGCGGCACCGGCACCCTCGACGAGGCGACCGAGATCCTGGAGCTGAAGAAGCACGGTCACACCGACAAGCCGGTGGTGCTGCTCAACACCGCGGGCTTCTACGACGGGCTCAAGGAGCAGTTCCGCCGCATGGAGGACGAGGGCTTCCTGCCCCGCCCGCTCGGCGAACTGGTCTTCTTCGCCGAGGAGCCGGTCGGCGCGCTGGCCCACCTGGAGGAGAGCCTGGGCGTCGCCTGACCCCGCGGTGATGCGAGCATGGCGGTCATGGCTACACATGTGATCACCGGAGCCGGCTCCGGCATCGGCGCGGCCGTCGCGCGCCGCCTGCACGCGCGCGGGGACGACCTCGTGCTCCACGCGCGCGACGCCGGCCGCGCGAAGGAGCTGGCCGCCGAGTTCCCCGGTGCCCGCACCCTGGTCGGCGACCTGGCCGACCCCGACCGGCTGAGCTGGGCGTTCTCCCACCAGTCGCTGCCCGACCGGGTGGACTCGCTGCTGCACGTCGCGGGCGTCGTCGACCTCGGCCCGGTCGGCGACCTCACTCCGAAGAGCTGGCGCCACCAGCTCAACGTCAACCTCGTCGCCCCCGCCGAACTGACCCGCCACTTCCTGCCCCAGCTCCGCGCGAGCCGCGGCCACGTGGTCTTCGTCAACTCCGGCGCCGGCCTGAACGCCCACGCCGACTGGTCCGCCTACGCGGCGTCCAAGCACGGCCTGAAGGCCCTCGCCGACTCCCTCCGGGCGGAGGAGCACGCGGGCGGCGTCCGCGTCACCTCGGTCTACCCCGGCCGCACCGCCAGCCCCATGCAGGCCAAGGTCCATCAGCAGGAGGGCAAGGAGTACGACCCGGCGAAGTGGATCGACCCCGAGTCGGTCGCCACGACGATCGTCATGGCCCTGGACCTCCCGAGGGACGCGGAGGTCAACGACCTGACGGTCCGGCCAGGACGCTGAACTCCTGTGAGCCGGCCCGGTGACTCCAGCCCGTCCGGCGCTTGAGGACGAGGCCCGAAGGGCCGAAGGGGGTCCGGGGCGCAGCCCCAGGGAGGGAAAGGAAGGGGCGGCGGGGGCGAAACCCCCCGCCGCCCCCTGCGTACGCTTCCCGTGTGAACGACACCCTTCACCTCCCACCCGCCTCCGCCACCGGCATCGGCTCCCTCCCCGGCACCGACGCGAGAGAGGCCGCCAAAGCGGCCACCGGCAGCTTCGAGGACTTCCCCCACCTCCCCGAACTCCCCGCGCGCGGCCCCGGCGCCGACATGATCGGCCGCACCGCCGGCCTGCTCGTCGAGCTCTACGCGCGCGTGGAGCCCAGCGGCTGGCGGATCGGCGACCGTCCGGGCCGGGACACCCGCCGCGCCCGCTCCTGGCTCGGCGAGGACCTCGACGCGCTGGAGGAGTTCACGCAGGGCTACGAAGGACTGCTGAAGGTCCAGGCGGTCGGCCCCTGGACCCTCGCCGCGTCCCTGGAGCTGAGGAACGGCGAGGCCGTCCTCTCCGACCCCGGCGCCTGCCGCGACCTCGCCGCCTCCCTCGCCGAGGGCCTGCGCCTGCACCTCGACGAGGTGCGCCGCCGCGTCCCCGGCGCGCGGCTCGTCCTCCAGCTCGACGAACCGTCCCTCACCGCGGTCCTGCGCGGACGGATCAGGACCGCCAGCGGCTACCGCACCCACCGCGCCGTCGACCGGCAGATCGTCGAGTCCGCCCTGCGCGACGTCGTCGGCGTGCACGACGGCGGGCCGGTCGTGGTCCACTCGTGCGCCCCGGACGTCCCGTTCGCCCTGCTGCGCCGCGCCGGAGCGGCGGCGGTCTCGTTCGACCTCTCCCTTCTCACCGAGCGTGACGACGAGGCGATCGGGGAGGCCGTGGAGGCCGGGACCCGGCTGTTCGCCGGCGTCGTGCCGGGCACGGACGGCCCGTTGTCGGACCCTGCCGGTAGCGTCATGGGGGTCAGGACGCTCTGGCGCAGGCTGGGGCTGCGGCCGGGACTTCTCCCGGAGGCGGTCACGGTCACCCCGGCGTGCGGACTCGCGGGGGCGTCCCCGGGGTACGCGCGATCGGCCTACGCCCACTGCGTCCGGGCGGCGAGATCCCTCGCGGACAACCCTGAGTAACGGGAGGACACACGGTGGCCGGCGACAAGCAAGCGGAGACGACGAGCGTGCCCGCACAAGCGCGGGAGCGGCACGCCACGCTCGCCGAGCAGATCGAGGAGCACCGCTTCCGGTACTACGTGAACGACGCGCCCGTCATCAGCGACGCGGAGTTCGACCGCCTCCTGCGCGAGCTCGAGGAGCTGGAGGAGCGCCACCCGGAGCTGCGCACGCCGGAGTCGCCGACCCAGAAGGTCGCCGGCTCCTACGAGACGGAGTTCACCTCCGTCGAGCACCGCTCCCGGATGCTCTCCCTGGACAACACGTTCAACGACGAGGACCTCGCCTCCTGGGCCGACCGCATCCACCGGGAACTGGGCGACCAGACCTACCACTTCCTGTGCGAGCTGAAGGTCGACGGCCTGGCGGTCAACCTCACCTACGAGCGCGGCCGGCTGGTCCGCGCGGCGACCCGCGGCGACGGCCGCACCGGCGAGGACATCACGCCCAACGTCCGCACGATCGCCGAGATCCCGGACCGCCTCAGGGGCGACAAGGTGCCCGACGTCGTGGAGATCCGCGGCGAGGTCTACTTCCCGATGGAGAAGTTCCAGGGGCTCAACGCCCGCCTGGTGGAGGCCGGCGACAAGCCGTTCGCCAACCCGCGCAACGCGGCGGCCGGTTCGCTGCGCCAGAAGGACCCGCGGGTCACCGCCACCCGCCCGCTGCACATGGTGGTGCACGGCATCGGCGTGCTCGAGGGCTACAAGGGCCTGACCCGGCTCTCCCAGGCCTACGACCTGCTGAAGGAGTGGGGCCTGCCGACGTCCCCGCACAACAGGGTGGTCGACGGCCTGGAGGGCGTGCGGGAGTTCATCGCGCACTACGGCGAGAACCGCCACTCGGTGGCGCACGAGATCGACGGCGTCGTGGTCAAGCTCGACGAGATCCCGCTCCAGGGACGCCTCGGCACCACCTCGCGCGCCCCGCGCTGGGCCATCGCGTACAAGTACGCGCCGGAGGAGGTCAACACCAGGCTGGTGAACATCCGGGTGGGCGTCGGCCGCACCGGCCGCGTCACCCCGTACGCGCAGGTCGAGCCGGTGACGGTGGCCGGCTCGGAGGTCGAGTTCGCCACGCTGCACAACCAGGACGTGGTGAAGGCCAAGGGCGTGCTGATCGGCGACACGGTGGTGCTGCGCAAGGCCGGTGACGTCATCCCCGAGATCCTCGGGCCGGTGGCCGACCTGCGGGACGGCAGCGAGCGGGAGTTCGTGATGCCGTCCGAGTGCCCCGAGTGCGGCACTCCGCTGCGGCCGATGAAGGAGGGCGACGTCGACCTGCGCTGCCCCAACGCCCGTACGTGCCCGGCCCAGTTGCGCGAGCGGCTGTTCTACCTCGCCGGCCGCAAGGCGCTGGACATCGAGCACTTCGGGTACGTCGCCGCCACGGCGCTCACCAGCCCGCTGGAGCCGAAGGAGCCGCCGCTGAAGGACGAGGGCGACCTGTTCGACCTCACCGTCGAGCAGCTGCTGCCCATCAAGGCGTACGTTCTCGACCAGGACAGCGGGCTGCCCAAGCGGGACCCGAAGACCGGCGAGGAGAAGATCGTCACGGTCTTCGCCAACCAGGAGGGCGCCCCGAAGAAGAACGCCCTGGCGATGCTGGAGAACATCGCGGCGGCCAAGGACCGCCCGCTGGCCCGGATGCTCACCGCGCTGTCGATCCGTCACGTCGGCCCGGTGGCGGCGGAGGCGCTGGCCCGCGAGTTCCGGTCCGTCGACCGCATCGAGCAGGCGTCGGAGGAGGAACTGGCTGCCACCCCGGGCGTCGGCGAGATCATCGCCGCCTCGCTCAAGCAGTGGTTCGCCGAGGACTGGCACCGGGAGATCATCCGCAAGTGGAAGGCGGCCGGCGTCCGCATGGAGGACGAGCGGTCCGGCGAGGACGAGGGCCCCCGTCCGCTCGAAGGACTCACGGTCGTGGTGACGGGGACGCTGGAGAACTTCACCCGGGATGGCGCGAAAGAGGCGCTGCAGAACCGGGGCGCCAAGGTGACCGGATCGGTGTCCAAGAAGACGTCGTTCGTCGTCGTGGGCGACAACCCCGGGTCGAAATATGACAAAGCGATGCAGTTGAAGGTGCCGGTTCTGAACGAGGACGGTTTCACGGTGCTTCTGGAGCAGGGGCCCGACGCCGCGGCCGACGCCGCTCTTTCGGCCGAGGAGTAACGGTTGAAGACCACCTGATCGGCGCATACCAGATGCATACGGGTGGCTGGGGCGCATTCGGGCAACCGTCGACGACCGGTGCCCGTACAAGCCTTCCGCGGCCTACTGTTGAGATGTGCGCCTGCCGTGCCCAGTTGCGGCCGGGGCAACCCCCGTACCCGTGACGGGTCCGGGGAAGGGCTTTCCACGGCGGAGCCGCTGAGGGATGTCGGGCATCGGGCCGCGTGGCGTGGGCACCGCCGGCTGTGAGAGGGACGGGAATGGAACCGACCGAGAGCGCCGCCCCGGGCTCACGGCTGCGCCTGCGCCGCCTGGCGGTCGCCCGGCGGCGCGGCCGTGAGGACGGGCGGCCCGCGCAGCGACCGGACGCGCGGGGGCACGCCGGGGCGGGCGCCGCGGACGCGCGCGGCGCCGGCGCGGCACGCCCGGCCGGCGGGCACGGTATCGGAGAGGCCGGCGCGGAGACCGAACGGCACCCGTCCTGGCCCGCGTTGCCCACCGCGGTCGTCGCGGCGGCCGGCTTCGTCCTCGGCGCCGGCTTCCTGCGGGCCTTCACCGGAGGGCACGCCCTCTTCCCGTCCGGCACCGTCGGCTGGTCGCTGGCGGTGCTCACCGGCATCGTCGTCGGCCACCTCGTGATGCTGGGCCGCTCCCGCTGGTGGGGCGGCACCGGCTCCGGCGCGGCCCTCACCCTCGCCGTGCTGCTGCTCTACGGCTGGGTCCCGGCCGGCATGGTCAGCCTCACCGTCGTCGTCCTGGTCGGCATAGCCCGCCGGGGCCGGTGGCGGCAGGGCGTGCTGCACGGCGCGGTCGACCTGCTCGGCATCGGCGCCGGAGCGCTCGTCCTGGCCGCCTTCGGCACCGTGCCGTCCGTCGAGTCGCCGTCCACCCCGGACACCTGGACCCTGTACACCGGTCCCGGGGTGGTGCTCGTCGCCGCCGTCTATCTCTCGGTCACCCGCACCCTGTTGTGGTACCTGCACACCCCCCGCTCGGGACTGCCCACCGTCGCCCGCACCGCCCTGGTCCGCCAGGGCCTCGTCGCGGTCGCCCTGCTCGGCATCGCCCCGCTGGTGTGCGTGGTCGCCGACGCCAAGCCCGTCCTGCTGCCGCTGTTCGCCATCCCGCTGATCGCCCTCGACTCCACCCTGTGGATAGCCCGCGCGCGGGCCGAGGAGCAGCTGCGCGACCCGCTGACCGGGCTGCCCAACCGGCAGTGGCTGCAGGAGCGCATCTGGACCGCGCTGGACGACGCGGAGCGGGCCGGCTCCCGCGCCGCGCTCATGCTCATCGACCTCGACCGCTTCCGGTCGGTCAACGACACCCTCGGCCATCTCGCCGGCGACCGGCTGCTGCTGCAGATCGCCGACCGGCTGAGACTGGCCCTGCCGCGCGGGGCGGAGGCCGCGCGGCTCGGCGGCGACGAGTTCGCCGTGTTACTGCCCGCCGCGGACTCCACGACGTCCGCGACCCGCGCCGCCCGTGGTCTCGTCGCGGCCCTCAGCTCCCCGCTCGACCTCGACGGGCTCACCCTCGTCCTGGAGGCGAGCGCGGGAGTCGCCGTCTTCCCGGACCACGCGGCCGACGCCGAAGGGCTGCTGCGACGGGCGGACGTGGCGATGTACCAGGCGAAGCGGGACCGCACGGGGGTCGAGGCGTACGAGTCCAAGCGGGACTCCAACACCCCCGACCGGCTGGGCCTGCTGGGCGATCTGCGCCGCGCCCTCGACGCGCACGAGGTGGAGCTGCACTACCAGCCGAAGGTCCGCTTCGACGGCCAGGTCTCCGGCCTCGAGGCGCTGGTGCGGTGGGTGCACCCGGAGCGCGGCCGGGTCCCCCCGGACGAGTTCATAGCGATGGCCGAGTCGTCCGGGCTGATGCCGCAGCTCACCGAGTACGTGCTGGAGACCGCGCTCGGGCAGGTCGCCGAGTGGCGCTCCCAGGGGTTGTTCGTCCCGGTCGCCGTCAACGTCTCGCCGCGTGACGTCCACAGCCCCGGCTTCGCCGGCTCCGTCGCCGCACGGCTGGCCCGGTACGGGGTGCCCGCGGGCGCGCTCCAGCTGGAGATCACCGAGCACGTGCTGCTGGAGGACCCGACGCGGGCCGCCGACACGCTCAACGCGCTGACCGGGCACGGCGTGAAGATGTCCCTCGACGACTTCGGCACCGGCTACTCGTCGCTGGTGCATCTGCGGCGGCTGCCGGTGAGCGAGCTGAAGATTGACCGCTCGTTCGTGGCGCGGCTGGCGTTCGACGCGGAGGACGCGGAGATCGTGCGCTGCACCATCGACCTGGCCCACTCGCTGGGCCTGCTGGTGGTCGCGGAGGGCGTCGAGGACGACGAGACCTGGGAACGCCTCCGCGACCTGCGCTGCGACGCGGTCCAGGGCTGGCTGGTCGCAGCGGCGATGCCCCCGGACGAGACGACGGCCTGGCTCCTCGCCCGGGGCTCCCGAGGCTGGCAACGCCCGGCGGCGGCACTCCCCGCGGCGACGGGCACGGCGGAGGACTAGGCGTCCGAGGGCCGGGGCGCGCGAGGGCCGGGGCGCGAGCCCTCGGGCTCCGAGGGTCAGGACCTGGGAGGGGAAGGCCAGGGGGCCCGAGGCCGGGCTTCCGGGGGCCGGACACACCCGAGGGCGAGGACGCCCGGGTGGCCGGGCGACCGAAAGGCGGCTGAGGAACGGCCGGAGGACGCCCGCCGGCAGGCGGCGTGACGCCGTGAACCGGGAGGCGCAGCGGCCGGCCGCGGGGACGTCCGGGACCCGGGTGCCCGAGGGCGAGGCCCTCCGGACGGCGTGGGACGCCGGGGCCGGGAGGGGCCGGACGGCCGTGGTGACCGGTGGCCGGGGAAGGGTTTCACGGGCACGCCCGCCCGCCCCATAGGATTGGTCCCAAACCACACACACTCACCCCAGAGGATCGCTGCATGCCTGGCATCACGCGCGAGGAGGTCGCCCACCTCGCCCGGCTGGCGCGTCTGGAGCTGAAGCCCGAAGAGCTCGACCACTTCGCAGGCCAGCTCGACGACATCATCGGCGCGGTCGCCCGCGTCGGCGAGGTCGCCGACCAAGACGTACCGCCGACCTCGCACCCGCTCCCGCTGACGAACGTCATGCGGGCCGACGAGGTCCGTCCCTCGCTCACCCCCGAGCAGGCGCTCTCCGGCGCCCCGGCCCAGGAGCAGCAGCGTTTCAAGGTGCCGCAGATCCTGGGGGAGGAGTAGAACGCCATGAGCGATCACATCATCAAGCTCACCGCGGCCGAGACCGCCGCGAAGATCGCCTCCGGCGAGCTGACCGCGGTCGAGGTCACCGAGGCCCACCTGGCCCGCATCGAGGCCGTCGACGAGAAGGTGCACGCCTTCCTGCACGTCGACCGTGAGGGCGCCCTCGCGCAGGCCCGCGCCGTCGACGAGAAGCGCGAGCGCGGCGAGGAGCTCGGCCCGCTGGCCGGCGTCCCCCTCGCGCTGAAGGACATCTTCACCACCGAGGGCGTCCCGACCACCGTCGGCTCCAAGATCCTCGAGGGCTGGATCCCGCCGTACGACGCGACGCTCACCAGGCGCCTGAAGGCCGCCGACGTCGTCATCCTCGGGAAGACCAACATGGACGAGTTCGCCATGGGGTCCTCCACCGAGAACAGCGCCTACGGCCCCACCGGCAACCCGTGGGACCTCGCCCGCATCCCCGGCGGCTCCGGCGGCGGTTCCTCCGCCGCGCTGGCCGCGCACATGGCGCCGCTCGCCATCGGCACCGACACCGGCGGCTCCATCCGCCAGCCGGCCGCCGTCACCGGCACGGTCGGCGTCAAGCCGACGTACGGCGCGGTGTCCCGCTACGGCATGGTGGCGTTCTCCTCCTCCCTCGACCAGGGCGGCCCCTGCGCCCGCACGGTCCTGGACGCGGCCCTGCTGCACGAGGTGATCGCCGGGCACGACCCGATGGACTCCACCTCCATCGACGAGCCGGTCCCGCCGGTCGTGGAGGCCGCCCGCAACGGCAGCGTCCGGGGCATGCGCGTCGGCGTCGTCAAGCAGTTCCGGGGCGAGGGCTACCAGGCCGGCGTCGTCCAGCGGTTCGACGAGTCGGTCGAGCTGCTCAAGGAGCTGGGCGCCGAGATCGTCGAGCTGGACTGCCCGTCCTTCGACCTGGCGCTGTCCGCGTACTACCTGATCGCGCCCTCCGAGTGCTCCTCCAACCTCGCCCGCTTCGACGGCCTGCGCTACGGCGCGCGCGTCGGCGACGACGGCACGCGCTCCGCCGAGGAGGTCACCTCGCTGACCCGCGAGGCCGGCTTCGGCGACGAGGTCAAGCGCCGCATCATGCTCGGCACGTACGCGCTCAGCTCCGGCTACTACGACGCGTACTACGGCAGCGCCCAGAAGGTCCGCACGCTCATCAAGCGGGACTTCGACCAGGCCTTCGAGCAGGTCGACGTGATCGTCTCCCCGACGACCCCGACCACCGCCTTCCCGATCGGCGAGCGCGCCGACGACCCGATGGCGATGTACCTCGCCGACCTGTGCACCATCCCGACCAACCTGGCGGGCAACGCCGCCATGTCGCTGCCCTGCGGTCTCGCGCCGGAGGACGGCCTGCCGGTCGGACTGCAGATCATCGCCCCGGTCATGAAGGACGACCGCCTCTACAAGGTCGGTGCCGCCGTCGAGGCCGCCTTCGTGGAAAAGTGGGGCCACCCGCTGCTCGAGGAGGCTCCGTCGCTGTGAGTGCACTGACCAAGGCCAAGGGCTTCAAGAAGTCCCGGTCCGGTACGTACCTGTCCATGGCCGCCACCGCGTTCGGCGCGGTCGGCGTCGCCAAGCGGCTGAAGAAGGCGCGCGCGGAGAAGGACACCCTGGTCCTGATCGACGCCACCGTGTCCGCCGCCGCGATCGTCACCAGTCTCGCCATCCTCTACCGCGAGCTGAAGCGGCTGGGCGACGACGACGTCCTGCTGGGCTGAGAGGGAAGTTTTCACCGTGACCACCACGACCGACCTGGTGTCGTACGAGGACGCACTCGCGTCGTACGACCCCGTCATGGGCCTCGAGGTCCATGTCGAACTCGGCACCAAGACCAAGATGTTCTGCGGCTGCTCGACCGCGCTCGGCGCCGACCCGAACACCCAGACCTGCCCGGTCTGCCTCGGCCTGCCCGGCGCGCTCCCGGTCGTCAACGCGACCGGCGTCGAGTCCGCGATCAAGATCGGCCTCGCGCTGAACTGCGAGATCGCCGAGTGGTGCCGCTTCGCCCGGAAGAACTACTTCTATCCGGACATGCCGAAGAACTTCCAGACCTCCCAGTACGACGAGCCGATCGCCTTCGACGGCTACCTCGACGTGCAGCTGGAGGACGGCGAGGTCTTCCGCGTGGAGATCGAGCGCGCCCACATGGAGGAGGACACCGGCAAGTCGACGCACGTCGGCGGAGCCACGGGCCGCATCCACGGCGCGTCCCACTCCCTGCTCGACTACAACCGCGCCGGCATCCCGCTCATCGAGATCGTCACCAAGCCCATCGTGGGCGCGGGCGAGCGGGCCCCCGAGGTCGCGCGGGCGTACGTCCGCGAGCTGCGCGAGGTCATCCGGGCGCTCGGCGTGTCCGAGGCCCGCATGGAGATGGGCCAGATGCGCTGCGACGTCAACCTGTCGCTGATGCCGAAGGGCGCCGAGAAGTTCGGCACGCGCTCCGAGACCAAGAACGTCAACTCGCTGCGGTCGGTGGAGCGCGCCGCCCGGTTCGAGATCCAGCGCCACGCGGCCGTGCTGAACGACGGCGGGACGATCGTCCAGGAGACCCGGCACTTCCACGAGGACACGGGGTCCACGACCTCCGGCCGGGTGAAGGAGGAGGCCGAGGACTACCGGTACTTCCCGGAGCCCGACCTGGTCCCGGTCGCCCCGTCCCGCGAGTGGGTCGAGAAGCTGCGCGCGCAGCTCCCCGAACTGCCGCTGGTGCGCCGCAACCGGCTCCGCGAGGAGTGGGGGATCTCCGGCACCGACATGCAGGCCATCCTCAACGCCGGTGCGCTGGACCTGATCGTCGCCACGATCGAGGCCGGAGCCGACGCGGCCTCCGCCCGCAAGTGGTGGATGGGCGAGCTGGCCCGCAGCGCCAACGAGTCCGGCAAGGCGCTGGACGAGCTGGCGATCACCCCGGCGCAGGTGGCCCGCGTCACCGAGCTGGTGGCCGAGGGCGACCTGAACGACAAGCTGGCCCGCCAGGTCATCGAGGGTGTCCTCGCCGGTGAGGGCGCGCCGGACGAGGTCGTCGAGAAGCGCGGCCTGAAGGTCGTCTCCGACGAGGGCGCGCTCACCGCCGCCGTCGACGAGGCGATCGCCGGCAACCCGGCCGTCGCGGACAAGATCCGCGGCGGCAAGGTCGCCGCGGCCGGTGCGCTGGTCGGCGCGGTCATGAAGGCCACGCGCGGCCAGGCGGACGCGGCCCGGGTGAAGGAACTGATCCTGCAGAAGCTGGGCGTCGAGGGCTGAGCCCGTACGACAAGAGGGAGGGGGACGCACCCGGCGGGTGCGTCCCCCTTCCCGTGCGTCCTCTTCCCGCGCGGCGCGCTAGCGGCGGCGGCCCACCACGCGGGTGAAGCCCAGCGTGCGGCCCTGGTCGGCGCGCAGCATCCGCGCGCTCTCCCGGCTCGTCCGCACGTGGAACTCGTCGGTGTGGTGCTCGGCGACCACGTCGCACCACAGCAGCCACTCCCGCCAGCCGTCCTCCAGCCAGTCGGCCGTCTCGACGTCCACGGCGCCGCTGCGGGTCCAGTGGCGGCGCCACCAGGCGGGGCTGTGGAAGCACCAGAACGCGGGCTCCCAGTAGGGCTTCAGGTGCTCCGGCGGCTCAGTGCCCCCGATCTCCTCGGAGACCGAGGGGACGACGATCCCGATCCGCCCGCCGGGCTTCAGCAGCCGGGTCAGCGCCGGCAGATACAGGTCGTCGGTGCCGAAGTACTGGTACGCGTCGACGGAGACGATCGCGTCGAAGGTCCCCGCACCGAAGGGCAGGGCGTGCGCCTCCGCGTGGACGGGCAGGACGCGGTCGGCGAGGCCCGCCTCGGCGATCCGGCGGGCGTTCTCGTCCGGCTCGGTCCACAGGTCGGCGGCGGTGACCCGGACGTCGTACTCCCGCGCCAGGAAGACGGACGTCATGGCGCGGCCGCAGCCCAGGTCGAGCACGCGGGCGCCGGGGCGCAGGGCGTCCGGGCCGAGGGCGGGGGCGAGCCATTCCAGCAGCCACAGCGCGTGCGGGCCCATCTGGTTGTCGATGGTCCAGCGGGGGTCGTAGGCGCCGCTGCGGGGGTACCGGGGGAGGCTGAGGCGGCTAGCGAGGTCGTCGTGCGAGGTGTGCGGTGTGAGGTCCGACATCGGTGAAGGGGCTCCTTGAGGCCGTGAAGAGGGGCGGAGTCGCGTCGGAGATCGGACGGACAAGCATCAAGCACCTGCTTCGGCCGGCGGCCCACTGCCGCGGGAGTGTCGGACCCGGGGACGCTAACAGCGGGCAGGGTGCCCCCGCATCCGGGTTTCCGGAGGCGGGGCGCTACGCTCCGGCGCCATGAGTGGACGCCCGGATTCCGACGTGCCCCCGGACACGCGGACCGCCCCGGACACGGCCGGGGAGGAGACAGAAGCGGCGGAAGCGGCCGAGGCCGGGGCGGCCGAGGACGCCCACGAGGGCGATGACGAGGAGTTCCTCGCCGAGCGGGCGCGGCGGGCCCGCCGGGCCGCCGTCGGCACCGGCGCCGTGCTCGCCGCCGCCGGTACGGCCGCCGCCCTGCTCCGGGCCGTCGGCACCGCCCCGGCCCTGGTCCCCGTGGCCTACGCCTGCGGGGCGGCCGTCTGTGCCCTGGCGGCGGTGCTGGGGGCGCGCGGACGCACCCGCAGGGCGCTGTGGACGGCCGTCGCGGGCGTCATGGTCATGGCGCTGGGCGACCAGTTCGACTGAGACGAGCGACCCGCGCACCCGCCGTGACCGGCCCGCGCACCCGCTCCGAACGGCCCGGAAAAGAAATGTGAGTTAGTACACGAAAGCGACAAACGATCATTTTTGCCTGTAACAGTGGCAGGGCATTGCTCATGCGTTCTTTGCGGGCTGTTCGATCGTTCGTCGGCGGTACCCGGTCAAAGATCCACTCCGAGCCGTCACCGGGAGCACGTCTGTGGCAGCCCTAGCACGTTGGTGCGTCCAACGCCGTCTCTTCACCGTTCTGCTGTGGCTGCTCGCGCTCGCCGGGATCGCGGCGAGCGCCTTCGTCGCCGGCTCCGCCTACTCGAACGACTACGACGTGCCCGGCACCGAGTCGGGGCGCGCCACCGAGCTGCTGAAGGACGGCTTCCCCGGCATGGGGGGCGACAGCGACACCGTGGTCTGGCACACGTCGTCCGGCACCGTCCGGGACAGCGGCGTCGAGCAGACCATGACCCGCACCCTCGACCGGCTCGAGGACCTGCCCGGCGTCGCCTCCGTCAGCGGCCCGTACGACGACGGGGGCGCCGGACGCATCAGCGCCGACGGCCGCACCGCCTACGCCACCGTGACCTTCCAGCACTCCGGCGCGGACATCAGCACCGGTGAGGCCGAGGCCGTGGTCGAGACGGCGAAGGCCGCGGAGACCGACGGGCTCGACGTCGAGCTGGGCGGCAGCGCCGTCGAGCTGAGCGAGGCGCCCGGCGGGCACACCGCCGAGATCGTCGGCGTGGCCGTCGCCGCCGTCGTGCTGTTCCTCGCCTTCGGCTCCCTCGCCGCCTCCCTGCTGCCCATCGCCACCGCGCTGGTGAGCGTCGGCACCGCCTACGCGGGCATCGTGCTGCTCGGCCACGTGATGACCGTCGCGGACTTCGCGCCGATGCTCGGCCTGCTGATCGGGCTCGGCGTGGGCATCGACTACGCGCTGTTCATCGTCACCCGGCACCGGCGCGGACTGAAGCGCGGCCTGAGCGTCACCGAGGCCGCCACCAACGCCGTCGCCACCACCGGGCGGGCGGTCGTGTTCGCGGGTGCGACCGTCTGCATCGCCCTGCTGGGCATGCTGATCCTCCGCCTGAACTTCCTCAACGGCGTCGCCGTGGCCGCCTCGCTCACCGTGCTGCTCACCGTCGCCGCCTCCGTCACCCTGCTGCCCGCCCTGCTGTCCCTGATCGGCATGCGGGCGCTGAGCCGCCGGGAGCGGCGCCGGCTCGCCGAGCACGGGCCGGAGCCGGAGGTGCCCACCGGGTTCGCCGCCCGCTGGTCGGCGTTCGTGGAGCGTCACCCCAAGCTGCTCGGCGCGGTCGCCGTCGTCGTCATGGCCGTCCTGGCCCTGCCCACCTTCTCGCTCCACCTGGGCACCTCCGACCAGGGCAACGACCCGAAGACCTCCACCACCCGCCAGGCCTACGACCTTCTCGCCGACGGCTTCGGGCCGGGCGTGAACGGGCCGCTCACCCTGGTCACCGAGGTCGACGACGCCCAGGACCGGCTCGCCCTGGACAACCTGGGCGCCACCCTGCGCACCACCGAGGGCGTCGTCTCCGCGTCGCCGGTGACGTACAGCCAGGGCGGCGACACCGCCTTCCTCACCGTCGTACCGGACTCGTCCCCGCAGTCGGAGCAGACCAGCGACCTGGTGGACCGGCTGCGCGAGGACGTGCTGCCCCGCGCCGAGTCGGGCACGTCGCTCGACGTGCACGTCGGAGGCGTGACGGCCGGCTACGACGACTTCGCCTCCGTCATCGTCGACAAGCTCCCCCTGTTCGTCGGCGTCGTGATCGGCCTCGGCTGTCTGCTGCTGCTCCTCGCCTTCCGCTCCATCGGCATCCCGCTCAAGGCCGCCGCGATGAACGTGGCCGCGGTCGCCGGCGCGTTCGGCGTGGTCGTCATGATCTTCCAGTGGGGCTGGGGGAGCGACCTGCTCGGTCTCGGCAGCGCCGGTCCCATCGAGCCCTTCCTGCCCGTGATCATGGTGTCGGTGCTCTTCGGTCTGTCCATGGACTACCAGGTCTTCCTGGTGAGCCGGATGTACGAGGAGTGGCTGGAGACCGGCGACAACCGGCGGGCCGTCCGCGTCGGCCTCGCCGAGACCAGCCGTGTGATCAACTCCGCCGCCGTGATCATGATCTCGGTCTTCCTCGCCTTCGTGCTCAGCGGCGACCGCGTGATCGCCATGTTCGGCATCGCCCTCGCCGCGGCCGTCGCCCTCGACGCCTTCGTGCTGCGCACGCTGCTCGTGCCCGCGCTGATGCACCTCCTCGGCGGCGCCAACTGGTGGCTGCCGACGTGGCTGGACCGGATCCTGCCCCGGATCAGCATCGAGCCGCCCGACCGCCGTCCCGGCCATGAGAGGCTGGCCGCCGTCACGGACGCCGAGGTGGCGGACGTGCTGGCGAAGGAGGAGCGGCAGCGGGATGTACGCGATACGACTGGGTGACGACGGCGCCGAGATGCGCCCCCTGGAGATCTGGCACGCCGAGGAATTCCTCGCCCATCTCGACCGGGGCCGTGAGTTCATCAACCGGTACGTCCCCTTCGGCTCCCGCGCCACCGACCTGGACACGGCGCGTGAGGCGCTCCAGCGGTACGCCGACCTGCGCGCCGCCGACACGGCCTCGCTGCACGGGCTGTGGCTCGACGGCAAGCTCGTCGGCGGGGTCCTCACCCTGAACCTCGACGCGGCGGCCGGCACCTGCGAGGTCGGCTGCTGGCTGGAGCCCGCCGCCACCGGACGCGGACTCGTCACCCGCGCCATGCGCGTGCTGATCGACTGGGCCGTCGAGGAGCGCGGGATCCACCGCGTCGAATGGGTCGCCGCGTCCGGCAACACCAGCAGCATCGCCGTCGCCCGCCGGCTCGGCATGACCCGCGACGGCGTCCGCCGCGAGGCCCACCTGCACCACGGCGTACGGCACGACCTGGAGGTCTGGTCCGTCCTGGCCCCCGAGTGGCGCGCCCGTGACCAGCAGCCCGACGGGCGTTGAACGGAATCCCGGACGGACTCCGTACGGTGCGGAACACGGCTGAGAAGACAGCGGGACACGGCTGAGAAACCAGAGGGCGAAACCGGAACCGTGACCGCGCGACCCTCGCGGAGCCCGACGAGCGGACGGCGGAGCAGGGGCGGGAAGCCGCCGCGAAGAAGCGCGCCGACCGCGGCCGGGCCCCCGCAGGGGGTCGGACAGGGCGCGGCCGCCGTCGTCCTTGCGGCGCTCGGCACGGTCTCCCTCACCCGCAGCCGGCCGGGCACGGCGGCCGCCGCACGCGAAACCCTGGTGGATCACATCCGTCGCCCGGGGCGGCGTCACCCCCGGGGTGATCGGACCGCTGCCGGCGGTGCTCACGTACACGGGCGTGCCGCCGGGACCGCCCTCGGCCGCCTGAGGGGGGTCTTAGGCGCCGTCTCAGCGGCTTGCCGCCCACCGCGCACGACTTCTGAGGCATCACCGCCCGCGAAGACACGGAACTCTCCCGATGTGACCCGCCCGCCTCGGAGACGAAGGTGGAGGCATCGCAGAAAGCGATACCGGCACCCGATCCGAGGGGAACCCGCCATGTCCGAGCACGAGCTGCACCGGCTTCGCCACGACGACCCGGTCCGCCGGGCCGCGGAGGAGCGCCGGGTCCGCGAGGCGCTGCGGGCCCGCCGCGCCGCCCGCCACGTGTCCGGCGCACGCGGCGCCGCCGAGAGCCATACCTGGCGGCGGTCCCGGTCGGCCCGGACCGCATGAGCACCGCACCGGGGCGGTGGCCGCACGGAAGCGGCCGCCGCCCCGTCGTCGGGTCCGGACAGCCGGTGGGGGCACACGGGACACGGAGGAGGCGGTGGCGTGCCGGCACGCCGGGAAAGGAGAACCGCTGCGCCGTCGTCGGACGCGCGTGCGATGCTCGGGGGCGTGGAGACCAAGTCCGTCAGCCCCGTGTCCGTCGGCCGCACCGCCGAACCCGCCGTTCTGGACGACGCGTTCGACCGGGCCGAGGCACTGGGCCTGACCAGCAGGGAGCGGGACGTGCTGCGCCTGGTGGCAGCCGGGCACACCAACCGCCGGATCGCCGAGGCGCTGTTCATCTCGCCGGAGACGGCCGGCGTCCACGTGTCGAACATCCTCGCCAAGCTGGGTGTCTCCGGGCGCGGCGAGGCGGCGGCGGTGGCCCACCGGCTGGGGCTGTTCCCCGACGGAACCCCGCATCCCGCCACCGCGCGACAATCGATCCAGGACACAAGCGGTCCGGCACCCGCGGCCCTGGGAAAGGGGAACGATGTTCAACGCCTTCGAGGAACTGTTCTCCCCCGGGCGCAAACACACCCATGACGAGCAGAAACGCCTGGAACTGTCCCGGGAGGACGTCGGCGACGCCGACCCCGGACGCGGGCCGATAGACCTCGCGTCCGGAAAGGTCACCGTCCGCCGGGCGGCCCCGGCCGACGAGGAAACGGACGACACCGGGGACGCCCCGGACGCCCCCGCGGGGGACTGAGCACCGGCTAGCGGACCCGCAGCTCCAGGACGCGGTCGTCGTCCTTCTCCGGGGCGCCCCGGCCGTCCGTGTTGCTGGTCACCAGCCACAGCCGGTCGCCGCCCGCCGCGACCACGGTGCGCAGCCGGCCGTACTCGCCCTCCAGGAACGCCTGCGGGTCCGCGGAGGCCTCCGTCCCCTTGAGCGGTATGCGCCACAGCCGCTCGCCGCGCAGGCCCGCCATCCACACGGAGCCCCCGGCGTACGCGATGCCGCTGGGGGACGCCTCGTCGGTGCTCCACTGGGCGATCGGGTTGTGGAAGCCGCCCTCGTCCGCGTGGCCCTCGGCCTCCGGCCAGCCGTAGTTGTCGCCCGGCGCGACGGCGTTCAGCTCGTCCCAGGTGTTCTGGCCGAACTCCGAGGCGAACAGCCGCTGTTCGCGGTCCCAGGCCAGGCCCTGCACGTTGCGGTGGCCGTACGAGTACACGGGGGAGTCGGGGAACGGGTTGCCCGGGGCCGGGTCGCCGTCCGGGGTCATCCGCAGGATCTTGCCGCCGAGGGACTCCCTGTCCTGGGAGAGCCCCGTGTCGCCGCTCTCGCCCGTGCCCGCGTAGAGCATGCGGTCCGGGCCGAAGGCGATCCGCCCGCCGTTGTGGATCACGCCCTTGGGGATGCCCCGGAACACCGTGTCGGGCGCCCCGAGCTGCTCGCCGGCCGGCTTCCGCTCGTTGTAGAGCATCCGCACGATGCGGTTGTCGGAGGCCGAGGTGACGTAGGCGTAGATCATGTGGTCCGAGGCGAAGTCGGGGGAGAGGGCGATGCCCAGCAGGCCGCCCTCGCCCTCGGCCGCGACCCCGGGCACCTCGCCCAGCTCGGTCTTCCTCCCCGTCGTCCCGTCGATCCGGGTGATCGTGCCCTCGTCGCGGGAGGACACCAGGAGGTCGCCGTCCCCGACCGGGGCCAGACCCCAGGGACTGTCCAGCCCCGTCGCCACCGTCCGGACCACCGTCACCGAGCCCTTCGCGGGCGGGGTCCGCTCGGCCTTCCCGGAGGGCGAGGACGGGGCCGCGGCCGAGGGCGAGGAGGCGGCGGCGTCCTTCTCCGGCGGCGCTCCGTCGTCGGAGGAGCAGCCTGCGGTCAGCAGGAGCGCGGCGGCGGCCAGCACGGCCGTCACGGCTCGTCGTTGCACGATCTCGTCCCTTCGACGCGGCGGGTTCTGTCTGTCATACACCGCTCGCGCCTCACAGGTTCCCGCTTCGCCGGGCCCGAACCTCGCCGAGGGCCGGGCCGGGCCGGACCGCCCGCCGCCGTCAGGGCCGGCCGCCCCGCGTCCCGGGCGGGGACCTCAGTCCCACGACCCCTGCGCCGGCGGCAGGCTCGCGATCTCCGCGAGATCCTCGTCCGTCAGCCGCAGGTCCGCCGCCGCCGCGTTCTCCGTCACCCACCGCTCCTGCTTGGCGCCCGGCACCGGGATCACCTGGCGGCCCCGGCTCAGCACCCAGGCCAGGGCGACCTGCGCCGGGGTGACGTGCTCCCCGTGCCGGCGCGCGACCCGGCGCAGCCCCACCACGATCGGCTGGTTCGCGGCCATCATCTCGGCCGTGAACCGCGGATGCCGGGCGCGCAGGTCGTCCGCCTCGAACCCCTGGCCGGGCGTCAGCGTGCCGGTCAGGAAGCCGTTGCCCAGCGGCATCGCCGCCAGGAAGCCCACACCCCGCGCCTCGCACCACGGCAGCAGCGTCTCCAGCGCCTCCGGCGACCACACCGACAGCTCCGCCTGCACCGCGCTCACCGGGAACACCTGCTGCACGCGCTCCAGCTGCCGGATCGTCGCGTCGTGCAGCCGCGCCCCCGGTCGCCGCGACGAGCGCGCCCCGACCGCGCACAGGCCCAGCGCCCGCACCTTGCCCGCCCGCACCAGATCCGCCATGGCGCCCCAGGTCTCCTCGACCGGGACCTCAGGGTCGGCGCGGTGCAGCTGGTAGAGGTCGATCACATCGGTCTGCAGCCGCCGCAGCGACGCGTCGCAGGCCCGCCTGACGTACCCGGGGCGGCCGTTGGCCACGATGTGCTGGTCCCCCACCAGCAGTCCGACCTTCGTCGACACGAAGGCGTCGGCACGCCGCTCCTTCAACACCCGCCCGAGCAGCAGCTCGTTGGTGAACGGGCCGTACATGTCGGCGGTGTCGAGAAGGTCCGAGCCCGTGTCCAGCGCCCGGTGCACCGCCCTCAGCGACTCCTCGCCGCGCTGCCTGGACGTGCTGTAGGCCCAGCTCATCGGCATGCACCCGAGGCCCACCGCGCCCACCGAGAGCGCCGCCGCGCCGATCGTCCTGCGCTCCACCTGCTCGTGACCCTCCCTCTCCGGCCCCCCAACCTAACCTCTGCCGCCCCGGCGTCCTGAACTAGCCTCCGGGGCATGACTCCTGACGTGTGGCTTCCCATCCCCCCGGACGAGATCGACGGACTCCCCGAGGGGCCGCGCTACCACTTCTGGGACGGCGGCGAGACGTACCCGGCCGACCCTGAGGCCTGCGACTTCTACGTCGTGCCGTACATGAAGGCCGCCGAGGTGTGCCTGCGTCCGCTGCCCCGGATGCGGTCCGTGCGCGTGGTGCAGACCCTGTCGGCCGGCATCGACCACGTGCAGCCCGGCCTGAAGGACCTGCCTTCGGGCGTGCGGCTGTGCAACGCGCGCGGGGTGCACGAGGCCAGCACCGCGGAGCTCACGCTCACCCTGATCCTCGCCTCCCTGCGGGGCGTCCCCGACTTCGTGCGCGCCCAGGACCGGGGGGAGTGGCGGGGCGGCTTCCGGCCGGCGCTCGCCGACCGGACGGTGCTCATCGTCGGGTACGGCTCGATCGGCGCGGCCATCGAGGACCGGCTCGCCCCGTTCGAGCTCGCGCGGGTGGCGCGCGTCGCGCGCTCCGCGCGCACAACGGAGCGCGGGCCGGTGCATCCGCTCACCGCACTTCCCTCCCTGCTCCCGGAGGCGGACGTCGTCGTCCTGTCCACCCCGCTGACCGAGAGCACCCGGCATCTCGTGGACGCCGGGTTCCTGGCCCGCATGAAGGACGGCGCCCTGCTGGTGAACGTCGCCCGCGGGGCGGTCGTCGACACCAAGGCCCTGCTCACCGAGGTGGAGAGCGGGCGCATCACCGCGGCCCTCGACGTCACCGACCCCGAACCCCTTCCCGTGGACCACCCGTTGTGGCGGGCGCCGGGCGTCCTGATCACCCCGCACGTCGGCGGACCCACGTCCGCCTTCCTGCCGCGCGCGAAGCGGCTGCTGCGCGACCAGTTGCGCCGGTACATGAACCGGGAGGAGCTCGGGAACGTGATTCTGGTGACGGGAAGGGAAGACGTGTAGTCCGCTTCGAGTACCGTCCGCGACCCCCCGGGAGCGGTGGGTACTCGGCGGTTCGTTGATCGTCACGGAGCGTAGAGGAGCTATGTCCCTGAGTGACGATACTGGTGTATCGTCCCGACAGGGGCTGCGCCGTCGACCAACGGCGCGGGGGAGCGACAGGCGGACTGTGAGGGGGGCGACGGGCGATGCACGGTCGAGGGACCAGCGATCCGACGCGGCGGATGCGTCGGCGGCGACACCGGCGCACGGACACGCACAGACACGGTCAGCACATCCGGCACGGCGACCGGACCGACGGCGCCGGCCCTCACCACCGTCCCCGGCAGACCGGCCGGCGGACCCGGACCCAGGTGCTCCGGGGCCCCTGGGGCGCGGCGGTGACGCGGACCGGGAGGGGCCGGTGAGCGCGCCGCCGACCCCCACCGTCGACGGAACGCTGCGTCCCGAGTCCGCCCCGCGGACCCCGCTGCCCGGCGCGCAGGCCGCCGGCCGCCGCCCCGGACCCGCCCTCCGGCTGGCGCTCGCCCTGGTCTGCGGCGCCTACGCCGTCGGCGCCGCGTTCGGCTGGGGGTCGGAGCGACTCGCTCTGATCATGGGGGACTTCGGACTGAGCGCCGCCGCCGCGGCCGCCGCCGTGTCCTGCGTGGTCTACGCCCGCAGCCGCCGCACCCGGTACCGGCCCGCCTGGCTGCTGTTCGGGCTCTCCTCGGCCATGGCGTCCCTGGGCAACCTGGTCTGGGGCTGGTACGAGGTGGTGCTGGACCGCGAGGTGCCGAACCCCAGTTACGCCGACCTGTTCTTCCTCTGCTTCGCGCCGCCCGCCATCGTCGGGCTGCTGGTGCTCGCCAAACGGCCCGTGACCAAGGCCGGATGGGTGTGCCTCGGCCTCGACGCCTGGCTGATCGGCGGCTCGCTGCTGACCCTGGCGTGGAGCCTCGCCCTCGCCCAGGCCGCCCAGGCCGAGGGACCGGGCGTCGCGCACACGGCGCTGTCCCTGGCGTACCCGCTGCTCGACATCGTCCTGGTCAGCATGGTGCTGGCGCTCCACTTCCGGCGCTCGTCGGTCAACCGCTCGGCGGTGAACACGGCGATCGGGGCGCTCGCGCTCACCGTGATGTGCGACGCCCTGTTCACCTCCCCGCTGCTGAACGCCGGCTACCGCTCCGGGCAGCTGCTCGACGCGGGCTGGTTCGCCGGGTCGCTGCTGCTGGCCTACGCCCCCTGGACCGCACCCCGCCGCGGCGGGCCCGAGCGGGAGACGCCCACACGCGTGGTCCGCGAGCACCTCCCCGGGCGGCGCCGCGCCCCGGATCACCAGCACGCGCCGCCGTCCGCCGGGGGCCCGACCCGGTACCAGCTCTCCCGGCCCGTCGCCGGATCGCTCGCCGCGCTCACCCCGTACCTCGCCGCGGCCGTGTGCACCCTGGGGATCCTCTACAACGTCCTCAACGGCCGCAGCGTCGACCGGGTCGTGCTGATCACCGGGGGCACCGTGGTGCTCGCGCTCGTCGTGCGCCAGGGCATCATGCTCCTCGACAACATCACCCTCACCCAGGAACTGGCCCAGGCGGAGAACCACTTCCGCTCCCTGGTGCAGGGGTCGAGCGACGTCATCATGATCGCCGCGCCCAGCGGCGTCCTGCGGTACGTCTCCCCGGCCGCCGCCGGGGTGTACGGCCGCCCGGCGGAGGACCTGGTCGGCACCGAACTGGCCTCCCTGATCCACCCGGAGGACCTGGGCCGCGTGGTGCACGAGGTACGCAGGTTCCTCGCCGCCGACCCGGTGGAAGAGCCCACCCTGCGCATCGAGTGCCGGTTCCGCTCCGGCGGCGGGAGCGCCTCCCGCCCGGGCGGGGCAGGGAGCGAGGAAGCCTGGCTCAACGTGGAGTCGACCGTCAACCGGCACCACGGCGGCCTCATCTTCAACAGCCGGGACGTCACCGAGCGGGTCCGCCTCCAGGCCCAGCTCCAGCACAACGCGGAGCACGACCCGCTGACCGACCTGCCCAACCGCGCCCTGTTCACCCGGCGCGTGCAGCAGGCCCTCTCCGGCCGCCGCGCCTCGGACCGGGGCGCGGCCCTGCGCGGCACGGCGGTGCTCTTCATCGACCTGGACGGCTTCAAGGGCGTCAACGACACCATCGGCCACCAGGCCGGGGACGACCTGCTGGTGCAGGCCGCCCGCAGACTCCAGGACGCCGTCCGCAAGGGCGACACCGCGTCCCGGCTCGGCGGTGACGAGTTCGCGGCCCTCATCGTCGGCGACGGCGTCCGCGACCGGGACGCGCGCGAACGGCACATCCTCGAACTGGCCGACCGCCTCAGGGTCACGCTCTCCCAGCCCTACCTCATCGGCGGCAACGATGTCCGCGTCGCCGCCTCCATCGGAGTCGCCTTCGCCGAACCGGGGATCGACGCGGGCGAGCTGCTGCGCAACGCCGACCTCGCGATGTACCGGGCGAAGGCGGCCGGCAAGGGCCGGGTCGAGCTGTACCAGCCGCACATGCAGCAGGACGTCGTCCGCAGGGCGGAGCTGGCCACGCGGCTGCGGGCGGCGCTGCACCACGGCGAGTTCGCCCTGCTGCACCAGCCCGTGGTGTGCCTGGCGGACGGCCGGATCACGTCGGTGTGCGCCCAGGCGCGCTGGCGCTCCTCCCAGGGCGTGCTGTTCACGCCCGCGGAGTTCCTGCGCGTCGCCGAGGACAGCGAGAAGACCGCCGAGCTGGGCCGCTGGGTGCTGGAGGAGGCCGTCGAGCAGGCCGCCGAGCGGCACGCGACGGGCCTGCCCGTGCCGGTGACCGTGCGGCTGAGCGCGCGCCGGCTGCTGGACCGCTCGCTGCCCCTCGGCTCGGTCGAGGCGCTGCTCACGCGGCACGGGCTGCCGTCCGGCTCGCTGATCGTGGAGCTGGCCGACACCGACCCCCGAGTCTCCCTCGACGAGCTGGAGCGCCGGCTCGCCGTGCTCAAGCGGCTCGGCGTACGGATCGCCCTCGACGGCTTCGGCAGCGGACGCGCGGCGATCACGGCCCTCAGGCGACTCCCGGTCGACATGCTGAAGCTCGACCGCGGCCTGGTCGACGAGGTGGCGGAGTCCGCGCGCCTGTACAAGATCACGCACGGGCTGCTGCGGATCGCCTCCGACCTCGGTCTGCAGACCGTGGCCGACGGCGTGGACCTGCCCGAGCAGGCCGAGGCGCTGCGCGCGATGGGCTGCACCCACGGGCAGGGCCTCGCCTTCTCCGGGCCGCTCGACGAGTACCGGCTGCGCCGGGCGCTGGCCGCCGGGCACTACCCGGTGCCGCACGGCCCGGCCGAGCCGGTGCTGGCGGGCGGGGGCGGTGCGCCGGTGTACTCCACGGGGGTGACGGCGGTGCTCAAGAGCGCTACGACGCTCCGCTCACATCATGAGACGCCCGTCCCACCCACTTGACAGTGAGTGTGCGCCGGGGGGAGGGTCAGTGCCATGCGCACCCGAATTCTCGTACTTGGACAGCGCGTCGGCTGACGCTGAGCGACGATCGCTCAGCGACCCACCACCCGGCGCGCTCCCCTCGCTTGCCTGACGGCACGAGGGGTTTTTTGTTGCACAGGCACTTGTCGAGCAGCACGCGTAACCCGCACGAACTTCGCAAAAACCCTCAGCATCGAGAAGAGAATGCCGATGACCGAGCAGGCCACCGGGGCCCCTCACCCGCAGCCGCGGCCCCGTTCCGGAGGACAGCAGTCCGTCGAGCACGTCACGGGCGCGCAGTCCCTCGTCCGCTCTCTCGAGGAGGTCGGCGCCGACACCGTGTTCGGCATTCCCGGCGGCGCGATCCTCCCGGCGTACGACCCGCTGATGGACTCCACGCGGGTGCGCCACGTCCTGGTCCGGCACGAGCAGGGCGCGGGTCACGCGGCCACGGGGTACGCGCAGGCCACCGGCAAGGTGGGCGTCTGCATGGCGACCTCCGGTCCCGGCGCCACCAACCTGGTCACGCCCATCGCCGACGCGCACATGGACTCCGTCCCGCTGGTGGCGATCACCGGCCAGGTCGCCTCCAAGGCGATCGGCACGGACGCCTTCCAGGAGGCGGACATCGTCGGCATCACCATGCCGATCACCAAGCACAACTTCCTGGTCACCCAGGCCGAGGACATCCCGCGCGTCATCGCCCAGGCGTTCCACATCGCCTCCACCGGCCGCCCCGGCCCGGTGCTGGTCGACATCGCCAAGGACGCCCTCCAGGCGAAGACCACCTTCTCCTGGCCGCCCGTCATGGACCTGCCCGGCTACCGGCCCGTCACCAAGCCGCACGCCAAGCAGATCCGCGAGGCCGCCAAGCTCATCACCACCGCGAAGCGACCGGTCCTCTACGTCGGCGGCGGGGTCGTCAAGGCCCGTGCCACCGCCGAGCTGAAGGTCCTCGCCGAGCTCACCGGAGCGCCCGTCACCACCACCCTGATGGCGCTCGGCGCGTTCCCCGACAGCCACCCGCTGCACGTGGGAATGCCGGGCATGCACGGTGCGGTCACCGCCGTCACCGCGCTGCAGAAGGCCGACCTGATCGTCGCCCTCGGAGCCCGTTTCGACGACCGCGTCACCGGCAGGCTGGACAGCTTCGCCCCGTACGCCAGGATCGTCCACGCCGACATCGACCCGGCGGAGATCGGCAAGAACCGCGCCGCCGACGTGCCGATCGTCGGCGACGCCCGCGAGGTCCTCGCCGACCTCGTCCAGGCCGTCCAGAAGGAGCACGCCGAGGGGCACCGCGGCGACTACAGCGCCTGGTGGAACGACCTCAACCGCTGGCGCGACACCTACCCGCTGGGCTACGACCAGCCCGCGGACGGCTCGCTCTCCCCGCAGCAGGTCATCGAGCGCATCGGGCAGCTCGCGCCGGAGGGCACGGTCTTCGCCGCCGGCGTCGGCCAGCACCAGATGTGGGCCGCGCACTTCATCCAGTACGACAAGCCCGCCTCCTGGCTGAACTCCGGCGGCGCCGGGACGATGGGCTACGCGGTCCCGGCCGCCATGGGCGCCAAGGCCGGCGCGCCCGACCGCACCGTCTGGGCGATCGACGGCGACGGCTGCTTCCAGATGACCAACCAGGAGCTCACCACCTGCGCCCTGAACAACATCCCGATCAAGGTGGCCGTCATCAACAACGGCGCCCTCGGGATGGTCCGCCAGTGGCAGACCCTGTTCTACAACCAGCGGTACTCCAACACGGTCCTGCACTCCGGTCCCGACGACGTCAACCCGGAGGCGAGGGGCACCCGCGTCCCCGACTTCGTGAAGCTGTCGGAGGCCATGGGCTGCTACGCGATCCGCTGCGAGGACCCCGCGGACCTCGACAAGGTCATCGAGGAGGCGAACTCGATCAACGACCGCCCGGTCGTCGTGGACTTCATCGTCCACGAGGACGCGATGGTCTGGCCGATGGTCGCCGCCGGCACCTCCAACGACGAGATCATGGCCGCCCGGGACGTGCGCCCCGACTTCGGCGACAACGACGACGACTGAGCGAGAGAGACCGAAGAGATCATGTCCAAGCACACGCTCTCCGTCCTGGTGGAGAACACCCCCGGCATCCTGGCCCGGATCGCCGCCCTGTTCTCCCGCCGCGGCTTCAACATCGACTCGCTCGCCGTCGGCGTCACCGAGCACCCCGACATCTCCCGCATCACCATCGTGGTGAGCGTCGACGAGTTCCCGCTGGAGCAGGTCACCAAGCAGCTCAACAAGCTCGTCAACGTGCTGAAGATCGTCGAGCTCGAACCCGGGCAGGCCGTCCAGCGCGAACTCGTCCTGGTGAAGGTGCGCGCCGACAACGAGACGCGCTCCCAGATCGTCGAGATCGTCCAGCTGTTCCGCGCCAAGACCGTGGACGTCTCCCCGGAGGCCGTGACCATCGAGGCCACCGGGAGCAGCGACAAGCTGTCCGCCATGCTCCGGATGCTGGAGCCGTTCGGCATCAAGGAGCTGGTCCAGTCCGGCACCATCGCGATCGGACGCGGTGCCCGTTCGATCACGGACCGGTCGCTGCGCGCCCTGGACCGGTCGGCGTAAGACACAGAACGGGCGGCCGGGACACGGCCGGCCGCCCGTATCGCGAGACCCCCAACCTTCCCCCTCCCTCACCGTCATACGGTGGGACGCGACACCTGCACACAAGGAGAGAACCCAGTGGCCGAGCTGTTCTACGACGCCGACGCCGACCTGTCCATCATCCAGGGCCGCAAGGTCGCGGTCATCGGGTACGGCAGCCAGGGCCACGCCCACGCCCTGTCGCTGCGCGACTCCGGCGTCGACGTGCGCGTCGGTCTGCACGAGGGCTCCACGTCCAAGGCCAAGGCCGAGGAGCAGGGCCTGCGCGTGGTGACCCCGTCCGAGGCCGCCGCCGAGGCCGACGTCATCATGATCCTCGTCCCGGACCCGATCCAGTCCAAGGTCTACGAGGAGTCCATCGCCCCGAACCTGAAGGACGGCGACGCCCTGTTCTTCGGCCACGGCTTCAACATCCGCTTCGGCTTCATCAAGCCCCCGGCCGGCGTCGACGTCTGCATGGTCGCCCCGAAGGGACCGGGCCACCTGGTGCGCCGTCAGTACGAGGAGGGCCGCGGCGTCCCCTGCATCGCGGCCGTCGAGCAGGACGCCACGGGCAACGCCTTCGCGCTGGCCCTGTCGTACGCCAAGGGCATCGGCGGCACCCGGGCCGGCGTCATCAAGACCACCTTCACCGAGGAGACCGAGACCGACCTGTTCGGTGAGCAGGCCGTCCTCTGCGGTGGCACCGCCGCGCTGGTGAAGGCGGGCTTCGAGACGCTCACCGAGGCCGGTTACCAGCCGGAGATCGCCTACTTCGAGTGCCTGCACGAGCTGAAGCTGATCGTGGACCTCATGTACGAGGGCGGCCTGGAGAAGATGCGCTGGTCGATCTCCGAGACCGCCGAGTGGGGCGACTACGTCACCGGCCCGCGGATCATCACCGACGCCACCAAGGCCGAGATGAAGAAGGTCCTCGCCGAGATCCAGGACGGCACCTTCGCCCAGACCTGGATGGACGAGTACCACGGCGGCCTGAAGAAGTACGACGAGTACAAGAAGCAGGACTCCGAGCACCTCCTGGAGACCACCGGCAAGCAGCTGCGCAAGCTGATGAGCTGGGTCGACGAGGAGGCCTGAGCCGCACGTTCCGAAGGGCCGGGGCGCCGCGCTCCGGCCCTTCGGGCGAACCAGGGGTAACGTCGGTGGTACGGCGTTGTCCATCCCGTCCGCCACGGACGGGTGATCCTTCCGAAGCGCGTAGGACGACGCCCCCGGCGCCACTACACTGCTGCACTACATACGCGTCAGGCCCACAGCGTCGTGCGTCTTCCACGCGGCTAGCACTTCTTCACCGCCTGCGGCCGTCGGGACGGCCGTCCGCATTGGGACTTGTGAGGACTCACGTGAGCTCGTACCCCGGTCAAAAAGCTACGGTACTCATCGCTGAAGAGCTGTCGCCCGCCACCGTCGACGCACTCGGCCCGGACTTCGAGATCCGGCACTGCAACGGCGCGGACCGAGCCGAACTGCTTTCCGCCATCGCCGACGTGGACGCGATCCTGATCCGCTCGGCCACCAAGGTGGACGCCGAGGCGATCGCCGCGGCGAACAGGCTGAAGGTCGTCGCGCGAGCCGGCGTCGGCCTCGACAACGTCGACGTCTCCGCCGCCACCAAGGCCGGCGTGATGGTCGTCAACGCCCCCACCTCCAACATCGTCACCGCCGCCGAGCTCGCCTGCGGTCTGATCGTCGCCACCGCGCGCAACATCCCGCAGGCCAACGCCGCGCTCAAGAACGGCGAGTGGAAGCGGAGCAAGTACACGGGCGTCGAGCTCGCCGAGAAGACCCTCGGCGTCGTGGGTCTGGGGCGGATCGGCGCGCTCGTCGCGCAGCGCATGTCCGCCTTCGGCATGAAGGTCGTCGCCTACGACCCCTACGTCCAGCCCGCGCGCGCCGCGCAGATGGGCGTCAAGGTGCTGTCGCTGGACGAGCTGCTCGAGGTCTCCGACTTCATCACCGTCCACCTGCCGAAGACCCCCGAGACGCTGGGCCTGATCGGCGACGAGGCGCTGCGCAAGGTCAAGCCGACCGTGCGCGTCATCAACGCCGCGCGCGGCGGCATCGTCGACGAGGAGGCGCTGTACTCGGCGCTCAAGGAGGGCCGCGTCGCCGGCGCCGGCCTCGACGTGTACGCCAAGGAGCCGTGCACCGACTCCCCGCTCTTCGAGTTCGACCAGGTCGTCTGCACCCCGCACCTCGGCGCCTCCACCGACGAGGCCCAGGAGAAGGCCGGCATCGCCGTCGCCCGCTCGGTGCGCCTCGCCCTCGCCGGTGAACTGGTCCCCGACGCGGTGAACGTGCAGGGCGGTGTCATCGCCGAGGACGTCAAGCCGGGCCTGCCGCTCGCCGAGCGCCTCGGCCGGATCTTCACCGCGCTGGCCGGCGAGGTCGCGGTCCGCCTCGACGTCGAGGTGTACGGCGAGATCACCCAGCACGACGTGAAGGTGCTGGAACTCTCCGCCCTCAAGGGCGTCTTCGAGGACGTCGTCGACGAGACCGTCTCCTACGTCAACGCCCCGCTGTTCGCCCAGGAGCGCGGTGTCGAGGTGCGGCTGACCACCAGCTCGGAGTCGGCCGACCACCGCAACGTGGTCACGGTGCGCGGCACCCTCGCGGACGGCGAGGAGATCTCGGTCTCCGGCACGCTGGCCGGCCCCAAGCACGTCCAGAAGATCGTCGCGGTCGGCGAGTACGACGTCGACCTCGCGCTCGCCGACCACATGGTCGTCCTGCGCTACGAGGACCGCCCGGGTGTCGTCGGCACCGTCGGCCGCATCCTCGGCGAGGCGGGCATCAACATCGCCGGCATGCAGGTCGCCCGTGCGACGGTCGGCGGCGAGGCGCTCGCCGTGCTGACCGTCGACGACACGGTGTCCACCGCGGTGCTGGGCGAACTGGCCGAGGAGATCGGCGCCACCTCCGCCCGCTCCGTCAACCTGGCCTGAGGGTCCGGGGGTTCCGCCCCCGGCGCCCCGTCCGCCCGGAACGGGCTCGTCCTCACACGCCGGACGGGCTGATCGTGTCAGCCTGTCCGGCGTTTTCCGTGGGCACTTCCGGACGCACCCGCACCCGGCGCAGCGTCACCGCCGCCAGGACCGACGCTCCGGCGAACACCGCGGCGCCCGCGATCGCCGCCGCGTTCATCCCCTGGGTGAAGGCCTCCCGGGCCGCCGCCGCGAGGGCGTCTCCCGCCTGCCCCGGAAGCCGCCCGGCGACGGCGAGCGCGCCGCCCAGCGTCTCCTGGGCCGCCGCCGGAGCGGAGTCCGGCATCCCGTCCCGGTACACGGCGGTGCCGATGGAGCCGAGGAACGCCATGCCCAGCGCCCCGCCGAACTCGGTGCCGGTCTCCATCAGGGAGGAGGCGGAGCCCGCCCGTTCCACCGGAGCGGCGCCCAGCGCGAGGTCCATGATCTGGGACATCACCGCGGTGACGCCCATGGCGAGCACACCGCAGGCGACCAGGACGAGCACCAGATCGTCCGTGTCCACGGAGGCCAGCAGCGCGTAACCGCACGCGGCGGTGGCGAAGCCCGCCGTCACCACATGGGCGCGGTTGACGCCCCTCTGCACCAGATGGGTCGCGAAGGGGGCCGCGAAGCCGATGGGAACCGACGGCAGCAGGGCCCACAGGGCCGCCTCCAGAGCGCTCTTGTCGAGCACCGACTGGATGTACTGGCTGGTGAAGAACGCCGAGCCCATCATCCCGAACATGGTGACCAGATTGAGGGCGGCGGCCGGGCCGAAGCCGCGACCGCGGAACAGGGCCGGGGAGATCATCGGGGAGGCGGCCGTCCGCTGCCGGTGCACGAACAGGGCCGCGAAGAGCAGGCCGACGGTGACCGACACGACGTACCGCGTGTTCCAGCCCTCGGACGGGATCTCCTTCAGGCCGTAGATGACCGGCAGCACGGCGGCCATGGACAGCGGGACGCTCGGCCAGTCGAAGCGGCCCGGATCGGGGTCCCTGGACTCCGGCAGCAGGAGCGGGCCGAGGACCAGCAGCAGGGCCATCGCCGGCAGGTTCACCAGGAAGACCGAGCCCCACCAGAAGAACTCCACCAGCAGACCGCTCAGCACCGAGCCGAGCGCCACGCCCGCCGTCATCACGGCGGACCAGATCGCGATCGCCTTCGCCCGCTGCGCGGGATCCAGGAAGAGCGAGCGGAGCAGGGCCAGCGTGGAGGGCATCAGGGTGGCGCCGCCGATGCCGAGCAGCGCGCGGGCCGCGATCAGGGTCTCGGCGCTGTGCGCGTACGCCGCCACCAGGGAGGCGGCGCCGAACGCGGCGGCGCCGATCAGCAGCAGCCTGCGACGGCCGATCCGGTCGCCCACCGAGCCCATGGTGATCAGGAGGCCGGCCACGGCGAAGGCGTAGATGTCGAAGATCCACAGTTGCTGCGTACCGCTCGGACGCAGGTCCGCGCTGATCTCCGGGACCGCGAAGTAGAGCACGGAGACGTCCATCGAGACCAGCATCAGCGGAAGCATCAGCACGACGAGGGCGGTCCACTCACGGCGGCCGGCCCGGTTCGGGTTCGGTGTCATGACGCCGACTGTACGCACGTCTTATACGTCTGTCTAGAACGCTTGTATAATACGTCCGTATGAGCAGCGGGGGTAGGCTGCGGCCATGGGACACCGTGAGGATCTGCTCGAGGGGGCCAAGCGCTGCCTGCTCGCCAAGGGGTTCGTGCGCACGACGGCGCGGGACGTCGTCAAGGAGTCCGGCACCAACCTCGCGTCCATCGGTTACCACTACGGCTCCAAGGACGCGCTGCTCGCGCAGGCCTACATCTCCCTCCTGGAGGGCATGGGCGACGCCTTCGACGGCGACGGGACGGTGGACGAGGCCGCGCCGGGCTCACTGGAGCGGTTCGAGCGGGTGTGGGCGAACATCACCGCCACCATGAAGGACCCCGGTTCGGTGTGGCGGCTCAGCATGGAGGTGCTGGCCTTCGGCGACCGGCTGCCCGAGGTGCGCGAGCATCTGGTCGCGGCCCAGCGGGAAGCGGGGCGCGGGCTGGTGCCGCTGCTGATGGGCGGCCGGGAGGAGGACGTGTCCGACGAGACCGCCGACACCTTGGGCGCCTTCTACGTGACACTGATGACGGGTCTCATCGCCCAGTGGACCTTCGACCCCGGCAGCGCCCCCGACGCCGAGCGGCTCACCGCGGGCCTGCGCCAGGTGGTCGAGGCGGCCACGGGCAGGGCGCCCGCGGTGGCCGCCGGCGACACGTCTACAGACGGTGCGCCTTGAGCGCCATGTGCAGCAGCAGGCGGTCCTCGCCGTCGTCCAGGTCGAGGCCGGTGAGCCGCTCGACCCGGGACAGCCGGTAGTACAGCGTCTGGCGGTGGATGCCCAGCTCCGCCGCCGTGCGCCCGGCCTGGCCCGCGCGGTCGAGGTACGCCTCGGCGGTGCGGGCCAGTTCCGTGTGCGCGGGGGAGAGCAGCGGACCGACGGCGGGGTCGCGGGCGGCGCCGGGCGGCAGCGCGGTCAGCAGGCGGTACGGGCCGATCGACGCCCAGTGGGCCACCGGTCCGAGGCGCGGCTCGGCCAGCGCCGCCCGCGCCGACGCCGACGCCTCGTCCCAGGCCGTGCCGAGGTCGGCGAGGCCCGTGCGGGACGCGGCGATCCCCGCGGCCACCGGGGGCCGGCCGGTCCGGCCCGCCGTACCGCCGTCCCGGGCCCGCTCCAGCAGCCGGCCGGCCGCGGTCGTCGCCGGCGTCAGTACGTCGGCGGAGCGCAGCCGCAGCAGCAGCGCGAGGGACACGGACGCGGCCCCCCAGGGCAGCGTGCACAGCGCCGTCGCGCCCGGCACCGTGCGGACCGAGGGAGCGTCGTCGGGGTCGGCCGACGGCCAGGGGGCGACGCACACCACCGTGTGCGGCCCCTCCGCGCGGCTGCCGAGGGCGGTGCGCAGCTCGGCGACCGCCATGTCCCGCTGCCAGTCCCGCTCCGCCGTCAGCACCGCCCGCAGCTCACGGGTGAGGTCCGCGCCGTGCTGCGCCTCGTCGGCGAGCAGCGCGCCGATCCGCGCCGTGACCCGCATGGCCGCGTCGAGCTGCTCCGGCGTGGGCCCGGGCTCGTCCTCCAGCAGCCAGACGTAGCCGAGCGCCACCCCCCGATGGCGTACCGGCAGGCAGACGCGCCCCCGGTGCACGCCCGCCTCCGGGGTGCGCGGGATGCGGACCGGGCCGGTCGCGCGGGTGATGCCGAAGCCCTCGAACCAGGCGCGGACGGCCGGTGTGGAGCGCCGGGTCAGGATCGAGCGGGCGCGCACCGGGTCCAGCGCGGACGGGTCCAGATCGCCCTCGCTGTCGTACGCGCCGAAGGCGATCAGCTCGAAGTCGCGGTTCTCCAGGGTCGCCGGAGCGCCGAGGAGCTCCGAGATCTCGTCCACCAGCTCCTGGTAGTCGTCCCTGTGTTCCGGCGTCACCCGGGCATTCTGCCGCAGAAACCGGAGTCCTTCATACATCTGTCTGAGATCTCGCCCAGGGATGCGTGACGTCTGTCGATGGCCCAGGATCGGGGTCATCCTTAGGTTTCACGGTGGTTCTCCGTGCCGTGCCCGAATGGTCGGGTGGCGGCCTCATGCAGCTTGTGGAGGTGCCCCGTGCTGGGTCCCGTGATTCTCGCCGCGTCGCGCAGCGACCGGATGCGACGCCTGATCTCGGCGGCCCCGGTGACCAAGCAGGTCGTCGACCGCTTCATCCCCGGCGAGACCGTGGACGAGGTCCTGCCCATCGTCCAGGAGCTCACCGGCAACGGCCTGGAACTCACCATGGACGTCGTCGGCGAGGACATCACCACTCCCGAGCAGGCCGAGGCCGCCCGTGACGCCTACCTGGAGCTGATCGACCGGCTGAAGCCGCTGGAGCTCGGCCCGCGCGCCGAGATGTCGGTGAAGCTGTCGATGTTCGGGCAGGCGCTGCCCGGCGGGCACGAACTGGCCCTCGCCAACGTCCGCCCGGTCGTCGAGGCCGCCGCCGAGATCGGCACCACGGTCACCCTGGACGCGGAGGACCACACCACCCTCGACTCGATGTTCGCCATCCACGAGGAGCTGCGGAAGGACGTCCCGCAGACCGGCTGCGTCATCCAGGCCTACCTCTTCCGGACCGAGGAGGACGCGCGCCGGCTCGCCGCCGCGGGCAGTCGCGTACGGTTGGTGAAGGGCGCCTACAAGGAGCCCGCCGAGGTCGCCTACCAGCAGAAGCACGAGATCGACAAGGCGTACGTGCGCATCCTGCGGACGCTGATGGAGGGCGAGGGCTACCCGATGATCGGGTCCCACGACCCGCGCCTGATCGCCATCGCCCAGGAACTGGCCCGCACCGCCGGACGCAAGCTCGACGAGTACGAGTTCCAGATGCTCTACGGCATCCGCGGGGACGAACACCTGCGGCTCGCCGCCGAGGGCCACCGCATGCGCGTCTACACGGCCTACGGCACCGACTGGTACGGCTATTTCATGCGGCGTCTGGCGGAGAAGCCGGCCAACCTCCGGTTCTTCGCCCGCAGCATGATCACCAAGGGCTGACACCACACCGCTCAGATAAGGAGTTACGGAACCCATGGACGCTGTGACCCAGGTCCCCGCCCCCGTCAACGAGCCGGTGCACGGCTACGCCCCCGGAAGCCCCGAACGGGCCCGCCTGGAGGCCAAGCTCAAGGAGCTGGCCGACAACCCGATCGACCTGCCCTGCACCATCGGCGGCGAGAAGCGGATGGGCGGCGGCGAGCGCTTCGACGTCGTGCAGCCGCACAACCACAAGGCCCGCCTCGGCACCTACGCCAACGCCACCCGGCAGGACGCCCAGGACGCCATCGACGCGGCCCTCGCCGCCGCCCCCGCCTGGCGCGCGATGTCCTTCGACGACCGTGCGGCGATCATCCTGCGCGCCGCCGAGCTGCTGGCCGGCCCCTGGCGCGAGACCATCGCCGCCTCCACCATGCTCGGCCAGTCCAAGACCGCCCAGCAGGCCGAGATCGACAGCCCCTGCGAGCTGGTCGACTTCTGGCGCTTCAACGTCCACTACGCGCGCGGCATCCTCGCCGAGCAGCCCCCGGCCAACTCCCCGGGCGTGTGGAACCGTCTCGACCACCGGCCGCTGGAGGGCTTCGTCTACGCGATCACGCCCTTCAACTTCAGCGCCATCGCCGCCAACCTGCCGACCGCGCCCGCGCTGATGGGCAACGTCGTGGTGTGGAAGCCGTCCCCGACGCAGACCCACGCCGCCGTGCTGCTGATGCGGTTGCTGGAGGAGGCCGGGCTGCCCAAGGGCGTCATCAACCTGGTCACCGGCGACGGCCTGGAGGTCTCCGAGGTCGCCCTGAACCACCGCGACCTGGCCGGCATCCACTTCACCGGCTCCACCAAGACCTTCCAGCACCTGTGGAAGACGGTTGGCCAGAACATCGAGAAGTACCGCACCTACCCGCGCCTCGTCGGCGAGACCGGCGGCAAGGACTTCGTCGTCGCCCACCCGAGCGCGGACCGCGCGGTGCTGAAGACCGCGCTGACCCGCGGCGCGTTCGAGTACCAGGGCCAGAAGTGCTCGGCCACCTCGCGCGCGTACATCCCGGCCTCGATCTGGAACTCCGGCTTCAAGGAGGAGTTCGCGGCCGAGGTGGACGGCATCCCGATGGGTGACGTCACCGACCTGTCGAACTTCATCGGCGCCGTCATCGACGAGCGGTCCTTCGCGAAGAACAAGGCCGCCATCGACCGCGCCAAGGAGGACCCGGCCTGCACGATCGTCGCGGGCGGCACCTACGACGACTCGGTCGGGTACTTCGTCCGCCCGACCGTCATCGAGTGCACCGACCCGGAGAACGAGGTCTTCCGCACCGAGTACTTCGGCCCGATCCTCGCCGTGCACGTCTACGAGGACGAGAAGTACGACGAGATGCTGACCCAGATGGAGTCGGTGTCGGACTACGCCCTCACCGGCTCGGTCATCGCGAACGACCGCGCGGCGGCGGCGTACACGATGGAGAAGCTGCGCTACGCGGCCGGCAACTTCTACATCAACGACAAGTCGACCGGCGCCGTGGTCGGCCAGCAGCCCTTCGGCGGCGGCCGGGCCTCCGGCACCAACGACAAGGCGGGCGCCCCGCAGAACCTGATGCGCTGGACGCTGACCCGCGCCATCAAGGAGACGCTGGTCCCGCCGACCGACTACACGTACCCGCACATGGGCTGACGCCCTCCCGGACGCGAACGGGCCAGGTCACCCCCCCCGACCTGGCCCGTTCGTGTGTCCGAACGCGGAAGAACCGCAGGTCAGGGCGGTGTGACCCACTCCACCGTCTCAAATAGTAGGAAGCCCAAGTAATTGTGCAGACAGGCGCCTGTCGCGCCCTTACTTTTGTAGGAGCCGAACGCGTCGCTCGATCCAGCGAACGGCGGTTGTGAGCCGGTCCCGTGCAGGCGACCCCTGCGGCCGCGACTCCCCGCCCCTTCCGGCGTCTCGTCACCCTCCGCGCGTCTCCGAGTCCGCGCGCCTCTTCGAAGGAGTCGATCCGTCATGCCCGAGACGACCGCCCGCCGCGTCCGCCGTTCCGCCCGCAGCGCCGAGAACGACCGCAGGAACGCCGCCGCCGCGCTGCAGCGCGCCCTCGACCGCCGGGACAACGGCGGCTCGACCGGCCACTGAGCCGTCGTCGGCCGGCCGCTGACACGCCCGAGGCGTCCGTATGCCGGACGCCCCATGTCATCCCGTGGGACGAGGAGTAGGGTGCCCGCATGTCTCGCAGCATCGATCTCGCAGTGATCCCCGGTGACGGCATCGGCCAGGAGGTCGTGGCCGAAGGCCTGAAGGTCCTCTCCGCCGTCCTCCCGCAGGATGTGAAGCTGGAGACCGAGGAGTACGACTTCGGCGCCCGGCGCTACCACGCCACCGGTGAGACCCTCACCGACGCCGACCTCGACGCGCTCCGGCGGCACGACGCGATCCTGCTCGGCGCCATCGGCGACCCGGGCGTCCCGTCCGGAGTCCTCGAGCGCGGCTTCCTGCTGAAGCTCCGCTTCGCCTTCGACCACCACGTCAACCTGCGCCCGTCCAAACTCCTCCCGGGCGTCGCCACGCCGCTCGCCGGACAGCCCGAGATCGACTTCGTGGTCGTCCGCGAGGGCACCGAGGGCCCCTACACGGGCAACGGCGGCACCATCCGCAAGGGCACCCCGCACGAGGTCGCCACCGAGGTCTCCGTCAACACGGCCTTCGGTGTCGAGCGGGTCGTCCGCGACGCCTTCGCCCGCGCGCAGGCCCGTCCGCGCAAGAAGCTGACGCTGGTCCACAAGAACAACGTGCTGACCTTCGCCGGCCACCTGTGGACGAACGTCTTCACCAAGGTGGCCGAGGAGTACCCGGACGTCACCACCGACTACGTCCACGTCGACGCCGCGACCATCTACCTGGTCACCGACCCCGGCCGTTTCGACGTGATCGTCACCGACAACCTCTTCGGCGACATCATCACCGACCTCGCCGCGGCCGTCTCCGGCGGCATCGGCGTCGCGGCCTCCGGCAACATCAACCCGAGCCGTGAGTACCCGTCCATGTTCGAGCCCGTGCACGGCTCGGCCCCGGACATCGCCGGCCAGGGCAAGGCGGACCCCACCGCCACGGTCCTGTCCGTCGCCCTCCTGCTGCGCCACCTCGGCCACGACGCCGAGGCCGCCCGCATCGAGGACGCCGTCTCCGCCGACCTCGCGGAGCGCGGCGGCCTGCCCGCCCGCAGCACCTCGCAGATCGGCGACGCCCTCGCCGCACGCGTAGCCGGCTGACCCGGCGCCCACCTCGACACACTCGAAGCCGCCGGGTCGCATCCGCACCCGGCGGCTTCGACGCGTTCTCCCGCCGGGTGCCGTCAACGACCACCGGGCCGCATTCACCCTGTTTCTTCCGCCGCCTCCGCCGGGCGATAATCGAACGCGGAGCCGCGGATTGAGGGAATGCTCGGACGTCCTAGTACTGGCCACGGGCCGTACGGGCGTGTGCGCGGCCCGTCACTACAACCGGTGAAGGACAAGCACTCATGACGACGCCCACGATCGAGCTCAAGCCCTCGGCCCACCCCCTCTCCGACGCGGAACGCGAAGCGATCCTGGCCGGCCCCGGCTTCGGCCGCCACTTCACCGACCACATGGTGACGATCAAGTGGACCGAGGGCCGCGGCTGGCACGACGGCCAGCTCGTCCCGTACGCGCCGATCCCCCTCGACCCGGCGACCACGGTGCTGCACTACGCGCAGGAGATCTTCGAGGGTCTCAAGGCCTACCGGCAGCCCGACGGGTCCGTCGCCACGTTCCGCCCCGAGAAGAACGCCGAGCGGTTCCAGCGGTCCGCCCGCCGTCTCGCCATGCCGGAGCTTCCGGTCGAGACGTTCATCGAGGCGTGCGACGCCCTGGTCGCCCAGGACCAGGCGTGGGTGCCGGCGCACGGCGGCGAGGAGTCCCTCTACCTGCGCCCCTTCATGATCGCGACCGAGGTCGGGCTGGGCGTGAAGCCCGCCAACGAGTACCTGTTCCTGGTGATCGCCTCCCCGGCCGGCGCCTACTTCCCGGGCGGCGTGAAGCCGGTCTCCATCTGGGTCTCCGAGGACCGCGTCCGGGCCGTCCCCGGCGGCATGGGCGACGCCAAGACCGGCGGCAACTACGCGGCCTCCCTGCTCGCGCAGGCCGAGGCGGCCGCCAAGGGCTGCGACCAGGTCTGCTACCTCGACGCCGTCGAGCACACGTGGGTCGAGGAACTGGGCGGCATGAACCTGTACTTCGTGTACGGGAACAAGATCGTCACGCCGACCCTCACCGGGTCCATCCTGGAGGGCGTCACCCGTGACTCCCTGCTGGCCGTCGCCCGCGACCTCGGATACGAGGCGGTCGAGGAGCGCGTCTCGGTCGAGCAGTGGCAGCGCGACGCGGAGAACGGCACCCTCACCGAGGTCTTCGCCTGCGGCACGGCCGCCGTCATCACGCCCGTCGGCACGGTGAAGCGGGCGAGCGGCGAGTGGCAGCAGAGCGGCGGCGAACCGGGCGAGGTCACCCTCCGCCTCCGCCGGGCCCTTCTCGACATCCAGCGCGGCACGGTGGAGGACAAGCACGGCTGGATGCACAAGCTGACCTGACGGAAGGGGGGCCAGGGCCGTCGCCCCGGCCCCCCTCCCGTCCCCCTCGGGGCCGCGCCCCGGCCCGCCGCGGGGCTGCCCTCCTTCCGGCCCCGCCCCGGGACCGCGCCGCCCTTGTCCCCGGTCACGGCCGGGGCCGGGTCCCGCCCCGGCCCTGTCCGGGATCCCGCCGCCGGCCCCGCTTCGGGCCGCCGGGGCGGGACCCGACCCGCGGACGCCGGCCGTCACGCCGTCCGGCTGCGCGCCCTGCTCGACGGTCCGGCCGTCCACGTCGCGATCGGCCCGCGCGGCGCCGGCCGGCCCCGGGCCCCGGCCCACGCACGGAAGTCGCTCGACGAGACGATGCTCGCGGGCGCCCGGGCCCCGCCCGGAAAGCATCGGGCCGCGTCTCATCGCGCCACGCCGGCCGCCCGCATCCTGAGACGGGCGGTGAGCGGGAGGGCGGTGTGTGTCAAAATCCCCCCGTGCTCTCGTTCGCCACGATTATTGGCAGCAGGCGCGCCGGTCCGCAGTGACCGCACGTACGACACCGTACGGGCGGACACCGTCGTCCTCGACCCGCGCGCAGACCTCTCGCACCCGCGAGGGGTTTTTCTGTTTCTCGGCCCACCCGCAGCCGGGAACCGGGCGCGAGGGACCATGGGGGAACGGTGGAACCGGTCATTCCGGTAGACCGAGATCCAGTACAGGAGCCTTCAGACCATGACCGCAACCAGCGAGCCCGACGACTCGTTCCACGTCTTCGACACCACCCTGCGCGACGGCGCCCAGCGCGAGGGCATCAACCTCACGGTCGCCGACAAGCTGGCCATCGCACGGCACCTGGACGAGTTCGGCGTGGGCTTCATCGAGGGCGGCTGGCCCGGCGCGAACCCGCGGGACACCGAGTTCTTCGCCCGGGCCCGGCAGGAGATCGAGTTCCGCCACGCCCAGCTGGTCGCCTTCGGCGCCACCCGCCGCGCCGGCACCACCGCCGACCAGGACCCCCAGGTCAAGGCGCTCCTCGACTCCGGCGCGCAGGTGATCACGCTGGTCGCCAAGTCCCACGACCGGCACGTCGAGCTCGCCCTGCGCACCACCCTCGACGAGAACCTGGAGATGGTCCGCGACACCGTCTCCCACCTCCGCTCCCAGGGCCGCCGCGTCTTCGTCGACTGCGAGCACTTCTTCGACGGCTACCGCGCCGACCCCGCGTACGCCAAGGCCGTGGTCCGCGCGGCCGCCGAGGCCGGCGCCGACGTCGTCGTCCTGTGCGACACCAACGGCGGCATGCTCCCCGCGCAGATCCAGGCCGTGGTCGCCACCGTGCTCGCCGACACCGGCGCCCGTCTCGGCATCCACGCCCAGGACGACACCGGCTGCGCGGTCGCCAACACCCTCGCCGCCGTCGACGCGGGCGCCACCCACGTGCAGTGCACCGCCAACGGCTACGGCGAGCGGGTCGGCAACGCCAACCTGTTCCCGGTGGTCGCCGCGCTGGAGCTGAAGTACGGCAAGAAGGTGCTCCCGGACGGCCGGCTGCGCGAGATGACCCGCATCTCCCACGCCATCGCCGAGGTCGTCAACCTCACCCCCTCCACCCACCAGCCCTACGTCGGGGTCTCCGCCTTCGCGCACAAGGCCGGACTGCACGCCTCCGCGATCAAGGTCGACCCGGACCTGTACCAGCACATCGACCCCGAGCAGGTCGGCAACACCATGCGCATGCTGGTCTCCGACATGGCCGGCCGCGCCTCGATCGAGCTCAAGGGCAAGGAACTCGGCATCGACCTCGGCGACGACCGCGAACTGGTCGGCCGGGTCGTGGAGCGGGTCAAGGAGCGCGAGCTCAAGGGCTACACCTACGAGGCCGCCGACGCCTCCTTCGAGCTGCTGCTGCGCGCCGAGGCCGAGGGCGGGCCGCTGACGTACTTCGAGGTCGAGTCCTGGCGCGCGATCGTCGAGGACCGCCCCGACGGCACCCACGCCAACGAAGCCACCGTGAAACTGTGGGCGAAGGGCGAGCGCATCGTCGCCACCGCCGAGGGCAACGGCCCGGTCAACGCCCTCGACCGCGCCCTGCGGGTCGCCCTGGAGACGATCTACCCGCAGCTCGCCAAGCTGGAGCTGGTCGACTACAAGGTGCGCATCCTGGAGGGCAAGCACGGCACCCAGTCCACGACCCGCGTGCTGATCTCCACCTCCGACGGAGCGGGGGAGTGGTCGACGGTGGGCGTCGCGGACAACGTCATCGCCGCCTCCTGGCAGGCGCTCGAGGACGCCTACGCCTACGGCCTGCTGCGCGCCGGGGTGGAGCCCGCCTGACCCGGCCCGGCGCGGCGGATCCCGCGGCCTGAGACGTCCGGACCGGAGGGCAGAAGGAATGCCCACCGGTCCGGATGTCCGTTTCGCGACGTATTCGGGTAGCGTCGAACATATGAAGGTCGCACTGATGCGCACCCTTGTCCGTCTGTTGATCGTGCCGGTGGCCGCCGCACTGGCGGTCCTGATGGCCGGTGCGCCGGGGGCGCAGGCGGCCACGGACGTCTCCGTCGTCGCCGAGAAGCTGCGCGAGAGCCCCGTCTACGTCGATCCCGAGGCCCGGGACATCCTGTCGGAGTCCGACGCCGAGGCCCTCGCCGACAAGATCGAGGACGCCGACAAACCCGTCTTCGTCGCCGTCCTCCCGGCCGACTTCCCCACCCAGAACCTCTTCCGCGACCTGCGCACCGAGACGGGCGTCACCGGCCTGTACGGCGTCCGGCTCGGCGACCGCTTCGACGCCCGCGCCGACAGCAGTGTGCTCAGCCGGCAGGGCGTGGCCAACCTGGTCGGGTCCGTGCAGGGCGCCGGGGACGCCAAGGCCCAGCTCAACGACTTCGTCGACAGCGCCCTGCGCAACATCGGCGGCGGCGGGCCGAACTCCTGGAGCGACGGTTCCGGTGAGGTGCCCGTCGGCGGGCTGATCACGGTCGGCGCCCTGGTGGCGGCCGGCGGCGCGGGCGCGTACGCGGTGTCCCGCCGCCGCAGGCGCCGCCACGAGGAGGAGCAGACGGCCGCGCTGGAGAAGCTGCGGGTCGTGGTGGACGAGGACATCACCGCGTTCGGCGAGGAACTGGACCGCCTCGACTTCCACCCGGGCGAGCCCGGGGCGGACGACGCGATGCGCGCGGACTACGAGCGCGCGCTGGACGCCTACGAGAAGTCCAAGGCGTACATGGCGGCGGCCCGCAAACCGGAGGACGTCCGGGCGGTGACCCAGGCCGTGGAGGACGGCCGGTTCGCGCTCGCGTCGCTGGCCGCCCGCCGGGAGGGCAGGCCGGTGCCGGAGCGCCGCCCGCCGTGCTTCTTCGACCCGCGCCACGGCCCCTCCGTCGCCGACGCCCGGTGGACCCCGCCCGGCGGGACGGAGCGTGAGGTGCCGGTGTGCGCGGCCGACCGGGCCCGCCTGGCCGACGGGCGCGATCCCGCGGTCCGCGAGGTCGACACCGAGTACGGCCGCCGTCCCTACTGGGAGGCCGGCCCGGCGTACGGCCCCTGGGCCGGCGGGTACTTCGGCGGCGGCCTGCTGCCCGGCCTGCTGGTCGGCACCATGCTCGGCGGCATGATGGCCGGCCCCGGCTACGCGGCCGGGTACGGCGCCGGGTACGGCGACTTCGGCGGCTACCAGGGCGGCGACGTCTCCGGCGCGGACTTCGACGCCGGTGACTTCGGCGGCGGGTTCGGCGGAGGCGGCGACTTCGGCGGGGGCGGCGGGTTCGGCGGCGGCGGCGACTTCGGCGGAGGCTTCTGACCGACGGCGGCGCGCGACCGGGGGCCGGGACACGTACCGCCCGGGGCACACGAAGCCGCGCGCGTCCGTGCGCTTTTCGGGCACATGCGTCCCCACGCGCTTTCCAGGCACATGACGAGCGCCCGCCCTCCGGTACCGGGGGAGCGGGCGCGCTCGGATGCGGCGGGGCGTCAGGCCTTGCGGATCGCCGAGATGTCGAAGTTCAGCTTGATCTTGTCGGAGACCAGCACGCCACCCGTCTCCAGGGCCGCGTTCCAGGTCAGATCCCACTCGGAGCGGAGGATCTCGGCCCTGCCCTCGAAGCCGACGCGCTCGTTGCCGAACGGGTCCTTCGCGGCGCCGTTGAACTCCAGGTCGATGGTGATCGGCCTGGTGGTGCCGAGGATGGTCAGGTCGCCGGTGATGCGGTAGTCGTCACCGCCCAGGGCCTCCGCCTTGGTGGAGCGGAAGGTCATGTCCGGGAACTCGTCGGTCCTGAAGAAGTCCGCGCTCCTCAGGTGACCGTCGCGGTCGGCGTTGCCCGTGTCGATGCTGTTCATCACCACGTCGATCGAGGCCGTCGACCTGCTCGGGTCCGTGCCGTCGAGGTGCAGCTCGCCGGAGAACTCCGAGAAGTGGCCCTTGACGTTGGTGACCATCGCGTGGCGCGCGACGAAGCCGATCGTGGTGTGCGCGGGGTCGAGCGTGTAGTCGCCGGTCAGCGCTGCCAGGTCCGGGCTCACCGCGGAGCCGGTGGCGCCCTTGTCGTCGTCCTTGCGGCCGAAGAGACCCATGGTGTTCCTCCTGGGGGACGGGAAGATTCAGTTGAAGGTTCAACTAGCTTGCACGGCCCACCGTAGACCCATTCCCTTCAATCTTCAACATTTTTCAGGAAGCTGTCGCGATCCGTTCGCCCGGACGAAAAGGGAGGACCGACCGGACCCGGGCCGGACCTAGCCGGGCAGCCGACGGGCCGGTGCGCCCTGGGTCGCGCCGCGGGTGTGGACGTACAGCGCGCGCCGGTCGCCCACGTCGAGCCGCTGGGGGAGCGGCAGCTCGTGACGCACCGGACGCGCGTGGTCGGCGAGCTGCCGGCGCGGGTCGTACACCTGGTTGAACTTCCACAGCATGCGGGCGAAGTTCGTCTGCCCGTGCGCCAGGTTCCGGGCCAGCACCCGCGCCGCCCCGAACGCCGTGCGCAGCCCCAGGTGCTTGCGGTTGATGACCGCCTGGGTGCGCACCAGCTCCTCGTAGAAGCGGTCCAGCGGCAGCGTGGTGGGCACCACCGCGTGCTGGATGTCGAACAGCCGGTAGTCGCGGGTGGTGAGCCGGCGCGACTCGGTGTGCCAGATCTCCGTGCCCGGGTACGGCGTCATCACCGTGAAGTGCACGATCTCCGGCACGGCCATCGCGAACTCCCGCACCACCCGGAAGCGTTCCTCGTCCCAGGCCGGGTCCACGATCAGGTTGACGGCGACCTTGATGCCCATCCGCCGGGCCGTCTCCAGCGCCTTCAGGTTCTCGTCCGGGCTGACCCGCTTGCGGTACAGGTCGAGCCCCTCGGCGTCGATCGCCTCCATGCCGAGGAACATGTACCGCAGCCCCAGCCGCGCCCAGCGCTCGAACACCTCCGGGTGGCGCAGCAGCACGTCCGAGCGGGTCTCCAGGTAGTACCGCTTGCGGATCCGGCGCCGCTCGACCTCCGCCGCGATGGCGTCGCCGTGCTCGGGCCGGATGAACGCCACGTCGTCGACGATGAACACGTTCGGCTCGCGGATCGCCGCGAGGTCGTCCGCCGCCGCCTCCGGGGACGCCTTGCGGTAGCTGCGGCCGTAGAACGTCCAGGCGGAGCAGAACGAGCAGTCCCAGGGGCAGCCCCGGGTGAACTCGACCGACGCGCACGGGTCCAGTTCGCCGATGAAGTAGCGGCGCCGGCCGCGCGTCAGGTCCCGGGCCGGCAGCGGCTCGTCGATGCCGTGCAGCATCAGCGGGGCGGGGCCGCGCCCCGACGCCGTGACGACACCCGGCACCCCGTCCACCCCGCCGTCCCGCACCGCCTCGAGCAGCGGTCCGACGGCGGGCTCGCCCTCGCCCCGCACCACGGCGTCCACGGCGCCCTTCGCCTGCTCGATGACCTCCTGGGCGACGAACGAGACGCTGTGGCCGCCGAGGAACACGAAGCACTCCGGCAGCTCCTCCTTCACCCGCTCGGCCAGCCGGATCGCCTCGGGAACGTTCGCCAGGTAGTTCAGGGAGATGCCGAGCGCCTCCGGGCGGAACGACCGCACCTCGTCGCGCAGCCGCCGCACGCTCAGCACCTGGAGATCGACCACCCGGACCTCGTGACCCGCCTCGCGGGCGGCGCCGGCCACCCGCTCCAGGCCCAGGGGTTCGAGCCGGAGGAAGATCTCGGAGTACATCAGGGCGCTGGGGTGGACGAGCAGCAGGCGCATCAGGGGACCTCGTCACTGTGCCGGGGAAGGGGCGGAACGTCCCTTTCGTAACCCGGCGCGTCCGGGCGCGTACGGTCCATACGCCCGCATGGCCCATCCGGCGGCACGCAGGAGTGGCCCCGCCGCGCGGCGGGAGCGGCCCCGCGACCGCACGGGTCACGGGCGGCGGAACCCGCGGGCGGGCCCCGCCGGGGCCGCCGCGAACGGGCCGCTGCGCTGGCGCGGCCCCCCGGGCCGGGGGTGTCCTGGATGGCGAGGCCCGCAGCGACAGCGCATGGGAGACCGACTCGTGACCACCACCGGCTCCGATTCCACCTACGACCCCCCGGCGGACCCCGCCGCCTCCGCCGCGGCCGCGGCACTCGGCCGGACCCCGCCCCGCACCGACCGGCGCGTCGCCCTCGTCACCGGCGCGTCCTCGGGCATCGGCGCGGCCACCGCCCGCCGCTTCGCCGCCGGCGGATGGCACCTGCTGCTCAGCGGACGCGACCGGCGCCGGCTCGAGGAGACCGCGTCCGGCACGTCCGCGGTCCTGCTGCCCGCCGACCTCGCCGCACCGGACGGGGCGAAGATGCTGGCCGAGGCCGCGCTGCGGGAGGCCGGACGGATCGACCTGCTGATCGCCGGGGCGGGCATCGGCTGGGCGGGCCCCTTCCTGACCATGCCGCACACCGACATCGACCGGGTGCTCTTCCTCGACCTCAACGCCACCCTGCACCTGGTCCGCGAGGTGCTGCCCGCGATGGTGGCGGCCGGGAGCGGCCGGGTGGTGCTCGTCGGGTCGGTGGCCGGCGCGGTGGGCGTCCGCGAGGAGGCGGTGTACTCCGCCGCCAAGGCCGGACTGGCCGCGTTCGCCGAGGCGCTCCGGCAGGAGCTGCGCGGCACCGGCGTCGGCGTCACCCTGGTGGTGCCCGGCCCCGTCGAGACCGGCTTCTTCGCCCGCCGAGGCCGCCCCTACCACCGCTCCCACCCGCGCCCCACCTCGCCCGGCCGGGTCGCGGCCGCCGTGTGGGACGCGGTCGGCGAGGCCCGCGACGACACCTACATCCCGTCCTGGCTGACCCTCCCGCCGCGCGTCCGCGCCCTCACCCCCGGCCTCTACCGCCGGCTCCTCGACCGCTTCGGCTGAGGCCGTGTGCGTCCCCGCCCGCGCGGGTAGGCACCCCGTGTTCCCGGCGCGGGGAGGGCAGGGACGTGACACGGCGACCGCCGACGGGGGACCCGTACGACACCCTGCGCCGGCGCTGGGCCGGCCTCGCGCTCGGCGCCGGCTACGACCCGGCCGCCGAGCCGTACGCCTCCCGGCTCGCGGAGACGGGCGAGCGCGCCCGCGCCTTCCGGGCCGCGACGGACCCCGCTCCCGGCCGGCTCTGGCCCGACCTGCCCTTCGACCCGCCGTCCGGTGTCACCGCGACCTGCGCACGCCTGTGGACCATGACCCGGGCCTGGGCACAGCCCGGCACCGGCCTGACCGGCGACCCCGGACTGGCCGAGGACGTCCTGCGCGGCCTCGACCACCTCACCGCCACCGTCTGGCGCCCCGGCGTCACCCCCTACGGCAACTGGTGGGAGTGGCGGATCGGCACGCCCCGGCTGCTCACCGACCTCCTCGCCGTCCTCCACGAGCGGGCGGGCCCCGGGCGGACCGCCGCCGTCTGCGCGGCCGTCGACCACTTCGTCCCCGGCTCCGCCCTCACCGCGTACACCGGCGGCTCCACCGGCGCCAACCGCGTCGACCTGTGCCGCGTCGTCGCCCTGCGCGGCGTCCTCGGCCGCGACCCGGAGCGGATCGCCCTCGCCCGGGACGCGCTCTCCCCGGTCTTCCGGCACGTCACCGAGGGGGACGGCCTGTACGCCGACGGCTCGTTCGTGCAGCACGCCCGGGTCGCCTACTCGGGGACGTACGGGCAGGTGCTGCTCGACGGGCTGGGGCGGCTGTTCGCGCTGCTCGCCGGGTCGCCCTGGGAGATCACCGACCCGGCCCGGCGGCACGTCCTCGACAGCGTCGAACACGCCTTCGCTCCACTGATCCACGACGGACTCGTCATGGACGCCGTCAACGGCCGCGCCGTCAGCCGGGGCCGCCTCACCGGCGACGACGAGCACGTCATGCGCTCCGACCACTACCACGGCGGCCTGCTGACCGCGTCGGTCGCTCTGCTCGCCGAGGGGGCGGACCGCGCGCGGCGCGAGCGGTGGCACGCGCTGGTGAAGGGCTGGATCGCGCGCGACACCGTCTGCGACCTGCTGACCGCCCCCCAGTTCGACGTGGCCGACCTGGCCCGGCTGCGGGCGATCGCCGAAGGACCCACGGCCCCCGCGCCCGCACCCGTCGGGCACCGCCTCTTCGCCGCCATGGACCGCGCCGTCCACCGCCGTCCCCGCTTCACCGCGTGCGTCGCCATGGCGAGCGACCGCATCGCCCACTACGAGTGCGGCAACGGCGAGAACCCGCGCGGCTGGCACACCGGCGCCGGAATGGTGTCCTGGTGGGCGGCCGGCCACGGCGACCAGTACACGGACTGGTTCTGGCCCACCGTCGACCCGTACCGCCTCCCCGGCACCACGGTCTCCACCAAGCGGCTGCCGGACGGCGCGGGCGGCGAGTGGGGCGAACCCGTGCCGGACGTCCGCTGGGTCGGCGGCGCCACCGACGGCACGTACGCGGTCGTGGGCCAGCACCTCAAGGGCCTCGGCTCCACCCTGGAGGCCCGCAAGGCGTGGTTCTTCCTCGCGGACGTCGTCGTCTGCCTGGGCGCCGGCATCACCGGCGCCGACGGCGTGCCCGTCGAGACGGTCGTCGACAACCGCAATCTGGGGGAAGCCGGCACGGCCGTCCTCACCCGCGGCCCCGGCTGGGCGCACCTGGAGGGACACGGCGGCTGGATCGTCCTCGACGGCGAACTGCACACCCTGCGCGAGGACCGCACCGGAGCCTGGTCCGACATCAACGCCGACGGCCTGCCCGAACGCCGTACCCGCCGCTGGCAGACCCTCTGGCTGGACCACGGCACCGACCCGGCCGGCACCCGCTACGCCTACGTGCTCCTGCCGGGCGCCGCCCGCGGCGAAGTGGCCCGCCGCGCCTCCGGCCGGGGATGGCTGCGCGTCCTGGCCAACGACGCCTCACGGCAGGCCGTCGACGTCCCCGCGCCGGGTCTCACCGCCGCCGCCTTCTGGCGTCCAGGAAGCGCGGGAGGGCTCACCGTCTCCCGCCCGGCCGCCGTGCTGCTCCGCCGCCGGGGGCGTACCGCTAGGCTCTGCGTGAGCGACCCGACCCGAACGGGCGAACCGGTGGAGATCGAATGGGATCACCCCGTACGGGAGGTGGTCGACGCCCCGGACACCGTGGAGATTCTGGCCACCGGACCCCGGCTGCGGCTGCGCGTCACTCCGGGGGAGGCATGCGCGACCCATATGTGTGAGGCGACTCTCAGCCGAAGCCGTTTGTGCGACCCCGACAAGCACGAGGGCCTCTGAGCAGTCGGAACGCCTGCACGGCCCCTGGTTCTGTTCACTGCTACCAGGAAAACACCCCGGACACTGTGAGGAGTCGACGGCTCGCAATCAGCGGCGGGCTTCGTAAGGTCACTACATGACCGTTTTGGATGAGGCGCCGGGCGAGCCGACCGACGCGCGCGGACGCGTGGCCGAACTGCACGAGATCCGTGCCCAGGCACTGGCCGGCCCGAGCGAGAAGGCGACCCGGGCGCAGCACGCCAAGGGGAAGCTGACCGCGCGGGAGCGCATCGAACTGCTGCTGGACGCGGGGTCGTTCCGTGAGGTGGAGCAGTTGCGCCGGCACCGGGCGACCGGCTTCGGTCTGGAGGAGAAGAAGCCGTACACCGACGGTGTGGTCACCGGCTGGGGGACGGTGGAGGGGCGGACGGTCTTCGTCTACGCCCATGACTTCCGGATCTTCGGCGGTGCGCTGGGCGAGGCGCACGCCACGAAGATCCACAAGATCATGGACATGGCCATCGCGGCCGGTGCGCCGCTGGTGTCGCTCAACGACGGTGCGGGCGCCCGGATCCAGGAGGGCGTGTCCGCGCTCGCGGGGTACGGCGGGATCTTCCAGCGCAACACCAAGGCCTCGGGTGTCATCCCGCAGATCAGTGTGATGCTGGGCCCGTGCGCGGGCGGTGCGGCCTACAGCCCCGCCCTGACGGACTTCGTGTTCATGGTCCGTGAGACCTCGCAGATGTTCATCACCGGACCCGACGTGGTCAAGGCGGTGACCGGTGAGGAGATCACGCAGAACGGCCTGGGCGGCGCGGACGTGCACGCCGAGACGTCCGGCGTGTGCCACTTCGCCTACGACGACGAGGAGACCTGCCTCGCCGAGGTCCGCTACCTCCTCTCCCTGCTCCCGCGGAACAACCGGGAGAACCCGCCCCGCGTGCCCTGCGGCGACCCGGTGGACCGTCGCGGCGACACGCTCCTCGATCTCGTCCCCGTGGAGGGGAACCGCCCGTACGACATGGCGAAGGTGATCGAGGAGGTCGTCGACGACGGCGAGTACCTCGAGGTCCACGAGCGGTGGGCGCGGAACATCATCTGCGCGCTCGCGCGGATGGACGGCCAGGTCGTCGGCATCGTCGCCAACCAGCCGCAGGCCCTGGCCGGCGTCCTGGACATCGAGGCCTCGGAGAAGGCCGCCCGCTTCGTGCAGATGTGCGACGCGTTCAACATCCCGATCCTGACCTTCCTGGACGTGCCCGGCTTCCTGCCGGGCGTGGACCAGGAGCACGGCGGCATCATCCGCCACGGCGCGAAGCTGCTGTACGCGTACTGCAACGCCACCGTGCCGCGGATCTCGCTGATCCTGCGCAAGGCGTACGGCGGCGCGTACATCGTCATGGACAGCCAGTCCATCGGCGCCGACCTCACCTACGCCTGGCCGACGAACGAGATCGCGGTGATGGGCGCGGAGGGCGCGGCGAACGTCATCTTCCGCCGTCAGATCGCCGAGGCCGAGGACCCCGAGGCCATGCGGGCCCGCATGGTCAAGGAGTACAGGTCCGAGCTGATGCACCCCTATTACGCCGCCGAGCGCGGGCTGGTCGACGACGTGATCGACCCGGCCGAGACCCGCGAGGTGCTGATCCGTTCGCTGGCGATGCTGCAGACCAAGCACGCCGACCTGCCGTCCCGCAAGCACGGCAACCCGCCCCAGTAACTGGGAGAACAGACGATGACGACACCTGACATCCGCGTCGAGAAGGGTCACGCCGAGCCCGAGGAGGTCGCCGCGATCACGGCGATCCTCATGGCCCGCGCGGCGACGCCGCAGACCGCTCCGGCCCACCGGGGCCGCGCCCGGGCCGGCTGGCGCCGCCTGGAACGCGAGAACGGCTTCCGGGCGCCCCACAGCTGGCGCTGACCCCGAGGGGCCCCTCCTTTCCGAGGAGGGGCCCTTCTGCGATCTCCCTCAGGGGGTGGGGAACCGCGCGAGCGACCATCCACGATCCGCGTCCGGCGTCGCACAGAACCGCGCACCCCGGTGGCCGTACCCACGGAAACAGCCCCCGCACCGAAAAGCTGCGGGGGCTGTTCTCGCGTGAGGGGCGTCCTCAGCGCAGGCGTGCCATCAACGCGTGCTCCACGAGCGTGATGAGCGTCGACTTGGCGTCCGCCCGATGCCGCGCGTCCGTCGTGATGATCGGCGTGTCGGGCCCGATCTGGAGAGCCTCCCGGACCTCGTCCGGCGAGTACGGCTGCTGCCCGTCGAAGCCGTTGAGGGCGATGACGAAGGGCAGTCCGCTGTTCTCGAAGTAGTCGACCGCGGGGAAGCAGTCGGCGAGGCGCCGCGTGTCGACGAGGACGACCGCGCCGATGGCGCCGCGCACCAGGTCGTCCCACATGAACCAGAAGCGGTCCTGGCCGGGCGTACCGAAGAGGTACAGGATCAGGTCCTGGTCCAGGGTGATACGGCCGAAGTCCATGGCCACCGTGGTGGTGGTCTTGTCCCCGGTGTGGGTGAGGTCGTCGATGCCTGCCGAAGCAGACGTCATGACGGCCTCCGTGCGCAGCGGGTTGATCTCCGAAACGGCCCCGACGAACGTGGTCTTGCCCACGCCGAAGCCACCCGCCACCACGATCTTCGCCGAGGTGGTGGAGCGGGAAGGACCGCCGCTAGAGCTTGCGAAGTCCACTGAGCACCCTTTCGAGCAGTGTCACGTCTGGCTGGCCGCCGGCGTTCTCGTCGCCGCCGGGCTGATGGATGGCGACCAGTCCCGCCTCCGCCAAGTCGGCGACGAGGATCCTGGCCACGCCGAGAGGGATGGTCAGCAGGGCCGAGATCTCGGCCACCGACTTGATTTCCCGGCAGAGGTTGCAGATCCGCTGATGCTCGGGCAACTGGCCCTGCATCTGGTGCGGCTGCGCGGTGGTGTGCACCAGCGCCTCGATGGCGAGCTGGTACCGCGGCCTGGTACGTCCGCCCGTCATCGCGTACGGGCGCACCAGGGGATTGTTCGCTGCCCCGGAGGGCGTCGGCTCGGGTGCCCGGCGCTGCGGCTGCACGGGCTGGATGCGCGGGCTCTGCGGCTGGTCGTACGGCGAGGGGCCGGGGCCCTGGGGCGCGTACGGCTGCTGAGGCGTGGAGGGGTAACCGTAGAGGTTCTGGGAACCGTCGTTCTGACCCTGGGCAGGGCCGTACGACCAGTTGCCCGCCGATGAACCGTCTGGGGGTGTTGCCACTTTCTCCTCCTCCGACTGTGCCTGGCACCCATCATGTGGAGCCGCGTCCCGAAACCTTAAGGCTCCGGGACGCCATAGCGCACCGTCCGTCTGTCAGTTGAGAAGGCTCCCCTGGAGCTCCGCCCGAAGGTCCGGCGTGAGGACCGTACCCGCTCGGTCGACCAGAAGGGCCATCTCGTAACCGACGAGACCGATGTCCGCCTCGGGGTGTGCGAGAACCGCGAGCGACGAACCGTCGGAAATGGACATGATGAAGAGGAATCCCCGCTCCATCTCCACAACCGTCTGATTCACGCTGCCGCCCTCGAAGATCCGAGAGGCGCCGGCCGTGAGAGAGGTCAGGCCGGAGGCGACGGCCGCGAGCTGGTCGGCGCGGTCGCGGGGGAAGCCTTCGGACATCGCCAGAAGGAGTCCGTCGGCGGAGACCACCACCGTGTGGGACACCCCCGGGGTGTTGTCCACGAAGTTGGTGATCAACCAGTTCAGGTTCTGTGCCGCCTGGCTCATCGGGCTCACACTAACGCTCCTGGTCGTAGGTGCTGTCAGGACCGAAGCCCTGGCCGTTCGTTTCACTGCCTGCGGTGCGGCCTCTTTGGACACCGCGCCGCAGGTTGCTCAGCCTGCCCCGGACGTCCTCCGGGGCACGGGAGACCTGTGGGCCTCCCTGGGGGGTCGTTTCGGCGGCTCCCTGGACCAGGTTGGCCTTCGGGACCCTCCGTGGCAGGCCGGAGGAGGTCACTCCGCCCGCCTTGGGCTTCCGGAGCTGCGAGGCCTGCTGCCAGCGCTCGTCGTTGGCCGAGCGCCAGTCGCTGTCGCCGTTGCTCTCCGGAGCGGTGGCCGGCGGCTCCTGGTTCCCGCGGTCCGCGCCGTTCGCGGTGGCCCCGCGGCGCGGAAGCCCGGCGTCGGTGAGCTCGTGGGCCTCGGAGGAAGCCGGTCCCGGACGGTCGAAGCCTACGCTGTCCGGCTCACGCGCGTCAGCGGCCTGCGAGGATTCCCCCTCCGGCGTCTGTGCAGGGTACTGGTCCTGGTAGCCGTTGTGGTAGCCGTCCTGCTGCGGCCAGTCGTCGTCCTGACGCCGCTCGCCGAAGGCCGGGAAGGAGCCCGTGGCGCCCGCGGGCGCCTGGCCGCCGCGGCCCGGCTCGGCGTAGGAGCCGTTCTGGTAGCCGCCGTTCTGCGGGAAACCGCCGGTCTGCGGGAAGCCGTCGCCCTGCGGCAGGTCGCCGTTCGGCGCGTAGTAGCCGTCGCCGTACGTCTGCTGCTGGTCGCCGTAACCGCCCTGCCGGCCGTCGTCGTACGCCTGCTGGTCGTACCCGCCGCCCTGCTGGTCCTGGTAGCCGCCGCCCTGCTGGTCCTGGTAGCCGTCGTAGCCCTGACCGTTGTCGTAGCCCTGCTGCCGCGCGGCGAACTCGTCCTGGTAGCCGCCCTCGGCGCCCTCCTGGGCGTCCCCGGCGGCCGGCTCGCCCGGCTGCGGCTGCGACTCCAGGGCCGCACGGCGACCCTCGCGCATCAGGGACCGGCCGACCGGGTCCAGCTCGCGGATGTCGTCGGGGACGTCCGCGTAGCGGCTGTCGTCGAAGCCCAGCTCCGCGGCGGTGCGCATCGGCTGGCCGAAGCTCTCACCCTGGACGTTCTGCTCCGGGATGATCTGCGAGACCGTGAACTCGTCCTGGGCCGGCGCCCCCTCGCCGCCACCGCCGTGGGTGATGGCGTCCGGCAGCATGACCAGCGAGGTGGTGCCGGCCTGCTCGCCCGAGGGGCGGAGCTGGACGCGGATGCCGTGCCGGTCGGACAGCCGGCCGACCACGAACAGACCCATGCGCTGCGAGATCGCGGCGTCCACGGTCGGCGGGTTGGCCAGCTTGTGGTTGATGTCCGCGAAGTCCTCGGCGGTGAGGCCGATGCCCTTGTCGTGGATCTCGATCATGACGCGGCCGTCGGGCAGACGGGTCGCGGTGACGCGCACCTTCGTCTGCGGCGAGGAGAACGTGGTGGCGTTCTCCAGCAGCTCGGCGAGCAGGTGCACGAGGTCGGTGACCGCGCGGCCGTGGATCTCGGCCTCCGGCACGCCGGACAGCTCGATGCGCTCGTACTGCTCCACCTCGGAGGAGGCGGCGCGCAGCACGTCGACCAGCGGGACCGGCTGGTCCCAGCGGCGGCCCGGCTCCTCGCCGGCGAGGACCAGGAGGTTCTCGCCGTTGCGGCGCATACGGGTCGCGAGGTGGTCCAGCTTGAAGAGGTTCTCCAGCTGGTCCGGGTCGGCCTCGTTGTTCTCCAGGTCGGTGATCAGGGTCAGCTGGCCCTCGATCAGCGACTGGTTGCGGCGCGACAGGTTGGTGAAGATCGCGTTGATGTTGCCCCGCAGCAGGGCCTGCTCGGCGGCGAGCCGGACGGCCTCGCGGTGGACCTGGTCGAAGGCGCGTGCGACCTCCCCGATCTCGTCCGTGGAGTTGATCGGGATGGGCGTGACGTTGGTGTCCACCCGGCCGGGGTCGGTCCGGGAGAGCTGGTCGACCAGCATCGGCAGGCGCTGCTCGGCGATGCCGAAGGCGGCGTTGCGCAGCTGGCGCATGGACCGGCTCATCTGGCGGGCCACCATGCCGGCCAGGACGAACGCGGCGAGCAGCGCGAGGACGACGGCGGCGCCGGTGATGAAGGCGTCCCGCTGGGCGTCGGAGGCGATCTGCACGGCCTCGTCCACCGCGGTGTTCGCGAGGTCGGACTCGATCTGGCGGTAGCCGTCGAACTTGAGGGTGTTCATCGCCCACCAGTTCTCGGGCGTGATGCCCTGGGCGGCGAGGTCCTCACGGGCGGACTCGTCCGTGGTGGACAGCCGGCCCAGCTCGGAGATCATCGTCTCCGACTTGGCGGGCGGCGGGACGTAGTCCGGGTCGGCCTGCGCGGCCGCCTTGGCCATGGCGGCGCCCTCGGCCTGGATGCGCGCGGTGATCTCCTGCAGCTTGGCGTTGTCCGCCTCGGTGCCGCCGCCCTTGTACTCCTCGAGGGCGATGCCCTCGAGGTAGGCGTACGACAGGAAGGCCACGCGCTGGCTGGCGAGCTGGCTGTCGGTCGGGCCCGGCTTCGTCAGCAGGTGCATGCCGATGGCGCGCTCCAGCGACAGGGCGGACTTGGTCAGCGAGATCGCGTAGACCGTGCGGCCGTAGCTGGTGATGTTGCCGGCGCCGAGGTTGAGCTCGTTGGCGATCTCCATCAGGGGGTGGGCGACGGCGACGTAGCCCTCCTCCGTCTCCACGCCCTTGAGCTTGGAGGTGTAGGCGGCGGCGCGCAGCGCGGACAGCTTGGGCTCGGCCTCGCGGACGAGCTTCAGCCGGCGCTCCAGACCGGGCTTGGCCGGCACGTTCCGCGCGGCCTCGTCGAAGGCGTCGGCGGCCTCGTCGGTCGCCTCGCGCGCCTTGGTGACGTCCGGGTCGCCCTGGCCCTTGCCGGTCAGCAGCGGCACGGCGCTGACGTCGCGCTCGTTGTAGAGGGCGTTGGCGTACGTGAGGGAGGCCCGCACCAGGCGGGCGGTGTTCTCGGCGTCCTGCGCCTCGGTCCACGTGTCGATCGAGCTCTTCACCTGGAAGCCGCCCATGACGAGGCCGACCAGCACGGGTATGAGCAGGATCGCGTTGAGTTTGGTGGTCACGCGCCAGTTCCGCGGGGACATGCGTCCCCCGCCCTGAGCGGGCGCGGCCTTCGACTCGGGGCCGGGCACGGGGGCGGGCGCCGCTGTGCGCGGCGGCGGCGTGAAGTTGCCCCGGGCCGACGGCTCGGGACTGTTCTTGCTTCGCCTCACTCGACCAACAACCTCTCGGCGGTCGGCACCTTCGTCGTGCCGCAGTGTCTCAGAGCCCGGCATGCCATCGACTACTGAGTACGTCTTTGACCCATGGGCGGTTCAGGCATTCCAGCATGCCGACCAGCGCTCATCCAAACATGGAAAGGCGAGGATCCCGAGTGATGTAAGTCCCAGATAAAACGGTCATAAAGAGCGAGCGCCGTCAAAAGGCGAGGCCTTCATGCGCGCAGCGATATCGCGCGACCGCGTCGCGTGTCGGCCTCACCCGATTCCTCTGCCGAAACGTTATGAACACCGGTGCCGGCCGTGTCCAAGGACACAGCCGGCACCAGTGGACCTACGACAACTGCAGTATGCCGCCTTCGACTTGGCTCTACCTGAGTCGTGCCATGAGGGCATGCTCGACCAGGGTGATCAGCGCACTCTTGGCGTCCGCGCGGTGGCGGGCGTCCGTGGTGATGATCGGGGCGTCGGGCCCGATCTGCAGGGCCTCCCGCACCTCCTCCGGCGTGTACGGCTGATGTCCGTCGAAGCCGTTGAGGGCGATGACGAAGGGCAGTCCGCTGTTCTCGAAGTAGTCGACCGCGGGGAAGCAGTCGGCGAGGCGCCGCGTGTCGACGAGGACGACCGCGCCGATGGCGCCGCGCACCAGGTCGTCCCACATGAACCAGAAGCGGTCCTGGCCGGGCGTACCGAAGAGGTACAGGATCAGGTCCTGGTCCAGGGTGATACGGCCGAAGTCCATGGCCACCGTGGTGGTGGTCTTGTCCCCGGTGTGGGTGAGGTCGTCGATGCCTGCCGAAGCAGACGTCATGACGGCCTCCGTGCGCAGCGGGTTGATCTCCGAAACGGCCCCGACGAACGTGGTCTTGCCCACGCCGAAGCCACCCGCCACCACGATCTTCGCCGAGGTGGTCGAACGGCTCTCGGAGACCGTCCCGCCGCTAGAGCTTGCGAAGTCCACTGAGCACCCTTTCGAGCAGTGTCACGTCCGGGGCGCCTGTCGCCTCGTCGCCGCCCGGCTGGTGCACGGCGACGAGTCCCGCCTCCGCCAGGTCCGCCACCAGGATCCGGGCGACGCCCAGCGGCATGTTGAGCAGCGCCGAGACCTCGGCGACCGACTTCACCTCTCGGCACAGGTGGCAGATGCGCTGGTGCTCGGGGAGGAGCCCCATGAGCGCTGCCGGGTCGGCCGTCGTACTGATCAGTGCCTCGATGGCCAGCTGGTAGCGCGGCCTGGTCCGGCCACCGGTCATCGCATAGGGACGGACCAGTGGCTGGTCGCCCTCGTCCTCGTACGGCTCCGCGTACGGATCATGAGAGGCGGTGGGCGGGGTCATGAATCCTCCGGGCGGGACAGCAAGCGGTCAGTCGAGCCGTCGGAAGGGGCCGGTGGGGGGAATTGTGGCGGCCGGACGGTTTTTTGGTGAGACGGGTGGTGCCGGGGCCGGTCAGTGAAGCAGACTTCCCTGCAGTTCGGCGCGCAGGTCCGGAGTGAGGACCGCCCCCGCGCGGTCGACCAGGAGCGCCATCTCGTAGCCGACGAGGCCGATGTCGCACTCAGGGTGTGCGAGCACGGCGAGGGACGAGCCGTCGGAGACGGACATGAGGAAGAGGAATCCCCGCTCCATCTCGACGACCGTCTGAGCGACGTTGCCGCCCTCGAAGATCCGTGAGGCGCCGGCCGTCAGGGAGGTCAGCCCCGAGGCGACGGCCGCGAGCTGGTCCGCGCGGTCGCGCGGAAAGCCCTCGGAGAGCGCCAGGAGGAGACCGTCGGCGGACACGACGACGGTGTGGGACACCCCGGGGGTGTTGTCCACGAAGTTGGTGATCAACCAGTTGAGGTTCTGTGCCGCCTGGCTCATCGGGCTCAACTAACGCTCCTGCTGGTGAGTGGGCCGCGGGAAGCTGCCGGTCTGTGCGGACCCGGCCTGACGACCCTGTGCGATACCCCGACGGAGATTGGTCAGCCGGCCGCGCACGTCATCGGGGGCGCGCGAGACCTGAGGACCGCTCTGGTGGGACTGCTGCTGAGCCGTGCCCGGGACGAGGTTCGCCTTGGGCACCCGGCGCGGCAGGCCGGAGGTGGTGACGCCGCCCGCGGCCGGCTTGCGGACGCGTTCGGCCTGCTTGACGAGCTCGTCGTTGGGCGAGCTGCGCCAGGCGGTGTCGGACCGCTGCGAGCCGGTCGGGCTCTGCGGTTGCGGGGACTGCTGGGGCTGCTGCTGCGCCGGGGCGGGGCCGTCGCCCTGCTGCTCCTGCGCACCGCCGTTGCCGCCGCGGAACCAGTTGGTCTCCAGCGTGTCGTACAGCGGCGTACGGCCGTCGCCCGGACCGGTGGCCGGGGGCAGCGCCCACTGGTCGGACGGCTGGCGCTGCTCCTGCTGCGGCTGCGGCTGCGGGGCCTGCGGACGCGGGGCGACGGGACCGCCGCCGTGCGTGCCGTTCACCCGCGGGCGCTCGAACTGGCTCGTGGAGGACGGGTCGCCGGAGCGGTCGGGCAGGACGTAGTGGCCGGTCGCGCCGTTGTCCTGGCCCGGGGCCGGGTACTGGCCGGCCGAGCCGTTGTCGTAGCCCTGCACGGCGGGGAACTGGCCCGTGGGGGCCGGGTTCTGCGCGTCGGGCCGGCCGCCCTGCGGGGCCCCGAAGATGTCACCGCGGACGAACTGGCCCGTGGACTGGGCGCCGTTCGCACCGGGTCGGGCGTACTGACCGGTGTCCGGGCCGGGCGCGTTCTGCTGCTGCTCGTCGAACCGCGGGAACTCCGCCGTGGCTCCGGGACCCTGCCGGTCGTCGAAGCGAGGCATCGCGGCGGTCCGGGAGACGTCCGGCTCCTCGTGGCCGCGCGGGGCGTCCATCGGGGTGCGCGGCGCCGGCGGCCGGGCGTTGTCGTCGCTCCAGCTCGGCGTGCGCTGCTGCTGGTCGCCGCCGGGCAGTTCCGGGCGGACGCCGTCACGCGGCGGGAGCTGGGGACGGCGGCCGCGCTCGGCGGGGGCGTTGCCCCGCTGCGGCGGCACCTGACCGCGGGCGCCGCCGAAGGCGTCCTGGCCCTGGTTCCCGCCCGGACCCGCGGCCCGCGGGGCGTTCGGACCCTGCTGCTGCCCGAAGCCGGCGCCGGCGCCCGCCGGAGCGGGACGGCCCTGCGGGGGAGCGGAGGGAGCGCCCTGGTCGAACAGCGAAGGCGGCTGGTTGCCCGAGGGGCCCTGCGGTCCCCGGCCGGGCAGCGCGGTCCGCGGTCCCTGGCCGGCCCCGAGGCGCCCGCCGGGCACACCCCCGCCGGACTGGCCGGCCCCGGCGGAGCGCCGTGCGGCGGCGGCGCCCGCGGCGGCCTGCGCGGCGGCCGGACCACCGGCGCCCACGCCCGGCTGACCGGGCTTGCCCTGCGGCTTCTTGCCGCCCTGGGCGACGTCGACGGGCAGCATGACCAGCGCGGTCGTACCGCCGGAGTCGGACGGGCGGAGCTGGATCCGGATGCCGTGGCGCTGCGACAGACGGCCGACCACGAACAGACCCATGCGGCGGGAGACGGAGACGTCCACGGTGGGCGGCGAGGCGAGCCGCTCGTTGATCGCCGCGAGGTCCTCGGGGGACAGACCGATACCGGTGTCGTGGATCTCGATCAGCACCCGGCCGTCGGGCAGGGCGTGACCGGTGACCTTGACCTTGGTCTGCGGGGAGGAGAAGGAGGTCGCGTTCTCCAGCAGCTCGGCGAGCAGGTGCACGAGGTCGTTGACGACCCGGCCGGCCACTTCGGTGGTCGGCACCGAGGCCAGCTCGATGCGCTCGTACTGCTCCACCTCGGACGCGGCGGCGCGGAGCACGTCGACCAGGGGGACCGGGCGGGTCCACCGGCGGCCGGGCTCCTCACCCGCGAGGACGAGGAGGTTCTCACCGTTACGGCGCATACGCGTGGCGAGGTGGTCCAGCTTGAACAGCGAGGACAGCTGGTCCGGGTCGGCCTCGCGGGACTCCAGCTCGGAGATCAGCGAGAGCTGGCGCTGGATCAGACCCTGGGAGCGGCGCGAGAGGTTGGTGAACATCGCGTTGACGTTGCCCCGCAGCAGGGCCTGCTCTGCGGCGAGGCGGACCGCCTCGCGGTGCACGTCGTCGAAGGCCGCGGCCACACGGCCGATCTCGTCCCGGGAGTGCACACCGACCGACTCGACGGTGGTGTCGACGTCCTGCGGGTCCGACTCGGAGAGCTGCTTGACCAGGTCGGGCAGGCGCTCCTGGGCGACCCTGGTCGCGGTGTCCTCCAGGCGGCGCAGCGACCGGATCATGGACCGGGCCACGACGAAGGCGCCGACCAGGGACACACCGAGCACGATGAGGATCAGCGCACCGGAGATGATCGCGTCGCGCTCGGTGGCGCTGCGCAGCTCACGGGCCTTCTGTTCCATCTCCTCGAGCAGCGAGTGCTCGATGTTCTTCATCTGCTGGATCTTGGTGGAGCTGTCGTCCAGCCAGTCACGGTAGGAGCGCGCGCCCACCGACTGCAGACCGAACTCGGAGGCCAGCGCGCGGCCGGCGTACTCGTCGGTCGCCCTGATCGTGGTGTTGCCCTCTTCGATGGGCAGCAGCAGGTCGGCGGAGGGATTCTCGCCGTAGATGCTCTTGAAGACGCGGAGCTCGGACTTCTGGCTCTCCAGGGCCGACTGGGCGTAGAGCCGGTCGTTCTCGGTGAGCTTGCCCTTGGTGGTGTTGCTGGAGGGCAGCGCCGCGGCCAGGACGGCGCGCTGGACCGACGCGTACTCCTTGGCGGAGGAGAAGGACGCCAGGGCACGCGTGCGCTGGATCATGTCGGGGTTGCTGGTCGCCTCCGCCATGTCCTGCGAGAGGTCGATCAGGTTCTCGATCAGGCGGTGGTAGCCCTCGACGGTCTGCGTGGAGTTGTTCTCCTGCTGGAACGCCGTGTTGCGGATCTTGGCGAGCTCGCTCAGGTCGCCGGCGAGCTGGACCAGGTTGTCGCGGACGCCCTTGAGGTTGCCGTCCTTGCTCGCCGCGTCGATCTCCTCGGAGCTGTCGAGGAAGTTCGACATCGCGCGGTCGGTCTTCTCGCGGTAGCCCTTGACCGAGAAGTCCGTGCCCTTGCCGCCGTGCGCCAGCGGACCGGCCGACTGGTCGCGCTCCTCCTGGAGCGCGTGGGCCAGCTCGGTGGCCTGCTTGGTCATGTCCGTCAGCAGCTTCATGTTGTCGAGCTGCTGGATGTCGTCCATCGACTGCTGGATGCGCAGCGCGCCGAGCGAGGTGGCCGCGACCACCGGCAGCGCGAGCAGCGACACCAGACGGGTCGAGATCCGCCAGTTGCGCAGGGCTATGCGCGGGCCCGGGCCGACCGGACCGGCGGGGGCGACCGGCGGCGTGGTCGGGGGTGTGGACGGCGCGCCCGCACCGGGGCGCTCGCCGCCGTGGTCACCGGGCGGGGTCGGCCCCTGGCTCTGGGCGTGCTGGGGCGAGGAGCTGACGGCCTTGGGGCCAGTCCCGCCCTGCGGCTCCGGCTCCGCCGAAGCGCTGCCATCCCTCTTGAAACGTCCCTGCACTAGCGTCGCAACCTCTGAACCAGGCGCCCCTCCGCGTGAACGGGGAGGCACGGTGTCGGCGTCATAGGGGCGCCCTGAATACGCCCCCGTGGTGGTCGTGATGGTCCGGCGCCGGTTCCCCCATCTCGCCGCCGCTCGGCGCGTGGTCGCGCCCCCTGTGCGCCGGCTCGATCCCTGCGGCGGTCCGTGAGATTCCAGCACAGTGCAGGATCTCCAACAAGGCCCGTAGGCCTACCCGTGACATACATGACACCCCGTGTCCGGCGGGTCACCAGTCGTAGAACGGGATCTTGACGATTTCGGGCATACCGGCCCGGACCGGCAGGGCCGGGCGGGTGTCCCAGTCGGCATGATCAGGAGCGGAATGGTGGCTTCAGGGGCTCAATGTCCGATTCCGGTCGCCGGTGCGCGCGTACGGAATGTCCGGATTGCCATGCACTTCGTGAGCAAACTCACACCCTGATCACGACTCCCCGCCCCGGGCCGTCGGGAATCGACTGTTTAGCCTGACGCTTTACAGGGACGGCAGAACCGACAACCCGCGCCCGCGTGAGGATCTTCCCGAGCCTCCGGGCGCCCGTGCACAGGACAGGGTCAAGTAAACAGTGAAGACGACGACGATGTTCCACAAGATCGCCAACCCGCGGCGCACGACGCTCGCGCACCTCGACGGTGCCGGCGACCTGCAGAAGCCGGTGCAGCAGGAGCACCCCGTCGAACTTCCGGCCCAGACGGCCAACCCCAGGCGCACCGTCCTCATGGAGATCCCGGTCGCGGCCGGCGCCGCGGACTGACACCGGTTCGTACGCGCGGCGTCCGAAGAACGTTCAAAGCGCGCCGAGCACCCACGAGGGGCGCCCCACCGCGGGGCGCCCCTCGTCGGTGCGCCGGGGCCGGACCCCTGCGCGTTAGCCTGGGGCGTCAGACTCCAGCCGCTTCAGTCAAGGGGACCAGCATCCCGTGCGCATCGCCAGATTCTCCATCGACGGGAACGTCGCCTTCGGCGCGGTCGAGGGCGAGAAGCAGGACGAGCTCGTCCTGGACATCATCAAGGGCATCCCGTTCTCGGACTTCGAGCTCTCCGGCACCAAGGTCCCGGTGAGCAAGGTCAGGCTGCTGCCCCCGGTGCTCCCCAACAAGGTGGTGGCCTTCGGGCGCAACTACGCGGACCACGCGAAGGAGATGGGCAACGAGGTGCCCGACGCCCCCTTCGCCTTCTTCAAGCCCGCCACCTCGGTCGTCGGCCCCGGCGACGAGATCCAGTACCCCTCCTTCTCCCAGGAGGTGCACCACGAGGCCGAGCTCGCCGTGGTCATCGGCCGGCTCTGCCGCGAGGTCCCGCGCGAGCGCGTCAAGGACGTGATCTTCGGCTACACCTGCGCCAACGACGTCACCGCGCGCGACGTCCAGAAGCGCGAGAAGCAGTGGGCGCGGGCCAAGGGCTTCGACACCTCCTGCCCGCTCGGCCCCTGGGTGGAGACGGACCTCGACATCGCCGCCGCGCACGACCTGACGATCCAGCTCACGGTCAACGGGGACCAGCGCCAGCTCGGCCGCACCAGCGAGATGATCCACTCCATCGAGGACCTGATCGTCAACATCTCCGAGGCCATGACCCTGCTCCCGGGCGACGTCATCCTCACGGGCACCCCGGCCGGGGTCGGCCCCCTGCACGTCGGCGACGAGGTCGCCGTCACCATCGAAGGCATCGGCACTCTCACCAACAAGGTTGTCAAGCGTGGCTAGCGCACCTGTACGCGTCCGTTTCTGCCCCTCGCCCACCGGTAACCCGCACGTGGGCCTGGTCCGCACCGCCCTGTTCAACTGGGCGTTCGCCAAGCGCCACGGCGGCACCCTGGTCTTCCGCATCGAGGACACCGACGCGGCCCGCGACTCCGAGGAGTCCTACGACCAGCTGCTGGACTCCATGCGCTGGCTGGGCTTCGACTGGGACGAGGGCCCCGAGATCGGCGGCCCGCACGCGCCGTACCGCCAGTCGCAGCGCATGGACATCTACCGGGACGTCGCGCGCAAGCTGCTCGACGGCGGCCACGCCTACCACTGCTACTGCTCCCAGGAGGAGCTGGACGCCCGCCGCGAGGCCGCCCGCGCCGCCGGCAAGCCGTCCGGCTACGACGGCCACTGCCGCGAGCTCACGCCCGCGCAGGTCGAGCAGTACCAGGCCCAGGGCCGCGAGCCGATCGTCCGCTTCCGGATGCCCGACGAGCCGATCACCTTCACCGACCTGGTCCGGGGCGAGATCACCTACCTGCCGGAGAACGTGCCGGACTACGGCATCGTGCGCGCCAACGGCGCCCCGCTCTACACGCTGGTCAACCCGGTCGACGACGCCCTGATGGAGATCACCCACGTCCTGCGCGGCGAGGACCTGCTGTCCTCCACCCCGCGCCAGATCGCGCTGTACAAGGCGCTGATCGAGCTGGGCGTCGCCAAGGAGATCCCCGCCTTCGGCCACCTGCCGTACGTGATGGGCGAGGGCAACAAGAAGCTCTCCAAGCGCGACCCGCAGTCCTCGCTCAACCTCTACCGCGAGCGCGGCTTCCTGCCCGAGGGCCTGCTCAACTACCTGTCGCTGCTCGGCTGGTCGCTCTCCGCCGACCAGGACGTCTTCACGATCGACGAGATGGTCGCCGCCTTCGACGTCTCCGACGTCAACCCCAACCCGGCGCGCTTCGACCTCAAGAAGTGCGAGGCGATCAACGCCGACCACATCCGCATGCTCGACGCGGAGGACTTCGCGGAGCGCTGCCGCCCCTGGCTGCGCGCCCCGCACGCCCCCTGGGCGCCGGAGGCCTTCGACGAGGCCAAGTGGCAGGCCGTCGCCCCGCACGCGCAGACCCGCCTCAAGGTCCTCTCCGAGATCACCGACAACGTCGACTTCCTGTTCCTGCCGGAGCCGGTCTTCGACGAGGCGTCCTGGAACAAGGCGATGAAGGAGGGCTCCGACGCCCTGCTGCGCACCGCCCGGGAGAACCTGGAGGCCGCCGACTGGACCTCCGCCGAGGCGCTGAAGGAGGCCGTCCTGGCCGCCGGCGAGGCCCACGGCCTCAAGCTCGGCAAGGCCCAGGCCCCGGTCCGCGTCGCGGTCACCGGCCGCACCGTCGGCCTGCCGCTCTTCGAGTCGCTGGAGGTCCTGGGCAAGGAGAAGTCCCTGGCCCGCATCGACGCGGCCCTGGCGAGGCTCGCCGGCTGACCTCACCCGCCGTGCAGGGGCGGCTCCCGGACACGTCCGGGAGCCGCCCCTCGGCGTTCCCCGGCGCCCCCGCGCGGGTCCCGGTACCGTCGGTGCCATGGACATCCGCGCCGTGGTCTGGGACGTCGACGACACGCTGTTCGACTACACCACCGCCGACCGGGAGGGCATGCGCGCCCACCTGGCCGTCGAGGGGCTGCTCGCCGGGTACGGCTCCGTGGAGGAGGCGCTGGCGCGCTGGCGGGAGATCACCGACCTGCAGTGGGCGCGGTTCGCCGCCGGCGAGGTGGACTTCGAGACCCAGCGCCGCGACCGCACCCGGGTCTTCCTGGGCCGCGAGCTGACCGACGCGGAGGCGGACGCCTGGTTCGACCGCTACCTGGTCCACTACGAGTCCGCCTGGAGCCTGTTCCCGGACGTGCTGCCCGTGCTGGACGCCCTCGCCGGCAGCCACCGGCACGCCGTGCTCTCCAACTCCAGCCTGCACGTGCAGGACCGCAAGCTGCGCGTGCTGGGCGTGCACGACCGCTTCGAGGCCGTCCTGTGCGCCGCCGAGCTGGGCGTGTCCAAGCCGCATCCCGGCGCCTTCCTGGCCGCCTGCCAGGCCCTCGCGCTGCCTCCGGACCAGGTCGCGTACGTCGGGGACCACCCGGAGATCGACGGCCGGGGCGCCGCCGAGGCCGGGCTGCTCTCGGTGTGGATCGACCGCGCCGACGCCCGCGCGACCCTGGAACCGCCCGAGGGTCCGCGGCGGATCGCGTCCCTCGCCGAACTGCCCTCGCTGCTGCGCGGCGATACTCGTTTTGGAGCCCCGACCTCCTTCGGGTAATGTTCTTCCTGCGCCGCGGGGAGCGGGCCGGAAGGCCGGAGCCCCGAAGCGCAGAACTAGAACGAGAACCCCTCCGGGGCTTGCGTTCCAGTGGCCTATGGTGTAATTGGCAGCACGACTGATTCTGGTTCAGTTAGTCTTGGTTCGAGTCCAGGTAGACCAGCAGGATCTGTGGAAACGCATGATCCACGCCCCCGTTGTGTAGCGGCCTAGCACGCCGCCCTCTCAAGGCGGTAGCGCCGGTTCGAATCCGGTCGGGGGTACACCGGCGAAAGCCCCCCACCTCGGTGGGGGGCTTTCGTGCTGTCGGTCACTCGATGCCGTACCGCCGCGCCGACTCCTCCTCCTGCGCCAGCCGGTGCAGGGCGCGCAGCACCGGCTCGAACAGCACCGCCGACGCCACGGCCACCTCCACCTGTTCCTTGAGCGTGTCGTACGTCTCCATGTAGTCGAGCTGCCGGGACGCCACCTGGTGCATCAGCCGGGCGTACGGCGCCATCAACTCGGCGTCCCATGGATAACCGAGCCGCCGCAGTGTGGCCACCGCCACCACCAGCGAGCGGTGCACGGGGGAGAGGGAGGCCATCTCCCGCGAGGTCTCCCAGCCCAGCGACTCCAGCAGCCGGTCCACCTCCGCGCGGGCCGCCACCACGTCCGGGTCCTCCTCGTCCGGCTCCGGATCCTGCGGCAGCGCCCACAGGGCCGCGCCGAGGCGGATCGTGCGGCCGAGGGACTCGTCGTCGATGTGGCTCAGCACCTCACGGGCCTTGGCCACCGGGACGCCTCCCACCTGGATCAGCGCGCGCACCAGTCGCAGCCGCCGCAGGTGCTCCTCGCCGTACTCCGCCGTGGTCGCGTTGACGCGGCGGCCGGGCGGCAGCAGGCCTTCCCGCAGGTAGTACTTGATCGTCGCGGTGGACACACCGCTGCGTTCGCTCAGTTCAGCCAGCCGCACCTCTTGCGCCTTTCATGGGATAGCAAGACTATCCAAGAGTTCCCCGGGGAACTCGTCCAGCCCACCCTATGGATCCGGGAGTGAGACATGCGGCGCAGGTTCACGGTCGCCGAGCGCACCACCGCGGCGGCGGAGGGCGACGTCGTCGTCCTGCTGATCGGCATGCGGATCAACCGCTTCCGGGCGGTGCACCACTGGCTGCCCGTCCTGGTCTCCATGCGGCGCATGCTGCGCGAACTCGGCAGGCGCCCCGGGAGCGGACTGCTCAAGCACCTCCTCCTCACGGCCTCGCCGCGGACGTACTACGTCGTCCAGTACTGGGAGTCCAAGGAGAAGCTCTACGCCTACGCGCACGCCCCGGGCACGGTCCACCACAGCGCGTGGACGTCTCTCAACCGCAAGGAGCGGGAGGGCAAGGCGCGCGGCCACGTCGGGATCTGGCACGAGACGTACGTGGTGCCGCAGGGCAACTACGAGGCGGTCTACGTCGACATGCCGGCGTTCGGACTCGCGGCCGCGCACGGACGGACACCGCTGGAGAAGCGCGGCCGGCGTGCCGAGGACCGGTTCGCGTACCGGCCGGAGAAGCCGGCGACGGCGGACGTGACGGAGAGGACCGCGCCGTCGGCGGTGGCCGACGGCGCGTGAGACGGGGGAGGGTCCGCCGCGGCGTTGGGGCGGACCCGTCCCCCGTGGACGTTGTCGTGGGCGGGGGGACGCTCAGGAGCGGCGGAGCGCCTCGGAGAGGCGGGCGGCGGCGTCGATGACGGCCTGGGCGTGCATCCGGCCCGGGTGCCGGGTCAGGCGCTCGATGGGGCCGGAGACCGAGACGGCGGCCACCACACGGTTCGACGGGCCGCGCACCGGGGCCGAGACGGACGCCACACCGGGCTCGCGCTCGCCGATCGACTGCGCCCAGCCGCGGCGCCGTACGCCGGAGAGGGCCGTCGCCGTGAACCGGGCGCCCTGCAAGCCGCGGTGCAGCCGCTCGGGCTCCTCCCAGGCCATGAGGATCTGCGCCGACGAGCCTGCTTTCATGGTGAGCGTGGAGCCCACCGGTACCGTGTCCCGCAGTCCGGACAGACGCTCCGCCGCGGCGACGCAGATGCGCATGTCGCCCTGGCGGCGGTAGAGCTGGGCGCTCTCGCCCGTCACGTCGCGCAGGTGGGTCAGCACCGGGCCCGCGGTGGCGAGCAGCCGGTCCTCGCCCGCGGCCGCGGCCAGTTCGGCCAGGCGCGGGCCGAGGATGAACCGCCCCTGCATGTCACGCGCCACCATGCGGTGGTGCTCCAGCGCCACGGCCAGGCGGTGGGCCGTGGGTCGTGCCAGTCCGGTGGCACCGACCAGTCCCGCGAGGGTGGCCGGGCCGGACTCCAGAGCGCTCAGGACGAGTGCTGCCTTGTCCAGAACGCCGACGCCGCTACTGTTGTCCATGCAACGATACTCGCGTCTCACTCTGTGAAACGCAAGTTCAATTTTCCGTGGAACCCGCCACTCTTGAAGCACGAAGCAACGCGGCCCGTGGACCACCGGGCCTGACGGCGGACGCCCGGTGTCAGGGGCGCGGGCGCCGTCTCACAGATCTCTAGTTGGGCCGGAGGGCAACGTGCCGGCCGGAGGGAAAGCGATGGGTAGGACACTCGCGGAGAAGGTCTGGGACGACCACGTCGTCCGGCGCGCCGAGGGCGAGCCCGACCTCCTCTTCATCGATCTGCACCTGCTGCACGAGGTGACCAGCCCCCAGGCCTTCGACGGCCTCCGCAAGAACGGCCGCCGGGTGCGCCGTCTCGACCTCACCATCGCGACCGAGGACCACAACACCCCCACCCTCGACATCGACAAGCCCATCGCCGACCCGGTCTCCCGGGTCCAGCTGGAGACGCTGCGCAAGAACTGCGCGGAGTTCGGCGTCCGGCTGCACCCGCTGGGCGACGTCGAGCAGGGCGTGGTGCACGTCGTCGGCCCGCAGCTGGGCCTGACCCAGCCCGGCATGACGGTGGTGTGCGGCGACTCGCACACCTCCACCCACGGCGCCTTCGGCGGACTGGCCTTCGGCATCGGCACCTCCCAGGTGGAGCACGTCCTGGCGACCCAGACGCTGCCGATGACCCGCCCCAAGACCATGGCCATCACGGTCAACGGCGAGCTGCCCGAGGGCGTCACGGCCAAGGACCTGATCCTGGCGATCATCGCGAGGATCGGCACGGGCGGCGGCCAGGGCTACGTCCTGGAGTACCGCGGCGAGGCCATCGAGAAGCTCTCGATGGAGGCCCGGATGACCATCTGCAACATGTCGATCGAGGCCGGCGCCCGCGCGGGCATGATCGCCCCCGACGAGACGACCTTCGCGTACCTCGAGGGCCGTCCGCACGCCCCGAAGGGCGAGGACTGGGACGCGGCCGTCGCCTACTGGAAGACGCTGAAGTCCGACGACGACGCCGAGTTCGACGCCGAGGTCGTCATCGAGGCCTCCGAGCTGTCGCCCTTCGTCACCTGGGGCACCAACCCGGGCCAGGGCGTCCCGCTTTCGGCGTCGGTCCCCGACCCGGCTTCGTACGAGGACGCCTCGGAGCGGCTCGCCGCCGAAAAGGCCCTGGAGTACATGGGACTGGAGGCCGGACAGCCGCTGCGCTCCATCGAGGTGGACACCGTCTTCGTAGGTTCCTGCACCAACGGCCGCATCGAGGACCTGCGCGCCGCCGCGGACATCCTCCAGGGCCGCAAAGTCGCCGACGGCGTACGGATGCTGGTCGTCCCCGGCTCCGCGCGGGTGGGTCTGCAGGCCGTCTCCGAGGGCCTTGACGTGATCTTCAAGGAGGCCGGCGCCGAGTGGCGGCACGCGGGCTGCTCGATGTGCCTGGGCATGAACCCCGACCAGCTCGCCCCCGGTGAGCGCTCCGCCTCCACCTCCAACCGCAACTTCGAGGGCCGGCAGGGCAAGGGCGGCCGGACGCACCTGGTGTCCCCGCAGGTCGCCGCGGCCACCGCGGTCCTCGGCCACCTGGCCTCCCCGGCCGACCTCGCCGCCGCCGACGACCGCACGCCCGCTGGAGTCTGATCAGTCATGGAAGCATTCACCACCCACACCGGCCGGGCCGTCCCGCTGCGCCGCAGCAACGTCGACACCGACCAGATCATCCCCGCCCACTGGCTCAAGAAGGTCACGCGGGACGGGTTCGAGGACGGGCTGTTCGAGGCCTGGCGCAAGGACCCCGAGTTCGTGCTCAACCGCCCCGAGCGGCAGGGCGCGACGGTTCTGGTGGCCGGCCCCGACTTCGGCACCGGCTCCTCCCGCGAGCACGCCGTCTGGGCGCTGCAGAACTACGGCTTCAAGGCCGTGATCTCCGCCCGCTTCGCCGACATCTTCCGCGGCAACTCGCTGAAGAACGGCCTGCTGACGGTCGTCCTCGACCAGAAGACCGTCGACCGGCTGTGGGAGCTCACCGAGGCCGACCCCACCGCCGAGATCACCGTCGACCTCGAGGCCCGCGAGGTGCGCGCCGAGGGCGTCACCGCCTCCTTCGAGCTGGACGAGAACTCCCGCTGGCGGTTGCTGAACGGCCTCGACGACATCTCCATCACGCTGCGGAACGAGGCGGACATCGCCGCGTACGAGGCGAAGCGCCCGTCGTTCAAGCCGCGGACGCTCACGGCCTGACCCCCTCGCGCGGTCGAAGTCCTCGGCAGAGGTCGACTTTCGGCCACCGCGACACCCCGCCCGTACCCCCGATCGGTCCGATCGGGGGTACGGGCGTCTTCGTACCCGTTCGGCTCCGCGTGCCCTCTTGAGAGCCGCCAACTTGCCACGTTAAGAAGGTGGTTGCCGGGGTACACGTGTCACGTGCCCGTGAGCTCCGGGTGTGTGCGGACGGCCGTCCGGCGCGGCAGTTGCCCCCTGCGCAGGCGACAACTCGCCCCAGATGGCACAATCTGTGCATGGAACACGACGGCCAACTCCAGCTCTATACGGCGGTCGCGGTCCGGCTCAAGGAAGCGCACTCGAGGGTGCGCGCACTGCAAGTCCCGGAGGGCGTACGGATGGCGCTGACCCGGAAGCTGCTGGTCATTACGGCCGCGGCCAAGCACGATCTCGCCGGTGCGGCAAGGCGTCTGGAGCGGTTCATCGCGGACCTCGACGCGGGGCGAATCCCCGAAGAGGAACGCTGAGCCAGTCGAGACAACCGAGTCCGTTGCGGCACAAGGGTGATTAGCCCGTTTCGTGTTTGATTTGCGGTATATATCTGCCTAACGTGCGAAAAGCTTGAACACATTCGTTCTGGCGATGTCTCCGAAGGGGAAGACGTGAACAAGGCGCAGCTCGTAGAAGCGATTGCCGACAAGGTGGGCGGCCGCCAGCAGGCCGCCGACGCCGTCGACCACGTACTGGACGCCATCGTCCGCGCGGTCGTCGCGGGGGAGCGGGTCTCGGTCACCGGCTTCGGTTCGTTCGAGAAGGTCGACCGCCCGGCCCGCTACGCCCGCAACCCTCAGACGGGTGAGCGGGTTCGGGTCAAGAAGACCTCCGTCCCGCGCTTCCGCGCAGGTCAGGGCTTCAAGGACCTGGTCAGCGGCTCGAAGAAGCTGCCGCGCGGCGGTGAGGTCGCTGTGAAGAAGGCTCCCAAGGGCAGCCTCAGCGGCGGCGCTTCGGCGACGGTGAAGAAGGCCGCGGCGAAGAAGACCACCGCCAAGAAGGCCACCGCCAAGAAGACCGCCGCGAAGAAGACCACCGCCGCCAAGAAGGCTCCCGCCAAGACGACGGCGACCAAGACCACGGCGAAGAAGGCCCCCGCCACGTCGACGGCCGCGGCCAAGAGCACCGCCGCGAAGAAGACCACGGCGAAGAAGGCCCCGGCGAAGAAGGCGACGGCCAAGAAGGCCCCCGCCAAGAAGTCGACCGCGCGCAAGACCACCGCCAAGAAGACCACCACCCGCAAGAAGTAGCGGACGCCTGGTCCCCCCTTCGGGCAAGCGGTACTCACGCGTCGGGCCGGACTCCCCCGGGAGTCCGGCCCGCGGTGTGTCCGAGGCCGCTCACGGACGCGGTCAGAAGGTCTGCAGCGTCACCAGCGTGATCCGCAGGGACGCGCCCTCGCCCTCCGTCTCCAGCCGCACCCGCTGCCCGGGACGCAGCAGCCGCAGGCCGCCCGCGTCGAACGCCGCGGCGTCGAAGGGGACCGGGGTGCCGTCGTCCAGCAGCACCTGACCGCTGCGGCTGTCGGGGTCGTAGGTGTACGCGGTGGCCTGCATGTGCGGCAGCCTACTGCCGCCCGGCGGGCAGCCGCGCGGCGGCCGCGGCCGTGCGGGGACCGACGCCCAGCGCCAGCGCCGCCCGCAGATCGCCGCCCGTGTCCACGTCCTGCCGTACGGAGTCCACCGCGTCGAGCGTCAGCTCCACCGCGCCGGACGCCCGGTGCAGGGCGCGGGAACCGGCGCCGAAGTGCGGACGCAGTTCCCGGCCCCGGCTCGCGGCGAGCAGCGTCGTGCCGAGCCCCGCGGAATCCGCGAGAAAGGACCGGGGGAATTCCGCCGCCGCGTCCAGGACCCGGGCCAGTTCCGCCGGGCGCAGCGCCGGCAGATCCGCGTTCAGGGCCGCCACCGAGGCCGCGCGGCGGGCGGCGCCCACCACCGCCGCGGCGTGGGTGAGCGCGGCGTTGAGCCCGGCCCGCGGCAGGTCGGGCACGGTCCCGGCGCCCAGCGCGGCCAGCTCCCGGGCGGCCAGCGTGTCGTCGGTGACGACCACCACATCCCGCACCGCCGGGCAGTCGAGCGCGGCCGCCACCGTGTCCTGGGCGAACGCGAGCGCCAGACCCGGCCGCAGACCGTCGTCCGCGGTGTCCGCGAGCCTGCTCTTGGCCTGCGGCAGGGGCTTCAGGGGTACCACCAAGGTCCACTGCACGAGTGTTGCGTCCCTCTCTTGTCACGGTCATTGTCACCCGGGGCGGCCGACGGCCGGGGGAGCGGGCGTACGGTGTTCTCGACAGACCGGCGGCCCGGGGCGACACTTGTGCGGCCCGCCCGGCCTGAGGGGGCCGGGACCTGGGCCTGTCGTCCGTAAGAGGAAGGTGTACTTGTGCCGCGCCGCAGAATCGGCTTCTGGTACCGCTTCGCCGCGGTGCTCTGCAAACCGCCGCTGGTGGTACTGCTCAAGCGGGACTGGCGCGGAATGGAGAACATTCCGGCCGAGGGCGGATTCATCACCGCGGTGAACCACAATTCGCACATCGATCCTCTGGCCTACGCGCACTTCCAGTACAACACCGGCCGTGTTCCGCGATTCCTCGCGAAGAGCGGGCTTTTCAGCAAGGGATTCGTCGGCGCCGCGATGCGCGGCACCGGGCAGATCCCCGTGTACCGCGAGAGCACGGACGCGCTGAGCGCCTTCCGCGCCGCGATCGACGCCGTCGAGCGCGGCGAGTGCGTCGCCTTCTATCCCGAGGGCACCCTCACCCGGGACCCGGACGGCTGGCCGATGACCGGCAAGACCGGCGCCGCGCGCGTCGCCCTGCAGACCAAGTGCCCGGTGATCCCGGTCGCCCAGTGGGGCGCCAACGAACTGCTGCCGCCGTACGCCAGGAAGCCGCGGCTGTTCCCGCGCAAGACCAGCAGGGTGCTGGCCGGCCCCCCGGTCGACCTCTCGCGCTTCTACGACCGGGAGATGACCCCGGAGCTGCTCAAGGAGGCGACCGAGACGATCATGGCGGCCGTCACCCGCCAGCTCGAGGTGTTGCGCGGCGAGAAGGCCCCCGAGACGCCCTACGACCCGCGCGAGGAGCGGATGGAACAGCGCCGCAGGACGCACGCGCAGCGGCGGCGGGACCGGGACGCCCGGCAGGACGGCGCACGGGGCGAGCGGACCGCCGTGCGGGAAGTACGCGAAGAGGGGCTGGGCACGTGAGCAAGCCGGTCAAGGCGGCCGTCTTCGGCACCGGATCGTGGGGGACGGCCTTCGGCATGGTCCTCGCCGACGCGGGCTGCGACGTCGTGCTGTGGGGACGGCGCCCCGAACTCGCCGAGGCGGTCAACTCCACCCGCACCAACCCCGACTACCTGCCCGGGGTGGAACTCCCCGAGAACGTGCGGGCCACCTCGGACGCCGCCGAGGCCGCGCGCGGCGCGGACTTCACCGTCCTCGCGGTGCCCTCGCAGACGCTCCGCGGCAACCTCGCCCAGTGGACCGACCTGCTCGCGCCCCGCACGGTGCTGGTCTCCCTGATGAAGGGCGTCGAACTCGGCTCCGCGATGCGGATGAGCGAGGTCATCGACGACGTCGCCAAGGTCGGCCGCGAGCGGATCGCCGTGGTGACCGGCCCCAACCTGGCCCGGGAGATCGCCGCCCGGATGCCGGCCGCCGCCGTGGTCGCCTGCACCGACGAAGAGGTCGCCCGGCGGCTCCAGACCGCCTGCCACACCCCGTACTTCCGGCCGTACACCAACACCGACGTCATCGGCTGCGAGCTGGGCGGCGCGGTGAAGAACGTCATCGGCCTGGCCGTCGGCATCGCGGACGGCATGGGCCTCGGCGACAACACCAAGGGCTCGCTCATCACCCGCGGCCTCGCCGAGACCACCCGGCTCGGCGTCGCGCTCGGCGCGGACCCGCTGACCTTCTCCGGACTCGCGGGCCTGGGCGACCTGGTGGCCACCTGCTCCTCGCCGCTGTCCCGCAACCACACCTTCGGCACCAACCTCGGCAAGGGGCTGACCCTGCAGGAGACCATCGCGGTCACCAAGCAGACCGCCGAGGGCGTCAAGTCCTGCGAGTCGGTGCTGGACCTGGCCCGCCGGCACGGCGTCGACATGCCGCTCACCGAGACGGTCGTGGAGATCGTGCACGAGGGCAAGCCCCCGCAGGTGGCTCTCAAGGACCTGATGTCGCGCAGCGCGAAGCCCGAACGACGCTGAGCGACGGCCCCCTCCGTTCGGCCCACGCACGGCGTTGCGGGCGCTGTGTCCCGGCTCCGGCAACGGGTACGCTCGTCGCGATATGAGCACCGAGAACCTCCCCCAGAGCCCCGACTCGCCGTCGCGCAAGCCGCGTGTGGCCGTCGTGTTCGGCGGGCGCAGCTCCGAGCACGGGATCTCCGTGGTCACCGCCGGCGCCGTCCTCAAGGCCATCGACCGGACCAGGTACGACGTCCTGCCGATCGGCATCACCCAGGACGGCCGGTGGGCGCTCACCGCCGACGAACCGGAACGCATGGCGATCGCCGAGCGCCGCACGCCCAGCGTCGACCAGCTGGCCGAGTCCACGGAGGGCGCGGTGGTGCTCCCCGTCGACCCCGCCGACCGCGAAGTCGTGTACAGCGAGCCGGGATCGGTGCCCAAGGCGCTCGGTGAGGTCGACGTGGTCTTCCCGGTGCTGCACGGCCCCTACGGGGAGGACGGCACGCTCCAGGGCCTGCTCGAACTTTCCGGCATCCCCTACGTGGGCTCCGGTGTGCTGTCCTCGGCCGTCGGCCAGGACAAGGAGTACATGAAGCGGGTGTTCACCTCCTTCGGGCTCACGGTCGGCCCGTACCTGGTGATCCGGCCGCGCGAGTGGGCGCAGGACGAGGCGGCGGCCCGCAGGCGGATCGTGGACTTCGCCGGCGACCACGGCTGGCCGCTGTTCGTGAAGCCCGCCCGCGCCGGCTCGTCCATCGGCATCACCAAGGTCGACGACCTCTCCGGCCTGGACGAGGCCATTGCCGAGGCCCGGCGCCACGACCCGAAGATCCTCGTCGAGGCGGCGCTGCGCGGCCGTGAGATCGAGTGCGGCGTGCTGGAGTTCACGGACGGGCCGCGCGCCTCGCTGCCCGCCGAGATCCCGCCGCCGGACGCGCACGCGTACTACGACTTCGAGGCGAAGTACATCGACTCCACGCCCGGCATCGTGCCCGCGCCGCTGACCGACGAGGAGACGGCCGAGGTGCGCCGGCTCGCGGTCGAGGCGTTCGACGCGGCCTCCTGCGAGGGGCTGGTCCGCGCGGACTTCTTCCTCACCGAGGACGGCGAGTTCGTGATCAACGAGATCAACACCATGCCCGGCTTCACGCCCATCTCGATGTACCCGCAGATGTGGCAGGCGACCGGCGTGAGCTACCGGGAACTCGTCGACCTGCTGATCCAGGCGGCGCTGCGCCGGTCCACCGGGCTGCGCTGAGCCCGGTTCCGCACACGGGTCGGCTCAGCCCGGTTCCGCACGCGGGTCAGGAGGCGATCCCCTCGGGGATCGCCTTCTTCACGGCCGGGGCCAGATCGATCAGCACGCCCGTGCTGTCCCGCCCGTCGACCACCCTGACCTCGACGTACGCCTCGCGGTTGGCGGTGGTGAAGCGCTGGACGCCGTCCTCCTGCCTCTCCATCAGCCAGTCGACGCCGTTCACACCCCCGGGTACCGCGTCGGCGTCCTGGCCGTTGGCCACCTTGGGATCGGTCATCTTCGGCGGCCGCTCCACACCGCACCGCAGTATGATCGCCACGCCGCCCCAGCCCGCGGTCAGTTCGGACGCGGGTTCGGGGTCGTCGCGGCTCTCACCGTCCACCGTCGCCGGCAGGACCTGGTCCAGGTCCTGACACAGCCCGGTGACCTTCGCGTCCGGGCTGGGAACCGCCGCGGACACGTTGTCGTCTGCCGAGGAGCAGCCCGCGACGGTGATCAGCACCGCGAGAGCGGAGCAAACGGCGTGCCGGTGGCGGAAGGAGTTCACCGGCACAGGGTAGACGGGGGCTACAGATGCACCACCGGACAGGTCAGGGTGCGGGTGATGCCGTCCACCTGCTGGACCTTGGCGACCACCATGCGTCCCAGGTCGTCGACGGTGTCGGCCTGGGCGCGCACGATGACGTCGTACGGACCCGTCACGTCCTCGGCCTGGACGACTCCAGGGATCTTGCCGATCAGATCGGCGACGGTCGACGCCTTGCCGACCTCCGTCTGAATCAGGATGTACGCCTGTACCACGGAACCTCCAGGGCGGCCACGAGGATCATGTGGGGAAAAGGAACGCCACGGTACCGCGTCGCCGCTCGTCGCGGGGAGACCTGCGGGAACCGGGCCGTGCGCGCCGGGGTACAGGCACGGCGGACATGGACGGTCAGTTCGACCGTAGCGAGGACTCGGACGACCCGCGACCGGGCACGGACAGGGATAGAAGGGGCGAAAGGGAAATGAAGGGCACTGTTGGTGAGCTCGGGGAGTTCGGGCTCATCAGGGAGCTCACCTCCCGTCTCACCACCACCCCGGCGGTCCGGGTCGGCCCCGGCGACGACGCCGCCGTGGTCTCCGCGCCCGACCGGCGGGTCGTGGCCAGCACCGATGTCCTGGTGGAGGGCCGCCACTTCCGCCGCGACTGGTCCACGGCCTACGACGTCGGCCGCAAGGCCGCCGCCCAGAACCTCGCCGACATCGCCGCCATGGGCGCCGTGCCGACCGCGCTGCTGCTCGGCCTGGTCGTGCCCGCCGAACTGCCGGTGACCTGGCCCAGCGAGCTCATGGACGGGCTGCGCGACGAGTGCCAGGTGGCCGGCGCGGCGGTCGTCGGCGGGGACGTCGTCCGCGGCGACACCATCACGGTGTCCATCACCGCGCTCGGCGACCTGCGCAACCAGGAGCCCGTCACCCGGGGCGGGGCGCAGCCCGGCGACATCGTCGCGGTGACCGGCTGGCTCGGCTGGTCCGCGGCCGGGCACGCGGTGCTCTCCCGCGGTTTCCGCTCCCCGCGCGCCTTCGTCGAGGCGCACCGGCGCCCCGAGCCGCCGTACCACGCGGGCCCGGCCGCCGCCGGTCTCGGCGCGACCGCCATGTGCGACGTCAGCGACGGCCTGATCGCCGACCTCGGGCACATCGCCGAGGCCAGCAAGGTCCGCATCGACATCCGCTCCGGCACGATCGACATCCCCTCGCAGATGCACGACATCGGCCAGGCCGTCGGCGTCGACCCCATGCAGTGGGTGCTGACCGGGGGCGAGGACCACGCGATCGTGGCGACCTTCCCGCCGGACGTGAAGCTGCCCGCCCGCTGGAAGGTCATCGGCGAGGTGCTCAACCCGTCCGCGCTGCCGCAGGTGACCGTGGACGGGGCGCCCTGGACCAGCCAGGGCGGCTGGGACCACTTCGGGGACATCGAGTCATGAGCGCGCCGCCCCGGGTGCTCACGGTGGCCGGCTCCGACTCCGGCGGGGGAGCGGGCGTCCAGGCCGACCTGAAGACGATGCTGGCGCTCGGCGTGCACGGGATGAGCGTGCTCACCGCGGTGACCGCGCAGAACTCCCTGGGCGTGCAGGGCGCCTGGGAACTGCCGGTGGAGGCGGTACGGGCCCAGTACCGCAGCGTGGTCGACGACATCGGCGTGCAGGCGGTCAAGACCGGCATGCTGTCCTCGGCCGAACTCGTGGAGACCGTCGCCGGCTTGCTCGCCGGCACGGACGCGCCGACGGTCGTCGACCCGGTGGGCGTCTCCAAGCACGGCGACGCGCTGCTGGCGGCGTCGGCGCTGGACTCCGTCCGCACGAAGCTGCTGCCGGTGGCGACCGTGGCCACCCCGAACCTGGACGAGGTCGCGCAGCTCACCGGCGTGCGGGTGGCCTCCGAGCGGGACATGCGGCGGGCCGCCGCGGCGGTGCTGGAGTTCGGCCCGCGCTGGGTGGTGATCAAGGGCGGCCACCTCTCCGCCGCCGCATCGCCGGAGGCCGTCGACCTCCTGACGGACGGCACGGAGGAGCACTGGCTGCGCGCCCCCAGGTACGACAACCGCCACACCCACGGCACGGGCTGCACCCTGGCCTCCGCCATCGCCTCGGAACTCGCCAAGGGCCGTACGGTCCCGGAGGCGGTGACGGCGGCGAAGACCTACGTCACCGGAGCACTGGCTTCGGGCTTCGCCCTGGGCGGGGGCATCGGGCCCGTGGACCATGGGTGGGAGCTGCGGGGCGGGGAGAACGGGGCGCGCGGGGCGGGCGCCGGGTGAGGCGGCGCTCCGGTCGCCGGAGAGGGATGCGCGGAGCGCCGGGTGAGACGGCGGCTCGGTCGCCGGAGGCGGACGTGCGGGGTGCTCGGTGAGGCGGCGGTCCGGTCGCCGGTGCGGGGCGGCGGGCGCAGGACGCCCGGGCCGTCACCCCGCCGCGCGCAGCAAAAAGCCGGTCCACCCCGAGGTGGACCGGCTCGTTGCGGCGATACCGGCTGTGGCCGCGCGCTCAGCGATTGCGTCAGCGCGAGACCTTGCCGGCCTTGATGCACGAGGTGCAGGCGTTCACGCGCTTCGGCGTCCCGCCGACCACGGTACGCACACGCTGGATGTTCGGGTTCCAGCGACGGGACGTACGGCGGTGCGAGTGCGAGATGTTGTTGCCGAAGCCCGGCCCCTTGCCGCAGACGTCGCAGTTGGCAGCCACGGGTCACTCCAAAGACTTCAGATGCACTTACGGTTGATCCCGGCAGGCCGGGATCCAGATCCAGAGCTCGAAGAGCCCGCGGATCCGAGTGGCGTTGCCAGGGGAGACGCCCGATCGGATCGGGCAACCGGAGCAGCATACAACGGCTGCACCCGTAGGACGAAACTAGCATGCCCGCTCACGGGCCGGCCCGCGCCCTCTTCCGGCAGGCGGGGGCCCACCGTCTACGCTGCGTGCCACGTCCAGCAGCTCGAGGAGGCACAGGTGCCGCAGGTGCCGCAGACGTTCGATGCTCTCGCGGTGCGTGCCTGGTGCGGTCTGGCGCTCGACGCGCTCGGACGGGCCCGGGAGGAGATCGACGCGATCAACGTCTATCCCGTGGCGGACGGCGACACCGGCACCAATCTCTATCTGACGCTGGAGTCGGCGGCCACGGCCGTGGAGGCGGTGTTCGCCGGGCACGAGGCCGGCGGCGGAGGCGCTCCCACCCCCGCCCTGGCCGACGCGGTACGGGCGATGGCGCACGGCGCGCTGATCGGCGCGCGCGGGAACTCCGGGACGATCCTCGCCCAGCTGCTGCGCGGCATGGCCCAGGTGCTGGCCGGTGACGACGCCCCGGCGCACGCCGACGGGCGGGGCCTCGGTCTCGCCCTGCGCCACGCGGCCGACTCCGCCCGGCAGGCGGTGGCGCACCCGGTCGAGGGCACGGTCCTCACCGTCGCCTCGGCCGCCGCCGACGCGGCGGGCGGGGCGGCCGGCGGTGCCGGCGGCGACTGCGCCGCGGTGGCCCGCGCCGCCTACGAGGGCGCCCGCGCGGCGCTCGCCGAGACCCCGGAGCGGCTGGACGTCCTGCGGCGGGCGGGCGTGGTCGACGCGGGCGGACGCGGCCTGGTGACCGTGCTGGGGGCGCTCGTGGAGACGCTCACGGGGGAGACGCCCCGCGGCGCCGCGGGACGCGGTCCCGGACTGCACGCGCGCGTGGAGCCCGCCGAGGAGGCGCACCGGAACCCCGCCCCCTGCGCGGACGCCGCGGCCGTACCGGAGCCCGGGGGCCCCGCCTTCGAGGTGATCTACCTGCTGGAGGCCGAGGACGCGGCCGTCGCGCGGCTGCGGAAGCGGCTCGACGCCCTCGGCGACTCCCTCGTCGTGGTCGGCGGCGACGGCCTGTGGAACGTCCATGTGCACGTCGACGACGCCGGCGCCGCCGTGGAGGCGGGCGTCGAGGCCGGACGGCCGTACCGCATCCGGATCACCCATTTCGGCGCCGGGGACGCGCACGCCCCGCGGGCCGAACGGACGCCCGCCGAGCGCGTCCAGCGGGCCGTGGTGGCGGTGGTGCCCGGCGAGGGCCTGGCGGGCCTTTACACGGAGGCCGGGGCCACGGCCGTCCTCGCCCGGCCCGGCGAACCGCCCGCCAGCGGCGAGCTCGTCCAGGCGGTACGGCGCGCGCACGCGCGCGAGGTGGTGCTGCTGCCCAACGACGCCGAGCTGCGCCACACCGCCGCCGCGGCCGCCGAGCAGGTACGGGCGGAGGGCGTCCGGGTGGCGCTCATCCCCACCCGGTCCGCGGTGCAGGGCATCGCGGCGCTGGCGGTGCACGAGCCGGAGCGCCGCTTCGACGAGGACGTGGTGGCGATGACCTCCGCGGCCGGCGCGACCCGCTACGCCGAGGTCGCCGTCGCCGAGCGGCAGTCCTGGACCATGGCCGGCATCTGCCAGGCCGGCGACGTCCTCGGCCTGGTCGACGGGGACGTGGCGGTCATCGGCCAGGACCTCACCGACACCGCCCTGGCCGTCCTGGACCGCATGCTCGCGGCCGGCGGGGAACTGGTCACCCTGGTCCTCGGCGACGGCGCCCCGGAGTCCGTCGCGGAACGCCTCGAGGCCCGGGTGCGCGAGGGCTACCTGGCCGTCGACACGGTCGTCTACCACGGCGGCCGGCAGGGCTCCGTCCTGCTCATCGGCGTCGAGTGACGCGAACGACCCGGTCCGGCGCGGACCGGCCGGGCGGCCCGCCGTACCCGCTCTGTCAGTGGAGTGGTGTCCAATGGATCCCGTGCCCGCACTGGACGAACCACTGAAGAAAGTGCTCGGCCCCGCCACCGCGAAGGTGATGGCCGAGCACCTCGGCCTGCGCACCGTCGGCGACCTGCTGCACCACTACCCGCGCCGGTACGAGGAGCGCGGCCAGCTCACCCACCTCGCCGACCTGCCGATGGACGAGCACGTCACCGTGGTCGCGCAGGTCGCCGACGCCCGGCTGCACACCTTCGCCTCCAGCCGCGCCCCGCGCGGCAAGGGCCAGCGGCTCGAGGTGACGATCACCGACGGCAGCGGCCGGCTGCAACTGGTCTTCTTCGGCGCCGGTGTCCACAAACCGCACAAGGAACTCCTGCCGGGCACCCGCGCGATGTTCGCCGGCAAGGTCTCCGTCTTCAACCGCCGCCTCCAACTGGCCCACCCGGCCTACGAGCTGCTGCGCGGGGACGCCGAGGAGACGGTGGAGAGCTGGGCGGGCGCGCTCATCCCCATCTACCCGGCCACCGCCAAGCTGGAGTCCTGGAAGGTCGCCAAGGCGCTGCAGACCGTGCTGCCCAGCGCCCAGGAGGCCGCCGACCCGCTCCCCGAGCCGCTGCGCGAGGGCCGCGGTCTGGTCCCGCTCCCCGAGGCGCTGCTCAAGATCCACCGTCCGCACACCAAGGCCGACATCGAGGACGCCCGCGCCCGCCTCAAGTGGGACGAGGCGTTCGTCCTCCAGGTCGCCCTCGCCCGCCGCCGGTACGCCGACGCGCAGCTCCCGGCCGTGCCCCGCCGCCCGAGGCCCGACGGCATCCTCGCCGCCTTCGACGAGCGTCTCCCCTTCACCCTCACCGAGGGCCAGCGCAAGGTCTCGGAGGAGATCTTCGCCGACCTCGCCACCGACCACCCCATGCACCGCCTGCTCCAGGGCGAGGTCGGTTCCGGCAAGACCATGGTCGCCCTGCGGGCCATGCTCGCCGTCGTCGACGCGGGCGGCCAGGCGGCGATGCTCGCGCCCACCGAGGTCCTCGCCCAGCAGCACCACCGCTCGGTCACCGAGATGATGGGGGAACTGGCCGAGGGAGGCATGCTCGGCGGCGCGGACGACGCCACCAAGGTGGTGCTGCTCACCGGCTCCATGGGCGCCGCCGCGCGCCGTCAGGCCCTGCTCGACCTGGCCACCGGCGAGGCCGGCATCGTCATCGGCACGCACGCGCTGATCGAGGACAAGGTCCAGTTCCACGACCTCGGCCTGGTGGTCGTCGACGAGCAGCACCGCTTCGGTGTCGAGCAGCGCGACGCCCTGCGCGGCAAGGGCAAGCAGCCGCCGCACCTGCTCGTCATGACCGCCACCCCCATCCCGCGCACGGTGGCCATGACCGTCTTCGGCGACCTGGAGACCTCCGTCCTGGACCAGCTCCCGGCCGGGCGCTCGCCCATCGCCAGCCATGTCGTCCCGGCCGCCGACAAGCCGCACTTCCTCGCCCGCGCCTGGGAGCGGGTGCGCGAGGAGGTCGAGAAGGGCCACCAGGCGTACGTGGTCTGCCCGCGCATCGGCGACGAGGAGGACGGCGCGAAGGCGAAGAAGAAGTCCGCCGAGGACGAGGCGGAGAAGCGGCCCCCGCTCGCCGTCCTGGACACCGCGGAGCAGCTCGCGCGGGGCCCGCTCGGCGGACTGCGCGTGGAGGTCCTGCACGGCAGGATGCAGCCCGACGACAAGGACGCCGTGATGCGCCGGTTCGCCGCCGGCGAGGCCGACGTCCTGGTGGCCACCACCGTCATCGAGGTCGGCGTCAACGTGCCGAACGCCACCGTGATGGTGATCATGGACGCCGACCGCTTCGGCGTCTCCCAGCTGCACCAGCTCCGCGGCCGTGTGGGCCGCGGCTCGGCCTCCGGCCTGTGCCTGCTGGTCACCGAGATGCCCGAGGCGAGCGCCGCCCGCCAGCGGCTGAACGCCGTCGCGTCCACCCTGGACGGCTTCGAGCTCTCCCGCATCGACCTCGAACAGCGCCGCGAGGGCGACGTACTCGGCCAGGCCCAGTCCGGCACCCGGTCCAGCCTGCGCGTGCTCGCCGTCATCGACGACGAGGAGGTCATCGCCGAGGCCCGCGAGGAGGCCACCCGGGTCGTCGCCGCCGACCCGGACCTGGAGCGCCTGCCCGCCCTGCGCACGGCGCTGGACGCCCTGCTGGACGAGGAGCGGGAGCAGTACCTGGAGAAGGGCTGACAGACTGGGACCGGCCCCCGGCCCCCACGGACCGGCCCGCACGAACCGACCCGCACCCACCGACAAGGACCGAGGACATGACCCGCGTGATCGCCGGCGCGGCCGGCGGACGCCGCCTGGCCGTCCCGCCGGGGCAGGGCACCCGACCCACCTCCGACCGGGCGCGCGAAGGCCTCTTCTCCACCTGGCAGTCGCTGCTCGGCGGCCCTCTCGACGGCGAACGCGTCCTCGACCTGTACGCCGGCTCCGGCGCCGTCGGCCTGGAGGCGCTGTCCCGCGGCGCCGGACACGTCCTGCTGGTCGAGGCCGACGCCCGTGCCGCGCGCACCGTCCGGGAGAACGTGAAGTCGCTCGGACTCCCCGGCGCCGAGGTGAGGTCCGGCAGAGCGGAACAGATCGTCCGCACCGGGCCCCCGGAGCAGCCGTACGACGTGGTCTTCCTCGACCCGCCCTATGCCGTCTCCGACGACGATCTCCGGGAGATCCTGCTCACACTCCGTTCCCAGGGGTGGCTCGCCGGCGAGGCCGTCGTCACCGTGGAGCGCAGCACCAGAGGCGGAGAATTCGTCTTTCCGTCGGGTTTCGAGGCGATCCGGGCCCGTCGTTACGGCGAGGGAACGTTTTGGTACGGTCGCGCCGCCTCTACGTGCGAAGACGCACGATGACCGGACCGGAGAGCGAGGGATCACCAGTGCGCCGCGCCGTATGTCCCGGGTCGTTCGACCCGATCACCAACGGACACCTCGACATCATCGCCCGGGCCTCCCGGCTGTACGACGAGGTCTACGTCGCGGTGATGATCAACCAGTCCAAGAAGGGCCTGTTCGAGATCGAGGAGCGGATCGACCTGATCCGCCGCGTCACCGCCGAGTACGGCAACGTCCGGGTCGAGGCCTTCCACGGCCTCCTCGTCGACTTCTGCAAGCAGCGCGACATCCCCGCCATCGTCAAGGGCCTGCGCGCGGTCAGCGACTTCGACTACGAGCTCCAGATGGCCCAGATGAACAACGGCCTCTCGGGCGTGGAGACCCTCTTCGTCCCCACCAACCCCACCTACAGCTTCCTGTCCTCCTCGCTCGTCAAGGAGGTCGCGGCCTGGGGCGGGGACGTCTCCCACCTGGTGCCCGCCGAGGTCCTGACGGCGCTCACCGAACGCCTGCGCAAGGACTGAACCGGCCCCGGCGGAGGGGGCGTCCGGTGTCCACCGGACGCCCCAGGGCCGTACAGTCGTCCCGTCCGTCTCCAACACAGCTGTAGAGAGTGGCGAGCACACGGTGGACGTGCAGAAGAAGCTGGACGAGATCGTCGCCGCGGTCTCCAGTGCCCGGTCGATGCCCATGTCGGCGTCGTGCGTGGTCAACCGCGCCGAACTGCTCGCCATGCTCGACGAGGTGCGCGCGGCGCTGCCCGACTCCCTCGCCCAGGCGGAGGAACTGATCGGCGGCCGGGAGCAGATGGTCGAACAGGCCCGCCAGGAGGCCGAGCGGATCATCTCCGAGGCGCACGCCCAGCGCGGCTCGCTGGTCGCCGAGACCGAGATCGCCCGCCGCTCCCAGGCCGAGGCCGACCGGATCCTCGCCGAGGCCCGCAAGGAGGCCGAGGAGATCCGCGCGGAGGCCGACGACTACGTCGACTCCAAGCTCGCCAACTTCGAGGTCGTCCTCACCAAGACCCTCGGCTCCGTCGGCCGCGGCCGCGAGAAGCTGCTCGGCACCGGCCCCGGCCTCGACGAGCAGGGTTACGAGGACGAGGACGCCCCCGAGCGCAGCCACGACCCGGAGACCCTGCGCCGCAACGCCGACGCCTACGTCGACGTCAAGCTCGGCGCCTTCGAGGCGGTGCTCGCCAAGACGCTGGAGGCGGTCGGCCGCGGCCGGCAGAAGCTGCACGGCCGCATCGCCAGCGACGACCTGGGCGCACTGGCCGACGACACCAGCACCGTCCAGCACTCCAGCGACGCCGACTACCTCGCCGACCTGGCCTCCCTCGCCGAGCAGGACGCCCAGGGCCGCAGGACCGAGCAGCAGCAGCCGCCGCAGCCGTACGCCCCGCCGGAGCCCGCCTTTCCCCCCGCCTCCGGCTACGCCCCGGCGGGAGGCGCCCCCGTCGGGCAGCAGGCCGACCCGTACGCCGGCTACCAGCAGCAGTACGGCGGCGTCCAGGACCCGTACGCCCAGACCACCGGCGGCTACGGTCAGGCCGACCCGTACGCGGCCTACCAGGGCTACGACGGCGCCCAGCAGGCGTACGACCCGGGCCAGGCCGCCCAGCAGGTGCCGCAGCAGGCCCAGCAGGGGTACGCGCTGGACGAGACGAGCCTGTTCGACACCAGCATGATCACGCCCGAACAGCTCGAGGCGTACCAGCGCGAGCGGGGCCTCTAGGGGCGGATTGGGCCGTGAGCGAAAGGTCCAGTATCCTGGCTCTTCGGTCGCGTGTATGACCGCGATCCACGCTGCCCGGGAACGCACCGTACGGCAGTGACACCCTCTGAGCTCGAAGATCGAAAGCAGGAATGGCTCTGAACGCCCGCCTCGACCACCGCAACCCCCTCGTGTTCGACACGCACGAGCTGGGGCGGCGGCCTGGTGCGCTGCAGCGCCTGACCCGTACGGTCGACGCCCCCAAGGACCTCGGTATCAAGGGAGTCGTCGGAGTGCCGGAAGGCGCCCCGGTGGAGCTCGAACTCCGGCTCGAGTCGGTCATGGAAGGTGTGCTCGTCACAGGCACCGCCCGTGCCAAGGCCGAGGGGGAGTGCGTAAGGTGTCTGGAGCCGCTCGAGCTGGAGCTCGAAGCGGACTTCCAGGAGATGTTCTCGTACCCTGACGCCGACGACCGGGGCCGCGTGACGGCGGAACCGGGCGACGACGCCGAGGACGACGAGGACAGGCTCTTCCTCGAGGACGGCCTGTTCGACCTCGAGCCGGTGCTGCGCGACGCGGTGGTGCTCGCACTGCCGATGCAGCCGGTGTGCCAGGAAGACTGCCCGGGTCTGTGCTCCGAGTGCGGAGCGCGGCTGGCGGACGACCCGGACCACCATCACGACGCCGTCGACATCCGTTGGGCGGCATTGCAGGGACTCGCCGGCACCATGAAGGACGGCGAGAAGGACGAGATGAGCGGCGCCGAAGCCGGCGTCGACGAGAAGCAGGAGAAGTAGCCGTGGCTGTTCCGAAGCGGAAGATGTCGCGCAGCAACACGCGCCACCGCCGGTCGCAGTGGAAGGCTGCGGTCCCCACCCTGGTTGCGTGCGAGCGCTGCCACGAGCCCAGGCAGCAGCACATCGCGTGCCCGTCTTGCGGCACCTACAACAAGCGCCAGGTCCTCGAGGTCTGAGCGGCTGGTGAGAGGCACTGTGTCCACGCCGAAGAAAAACTCTGCGGACAACCAGGCCTCGTCCCCGACGCTTCTGGAAGGGCGGCTCGGCTACCAGGTCGAGTCCGCCCTTCTGGTGCGTGCGCTGACCCATCGTTCCTACGCCTACGAGAACGGCGGTCTGCCGACGAACGAGCGGCTGGAGTTCCTCGGGGACTCCGTGCTCGGCCTCGTCGTCACCGACACGCTGTACCGCGCCCACCCCGACCTGCCCGAGGGCCAGCTGGCCAAGCTGCGGGCCGCGGTGGTCAACTCGCGTGCGCTGGCGGAGGTGGGCCGTGGGCTCGACCTCGGCTCCTTCATCCGGCTCGGCCGGGGTGAAGAGGGAACGGGCGGCCGGGACAAGGCGTCCATCCTCGCCGACACCCTCGAAGCGGTGATCGGCGCGGTCTATCTCGACCAGGGCCTGGAATCGGCGGCGGAGCTGGTGCACCGCCTGTTCGACCCGCTGATCGAGAAGTCCTCGAACCTGGGAGCCGGCCTGGACTGGAAGACCAGTCTCCAGGAGCTCACCGCGACCGAGGGGCTCGGCGTTCCCGAGTACCTGGTCACGGAGACCGGCCCCGACCACGAGAAGACCTTCACTGCTGCCGCCCGCGTCGGAGGCGTCTCGTACGGCACCGGCACCGGCCGCAGCAAGAAGGAGGCGGAGCAGCAGGCCGCCGAGTCCGCCTGGCGGTCCATCAAGGCCGCGGCGGACGAGCGGGCCAAGGCGGCTCAGGAGGCCGAACAGGTCGTCCGGGCCGCCGAGGCCGAAGCCTCCGGCATGAGCGCCGACGCCTCGTCGGCCTCCGCCTGACGCAGTAAGCACGACCCGAGCGCCCGTCCCCGCAGCGGGGCGGGCGCTCGGTGCTCGCTCCACCGGTCCTGGGAGGGACACCATGCCCGAGCTGCCCGAGGTCGAGGTCGTACGGCGCGGACTCGAGCGGTGGGTCGCCCACCGGACCGTCGCCGACGCCGAGGTCCTGCACCCGCGCGCGGTGCGCCGTCACCTCGCGGGCGCGGACGACTTCGCGTACCGGCTGAAGGGCCACCGCATCGGCGTCCCGCGCCGCCGCGGCAAGTACCTGTGGCTGCCGCTGGAGGACACGGACCAGTCCGTGCTGGCCCACCTCGGGATGAGCGGCCAACTGCTGATGCAGCCGCACGCCGCGCCGGACGAGAAGCACTTGCGGATCCGCGTCCGCTTCACCGAGCCGCAGTCCCCGGACGCCGGACCGGCGGGGGACACCGAGCTGCGCTTCGTCGACCAGCGCACCTTCGGCGGACTGTCGCTGCACGACAACACCCCCGAGGGCCTGCCCGACGTCATCGCGCACATCGCCCGCGACCCGCTCGACCCGCTCTTCGACGAGGAGGCCTTCCACCAGGCCCTGCGCCGCAAGCGGACCACCATCAAGCGGGCGCTCCTCGACCAGTCGCTGATCAGCGGCGTCGGCAACATCTACGCGGACGAGGCGCTGTGGCGCTCCCGCATCCACTACGAGCGCCCCACGGCCGGCTTCACCCGTCCCCGCACCCTGCAACTGCTGGGACACGTCCGGGACGTGATGAACGCCGCCCTCGCCGCCGGCGGCACCAGCTTCGACAGCCTCTACGTCAACGTCAACGGTGAGTCCGGCTACTTCGACCGGTCCCTGGACGCGTACGGCCGTGAGGGCCTGCCCTGCCGCCGCTGCGGGACGCCGGTGCGCCGGCGGGCGTGGATGAACCGCTCCAGCTACTTCTGCCCGCGCTGTCAGCGGGCGCCGCGCGCCGCGTCGTAACGCTCACGGGCCTCGAGGACGGCGTCCATGCGGTCCTCCAGGAGGTGGATGAGGGCCAGCAGACGCTCGGCGACCTCGCGGCCCAGCGGGGTCAGTTCGTAGTCCACCCGAGGCGGGTTGGTCAGCTGCGCCTCGCGGTGCACGAGCCCGTCGCGCTCCAGCGCGTGCAGCGTCTGCGACAGCATCTTCTCGCTGACGCCGTCGACCCGTCGGCGCAGCTCGTTGAACCGCAGCGACCCCTCGTACAGCGCCCCCAGCGTCAGCGCCCCCCAGCGCCCGGTCACGTGTTCCAGCGTGACGCGGGACGGGCAGGACCTGGCGAACACGTTGAAGGGGAGGTCCCGGTCCTCCGGGGCCGGCTGCGTGGTCGTCATGAGTTCAGCGTACTTCAGGGCAGCGCTCACCCACGGGTTGCGCTCACTCCGGGTAAGCAGGGGGGCGGTGCGGCGACACCGGTCGCGGCGGACACGGGCGGTGCCACGACACCCCGGCACGGGCGCACGCGCGGAGGTCGTCCTGCCGGCCCCGCCCTCCGACGGGTCCCACCGGGCGCGGGCTGCCTCCTCCGCACGGACGGGGACCGGGACCCCGCCCGACCGGCGGGACCCGCGCCCCGCCCGGTAGGTCACCGGCCGGACCGCGGGTACTCAGTAACCGAAGTTCTGCGTCCACCAAGGCCCGCCCGGGCCCATGTGGACGCCGACGCCCAGGGTCTTGAAGTCGCAGTTCAGGATGTTCGCCTTGTGGCCGGGGCTGTTCATCCAGGCCTCCATGACGGCCTCGGCGTCGCCCTGGCCGCGGGCGATGTTCTCGCCGCCGAGGTTGCTTATGCCGGCCGCCTGGGCCCGGTCCCACGGGGTGTCGCCGTCGGGGTCGGTGTGGTCGAAGAAGCCGCGCTTGGCCATGTCGTTGCTGAAGGCCGTCGCCAGTGCGGTCAGCGCGCTGTCCGCGGTGACCGGGCTGCAGCCGGCCTTGGCCCGCTCGGCGTTGACCAGCCGCAGCACCTCGGCGCCGGCCGCCGCCTCGACCGAGAACTGGCCCTGGCCCTCGTCGCCCGCCGTCCGCTCCGGCTCCGGCGTCGCCTTGCGGGCCGGCGCCTTCCTCTCGGTCTTCTCCGGGGCCGCGGCGGACTCCGTCCTCTCCGGGGTCCTCTCCGGGGTCCTCTCCTTCTCGGGCGCCTTCGTCGGAGCGGTCGAGGTGGACGGCGCCCCGGACGGCGTCGGGGACACCGAGCGTCCGCCGTCACGGCTCGCGGGGGCGGACGCGTCGCGGCTCGGCGGCTCGGCGGGGCCGGACGTGCCGCCCTGCTCGGTCGGCAGGTTGGTCGCCACACCGCCGTCGGCCTGCACGTTGTCACTGGGGCCGCGGTCGCCGCCGAGCTTGTAGTTCTCCAGGCCCGGCACCGTGCCGGTGGCCACGGCGACCGTGCCGAGGGCCACGGCGGCGGAGACCCCGAGCAGCCCGGTGCGGACCGGCGTCGCGGGCTTCCTCTTCTTGCGCCGGCGTCCGCTCCCGGGCCGATCGTCCGCGCCGACCGACGAGGTCACGGCGGTACGGGTGGGGCGGGGGCGCGGCCGGGGCGTCACGTCCCACTCCGGGACCGGGTCACCGGAGAAGGAGGGATCCGTGAAGTCGTACGCGGCGGTGCGCGGACCCGGGACGGTGGGGGCCGCGAGGGTGTCCGCGGCGTAGCCGTACGCGGCCGGAGCGGGGCCGGGCGCGCTGCCAGGGAAACCGCCCGAGCCGGTGCGGCCGGAGGGCGCCGCGGTGTCGTCCGTCGCGTACAGGTACGCCGCGGTGCGGGCGTACGTCTCCGCGTAGGCCTCCGGGTTCAGGTACGGCGCCGTGCCCATCGTGGGCGGGCCGCCGGGCACGGCGCCTCGCGGGTCCAGACCTTCACCGGAGGAGCCGTCGCGGCGGGTGGCCCCGGCGGCGCGGCTCGTGGCGGCGCGGCCGGCGTCGGAGCGTCGGTGGCGTCCCATGTCCTGGCCTTCCTCGTCCTGGCGGTCGGCGCGTCTCGCGACCAGCCCGAAACTCGACGATCACGAAACTCACACGAACGAGTGAGTTTCATATGAGATTCATGGGTGGGGACGCTACCGCATGGCGCAAGGGGGCGGAGTGCCTGGTGTGACTTTGTCCGGTTAGGTTGCAGGCATGAGTGAGGATGTGCGACTGGTCGCCTGGGTCCGCGGACACGTCCAGGGCGTGGGCTTCCGCTGGTTCACCCGGGCCAAGGCCCTGGAGGTCGGCGGGCTGCGGGGCTTCGCCCTGAATCTCGGCGACGGCAGGGTGCAGGTGGTCGCCGAGGGGGCCCGCGACCGCTGCGAGCGGCTGCTGGAGTGGCTCCAGACCGGCGACACGCCCGGGCGCGTGGACGGAGTGACCGAGATCTGGGACACACCCCGCGGCGGCTACGACGGCTTCGCGATCCGCTGACGGAGCCCGCCCGCCCGCCGCGTCAGCGGCCACGCGCCCCTCGCCGTGAGCCGTCCGCGAGTAAAAAGTCCTGGTGATCGGGGCGAACGGCTTGCCGACGGCCACCGCGCCCGCCAAGATGACCGTCACGCCCCGAGGACCCGCGAAGATCGCGACGCCGCCGCCGTCCGGCCGTATGCGCCCCGTTGTCCCCCGATACGGGGCGTGATCGTGTTGACCCTCAAACTTTTTGGTGAGACGCTGAAAGCCCCGCGCACCTTAGCTGTTTGGCATGGCTGAACGGCAGTACAACTCCAGGCCTGCCAAGCATCGCGGGTGCTCATCCCTCACGACCCACACCGCATCGGTCGGTCACTCATTGTGGAGGACCATCCATCATGGCAAAGGCGCTTCTCGGTTACGTCGGCGGCTCCGACCCTCGACTCCTCGCCGAGATGCGACGGCTCCAGCAGCGCGTCCAGGACCTGGAATCCGAGCTCGTGCGGATCCAGGCCGAGAAGGACGCCCTGAAGGCTGCCGCTTCTCACGACAGGATCATGGAGAGCGTTGACGCACACCAGGCGGAGCCTGCGCTCACCTGATCACTGCACGCTCCACGCACAGCACGCAGTGGTCGGGCTTGCCCATCACCACCGCCAGGCAGTCGGAACTGCAAGGGACGCTCCGGCGTCCCTTCTTTCTTCGCCCCTCCGCGTCCCGAACCCCTGAGCCTGCCTCCACGCGGTGAACCCCGCGACCCCCGCGCCGTGCACTCTCTGTCCCGCGCACCCTTTCACCTTCTCAACGTCTGGCATGCCCTGCCCGTTCACCCGCGAAACCGCGCGCTCATGGAGTGAGACATGCCCGGCGGGTAGAGTCCGGCGGCGTGCACCTCAAGGCCCTGACCCTCCGCGGCTTCAAATCGTTCGCCTCCGCGACCACCCTCCGGTTCGAACCGGGGATCACCTGCGTCGTCGGTCCGAACGGTTCGGGCAAGTCCAACGTGGTGGACGCGCTCAGCTGGGTCATGGGCGAGCAGGGCGCCAAATCGCTGCGCGGCGGCAAGATGGAGGACGTCATCTTCGCCGGCACCACCGGGCGCCCCCCGCTGGGCCGCGCCGAGGTGTCCCTGACCATCGACAACTCCGACGGCGCCCTCCCCATCGAGTACTCCGAGGTCACCATCACGCGGACCATGTTCCGCAACGGCGGCAGCGAGTACCAGATCAACGGCGACACCTGCCGCCTCCTGGACGTCCAGGACCTGCTCTCCGACTCCGGCATCGGCCGCGAGATGCACGTCATCGTCGGTCAGGGCCAGCTCGACTCCGTCCTGCACGCCGACCCGACGGGCCGCCGCGCCTTCATCGAGGAGGCGGCCGGCGTCCTCAAGCACCGCAAGCGCAAGGAGAAGGCGCTGCGCAAGCTGGACGCGATGCAGGCCAACCTCGCGCGCGTGCAGGACCTCACCGACGAACTCCGCCGCCAGCTCAAGCCCCTCGGCCGCCAGGCCGCCGTCGCCCGCAGGGCCGCCGTCATCCAGGCCGACCTGCGCGACGCCCGCCTGCGCCTCCTCGCCGACGACCTCGTGAAGCTGCGTGAGGCGCTCCAGGCCGAGATCGCCGACGAGGCCGCCCTCAAGCAGCGCAAGGAGGCGGCCGAGGCCGAGCTGAGGAAGGCCCTCCGGCGCGAGGCGCTCCTGGAGGACGAGGTGCGCCGCCTCATCCCGCGGCTGCGGAACGCCCAGCAGACCTGGTACGAACTCTCCCAGCTCGCCGAACGGGTGCGCGGCACCGTCTCCCTCGCCGACGCGCGCGTGCAGAGCGCCACCTCCGCACCTCCCGAGGAGCGGCGCGGCCGGGACCCCGAGGACATGGAGCGCGAGGCCGCCCGCATCCGTGAGCAGGAGGCCGAACTGGAGGCCGCCCTGGAGGCGGCCGAACGCGCGCTGGAGGACACCGTCGCCCACCGCGCCGAACTGGAGCGCGAACTGGCCCAGGAGGAACGCCGTCTGAAGGACGTCGCGCGGGCCATCGCCGACCGGCGCGAAGGACTCGCCCGGCTCAAGGGCCAGGTGGGCGCCGCCCGTTCCCGCGCCGCCGCGGCCCAGGCCGAGATCGAACGGCTCGCCGCCGCCCGTGACGAGGCACAGCAGCGCGCCGTGGCCGCCCAGGAGGAGTACGAGACCCTCCAGGCGGAGGTCGACGGCCTCGACGCGGGCGACGCGGAACTCGCCGAGCGGCACGAGGACGCCAAGCGCCGGCTCGCCGAGGCCGAGGCCGCCCTCACCGCCGCCCGCGAGGCGGTCACCGCCGCGGAGCGGAAACGCGCCGCGACCCAGGCACGCCACGAGGCGCTGGCGCTCGGCCTGCGCCGCAAGGACGGCACCGGGGCACTGCTGGAGGCGAAGGACCGCCTGGACGGACTGCTCGGACCGGCCGCGGAACTGCTGACCGTCACCCCCGGCCACGAGGCCGCCCTGGCCGCCGCGTTCGGCGCGGCCGCCGATGCCCTGGCGGTCGCCTCGCCGTCCGCGGCGGCCGACGCCATCCGGCTGCTGCGCAAGCAGGACGCGGGCCGCGCCGCACTCCTCCTGGCCGGCGCCCCGGAACCCGCGCCCGACGAGCTGGACCCGCTCCCCGTGGGCCGGCACGCCGCCGGCCTGGTCGACGGGCCCGCCGACCTCCTGCCCGCCGTGCGGCGCCTGCTGCACGGCGTCGTCGTCGTCAACACCCTCGAGGACGCCGAGGAACTCGTCCACGCCCGGCCCGGCCTCACCGCCGTCACCACCGAGGGCGACCTGCTGGGCGGTCACTTCGCGCACGGCGGTTCGGCCGGCGCCCCCAGCCTGCTGGAGGTGCAGGCGTCCGTCGACGAGGCCGCCGCCGAGCTGGAGGAACTCGCGGTGCGCTGTGAGGAGCTGGCCGAGGCGCAGGAGGCGGCGGCCGCCCGGCGCCGGGAGTGCGCGGCCCTCGTCGAGGAACTGGGGGAGCGGCGCCGGGCCGCCGACCGGGAGAAGTCCGCCGTCGCCCAGCAGCTCGGCCGGCTCGCCGGGCAGGCACGCGGCGCCGCCGGCGAGGCCGAACGTGCCGGGGCCGCCGCCGAACGGGCCCAGGAGGCGTTCGACAAGGCGCTCGCCGACGTGGAGGAACTCGCCGAGCGGCTCGAGGCGGCCGAGGAGATGCCGTTCGAGGAGGAGCCCGACACCTCCGTGCGCGACCGGCTCGCCGCCGACGGGGCCAACGCCCGCCAGACCGAGATGGAGGCCCGCCTCCAGGTCCGTACGCACGAGGAACGGGTCAAGGGGCTGGCCGGCCGGGCCGACTCCCTGGACCGGGCCGCCCGCGCGGAACGCGAGGCACGCGCGCGTGCCGAACAGCGTCGCGCCCGGCTGCGTCACGAGGCGGGAGTCGCCGCCGCCGTCGCCGCGGGCGCCCGCCAGCTCCTCGCGCACGTCGAGGTGTCCCTGGCCCGTGCCGCCGAGGAGCGCACCGCGGCCGAGGCCGCCAAGGCCCGGCGCGAGGAGGAACTCGCCCGCGCCCGCACCGAGGGACGCGATCTCAAGGCGGAACTCGACAAGTTGACGGATTCGGTCCACCGCGGCGAGGTACTCGGCGCTGAGAAACGGCTGCGGATGGAGCAGCTGGAGGCGAAGGCGCTGGAGGAACTGGGTGTCGAACCGGCCGGGCTGGTCGCGGAGTACGGCCCGCACCAGCTCGTGCCGCCCTCGCCCCCCGCCGAGGGCGAAGAGCTGCCGGAGGACCCGGAGCACCCGCGTAACCGGCCCCGCCCCTTCGTGCGGGCCGAGCAGGAGAAGCGCCTGAGGACGGCCGAGCGTGCCTACCAGCAGCTCGGCAAGGTGAACCCGCTCGCCCTGGAGGAGTTCGCGGCGCTGGAGGAACGCCACCAGTTCCTCAGCGAGCAGCTGGAGGATCTGAAGAAGACCCGCGCGGACCTGCTCCAGGTCGTCAAGGAGGTCGACGAACGCGTCGAGCAGGTCTTCACCGAGGCCTACCGGGACACCGCCCGCGAGTTCGAGGGCGTCTTCTCCCGGCTCTTCCCGGGCGGGGAGGGACGCCTGGTGCTGACCGACCCCGACAACATGCTCACCACGGGCGTGGACGTCGAGGCGCGTCCGCCGGGCAAGAAGGTCAAGCGGCTGTCGCTGCTCTCGGGCGGCGAGCGGTCGCTGACCGCCGTGGCGCTGCTCGTGTCGATCTTCAAGGCGCGGCCCAGCCCGTTCTACGTGATGGACGAGGTCGAGGCCGCGCTCGACGACACCAACCTCCAGCGGCTGATCCGGATCATGCAGGAGCTGCAGGAGGCCTCGCAGCTGATCGTGATCACACACCAGAAGCGCACCATGGAGGTCGCCGACGTGCTGTACGGCGTCTCCATGCAGGGCGACGGCGTGTCCAAGGTCATCAGTCAGCGTCTGCGCTGAAGCAGCGCAAGATCTTCAAGATGTGAACACTTGCCAGGCGGCGTCCGGGCTTCTGCGTCTCGAAACTCACATCCAAGGACCTATTGACTTCAAGAATTGAAGGCATAGTCTCTGCAATGTTGTTTTTACCTTCATGTGCCTACGGCGGAAATCATGAAGGGCTGACCCCCATCCGGCGACGTTGCCGGTGGCCCGAGGAGTACACGTGACCAGCACCGCGCAGGCACAAGCGTCAGGAGCCCGGACGGCTCATCCCGAACATCTCGGGCATGTCATCTTCATCGCCGCTGCCGCAGCCATGGGCGGCTTCCTCTTCGGCTACGACAGCTCCGTGATCAACGGCGCCGTCGAGGCCATCCGCGACCGCTACGACATCGGCTCCGCCGCGCTCGCCCAGGTCATCGCCATCGCGCTGATCGGCTGCGCGATCGGCGCCGCCACCGCCGGCCGGATAGCCGACCGCATCGGACGCATCCGGTGCATGCAGATCGCCGCGGTCCTCTTCACGGTCAGCGCCGTCGGCTCCGCGCTCCCGTTCTCCCTGTACGACCTCGCCTTCTGGCGCGTGGTCGGCGGCTTCGCCATCGGCATGGCCTCCGTCATCGGCCCCGCCTACATCGCCGAGGTCGCCCCGCCCGCCTACCGCGGCCGTCTCGGCTCCTTCCAGCAGGCCGCGATCGTCATCGGCATCGCCGTCTCCCAGCTGGTCAACTGGGGCATCCTGAACGCCGCGGACGGGGACCAGCGCGGTGAACTGCTGGGCCTGGAGGCCTGGCAGCTCATGCTCGGCGTCATGGTCGTCCCGGCCGTCCTCTACGGCCTGCTCTCCTTCGCCATCCCCGAGTCGCCCCGCTACCTGATCTCCGTCGGCAAGCACGAGCGCGCCCGGCAGATCCTCGCCGAGGTCGAGGGCGGCGAGACCGACCTCGACGCGCGCGTCACCGAGATCGAGACCGGCATGCGGCGCGAGGAGAGGTCCAGCTTCAAGGACCTGCTCGGCGGCAGCTTCTTCTTCAAGCCGATCGTCTGGATCGGTATCGGTCTGTCGGTGTTCCAGCAGTTCGTCGGCATCAACGTCGCGTTCTACTACTCGGCCACGCTGTGGCAGTCGGTCGGCGTCGACCCGTCGGACTCGTTCTTCTACTCGTTCACCACGTCGATCATCAACATCGTCGGCACCGTCATCGCGATGATCTTCGTCGACCGCATCGGCCGCCGGCCGCTGGCCATCATCGGCTCGGTCGGCATGGTGATCGGTCTCGCGCTGGAGGCCTGGGCCTTCTCCTCGGACCTCGTCGACGGGCAGCTGCCCGCCACGCAGGGCTGGGTGGCCCTGATCGCGGCCCACGTCTTCGTCCTCTTCTTCGCCCTGTCGTGGGGTGTGGTCGTGTGGGTCATGCTCGGCGAGATGTTCCCGAACCGGATCCGCGCCGCCGCCCTCGGTGTCGCCGCCGCCGCGCAGTGGATCGCCAACTGGGCGATCACCGCGAGCTTCCCGTCGCTGGCGGACTGGAACCTGTCCGTCACCTACGTGATCTACACGGTGTTCGCGGCGCTCTCGATCCCGTTCGTGCTGAAGTTCGTGAAGGAGACGAAGGGCAAGCGGCTGGAGGAGATGGGCTGACGCCCCTCTTCCCCTTGTGACCCGAGGGGCGGGGGTCACCTCCCCGCTGCTCCTGCCCCTCGTGTGCGCCATCCCCCACCCGCCCCGGTTCGGTCCGCCCGAGCCGGGGCGGTGGCGTCCTTCCCGGGCCCGCGCGGCCGGGCGGGGGGTGAGCGCGCGGCTCCCCGCGCCCTTTCGGGGCGTCTCAGGCGGGCGCGTCGGGAGCGGGGGCGCCGGGGGGAGCATGGCCGATACTGGACGGGTTATGGACATCGTCATCCTTGCTGTAGTCATCGCCGTGGTCGTGCTCGGCGCGCTCGGCGGGCTGATCGTCGGGAGCCGGCGCAAGAAGCCGCTGCCCCCGCCGCCGCCCGCCGCGCCCGACATCACCGCCCCGCCGGCCGAGCCGCACGTCGGCGAAGAGGCCGAGACGCCGCGGGAGGAACCGCGGCGCACCATCGAGGAGGTTGATCTTCCGGCGGGCGCCGGTCCCGTCGTCATCGAGGAACCGCCCGCCGCCGAGGCTCCCGAGATCGAGATCCCGGAGCCCACCGCCGGCCGCCTGGTCCGGCTGCGCGCCCGTCTGTCGCGGTCGCAGAACGCCCTGGGCAAGGGCCTGCTCACCCTGCTCTCCCGCGAGCACCTGGACGAGGAGACCTGGGAGGAGATCGAGGACACCCTGCTCACCGCCGACGTCGGCGTCCAGCCCACCCAGGAACTGGTCGACCGGCTGCGCGAGCGGGTCAAGGTGCTCGGCACCCGTACGCCCGAGGAACTGCGCGGGCTGCTCCGCGAGGAGCTGATCACGCTGGTCGGTCCGCAGATGGACCGCACCGTGCACACCGAGAACCAGGCCGGCGGCCCCGGCGTCGTGATGGTCGTCGGCGTCAACGGCACCGGCAAGACCACCACCACCGGCAAGCTCGCCCGCGTCCTGGTCGCCGACGGCAACACCGTCGTCCTCGGCGCCGCCGACACCTTCCGGGCCGCCGCCGCCGACCAGCTGCAGACCTGGGGCGAGCGGGTCGGCGCCCACATCGTGCGCGGCCCGGAGGGCGGCGACCCGGCCTCCGTCGCGTTCGACGCGGTCAAGGAGGGCAAGGAGATGGGCGCCGACGCGGTGCTCATCGACACCGCCGGCCGGCTGCACACCAAGACGGGCCTCATGGACGAGCTCGGCAAGGTCAAGCGGGTCGTGGAGAAGCAGGCCCCGCTGGACGAGGTGCTGCTGGTGCTCGACGCCACCACCGGCCAGAACGGTCTGGTGCAGGCGCGGGTCTTCGCCGAGGTCGTCGACATCACCGGCATCGTGCTCACCAAGCTCGACGGCACGGCCAAGGGCGGCATCGTCATCTCCGTCCAGCGCGAGCTGGGCGTCCCGGTCAAGCTGATCGGGCTCGGCGAGGGCGCGGACGACCTGGCGCCGTTCGAGCCGGAAGCCTTCGTGGACGCCCTTCTGGGGGAGTGACACCCCGGAGACGTCCGGCCCCGTACGCGAGGAAGCGCCCGCCCCCGAAAGCGATCGGGGGACGGGCGCTTCGCCGTACCGGAAGGGGTCAGGCTCCCGACCGGTGCGCCACGTACGCCAGCGTGCCGAGCAGCAGCCGCGCCTCCGGCGGACGGGCGGCGGAGTCCAGGGCGGGGGAGCGCAGCCAGCGCACCGGGCCGAGGCCGCCGCGGTCCGACGGCGGCGCCGTGATGTGCGTACCGCGTCCCAGGCCGCGCAGGTCGAGGGCGTCCGGGTCGTCCCAGCCCATGCGGTACAGCAGGTCGGGCAGGGCCTCGGCGGCGCCCGGGGCGACGAAGAACTGGGCCCGCCCGTCCGGGGTGGCGGCGACCGGACCGACCGGCAGGCCCATCCGCTCCAGCCGCGTCAGGGCGTGACACCCGGCCGGCTCCGCCACCTCGATCACGTCGAACGCCTGGCCGACGGGCAGCAGCACCGAGGCGCCCGGGAACTCCGACCAGAGCGCGGTCACCTCGTCCAGCGGCGCACCCGCGCGGATCACCGGGGCGTGCTCCAGGGGGTGGGCGCCCGGCGCCCGGCAGGCCGTGCGGCCGCAGGAGCAGGCCCCGGCGACGGCACGGACGCCGGGCACCACGTCCCAGCCCCACAGCCCCGTGTACTCCGCCACGACCGTGCCGTCCGAGGAGCGACCGCGCCGCCGCGAGCCGGACCGGATGTCACGGATGCCCCGGCTGATACCGATCGTGAAGCCCATGCCCCCTCCAACGGGTCCGGCGTACCGGTGGTCACGCACCGGACGCGGTGCGTGACTCTCTGTTTCCGACTTCCCGGCGCGACCCGCATCAACCAGCGCTCTGATGTGCACAGGGTGGTGCGGCGGTCACTGCGCGCCCTCCGGCGCGTCAGTGCGTCCACTCCTGTCCGTCCTGCGTCAAGTCAATCGCGGGACGGCGACGGTGCGTTCATTCGAAGGGGTGGCGAATGGTGGCGATTGCGGTTCCGCCATGGTGAGACGGGTGATCATAGGGTTACTGTGTGTGCACGGTTTGGATGGGGTGCACGCGCTCGTGGGTATGCCGGAGGCAACTCGGCTTCCCGTTCGAGGGGTGGCAACCGCCGGACGGGCGGCCCCGATCACCGGCATTCTGATAAGGCTTGGCGCACTCAGCGACAAGCGGTCTTCAGGGATGGGGGCGTTCCAGTGAGCGGCAACGGCGGTGGCGGGACGAGTTCCGCGAGTGCGGAGAAGCGCCCGAACGAGCTGCTCACCTCGTGGTTCGTCCGCAGCGGCTGGTCCAAGGGCGAGCTGGCCCGCCAAGTGAACCGCAGAGCACGGCAGTTGGGCGCCAACCACATCTCCACCGACACCTCCCGCGTCCGCCGCTGGCTGGACGGGGAGAACCCGCGCGAGCCGATCCCCCGCATCCTGTCCGAGCTGTTCTCCGAACGCTTCGGCGTCGTCGTCTCCGTGGAGGACCTGGGGCTGCGCACCACCCGCCCGGCACCCTCCGCGACCGGCGTCGACCTCCCCTGGACGGGCCCGCAGACCGTGGCCCTGCTCAGCGAGTTCTCGCGCAGCGACCTCATGCTGGCGCGGCGCGGCTTCCTCGGCAGCTCGCTGGCCCTCTCCGCGGGCCCGTCCCTCATCGAGCCCATGCAGCGCTGGCTCGTCCCCTCCCCGTCCAGCCCGCTGCCCACGCCCGAGCCGGACGTCGCGCCCTCCTCGGCACGCGCCCGCGGCCGGCTGTCCAAGCCGGAGCTCGACCTGCTGGAGACCACCACCGTGATGTTCCGGCAGTGGGACGCCCAGTGCGGCGGCGGGCTGCGCCGCAAGGCCGTCGTCGGCCAGCTCCACGAGGTCACCGACCTCCTCCAGGAGCCCCAGCCGGAGACCACCGCCAAACGGCTGTTCAAGGTCGCCGCCGAACTCGCCGAGCTGGCGGGCTGGATGTCGTACGACGTGGGGCTGCAGCCCACCGCGCAGAAGTACTTCGTGCTCGCCCTGCACGCCGCCAAGGAGGCCGGCGACCGGCCGCTCGGCTCCTACGTGCTGTCCAGCATGAGCCGGCAGATGATCCACCTCGGCCGGCCCGAGGACGCCCTGGAGCTCATCCACCTCGCGCAGTACGGCAGCCGCGACTGCGCCGGCCCCCGCGTCCAGTCGATGCTGTATGCGATGGAGGCCCGCGCCTACGCCAACATGGGGCAGCCCGGCCGCTGCAAACGCGCCGTCCGCATGGCCGAGGACACCTTCGCCGAGGCCGACGAGTGGGACGAGCCGGACCCCGACTGGATCCGCTTCTTCTCCGAGGCCGAGCTGTACGCGGAGAACAGCCACTCCTTCCGCGACCTCGCCTACGTCGCGGGCCGCAGCCCCACCTACGCCTCGCTCGCCGAGCCGCTGATGAAGCGGGCCGTGGAGCTGTTCGGCCAGGAGGGCGGCGAGCACCAGCGCTCCTACGCGCTCAACCTGATCGGCATGGCCACGGTCCACCTGCTCCAGCGCGAGCCCGAGCAGAGCGCGGTTCTCGCCACCCAGGCCATCAAGGCGGCCAAGAAGGTCCGTTCCGAGCGGGTCAACACGCGTATCCGAAAGACCGTCGACACCGCCGTACGCGACTTCGGGGACCTCGCCGACGTCGTCGAACTCACCGAGCGGCTCGCGATCGAGCTGCCCGAGACCGCCGAAGCGGTCTGACCACCGGAACACCCCTGGACCCCGGCCGCGGCCGGCCCTCCCGAACTGCCCGACTCGGCTCCCCCATGCCAGTCATTTCGGAAGGCCGGCCGCGGCCGGCCGTGTGTCTCCCCGGCCACGGCTCACCGCCGCACACCGGAGATCGCGCCACGACGACGATCGACGCGCCCCGGGTCCGGCGGTTCACCGACCCGTAACACGCCGGATGCCTTCGTCACGGCGGCGAAACAACGAGGGGCCTCCGCCGAAACCGCGCTGCGCCACTCTTCATGGCGCATAACCGGCCCACCCCTCCATCCCTCAAGGCTTCGCCCGCACGGGGCCGTACCAACGACGAGGAGACGCCGATGGCACCAGCCATCACCCTGGCAGCAGACGCGCCCACGCTGTCCGCCGCCAACACAGGGTTCATGCTCATCTGTTCCGCCCTGGTGATGCTCATGACCCCCGGTCTGGCCTTCTTCTACGGAGGCATGGTCCGGGTCAAGAGCACGCTGAACATGCTGATGATGAGCTTCATCAGCCTGGGCATCGTCACCGTCCTGTGGGTGCTCTACGGATTCTCCGTCGCGTTCGGCGACGACAAGGGCGGCCTCGTCGGCTGGAACGCCGACTGGGTGGGCCTGAGCGACATCGGCCTGACGGAACTGTGGGGCGCCACCACCATCCCGCTGTTCGTCTTCGCCGCCTTCCAGCTGATGTTCGCCATCCTCACGCCCGCCCTGATCAGCGGCGCGCTCGCGGACCGCGTGAAGTTCAGCGCCTGGGCCCTGTTCATCACCCTGTGGGTCACCGTCGTCTACTTCCCCGTCGCGCACTGGGTGTGGGGCGAGGGCGGCTGGGCCTTCGACCTCGGCGTCATCGACTTCGCCGGCGGCACCGCGGTGCACATCAACGCCGGTGCGGCCGCCCTCGGTGTCCTCCTCGTCATCGGCAAGCGCGTCGGATTCAGGAAGGACCCGATGCGTCCGCACAGCCTCCCGCTGGTCATGCTCGGCGCCGGTCTGCTGTGGTTCGGCTGGTTCGGATTCAACGCCGGCTCGTGGCTCGGCAACGACGACGGCGTCGGCGCACTGATGTTCGTCAACACCCAGGTCGCCACGGGCGCCGCGGTCGTCGGCTGGCTCGCCTACGAGAAGATCCGCCACGGCGCCTTCACCACGCTGGGCGCCGCCTCCGGCGCGGTCGCCGGTCTGGTCGCCATCACCCCGGCCGGCGGCGCGGTCTCCCCGCTCGGCGCCATCGCGGTCGGACTCGTCGCCGGTGTCCTGTGCGCCATGGCCGTCGGCCTCAAGTACAGGTTCGGCTACGACGACTCCCTCGACGTCGTCGGCGTCCACCTCGTCGGCGGCGTCATCGGTTCCCTGCTCGTCGGCTTCCTCGCCACCGGCAAGGGCCAGTCCGACGTCGCGGGCCTCTTCTACGGCGGCGGCCTCGACCAGTTCTGGAAGCAGTGCGCCGGTGTCCTCGGCGTCCTCGCCTACTCCCTGATCGTCTCCGCGGGCCTGGCCCTCCTGATCCACAGGACCCTCGGTATGCGCGTCTCCGAGGACGAGGAGGTGGCCGGCATCGACCAGGCCGAACACGCCGAGACCGCCTACGACTTCAGCGGCGCCGGCGGGGGCGCGGCCCGCACGGCAGCCGGCACTCCCGTCACCCCGGCCGAGAGCAAGAAGGTGGACGCATGAAGCTCATCACCGCCGTCGTGAAGCCGCACCGGCTCGACGAGATCAAGGAGGCCCTCCAGGCCTTCGGCGTGCACGGTCTGACCGTCACCGAGGCCAGCGGCTACGGCCGCCAGCGCGGCCACACCGAGGTCTACCGCGGCGCCGAGTACACCGTCGACCTGGTGCCCAAGGTCCGCATCGAGGTTCTCGTCGAGGACGACGACGCCGAACAGCTCGTCGACGTCGTCGTCAAGGCGGCCCGCACCGGCAAGATCGGCGACGGCAAGGTGTGGACGATCCCCGTCGAGACGGCCGTACGGGTCCGGACCGGCGAGCGCGGCCCGGACGCGCTCTGACAGCGGACCGACGGAACAGGAGACGCCGGGTGACGAGGACGGACACGCACGACCAGGCAGAGGACTCGGGACCCGGCGGCTACGCGGCGGCCCGGCTGCGCCTTCTCACCGAGAGGGCGCGGTCCGGGCCGCCGCGCCGTTCCGCGCTCGCCGGCCTCACCGACGACTGGCTCGCCGGACTCTTCGCCGCCGGAGCGCCCGGAGCGCGCGGGGTGTCCCTGGTCGCCGTCGGCGGCTACGGACGCGCGGAACTCTCCCCGCGCAGCGACCTCGACCTGCTCCTGCTCCACGACGGCAGCGCCCCCGAGGCCGTGTCCGCCCTCGCGGACCGCCTCTGGTACCCGGTCTGGGACCTCGGCCTCGCCCTCGACCACTCCGTCCGCACCCCGGCGGAGGCGCGCAGGACGGCGGGGGAGGACCTCAAGGTCCAGCTAGGCCTGCTGGACGCCCGGCACCTCGCCGGCGACCTCGGTCTCACCACCGCCCTGCGCACCACCGTCCTCGCCGACTGGCGCAACCAGGCCCCCGAGCGGCTGCCCGCCCTGCGGGAGCTGTGCGAGGAGCGCGCCGGACGCCAGGGCGAACTGCAGTACCTCCTGGAACCCGACCTCAAGGAGGCCCGCGGCGGGCTGCGCGACGCCACCGCCCTGCGCGCGGTGGCCGCCTCCTGGCTCGCCGACGCCCCCCGCGAAGGGCTCGCCGAGGCCCGCCGCCGCCTCCTCGACGTACGCGACGCCCTGCACCTGGCCACCGGACGCGCCACCGACCGCCTCGCCCTCCAGGAACAGGACCAGGTCGCCGCCGCACTCGGCCTGCTCGACGCCGACGCCCTGCTCCGCCAGGTCTACGAGGCCGCCCGGGTCATCGCCTACGCGGGCGACGTCACCTGGCGCGAGGTCGGCCGCGTCCTGCGCTCCCGCTCCGTACGCCCCCGGCTGCGGAAACCGGCGAGTGAGCGGGGGGACTTCGTCAGAAGGGCGCTGGTGGGCGACGGGAGGACGCTCGGCGGCGGGAAACGGGCGACCGAGAGGTCTCCGCTCGCCGAAGGGGTGGTGGAACAGGACGGCGAAGTGGTGCTCGCCCGCGCCGCGCGCCCCGACCGCGACCCCGTGCTCCCGCTCCGTGCCGCGGCCGCCGCCGCCCAGGCCGGGCTCCCCCTCAATCTCCACGCCGTACGCCGCATGGCCGCCGGCGCCCGCGCCCTCCCCTCGCCCTGGCCCGCCGAGGCGCGTCAGCAGCTCCTCACCCTGCTGGGCTCCGGCCGGCCCACCGTCGAGGTCTGGGAGGCGCTGGAGGCCGAGGGCCTGATCAGCCTGCTGCTCCCCGACTGGGACCGGGTGCGCTGCCGCCCCCAGCGCAACGCCGTCCACCTGTGGACCGTCGACCGGCACCTCGTCGAGACCGCCGTGCGCGCCTCCGCGTTCACCCGCCGGGTCAGCCGCCCCGACCTGCTGCTCGTCGCCGCGCTGCTGCACGACATCGGCAAGGGCTGGCCGGGCGACCACGCGGTGGCCGGCGAGGTCATCGCCCGCGACGTGGCCGCCCGCATCGGCTTCGACGCCGACGACGTCACCGTGATCGCCACCCTCGTACGCCACCACCTGCTGCTCGTCGAGACCGCCACCCGGCGCGACCTCGACGACCCCGCCACCGTGCGCTCCGTCGCCGGGGCCGTCGGCTCCCCGGGCACCCTGGAGCTGCTGCACGCCCTCACCGAGGCGGACGCCCTCGCCACCGGACCGGCAGCCTGGTCCTCCTGGCGCGCCTCGCTCGTCGCCGACCTGGTCGAGCGGGTCTCCGCCGTGCTGGCGGGCCAGGCCCCGCCCGATCCGGAGGAGGCCGCGCCCACCGCACAGCACGAGCGGCTCGCCCTGGAGGCCGTCGCCACCGGCGCGCCCGTGCTGTCCCTGCGGGCGCAGACCGAGCCGCCCGCCGAGCCGTCCGAGGACCCCGAACCGATGGGCGTGGAGCTGATCGTCGCCGTACCCGACCAGCCGGGCGTGCTGCCCGCGGTGGCCGGTGTGCTCGCCATGCACCGGCTGACCGTGCGCACCGCCGAACTGCGGTCCCTGGATCTCCCGGCCGGCGTCGACGGCTCCGTGCTGCTGCTGGACTGGCGGGTCGCCGCCGAGTACGGCTCGCTGCCGCAGGCCGCCCGGCTCCGTGCCGACCTGGTCCGCGCCCTGGACGGCAGCCTGGACGTCTCCGGACGCCTCGCCGAACGGGACGCCGCGTACCCGAGGCGCCGCGGGGTGGTCGCGCCGCCCCCGCGCGTGGCGGTCGCCCCGGCCGCATCCCGGCACGCCACGGTGATCGAGGTCCGCGCGCAGGACGCCCCCGGGCTGCTGTTCCGCATCGGGCGGGCGCTGGAGGACGCGGCGGTACGGGTGCGGAGTGCGCATGTGAGCACGCTGGGGGCGAACGCGGTGGACGTCTTTTATGTGACGCAGGAGCAAGGTGTGCCTCTGCCGGGTGAAGAGGCGGTGGCTGTGGCACGGAAGCTGGAGGAGGCACTGCGGGCGTGACCTCCTGGTCACGTCATGCGTTTGCGGGATGCGCTCCCCGCCGACGCGGGGCTTCCGTCCCCGCCCGCTGACCTCAGCGGGCGGGGGCGATGTGCTTGCCGGGCCGGATACCCTGGAGGGCAGCCCAGTCCGCCCCCGACCTCGAGGACCGACGCCACCGTGTTCGATACCCTCTCCGACCGCCTCAGCGCGACTTTCAAAAACCTCCGCGGCAAAGGCAGGTTGTCCGAGGCGGACATCGACGCCACGGCGCGTGAGATCCGCATCGCCCTCCTGGAAGCGGACGTGGCCCTGCCGGTCGTCCGGGCGTTCATCAAGAACGTCAAGGAGCGTGCGCTCGGCGCCGAGGTCTCCAAGGCGCTCAATCCGGCCCAGCAGATCATCAAGATCGTCAACGACGAGCTCGTCCAGATCCTCGGCGGCGAGACCCGCCGCCTCCGCTTCGCCAAGCAGCCCCCGACCGTGATCATGCTCGCGGGTCTGCAGGGCGCCGGCAAGACCACCCTCGCGGGCAAGCTCGGCAAGTGGCTCAAGGACCAGGGCCACTCCCCGCTGCTGGTCGCCGCCGACCTCCAGCGCCCCAACGCCGTCAACCAGCTCAGCGTGGTCGCCGAGCGGGCCGGCGTCGCCGTCTACGCGCCCGAGCCGGGCAACGGCGTGGGCGACCCGGTGAAGGTCGCCAAGGACTCCCTCGAGCACGCCCGGTCCAAGGTCCACGACATCGTGATCGTGGACACCGCCGGCCGCCTGGGCATCGACCAGGAGATGATGCAGCAGGCCGCGGACATCCGGGACGCGGTCTCGCCCGACGAGATCCTCTTCGTCGTCGACGCGATGATCGGTCAGGACGCGGTCAACACCGCCGAGGCCTTCCGCGACGGCGTCGGCTTCGACGGCGTGGTGCTCTCCAAGCTCGACGGTGACGCGCGCGGTGGCGCCGCCCTGTCGATCCGGCAGGTCACCGGCAAGCCGATCATGTTCGCGTCCAACGGTGAGAAGCTCGACGACTTCGACGCCTTCCACCCGGACCGGATGGCCTCCCGCATCCTCGACATGGGTGACCTGCTCACCCTGATCGAGCAGGCGGAGAAGACGTTCAGCCAGGAAGAGGCCGAACGGATGGCCTCCAAGCTGGCGTCGAAGAAGGGCCAGGACTTCACCCTGGACGACTTCCTCGCCCAGATGGAGCAGGTCCGCAAGATGGGCTCCCTCTCCAAGCTGCTCGGGATGCTCCCGGGCATGGGGCAGATCAAGGACCAGATCAACAACCTCGACGAGCGGGACGTGGACCGCACCGCCGCGATCATCAAGTCGATGACGCCCGGCGAGCGCCAGGACCCGACGATCATCAACGGCTCGCGCCGCGCCCGTATCGCCAAGGGCTCCGGTGTCGAGGTCAGCGCGGTGAAGAACCTGGTCGAGCGGTTCTTCGAGGCGCGGAAGATGATGTCCCGCATGGCTCAGGGCGGCGGCATGCCGGGGATGCCCGGGATGCCGGGGATGCCGGGCATGGGCGGCGGTCCCGGCCGCGGCAAGAAGAAGCAGAAGCAGGCCAAGGGCAAGCAGCGCTCGGGCAATCCGATGAAGCGCAAGCAGCAGGAGCAGGAGGAGGCCGCGCGGCGCGCCGCGGCGGCCCAGGCCGGCAACGCCTTCGGTCTGCCGCAGCAGGGCGGCAAGGACTTCGAGCTGCCCGACGAGTTCAAGAAGTTCATGGGCTGAGACCCGCGCACGGACGCCGCGGGGGCGCCTTCCTCGTCCGAGGAGGCGCCCCCGCGGCGTCCGTGGCCGAGCCCGTCAGGGCACGCGCGCGACGAGGTACCGGAACACGTTCGGCATCCACACGGTGCCGTCGGCCCGCTGGTACGGGTGGAGGGCCTCGGTCAGTTCCTTGTCGACTTGCACCTGGTCGGTGGCGGTGATGGCCGGGTCGAACAGGCCCGTCGACCTCAGGCCCCGCACGGCGCTGTCCGCGTCCGCGTAGCCGAAGGGGCAGGCGACCCGGCCGGAGCCGTCCGGCCGCAGGCCCGCGCGTTCGGCGACCCGCTCCAGGTCGTCCCGTTCGGTGGGGCGCCAGGCGTCCGCGCCGCGCAGCGGCTCCGCCAGCTTGGCGGCCACCCGCAGCACCGACGCGGTGGCGCAGCGCTCGGGCGGGCCCCAGCCGGCCAGCACCACGGCCGCCCCGCGTCCGGCCAGCGGCAGCGCCTCGGCGAGCAGCTCGCCCAGTCCCTCCGCGTCGCCCGCGAGGCACCCGATCGGTTCGAAGGCGGTCACCACGGTGTACCCGGTGGCGTCGGCACGGGCCGCCTCGGCGGGGGAGCCCTGCACGATCCGGGTGCCCGTGCGCGCGTGGGCGTCCCGCTCGTCCGGCAGCAGGCGTTCCCGTGCGAGGGCCAGCCGGTCGGACGAGGTGTCCACGCCGGTGATCGCCGCCCCGCGGGAGGCCGCCATCAGCAGGGCCAGTCCGGAGCCGCAGCCGAGGCCCAGCAGCCGGGTCGCCGGGCCCACGTCGAGTCGCTCGTACACCGCCTCGTAGAGCGGTACGAGCATCCGCTCCTGTATCTCGGACCAGTCACGCGCGCGTGCCCGCAGGTCCACGCGCGGGACCGTCCCCGTGCGCGACGGGTGCTGCCGCACGAGCGTAGGTGTCATAGGTAAGCGCCCCAATCAGCCGAGAAGTTGCCGCGGTCCCCGTTTCCCTGGCCCCCGTGCAGTGCGCCCGCACACCCCCCGTATGCCAGGAAACTCCGCCCTCGACGTGTCGTCCAGTGGAAGGGGGCGGCCGTTCGGCAGTTGCTCATGCCAGTGGCAAGAATTCACCTTCCGGTAATCAGGGGGCCGTTCGGTCCGTCACGGCGGAGTCGTTCCGCGGAACGTTCCGGCCAATGGCGACGGAGCGCCGGGGTCCGGAGGGAGGGGCGGTTCGCGGCGCCGGGGGCGGACCGGGTAGGTTCTGCGGTCACGGCGTTCCGGGTGAACCGGACGCCGCCTCCCGCCGCGAGGGCGGCCGAAAGGGCCCTTGCGCGTCCGAGGGGCGCACGCGCACCGGCGCGTGCAGACCGGATACACGCGGGGGCGTACGTCAGCCTACGCACCACCTTGCGGTGAGCTGCGAGGCTTCTCCGCAGATCAGCGCACCCGTGTTCGTCAGGACGCATCAGCGGCAACTGACGGGTACGTGCAAATTATTTGGGATGCCCCGGAATCGGAACACAGAGGCACCCCGGCTCGTTGTCATTACGTGAGCACGACACAGACACCACCTGTTCTCGCCGCAGAGCTGGCACAGGCGTGGGCCGACATTCAGCGGTACCACCCCGAACTGCCCGATCTCGCCGCGCCCGAGTCCCTGATCGGAGAGTCGTCGTCCGCGTGCGGGCACGAACTCTCCTTCGAGCGACTGCTGCACGAGGCAGTCCACGGCATCGCCGCCGCGCGCGGCGTGCGCGACACATCCCGAGCCGGTCGGTACCACAACCGCAGGTTCCTGGCCATCGCCGAGGAGCTGGGGCTGGACCACCCCGAGGAGCCGCACCCGAGCAGCGGCTTCTCGCTGGTCACGCTCACCCCCGAGGCGAAGCGCCGGTACCGCCCGACGACGGAGCGTCTCCAGCGCGCCCTCAAGGCCCACACCGCGGCGACCGCGGGCGACACCGCCCGCAGCTTCCGCGGTCCGGCCGCGCGGCACGGCTCGTCCGGCGGCGGCGTGCGCGTCAAGGCGGTCTGCGACTGCGGCCGCAACGTGCGCGTCGTCCCGTCGGTGCTGGCGCAGGCGCCCATCGTCTGCGGCGGCTGCGGAAAGCCGTTCCGGATCCCGGAAGTCGTCGCGGCGAGCTGAGACCCCGGCACCTCGTGGGTGCCGGGGCCCGGCCCCGCCGGCCACCGGACGCACCCGGCGCGCAAGCAGCGCGCGCCGGGTGCCGCTCCGTCGTGCCCACGTGCCCTCGCCCCGGGGCCGTCCGGCCCCTCAGGGTGTGGCACAATGGCTAGCTGTACTCGACAGCCGCACAGGACCCCTCTCTCCTCCGGCTGACGCGTCCATCGGGCACTCGGGTACCGCAACCCCACGCGGCTCACTCGCCGTGCCCCACCACGTCAAATCCAGGAGAACCCACTCCCGTGGCAGTCAAGATCAAGCTGAAGCGTCTGGGCAAGATCCGTTCGCCTCACTACCGCATCGTCGTCGCCGACTCCCGTACCCGCCGTGACGGCCGGGCCATCGAGGAGATCGGCAAGTACCACCCGACGTACAACCCGTCGGTGATGGAGGTCGACGCCGAGCGTGTGGCGTACTGGCTCTCCGTCGGCGCCCAGCCGACCGAGCCCGTGCTCGCCATCCTGAAGAAGACCGGCGACTGGCAGAAGTTCAAGGGCGAGCCCGCCCCGGCGCCTCTGCTGCAGCAGCCCGAGAAGCCCGCCCGCCCGTCCTTCGAGGCCATCGGCGGCGAGGACGAGGGCAAGGGTGAGGCCATCACCCAGAAGAAGAAGGCTGAGAAGAAGGACGAGGCCGCTGCTGAGTCCTCTTCGTCTGCGTCGACCGAGGCCTGAGCATGCTCGAGGAGGCTCTCGAGCACCTCGTGAAGGGCATCGTCGACAACCCTGACGATGTGCAGGTCGCCTCGCGCGACCTGCGCCGCGGTCGCGTGCTCGAGGTCCGGGTCCACCCGGACGACCTCGGCAAGGTGATCGGCCGCAACGGCCGCACCGCGCGCGCTCTGCGCACCGTCGTGGGCGCCATCGGCGGCCGCGGTGTCCGCGTCGACCTCGTCGACGTGGACCACGTCCGCTGACGCCGCAAGCAGCACCGGCTCGGGCCGGGGAGGGCCACTGGGCCGTCCCCGGCCCGCAGTCGTATGACAGGAGAACGAACACAGTGCAGCTGGTAGTCGCTCGTATCGGCCGCGCCCACGGCATCAAGGGCGAGGTCACCGTCGAAGTCCGCACCGACGAGCCGGAGCTGAGGCTCGGCCCCGGCGCCGTGCTGGCCACCGACCCGGCCTCCACCGGGCCGCTGACCATCGCGAGCGGCCGGGTGCACAGCGGCCGCCTGCTGCTGCGCTTCGAGGGCGTCCACGACCGCAACGGCGCCGAGGCCCTGCGCAACACCCTCCTCATCGCCGACGTCGACCCCGAGGAACTGCCCGAGGGCGAGGACGAGTACTACGACCACCAGCTGATCGACCTCGACGTCGTCACCGAGGACGGCGAGGCGGTCGGCCGGATCACCGAGATCTCCCACCTGCCCACCCAGGACCTCTTCGTCGTCGAGCGCCCGGACGGCACCGAGGTGTTCGTGCCCTTCGTCCAGGAGATCGTCACCGAGATCGACCTGGAGGAGCAGCGCGCGGTCATCGACCCGCCGCCCGGTCTGATCGACGACCGCGCCGAGGTCGCCTCGTCCCGGGACGCCGCGGAATCCGGGGACGACGCCTGATGCGGCTCGACGTCGTCACGATCTTCCCCGAGTACCTCGACCCGCTGAACGTCTCCCTCGTCGGCAAGGCGCGCGCCCGCGGACAGCTCGACGTGCACGTCCACGACCTGCGCGACTGGACGTACGACCGGCACAACACCGTCGACGACACCCCGTACGGCGGCGGTCCCGGCATGGTCATGAAGACCGAGCCCTGGGGGGACGCGCTGGACTCGGTGCTGGCGGACGGCTACGAGCGCGGTGCGGGCGAGCCCGCCCTGATCGTCCCCACCCCGAGCGGCCGCCCCTTCACCCAGGAACTCGCCGTCCACCTCTCCGGGCGGCCCTGGCTGATCTTCACCCCGGCCCGCTACGAGGGCATCGACCGCCGCGTCGTCGACGAGTACGCCACCCGCATGCCGGTGTACGAGGTGTCCATCGGCGACTACGTCCTGGCCGGCGGCGAGGCCGCGGTCCTGGTCGTCACCGAGGCGGTGGCGCGGCTGCTCCCGGGCGTCCTCGGCAACGCGGAGTCGCACCGCGACGACTCCTTCGCCCCCGGCGCCATGGCCAACCTGCTGGAGGGCCCCGTCTACACCAAGCCGCCGTCCTGGCGCGGCCGGGAGATCCCGGACGTGCTGCTCAGCGGCCACCACGGGAAGATCGCCCGCTGGCGGCGCGACGAGGCGCTGCGGCGGACCACCGCCCACCGCCCCGACCTCGTCGAACGCTGCGGACCCGAGGCCTTCGACAAGAAGGACCGGGAGATGCTGTCCATCCTCGGCTGGGAACCGGACCCCGAAGGGGAGCCGTACGGCCGATTTTGGCGCAGGACCGGCGGCGTGGAAGAATAGGCCGCTGTTGTGCGCCGTCCGGCGAGCGCCCCTGCCGCAGGGGGACACGACGCCCGCCCCGAACCGCACAGCCCGATCCCGAACCTAGTTGCCGTTGATGACCTGCGGCATCAGCGAAGAAAGCAGACGACATGTCTCACCTGCTCGACTCCGTCGACTCCGCGTCGCTCCGCAGCGACGTCCCGGACTTCCGTCCCGGCGACACCGTCAACGTCCACGTGCGCGTCATCGAGGGCAACCGCTCCCGTGTGCAGCAGTTCAAGGGCGTGGTGATCCGCCGCCAGGGTTCCGGCGTGCGCGAGACCTTCACGGTCCGCAAGGTCTCCTTCTCCGTCGGCGTCGAGCGCACCTTCCCGGTGCACACTCCGATCGTGGAGAAGATCGAGCTCGTCACCAAGGGCGACGTCCGCCGCGCCAAGCTGTACTACCTCCGTGAGCTCCGCGGCAAGGCCGCGAAGATCAAGGAGAAGCGCGAGAACTGAGCGCTTTACCGGCGTCATATCGCGGCCGGATAGCATCTGGCCCCGATGGACACCGAAGCACAGCCGACGGAGCGCGACCGCTCCCTCCCCCCGGACCCCGAGGACTCCTCGGGCGCGCCGGGGCCGGAGGGGCGGTCGCGTTCCGCGTTGGTGTCGCGCCTCACGGACCGGCTGCCCGGCGGGCGGATCACGCTGACCCTGCTGCTCTGCCTGCTGTTCCTGCTGGCGGTCAACACGTTCGTGGCGCGGCCCTTCGAGATCCCGAGCGGATCGATGGAGAAGGGATTGACGGTCGGCGACCGCGTTCTCGTGAACAAGCTGGCGTACCGCTTCGGCGACGGGCCGGACCGCGGCGACGTGATCGTGTTCGACGGCGCCGGGTATTTCGGTGACGCCGACTACATCAAACGGGTCGTCGGGGTGGGCGGGGACCACGTGGTCTGCTGTGACGCGGAGGGGAGGATCCGGGTGAACGGCCGGTCGGTCGACGAGTCGGGCTTCCTGTTCCCCGGTGACAGCCCCTCCACGGTGCGGTTCGACGTGGTCGTGCCCGAGGGGCGGCTGTTCGTCCTCGGCGACCACCGCAGCAACTCCAGTGACTCGCGTGACCGTCTCGGGTCGCCCGGTGGCGGGATGGTGCCGGTCGAGGACGTCATCGGGCGTGCCGAGGGCGTCGTGTGGCCGTTCGGCCGCGCCGGCCTTCTGGAGCCGACGGACGCGTACGCGGGGGTGCCGGCGGGGGAGGCATCCCCGCGACCGGGGGCGGCGGGGGGCGCGGGGGCGGCCGGTGGGTCCGGGCGTGCCTCCGGGCCGGGCGTGGCCGGTGATTCCGCGGGCGTGCGGGAGACGGCAGAGGCTTCCGCGGGCGTGCGGGAGGCGGACGCGGCCGCACCGGCGGGGGGCGGTCATGGGTAACCGCGGCAAGCCCCGCGGCGTGCCGGCGAGCGCCGCCGAGAACCTGCTGCCCACCGGGGCCCGGCGGGCCGTCACCCCTTCCTCCGGCCGCACCCGCGCCGAACGGCGCAAGCTCCAGCGCAAGGTCAAGCGCCGCCGCAGGCGCAGCGCCGTCAAGGAGATCCCGCTCCTCATCGGCGTCGCCGTCCTGATCGCGCTGGTGCTGAAGACGTTCCTCGTGCAGGCGTTCGTCATCCCGTCCGGCTCCATGGAGCAGACGATCCGGATCGGCGACCGCGTCCTCGTCGACAAGCTCACCCCCTGGTTCGGCTCCAGGCCCGAGCGCGGCGACGTCGTCGTGTTCAAGGACCCCGGCGGCTGGCTCCAGGACGAGCGGACCACGCCCAAGGCGGAGGACCCGGTCGGCATCAAGCAGATCAAGGAGGGCCTCACCTTCATCGGTCTGCTGCCGTCGGACAACGAGAAGGACCTGATCAAGCGGGTCGTCGGGGTCGGCGGCGACCGCGTCCAGTGCTGCGACACCCAGGGCCGCGTCACCGTCAACGGCGTCCCGCTGGACGAGGACTACCTCTATCCCGGCAACGCCCCCTCGCTGACGCCCTTCGACGTCACCGTGCCGGAGGGCCGGCTGTGGGTGATGGGCGACCACCGCGCGAACTCCGCGGACTCCCGTTCCCACCAGGACACCGACTACGGCGGCACCGTGTCCGAGGACGAGGTGGTGGGCCGGGCCGTGGTCATCGCCTGGCCGCTCGGCCACTGGAGCACGCTCGACGAGCCCACGACGTACGCCTCCGTGTCCGACTCGGCACCGGGGTCGATCGCCGGCGCGCCGACGTCGCATAGGGTTGCCCCGGACGGTCCCGGCCAACGTGAAGAGATGGTCCAGCTCCCGAGCCCTGCGGAACTCCCGCTCGTTATGGGAGTGGTGGGCCTGCGCCGGGCATGGCGCGGGCGGCGGCAGAGAGTGAGGAGTCGGCGTGGGGGATGTGGCGGTGGGCGCACGGTCCGGTCAGGGTGGCGAGGAGCCCCGCGGAGGCTCCGCGGGGCCGGGCGAACCGGGCGCGGGACACGCCGCGTTCTCCGGGAGTGACGAGCGTGCGGTCGAGGACGGCGGAGTGAACGAGGACGGGACGCGGACCGGCGGCCAGGAGCCGGACGGCTCGGAGCAGGACCGGCCGAAGAAGCAGCAGCGCTCCTTCTGGAAGGAGCTGCCGATCCTCATCGGCATCGCGCTCGTCCTGGCGCTGCTGATCAAGACGTTCCTCGTGCAGGCGTTCTCGATCCCCTCCGACTCGATGCAGAACACCCTCCAGCAGGGTGACCGGGTCCTGGTCGACAAGCTGACCCCGTGGTTCGGCTCCGAGCCCGAGCGCGGCGAGGTCGTCGTCTTCCACGACCCCGACAACTGGCTGGCGGGCGAGCCGACCCCCGACCCCAACGCGCTGCAGGAGGCTCTCAGCTTCATCGGCCTGATGCCGTCCGCGGAGGAGAAGGACCTGATCAAGCGGGTCATCGGCGTCGGCGGCGACACGGTCGAGTGCAAGGGCACCGGCCCGCTGAAGGTCAACGGCAAGGCGCTGAACGAGCCGTACGTGTACCCGGGCAACACCCCGTGCAGCCAGGACGACCAGGGCGGCCAGTTCAAGGTGAAGGTGCCCGAGGACCACATCTGGGTCATGGGCGACCACCGGCAGAACTCCCGGGACTCCCGCTACAACACGGCCGACAGCAACCAGGGCTTCGTCCCCGTCGACAAGGTCGTCGGCCGCGCCGTGGTCATCGCCTGGCCGATCAACCGCTGGACCAACCTGCCCGTCCCGGACACCTTCGACCAGCCCGGCCTGAACACCCCGGCGCAGAACGCGGCGGCCCTGACGGTCGCGCCGCCCGCGGTCGCGCTGGCCGGCGCGGTGCCGTTCGTGCTGTGGCGGCGCCGTCGCGCCTGACAGCGGGGCGCGGGGAGGGCTGACCCGCCCGCGTACCGCCGGGGTAGGGTGCCGCCCATGAGCGGTCAGAGCACGACGCGTACGGTCCCGGGCAGCGGCGGCTCCGGCACGGCACGGGCCGGCCGGACCGGGCAGGTGCTGTCCAACGTGGCCGTCGCGCTCGGGCTGGTGCTGTTCCTCGGCGGGTTCGCCTGGGGAGCGGTGGTCTACCGGCCGTACACCGTGCCGACCACCTCGATGGCCCCGACGATCGGCGCCGGCGAGCGGGTGCTGGCCGAGCGCATCGACGGCGGCGAGGTCCGCCGCGGCGACGTCGTCGTGTTCACGGACGCGACCTGGTCGAACGCGCCCATGGTGAAGCGGGTCGTCGCCGTCGGCGGCGACACCGTCTCCTGCTGCGAGAACGGCAAGCTCACGGTCAACGGCAAGGAGATCGAAGAACCGTATCTCCCCGAGGACCCGATGGCGCGGTCCGCCGTCTTCCCCGAGGTGACCGTGCCGAAGGGCCGCCTGTTCCTGCTCGGCGACGAGCGCTCCGGCTCGGTCGACTCCACGGCCCACCTGACCGACGCCGCCGGCGGCACGGTCTCCCGCGACGCCGTCCGGGCCCGGGTGGACGCCGTGGTCTGGCCGATGGACGGCATGCTCGCCAAGCCCACCGGCTTCGAACGGCTCGGCCCCCTCTCCACGTCCGGACCGCTGCCGACCGTGCTCGCCGCGGTGGCCGGTGGCGCGGTGCTGGTGCTCGGGGGCGCCGCCTACGGGCCGCTGGCCAAGCGCGCGGCCGCGTCCCGGGCCCGGAACGCGGCGGGGAGCACCGGTGGCCGCTGAACCCGCGCCGACGGTGCCGGACACCTGTGCGGGCGGGTTGCGCAGGGTCGCCCGGGTGGTCCTGCTCGACCCGCGGGACCGCATCCTGCTGCTGCACGGCCACGAACTGGACGACCCCGGCACCGACTGGTGGTTCACCCCCGGCGGCGGCGTGGAGGGCGACGAGACCCGTGAACAGGCCGCCCTCAGGGAACTCGCCGAGGAGACCGGCATCACCGACGTCGACCTCGGCCCCGTGCTGTGGCGGCGGCGCTGCTCCTTCCCGTTCGCGGGCCGCCGGTGGGACCAGGACGAGTGGTACTACCTGGCCCGTACGACGCAGACGGCGACCGCGGCCACGGCCCTGACCGAGCTGGAGCGGCGCAGTGTCGCGGGAGCGCGCTGGTGGACCTGCCCGGAACTGCTCGACGCCCGTGAGACGGTGTATCCGACCAAGCTCGCCGGGCTGCTGCGGAAGCTGCTCGACGAGGGCCCCCCGGCCGCGCCCGTGACCCTGGACACCGAAATCGTCCGGTGACTCCCGGGACTGGCGCACAATGGTGGGATCGCACGGCTGAAGGGGAACATGCCATGAGCGCCGAGGACCTCGAGAAGTACGAGACCGAGATGGAGCTGAAGCTCTACCGGGAGTACCGCGATGTCGTCGGTCTGTTCAAATACGTGATCGAGACCGAACGGCGTTTCTACCTCACCAACGACTACGAGATGCAGGTCCACTCGGTCCAGGGCGAGGTGTTCTTCGAGGTCTCCATGGCGGACGCCTGGGTCTGGGACATGTACCGGCCCGCCCGCTTCGTGAAGCAGGTGCGCGTACTCACGTTCAAGGACGTGAACATCGAGGAGCTCAACAAGAGCGATCTGGAGCTGCCGAGCGGGTGAGGTCACCCTTGCGGGTGGCGGGGTTGTCCACAGTCGTCCGGTTGTGCACGTGACGCGGCGGGAACCGGCGGGGGTGCGTGACGGTTGGCGCCGGAGGTGGTGCCGGCATGGACGCACGGCAGGACACGGAGCAGGTACGCGGTCGCGGGGTGGCGGCCCAGGCAGAGCCGGGCCGCGGGGGACCGAAGGAACACGGCGGGCGGGCCCGCGGCGCGCTCGGGAGGTACGCGCTCGGGAGGTACGGGGAGACGCTGGCCGCCCGGCGGCTCACCCAGGCCGGGATGACGGTGGTGGCGCGCAACTGGCGCTGCGGCCGGACCGGCGAGATCGACATCGTGGCGCGGGACGGCGACGCCCTGGTCGTCTGCGAGGTGAAGACCCGCCGCACCGGTTCCTTCCAGCACCCCATGGCGGCGATCACACCGGCCAAGGCGAGCCGGCTGCGCGGTCTGGCGGAACGCTGGCTCCAGGAACACGGGGGAGCCCCGCCCGGCGGTGTCCGCATCGACCTGGTCGGCGTGCTGCTCCCGAGGCGCGGCGCCCCCGTCGTCGAGCACGTCAGGGGGGCGGCCTGACATGGGATTCGCCCGTACGTGTTCGGTGACCCTCGTCGGCGTCGAGGGCGTTGTCGTCGAGGTGCAGGCCGACCTGGAGCCGGGAGTCGCCGCGTTCACGCTGGTGGGACTGCCGGACAAGAGCCTGACGGAGAGCCGGGACCGGGTCAGGGCCGCCGTGGTCAACTCCGGCGGCGAGTGGCCGCAGAAGAAGCTCACCGTGGGACTGAGCCCGGCATCGGTGCCGAAGGCCGGCAGCGGCTTCGACCTCGCTGTCGCCTGCGCGGTGCTCGGCGCCGCCGAGCGGATCGACCCCCGCGTTCTCTCCGACATCGTGATGATCGGCGAGCTGGGGCTGGACGGCCGGGTGCGGCCGGTGCGAGGCATCCTCCCGTCGGTGCTGGCCGCGGCGGATGCGGGCTTCGAGCAGGTGGTGGTGCCCGAGTGCGCCGCCGCCGAGGCCGCCCTGGTGCCGGGCGTGTCCGTGCTGGGCGTGCGCAGCCTGCGCCAGCTCATCGCGGTCCTCACCGACGAACCGGTGCCCGACGAGGAGTCCTTGGAGCCGGAGCGGCCCGACCCCCTGATGGCAGGACTGCGCGATCTCGGCAGCGGAGCGGTCACGGCCATGAGCGGCGGCCCGGGCCGGTACGACCAGGGGCACGACCTCGCCGACGTCGTGGGCCAGCACGCGGCGCGCACGGCGGTCGAGGTGGCCGCGGCGGGCGGACACCACCTGTTTCTCGAGGGCCCGCCGGGTGCCGGGAAGACGATGCTCGCGGAGCGGATGCCGTCCGTCCTGCCGCCGCTGGACCGGCAAGCCTCCCTGGAGGTGACGGCGGTGCACTCGGTGGCGGGTCTGCTGCCGCCGGGCCGGCCGCTGATCGACACCGCGCCCTACTGCGCGCCGCACCACTCGGCCACCATGCAGGCCCTCGTCGGCGGCGGCCCGGGGACGGCCAGGCCGGGAGCGGTGTCCCTGTCGCACCGAGGCGTGTTGTTCCTGGACGAGACCCCCGAGTTCAGCAGCAAGGCGCTGGACGCCCTGCGCCAGCCGCTGGAGGCGGGGCATGTGGTCATCGCGCGCAGCGCGGGCGTCGTGCGCTTTCCGGCGCGCTTCCTCATGGTGCTCGCGGCCAACCCCTGCCCCTGCGGCCGGTTCTCCCGCACCGACGACCGGTGCGAGTGCCCGTCCTCGGCCATCCGCCGCTACCAGGCCCGGCTCTCCGGACCGCTGCTCGACCGGGTCGACCTGCGGGTCGAGGTCGAGGCCGTCACCCGTGGCGCGCTGACGGCGGCGGGCGCCCGGGGCGAGGCCACCGCCACGGTCGCCGACCGGGTGCGCTCGGCCCGGGACCGCGCCGCCGCGCGGTTCCACGGCACCCCCTGGCGCCTCAACAGTGAGATCCCCGGGCGTGAACTGCGCAACCGCTGGCAGGCCGCACCGGGCGCCATGGACGAGGCCGAGCGCAGCCTGGAGCGGGGCGTGCTGACTGCGCGGGGGCTCGACCGGGTGCTGCGGGTCGCCTGGACCGTCGCCGACCTGGCCGGCCACGACCGCCCCGATGCCGGCGACGTCGCCCTCGCCCTGCAACTGCGCACGGGCGTCCCGCGCGGGGTGCCGATGACGATCGGGGCGGGGGTATGAGCCAGGCGAGCGGGCCGTACGGTCCGACCGAACCGACCGAACCGACCGAACCGACCGAACCGACCGAGCCGGCCGGGTCGACGGGTCCCACGGGGCTCACCGAGTCGACCGGATCACCGGGGCCGACCGGACCGACCGCACCGGGCGGTCCCCTCGGCCGCGTCTTCCTCGCCCGCGTCCTCGAACCCGGTGACGAGGCCGGCGGGCGTTGGGTGCGTGAACTCGGTGTGGATGCCGTGGTGCGGCGGCTGAGGCAGGGCGGGGAGCCACTGCCGGGCGTCAGCGCCAAGCGGTGGGCCGGGCTGCTGGCGAGGGCCGAGCGGGCCGACCCGCGCCGGGATCTCGCCGTCGCACGGGACGCCGGCGTGCGGTTCGTGAGTCCCGGGGACGCCGAGTGGCCCCGCCAGCTCGACGACCTCGGGGACGCCCGCCCGCTCGGCCTGTGGGTGCGCGGCAGCGCGGACCTGCGGATGTGGGCGCTGCGATCCGTCGCCCTCGTCGGCGCCCGCGCCTGCACCGAGTACGGCGCGTTCATGGCCGCCACCCTCGCGGCGGGACTCGCGGAGAAGGGCTGGATCGTCGTCTCCGGCGGCGCCTACGGCATCGACGGCGCCGCCCACCGCGGGGCGCTCGGCGCGGGCGGCGCGACCGTCGCCGTGCTCGCCTGCGGGGTGGATCGTCCCTACCCGCGCGGACACGCCGGGCTGATCAACCGTATCGCCGAACAGGGGCTGGTGGTCGGCGAGTTGCCGCCGGGCGAGCATCCGACACCCAGCCGATTCATCCTCCGCAACCGCGTGATCGCCGCCCTCACGCGGGGCACGGCCGTCGTGGAGGCAGCCCACCGCAGCGGCTCCCTGGTGACCGTCCGCGCCGCCCGCCGTCTGGGACGCCACACGATGGGGGTGCCGGGCCCGGCCACCAGCGGCCTCTCCGCCGGGGTGCACGAACTGCTCCGGCAGGACGCCGTCCTGGTCACCGCCGCCGACGAGATCGTCGAACTGATCGGCGACATGGGCGAGCTCGCACCGGAGCGCAGGGGGCCGGTGCTGCCCCGCGACCTGCTGGACCCGGCGGTCCGCCAGGTCCTCGCCGCGCTGCCGGCCCGCGGGGCGGCCCGCCCGGACGACGTCGCCCGCACGGCGCAGACCACGCCGGACGACGCGATCGCGAAGTTGTACGAGCTCCGAGCACTTGGTTACGTCGAACGACACGGCGACGGCTGGAAGTTGACGCGCCAGGCGATGATCTCGCTCCGGGCCGGTGCCGATGTCCGTTGACACAGCGTGTTCGGCCGTCCGGGGGAACCCCGACACGCCGTGGAAAATACGCCGGTTGGGGTATCCGGGTGATCACGCAGAGCGACGGATGTGCCCCGGCGGGACGGCCCCCGGAACGTATCTGCGCACGGCTCGGCCCCCGTTCTTCGCACACCGCGACGCCGCAGTCACGCTACGCTCACGAGGGCCCAGACACGGACAGGCCAGAACAGACATCGGACAGACAACGCGACCAGGCAGTACCAGCCCACGGCAGAACGGCACTAGGCGACGAATGCCCCAGCACACCTCCGGGTCCGACCGGGCGGCGATCCCCCCAGCCGCCCGTGACGGTGGCAGCGTGCGGCCGCCCGCTCCCTCGACGCTCGACGAGCTGTGGCGGTCGTACAAGGCGACGGGGGACGAACGTCTGCGGGAGCAGTTGATCCTGCACTACTCGCCGCTGGTGAAGTACGTCGCCGGCCGGGTCAGCGTGGGTCTGCCGCCCAACGTCGAGCAGGCGGACTTCGTCTCCTCCGGGGTCTTCGGGCTGATCGACGCGATCGAGAAGTTCGACGTCGACCGCGAGATCAAGTTCGAGACGTACGCGATCACCCGCATCCGCGGCGCGATGATCGACGAACTGCGCGCGCTGGACTGGATCCCCCGCTCGGTACGGCAGAAGGCGCGCAACGTGGAGCGCGCCTACGCCACCCTCGAGGCGCGGCTGCGGCGCACGCCGACGGAGAACGAGGTCGCCGCCGAGATGGGCATCACCGTCGGCGAACTGCACGCGGTGTTCAGCCAGCTCTCGCTCGCGAACGTCGTCGCCCTGGAGGAGCTGCTGCACGTCGGCGGCGACGGGGGCGACCAGCTGAGCTTCATGGACACCCTGGAGGACACCGCCGCCGACAACCCGGTGGAGGTCGCCGAGGACCGGGAGCTGCGCCGCTTCCTGGCGCGGGCCATCAACACCCTGCCCGAGCGCGAGAAGACCGTGGTCACGCTGTACTACTACGAGGGCCTCACGCTGGCCGAGATCGGCAACGTCCTGGGCGTGACGGAGAGCCGGGTCAGCCAGATCCACACCAAGTCCGTGCTCCAGCTGCGCGCCAAGCTGGCGAGTTTCGGCCGCTGAGCCCGGCGGTGGCCGCGATGACCGGCCGGCCCGACCCCTGGCCGCCGTGGGCGGGGCATCCGTAAAGTGGACGACGTGCCAAGGATTCGAGCGGCCTCCGTGGCCGAGCACCGGTCGATGCAGCGAGCCGCCCTGCTGGACGCGGCACGCTCCCTGCTGTCCGAGGGCGGTACGGAGGCGCTGACCTTCCCGGCCCTCGCCGAGCGCACGGGCCTCGCCCGGTCCTCCGTGTACGAGTACTTCCGCTCGCGGGCGGCCGTCGTCGAGGAGCTGTGCGAGGCCGACTTCCCCGTCTGGGCGGCCGAGGTCGAGGCGGCGATGGCGGACGCCGAGGGCCCCGAGGGCAAGATCGAGGCGTACGTCCGCAAGCAGCTGGAACTGGTGGGGGACCGCCGGCACCGCGCGGTCGTCGCGATCTCCGCGAGCGAACTGGACGCCGGCGCCCGCGAGAAGATCCGCGCGGCCCACGGCGGACTCATCGCCATGATCGTCGAGGCGCTCGCCGAGCTGGGGCACGCCGAGCCGCGCCTCACCGCCATGCTGCTCCAGGGCGTGGTCGACGCCGCCGTGCGCCGCATCGAGCTGGGGGCGGCGGAGCACCCCGACGTGATCGCCCGGGCGGCGGTCTCCCTGGCTCTGGGCGGCGTCCGGGGCTGACGTCCGGCGCTCGGATCCCGGAGCCTGCCGGCCCGTACCGGAGTCTGGAAGCCCTCAGGGCAGGGGTACCCCGAGCACCGGGAGGAGCCGGGACGGGCCCCGGTGGAGCAGCCACGGGGGCAGCAAGGAGAGCGGGTCCAGGTAGCTTTCGCCCCGCAGCAGACCCCAGTGCACGCACGGGGCCGCGCAGTGGGAGCCCCCCGCCTCCACCGTGCCGACCACCTCGCCCGCCGTCACCTCCGCGCCCTGGGGCACCGAGGCGCGCACGGGTTCGTAGGTGGTGCGCAGCGGCGGATCGCCGGTGCCGGCGAGTTCCACCGAGACGACGCCCTTCCCGGCCACCCGGCCCGCGAACGACACCCGGCCGTCCGTCATCGCCCGTACCGGAGTCCCCGGAGCCGCCGCGAGATCGACGCCCCGGTGCCCGGGCCCGTAGACGGTCGCCGGCGGTTCCCAGCCGCGCAGCACCTGTGGGCGTACCCCCACCGGCCAGGTACGGGCGATGGCCGGAACGGCGTCGTCCGCGGCTCGGCGCGCGCCCCCGCCGGCCGGCGGTGAAGGCGGTGACGCCGCGTCCCCCGTCCCCGCCGCGAACAGCCGTGACGCCGGCGGCGCCAGCAGTGCCGCCACGGTCAGGGCCACCACCAGCACCAGCCGTACACACCGCCTGGTCCAGCCGTCCCGCCCGCTCCGGTCGTCCCGTTCACGCCACCCACGTCCCTCGTTCCATCCCTGTCGTCGCATGGCGGAAGCGTCTCCCGAGGACGTGATCCCCGCCGGGACCTGTGGACGGCCACCCGGGTTGTGGACAACGGCGTCACCCGGCACCCCGCGGGTCCCGTACACTTCTGGTGGCGACCCGGGCCACCGGGTCGACTTCGCACGCCCCGACATCGGGACCGGTCACGGCCGTGGCCCGGTGTCAGCGCCCCTCGGTCCTTCGTGGCACGGCGCGTCGTGGGCGTCAGGCGCGGGAGCCGTCCGGCACCCGCGGCACAACCGAGCAATTCAAGGAGATACGGCCATGGCCGTCGTCACGATGCGGGAGCTGCTGGAGAGCGGCGTCCACTTCGGTCACCAGACCCGTCGTTGGAACCCGAAGATGAAGCGCTTCATCTTCACCGAGCGCAACGGCATCTACATCATCGACCTGCTCCAGTCGCTGTCGTACATCGACCGCGCCTACGAGTTCGTCAAGGAGACCGTGGCCCACGGCGGCACGGTCATGTTCGTCGGCACGAAGAAGCAGGCGCAGGAGGCCATCGCCGAGCAGGCCACCCGCGTCGGCATGCCCTACGTCAACCAGCGCTGGCTGGGCGGCATGCTCACCAACTTCTCGACCGTCTACAAGCGCCTGCAGCGCCTCAAGGAGCTCGAGCAGATCGACTTCGAGGACGTGGCCGCCTCCGGCCTCACCAAGAAGGAGCTGCTGGTCCTCTCCCGCGAGAAGGCGAAGCTGGAGAAGACCCTCGGCGGTATCCGCGAGATGCAGAAGGTGCCCAGCGCCGTCTGGATCGTGGACACCAAGAAGGAGCACATCGCGGTCGGCGAGGCCCGGAAGCTCAACATCCCGGTCGTCGCCATCCTCGACACCAACTGCGACCCCGACGAGGTCGACTACAAGATCCCGGGCAACGACGACGCGATCCGCTCCGTCACCCTGCTCACCCGCGTGATCGCCGACGCCGTGGCCGAGGGCCTCATCGCCCGCTCCGGCGGCGGCGAGGGCAAGGGCGAGAAGGCCGCCGGTGAGCCGCTGGCCGAGTGGGAGCGCGACCTGCTCGAGGGCGAGAAGAAGGCCGAGGAGGCCGCTCCGGCCGCCGCCGAGGGCGAGAAGCCGGCCGAGGAGCCCGCTGCCGAGGCGCCCGCCGCCGAGGCCCCGGCCGAGCAGGCCTGACCCCTCCGTCAGAGCCGATGACGGCGGGAGCGGTGACATGACGTCCGCTCCCGCCGTTCACCCGTAGACCGGCGGTGGCCCGGGACCTGTCCGTGCGGCGGTCCCGCCCCGCCGATCTTCGAACCTCCAGACTTCGAGAAAGATTCACAGACTCATGGCGAACTACACCGCCGCCGACGTCAAGAAGCTCCGGGAGCTCACCGGCGCCGGCATGATGGACTGCAAGAAGGCGCTGGACGAGGCCGACGGCAACGTCGACAAGGCCGTCGAGGCGCTCCGCATCAAGGGCCAGAAGGGCGTCGCCAAGCGCGAGGGCCGCTCCGCCGAGAACGGCGCCGTGGTCTCGATCATCGCCGACGACAACTCCTCCGGTGTCCTCGTCGAGCTGAAGTGCGAGACGGACTTCGTCGCCAAGGGCGAGAAGTTCCAGGCCGTGGCCGCCGCCATCGCCGAGCACGTCGCCAAGACCTCTCCGGCCGACATCGAGGCCCTGCTCGCCTCCGAGATCGAGGCCGGCAAGACCGTCCAGGCGTTCGTGGACGAGGCCAACGCCAACCTGGGCGAGAAGATCGTCCTGGACCGCTTCGCGCAGTTCGCCGGCGGCTACGTGGCGGCGTACATGCACCGCACGATGCCCGACCTGCCCCCGCAGATCGGTGTGCTCGTCGAGCTGGACAAGCCCAACGCCGAGATCGCCAAGGGCGTCGCCCAGCACATCGCCGCCTTCGCGCCGAAGTACCTCTCCAAGGACGACGTCCCGGCCGAGGTCGTCGAGTCCGAGCGCCGCGTCGCCGAGGAGACCACCCGCGCCGAGGGCAAGCCCGAGGCCGCCCTGCCGAAGATCGTCGAGGGTCGCCTCAACGGCTTCTTCAAGGACGCCACGCTGCTCGGCCAGCCCTACGCGCTGGACAACAAGAAGTCCGTCCAGAAGGTCCTGGACGAGGCCGGTGTCACCCTGAAGCGCTTCACGCGCATCAAGGTCGGCATCTGAGTCCGCACCGCGACGGGCGCGCGACCCCGATAGGGTCGACAGCAGTCGTTCGGACACGCGTCCACGCACGCGCGCGTGCCGGGCGACAGCAGATCTGACGAGGAGGCCATTGCCGCATGGGATGCGAACCACGCCCCACCGGCAATGGCCTTCTTCGTATGTGCAACACGTGAAAGAGGCGGGATTCGACCATGACGACCAAGGCTGAGAAGAGCGACGACGGCAAAGTGCGCGGCCGGTTTCTGCTGAAGCTGTCCGGAGAGGCCTTCTCCGGGGGCGGAGGCCTGGGCGTCGATCCCGACGTGGTGCACGCCATCGCACGCGAGATCGCGGCCGTCGTACGGGACGGCGCGCAGATCGCGATCGTGATCGGCGGCGGCAACTTCTTCCGCGGAGCCGAGCTCCAGGTGCGCGGCATGGACCGCGCCCGCTCCGACTACATGGGCATGCTCGGCACCGTGATGAACTGCCTCGCCCTCCAGGACTTCCTGGAGAAGGAGGGCGTCGACTGCCGCGTGCAGACCGCCATCACCATGGGCCAGGTCGCCGAGCCCTACATCCCGCTGCGCGCCGTGCGCCACCTGGAGAAGGGCCGCGTGGTCATCTTCGGCGCCGGTATGGGCATGCCGTACTTCTCCACCGACACCACCGCCGCCCAGCGCGCCCTCGAGATCGACGCCGAGGCGCTCCTCATGGGCAAGAACGGTGTCGACGGGGTCTACGACTCCGACCCCAAGACCAACCCGGACGCCGTCAAGTTCGACGCCCTCGGCTACGGCGAGGTCATCACCCGGGACCTGAAGGTCGCCGACGCCACGGCCGTCACGCTCTGCCGTGACAACAGCCTGCCGATCGTCGTGTTCGAACTCCTGAAGGAGGGCAACATCGCCCGCGCCGTCAAGGGTGAGAAGATCGGCACGCTGGTGGGCGACCAGGCCGGGCACAACTGACCGGGGGATGGACAATGTCCTGCCGGTCGTGAACCGTGCAGGAAGAAGACGCGACGCAGCCGGCCGCCGCCCCGACCGTGGACCGCAGCCGGGCCTACTCAAGACACGCAGGAGCAAGTGGTGATCGAAGAGACCCTCCTCGAGGCCGAGGAGAAGATGGAGAAGGCCGTCGTGGTCGCCAAGGAGGACTTCGCCGCGATCCGCACCGGCCGTGCGCACCCGGCGATGTTCAACAAGATCGTGGCCGACTACTACGGCGCGCCGACGCCGATCAACCAGCTGGCCTCTTTCTCCGTGCCCGAGCCGCGCATGGCCGTGGTGACCCCGTTCGACAAGAGCGCGCTGCGCAACATCGAGCAGGCGATCCGTGACTCCGACCTGGGCGTCAACCCGAGCAACGACGGCAACATCATCCGGGTGGTGTTCCCCGAGCTGACCGAGGAGCGCCGGCGCGAGTACATCAAGGTCGCCAAGGGCAAGGGCGAGGACGCGAAGATCTCGATCCGCTCCGTCCGCCGCAAGGCCAAGGAGGCCATCGACAAGCTGATCAAGGACGGCGAGGTCGGCGAGGACGAGGGCCGCCGTGCGGAGAAGGAGCTCGACGACACCACGGCGAAGTACGTCGCCCAGGTGGACGAGCTCCTGAAGCACAAGGAAGCGGAGCTGCTCGAGGTCTGATGAACGACTCTTCCTGGGGGACGCCGCAGACCGGGTACTGGGGGCCGTCCGACCACGGACCCGGCCGGGGAGCTGTCCCGGCGGGTCCCGCGTACGATGCGCACAGCGCACAGCAGACGCGCCCCATGCCCATCGTGCCTGACGTACCCGAACACGGCGGAGACCAGGATGCGGACCGGGGGGTCGCTCGGCTGAGCGGCCCCCTGTTCCGAGACGAGCCCACGCGGGCCCGCCCCCTGCCGGGGGAGGTGCCGCAGAATCCGGAGCCCATGCCCCACGCCCCGCAGCCGGCGCCTGCACCGCAGAAGAAGAACGCGGGGCGGGATCTCGGTGCCGCGATAGGCGTCGGCGTCGGACTCGGCGCGGTGATCGTCGCGTCGCTGTTCGTCGTCAAGGCCGCCTTCGTCGGGGTGATCGCCGTCGCCGTCGTGGTGGGCCTGTGGGAGCTGACCACGCGGCTGGACGAACGCAAGGGCATCAAGGCGCCCCTCGTCCCGCTGGCGCTGGGCGGCGCGGCCATGGTCGTCGCCGGGTACGCGCGGGGCGCGGAGGGCGCGTGGATCGCCATGGCGCTCACCACGCTGGCGGTGCTGGTCTGGCGCATGACGGCACCGCCGGAGGGCTACCTCAAGGACGTCACCGCGGGCGTCTTCGCCGCCTTCTACGTGCCGTTCCTGGCGACGTTCGTCGCGATGCTGCTGAAGGCCGAGGACGGTCCGTGGCGCGTGCTGACGTTCCTGGTGCTCACCGTGGTCAGCGACACCGGCGCGTACGCGGTCGGCTGGCGCTTCGGCAGGCGCAAGCTCGCCCCGCGGATCAGCCCCGGCAAGACCCGCGAGGGCCTGCTGGGAGCGGTCGCCTTCTCGATGGCGGCGGGCGCGCTGTGCATGCAGTTCCTGATCGACGACGGCATGTGGTGGCAGGGCCTGCTCCTCGGCCTCGCGGTCGCCGTCAGCGCCACGCTGGGCGACCTCGGCGAGTCCATGATCAAGCGGGATCTCGGCATCAAGGACATGGGCACGCTGCTGCCCGGCCACGGCGGCATCATGGACCGCCTGGACTCCCTCCTCCCGACGGCGCCGGTGGTGTGGCTGCTGCTGGCGATCTTCGTGGGCACGGGCTGAGGTCCGTCCTCCTGCCGCCGCACGGCCCCCGTCCTCCCGGAGGACGGGGGCCGACGCGTGCCGCCGCTCTCCAGGAGCGCGGCCTGGCCGACGTGCCCGGGCTCCAGGTGATCCGCGGCGCACGCTTCGCGCAGGCGCCCGGCACGGGCCACGCGCTGCCTGCGGCCACAGGTGGAAGCAGCGGTTCCTCCGCGTGATCTTCGGGTGGCACAATCCCCGGGCACGACGCTGGATCCGCTGGTGGAACGTGCTCGTGCGCTGTGGCAGGACCTGGCCGGTGCACCCGTGGAGTTCGGACGATCCGCCGCCGGCGTGGTCGTCTCGCCGGCGTCGACGCAGTGTCCGCCCTCGTGGTGCGGGATCGTGGTCCTGGACGGAGCGGGGATCACCACGGTGCCGACGGACGAGGTCGCGGCGGCACATCAGGCCTGGCCGAGAAGGACGGCGCATCCGTCCGTCCTGACGGCGCCGGAGCATCGCGGACGCGGACCGGCGAAGACGGGGGCCTCTGCGGCGGTCGCGCACGCTCTCGGCGCGGGCCTCATGCCGCAGTGGAGAGCCCGACGGGCATCGTCCCGACGGGTCGCCCGCTCGCTCGGGTTCCGGGAGATCGGAGCTCAGTCGAGTGTTCGGCTCGGCGAGGACGGAGGGGCGGCACCGGCCACGATCCGCCCGGGGCTGCCGAGCCGCGACCGGTGACGAGCACCACCGACCGGTACGGCAGCCGACGCCCGGGGGTCACCCGTCTGGATCTGCGACACTGGTACTGCCATGCCTAAGCCCGGAGAACTCACATTCGTAGCGCCGCGCGGAGCCAAGAAGCCGCCGCGGCATCTTGCCGATCTCACGCCTGCCGAGCGCAAGGAGGCGGTCGTCGCGGTCGGTGAGAAGCCGTTCCGTGCCAAGCAGCTCTCGCAGCACTACTTCGCGCGGTACGCGCACGATCCGGAGCAGTGGACCGACATCCCCGCCGGTTCGCGCGGGAAGCTGCGGGAAGCGCTGCTTCCCGAGCTGATGAGCGTCGTGCGGCACCTGTCGACCGACCAGGGGACGACCCGCAAGACGCTGTGGAAGCTGTTCGACGGGACGCTCGTCGAGTCGGTGCTGATGCGGTACCCGGACCGGGTCACCATGTGCATCAGCTCGCAGGCCGGGTGCGGCATGAACTGCCCGTTCTGCGCCACCGGGCAGGCCGGGCTGGACCGGAACCTGTCCACCGCCGAGATCGTGCACCAGATCGTGGACGGGATGCGGGCGCTCCGCGACGGCGAGGTGCCCGGCGGGCCCGCGCGGCTCAGCAACATCGTGTTCATGGGCATGGGCGAGCCCCTCGCCAACTACAAGCGGGTCGTCGGCGCCATCCGCCGGCTCACCGACCCCGAGCCCGACGGGCTCGGCCTGTCGCAGCGCGGGATCACCGTGTCGACGGTGGGCCTCGTGCCGGCCATCCACCGGTTCTCCGACGAGGGCTTCAAGTGCCGGCTCGCCATCTCGCTGCACGCCCCCGACGACGAGCTGCGCGACACCCTCGTCCCCGTGAACACCCGGTGGAAGGTGCGCGAGGTGCTCGACGCCGGGTTCGAGTACGCGGCGAAGTCCGGGCGGCGCCTGTCCATCGAGTACGCGCTGATCCGGGACATCAACGACCAGGCGTGGCGCGGTGACCGGCTGGGGCGGCTGCTCAAGGGGCGCCCCGTGCACGTCAACCTCATCCCGCTCAACCCGACGCCCGGCTCCCAGTGGACCGCGTCGCGGCCCGAGGACGAGAAGGCGTTCGTCGAGGCGATCGCCGCGCACGGTGTGCCGGTCACGATCCGGGACACCCGTGGACAGGAGATCGACGGGGCGTGCGGTCAGCTCGCCGCGACCGAACGGTAAGGTGACCCCGGTCAGTACATCTGAACAGGCAACATCCGAATAAGCACACCTTCAGCACACCTTCATATTCCGACAGGGGAGCGCCACAGCGCTGAGAGTGCGGCACCGGCCGCAGACCCTCCGAACCTGGCCCAGGTCATTCTGGGTAGGGAGATCGGTCATCACTCGAGCTGTTGCGCCCTGCCCGGGACTCCGCCCAGGGGTCCCGGGCAGGGCCGCGTCTCTTCCTGGTCACTCCAGGAGGGATCAAGTGGACATCACCAAGAAGGTCACGGCCCTGGCGGTCGGTCTGGGGCTCGTCACGCTGTCCGCCTGCGGGTCGTCCGGCGCGGACGGCAGCAGCGGCAGCGGCGAGGGCTCCAAGACCGTGACCCTCGTCAGCCACAACTCGTGGGCCGTGTCCGAGGACGTCGTCGCCGCCTTCGAGAAGCGGTCGGGCTTCAAGCTCAAGGTCCTCGAGGACGGCGACGCGGGGCAGGCCGTGAACAAGGCGATCCTGACCAAGGACAACCCCCAGGGGGACGTCTTCTTCGGCGTCGACAACACCCTGCTGTCCCGCGCCCTCGACAACGGCCTCTTCCAGCCCTACGAGGCCAAGGGCTCCGACCTGATCCTGCCCGAGTACCGGGCCGACGAGGACAAGCACCGGGTCACCCCGGTCGACACCGGTGACGTCTGTGTCAACTACGACAAGGCGTGGTTCGAGAAGAAGAAGCTGACCCCGCCGAAGACCTTCGACGACCTGGTCGATCCCGCCTACAAGGACCTCCTCGTCGTCGAGAACGCCGCCACTTCCTCGCCCGGCCTCGGTTTCCTGCTCGGCACCGTCGCCGAGTACGGCGACGGGGGAGGCTGGGAGGACTACTGGAAGAAGCTCAAGGCCAACGGCGTCAAGGTGGTCGACGGCTGGGAGCATGCCTACAACGAGGAGTTCTCCGGCTCGGCCGGCGGCAAGCAGGCCAAGGCGGACCGGCCGCTCGTCGTGTCGTACGCCTTCTCGCCGCCCGCCGAGGTGATCTACGCCGACCCGCGGCCCGACACCGCCCCCACCGGCGTCGCCGAGGGCACCTGCTTCCGGCAGGTCGAGTACGCGGGACTGCTGAGCAACGCCGAGAACCCCGAGGGCGGCAAGGCGCTGCTGGACTTCCTGGTCAGCAAGACGTTCCAGGACGACATGCCGCTCAACATGTTCGTGTACCCGGTGCGCGAGGGCGCCCAGGTGCCCGAGGAGTTCGTGAAGTTCGGGCCGCAGGCGAAGGAGCCGCGGACCATGGACCCGGCGAAGATCGCCGAGAACCGTGACCAGTGGGTCAAGTCGTGGACCTCGCTCGTACTGAAGTGACCCCGCGCCGGCCCGGACGGTGGCGCCGGAACGCGGCCCGGCTCGGCCTGATGGCCGTGCCGGCCGCGTTCTTCGCGGTCTTCTTCGCCTACCCGGTCGCCGCGATCGTCGCCCGGGGACTGAAGGCCGACGGCGGCTGGCAGCCCGGACGGATCGCGGACGTGCTGGCCCAGTCCGACATCCGCCAGGTGCTGTGGTTCACCACCTGGCAGGCGCTCGTCTCCACGGTCCTCACCCTGGTGATCGCCCTGCCCGGCGCCTACGTCCTGGCCCGTTTCGACTTCCCCGGCAGACAGGTGCTGCGGGCGGTGATCACCGTGCCGTTCGTGCTGCCGACGGTCGTCGTCGGCACGGCGTTCATGGCGCTCGTCGGGCGGGGCGGACTGCTGGACGAGCTGTGGGGCGTGCGCCTCGACACCACGGTCTGGGCGATCCTCCTCGCCCACGTCTTCTTCAACTACGCCGTGGTCGTCCGCACCGTGGGCGGACTGTGGGCACAGCTCGACCCGCGTCAGGAGGAGGCCGCGCGGATGCTCGGCGCCTCCCGTCTCACCGCCTGGCGCACGGTCACCCTCCCGGCGCTCGCCCCCGCGGTGGCCGCCGCCGCGCTGATGGTCTTCCTCTTCACCTTCACCTCCTTCGGCGTGGTGCAGATCCTCGGCGGTCCCGCCTTCTCCACCCTGGAGGTGGAGATCTACCGGCAGACCGCCGACCTCTTCGACCTGTCCACGGCCGCCGTCCTCACGACGATCCAGTTCCTCGCCGTCGGCGCGATCCTCGCCCTGCACGCCTGGACCGTGCGGCGCCGCGAGACCGCGCTGCGGCTGGTCGACGCCTCGGTGACCGCCCGCCGCCCGCGCGGCGCCGGACAGTGGGCGCTGCTCGGCGGGGTTGTCGCCACGGTCGCCGTGCTGCTCCTGCTGCCGCTCGCCGTTCTGGTCCAGCGCTCCTTCGGCAGCGCCGGCCTCGCCTACTACCGGGCGCTGACCGAGGCGGACGGGGGCGTCTTCCTGGTCGCCCCGATCGAGGCGATCGGCAACTCCCTGCGCTACGCCGTCGCCGCCACCGTGATCGCCGTGGTGGTCGGCGGTCTCGCCGCCGTCGCCCTGACCCGGCGGGACGCGGGCCGGCTGGTGCGCGGCTTCGACGCCCTGCTGATGCTGCCGCTCGGCGTGTCCGCGGTGACCGTCGGCTTCGGCTTCCTCATCGCCCTCGACGAACCGCCGCTGGACCTGCGCGCCTCCTGGATCCTGGTGCCGCTCGCGCAGGCACTGGTCGGCGTCCCCTTCGTCGTACGGACCATGCTGCCGGTGCTGCGGGCCGTCGACGTGCGGCTGCGGGAGGCGGCGGCGGTGCTCGGGGCGTCGCCGTGGCGGGCGTGGCGGGAGGTGGACCTGCCGCTGGTGCGGCGGGCGCTGCTGATCGCCGCCGGGTTCGCCTTCGCGGTGTCGCTGGGGGAGTTCGGGGCGACGGTGTTCATCGCGCGGCCGGACAACCCCACCCTGCCGGTGGCCGTGGCGCGGCTGCTGGGACGGCCCGGGGACCTCAACTACGGGCAGGCGATGGCCCTGTCGACGATTCTGATGGTGGTGTGCGCGGTGGCGCTGCTGGTGCTGGAGCGGCTGCGGACCGACCGGACCGGGGAGTTCTAGATGCTGCTCAGCCTCGAGGCCGCGACCGTCCGCTTCGGCGGGCGGGCCGCGCTGGACGCCGTCGACCTCGACGTCGCCGAGCACGAGATCGTGTGCGTGCTCGGTCCCAGCGGCAGCGGCAAGTCCACGCTGCTGCGCGCGGTCGCCGGACTGCGGCCCCTGGACGCCGGGCGGGTCCTGCTCGACGGACGGGACCAGTCGGGCGTGCCCGCGCACCGGCGCGGCGTCGGACTGATGTTCCAGGACCACCAGCTGTTCCCGCAGCGGGACGTGGGCGGCAACGTGGCCTTCGGCCTGCGCATGCACGGCGTGCCGCGCGCCGAGCAGACGCGGCGCGTGGGCGAGTTGCTGGAGCTGGTCGGGCTGCCCGCCGCGTCCGGGCGGGCCGTCTCCGCCCTGTCCGGGGGTGAGCAGCAGCGGGTGGCGCTGGCCCGCGCCCTCGCCCCCAGCCCGCGGCTGCTGATGCTCGACGAGCCGCTCGGCCAGCTCGACCGGTCGCTGAGGGAGCGGCTCGTGGTCGAACTGCGCGAGCTGTTCGGACGGCTGGGCACCACCGTGCTGGCGGTGACGCACGACCAGGGCGAGGCGTTCGCGCTGGCCGACCGGGTGGTGGTGATGCGCGACGGACGGATCGCCCAGTCCGGCACGCCTCTCGAGGTATGGCAGCGGCCCGCCGACGCCTTCGTGGCCCGCTTCCTCGGCTTCGAGAACGTCGTCGAGGCCGCCGTGGCCGACGGCGTCGCCGTCACTCCCTGGGGCAAGGTGCCGGTGCCGCAGGGCGCTCCCGAGGGCACGCGGCCGCTGCTGGTCCGGCCCGCCGGGGTCCGGCTGGTCCCGGCCGGGGCGGGGCTGCGCTGCACGGTGACCGCGCGCACCTTCCGCGGCACCCATGTCGCCGTGCGCCTCCAGCCGGAGGGGGCGCCGGCGTTGGAGGCGGCCTGCGCGCTCCGGGACGCCCCGGACGTCGGGGACGTGACCGGCGTGGAGTTCGACGGCGCGGAAATCGCTGTTCTGGGCTGATCACCGGTACCTAGGGTGGGCGGCATGACACGACTCGCTCATGAGCGTCACTGCGACGAGATCGCCCATCAGGTGGGGCAGTTGAGGGCGGTGGTGACGTCGGGGACGGACCTGTCCCGCACGGTGCCGACCACGCCCGACTGGTCACTGGAACAGCTCGTACGGCACATCGGCGGCGCCCTGCGCTGGGCGGCCCTGATGGTGCGGACCGGGGCCGAGAAGGAGACCCCGGAGGAGGACGTGCCGGGCTTCGAGGGGCCCGGGGTCCGCGGTGACGCCGCCGCGCTGGACGCCTGGCTGGCCCGGAGCGGCGATCTGGCCGTCACCGCGCTGCGGGAGGCCGGGCCGGACGCGCGGGTGTGGAGCTGGGCGGGGATCGACAACGCCGGCTTCTGGGCCCGCCGTATGACCCATGAGGTGACCGTGCACCGCGCGGACGCCACGCTCGCCGCCGGACTGCCCTACGAGGTCGCGCCCGAGGTGGCCGCCGACGCGGTCGACGAGTGGCTGGAGATCGTGGAGTGGGCGCAGCGGACGCTGCCCGACGACGAGGTGCACGGGCTGCGTGGGCCCCTGCGCACGATCCACCTGCACGCCACCGACACCGCGCCCGAGGTGAACGCGGAGTGGCTGGTGCGGCTGGACGAGGAGGGGGTGTCCTGGCGACGCGGCCACGAGAAGGCCACGGTCGCGCTGCGCGGGCCGCTCGCCTGGGTGCTGCTCGCCTTCTACCGCCGCATCCCGCTGGACGACCCGCGCGTCGAGGTGTTCGGCGAGCGCGCGGTGCTCGACGACTGGCTGGAACGGGCCACGTTCGGCTGACCGGTCCGTCGACGGCGAGCGGCCCGCCCCCGGTTCGGGGACGGGCCGCGGGCGTTTCCGGGAGGCGTCAGCGCCGGCTGTTCGCCCCGCGGCGGCGCATGCCGAAGAAGATCGCGCCGCCACCGACGGCGACCAGGGCGGCCGCGACACCGGCGATCAGGCCGGTGCTGGAGTTGGCGCCGGTCTCGGCGAGGTTGGACTCACCGGCCGGGGACGGGGCGTTGTCCGAGGTGTCCGCCGGGGGAGCGGCGCTCTCGCTCCCGCCCTCCGACGGGACCGGGCTCGGCTCCTCGTTCTCCTCGGCCGGGGCCGAGGTCTCCTCCGACGGCGTGGGCTCGGGGGACGGGGACTCCTCCTCGTCCTCCTTGCACGGCGTCGACGGCGTGGTCAGGTTCGGCTTGATGTCCTCGTCCACGTACGGCTCGGCCTTGACGTGGATGCGGTAGACGGCGTTGGGCTTCCAGTCCTCCTCGAAGGTGATGGTCGTGCCCTCCTTGGACCCCTTGACCACCTGCTCGCCGACCTTCTTGATGTCGGCGCCGTTGTTCTGCAGGAACACCGTGACGGTGGCGGGGACGCCGGCCGGGTCGACGTCGGTGACGGTGATGACGCCCTTCTCACCGTCGCACTTCGCCTCGGCCGAGAACTCGTTGATGTTGCACGCCGCGGCGCTGCCGGCGGTTCCGAGCGCGAGCGCGGCGGACGCGGAGACGACACCGAGGGCGCGCACGGAGCGGGTCACGGTACGGCGTGATACGGACAGAACTGCCACGTTTGTCCTTTACATGAAGCGCAAATGCGGGGGGTTGAGGGAGAGTTGACGAAAAATCAGCACTCCCATGAGGCTCCCAGGTCTATAAGCGCCGCATAAGTAGTGTCAACGCATATGCCTGCCGCAGGACCGGGCTTTGCCTATTTGTTAACCACCTGGACGTTTACGCGCCCGAGGGACCGCATCGATCCGGCCGTCGCGGCCGGGAACGCTCACCGGCCGTGCGCGGACGGCCAGTTGAAGGAGCGACCGGTCAAGAGGCGTGCCGTCGGCCTCCGTCGGGCTTCCGGCACGACGGAAAAACGGCAGGGGCCGGGCGCTCCGGCGAGCACCCGGCCCCTGCCGTGTCCGGTACGGCCGCCGACCGTCAGCCCTCCACGGCCGCCGGGTCCATCCAGACGACCTCCCAGGTGTGGCCGTCGAGGTCGTCGAAGGAGCGGCCGTACATGAAGCCGAGGTCCTGGGTCTCGCCGGCCGGGGACCCGCCCGCCGCCAGGGCCTTCTCCACCAGCTCGTCGACCTTCTCCCGGCTCTCGGCGCTCAGCGCCAGCAGCACCTCGCTGTTCTTGCGGGCGTCCACGATCTCCTTCTTCGTGAACTGCGCGTACTTCTCCTTCGTCAGCAGCATCGCGATGATCGTGTCACTGATCACGACGGAACCGGTGGACTCGTCGCTGAACTGCTCGTTGATGGAGTAGCCGAGCGCCGTGTAGAACTTCTTCGAGGCGTCGATGTCCTCGACGGGCAGGTTCACGAAGATCATCTGCTGGTACATGACGGGGCCTCTCCCTGTTCGTCGTCACCGTTCGTGGGGGTAGACCGGAGGCCCGCGCGGAACTCATCGCGTCCGGGAGAAGTTTTTCGACTGTCGTCGCCCGGCCCTCTTCGCCCGGCCCCTTCCGTTCAGCCGCCCAGCGGCCACGCCGACAGCTGGGCCACCGCCACGGTGAGCGGCCCGAACAGGGCGAACAGCGCACCCGCGCGCAGGGCGGCGGCCCGGCGCAGCGTCCCCGCGGGCGCCCCCAGCCGCCGCAGCGAGGCGGTGGTGTCCGCGTGCGCCTGTTTCGCCTCGACGGCCGCCGTGAGCAGCGTCGCCACCGTGCAGCCGGCCACCAGCAGCACACCCAGCACCACGAGCGGACCGGCCGACGGATCGTGCCGGCCGTGCAGCGACGCCATCGCGTACGCGGCCGACACCACCGCGCAGACCACCCCCAGCGGGCGTCCGATGCGCGTCGCCTCCGTCATCAGCACCCGCCCGGCCAGCAGCCGCAGCGCGCCCGGCCGCACCGTCTGGAGCAGCCGCCCGCACAGATGGGTGAGCCCGGGGCCGACGAGGGCCAGACCGAGGGAGGTCAGGGCCAGTCCGAGGAACGCGGCCGGGCCGTCCCCGGAGCCGGTACGGCTCATGAGAGCCTCCACCGCCACCCCCACCGCGAGCACCGCGACGCCCCACGGCACCCCCGACGGGGCCGCGGTCGGCACGGCGGGCGGGACGACGGCGCCGGCGGTCTCCGCGCCGGACGCCCCGGCCGACCCGGCCTGAGCGTCCTCCTGCTCCCGGCCGGGCGCTTCCGCGGTCGTGCGCCGCCCGTGCGCGGCGGCACCCAGCTGCCGGCCGAACCGCCCGTAGGCGCCGAAGGACTCCAGCACCGGAGTGCGCCGGTACGCGCCGAACCGGCCGTACGCCCGTGCCGCCCGGCCCGCGCCCGTGACCGGCCCGCGCGGCCGCAGCGTCGCCGCCACCGCCGCCGACGCGCTGAGCGGCACCAGGGCCAGCAGGGTCAGCGCGGCCGGCAGCGGCAGGGGACGTCCGGCGGCCAGGAACTCCCTCGCGCCCCCGCCCAGGGGCGTGCCGGTCAGGTCGCCGCGCAGCTGGAGGAAGACGAGCAGCGCCAGCAGGGAACCCAGGACGCAGGACACGGCCGTGGTCGCCGCGGAGACCGCCATCAGCTTGACGGGACCGAGCCCGACCGCCGAGAGACCGGGCCGGGGCCGGGTCGCCGGGTCGGTGCGGGCGACCGCGACCGCGAGGTGGACCGTGGCTGCCAGCGGCGCCGCGCACCAGGCCAGACGGAGCGCGGAGGCGGCGGGGTCGGAATGGCTCAGCGCGTGGCCGAGGGCGCTCAGCAGCAGGAAGCCCGTGCCGGCCGAGGCGCCGGCGACGAGGAGCCGGCGGACCTGGACGGCGGGCTGGGCCCCGAGGCTCAGACGGAGAGCGAGCACGCCGCCCGGCCTTCCGACTCGGCCGGTCCGGAGACCGGGGGGAGGTGCACGGTCCGCACGCACCGCCCGTCGAGCAGCGACACCGTGCGGTCGGCGAGGGCGGCGGTCTGCGCGTCGTGCGTGGCGAGGACCACCGTGATGCCGTGCGAGCGGGCCGCGGTGGTGAGGGTGCGCAGCACGTGGGCGCGGTCGACGCGGTGCAGCGGGGCGGTCGGCTCGTCGGCGAACAGCACCGAGGGCACCGGGGCCAGCGCACGGGCGATGCACACCCGCTGGCGCTCCGCGTGCGTCAGCTCCACGGGGTGCCTGCGCGCCCGGTCGCCGACGTCGAGGCGCTCCAGCCACTCCAGGGCGGCGGCCTTGGCGCGGCGCCGGCCGGTGCCGCGCAGCATGAGGGGCAGCGCGGCGTTCTCCCAGACGTTCAGCTCCGGCACCAGCAGCGGCGCCGGGTCGATCCAGCCGAACCGGTCGCGGCGCAGCCGCTCCCGGGCCGCCGGGCCCATGGTGTGCACGGGCACGCTGTTGAACCAGACCTCGCCGTCGTTCGCGGGCACCAGGCCGGACAGACAGCGCAGCAGGGTCGACTTGCCGCTGCCGCGCGGGCCTGAGACGGCGAGGATCTCGCCTTCCCGGACGCCGAGCGAGACCCCGCTCAGGCCGGGTGAGCCGTCGTCGTGCCGGAAGCGCAGGGCGCGCGCCCAGAGCACGTCGTTGTCCGGTGGGGCCACCATGGCGTACACCTCGGTTCGGATCGGAAATGCCGTGCGTTCGTCGGGTAATTCCCCCGTCCGGGGGAACGAAGGGCGGGCCGATCGGTCACTGGGCACGCTAGGCAGGCGGTGGCGGGCGGCAGGACAGCACGCGGCCCCGGGCCGCCGTTTCTCACTCGAACGGGCGGCACCGGGGCCGGTGTTGATCATTCAAAGAGAAGATCGGTACCACGGACGGCCTACAGTTTCGTCCACGCCTCCGTGAGGGTCGCGCGCAGGATCTGCTCGATCTCGTCGAAGGTCTCCTGGTGGGAGATCAGCGGCGGCGCGAGCTGGATGACCGGGTCGCCGCGATCGTCGGCACGGCAGTACAGGCCGTTCTCGAACAGCTTCTTGGACAGGAAGCCGTACAGCACGCGCTCGGTCTCGTCGGCGTCGAAGGACTCCTTGGTCGCCTTGTCCTTGACCAGCTCGATGCCGTAGAAGAAGCCGTTGCCGCGGACGTCGCCGACGATCGGCAGGTCGTGCAGCTTCTCCAGGGTGGAGCGGAACGCGCCCTCGTTGTCGAGCACGTGCTGGTTGAGGCCCTCGCGCTCGAACAGGTCGAGGTTGGCGAGGCCGACCGCCGCCGACACCGGGTGGCCGCCGAAGGTGTAGCCGTGCAGGAAGGTGTTGTCGCCCTGGTAGAACGGCTCGGCGAGCCGGTCGGAGACGATGCACGCGCCGATCGGGGAGTAGCCCGAGGTCATGCCCTTGGCGCAGGTGATCATGTCCGGTACGTAGCCGAACTTGTCACAGGCGAAGGTGGTGCCGAGGCGGCCGAAGGCGCAGATGACCTCGTCGGAGACGAGCAGCACGTCGTACCGGTCGCAGATCTCGCGCACCCGCCGGAAGTAGCCGGGCGGGGGCGGGAAGCAGCCGCCCGCGTTCTGCACGGGCTCCAGGAACACCGCGGCGACCGTGTCCGGGCCCTCGAAGAGGATCTGCTGCTCGATCTGGTCGGCGGCCCAGCGGCCGAACGCCTCCGGGTCGTCGCCGTGGATCGGCGCCCGGTAGATGTTGGTGTTCGGCACCTTGTGCGCACCCGGCACCAGTGGCTCGAAGGGGGCCTTGAGGGCCGGCAGACCGGTGATGGACAGGGCGCCCTGCGGGGTGCCGTGGTAGGCGACCGCGCGGGAGATGACCTTGTACTTGGTCGGTTTGCCGGTCAGCTTGAAGTACTGCTTGGCGAGCTTCCAGGCGGTCTCCACCGCCTCGCCGCCGCCGGTGGTGAAGAAGACCTTGTTCAGGTCGCCGGGGGCTTCGTGCGCGAGCCGCTCCGCGAGTTCCACGGCCTTGGGGTGGGCGTAGGACCACACCGGGAAGAACGCCAGTTCCTGCGCCTGCTTGGCGGCGGTCTCGGCCAGCTCCTGCCGGCCGTGCCCGGCCTGCACCACGAACAGGCCCGCGAGACCGTCGAGGTAGCGCTTGCCCCTGTCGTCGTAGATGTGGGTGCCCTCACCGCGGACGATGGTGGGGACGGGAGCGTTCTCGTACGACGACATGCGGGTGAAGTGCATCCACAGGTGGTCGTACGCGGACCTGCTGAGGTCCTTGGGGGTGTCGGTGCTCACGATTATCGGGTTCCCCACATGTAGGTCTGCTTCTTGAGCTTGAGGTAGACGAAACTCTCGGTGGAGCGCACGCCGGGCACGGCCCGGATGCGTTTGTTGATGACCTCCAGCAGGTGGTCGTCGTCCTCGCAGACGATCTCGACCATCAGGTCGAAGGAGCCGGCGGTCATCACCACGTACTCGCACTCGGTCATCGCGGCCAGCGCGTCGGCGACGGCCTCCACGTCCCCCTCGACGTTGACGCCGACCATCGCCTGCCGACGGAAGCCCACGGTGAGCGGGTCCGTGACGGCGACGATCTGCATCACGCCCTGGTCGAGCAGCTTCTGCACGCGCTGGCGCACCGCCGCCTCCGACAGGCCGACGGCCTTGCCGATCGCGGCGTACGGCCGGCGGCCGTCCTCCTGGAGCTGCTCGATGATGGCGAGGGAGACGGCGTCCAACTGGGGTCCGCCGCCGTTCCTGGACTCGCGGGAGTCCTTGGGGTCTGCGCTTCGACTGGCCACGGGATCACTGTGCACGACGTATCGGCAGTTTCGCAAGGCTCGATCGATGAAATCCGTTGCCGAGGAGGCTTATGCGTGCGGATTTCGCAGATGCGGGGGGAGCGGGGGTGTTGAAAACGTCAGCCGTCCGTCTAGGGTGGGTGTCTCAGAGGTTGGACACCTCGACCCGTACACACCCGACACCTCGGGCACCACACGCCCGACACCTCGGGCACCCACGAGGAACACCAGGAGGGCCTGCAGTGAGCACCGAGCTGCGTCGTCTGCGCAACTACATCGGCGGTGAGTTCCGGGACGCCGCCGACGGACGGACCACCGAGGTGGTCAACCCCGCGACCGGCGAGGCGTACGCGACCGCTCCGCTGTCCGGTCCCGCGGACGTGGACGCCGCGATGGCGGCCGCGGCCGAGGCCTTCCCCGGCTGGCGCGACACCACCCCGGCCGAGCGGCAGAGGGCGCTGCTGAAGATCGCGGACGCCTTCGAGGAGCGCGCCGAGGAACTGATCGCCGCCGAGGTGGAGAACACGGGCAAGCCCGTCGGGCTGACCCGCACCGAGGAGATCCCGCCGATGGTGGACCAGATCCGCTTCTTCGCGGGCGCGGCGCGGATGCTCGAGGGCAAGGGCGCCGGCGAGTACATGGAGGGTCTGACCTCCTTCGTGCGCCGTGAGCCGGTCGGCGTCTGCGCCCAGGTGGCGCCGTGGAACTACCCGATGATGATGGCCGTGTGGAAGTTCGCCCCGGCGATCGCCGCGGGCAACACGGTCGTCCTCAAGCCGTCGGACACCACTCCGGCCTCCACCGTCCTCATCGCCGAGATCCTCGGCTCGATCCTTCCCAAGGGCGTCTTCAACGTCGTCTGCGGCGACCGCGACACCGGCCGTCTGATGGTCGAGCACCCGACCCCGGCGATGGCCTCCATCACCGGCTCGGTGCGCGCGGGCATGGCGGTCGCCGAGTCCGCCTCCAAGGACCTCAAGCGGGTCCACCTGGAACTGGGCGGCAAGGCCCCGGTCGTGGTCTTCGACGACGTCGACATCGCCAAGGCCGTCGAGGGCATCTCCGAGGCCGGCTACTTCAACGCCGGGCAGGACTGCACGGCCGCCACGCGCGTGCTGGTGCACGAGTCCGTCCACGACGAGTTCGTCCAGGCGCTCGCCAAGGCCGCCGCCGACATCAAGACGGGCATGCCCGACGACGAGGACGTCCTCTACGGGCCGCTCAACAACCCGAACCAGCTCAAGCAGGTGGAGGGCTTCATCGAGCGGCTGCCCGCCCACGCGCGCGTGGAGGCCGGCGGCAAGCGGGTCGGCGACCGGGGCTACTTCTACGCGCCGACCGTCGTCTCGGGCCTCAGGCAGGACGACGAGATCATCCAGAAGGAGGTCTTCGGGCCGGTCATCACCGTCCAGTCCTTCACGGACGAGGACCAGGCCGTCGCGTACGCCAACGGCGTGGAGTACGCGCTGGCCTCGTCGGTGTGGACCAGGGACCACGCCCGCGCGATGCGGATGTCCAAGAAGCTGGACTTCGGCTGCGTGTGGATCAACACGCACATCCCGCTGGTCGCCGAGATGCCGCACGGCGGTTTCAAGAAGTCGGGCTACGGCAAGGACCTGTCGGCCTACGGCTTCGACGACTACACGCGGATCAAGCACGTGATGACCTCGCTGGACGGCTGACGCACGGGACGTCGGCCCCGGACGGTGCACCGCACCGTCCGGGGCCGACGTGTGTCCGCACGACGTCCGGCCGCGCTTTTGAACATGTTCAACTCCAGGCGTACGCTTCCGCCATGAGCGACAGAGCCGCCCTCCTCAAGGGCATTCGCGTCTGGCTGGTGTTCTTCGTCGTCTGCCTGGTGCTCAGCGGCGTCACGGCCTTCCCGCTGGTGCACGAACTGCGCTGGACCGAGGAGGTGTCGCGGTCCCTCGGCGTTCCCGAGCACCTCCCCGGCCTCATGGAGTGGATCGAGCGCGTACGGGACGGACTCGACGCGGCCGACGCCGACCACCCCTTCCTGCTCTACGGCACCGACTGGCTGGCCTTCGCCCACCTCGTGATCGCGGTCGCCTTCCTCGGCCCCTACCGCGACCCCGTACGCAACATCTGGGTCGTGGAGTTCGGCCTGATCGCCTGCGCCGGCGTCATCCCGCTCGCCCTGATCTGCGGGCCGGTCCGCGGCATCCCCTTCTGGTGGAGCGTCGTCGACATGGCGTTCGGCGTGTTCGGCGCGATCCCGCTGTACGTGGTCCGGAGCAAGATCAAGCGGCTCGAGGCGCTCACGGCGGACCCCGTCCCCGGGGTGTCGGCCGCTCCCGCTCGATAGGTTGAGGGCATGAGGGGTGAACAGGTGGGCGGGGCCGTCACGTGGGGGCTCCTGGGCGCTTGGGCCGTGCACGATCTCGAGGAACTGGCCACCGTGCCGGGGTGGCTGCGGAAGAACGTGCCCGAGCTGCGGCGGCGGTTCCCGCAGGTGCCGGAGCCGGTGTGGCGGCAGGCCGAGACCATGGGGGCGGCCGAATTCACCGCGGCGGTCGGCGTGATGGGGGCCGTCGTCGGGGCCGCGTCGGCCGCCGGGCGGCTGAGCGGAGGGCGATCCGGCTTCTACCAGGCCGCGTTGACCGGCTTCGGACTGCACGGGGTGATGCACATGGCGCAGGCCGCGGCGGTACGCGGCTACACCCCCGGCTCCGTGACCTCGCCGCTGGTCGTCCTGCCGTTCACGCTGTGGGCGCGCGGCCGGCTGCGCCGGGCGGGCGTGCTGCGTCCCGCACGCCCCCGTGACGCGGTGGCCGGCCTGGCGGCCGCGGGGGCGGCCACGGTCGCGTCGCACGTGGTGGCGCGCCGGCTGCTCGGAGCGGCACGCCACCGGTCGTCATGACGTGACGCGGTCGCGCAGCGCGCACAGGACGTCGACGCGGTTGGTGGTGATCGAGTCCACCCCCGCGGCCAGCAGGCGGCGCATGGAGCGACGGGTGTCCGGGGTCCACACGGACAGCAGGCAGCCGTCGCGGTGGACGCGCTCCACGAGCGCCCGGTCCACCACGCTGAAGCGGTAGTTGAGCCAGCGCGGCCGGACCGCCTCGAGGAGCCCGGCGCGCACCGGAGCGTGGGAGGTGTGGGTGAGCGCGATCTCCGCGGCCGGGTCCACCGCCCGCACGGCGAGCATGGCGGGGGCGCCCGCGCAGTAGTAGACGCGGTCCTGGGCGCCCTGCTCCCGGACGACGTCCACGATCCGGCGCACGGCGCGCTCGCCCGGGGCGCCGGGCAGGTCGATCATCACCCGGCTGCCGCCGGCCGCCGCCAGCGCGTCGGCGAGGGCGGGCACCCCGCCGTCCGTCACCTCGCGCACCTCGCTCCAGGTGAGGGACGCCAGCGGACGGTCGTGGTCCCACAGGCGCGCGAGCGTCGCGTCGTGCAGCAGCACCGGGACGCCGTCCCGGGTGAGCCGTACGTCGATCTCGACCGCGTCCGCGCCCCGCCGGATCGCGGAGCGCAGGGAGGCCAGGGTGTTCTCGCGGACGCGGTACGGGTCTCCGCGGTGGGCCACGGCGGTCACGTTCTGCATGGGGGCCCTTCGCGGGTGGTCAGGAGGCGAGCCAGGAGGCGGTGTAGGTGTCGATCTCCGCCGCCAGCCGCGCCTTGCCGGCCGGGTCCAGGAACGACGCCTCGACCGCGTTCTTCGCCAGGTCCGCCAGGCCCCGCTCGTCGAGGTCCAGCAGCCGGGCGGCGACCGCGTACTCGGTGGCGAGGTCGGTGCCGAACATCGGCGGGTCGTCGGAGTTGACCGTCACCAGCACGCCGGCCCGGGTGAACTCCTTGATCGGGTGTTCGTCCAGGGTGGCGACCGCGCGGGTGGCGATGTTGGAGGTCGGGCACACCTCCAGCGGGATGCCCCGCTCGGCGAGGTGCCGCAGCAGCTCCGGGTCCCGCGCGGCGCTGGTGCCGTGGCCGATGCGCTCGGCGCCCAGCTCGTTCAGCGCGTCCCAGATCGTCTCCGGACCGGTGGTCTCGCCCGCGTGCGGCACCGAGTGCAGCCCGGCGGCGACGGCCCGGTCGAAGTACGGCTTGAACTGCGGGCGCGGCACGCCGATCTCGGGGCCGCCCAGGCCGAAGGAGACCAGGCCCTCCGGGCGCAGCCGGTCGTCGGTGGCGAGCCGCGTCGTCTCCTCGGCCGCCTCCAGGCCGGCCTCGCCCGGGATGTCGAAGCACCAGCGCAGCACGGTGCCCAGCTCGCTCTCGGCCGCCTTGCGGGCGTCCTCGATCGCGTCCATGAAGGCGCGCGCGTCGATCCCACGGCGGGTGGAGGAGAACGGGGTGATGGTCAGCTCGGCGTACCGCACCTGCTGCCGGGCCAGCTCACGGGCCACCTCGTACGTCAGCAGCCGCACGTCCTCGGGGGTGCGGATCAGGTCGACGACGGACAGGTACACCTCGATGAAGTGCGCGAAGTCCGTGAAGGTGAAGTAGTCGGCCAGGGCCTCGGGGTCGGTGGGGACCTTGGAGTCGGGGTGGCGGGCGGCCAGTTCCGAGACGATGCGGGGGGAGGCGGAGCCGACGTGGTGCACGTGCAGTTCGGCCTTGGGCAGCCCGGCGATGAAGGCGCGCAGGTCACGGACCTGCCCGGCGGTGGCCGCGGGGGCGTGGCGGTCGGTCAAGGTTCCTCCCCGGGAACGGCGTCCCGGGCCGGGACGCGGCGGGACGCGGGTGATCGGCTGATCGACGGTGCGGGGATCATCGTAGGCCGGGCGCACGCGGGACGGGCGCGGGCCGTACCATGACGGTTCGTCCGAGGAAGGGGTCGCAGCGCATGTCCGACGACGCACCGGCGCCGGGGGCCCGGGACCGCACGGGGGACGGAACGCCTCCGTCGGGTTCGTCCGCCCCTGAGGTGTGGCCGGCACCGGCCGACGGCGGGGCGCCGCACGTGGCCCCCCAGGACGGTTCGCTGGTGGACGCGCGGACCACGGAGACGGGGCGTGCCGCGGCGGACACGCGGGACGCCGGGACGCCCGCGTCCGATCCCTGGGCGCTGCCCGGGGACCGTGCGCCGGCCTCCGGCGGTCCGGGCGAGACCGTGGTGGCGGGAGGGGCCTCGCCGTGGCCGGCGCCCACCGTGCACGACCGGGCGGCGTCCGGCACGTCCTCGGTGCACGCCCAGGAGACGGTGACGTCCTTCCCGACGGCCTCGAACCCGGCCCCGCCCGCGCCCGCGTCCACGCCCGGGCCTTACGGGAGCCCGTGGGCAGGCCCTTCGGCAGCGACCGCGCCCGTGCCGCAGGCCGCCGACCCGTTCGCGTCCCCGGCCGCCGGCGCGGCCGTCCCGCCGCCGCCCATCGGTCCGGAAGGGCCGGGGCAGCTCCCCTACGGCTATCCGCACGCGGGGTACGCCGGTGCGCCCGCCCAAGGACACCCCGGCTGGACCGGGGTGCCACCCCTGCCGAGCAACGGCATGGGCGTCTCCTCCCTGGTCCTCGGGATCATCGCGGCGGCCGGGTTCTGCTTCTGGCCGGTGGCCATCGCGCTGGGCGTCCTTGCGGTGATCTTCGGCGCGATCGGCCGCGGCAAGGCGAGCCGCGGCGAGGCCACGAACGCGGGGCAGGCCCTGGCGGGCATCATCTGCGGAGCCGTCGGCAGCGCGCTGGCTCTCATCCTGGGTGTCGTCGTCCTGGTCACCTGAGCCCGACGGCCCGACGGCCGGGGCTCGCGCCTGCGGCGCCGACGGGGCTGACCCCGGACGCGGCCCGTCGGGAGGCGGCCCGGGACGCACCGTCGGAAGGGCGGGACGCCCCCGGTGCGTGGCCGCCGCGCTCACCAGGGCGCCGCCCGCGGCCGGCACCGAGGCCCCCCACCTCCTTGGGCTGCCGCCGGCGCCGGTGCGCACGGAGGGGCGACGGACCCGCCGCCCCTACTCCGCGGCCTCCGCTCCCCCCGCGGCCCACGCCGCCTCCCTCAACCGCCTGCGTGCCTCCATCAGCGCGAAGCCCAGCAGGTTGGGGCCGCGCCAGCGGGTCGGGTCGTGGGCTGCCTCGTCGCCGGCCGCGAGGCCTATGCCCCACACACGATCAACGGGGCTGGCCTCGACCAGAATCCGCTCGCCCGTGCCCAGCAGGAAAGACCGCAGCCCCTCATGAGCCGCGAACTTGTGCACGCTGCCCTCCACCACGATCCCGAACCGCTCCCGCCGCCAGGTCTCCTCGTCGAAGCCGCGGACCAGGCGGCCCGCCTTCTTCGCCAGGGAGGGATGCGCGGCGGCCAGCACGCGCCGCTCGCCCTCGGCGTCGCCGAAGAGGCGTGCCTTGGCCGCCATCATCCAGTGCTCGGCGGTCGCGTACTCCACGCCGTCGACGGTGAACGGCGCCGGCCACCACTGGCTCAGGCAACTCGCCCCGATGCGGCCGTCGGGCAGCGGCCGGTGCCCCCAGAAGTGCAGGTACTTCACCCGCTCCCCGGCCCGCACCGCCTCGATCAGCGCCTCCCTGGAAGCCACCGCTCGTACGGTTCCGCCCAAGGCCATCACCCCCCGATGTCGATCTGTGCCGGAGCAGTCTCACAGACGCCACTGACACTCCGTCCTGCCTTTTCCGTTGCCGCTCGACACCTGGTCGACAGATTCCGTCGCGTAACCAAATGGCAACAACGGAATCACTTGTTGGAGTGCCTCTGCTCTGTCAGGATCGGCACTCACATCGAGCTGGAGCCACGCCGCCCCCCTCGGGGACACGGAGGAGAGCGACATGCACAACCCCGGCAGCACCACGCAGGAACGATTCCCGGCCCGTGAACGGTTCGCGGACGGCGCGCAGTTCATTGCCGGCCGTCTCGCCGAGGGCACCTCGGGACGGACCCACTCCGTGGTCGACCCGGCCACCGGCGCGCAGGCGTACACCTACGGCCTCGCCGGGCCCGACGACGTCGACGCGGCCGTCGCCGCCGCCCGGGAGGCGTTCCCCGGCTGGGCCGGCGCCACCCCCGGCGAGCGCTCCGACGCCCTGCACCGGTTCGCCGCCGTGGTCGCCGAGCGGGCGGAGGACTTCGCCCGCGCCGAGTCGCTGCAGTGCGGCAAGCCGCTGAAGCTGAGCCGTGAGTTCGACGTGCCGGGCACGATCGACAACATCGCCTTCTTCGCCGGCGCCGCCCGCCACCTCGCGGGCCGGTCGGCCGGCGAGTACTCGGGCGACCACACCTCCTACGTCCGCCGCGAGCCCATCGGCGTCGTGGGATCCATCGCCCCCTGGAACTACCCGCTGCAGATGGCCGCGTGGAAGATACTCCCGGCGATCGCCGCGGGCAACACCGTCGTCCTGAAGCCCGCCGAGCTCACCCCGCTGACCTCGCTGCTCTTCGCGCAGGCCGCGACCGACGCCGGCATCCCGGACGGCGTCGTCAACATCGTCACCGGCACCGGCAAGGAGGCCGGCGAGCGCCTGGTCGGCCACCCCGACGTGGCCATGACCTCCTTCACCGGCTCCACCGCCGTCGGCAAGCGGGTCGCCGAGATCGCCACCGCCACCGTCAAGCGCCTCCACCTGGAGCTGGGCGGCAAGGCGCCCTTCGTGGTCTTCGACGACGCCGACCTCGACGCGGCCGTCCACGGCGCCGTCGCGGGCGCGCTCATCAACACCGGCCAGGACTGCACCGCCGCCACGCGCGCGTACGTGCAGCGACCGCTGTACGACGCCTTCGTGGAGCGCACCGCCGCGCTGATGGAGACCGTCCGGCTGGGCGACCCCTTTGCCCCCGGCACCGACCTCGGCCCGCTGGTCTCCCACGCCCAGCGCGACCGGGTGGCCGGCTTCGTCGACCGCGCGCGTGCCTACGCGCGCGTGGTGACCGGCGGGGAGACACCCCTGGGCGAGCTGGCCGGCGGCGCGTACTATCGCCCCACGCTGATCGCCGACGCCGCGCAGGACAGCGAGGTCGTGCAGTCGGAGATCTTCGGACCGGTGCTGGTCGTCCTGCCCTTCGACACCGACGACGAGGGCATCGCGCTCGCCAACGACACCCCGTACGGGCTCGCCGCCTCCGCCTGGAGCCGTGACGTGTACCGCACGGGCCGGGCCACCCGCGAGATCAAGGCGGGATGCGTGTGGATCAACGACCACATCCCGATCGTCAGCGAGATGCCGCACGGCGGCTACCGGGCGTCCGGCTTCGGCAAGGACATGTCCGCGTACTCCTTCGAGGAGTACACCCAGATCAAGCACGTCATGTTCGACAACACGGCGGTGGTCCGCAAGGACTGGCACCGCACCGTCTTCGGGGACCGATAGCAGCCAGGCCGCCCGACCCGCGGCCACTTCCCGAAAGGGCACCACGCGCATGGAGCAGTACGAGCCCGACCGCCTCTCGCCGGTCCAGCAGGCCGCGATACGGCGCAGTCTCCGCAACGGCAGGGCTGCCCTCACCCGCCGTTCCCTGCTGCGCGCCTCGGCGGGCGGCGCGCTCGCGGCCGGCGGCCTGGGCGCGCTGAGCGCCTGCGGCATCCCCCCGGCGGGAAACACCGAGGGCGGCGTCTCCGCGGAGGACCACTCGGCGAAGGAGAGGACCGTGGCCTTCTCCAACTGGACCGAGTACATGGACACCGACGACAGCGGGCGCAGGCACCCCACGCTGGAGGCGTTCACGAAGCGCACCGGCATCAAGGTCACGTACACCGAGGACATCAACGACAACACCGAGTTCTTCGGCAAGATCAAGCCGCAGCTCGCCGCGGGCCAGGACACCGGCCGCGACATCATCGTCCTCACCGACTGGCTGGCCGCCCGTCTGATCCGCCTCGGCTGGGTGCAGAAGCTCGACGCGTCGAACCTCCCGCACGCCTTCGCCAACCTGGCCCCGTCGTACCGGACCCCCGACTGGGACCCGGGCCGCGCCTACTCGTACCCCTGGCAGGGCATCGCGACCGTCATCGCGTACAACAAGAAGGCGCTCGACGGCGTCGAGGTGAAGACCCTCTCCGACCTGCTGGACAACCCGAAGCTCAAGGGCCGGGTCGGGCTGCTCACCGAGATGCGGGACACCATGGGCATGGCGCTGCTGGACATGGACAAGGACCCGCGGTCCTTCAGCGCCGACGACTACGACGCGGCCCTCGCCCGGCTGCAGAAGGCCGTCGACAAGGGGCAGATCCGCCGCTTCACCGGCAACGACTACACCTCGGACCTCACCAAGGGCGACCTCGCCGCGTGCGTCGCGTGGGCCGGTGACGTCGTCCAGCTCCAGGCGGACAACCCGGACATCGGCTTCGTCATCCCGGACAGCGGTTACATGCTCTCCAGCGACAACATGCTGATCCCCGGCAAGGCCCGGCACAAGACGAACGCCGAGCGCCTGATCGACTACTACTTCGAGCCGCGGCCGGCCGCCCGGCTCGCCGCCTACATCAACTTCGTCTGTCCGGTCGACGGGGTGAAGGAGGAGCTCGCGAAGCTCGACGAGGACGCGGCGAACAACCCGCTGATCCTCCCCGACGGCGCCATGCAGGCCAAGTCCCGTGCCTTCCGCTCGCTGAGCTCCGAGGAAGAGACGGCGTTCGAAGGCAAGTTCGCGAAGCTCACGGGGGCGTGACGAGATGAAGACCACCGAAGAGACCACCACGGCCGGCGGCGGTGACGTCCGCCTCACCGGGATCAGCAAGACCTACGGCGACTTCACGGCCGTGCACCCGCTCGACCTGACCGTCCCGGAGGGCTCCTTCTTCGCCCTGCTCGGCGCGTCCGGCTGCGGCAAGACCACCACCCTGCGCATGATCGCCGGCCTGGAGGAGCCCACCGCGGGCACCGTCCACCTCGGCGACCAGGACGTCACCGCGCTGCCGCCGTACAAGCGGCCGGTGAACACGGTCTTCCAGTCCTACGCCCTCTTCCCGCACCTCGACATCTACGAGAACGTCGCCTTCGGCCTGCGCCGGCGCGGCATCAAGAGCGTGAAGAAGCAGGTCGAGGAGATGCTGGAGCTGGTCCAGCTCGGTGAGCAGGCGCGCAAGAAGCCGCACCAGCTCTCCGGCGGCCAGCAGCAGCGCGTCGCGGTCGCCCGCGCGCTGATCAACCACCCCAGGGTGCTGCTCCTCGACGAGCCGCTCGGCGCCCTCGACCTGAAGCTGCGCCGCCAGATGCAGCTGGAGCTCAAGCGCATCCAGACCGAGGTCGGCATCACCTTCGTGCACGTCACCCACGACCAGGAGGAGGCCATGACCATGGCCGACTGCGTCGCGGTGATGAACGCCGGCCGGGTCGAGCAGCTCGGCGCCCCCGCCGACCTGTACGAGAACCCGCGCACCACCTTCGTCGCCAACTTCCTCGGCACGTCGAACTTCATCGAGGCCGAGGTGGACGCCACGTCCGGCGACGACATCGTGCTCAAGGCGGGCGGCGGCAAGCTGGTGCTGCACCGGGCCCGCACCAGCGCGCCCACCACCACGGGCGGCAGGATCCTCGCCGGGGTGCGCCCGGAGAAGATCTCCCTCACGCACGCCGACGACGCCGGCGGGATACCCGAGGGCCGCAACCGGATCACCGGCCGGATCACCGAGTCCAGCTTCATCGGCGTCTCCACGCAGTTCGTCGTCGACAGCCCGGTCTGCTCCGACTTCGAGGTCTACGTGCAGAACGTCGACCGGGACCCGCGGCTCGCGCCCGGCGCCGAGGTCGTCCTGCACTGGAACCCGGCGCACACCTTCGGCCTGGACGCCGCCCAGGACATCGACGCGGGCGTCGAGACGGTCGAGGAAGAGGTCGCCTGATGGCCACGGTCACCGAGGCGCCGCCGACGCCGGCGCCCGTCGCCCCCGAGAAGAAACCGCCGCGCAAACGCGGGCGCCGGACACCGTACCTGCTCCTGCTGCCCGGCCTGCTCTGGCTCGTCGTGTTCTTCGCGCTGCCGGTGATCTACCAGGCCTCCACGTCCGTGCAGACGGGCTCCCTGGAGGAGGGCTACGAGGTCACCTGGCACTTCGCCACCTACTGGGACGCGCTGTCCGAGTACTGGCCGCAGTTCGTCCGCTCGGTGCTCTACGCGGCCTCCGCGACCGTGCTGTGCCTGCTGCTCGGCTACCCGCTGGCGTACCTGATCGCCTTCCGGGCGGGCCGCTGGCGCAACCTGATCATGATCCTGGTGATCGCGCCGTTCTTCACCAGCTTCCTGATCCGCACCCTCGCCTGGAAGACGATCCTCGCCGACGGCGGCCCGGTGGTCGGCGCCCTCGACGCGCTGCACGTCCTGGACGTCACGGCGTTCCTCGGCTGGACCGCCGGCGACCGCGTGCTCGCCACCCCGCTCGCGGTGGTGTGCGGTCTGACGTACAACTTCCTGCCGTTCATGATCCTTCCGCTGTACACCTCGCTGGAGCGGATCGACCCCCGGCTGCACGAGGCCGCCGGCGACCTGTACGCCGAGCCGTCGACCACCTTCCGCAAGGTCACCTTCCCGCTGTCGATGCCGGGCGTGGTCTCCGGCACGCTGCTGACCTTCATCCCGGCGTCCGGCGACTACATCAACGCGGACCTGCTCGGCTCCACCGACACCCGGATGGCCGGCAACGTCATCCAGTCGCAGTTCCTGCGGATCCTGGACTACCCGACGGCCGCGGCGCTCTCGTTCATCCTGATGGCCGCGGTCCTCGCCGTGGTCACGGTCCACATCCGCAAGTCCGGCACGGAGGATCTGGTTTAAATGGCCTTCGTCAAGTGGTTCAGGCGCAACCTGGTCGTCATCGCGGGCCTGCTGACGCTCGCCTACCTCCTGCTGCCGAACGTCGTCGTCACGGTGTTCTCCCTCAACCGGCCGAAGGGACGCTTCAACTACCAGTGGCAGGAGTTCTCCACCGACGCGTGGCGGGACCCGTGCGGGGTCTCGGGGCTGTGCGAGTCCCTCGGCCTCAGCCTGCAGATCGCCTTCTGGGCCACGCTCGGCGCCACGCTGCTCGGCACGATGATCGCGTTCGCGCTGGTGCGCTACCGCTTCCGCGCCCGCGGCGCGGTCAACTCGCTGATCTTCCTGCCGATGGCGATGCCCGAGGTGGTGATGGCGGCCTCGCTGCTCACCCTCTTCCTCAACATGGGGGCGGAGCTGGGCTTCTGGACGGTCCTGATCGCCCACATCATGTTCTGCCTCAGTTTCGTCGTGGTCGCCGTGAAGGCGCGCGTGATGTCGATGGACCCACGCCTGGAACAGGCCGCGCAGGACCTCTACGCCGGCCCGGTGCAGACGTTCCTGCGGGTCACCCTGCCGATCGCCGCCCCCGGCATCGCGGCGGGCGCGCTGCTCGCCTTCGCCCTGTCCTTCGACGACTTCATCATCACCAACTTCAACGCCGGTTCGACCGTCACCTTCCCGATGTTCGTCTGGGGCTCCGCACAGCGCGGCACGCCCGTCCAGATCAACGTCATCGGCACGGCCATGTTCGTGGTCGCCGTGCTGCTGGTGCTGGTCTCCATGGCGGTCGGCAACCGCCGCAGACGGCAGAAGGCATAGCGACCGAGCACCCCAGTCCGCAGTAGGGAGTTGAGATCATGGCCTCGAGCGCCATGAGCCGTTGGACGCAGTCCCTCTCCGAGGCCCGGCCGGTCTCCTACTGGCTGGACGACCCCGGCCGCCCCGGCCCCGAGCCGGCCCTGACCGGCCGCGTCACCTGCGACCTGCTGGTCGTGGGCGGCGGCTACAGCGGACTGTGGACCGCGTTGATCGCCAAGGAGCGCGACCCCTCACGGGACGTGGTGCTGGTGGAGGGCCGCGAGGTGGGCTGGGCCGCCTCCGGCCGCAACGGCGGGTTCTGCGCCGCCTCCCTCACCCACGGACTGGCCAACGGGCTCGCCCGCTGGCCCGGCGAGATCCACACCCTGGAGCGGCTGGGCGCCCGCAACCTCGACGCCATCGAGGAGACGGTCGCCCGCCACTCCATCGACTGCGACTTCGAACGCACCGGCGAGATCGACGTCGCCACCGAGCCGTACCAGGCGGAGGAACTGCGCGCCTGGTACGACGAGATCAGCGCGCGCGGCCTCGCCGACGGCATCGAGTTCCTGGACGCCGACGCGGTCCGCGAGCAGGTCGACTCGCCCACCTTCGTGGCCGGGCTCCACGACCGCCGGGGCGTCGCCCTGCTCGACCCGGCACGCCTGGCCTGGGGCCTCAAGCGCGCCTGCCTCGACCTCGGGGTGCGCGTGTACGAGCACACCCCCGCCCTCACCCTCCGGCAGTACGGCGCCGGCATGTCCGTCCGCACCCCGTACGGAGCGATCCGCGCCCACCGGGTCGCGCTCGGCACCAACGTCTTCCCCAGCCTGGTGCGCCGGGTCCGCCCCTACACCGTCCCGGTCTACGACTACGCCCTGATGACCGAGCCGCTCAGCGACGAGCAGCTCGCCTCCCTCGGCTGGAGGAACCGCCAGGGACTCGGCGACAGCGCCAACCAGTTCCACTACTTCCGGCTCTCCCGCGACAACCGGATCCTGTGGGGCGGCTACGACGCGGTCTACCCGTACGGCGGCCGGGTGCGCGCCGAGCACGACGACCGGCCGGAGACGTACGCCAAGCTCGCGGGTCACTTCTTCACCTGCTTCCCGCAGCTCGAGGGGGTGCGCTTCACCCACGCCTGGGGCGGCGCGATCGACACCTGCTCCCGCTTCTCGGCGTTCTTCGGCACCGCCCACGCGGGCCGGGTCGCGTACGCGGCGGGCTACACCGGGCTCGGTGTCGGCGCGACGCGGTTCGGGGCGGAGGTGATGCTGGACCTGCTGGCGGGGGAGCGGACCGAGCGCACGGAGCTGGAGATGGTGCGCAGCAAGCCGCTGCCGTTCCCGCCGGAGCCGTTCGCCTGGACCGGCATCGCCCTCACCAAGTGGTCGCTGGCCAGGGCGGACGCCCGTCAGGGGCGGCGCAACCTGTGGCTGCGGACGATGGACCGGCTGGGACTGGGCTTCGACAGCTGAGCGGCGGGCGGGCTGCGCCGGGCACGAGCGGGGCCTGCGCGGGGGCTTGACAGGGGGATTGGTCTGGACCAAATTGAGCGCGCTCCACCCCTCCAACTCCCCCCTGCCCGGAGGCCCTTGTGGACCGCGCCAGACCCCACGCCCGCCGCCCCCTCGCCGCCCTGCTCACCGCCACCGCGCTCGCCGCGGCCGGCGTCACCGCCCTGACGCCGGCCGCCCGCGCGGCCGACGCCGACCTCGCCCGCAACGGCGGCTTCGAGACCGGCCTCGACGGCTGGTCCTGCCCGGCCGGCACCACCGTCACCTCACCCGTCCGCAGCGGCGCCTCCGCCCTGAAGGCCACCCCGGCCGGGTCGGACAACGCCCGCTGCGCCCAGACCGTCACGGTGAAACCCGACTCCTCGTACACCCTCTCCGGCTACGTCCGCGGCGCCTACGTCCACCTCGGCGCGAGCGGCACCGGCACCACCGACGTCTCCGCCTGGACCCAGTCCGCCCCCGACTGGCAGAAGCTCACGACCACCTTCCGCACCGGCCCCTCCACCACCCGGGTCACGATCTACACCCACGGCTGGTACGGCACCGGCGCCTACCACGCCGACGACATCACCCTCACCGGTCCCGGCGGCGAGACCGGCCGGCCGCCCGCCCCGCCCACCGGCCTCACGGCGTCCGGAGCGACCGCCACCAGCGTCTCCCTGTCCTGGTCACCGGCCGCGGGCGCCACCTCCTACGCCGTCTACCGCGACGGCGCCAAGGTCCGCACCGTCACCGGCACCTCCACGACCGTCACCGGCCTGTCGCCCTCGACGGCGTACGCCTTCCAGGTCGCCGCCCTCAACGACGCGGGGGAGTCGGCCCGTTCGGCGACCGTCACCGCGACGACCACCACGCCCGACTCCGGCGGCGACTCCGGCCTCCCGGACCACGCCCTGGTCGGCTACCTCCACGCGAGCTTCGCCAACGGCTCCGGCTACACCCGCCTCGCCGACGTGCCCGACAGCTGGGACGTCATCGACCTGGCCTTCGGCGAACCCACCTCCGTCACCTCCGGCGACATCCGCTTCGAGCGCTGCCCGGCGGCGGAGTGCCCGGGTGTGGAGAGCGACGCCGAGTTCAAGGCGGCGATCAGGGCCAAGCAGGCGGCGGGCAAGAAGGTGCTGATCTCCATCGGCGGCCAGAACGGCCAGGTCCGGCTGACGACGACCGCCGCCCGCGACACCTTCGTCTCCTCCGTCTCGAAGATCATCGACGAGTACGGACTCGACGGCCTGGACATCGACTTCGAGGGTCACTCCCTCTCCCTGGACACCGGCGACACCGACTTCAGGAACCCGAGGACCCCGGTGATCGTCAACCTGATCTCGGCCCTGAGGACCCTCAAGGCCCGCTACGGCGACGACTTCGTCCTGACCATGGCCCCGGAGACCTTCTTCGTCCAGCTCGGCCACCAGTTCTACGGCAGCGGCCCCTGGGGCGGGCAGGACCCGCGCGCGGGCGCCTACCTCCCGGTCATCCACGCCCTGCGCGACGACCTCACCCTGCTGCACGTCCAGGACTACAACTCCGGCCCGATCATGGGCCTGGACGGCCAGTACCACTCCATGGGCGGCGCCGGCTTCCACATCGCCATGACCGACATGCTGCTCACCGGCTTCCCGGTCGCCGGCGACGCGAACAACGTCTTCCCGCCGCTGCGCCCCGACCAGGTCGCCATCGGCATGCCGGCCACCGTCCACGCGGGCAACGGCCACGTGTCCCCGGCCGAGGTCGTCAAGACCCTCGACTGCCTGACGAAAGGCACCGACTGCGGCTCCTACACCCCCCACGGCACCTGGCCGGCCCTGCGCGGCCTGATGACCTGGTCGATCAACTGGGACCGCTTCGGCGGCTGGGAGTTCCAGCGGACGTTCGACGGCTACTTCGGCTGACCAGCACCACGCCGGTCAGCAGCATCGCGCCGAGGCACCAGCTCCCCACCACGTCCAGCGGCCAGTGGTACCCCCGGCGCACCAGCCCGTACGAGGCGCCCAGGACCAGGACGCCGCACAGCGCGACCAGTCCTCGCCGTACGGCCGGCGACCCGAGCAGCGGGAGGAGCAGCAGGGTCGCCGCGCCGTACGCGACCGTCGCCGTGGCGGTGTGGCCGGAGGGGTAGTAGCCGGTCGCCGGGGGGACGGCGGGGGTGCCGGGGCGGTCGGTCCAGGCCTTCAGCGGGGCGACCAGGACGGGGACCAGGATCATGGCCGCCGCCCCGGCGGCGGGCGGGAGCCACCAGCGGTCCATACCTGTGGCGCGCAGCCGCCACGCCGTCACGGCCAGCGCGAGCGCCAGGACGGGCACGGCGACCTCGACGTCGCCGAGGTCGGCGAGGAGTTCGGAGGCCCGGTCGGGGCGTACCAGCGCGTCGCTCAGGCGCTCGTCCAGGTCGAGGAGCGGGCCGTCGGCGAGGACCTGCCAGGTGATCAGCAGGAAGAGGAGGAACGGCACGACCAGCAGCAGCATGCGGGACAGCTTCGCAGGCGGGAGGGTGCGGGCGCACCGGAGGGCCGGCGCAAAGGGGGGGTGTGCGCCGGCCCTCCGGGGAACGGCTTGCCGTGTCCGGTGCCCGGACGGCCGTCCGGATCGGAACGCCGCGCGCCCCGGGGGGTCTGGGGCGGGCGACCGTCCGATCCTGAGGAGACCCGGGGCCCGCGGGCCCCGGCTGTGTGCGCGAGGGCACGACCAGGTCGAAGCTGGGGAGGCCTCGGCCTGAGCCGCCCACAGTCCCCTGTGGGCGGGGGTGTATCTCTCATCCGGGAAGAAACCTACGGCAGGGGGTGGCCCGGCGACAGGGCCCACGGCATCCTGTCATCCACCCCGCACACGTTCTTCACACGCTCTGCCGCCGTCCGGATCCGGACGGCGGGGCAGGGGGCCGGGCGGTCCACCTGCCCCGATGCCGGATCAGACGCGGGCGAGGGCCTGCTCGATGATGTCGAGGCCCTCGTTCAGCAGGTCCTCGCCGATGACCAGCGGCGGCAGGAAGCGCAGCACGTTGCCGTAGGTGCCACAGGTCAGGACCAGCAGGCCCTCCTGGTGGCAGGCCTTCGCCAGCGCGGCCGTCGTCTCCGGGGCCGGCTCCTTGGTGGCGCGGTCCTTGACCAGCTCGACGGCGATCATCGCGCCGCGGCCCCGGACGTCGCCGATGACGTCGAACTTCTCCGCCATGGCGGTGAGGCGGCCCTTCATGACCTCCTCGATGCGCTTCGCCCTGGCGTTGAGGTCCAGTTCCTTCATCGTCTCGATGGCGCCGAGCGCACCCGCGCAGGCCACCGGGTTCCCGCCGTAGGTGCCGCCCAGGCCGCCGGAGTGCGCGGCGTCCATGATCTCCGCGCGGCCGGTGACCGCGGCCAGCGGCAGACCGCCCGCGATGCCCTTGGCCGTGGTGATCAGGTCCGGGACGATGCCCTCGTCCTCGCAGGCGAACCACTGGCCGGTGCGGCAGAAGCCCGACTGGATCTCGTCGGCGACGAAGACGATGCCGTTGTCCTTCGCGAACGCGCTGATCGCCGGCAGGAAGCCCTTGGCGGGCTCGATGAAGCCGCCCTCGCCGAGCACCGGCTCGATGATGATCGCCGCGATGTTCTCCGCGCCGACCTGCTTGGACATCTGGTCGATGGCCTGGGCGGCGGCCTCCGGGCCCGCGTTCTCCGGGCCGGTCGGCCAGCGGTATCCGTAGGCGACCGGCACGCGGTACACCTCGGGCGCGAACGGACCGAAGCCGTGCTTGTACGGCATGTTCTTCGCGGTCAGCGCCATGGTGAGGTTGGTGCGGCCGTGGTAGCCGTGGTCGAAGACGACGACCGCCTGCCGCTTCGTGTACGCGCGGGCGATCTTCACGGCGTTCTCGACGGCCTCGGCGCCGCTGTTGAACAGCGCGGACTTCTTCGCGTGGTCGCCCGGCGTCAGCTCGGCGAGCGCCTCGGCCACGGCCACGTAGCCCTCGTACGGCGTCACCATGAAACAGGTGTGGGTGAAGTCGGCCAGCTGGGCGGAGGCGCGGCGGACGACGGCCTCGGCGGACGCGCCGACGGAGGTCACGGCGATGCCTGAGCCGAAGTCGATCAGACGGTTGCCGTCGACGTCCTCGATGATGCCGCCGCCGGCCCGCGTGGTGAACACGGGCAGCACGGAGCCCACGCCCTGCGCGACCGCGGCGGTACGGCGGGCCTGCAGCTCCTGCGACTTCGGGCCGGGGATGGCGGTGACGACGCGGCGCTCCTGCGGAAGTGCGGTCATGCGGGGCTCCTGGGGGGTGTAACGGACGCTCGTGGCTTCTTTTCCCGCAGGCTAGGGCGGGGGGAGAAGGCTGGGCATGCTCCATGTGGGCGTTGTCCGGTGGTCCGGGTTGTCCGTGATGGACATACCCGCCGGGGACCGGCCGTGCCGACGCGGCGCGGCGGGACGATCCGGCCGAACCCGGACCCCGGCCGTGCCATCGGTGGACGGCGCCTGTCGGGGCGTTAGATTGGCGTGTCTGTAGGCGGACGAGGCGGCTGCTCAGGGGGCAGGGGCGATGGACAGCGAGGGTACCCAGGACGCGCGGGGCACGCAGGCCGGCCCCGTGCCGCGCCCGGCGGGACCACCTCAGGTACCGGCGGCGCCACCGCGCCCCGCGCACGCGCCGGGCGTGCCGCCGCCCCCGGACGGCTCCGCGTTCCTCGCGTGGCTGCGCACCGCGCGCCCCGAGACGCCTCCCGGCATCTGGCGGTTCGGCCACCGGCCCCGCCCCGAGGAGGAGCCGGAGACCGTCCCCGGCCGCCAGCTGTTCAGCGGCGCGCTGATCGCGTTCCTCGTCGGCTGGCTGATCTGGTCGCTGCTGTGGAACGGCTACCTCGGCGGCTGGTGGCTGCTGCCGCTGTACGCGATGATCCCCGACTCCTGGGCCGAGCCGCACAGCTTCGCCGCCGTCGTGGTCGTCTACGCCTACTACGTGCTCATCGCCGGGGTCATCATGGTCGGCGTGGGCCGGCTCGGCCGCTGGGGCGAGATCTGGCGCCGCTACGGCCCGCCCGCCTGGCGCCGCACCGGCGGACGGGACGAGCCCCCGCCCGCCCCCGAGGAGGACCCGGCCGCCTGGCCCGCGCTGCGCGCCGCCGGGGCCGTCGACGCCGCCGAGCGGCTCGCCTCCGACGCCCGGGCCGGGCTGATGCGGGACGTCGACCACGCCCGCATCGCCCGCGCCTGGCAGGGCGTGCGCACCGGCCGGCACAGCCTCGCCACCTTCACCGGGGCCGTGCTGAAGGACGGCGCCGCCGCCTGCCCGCACCCGTCCGGCGCCCGCGACCTGTCCGTCCGGCAGGCCCGCCACGACCTGCTCACCGGCCAGGTGCGGCTCGGCACCACCGCCGACGACCCGCGCAACCCCTACGCCTACCGCGGCGCCGGACTCGCCCTCGGCCCGGAGCTGCTGGGGACCTCGATGCTCGCGGTCGGACCGGCCGGCTCCGGCAAGACCGGCGGTGTGGTCCGGCCGGTCGCCGAGTCGCTGTGCCTCCAGGCGCTCGCCGGACGGACCGCCGTGGTGGTGGTCGGCGCGGCCGGCGCGGGCCTCGGCCCGTCCGACGCCTACGACGTCGTCGTCCGCATCGGCAGCCCCGACTCCGTCTACGACCTCGACCTGTACGGCGGCACCACCGACCCCGACGAGGCGGCGGCCGTGCTCGCCGAGGCGCTGGTCGGCGACCTCGCGGACCCGCATCCGGGCAGCGACACCCGCCGCTCCACCACCGTCCTCGCCCAGCTCCTCGGGCCGTTCCGCGCGGTGCACGGCCGCTTCCCGTCGGTGCCGGAGCTGCGGCAGCTGCTCGACGGCGCCCCCGGCCCCCTGGCCGCCCTGCGCCAGGGCCTCCAGGACGCGGGCCGGGAGTCGCTGCTGCGCGAACTCGACGCCCGGGAACGGCAGATGGGCCACCCCGGTGACGTGGCCGGGATCCTCGCCGACCGGGTGGCGCTGCTGGACCGGCCCGCCTTCTCCGGCTTCTTCGACACCTCGGGGCAGTCCCGGCCGTTCTCCCTCAAGGCGCTCGACCACCCCGTCCGGGTGCGCGTGGACCTGCCCGAGCGGGGCCACGCCGACGCCTCGCGGATGCTGGCGCGGCTGGTCCTCGCCCAGTTCACGGCGAGCGTCACGGTCCGTGAGGACCGCTCCCTGTTCGCCTGCCTGGTGCTGGACGACGCCACCGGTGTGATCACCCCCGAGTCCGTGCGCGGCATCCAGCGGCTGCGGTCGGCCAACGCCGGCGTGCTGCTCACCCTGCGCACCCTGGACGACGTGCCCCGTCCGCTGCGCGGCCCGCTGCTCGGGGCGACCGGCTGCCGCATGGCGCTGTCCGGCGTGACCCCGTGGGACGGGCAGGACTTCGCCGAGGTGTGGGGCAAGGAGTGGACCGAGGCGCGGGACGTCACCGACCGGCAGATCATCGCCGACAGCCCGATGGGCAAGGCGGTGCACGCGCTGCGGCGGGCGATCACCGGCAAGGCGCCCACCGCGCGGGCGGTCACCGTGCGCCAGGTCGAACGCGAGCGCTGGTCGGCGTCCGAGCTGGCGCACGCGGTGCCCGCGGGGCACGCGGTGCTGTCGCTGACGAACGTGAAGGGGGAGCACGCGCCTCCGCTGCTGGTGGACCTGCGGGAGTGAGCGGTCCCGGCCGCCGGGGGTCGTACGGTGAGGCAGAATCGACACAGGTCGTTCATACGAGACGGCCAAGTGATCACCGTTCTTGCACACCCGATCGCCGACCCGAAGGCTCACCGCCCCGATGCCCCCGACGCTCGCCTCGCTCGTCCACCACTCCGCGCTCAAACTGACCGTGCGCGCGGGGGAGGACCGCCTCGACGCGCCCGTCCGCTGGGCGCACGCCAGCGAGCTCGCCGACCCGGTGCCGTACATGGAGGGCGGCGAGCTGCTCCTGATCACCGCGCTGAAACTCGACGCGGAGGACCGGGACGCGATGCGCCGCTACGTGAAGCGGCTGGTCGGCGCGGGCGTGGTCGGACTCGGTTTCGCCGTCGGCGTCCACTACGACGACATCCCCGAGGCGCTGGTCGAGGCCGCGAAGGAAGAAGGGCTGCCGCTGCTGGAGGTGCCGCGCCGCACCCCGTTCCTCGCCATCAGCAAGGCCGTGTCCGCCGCGATCGCCGCCGACCAGTACCGCGCGGTCACCGCCGGCTTCGCCGCCCAGCGGGAACTCACCCGGCACACCCTCACGGACGGCCCCGAGGGCCTGCTCGCGGCGCTCGCCGCCCAGGTCGACGGGTGGGCCGCCCTGTACGACGCCTCCGGCGCGGTCGTCGCCGCGGCGCCGGACTGGGCGGGCCGGCGCGCCGCCCGGCTGACCGCGGAGGTCACGCGGCTGCGCGAACGGCCCGCGCCCGCCTCGTCGGTGGTCGCGGGACCGGAGAACGAGGACCGGGTCGAGCTGCACTCCCTCGGCACCGGACGCCGTCCCCGCGCCGCCCTCGCCGTCGGCACCGCGTCCGCCCCCGGCACCGCCGAGCGCTACGCCGTGCACTCCGCCGTCGCGCTGCTCACCCTCACCACCGAACGCTCCCGCTCCCTGCACGCGGCCGAACAGCGCATCGGCGCGGCCGTGCTGCGCATGCTGCTCGCCGGGGAGCCGGACCACGCCCGTGCGGTCGCCGGGGACCTGTACGGCGGCCTGCTCGACGCGCCGTTCCGGATCATCGTCGCCGAGACCGGCGCCGCCCCCGCCGCCCGTGCGCAGGGCGACGCGGGCGCCGACGCCCTCGGGGCGCTCGCCGAGGCCGCCGAGTCCGCCGCCGCCCGCTCCGGCGAGGCGGTCCTCGTGGTGCCGGAGGGGGACCGGCTGATCGTGCTGGCCGCCGACGGCGGCACCGTCGTCGGCGCCTGCTGCGACCACGCCGCCGCGCGGGAGGCGGCCCGCAAGACGAACGACGACGACCTGGTCGCCGGCCTGTCCGCACCGGCCGGCCCGATCGCCGCGTCCGCCGCCTACAAGCAGGCGGAGCAGGCGCTGTCCGTGGCCCGGCGACGGGGCAGGGTGCTGGTGGAGCACGAGCAGATGGCCGCCGGCTCCGTGCTGCCGCTGCTCGCCGACGACGCGGTGAAGGCGTTCGCCGACGGGCTGCTGCGGGCGCTGCGCGACCACGACGCGACCGGCCGCGGCGACCTCGTCGCCTCCCTGCGCGCCTGGCTCTCCCGGCACGGCCAGTGGGACGCGGCCGCCGCCGACCTCGGCGTCCACCGCCACACCCTGCGCTACCGCATGCGCCGCGTCGAGGAGATCCTCGGCCGCTCCCTGGACGACCCGGACGTCCGCATGGAGCTGTGGCTCGCGCTGAAGGCGACGGCCGCGGACACCGCCTGAGCCGCGGGGCCTGCGCGACGGGTCCCGCCGAGGACGCGGCGCCGTCGGCCGCCGCCCCCGCTCCCGGCTTCGCTCCGGCAGGGGACCCTCATCGCGTCGAGTGCTTTCTCCGGCTCGCGGCCGGACGCACCGGACCCCGCTCGCCTGCCCGGCGAGGCGCTGCCGACGCCCTCCGGCTCGGTCCGCCGGACAGACCCCGGTGCCCGGTCCCGCCCGTGCTGCCAAAGTGGCACGGAATTCCGGGGCAGTACTCCGCGCAGGACAAACGCCGGGCCGCCGCGCCGCACCTACCGTGGAGCCCAGCAACCCACGTACACCTCCTCCGCGGAAGGGCCGGGACCTCATATGACTTCCACCCACGCCTTCTGGCTCGCCGGCCGCCAGGCCACCGGCGAGACCGCCTTCGACGTCACCTCCCCCTGGGACGGCAGGGTCGTCGGCGCCGTGAGCGTGCCGACCGACGCCCAGGTCGAGGAGGCCGTGGCCGCCGCGTACGCCGTGCGGGACGAGTTCGCCGCCACCCCCGCCCACGTCCGGGCCGCCGCCCTGGACCACGTCAGCCGCCGGCTGGCCGAGCGCACCGAGGAGATCGCCGAGCTGATCTCCGCCGAGAACGGCAAGCCGATGAAGTGGGCCCGCGGCGAGGTCGGCCGGGCCGTGTCCGTGTTCCGCTTCGCCTCCGAGGAGGCCCGCCGCTTCAACGGCGGCGAGGCCCAGCGGCTCGACACCGACGCGGGCGGCCAGGGCCGGCTCGCCCTCACCCGCCGTTTCCCGAAGGGCGTCGTCCTCGGCATCGCGCCGTTCAACTTCCCGCTGAACCTGTGCGCCCACAAGGTGGCCCCGGCGATCGCCGCCGGCGCGCCCATCGTGCTGAAGCCGGCGCCGGCCACCCCGCTGTCCGCACTGATCCTCGGTGAGCTGCTGGCCGAGACCGGGCTGCCCGCCGGTTCCTGGAGCGTCCTGCCGGTGCCCAACGACCGCATGCCCGCCCTGGTCCAGGACGAGCGGCTGCCGGTCATCTCCTTCACCGGCTCCGAGAAGGTCGGCTACGCGATCATGGACTCGGTGCCGCGCAAGCACTGCACCCTGGAGCTGGGCGGCAACGGCGCGGCCGTCGTCCTCGCCGACTTCGCGAGCGACGAGGACCTGGACCGGGCCGCGAACCGCATCGCCACCTTCTCCAACTACCAGGGCGGCCAGTCCTGCATCTCCGTCCAGCGCGTCATCGCCGACGCCTCGGTGTACGACCGGCTGCTGCCGCGCATCGTCGCCGCCGTGGAGGCCCAGGTCACCGGTGACCCGAGCGACGACGCCACCGACGTCGGCCCGCTGATCAGCGAGGACGCCGCCCAGCGCGTCGAGGCGTGGGTGCAGGAGGCCGTCGAGGCCGGCGCCACCCTCCTCACCGGCGGCAAGCGCGACGGCGCCGCGTACGCGCCGACCGTGCTCACCGACGTGCCGGCCGACGTGACGCTCTCCTGCGAGGAGGTCTTCGGGCCGGTGCTGACGGTGCGGAAGGTGAACGGCGAGGAGGAGGCGTTCGCCGCCGTCAACGACTCCAAGTACGGCCTCCAGGCGGGCGTGTTCACCCACGACCTGCAGACGGCCTTCCGCGCCCACCGCGCGCTGGAGGTCGGCGGCGTGGTCATCGGCGACGTGCCCTCCTACCGCGCCGACCAGATGCCGTACGGCGGCGCCAAGCAGTCCGGTGTGGGCCGTGAGGGCGTGCGGTTCGCGATGGAGGACTACACCTACGAGCGGGTGATGGTCCTCACCGGTCTCGCCCTCTGACGGAGGGACGCCGGCCGTGCGAGGGCCCGGCGCCGAACGCGTTCGGCGCCGGGCCCTCGCACGGCCGTGCCGGGTCTCAGACCCCGAAGCCGATCCGCGCCACCCGCAGCGCCCCGCGCACCCGCAGCCGTACGTCCCGCACCCCGCCGGGCGCCCCGGCGACGGGCGCGGTCAGCGTGACGTACGCGTACGGGTCCGCCGTGGGCGCGTCCGAGGACAGGGAGGCCGGCGGCGGGCCGCCGTCGAGGACGACCTCGACCGTGCCCGTGCCGGACACCTCCACGGACACCTCCCGCACCCCGGCCCCGAAGTCGCAGCGCCGGTAGAGGAGTTCGCCGTCCTTGCCGTCGATCGGGGTCACCGCGTCGCCGGCCTCCTTCGTCCGGTCGACGATCTCGGTGCCGCTCTGCTCGTCGAAGCCGGCCGCCTCCAGGCCGCGTTCGACGACCGGGCGCGGACCGCCCGGCTCGCCCTCCAGCGTGACCGTGGTGCGCAGCCGCACGTCCTCGCTGGACGCGCCGGCCAGCAGCTCGTACGCCCCCGGCTCCACGCGCCACCGGCCGGCCGCCACGTCCCAGAAGGCGAACGCGGACAGCGGCAGGTCGAAGAAGAGCCGGGTGCTCTCCCCGGGCGTCAGCGTCACCCGGCGGTGGCCGAGCAGTTCGCGGCGCGGACGCGGCACCGAGGGGTCCGGGGCCCGCCCGTAGAGCTGGGCCACCTCGTCGGCCGTCACCGCGCCGGTGTTGGTCACCTCGAACGCGACCCGCACCCCGGAGCCCGTCACGTCCGCCGTCAGCTCCCCGTAGGAGAAGGACGCGTAGGACAGGCCGTGGCCGAAGGGGAACAGCGGGGCGCCCTCGAAGTAGAGGTAGGTCTGGCGCCCGCCGATCACGTCGTAGTCGAGAAGGTCCGGCAGGTCGGCGTCGGCGGCGTACCAGGTCTGCGGCAGCCGCCCGGCGGGGGAGACGTCCCCGGCGAGCACCCGGGCCAGTGCCGTGCCGGCCGCCTGGCCGCCGTGCGCGGTCCACAGCACCGCCGGGAGGTCCGCCGGGTCCACCGCGTACGGGTAGGCGGACACCAGGGTCAGCACCGTGCGCGGATTGGCGGTCCGGGCGGCGCGCAGCAGCCGCTCCTGCTGGGCGGGCAGGCGCAGGGTGGTGCGGTCCTCCGTCTCCCGTCCGTTGATGTGCGGGTCGTTGCCGGCGACCACCACGACCACGTCGGCCCCGGCGGCGGCACGGGCCACGGCGTCCTCCCCGCGCTCGGTGACGACCAGCTCGAACACCTCCGGCTCGCCCTCGGCCGCCCGCACCCCGTCCGGGGTGACCCGCACGGGGTGTCCGGTCCCCAGGTGGCGCAGCAGGTGGCCGTCGCCGTGCGGCTCCAGCCGGAACGTCTCCTGCACGATCCAGCCGCCCGGCTGGTCGGCGGAGGCGCGCAGGTACCCGTCATCGGCGACCGAGAGGTACCGGCCGTCCGGGGCGCGCAGCGTGAGCACACCGTCGCCCCAGTCCACGAGGGCGAGTTCGGTGCCGTCCGGTCCCGCGGTGAGCGGCGGCAGGTCGGTGCGGCCCGCGAGCAGCGCAGGGTCGAGGGCGCCCTCGGCGCCGCGCGCCGTCTCCGGGGCGTCGGGCGCGGGCGGCACGTGCAGGAAGGCGCCGGAGGAGGTGCGCAGCAGGACGCGGTCCACCCCCTCGGCGAACTCCACGCGGTCGGCGCCGAACCGTTCGTACAGGCCCTCCAGCGGGGTGGAGCGGTGGATCAGGCCGCCGCTGTACCAGTCGAGCTTGCACTCGTCGGCGAGCAGCCCGGTCACCGCGATCCGGAGGCCGGGGGCGAGCGGCAGCAGGCCGTCGTTCCTCAGCAGCACGACCGCCTGCTCGGCGGCCTCCTGGGCGAGCGCCCGGTGCTCGGGGGTGTCGAAGGCCCGCTCGTCGGCGTACGGGTCCCTGTCCGGGTCGAACTCGCCGAGCCGGAACCGCACCGACAGCTGCCGCCGGACCGCCGTGTCGATGTCCTCCTCGGTCAACAGGCCCTGTTCCAGCGCCCCCTTGAGCCGGGCGACGATCTTCGTGCTGTCGGTGCCGTGGTCGGTGAAGCTGTCGACGCCCGCGCGCAGTGCCGCCGCCGTGGCCTCCTCGTGCGTGTCGAAGTAGTGCTCGGAGTCGACCAGGTTGGACGGCGCCCCCGCGTCGGAGCAGACCAGCAGCTCCTCCTCGGTCCAGGTGCGCAACTGCTCGCGCAGGTACGGCGACACGTGGTTGGGGCGGCCGTTGACCAGGTTGTACGCCGGCATCACCCCGGCCACCGCGCCCGCCTCCACGGTGTCGCGGAAGGCCCGCAGGTCGTACTCGTGCAGCACGCGCGGCCGTACCGAGCTGGACGCGGTGTCCCGGCGCGTCTCGTTGTTGTGCGCCAGCCAGTGCTTCAGGACGGGCGCGGTGCGCCAGTACACCGGGTGGTCGCCGCGCAGGCCGCGGGTGTAGGCGGTGGCGATCGCCGAGGTGAGCCGCGGGTCCTCGGAGTAGCCCTCCTCGTTGCGGCCCCACAGCGGGTGGCGCAGCAGGTTGACGGTGGGCGACCAGACGTTCAGGCCGACCCGTTCGTCGCGGGCGCGCATCGCGCGGGCCTCCCGGGAGACCGCCTCGCCCACCCGGCGCACCAGGTCCTCGTTCCAGGTCGCGCCCAGCCCCACGGCCTGCGGGAAGACGGTCGCCGGGCCCATCCAGGCGACCCCGTGCAGGGCCTCCTGGCCGGTGCGGAACGCGGCGACGCCCAGCCGCTCGACGGCCGGGGCGAACTGGTGCAGGAAACCGATCCTCTCGTCCAGGGTGAGCCGCGACAGCAGGTCGTCGATGCGCTCGGCGAACGGCAGGTCCGGGTCGCGGAACGGCGGCGTGGGCGGGGTGGGTGCGGTCACGTGGGAGTCCCCTCGGGATGGAGCGCTGCGCTTTCGAAGCGCTTCGATGCTCGGTGCGGTCGTGCCGGGTGTCAAGGGATCCGCGCGCGGAGACCCCTGCGTCGTTCTGTCGTGCGGCGCCTCGCTCTCCTGACTCCCCTCCCAAGTGATCGCGCATCTGTCTCAGGAATTATCGAATCGGCTCTTGTGCGCCTCTGGGTGTTCCCCTAACCTCGCAGCACATCGAAGCGCTTCGACAGCGAGGCCGCCGTGAGGGCGTGCATCTCCCGCCGGACGACCGCTTCCGATCGGCCAGTTCCACCGAAGACACCACAGCCGACGGCCACCTGCCGGGTGTCCTGGTGCGCCACGAAGGGTTGACGCAATGACGCCGAACGCCGCTTCCTCCTCCGGGCCGAGCCGGAGAAGCTTCCTCGCCTCCACGGCGGCCGCCACCGCGGCGGTGGCCGCGGGGACGCCGCTGCTGGCCGCCTGCGGCGGCGGGGGCCAGGAGGGCCGCAAGGAGGGCACCACCTCGGGCAAGGAGGCCGCGAAGATCCTCCCGGCGTTCGTGGCGTCGAACGTCGTCACCCCGGACATCCCGGCGAAGAACGGGTCGGCGGCCGGCTTCACCCGGGCGATCCCCACGGCCGAGCTGAAGACCTCGGTGCCGAAGAAGCTGGGCAGCGGCGGCGGACTGACCGTCATGTCGCCGTTCTGGGGCACCCCGCCGAAGGGCGACAACCCGTACTACACCGCGATGAACGAGGCCGTCGGCGTCGACGTCACCTGGCAGAACCAGGACGGCGTCACCTACGACCAGAAGCTCGGCGCGGTGCTCGCCTCCAGCGAGGTCCCGGACGTCGTGGTCGTCCCCGGCTGGAACCTGATGGGCCGCATCCCCGGCGCGATCAACGCCAAGTTCGCCGACCTCGGCCCCTACCTCTCCGGCGACAAGGTGAAGGACTACCCGAACCTCGCCGCGGTCCCCACCGAGGCCTGGCAGCGCGGCATCTTCGGCGGCCGGTTGCGCGGCGTCCCGATGCCCGCCTCGTACGTCACCGACATCGCGCCGCTGTACCGCAAGGACCTGTTCGCGAAGCGGGGATACAGCGTCCCGGGCGACCCCGGCGAGTTCCTGGCGTGGGCGAAGGAGGCCACCGACGCCAAGTCCAAGCTGTGGGCCTGCGACGACATGAAGTGGACGGCGTTCAACATCTTCGGCGTCCTCTCCGGCAGCGACAAGGCGCTCTGGTGGAACCTGGAGGGCGACAAGCTGGTCAACCGCATCGAGACCGAGCAGTACCTCGAGGCGCTGGAGTGGACCCGCAAGCTGTACGCCGCCGGAGTGGTCCACCCCGACGCGGTGCAGGGCAAGGCGGGCGGCGACGCGGGCAACCGGTTCACCGCCGGCGAGGTGCTGGTCTACAACCAGAACATCTCCGACTGGTGGGGCAAGACCGCCGAACAGCGCACGCAGAACGCCGGCTTCGAGATGGAGGCGTTCGACTACTTCGGCCCCGACGGCGGCGATCCCACCCTGTGGGCGGTCCAGCCGGCCAACATCTTCACCTTCGTCTCCAGGAAGGCGTCCGAGCAGCAGATCAAGGACTTCCTCGCGCTCTGCAACTTCTGCGCCGCGCCGTACGGCACCAAGGAGTTCATGCTCACCGCCTACGGCGTCGAGGGCACCGACTACACGGTCGAGAAGGGCCTGCCGGTCAAGACGCAGCAGGGCGTCAACGAGGTCAACGGCGCCTACGACTACACCGGCAACCCGGCCCCGTACATCGCCTACCCCGACCTGCCCGAGGTCACCAAGGGGATGGTCGAGTGGCAGCAGCGCATGGGGGCCTTCACCAAGAAGTCGTCGTTCTTCGGGCTCACCGTCACCGAGCCCACCCGCTGGTCCAATCTCGCCGACGGCTTCGAGCAGCTCGAGGACGACGTGGTGCGCGGCCGCAAGAAGATCGGTGACGTGCAGCAGGCCGTGTCCGACTGGCGGAGCAGGGGCGGCGACGGGCTGCGCGACTGGTACCGCAAGCTGCTCGACGACAACGGCTCGGCCGACTGACCCGGACCTGAGGCAAGGAGACGGCCGTGTCGCACAGCACGGTGCCTCGGGGGACGACCGAGGCGCAGACACCCCAGCAGGACGCCGGCGAGGCGGCCGGGTCCCCCAAGGGCCCGGCCGCGGCCCGGCGGGGCGGGCGGGGACCCGGGAGGAAGAACTCCGGCAGGCTGGGGTTCCGGCTCAGGTGGCGGCGCGACCGCACGCTGATCCTGATGACCGTCCCCGCCCTGCTGCTGGTCCTGGTCTTCAACTACGTGCCGATCCTCGGCAACGTGATCGCGTTCCAGGACTACGACCCCTATCTCAGCGAGAACGGCTTCGTCGCCATCTTCGAGAGCCCGTGGGTCGGCCTCGAGCAGTTCGAGCGGATCTTCGCCGACTCCGCCTTCTGGCACGCGGTGCGGAACACCTTCGTGCTGTTCTTCCTCCAGCTGGTGCTCTACTTCCCGATCCCGATCCTGCTCGCGCTGCTCATCAACAGCGTGGTGCGGCCCCGGGTGCGGGCGGTCGCCCAGGCGATCATGTACCTGCCGCACTTCTTCTCCTGGGTGCTCGTCGTCACCGTCTTCATGCAGATCTTCGGCGGCGCCGGCATCATCGCGCAGACCCTCCGCCGCCACGGCTACGAGGGCTTCGACCTGATGACGAACCCGGAGATCTTCAAGTACCTGGTGACGGCCGAGACCGTCTGGAAGGACGCCGGCTGGGGCATCATCGTCTTCCTCGCCGCCCTCTCCTCCGTCTCCAACGACCTGTACGAGGCCGCCGCCATGGACGGCGCCGGACGCTGGCGCCGCATGTGGCACGTCACCCTCCCCGCGCTGCGCCCGGTGATCGCCCTGCTGCTGGTGCTGCGCGTCGGCGACGCCCTCACCGTCGGCTTCGAGCAACTGCTGCTGCAGAGACAGGCGGTGGGCGTCGACGCCTCCGAGGTCCTCGACACCTACGTGTGGTGGAACGGCATCCGCAACCAGGACTTCAGCTACGCCGCCGCGGCGGGACTCATCAAGGGCGTGGTGGGCCTGGGCCTGGTCCTCACCGCCAACAAGGTGGCCCACCTCATGGGCGAGCAGGGGGTGTACAAGAAATGACCGCCGTCCTCGGCACCCGCCCGGACCCCGGGAAGACCCGGGCGAAGAAGCCCGGCCGCTGGTCCGCGCCGCCCCGCCCGGTGTGGGAGGAGGAGCCGTCCCGCGCCGGACAGGCCGGCAAGGGCCTCGCCCTCGGTCTCGCCTGCCTGGCCATCCTCTTCCCGCTGTGGATCGTGATCGTCACCAGTCTGCAGACCAAGAAGACCATCGACGAGGCCGGCGGCCTGGTGGTGATCCCCAAGGGCATCACCTTCGTCGCCTACCAGGAGCTGCTCGGCGGCGGACAGGTGCAGCGCGCCGCCCTGGTCAGCGTCGGCGTCACCGTCGTCGGCACCCTGTTCAGCATGGCCGTGTCGGTGCTCTGCGCCTACGGCCTCTCCCGCAGCGGCTCGCTGGGCCACCGCTGGATCCTGATGACCCTGCTCGCCACCATGTTCTTCGGCGCCGGGCTCATCCCGACCTACCTGCTGGTGCAGGCGCTCGGACTCACCGACACCTATCTGGCGCTGATCCTGCCGAGCGCGGTGAGCGTGTTCAACATCCTGGTGCTGCGCGCGTTCTTCATGAACATCTCGCAGGAGCTCGTCGACAGCGCCCGCATCGACGGCGCGGGGGAGTGGCGGATCCTGTTCCGCATCGTGATGCCGCTGTCCCGCGCGGTCATCGCGGTGATCTCCCTGTTCTACGCAGTGGGGTACTGGAGCGCCTGGTTCAACGCCTCCATCTACCTCACCGACCAGGACATGATGCCGCTGCAGAACGTCATGATCCAGCTGGTGCAGAAACAGGAGCGGCCCGTCGGACTGGCCGCGCAGATCAACACGGGGCAGCTGTCCCCGCTGGCCATCCAGATGGCCGTGATGGTGCTGGCCCTGCTGCCGGTGGCCGTGCTCTCGCCCTTCGTCCAGAAGCACTTCAAGAAGGGGATGCTCACCGGGGCGGTCAAGGGATGACCCCCTGCGCGGGACGCCCGGTGACACCGGGCGTCCCGCGCCCGCGCAGCCTCTCCGACCGCCCCTTGTTCCGAGGACCTGACATGTTCGTGCCCTCCGTCCGCCGGTGCGCGGCGCCCGCCGCCCGAACCCGGGGGACCGTCTGATGCCCCGCCTGGACGACGTCACCCGCGGCCGCATCCTCTACGGCGGCGACTGGAACCCCGAGCAGTGGCCCGAGGAGACCTGGGAGGAGGACGTCCGCCTGATGCGCGAGGCCGGGGTCAACTCCGTGACCCTCGGCGTCTTCTCCTGGTCCCGGATCGAACCCCGGCCGGGCGAGCGGGACTTCGGCTGGCTGGACCGGCTGATGGACCTGGCCCACGACAACGGCATCGGCGTCGTCCTCGCCACCCCCACCGCCTCACCGCCGCCGTGGGTGGGCCGGCTGCACCCGGACACGCTGCCCGTCGACGCCGACGGCCACACCGAACTGTGGGGAGGCCGCCAGCACTTCTCGCACTCCAGCGCCACCTACCGACGCCTGGCCGCCGCGATCACCGAGGACCTGGCCGCCCGCTACGCCGCCCACCCGGCCCTCACCCTCTGGCACATCAACAACGAGTACTGCACCTTCGACCACGGCGACGAGGCCGCCGCCCGCTTCCGCACCTGGCTGCGCCGCCGTCACGGCACCCTCGACGCCCTCAACACCGCCTGGGGCACCGCCTTCTGGAGCCAGGGTTACGGCGACTGGGCGGAGGTGCTGCCGCCCCGGCGCACCCACTACCTGAAGAACCCCGCGCAGGTGCTGGACTTCCGGCGCTTCACCTCCGACATGCTCCTGGAGTGCTTCACCGCCGAGCGCGACATCGTCCGCCGGCACACCCCGCACCTCCCGGTCACCACCAACTTCATGCCGCTGTGGTCCGGGCAGGACGCCTGGCGCTGGGCCGAGGAGGAGGACGTCGTCTCCGTCGACCTCTACCCCGACCCGGACGACCCCTGCGGCGCGCAGCACGGGGCTCTCGTGCAGGACATGACCCGCTCGCAGGCGCGCGGCCCGTGGATGCTCATGGAGCAGGCGGCCGGCGCGGTCAACTGGCGGCCGGTGAACCGCCCCAAGCCGCGCGGCCTGAACCGCCTGTGGTCGCTGCAGGCCGTGGCGCGCGGCGCGGACGCCGTCTGCTACTTCCAGTGGCGGCAGTCCCGGCAGGGCGCCGAGAAGTTCCACTCCGGCATGCTCGGCCACGCCGGCCCGGAAGGCCGCGCCCACCAGGAGACACGCCGGCTCGGCGCGGACCTGGCACGGATCGGCCCGCACGTCGCCGGCGGCGCGGTCACCGCCGACGTCGCCGTGCTGCACGACTGGCACGCCTGGTGGGCGAGCGACCAGGAGGCACGCCCGTCCCGCGCCGCCGGCCACGCCGAGATCCTCGGCGCCTGGCACCGCGCGCTGTGGCGGGCCCACCTCACCACGGACTTCGCCCACCCCGAGCACGACCTCACCGGCTACCGGATGGTCGTCGTCCCGCAGCTGCACCTCCTCACCGACCGGGCCGCCGACAACCTCGTGGCGTACGTGCGCGGCGGCGGCACCCTGGTCTGCGGCTTCCTCACCGGCGTCGTGGACCAGGACGACCGGGTGCGGCCCGGCGGCATGGACGAGCGGCTGCGCGCCCTCTTCGGCATCCGCACCCTGCACGAGTGGTGGCCGCTGGAGCCGGGCGCGACCGTGGAGGCGGAGGGCGGCCTGCGCGGCACCCTGTGGTCCGAGGAACTGGAACCCGACGGCACCGCCGACGAGACCGTGGCCTACCGGGGCGGCGAACTGGACGGACTGCCCGCCGTGCTGCGCAAGGGCCGCGCCTGGTACGTCTCCACCCTGCCCGAACCGGACGCCCTGCGGGACCTGCTCGCCCGCGTCGCCGCCGGGGCGGGGGCGCGGCCGGTGCTGGACGGGCTCCCGGACGAGGTCGAGGCGGTGCGCCGGGGCGGGCTGCTGTTCCTGCTGCACCACGGCCGCGGCGAGGTCACCGTGGACGTCCCCGGCACCCACCGCGACCTGCTCACCGGCGCCGCCGTCACCGACCGGGTCACCCTCGGCCGCTACGGCGTGGCGGTGCTGGCGCCATGACCACCGGACCCGTGCACGGCACCTGGGAGCCCCGGCCGGCCGCCCGCTGGGAGGACGCCTTCCTGTGCGGCAACGGCCGGCACGGCGCCCTCGTCCTCGGCGACCCGGACGACGACCGGACCGTCGTCACCCACCACACCCTCGTCCGGCCCGGCGACGACGAGGGCGGCCGGCACCGGCTGCCGCCCCTGCTGGCCGACGCGCTCCCCGGCCTCCAGGACCGGCTGCTGGCCGGCGACCTCACCGCAGCCGAGGACTTCACCGACGGACGCCCGCTCCAGTGGGTGCGGCCCTTCCACCCCGCCTTCCAGATCCGCCTGCGCCACCACGAGGGCGCCGCCGGCCTGACCGGCTACCGCCGCGCGGTCGACTTCGCCACCGGCGAGGCCACCGCCCGCCACGACGGCCGCACCAGCCGCGTCCTCGTCTCCCGCGCCGACGACGTGATCGTCCAGCACGTCACCGGCCGCGACCTCACCCTCCACCTCTCCCTGGACCACCGCCTGCCGAACGCGCCCGCCGGGCTGCGCGTCGGGCACGGCGCCGTCCTCACCGCCGAGGGCGCCCTGCTCAGCCTGCGCGCCCGCTACCCCGGCAGCGACCTCGCGTACACCGGCGTGACCGTGGCCGCCGTCACCGGCGGGCGCACCGAACTCGCCCCGCCCGGGGCGCGGATCACCGGCGCCCGCTCGGTGCTGCTGCTCACCCGGGTGCTGCGGCACACCGGCGAGGCGGACGTGGCCGCCGAGGGCCGCGCCCTGCGCGACCTGCTCACCCCGGACGAGCCGACGTACGACAGGCTCCTCGACCGGCATCTCGCCCTGCACCGCACCGCCTACCAGCGCGTCACCCTCGACCTGGACGCCGACCCGGCCGAACGGGCGCTGCCCGGATCCGCGTTGCTCGCCCGGCCGCGGAGCACCGCCCTGCTGGAGCGGCTGTTCGCCGCCGGCCGCTATCACCTGCTGTCGTCCAGCGGCCTGTTCCCGCCCCGGCTCACCGGGCTGTGGACCGGCGACTGGGACACCGCCTGGTCGGGTGCGTTCACCCTGGACGCCAACCTCAACCTCCAGACCGCGTCCGCCGCCGCGGCCGCCCTCCCGGAAGTCACCGAGGCCCTGGCGGCCTTCGTCCAGGCCCAGTCGCCCCACTGGCGGGACAACGCCCGCGCGGTGTTCGGCGCCCGGGGGGTGGTCACGCCCGCGCACACCGACGGCGAGTCCGGGCACAGCTACCACTTCAGCCGCGAGTACCCCCTGCACCTGTGGACCGCGGGCGCCGACTGGCTGCTCAAGCCGCTCGTCGACCACGACGAGACCTACGGCGCCCGCGACCCGCGCACCGCCGCCGCGCTCGCCGAGGTCGCCGACTTCTACGAGGATTTCCTCACCCGTACCGCCCCCGACGGCTCGCTGGCCGTCGTCCCCTCCTACTCGCCCGAGAACCGTCCCGCCAACGGCAGCTGGGGCGCGCTGAACGCGGCCATGGACCTCTCCGCCGCCCGGCACGCCCTGCACACCGCCGCCGCGTACCACCCGGACCGCGCCGGCCGGCTGCGCGCCCTCGCCGACCGGCTGCCCCCGCACCGCGTCAACGCCGACAAGGCGCTCGCCGAATGGGCCTGGCCCGGCCTGGACGACACCTACGACCACCGTCACCTCAGCCACCTCTACGGCGTCTGGCCCCTGGACGAGATCACCCCTCACGACACCCCGGAGCTCGCCGAGGCCGCCCGCCGCGCCCTCGAACTGCGCGGCCCCGAGAACGACTCCGCGCACGGCCATCTGCACCACGCCCTGATCGCCGCCCGGCTCCGGGACGGCAAGCGGGTGGCCGACGCGCTCGGCCGCGTGCTCGACGGCGACTTCTTCCACGACTCCCTGATGAGCGCCCACTATCCGCACCGGAACGTCTACAACGCCGACGCCGCCCACACCCTGCCCGCCGTGCTGATCGAGGCGCTCGTGCAGTCCACCCCCGACCGGCTGGTGCTGCTGCCCGCCCCGCTCCCGGCGCTGCCGAGCGGGCGGCTGACCGGCGTCCGCACCCGCTTCGGCGCCGTACTCGACCTCACCTGGACACCGGACGGCGGCACCGCCGTCCTCCGGCCCGACCGCACCCACCGCATCACCCTGTGGACCCCCGCCGGCGCCGAGCCGCTCGACCTGGCCGCCGGTGAGGAGCGCGTCGTCCCGCTGCCGGCGGCGACGGCGATGACCAGGCACGTCCCCCCACCCATGGAAGGAACACCATGGCACCGAAAACCCTGCGCGGGATCGTCCGGGCGCTGATCGCCCCCACCCTCGCCCTCGGCGTGACGGTCGGACCGGCCTCCGCGCCCGCGCACGCCGCCGTCTGGAACTCCTGCGCCCAGTGGGGCAACACCACCCTGGACGGCTACATCCTCTACAACAACATCTGGGGCTCCGGCGCCGGTTCGCAGTGCGTCTGGGCCAACTCCGGCACCAACTGGGGCGTCTGGGCGGACCACCCGAACACCGGCGGCATCAAGTCCTACCCGAACGCCAAGAAGGTGATCGACAAGCGGATCTCCTCGCTGCGTTCGCTCACCAGCAGCTACCGGGTCACCGTCCCGTCGACGGGCGCGTACAACACCTCGTACGACATCTGGGACACGGACTACGACTACGAGATCATGCTCTGGGTCAACCACAACGGGGCCGTCGGTCCGCTCGGGACCGCGCAGGGCACCGTGAGCCTCGGCGGCCACACCTGGAACGTGTACAAGGGGAACAACGGCGCCAACGAGGTCTTCTCGTTCCTGCGCACCTCGGACTCCACCTCCGGCACCGTCGACATCCTCCCCGTCCTGAAGTGGATCAAGGACACCAAGGGCTGGATGGGCGACGAGACCATCGGCGACGTGCAGTTCGGCTACGAGATCACCTCGTCCGCCGGCGGCCTCGACTTCCGCACCGACAGCCTGACCGTCTCCGGCGGCTGACCGCCGCGCGTCCCCGTGCCGTCCGTACCCGTGCGGACGGCACGGGGCAGGTCAGCGGACCGGCGCGGGACCCGAGCTGGCCCGGACCGTCAGCTCGGGCGGCAGCAGCACGACCTCGTCGCCGCCCCGCCCGTCGAGCTTCGCGACCAGCTGCTCCACGGCGTGCCGGCCCATCTCCTGCGCGGGGAGGGACACCGACGTCAGCCGCACCGACGCCTGCACGGCGACCTGCTCCGGGCAGACCGCGACCACCGAGACGTCCTCGGGCACCGCCCGGCCCTGCTGCCGCAACAGGGCGAGCAGCGGCTCGACCGCCGCCTCGTTCTGCACCACGAAGCCCGTGGTGCCGGGGCGTTCGTCGAGGATCCGGGCGACCGTCACGGCCGTCGCGTCGTACCCGCCCTCGCAGGGACGGTGCAGCAGCCGCAGTCCCGTCTCCTGGGCGCGGGTGCGCAGCCCGTCCAGGGTGCGCTCGGCGAAGCCGGTGTGCCGTTCGTAGACGGCCGGGGCCTCGCCGATGACGGCGACGTCCCGGTGGCCCAGCCCGGCCAGGTGCTCCACGCACAGCGCGCCGGTGGCCCTGAAGTCGAGGTCCACGCAGGTCAGTCCGGTGGTGTCGGCGGGCAGCCCGATCAGCACGGCCGGCTGGGCGGACTCCCGCAGCAGGGGCAGGCGTTCGTCGTCCAGCTCGACGTCCATGAGGATCATGCCGTCGGCGAGACCGCTGCCGGCGACCCGGCGGACCGCGTCCGGGCCCTCCTCGCCGGTGAGCAGCAGCACGTCGTACCCGTGGGTGCGGGCGGTGGTGGCGACCGCTATGGCGATCTCCATCATCACCGGCACGTACATGTCGGTCCGCAGCGGGACCATCAGCGCGATGATGTTGGACCTGCTGCTGGCCAGGGCGCGGGCGCCGGCGTTGGGGTGGTAGCCGAGCTCGCGGATGGAGCGCTCGACGCGCTGCCGGGTGGTCGCGGAGATCGACCGCTTGCCGCTGAGGACGTAGCTCACCGTGCTCGCCGAGACTCCGGCGTGCTGGGCGACCTCGGCGAGGGTGACCATCCGGCATCTCCCAGAGATGTGAAGCGCTTCGACTGTGCGCGGTGACGGTGAAACAGCTCATGAGAACCGGTTCGACCCTAGCTTCCACGGGGTCGCGATGTCCAGACAGTCGAAGCGCTTCGACGGAGGGGCCCTCCCCCGTCGCGGCTGCGCGCGGATCGGCCGGACGGCGGCACGCAGGGTGGTGGGGTCGCTACACATCGGGTACATACGATCGAGTAGCACCCGTCCGTACCGCCATGACTCCATCCTATTCGCGGCGAGGTGAGCCTCATGTCCGCAGTACCCGAGACACCCCCGGCCCCGTCCCGGCCGGCCGTCACCGAACGTGAGGCCCGACAGGTCGCCGAGGCGGCACGGGAGCAGGACTGGCGCAAGCCCAGCTTCGCCAAGGAACTGTTCCTCGGCCGCTTCCGCCTCGACCTCGTCCACCCCCACCCGCTCCCCGCCGAGGAGGACGTCCGGCGCGGCGAGGAGTTCCTCGCCGGACTCCGCGACTTCTGCGAGACGAAGGTCGACGGCGCCGCCATCGAGCGAGAGGCGCGCATCCCCGACGAGGTGATCAACGGGCTCAAGGAGCTCGGCGCCCTCGGCATGAAGATCGACACCGAGTACGGCGGCCTCGGCCTCACCCAGGTGTACTACAACAAGGCCCTGGCCCTGGTCGGCTCCGTCAGCCCCGCCGTCGGCGCGCTGCTCTCCGCGCACCAGTCGATCGGCGTCCCCCAGCCGCTGAAGATCTTCGGCACGCGCGAGCAGAAGGAGACGTTCCTGCCGCGCTGCGCCCGCACCGACATCTCCGCCTTCCTGCTCACCGAACCCGACGTCGGCTCCGACCCGGCCCGCCTCGCCACCACCGCCGTGCCCGAGGACGGGGGCACCTCCCGCTCGAGCGAAGCCGGGAGCGGGGGACACTACGTGCTGGACGGCGTGAAGCTGTGGACCACCAACGGCGTGGTCGCCGACCTCCTCGTCGTCATGGCGCGCGTGCCGAAGTCCGAGGGCCACCGCGGCGGCATCACCGCCTTCGTCGTGGAGGCGGACTCCGAGGGCGTCACCGTGGAGAACCGCAACGCCTTCATGGGCCTGCGCGGCCTGGAGAACGGCGTCACCCGCTTCCACCGGGTCCGCGTCCCCGCGTCCCACCGCATCGGCGAGGAGGGCCAGGGCCTGAGGATCGCCCTGACCACCCTCAACACCGGGCGGCTCTCCCTGCCCGCGATGTGCGTCGGCGCCGGCAAGTGGTGCCTGAAGATCGCCCGCGAGTGGTCCGCCGAGCGCGAGCAGTGGGGCAAGCCGGTCGCCCACCACGAGGCCGTCGGCTCCAAGATCGCGTTCATCGCGGCGACCACCTTCGCCCTGGAGGCCGTGGTCGACCTCTCCTCGCAGATGGCCGACGAGAACCGCAACGACATCCGCATCGAGGCCGCCCTCGCCAAGCTCTACGGCTCCGAGATGGCCTGGCTGATGGCCGACGAACTGGTCCAGATCCGCGGCGGGCGCGGCTTCGAGACCGCCGACTCGCTGCGCGCCCGCGGCGAACGGGCGGTCCCGGCCGAACAGATGCTGCGCGACCTGCGCATCAACCGGATCTTCGAGGGCTCGACCGAGATCATGCACCTGCTGATCGCGCGTGAGGCCGTCGACGCCCACCTGTCCGTCGCCGGGGACCTCATCGACCCCGACAAGACCCTCGGCGACAAGGCGCGGGCGGGCGCGAACGCGGGCGTCTTCTACGCCAGGTGGCTGCCGAGACTGGTCGCCGGACCCGGACAGCTCCCGGGCGCGTACGGCGACTTCAAGCACGGCATCGACCTCTCCCCGCACCTGCGCTACGTCGAGCGCGCCTCCCGCAAGCTCGCCCGCTCCACCTTCTACGCCATGTCCCGCTGGCAAGGGCGGATGGAGACCAAGCAGGGCTTCCTCGGCCGGATCGTGGACATCGGCGCCGAACTGTTCGCGATGAGCGCCGCGTGCGTCCGCGCGGAGCTCCTGCGCGCCCGCGGCGAGCACGGCCGCGAGGCCTACCAGCTCGCCGACGCCTTCTGCCGCCAGGCGCGGCTGCGCGTCGAGGAACTGTTCGGCCGGCTCTGGAGCAACACCGACGACCTCGACCGCAAGGTCGTGAAGAACGTCCTCGGCGGCTCCTACACGTGGCTGGAGGAGGGCGTGATCGACCCGTCCGACGACGGGCCGTGGATCGCGGACGCCGCCCCCGGCGCCTCCACCCGGGAGAACGTGCGCCGTCCGGTCCGCTGAGCCGGCCCCGGGGAGCGGGCCGGCCCCGGCGCACGGCCCCTCCGTCCGCTCCCCGCACGCGGCGGACGCGCCCCCCGGGGCACCGGGGCGGGAGCCCGGCGCCCCCCGCGACCGGACACAATGGGGGCCATGACCGACGCTCCAGCTCCCCTCGCCGACCCGCACCTGCTGTACGACCCCGTCGCGGGAGACGGCCCGAAGGACGTGGTGATCCTCGGCTCCACCGGGTCGATCGGCACCCAGGCCATCGACCTCGTGCTGCGCAACCCCGACCGTTTCCGGGTCACCGCCCTGTCCGCCCACGGCGGCCGGGTCGCCCTCCTCGCCGAGCAGGCGCACCGCCTGCGGGTCCGCACGGTCGCCGTCGCCCGCGAGGACGTCGTGCCGGAGCTGCGCGAGGCGCTGTCCGCGCGGTACGGCGCGGGGGAGCCGCTGCCGGAGATCCTCGCCGGACCCGACGCGGCCACCCAGGCCGCCGCCTCCGACTGCCACACCGTCCTGAACGGCATCACCGGCTCCATCGGGCTCGCCCCGACCCTCGCCGCGCTGGAGGCCGGCCGCACCCTCGCGCTCGCCAACAAGGAGTCGCTGATCGTCGGCGGCCCGCTGGTGAGGACGCTGGCCGAGCCCGGCCAGATCATCCCGGTGGACTCCGAGCACGCCGCGCTGTTCCAGGCGCTGGCCGCCGGCACCCGCGCCGACGTCCGCAAGCTGGTCGTCACCGCCTCCGGCGGCCCTTTCCGCGGCCGCACCCGGCAGGAGCTGGCGGCGGTCACCGTCGAGGACGCCCTCGCGCACCCCACCTGGGCCATGGGCCCGGTCATCACGATCAACTCCGCGACCCTCGTCAACAAGGGCCTGGAGGTCATCGAGGCGCACCTGCTCTACGACATTCCCTTCGACCGCATTGAGGTCGTCGTGCACCCCCAGTCGTATGTCCACTCGATGGTCGAGTTCACGGACGGATCGACACTGGCCCAGGCGACGCCCCCGGACATGCGGGGCCCCATCGCCATCGGTCTCGGCTGGCCCGAACGGGTCCCCGGCGCCGCCCCGGTCTTCGACTGGAGCAAGGCGTCCACCTGGGAGTTCTTCCCCCTCGACGACGAGGCCTTCCCCGCGGTGAACCTCGCCCGGCACGTCGGCGAACTCGCGGGAACCGCCCCCGCGGTGTTCAATGCCGCGAACGAGGAGTGCGTCGAGGCCTTCCGCACCGGCGCGCTGCCGTTCCTCGGCATCATCGACACCGTCACCCGGGTGGTCGAGGAACACGGAACGCCCGCCGCGGGAACCTCCCTGACCGTGTCGGACGTCCTCGAAGCGGAGACCTGGGCCCGGGCGCGGGCCCGCGAACTGACAGCCCGGACGGCGAGCGCGGAGGCGCGTGCATGACGACCCTGATGTTCATCCTCGGCATAGTCGTCTTCGCGGCCGGCCTGCTGTTCTCCATCGCCTGGCACGAACTCGGGCACCTGTCCACGGCCAAGATGTTCGGCATCCGCGTGCCGCAGTACATGGTCGGGTTCGGCCCCACCCTGTGGTCGCGGCAGAAGGGCGAGACCGAGTACGGCGTCAAGGCGATCCCGTTCGGCGGCTACATCCGGATGATCGGCATGTTCCCGCCGGGTCCCGACGGCCGGCTGGAGGCCCGCTCCACCTCCCCGTGGCGCGGCATGATCGAGGACGCCCGCTCCGCGGCCTTCGAGGAACTGCGCCCCGGCGACGAGAAGCGCCTGTTCTACACGCGCAAGCCGTGGAAACGGGTCGTCGTCATGTTCGCCGGCCCGTTCATGAACCTGATCCTCGCGGTCGTGCTGTTCCTCACCGTGCTGATGGGCTTCGGCATCCAGCAGCAGACCACCACCGTCAGTTCGGTCTCCCAGTGCGTGATCTCGCAGAGCGAGAACCGCGACGACTGCGAGAAGTCCGACCCGCGGTCCCCGGCCGCCGCGGCCGGCATGAAGGCCAAGGACAAGATCGTCGCCTTCGACGGAGTGCGGACCGACGACTGGGGCACCCTGTCCGACCTCATCCGGGACAGCGCCGGCAAGAGCGTGCCGATCGTCGTCGAACGCGACGGCGAGGAAGTGACGCTGCGGGCCACCATCGCCACCAACATGGTCGCCAAGAAGGACGGCAACGGCGCCTACGTCGAGGGCGAGTACGTCAAGGCCGGCTTCCTCGGCTTCAGCGCCGCCACCGGGGTCGTCAAACAGGACTTCGGCGAGTCCGTGACCTGGATGACCGACCGGGTCGGCGACGCGGTCGACTCCCTCGCCGCCCTGCCGTCGAAGGTCCCCGCCCTGTGGGACGCGGCCTTCGGCGACGGACCGCGCGAACCCGACTCCCCGATGGGCGTCGTCGGCGCCGCCCGCGTCGGCGGGGAGATCGCCACGCTGGACATCCCCGCATCGCAGCAGCTCGCGATGTTCGTGATGCTCCTCGCGGGCTTCAACCTCTCCCTGTTCCTGTTCAACATGCTTCCGCTGCTGCCGCTCGACGGCGGACACATCGCGGGCGCGCTGTGGGAGTCGCTGCGCCGCAACCTCGCCCGGGTGCTGCGCCGTCCCGACCCGGGCCCCTTCGACGTGGCGAAGCTGATGCCCGTCGCCTACGTGGTGGCGGGGATCTTCGTCTGCTTCACGATCCTCGTCCTGATCGCGGACGTGGTGAACCCGGTGCGCATCTCCTGACCGTTCCGCGCCGCGCCACCCGCCGTTCACGACGGCCCGGAACCCCGGGGCTCCGGGCCGTCGTCCTTTGGGCGGGTTTACGGACGCGATGTGCTCGAGCATCGGCCGTTGCCGTAATCTCGGAGCCCGGAGCCCGCTGCTCACGGGGAGCCGGACCTTGATCCACGACTTGGGGTTGCACAGCAGATGACTGCGATTTCTCTCGGCATGCCGTCCGTCCCGACCACGCTCGCCGTGCGGCGGAAGAGCCGGCAGATCCAGGTCGGATCGGTGGCGGTGGGCGGGAACGCGCCGGTGTCGGTGCAGTCGATGACCACGACGCGGACGTCGGACATCGGCGCCACGCTGCAGCAGATCGCGGAGCTGACCGCGTCGGGCTGCCAGATCGTGCGGGTGGCCTGCCCCACGCAGGACGACGCGGACGCGTTGCCGGTGATCGCGAGGAAGTCGCAGATCCCGGTGATCGCCGACATCCACTTCCAGCCGAAGTACGTGTTCGCCGCGATCGAGGCGGGCTGCGCGGCGGTGCGGGTGAACCCGGGCAACATCAAGAAGTTCGACGACCAGGTCAAGGAGATCGCGAAGGCGGCGAAGGACCACGGCACGCCGATCCGGATCGGGGTGAACGCGGGGTCGCTGGACCGGCGGCTGCTGCAGAAGTACGGCAGGGCCACCCCGGAGGCGCTGGTGGAGTCGGCGCTGTGGGAGGCGTCGCTGTTCGAGGAGCACGATTTCCGCGACATCAAGATCTCGGTGAAGCACAACGATCCGGTGGTGATGGTCGAGGCGTACCGGCAGCTCGCCGAGCGGTGCGACTACCCGCTGCACCTGGGGGTGACCGAGGCCGGTCCGGCTTTCCAGGGCACGGTCAAGTCGGCCGTGGCGTTCGGTGCGCTGCTGTCGCAGGGCATCGGTGACACGATCCGGGTGTCGTTGTCGGCGCCGCCGGTGGAGGAGATCAAGGTCGGCATCCAGATCCTGGAGTCGCTGAACCTGCGGCAGCGCGGGCTGGAGATCGTGTCGTGTCCGTCGTGCGGGCGGGCGCAGGTGGACGTCTACAAGCTGGCGGAGGAGGTCACCGCGGGTCTGACGGGCATGGAGGTGCCGTTGCGGGTCGCGGTGATGGGCTGTGTGGTGAACGGTCCGGGTGAGGCGCGTGAGGCGGACCTGGGGGTGGCCTCGGGCAACGGCAAGGGGCAGATCTTCGTGAAGGGCGAGGTCATCAAGACCGTGCCGGAGTCGAAGATCGTGGAGACGCTGATCGAGGAGGCGATGAAGATCGCCGAGCAGATGGAGAAGGACGGCGTGGCCTCCGGCGAGCCGCAGGTCGCGGTGGCCGGCTGACCGGACCCTCACGGCGCCCGCGGGAACCGGGGGCGGCAGCCCCCGGCATCCGCGGGTACAGTGCGGAAATCAGGCAGAACCCTTTTGTGTGAGGCCCCGCACGTGTTGACGCAGACCACTTCCCGGGTCCTCGAACCGGACGACCTGGACGCCGCACTCGCCGTACTCGACCGCGACCCGGTCGCGAACGCCTTCGTGACCGCGCGCGTGCGGATCGCCGGCCTCGACCCCTGGCGGCTCGGCGGCGAGATGTGGGGCTGGTACGAGGACGGCATCCTGACGTCGATGTGCTACGCGGGCGCCAACCTCGTCCCCATCTGCGCCACCCCCCGCGCCGTCCGCGCCTTCGCCGACCGCGCCCGCCGCGCCGGCCGCCGCTGCTCGTCGATCGTCGGCCCGGCCGAACCCACCGCCGCCCTCTGGCGGTTGCTCGAACCCCAGTGGGGCCCCGCCCGCGAGGTCCGCGCCCGCCAGCCGCTGCTGGTCACCGACCGCATGCCCGACACCGTGAAGCCCGATCCGTACGTCCGCCGCGTCCGCAAGGACGAACTGGAGACGATCATGCCGGCGTGCGTGGCGATGTTCACCGAGGAGGTCGGCGTCTCCCCGCTGGCCGGCGACGGCGGCCTGCTCTACCAGGCCCGGGTCGCCGAACTGGTCGGCTCCGGCCGCTCCTTCGCCCGCTTCGACGCCGACGGCAACGTCGTCTTCAAGGCGGAGATCGGCGCCGCCACCGACCGCGCCTGCCAGATCCAGGGCGTCTGGGTCGCCCCCGAGCACCGCGGGACGGGCGTCGCCGCCCCCGGCATGGCCGCCGTCCTGCGCTACGCCCTCGCCGACGTCGCCCCCGTGGTCAGCCTCTACGTCAACGACTTCAACACGCCCGCCCGCCGCACGTACGACAAAGTCGGCTTCCGCGAGGTCGGAGCCTTCATGAGCGTGCTGTTCTGACGGGCCTGTCCCTGTAGTCTCCCCGGCATGGTGCGCTTTCCCGGTCATGGCCGCCCCGAGCCCGACGACATCGTGATCGGCCCCCTCGACCTCCCCGGCCACGTCGACGAGGCGCTGGCCGTCCAGGCGGTGGCGTTCGGGCTCGGCCCCGACGAGGTGGCCGTACGCCGGCAGATCGTGCTGCGCCACATGACCTTCCCCGGCGCCCGGGCCTACGGCGCCACCGTCGGGGGACGCCTGGTCGGCTTCGTCTACGGCATGCCGAACCAGCGCAGCCACTGGTGGTCCACCGTCGTCGAGCCGTACCTGCGCGCCCGGGGCCACGACGACTGGCTCGACGACTCCTTCGTCATCACCGAGCTGCACGTCCACCCCCGGCACCAGAAGCACGGCATCGGCCGCGCCCTGATCACCACGATCACCGACGGCGCCGAACAGCCCCGGTCGCTCCTGTCCGCGCTCGACCTCGACAGCCCCGCCCGCCACCTGTACCGCTCGCTGGGCTACCAGGACCTCGCCCGGCAGGTCCACTTCCCGAGCGCGCCCACCCCGTACGCCGTCATGGGCGCCCCGCTGCCGCTGCCGCGCGCCTAACCGATTTCCGCCGCCCCGTCCCGCCCGGCTAACCTCCTGTCATCACCTTCCCCCACTCTCGGCCGGGTTCGAGCGGGGGGACCCCCAGCAGCAGGAGTACGAGAATCATGGCGAACGCACCGGTCCAGCGCATGTCCCAGTTGATGGCGAAGACGTTGCGCGACGACCCGGCCGACGCCGAGGTCCTCAGCCACAAGCTGCTGGTCCGCGCGGGCTACGTACGCCGCACCGCCGCCGGCATCTGGACGTGGCTGCCCCTCGGCAGGAAGGTGCTCGCCAACGTCGAGCGGGTCGTGCGCGAGGAGATGGACGCCATCGGCGCCCAGGAAGTGCTGCTCCCCGCCCTGCTGCCGCGCGAGCCCTACGACGCCACCGGCCGCTGGGACGAGTACGGCGCCGAGCTGTTCCGTCTCCAGGACCGCAAGGGCGGCGACTACCTCCTCGGTCCCACCCACGAGGAGATCTTCACGCTGATGGTGAAGGACCAGGCGTCCTCCTACAAGGACCTGCCGGTGATCCTCTACCAGATCCAGACGAAGTTCCGCGACGAGGCCCGCCCCCGCGCCGGCATCCTGCGCGGCCGCGAGTTCCTGATGAAGGACTCCTACTCCTTCGACCTGGAGGACGAGGGCCTGGCCCGGTCGTACGCCCTGCACCGCCAGGCGTACCAGAGGATCTTCGAGCGCCTCGGCCTCGACTACCGCATCTGCGAGGCGACCGCCGGCGCCATGGGCGGCTCCAGGTCCGAGGAGTTCCTCGCGCCCGCCGAGGCCGGCGAGGACACCTTCGCCGACTGCCCCCACTGCGACTTCGCCGCGAACACCGAGGCCGTCTCGTACGAGCTGAAGCCGGTGGACGCGGCCGGGGTGCCGGCCGCCGAGGACATCCCCACGCCCGACACCCCCACCATCGAGACCCTCGCCGCCCGGCTCGGCGTGCCGGCCTCGGCCACGCTGAAGAACCTGCTGGTCAAGGTCGACGGCGAGATCGTCGCCGTGGGCGTGCCCGGTGACCGCGAGGTCGACATGGGCAAGGTCGAGGCGCACTTCGCCCCGGCCGAGGTCGAGATGGTCACCGAGGCCGACTTCATCGCCCGCCCCGACCTGGTGCGCGGCTACGTCGGCCCGCAGGGCCTGGACAAGGTGACCTACATCGCCGACCCGCGCGTCGCGCCCGGCACCGCCTGGATCACGGGCGCCAACAAGGCCGACACCCACGCGAAGAACGTCGTCGCCGGACGGGACTTCGAGGTCGACGCGTACGTGGACGTGGTCGTCGTCGAGGAGGGCGACCCCTGCCCCAAGTGCGGCACCGGGCTGAAGCTCGACCGCGCCATCGAGATCGGCCACATCTTCCAGCTGGGCCGCAAGTACGCCGACGCCCTCAAGCTCGACGTCCTCGGCCAGAACGGCAAGCCGGTCCGCGTCACCATGGGGTCCTACGGCGTCGGCGTCTCCCGCGCGGTGGCGGCCCTCGCCGAGCAGACCGCCGACGACAAGGGCCTGTGCTGGCCGAAGGAGATCGCCCCGGCCGACGTCCACGTGGTCGCCGCCGGCAAGGCGCTGCAGACCGAGCTGGCGCTCGAGGTCTCCGAGAAGCTGTCCGCCGCGGGCGTCCGCGTCCTGGTCGACGACCGCGCGGGGGTCTCCCCGGGCGTGAAGTTCACCGACTCGGAGCTGATCGGCGTCCCGCAGATCCTGGTGGCGGGCCGCCGCTCCGCCGACCGCGTGCTGGAACTGAAGGACCGCCGCACCGGCGAACGCGAGGAACTGACGGTCGACGAGGCGATCGCCCGCCTGACCGCCCGCTGAAGGACACTTCCCGGCCCCCGGGTCGTCCCGGCCGCGGACGCGCTCGCCGTCCGCGGCCGGGACGACCCGTTCCACGGCGGCGTGGCGCCGTCGGTCTTCAGCGGGCCTCCGCCGTGAGCGGGCGGCTCAGGAGGCCCGACGGCAGGCCGAGGCGTTCGCCGCGGAAGCGGAGGAGTGCGGCGCCCGTGCCCTCGGGCGCGCCCAGGCCGACGGTGAGGAACGCGCGCAGTTCCCGCACCACGTCGGGCAGGCGGGCGCCGCGCGCCACGAGAACGCCGGCCTGCGCGACCGGGAGGCCGTCGGCGCCGGCCGCACCGGCGTCCCGTGAACGCGCCACGCCCTACAGCCAGCTCGCGAACTCCAGCAGCAGTTCCGCGTCCCGCTCACGTCCCACCCGGCGGGCGCGGACGCCCGATTCGACCGCTCGGAACAGGGTCCAGCCGCGGAGGCGGTCGCGGTCGACCTCCAGGGACTCCGCGAGGCGGCGTACGCGGCGGCGGGTCGTCGTCGCGCCCGAGGGCTGGGCGATCAGGTCCTCCACACGGTCGCGGACCAGCCGCGCCAGGTCGAAGGCGTGCTCGCCGACCACCGGGTCGGGACCCACCGCGAGCCACGGCATCCGGTCTCCGGCGAGCACCTTGCTCTGCCGGAACGTGCCGTGGAGCAGGCGGCGTTCCGGCGGCGAGGCCAGCAGTTCCTCGCGGGCCGACAGCGCCGCGTCCACCAGCGGGGCCACCTCCGGAGCGGCGTCCGCGCCGGCCCGCATCGCCTTCGCCTGCCGTCCGGTGCGCTCGGCCACGGTCTCGAACACGTGGTCCTCCGGCGGGTCGACCCACAGCCTGCGCAGGGTGCCCGCCGCCTCCAGCAGCGCCTTCGCCTCCGGGAGCGTCCGCACGGAGACGTCCGGGTGCAGCCGCTCCAGGAGCAGCACCCCTTCGACGCCCTCGGACAGCGGCTCCAGCGGCTGCACCGCCCCCAGGCCGCCCCAGTGGGCCAGTGCGACGCGCTCGCTCTCCGGGCGTGCCCGGGGCGGCGCCAGCTTCAGCACGGCGGGCGTGCCGTCGGCCGTGCGGACGAGCACCACCAGGCTGCTGCGCCCGCCCGGGAGCTGCACCCGCTCCACCGTCAACTCGCGTCGTTCGACGGCCTCACGCGCCAGGCGGGGCAGCTTCTCCAGCCAGTCGTCACCCTCGGGCGCCGTCTCACCGAGCGCCCTCACCAGACGCCGCGGCGGTTCGAATGCCATGCGCGAGTCGTTCCTTCCTGCTGTCACACGGTGCCGGTGCCCCCCGTCATGTCATGGCGTCGGCGCCGGGCCGCCCGAAGCCGTACCGCTCCGCTCGGCGAGCCCAGGGAAGGCTACGCTCTCACCGCTCCAGCGCACGGACCGCACCGCCGCCTCCCGCATCGCCTCGGCCGCCGACCTGCGCCGCTCGCCGTCGCTCGACCGCACCAGGTCGGCGTAGACGCCCGCCACCCGGTTCTCCAGCTCCGCCGCCAGCCGCACCGCGGAGGCCGCGTCCGGCACCGGGAACGGCAGCGCGTACCCCGCCGCGGCGGCCACCGGCGCACCCCCGGCGTCCCTCACGGCGCGCACCAGTGCGTCCCTGCGGGCCCGGTGCGCGTCGTACGCCGTCCGTGCCTCCGTGCGCCGCTGCTCGCCGATCCGCCCGCCGACCACGCCGTAGCCGTACACCGCCGCGTGCTCCGCGGCCAGCGCGGCCTGCAGCGCCCGCAGCTCCTTGTCCTGCGCGTCACTCACCGTCGGGCCTCCGTCAACAGGTACACGTGCGCCGCCCCGGACGCCGACACCGAGGCCAGCAGGCGGGCCAGCTCGGCCGGCGCGGTCAGCAGCTCCTCGGTCCGGCGGTCGGCGATCTCCCGTTCCGCGGCGGCGAGCTGGGCGAGCGCGTCCTTCTCGTTCGCGGGCACCCCGGCCGGCGACGGAGCCGACGTCGGCGCGGCCGCCGCGGTCGCCCCGGCCGAGGGAGCGGACGACACCGACGGCGAGGGCGAGCCCGCCGCGCCCGCCTCGAACGCCTCCGCGTGCCGCACCACGTCCGCCCGCAGCGGACGCAGACGCTCCGCCAGCTCCGGGTGCGCGGCGGCGACCGCGTCGTACCGCGCGGCCAGCGCCCGGCTGTCCCGGGCCGCGCGCGCCCGGGTCCGCTCGGCGGCCGAGGGCCGCGCGGCGGCGCCGCCCGGGTCGTCGGAACCGGTGGAACAGCCCGCCACCAGCAGGGCCGTCGGCGCGGCGGCGAGCAGACTCCTTCTGCGCGGCCCCGAGCGGGCGCGCGGAGACAGGGGGAACGACACGGCAGGCGTCCTCGGGGGGTTCGTGACGAACGGGACGGGAACAGGAGATCGGGCGGGGCCCGTGATCACGGTACCCGCAGGCCCGTCCGGCGCCGGCCAGCGGCACCCTGGCCGACCGGGTGGCCAAGGGTGGACGGCAACACCCCTTGCGACCGGATACCCTTTGTGCAGACACGCGCACCGTCCCACAACAGCACACGCGGCCGAGGAGTCACCCGGATGAGCACCACCCAGAGCGAGAGGCTTCGAGAACTTCTGGAACCGCTCGTCAGCTCCCAGGGCCTGGATCTCGAAGAGATCGCCGTCGACGCGGTCGGCCGCAAGCGTGTGCTGCGCGTCGTCGTCGACTCCGACACCGGGGCCGACCTCGACCGGATCGCCGATGTGAGCCGCGCGCTCTCGGCGAAGCTCGACGAGACCGACGCGATGGGCAGCGCGGAGTACACCCTCGAGGTCGGCACCCCCGGCGCGGAGCGCCTGCTGACCGAGCACCGTCACTTCGTGCGCGCCACCGGCCGCCTGGTGCGGTTCCAGCTCGCCGAGGGCGGCGAGCTGGTCGCCCGCGTCCTCGCGGCGGACGACGAGGGCCTCGACCTCGAGGTGCCCGGCGTCAAGGGCCGCAAGGCCACCGCGCGCCGACTCGCCTTCGGCGACATCGCCAGGGCGCGCGTCCAGGTCGAGTTCAACCGCAAGGACGACGCGTCCGACAAGAACGACAAGAAGGAAGAGGAGGCGTAGCCGTGGACATCGACATGAGCGCCCTGCGGGGCTTGGTGCGGGAGAAGGAGATCTCCTTCGACCTGCTGGTCGAGGCGATCGAGTCGGCCCTCCTCATCGCCTACCACCGCACCGAGGGAAGCCGCCGGCGCGCGCGCGTGGAGCTCGACCGGAAGACCGGACATGTGACCGTGTGGGCGAAGGAGGACCCCGACGACCTCGAAGAGGGCCAGGAGCCCCGCGAGTTCGACGACACCCCGTCCGGTTTCGGCCGCATCGCCGCCACCACGGCCAAGCAGGTCATCCTGCAGCGCCTGCGCGACGCCGAGGACGACGCCACGCTCGGCGAGTACGCCGGCCGTGAGGGCGACATCGTCACCGGCGTGGTCCAGCAGGGCCGCGACCCGAAGAACGTGCTGGTGGACATCGGCAAGCTGGAGGCCATCCTGCCGGTGCAGGAGCAGGTCCCCGGCGAGTCCTACCCGCACGGCACGCGCCTGCGGTCGTACGTCGTCCGGGTGGCCAAGGGGGTGCGCGGTCCGTCCGTCACCCTTTCGCGCACGCATCCCAATCTGGTGAAGAAGCTGTTCGCCCTCGAGGTGCCGGAGATCGCCGACGGCTCCGTGGAGATCGCCGCGATCGCCCGTGAGGCGGGTCACCGCACCAAGATCGCCGTGCGCTCCACCCGCTCCGGGCTGAACGCCAAGGGCGCCTGCATCGGCCCCATGGGCGGCCGTGTGCGCAACGTCATGGCGGAGCTGAACGGCGAGAAGATCGACATCGTCGACTGGTCCGACGACCCGGCCGAGATGGTGGCGAACGCCCTGTCCCCGGCCCGCGTCTCCAAGGTGGACGTCGTCGACCTGGCCGCCCGGTCCGCCCGGGTCACCGTGCCGGACTACCAGCTCTCGCTGGCCATCGGCAAGGAGGGGCAGAACGCCCGCCTGGCCGCCCGGCTGACCGGCTGGAGGATCGACATCCGGCCGGACACGGAACAGACCGGGGAATAGATCCAGGCCGCGATGGGCTGAGATCACGACAGCTTTGCTCATGACGGTGTTCGATTCTTGCCCCGGAGGGGTGAGGTCGGTCCGGGGAGGTAGACTGAGGAGTGTCTGGCCGGACACAGGCTGGCGTGTGCCCCGAGCGCATGTGCGTGGGGTGCCGCGAGCGAGCGGTCAAGGGCGAGCTGCTGCGGATCGTGGTGACCGAGGACGCATGCGTCCCGGATCCACGCGGTACGCTGCCCGGCCGGGGTGCGTATGTGCACCCCGTACCGGTCTGTCTCGACCAGGCGGTGCGCCGCAGGGCGTTCCCGCGGGCGTTCCGCGTCCCGGGACCGCTCGACGTAAAGGCGTTGCGCCACTACGTCGAGCAGGCGCAGAGTTGCCGATCAGCGGCTGACACGTCCGCTGGACAGGCGACACGGTAAGAACTTGCCGTACGGAAACCCCCGTACGGCCTGGTACCTCGCGAGTCGAAAGCAGGTCGAGATTGCGATGAGCACTCGATGAGTACGCGATGAGTACGCCCATGAACTAGCGACGGTCCGGACGCAACCCGGACCTCAAAGGAGCGAAGTGGCTAAGGTCCGGGTATACGAACTCGCCAAGGAGTTCGGTGTGGAGAGCAAGGTCGTCATGGCCAAGCTCCAGGAACTCGGTGAGTTCGTCCGTTCGGCGTCTTCGACGATCGAAGCGCCCGTAGTACGCAAGCTGACAGACGCCTTCCAGCAGGGCGGGGGCAACGGCAGGTCCGCCGCGAAGCCCGGCGCCCCGAAGAAGGCCGCCCCGAAGCCCGCGCCGTCCCCGGCGCAGGCTGGAGGCTCCTCCCGCGCCGCTGGAGCGGCGGGGGACCGTCCGGCCGCCCCGAAGCCGCCGGCCCCCAAGCCCGCCGCGGCCCAGCCGCCGGCGGCTCCGTCGGCGCCCGCGCCGGCTCCCGGTCCGCGTCCGACTCCGGGCCCGCGCCCCGCGCCGCGTCCGGCTCCGGCCGCTCCGGAGTTCCAGGCCCCGCCCGCGGCGTCCCCGGCGCAGTCCGGTCCGAAGCCCGGCGCGCGTCCCGGCGCTCCCAAGCCCGGCGGCCGTCCCGCCGGTCCCGGTCAGGGCCAGGGCGGCCAGGGCCGTCCGGCCGGCCAGGGCCAGCGTTCCGGCGGCGGTGCTCCTCGTCCGGGCGCCCGCCCGGCAGGTCCGCGCCCCGGCAACAACCCGTTCACCTCCGGTGGCTCCACCGGCATGGCCCGTCCGCAGGCCCCGCGCCCGCAGGGCCAGCGTCCCGGTCCCGGCGCCCCCGGCGCGGGTCCCCGTCCCCAGGCCCCCGGCCAGGGCGGCGGTCCGCGTCCGCAGGCTCCGGGCGGTCCGCGTCCCACCCCGGGCTCGATGCCGCGTCCGCAGGGCGGTCCCCGTCCCGGCGGCGGCCCCGCGGGTCCGCGTCCGAACCCCGGCATGATGCCGCAGCGTCCCGCTGCCGGTCCGCGCCCCGGCCCCGGCGGCCGTGGTCCGGGCGGTGCGGGCCGTCCCGGCGGTGCCGGTCGTCCCGGCGGCGGTGGCGGCTTCGCCGGCCGTCCCGGCGGCGGTGGCGGCTTCGCCGGCGGCGGTGGCCGTCCCGGCTTCGGCGGCCGTCCCGGCGGCCCCGGTGGCCGCGGTGGCACGCAGGGCGCCTTCGGCCGTCCCGGTGGTCCCGCGCGTCGTGGCCGCAAGTCGAAGCGGCAGAGGCGCCAGGAGTACGAGGCCATGCAGGCCCCGTCGGTCGGCGGCGTGATGCTGCCTCGCGGCAACGGCGAGACCATTCGCCTGTCGCGCGGTGCGTCGCTCACCGACTTCGCGGAGAAGATCAACGCCAACCCGGCGTCGCTCGTCGCGGTCATGATGAACCTCGGCGAGATGGTCACCGCGACCCAGTCCGTCTCCGACGAGACGCTCCAGCTCCTCGCGGACGAGATGAACTACACGGTTCAGATCGTCAGCCCGGAGGAGGAGGACCGCGAGCTGCTCGAGTCCTTCGACCTGGAGTTCGGCGAGGACGAGGGCGACGAGGGGGACCTGGTGGTCCGCCCGCCGGTCGTCACCGTCATGGGCCACGTCGACCACGGAAAGACCCGGCTGCTCGACGCCATCCGCAAGACGAACGTCATCGCGGGCGAGGCCGGCGGCATCACCCAGCACATCGGTGCCTACCAGGTCGCGACCGAGGTCAACGACGAAGAGCGCAAGATCACCTTCATCGACACCCCGGGTCACGAGGCGTTCACCGCCATGCGTGCCCGTGGTGCGCGGTCGACCGACATCGCGATCCTGGTCGTCGCGGCCAACGACGGCGTCATGCCGCAGACGGTCGAGGCGCTCAACCACGCCAAGGCGGCCGACGTGCCGATCGTCGTCGCGGTCAACAAGATCGACGTCGAGGGCGCGGACCCGACCAAGGTGCGCGGTCAGCTGACCGAGTACGGCCTGGTGGCCGAGGAGTACGGCGGCGACACGATGTTCGTCGACATCTCCGCCAAGCAGGGTCTGCACATCGACAGCCTCCTCGAGGCCGTCATCCTCACCGCGGACGCCTCGCTCGACCTGCGGGCCAACCCGAAGCAGGACGCGCAGGGCATCTCGATCGAGTCCCGGCTCGACCGCGGCCGCGGCGCCGTGGCGACCGTCCTCGTCCAGCGAGGCACCCTGCGGGTCGGCGACACGATGGTGGTGGGCGACGCCTACGGCCGCGTGCGCGCCATGCTCGACGACAACGGCAACAACGTCGCCGAGGCCGGACCCTCGACGCCGGTCCAGGTCCTGGGCCTGACCAACGTCCCGGGTGCGGGCGACAACTTCATCGTGGTGGACGAGGACCGTACGGCCCGTCAGATCGCGGAGAAGCGCGCCGCCCGTGAGCGCAACGCCGCGTTCGCCAAGCGCACGCGCCGCGTGTCGCTGGAGGACCTGGACAAGGTGCTCAAGGCCGGCGAGGTCCAGCAGCTGAACCTGATCATCAAGGGTGACGCCTCCGGTTCGGTCGAGGCCCTCGAGTCCTCGCTGCTCCAGCTGGACGTCGGCGAAGAGGTCGACATCCGCGTCCTGCACCGCGGCGTCGGTGCGGTCACGGAGTCCGACATCGACCTGGCGATGGGCTCCGACGCCATCGTGATCGGCTTCAACGTCCGCGCGGCGGGCCGCGCGGCGCAGATGGCCGAGCGCGAGGGTGTGGACGTCCGGTACTACTCGGTCATCTACCAGGCGATCGAGGAGATCGAGGCGGCCCTCAAGGGCATGCTCAAGCCGGAGTACGAGGAGGTCGAGCTCGGCACGGCGGAGATCCGCGAGGTCTTCAAGTCGTCCAAGCTGGGCAACATCGCGGGTGTCATCATCCGCTCCGGCGAGGTCAAGCGGAACACCAAGGCGCGCCTCATCCGCGACGGCAAGGTGGTCGCGGAGAACCTCAACATCGAGGGTCTGCGTCGCTTCAAGGACGACGTCACCGAGATCCGCGAAGGCTTCGAGGGCGGTATCAACCTCGGAAACTTCAACGACATCAAGGTCGACGACGTCATCGCGACGTACGAGATGCGCGAGAAGCCGCGCGTCTGACCGCAGCAGCACGCGATCGGGGCCGGTCGGCGGAAGCGAATTTCCGTCGATCGGCCCCGGCCGTTGCGTGTACGGTTCCCGTACCGGCGCCGCTGCGGCGCCCTTCCCCGGGGTACCGGCTCCGTCCGGACCGGGGAGGCCCCTGATCCCGAGCCGGCGGGTCATCCGGATGCACACATGTATGTGGGGACTCTGTCCTTCGACCTGCTCCTCGGCGACGTCCACTCGCTCAAGGAGAAGCGCTCCGTCGTCCGCCCGATCGTCGCCGAACTGCAGCGGAAGTACGCGGTCAGCGTGGCGGAGACCGGGAACCAGAACCTGCACCGCAGGGCCGAGATCGGCCTCGCGGTGGTCTCCGGGGAATGGAGCCACCTCACCGACGTCCTCGACCGCTGCGAGCGGCTGGTCGCCGGGCGGCCCGAGGTGGAACTGCTCTCGGTTCGACGCAGGCTCCACAGCGACGAAGACTGAAGCAAGACGCTAAGCACTTAAGGAGACGGACCAGTGGCCGACAACGCGCGTGCCAAGAGGCTGGCGGACCTCATCCGAGAGGTGGTGGCCCAGAAGCTGCAGCGCGGGATCAAGGACCCGCGGCTCGGCTCGCACGTCACCATCACGGACACCCGGGTCACCGGTGACCTCAGGGAGGCGACCGTCTTCTACACGGTGTACGGGGACGACGAGGAGCGGAAGGCGGCCGCGGCCGGCCTGGAGTCCGCCAAGGGCGTGCTGCGCTCCGAGGTGGGCCGGGCGGCGGGCGTGAAGTTCACCCCGACCCTCACCTTCGTCATGGACGCCCTGCCGGACACCGCGCGCACCATCGAGGACCTCCTCGACAAGGCGCGCCAGTCCGACGCCAAGGTGCGCGAGGCGTCCGCGGGCGCCGCGTACGCCGGCGAGGCCGACCCGTACCGCAAGCCGGGCGACGACGAGACGGACGACACCGCCGAATGACCCAGAAGCAGACCACGCCCGACGGCCTTGTCATCGTCGACAAGCCGTCGGGCTTCACTTCGCACGACGTGGTCGCCAAGATGCGCGGCATCGCCCGCACCCGCCGGGTGGGCCACGCCGGCACGCTCGACCCGATGGCGACGGGCGTCCTCGTCCTCGGCATGGAGCGGGCGACCAAGCTCCTCGGCCACCTGGCGCTGACCGAGAAGGAGTACCTCGGCACGGTCCGGCTCGGCCAGACCACCGTCACCGACGACGCCGAGGGGGAGATCACCGCCTCCGCCGACGCCTCGAAGGTGACCCGCGAGGCCATCGACGCCGGGATCGCCGCCCTGACCGGCGACCTCATGCAGGTGCCGTCCAAGGTCAGCGCCATCAAGATCGACGGGGTGCGCTCCTACAAGCGCGCGCGGGAGGGCGAGGACTTCGACATCCCCGCCCGGCCGGTCACCGTCTCCTCGTTCTCCGTGTACGACGTCCGCGAGGCCGTCGCCGAGGACGGCACGCCGGTGCTGGACCTGGTGGTCTCGGTCGTCTGCTCCTCCGGCACGTACATCCGCGCCCTCGCCCGCGACCTGGGGGCGGGACTGGGCGTGGGCGGCCACCTGACCGCGCTGCGGCGCACCCGCGTCGGCCCCTACCGCCTGGACGCGGCGAAGACCCTGGACGAGCTCCAGGAGAAGCTGACGGTCATGCCGATCGCCGAGGCCGCGGCGGCCGCCTTCCCCCGCTGGGACGTCGACGAACGCCGCGCCAAGCTGCTGACGAACGGCGTCCGCCTGGACATGCCGGAGGAGTACGCCGGCAGGGGCGCGGTGGCGGTCTTCGGCCCCGGGGAGCGGTTCCTGGCCCTCGTGGAGGAGCAGCGGGGGAAGGCGAAGAGCCTGGCGGTCTTCGCCGCGTGAGGACGGCCCCTCCGGGGGCCGCTTCCGCCGAGGCCGCCCGTGGAGCGGCGCGACACGGGGAGGGGCATGGCGCCGCTCCACGGTCCCCCCTCGGTTCCCCCGTCCCCAGGGTCTGTCCGTCCACCCCGTTCCGTTCACCCGCACGCGCGGGCGCTCGGAGCGAAGCGGGGGAGTGGAAGGGGGCGCGTTCGCCGGCCGATCTGTGCCGCTGATCATCGGGGCCCTAAGGTCGCGGGCAAGGCACCAGGTACGGCACGGCAGGAGGCTCCATGATGCCGTCGCTCCACGCCCCGAGGCACGCCCTCGAGCCGTTCCGGGCCGCCGCGGACCCCGGACTGGTCGCGCTCCACGACCTGGCCGGCCGCCCGCGCGGCACCGGCTTCGTGGCCGACCGGCACGGCACCGTGATCACCAGCCACGAGGCCGTCGACGGCCTGCCCCGCCTCGTGCTGTACGGCGCGGAGGGCCGCCACAGCATCGTGACCGCCGACGCCGTCACGCCGTTGCCCGCCCTCGGCCTGGCCCTGGTGCGCGCGGGCGACCTCGGCGTCGCCCCCCTGCCGGTCACCTCGCGGGACACCGTGGAGACCGGCGCGTACGTGCGGATCCCCGCCGGGGGCTGGCGTGAGGCGCGGGTGCTCGGGACGACCACCGTGACGTACACCGCCACCGACCGCGCCCACCGCGTGCCCGGCGCCCTGGAGCTGGCCGTCGGCACCGCCGGGCGGGACGCGCTGCGGCTCGGCGGCGGCGCGGCGGGCGGCCCCGTGCTCGACCCCGCCACCGGCACCGTCGTCGGCGTTCTCGGCACCGCGCTGCGCACCGCCGCCTCCGACGTCGGCTTCGCCGTCCCCCTGCGCCCCACGGTCCCCGCCCTCGCCGGGCTGCTCATGGAGAACGCGGCCACGGTCCCCGCGTACGGGAGCGACCTCAACCTCGCCGGGCTGGTCGGCCTCACCGCCGCCTCGGTGGCCCGTCACGGCCCGCAGGCGGTCGTCGAGCCCGTCGAACGGCCCGCCGTGCGCACGGAGCTTCACGCCTTCGATCGGGGCGACGCCGCCGTGCTGGGCCTCGTCGGGCCGCCCGGGAGCGGCCGCAGCACCGAACTCGCCGCCCTCGCCGGCCGCCGCCACCGCGAGGGCCTGCCCACGCTGTGGCTGCGCGGGGCCGACCTGCGTGAGGACGACACCTCGGTCGCCGACGCCGCCCGCCGCGCCCTGGAGCGGGCCGCGGCCGACGTGACCGCCCGCATGCCGTTCCCGCCGCAGGACCTCGGCGACCTCGCGCCCGAGCGTCTCGCGCTGCTCGCCCACACCGCCGGCCGCCCCCTGCTGCTCCTCCTCGACGACCTCGGGCAGATGGCGCCCGGACTGTACCGGCGGCGCGTCGCGTGGGCCGAGGAGACCGCGCGCCGGCTGCGCGCCACGGGCACCCGCCTGGTGGTGTCCTGCGGCGCCGAGCACTGGGAGGAGGCCGGCTTCGCGTCCGGCCTGCCCCACCACGGCGGCACGGGCCCCGAGGGGCTCCCGCCGTGCGTGGTCCTCGGCGACCTCACCGCCGACGAGGCCCGCGAGGCCCGCGCCCGGTACGGCATCCCCGAGGGCGCCGTCAGCGAGGCCGACGCGGCCCACCCGCTGACCCTGCGGCTGCTCGCCGAGGTCCGGTCGGACGTCGCCGCGGCGGCACCCGACGGTCCCGTCGACCGCGACGACGTGCTCGCCGCCCACCTGGACCTCACGTGCCTGCGGATCGCCCAGCGCCTCGCCGGAGGGCTCGGCGTCCGCGGCACCGCCGTACGCCGTCTGGCCGCCAGGGCCGCGGGGAAGGCGCACGAGGCGGCCCGGCGCTGCCTCGGCACGGAGGACGGGGCACTGGACCGCGCGTCGTTCGAGGAGCTGTTCCCCGAACCGGGGACCGGGTTCGCGACCGCCTCCGGCCGGCACGGCGGCGCGGCGCCCGGATGGGCGGACGCCGTGCTCGCCGAAGGGCTCCTCGTCCCGGCCGGGGACGGCTACCGGTTCGGGCACGAGGAGCTCGCCGACTGGCTCCAGGGCGCCCACCTCGACCTGGACGGCGCCCTGCACACCCTGGTGCACGCCCCCGCTCCCGCCTCCGCCGCCGACACCGAGCCCGTGCCCCGCCACCGCATCGGTCCCGTCGTCGAGGCCCTGCTGTGCCTCGCCCGCAGGCACGGCGCCGCCCGGCTCTCGTCCCGTCTGGCCGACCTGACGCACGCCCTGGACGCCGACCCCGGCTCCTGGTGGGCCTGCCGCCTGCTCACCGGCGTCCTCACCCGCGTACCGGACGCCGGCCCGTATGCGGACGTGCTGCGTCTGCTCGCCGACCGCGTCGTCGCCTGGCGGGAGCAGCGGAGGGCCGTCCCGCCCGGGCTGGGCCCCGCCTTCTGGACGCGGCTGCGGCTGCCCGTGGACGCGCGGTGCGCCCTGCTGCGCCGCCTGGTGCCGGCCGACGGGCCTCCGTGCGAGAGCGCCCCCCGCTTCCTCGACGCCGTCGCCGGCCTGCTCACCGCCGAGCCCGCGACCGTACTGCCGTACCTGATCCGCTGGTTCGACGACGAGCGGCCGCTGCCGGCCACCCCGCACGCCACCGTGGCGACCGCCGCGCAGGCCCTGCTGCACACGCACCGCCACGCCGCGCCCGACGCGCTGACCGAGGCGCTGGCCGACAGTCCGCACCGGCGGGCCGACGAACTGCTCGCCGTGCTGGCCGAGGAGGAGCCCGGCACGATGTGCCGGGCCGTCGACCGCTGGGCCGAGGACCCGCGCCCCGCCCGCCGGGCCGCGGCCGTCACCCACGGCCTGCGGGTCGCGCCGTACGCCCGCGACCTCGGCGACCGCACGCTGCTGCGGTACGCCGCCCTCGCGGTCCTCGTGCGCACCGCCGACCGCGCGCTGCACGGCGGCGCCCTCGCCCTCCTGGTCCGCGACCCGGACAGCAGGGGCCGCCATCTCGCCCGCGCCCTGGAGCGGTTCGCGGAGGGCGACCCGCACTTCCCGCCGAGCGCGCTCACCGACGCCCTGACGACCCACACCGAGCCCGTGCTCGACGCCTTCCGCACGCGGCTCACGGAGGGCACGGACGCGGACGACACCTTCCGCGCCCTCGCCGACGCCACCACGCCCGCCCTCGCGCGGCCGGTCGCCGCCCTCGTACGGGAGGTCGTGGCCCTGCGGCCCGAACTGACCGGCAGCGTCGCCGGGTACGCCGACCGCCGCCTCGACCTCGGCCCCGCCGCCCGCGCCGTGCTGCGTCTGCTCCTCACCGAGCTGCTCGACGACGGCCCGCGCCCCCTGCGGCTGGCCCTCGCCGGCGTCCTCGCCGCGCCCGGCGCCTCCGCCTCCCGCCCCCTGCGCCGCGCCCTGCTCGACACGCTGCTCGCCCGGGAGGCCGACCCCGGCGTACTGGACGCGGTGTTGCGCGCCGCCGCCCGGAACACCGGCCCGGAGCTGCGGGTGCTCGTCCACCGCACGGGACTGCTCCTCGTCCGCACGGCCGAGGGCGCCGCCCGCCTCGACCGCACCCTCGCCGATCTGGCCCGCCACGTGCCGGGCCTCGCGGCGGCCGTGGCGGGCTGGCTCGCGGACGCCCCGCGCGTCTGGGGGCCGCTCGTCGGACCCGCCACCCGGGAGGTGATCGACGAGCTGACGGGCGCGGCCGCCCCCGTCTGACACCACCGGGCGCGTGCACGTCGTCACACAGCCCCATGCCGATGCGAGCCGGCCCACCCGGCATGGCACCCTTAGAGCTGCGCAGAGAAGTCCACGGACTCGGGTTCGTCCGACAAGGTTTCGACAAGGAGCAGTCACAGTGCAGCGCTGGCGTGGCTTGGAGGACATCCCCCACGACTGGGGGCGCAGCGTCGTCACCATCGGCTCCTACGACGGAGTGCACCGCGGGCACCAGCTGATCATCCGGCACGCCGTGGACCGCGCCCGCGCGCTCGGCGTTCCCGCGGTCGTCGTCACCTTCGACCCGCACCCCAGCGAGGTGGTCCGCCCCGGCAGCCACCCGCCGCTGCTCGCCCCGCACCACCGGCGCGCGGACCTCATGGCCGAGCTGGGCGTGGACGCGGTGCTGGTCCTGCCCTTCACCACCGAGTTCTCGAAGCTGTCGCCGGCCGAGTTCGTGGTCAAGGTGCTGGTCGACAAGCTGCACGCCAAGGCGGTCGTCGAGGGCCCCAACTTCCGCTTCGGCCACAAGGCCGCGGGCACCGTGCGGTTCCTCGCCGAGCAGGGCGCGGTGTACGACTTCGAGGTCGAGGTCGTCGACCTGTACGTGACCGGTGAGGCGGGCGGCGGCGAGCCGTTCTCCTCCACGCTCACCCGTCGGCTGGTCGCCGAGGGCGACGTCGAGGGCGCCGCCGAGATCCTCGGCCGCCCGCACCGCGTCGAGGGCGTCGTCGTGCGCGGCGCCCAGCGCGGCCGCGACCTCGGCTTCCCCACGGCCAACGTCGAGACGCTCCCGCACACCGCGGTCCCCGCCGACGGGGTGTACGCGGGCTGGCTGCACGCGCAGGGTGAGGCGATGCCGGCGGCGATCTCCGTCGGCACCAACCCGCAGTTCGACGGCACCGAGCGGACCGTGGAGGCGTACGCCATCGACCGCGTCGGCCTCGACCTGTACGGGCTGCACGTCGCCGTGGACTTCCTGGCGTTCGTGCGCGGCCAGGCGAAGTTCGACACGCTGGACGATCTGCTCGCGCAGATGGGGCGGGACGTCGAGCGGTGCAAGGAGCTCGTCGCGGCCGCCGAGCGGGAGAAGGGCGCTTGAGCGGTCGCTGAGCGGGACCAAGGCGCGTGGGGATCCGCCGAGCGGGATCAGGGCGTTCGACGAGCCGCTGAGCGAGATCAGGGCGCCGGGGGAGTCGCTGGGCGAGGTGTCAGGGAGCGTGGGAGCCCTCGGGGGGCAGCACGGCGGCTGAGCGGTCGCTCTCCGGTCAGCGTGCCGCCGCCCAGTGGCACGCCACCTGAGCCGTGCCGTCGCCGGTCAGGATCCCCGGATCCCGCGTGCGGCACGCCTGCGCGACTCCCGCCCGTTCCGCCTCCCCGCTCGCCAGGATCGGGCAGCGGGCGTGGAAACGGCAGCCGGACGGAATCCGGGACGGGTCCGGGGGCTCGCCGGTGAGGACCACGGGGTCGCCGGGCGCCTCGGGAAGCACCGACAGCAGAGCCTGCGTGTAAGGGTGCCGGGGAGCGGTCAGCACCTGTTCCACCGGCCCGGTCTCCACGATCCGGCCCAGATACATCACCGCCACCCGGTCGGCGATGTTCCAGGCCAGCCCCAGATCGTGCGTGACGACCAGCGCGGACAGCCCCAGGTCGTCGCGCAGCCGCAGCAGCAGCGCGAGGATCTCGCCGCGCACGGAGGCGTCGAGGGAGGCCACGGGCTCGTCGGCGACGAGGAGTTCGGGCTCCAGCACCAGCGCGCCCGCGATCACCACCCGCTGGCGCTGACCGCCGGACAGCTCGTGCGGACGGCGCGGGAAGAAGCGCTCCGGCGGGCGCAGTCCCGCCCGGGACAGCGCCCCGGCCACGGCCGCCCGTTCGTCACCGCCGTGACCGTGGATGCGCAGCCCCTCGGCCACCGCGTCGTACACGGTGTGCCGTGGGTTGAGCGAGCCGCTCGGGTCCTGCAGCACCAGCTGCACGCGCTTGCGGTACGCCTTCAGCCGGCGGCCGGAGCGCTCCAGCGGCCGCCCGTCGAAGGTGACGCTCCCGGCGGTGAGCGCGACCAGGCCCAGCAGGGCGCGGGCCAGCGTGGTCTTCCCGCACCCGGACTCACCGACCAGGGCGACGATCTCACCGGGCCGGATGTCGAGATCGACCCCGTCCACGGCCCGGGCGTCGGGGGCGCCGTGCCGACCGGGAAAGGTGACGTGCACGCGGTGCGCGCTGAGCAGCGCGGCCCGCGTGCCGGTGCCGGGGGAGGGGGAGACGGTCATGGGGTGCGGGGCCTCGTTTCCTGACGGGGGTGTACGGCGTCACCGGTGCCGGGTCGTACCGGGCCTTCACACGGCTTCGCGGCCCCCGCCTCTCCACCGCCGTCCCGCCCGACCCGTACGCAAGCCGCCCGCCACCCCGCGCCCACCTCGCGCAACGGCTGGTCCTCGACCGCGCAGGAGTCCAGCGCCACCGCGCAGCGCGGATGGAACGCGCAGCCGCCCGGCAGCGCCGACGGGTCCGGTGGGTCGCCGGGCAGGCCGCGTGGTGCGAAGCGGGAGGACGGGTCGCCGATGCGTGGGAAGGCGGCCGACAGGGCCCGGGCGTACGGGTGTCGGGCGGCCTCGTGGACCTGGCCGGCGGGCCCCTCCTCGACCACCCGCCCCGCGTACATCACCGCGATCCGGTCGCAGGTGTCGGCGAGCACCGCCAGGTCGTGACTGATCATCATCAGCCCCACGCCCTGGTCCGCGACCAGCTGTTCGATCAGTCGCAGGATCTGCGCCTGGAGCATCACGTCCAGCGCGGTGGTCGGTTCGTCCGCGATGACCAGCCGCGGGTCGCAGGCCAGTGCCATCGCGATCATCACCCGCTGCCGCTGACCTCCGGACAGCTCGTGCGGAAAGGCCGCCGCACGGGCCGCCGGAAGACCGACCTGTTCCAGCAGCTCCCCGGCCCGCTTCCGGGCCGCGCCCGCCGTCGCCCGGCCGTGCAGCAGGATCGGCTCGGCGATCTGGTCGCCGACGCGGTGCACGGGGTTGAGGGAGTGCATCGCCCCCTGGAAGACGATCGAGGCGCCGGCCCAGCGCACGGCCCGGACCCGGCCCCAGCTCATGGCCGGCACGTCCTCGCCGTCCAGCAGGATCTCCCCGGTGACCCGGGCGCCCGCCGGAAGCAGCCGCAGCAGCGCCAGCGCGAGCGTGGACTTCCCGCAGCCCGACTCGCCGGCGAGGCCGAGCTTCCGCCCGGCGTCCAGCCGCAGGTCCACCCCGCGCACGGCCTCGGCGCCGCCCGCGTACGTCACCGTCAGGCCCCTGACCTCGAGCAGACTCACCCCGACACCCCCAGCCTGGGGTCGAGGACCTGCTCCACGGCCCGCCCGCACAGCGTGAACGCCAGCGCCACCACGGCGATGGCCACACCCGGCGGCACCAGGTACCACCAGTGGCCGGAGCTCACCGCTCCCGCCTCCCGCGCGTCCTGCAGCAGCGCGCCCCACGACACGACCGACGGATCACTGAGGCCGAGGAAGGCGAGCGTCGCCTCGGCGAGGATCGCCGTGGAGATGATCAGGGTCGTCTGCGCCAGCACCAGCGGCATCACATGGGGCAGCACGTGCCGGGATATGATGTGCCGGTGGCCGCCGCCCAGCGCCCGTGCCCGCTCGATGTACGGCCGGGTCTCCACCGCCAGGGTCTGCGCACGCACCAGCCGCGCGGTGGTCGGCCAGGTGGTCACGCCGATCGCCACCACGGTGGTCAGCAGCGACCGCGGCATCACCGTGGCCAGCGCGATCGCCAGCACCAGCGTCGGCATCACCAGGAACCAGTCGGTGATCCGCATCATCACCGTGGCGTACCAGCCCTTGAAGTGTCCCGACGTCACTCCGATCAGGGTCCCGATCGCCACCGACAGCACCGCGGCGAGCAGCCCGACCAGCAGCGACACCCGCGAGCCCCAGATCACCAGGCCGAGCAGGTCCCGCCCGAACCGGTCGGTGCCGAAGGGGAAGGCGGCGCTCGGGCCCTCCAGCGGGCCGCCGGGTGCGTCGGTCACGTCGTCCACGCCGGAGCCGACCAGCAGCGGGGCGCCCACCGCCGGCAGCGCGAACAGCAGCAGGGCGCCCAGGCCGAACAGCCCGGCCCGGTGCGTGCGGTACTGCCGCCAGAAGCGCGCGGCCGAGTCCCGGCGCCGCCGCCGGGCGAGCGAGCGCGGCCGGGCCGTGAGAACCCTCTGTTCCTTCGTCGTCCCGTTCTCGGTCGTCATCGGCCCACCCGGGGATCGAGCAGCGGATAGATCAGATCGGCCAGGGTGTTCATCACGATCACCGCGGCGGCGAACACGAGGAACAGCCCCTGCACCAGCGGCAGATCGGGCACGCTGAGCGCCTGGTAGAACAGCCCGCCGAGGCCCGGCCAGGAGAACACCGTCTCCACCAGGATCACCCCGGCCACCGTGCGGCCCAGATTGATGAAGATCAGCGTCACGGTCGGCAGCAGCGCGTTCGGTACCGCGTGGCGCCGCCGTACGAGGTCGTCGCGCAGCCCCTTGGCGCGGGCGGTGGTCAGATAGTCGCTGCCCATCTCGTCCATCAGCGCCGACCGGGTCACCAGCAGCGTCTGCCCGTACTCGACCGCCACCAGCGTCACCACCGGCAGGACCAGATGGTGGGCCACGTCCAGGACGTGGGCGAGGCCCTCCTCGCCGCCCGACTCCATGCCCCCGGTGGGGAACAGCCCCGGCAGCGGCCCGACCCCCACCGACAGCGTGACGATCAGCAGCAGCCCCAGCCAGAACGACGGGACCGAGTAAAGGACCAGCGCGATACCGGTGTTGAGCCGGTCGCCGAGCCGCCCGTGCCGCCACGCCGACCGCGTCCCCAGGAAGATGCCCAGCAGGGTGTACAGCACGAAGGCCGTGCCGGTGAGCAGCAGCGTGGGGGGCAGCGCCTCGGTGATCTTGTCGGTCACCGGGGCGTTGAACTGGTACGAGGTGCCCAGGTCACCGGTGAGGGCCTTGCCGCAGTAGTCGGTGAACTGCTGCCACAACGGCAGATCGAGACCGAACTGCTCGCGATAGTGGTCCAGTTGCTCGGCCGACACCTGTCGCCCGCCGGTCATGGACCTCACCGGGTCGCCGGGGATCAGCCGGAACAGGAAGAAGCCGGTGACGAGCACGGCGAGCAGCGACACGGCCGCGCCCGCCAGCTTGCCGGCCCCGTAGCGCAGATACGCGGTGGTGGCGCGGGCCCGCGGCCCGCGGGGCGCCGCCGGCCCGTCCGCCGCCGGACCGGCGGCCCCCGCCTTCCCGACCGGCGCGGACGCCGCGCCGGCGGTCATCGGCGTCCCCGCCCGCTACTCACGCTCATCGGCCGTCGCCCGGCGCCGCATCGCGAAGAACACGCCCACACCGGCCAGGACCACGACACCGGCCACGATCCCGACGATCACCCCGGCCGACGACGAGTCGCCGGAGGAGCCGCCGGAGTCCGCCGGCACCGCCGACCACCAGCTCCAGTAGCCGTCCTGGCCGTAGATGTTGCCCGCCTTCGCCGGCATGGTGGTGATCGACTCGATCTGGTCCGTGCGGTACGCCTCCACCGCGTTCGGGTAGGCCATGACGTTCATGTACCCGAGGTCGTACAGCCGCGACTCCATCTGCTTGACGAGGGCGGCCCGCCTGTCCGGGTCGTACTCGGCGAGCTGCCGTGCGTAGAGCTCGTCGTACTTCTCGTCGCAGATGAAGTTGTCGGTCGCGCCGGTGTCCTCCGGCGTGGCCGGCAGCGCGGCACAGGTGTGGATCGACAGCACGAAGTCCGGGTCGGGGTTGACCGACCAGCCGTCGAAGGCGAGGTCGTACTCACCGGCCAGCCAGGGATCGGTCACGTTGTCCAGGCAGGTGAGGGTGACCCCGATGCCCAGGTCCCCCCACCACTCCTGGAGGTACTTGCCGATCGCCTTGTCGTTCGGGTCGGTGGCGTGGCACAGCACGCGGTAGGTGACCGGCTCGCCGTCCTTGCCGACGCGCCTGCCGTCCGCGTTCCTCCTCAGACCGGCCCGGTCGAGCATCCGGGCGGCCTCCGCCGGGTCGTACGTCAGCTCCTGACCGGGTGACGGTTTCCAGAAGTACTGCGGGAAACGCGGCGGGATGTAGCCCGCGCCCTCCACGGCGTGGCCCTGGAAGACCTTGTCGATGACGGCCTTGCGGTCCACCGCCTTGAACAGCGCGTGACGCACCCGCTGGTCGAGCAGCGAGGGGTGCCCGTCGCCCATCGTCTCGCCGTTCCTCGCCCTGGCGCCCGGGTTGATGGCCAGCGCGTAGAAGCGGCGGCCCGGGGCGTCGTTGACGTGGATGTTCTTCTCGCCCTTGAGCGCGTCGGCCTGAGCGGGCGTCAGCGAGGGCGAGCCGGCGACGAACGACACCTCGCCCTTGCGCAGCGCCGACACCGCGGCGTCCTGGTCCTTGTAGTAGCGGAAGACCAGTTCGTCGAACTTCGGCGCACCGCGCCAGAAGTCCTTGTTGGCCCTCAGCCGTACATAGCTGTCGGGCTTGTGGTCGGTGAGGACGAACGGCCCGTTGCCGACGATCGGGAAGTCCTTGTCGTTGTTGAACGTCGAGAAGTCGTCGACCTTCTCCCACACGTGCTTGGGAACGATCGGCACGTCCAGCGCCACCATCGTGGCCTGCGGCTTCTTCAGCTCGATGACCAGCTCGGTCGGGCTCGGCGCGGTGACCTTCTCGAAGTTGCCGACGAAGCTGCCGTTGGCGGTGGCCGCGCCCGCGTCGGTCATCATCGTGTTGAACGTCCACGCCGCGTCCTCGGCGGTGACCTGCTCGCCGTCGGACCACGTGGAGTCGGAGCGGATCGTGTACGTCCAGGTCAGCTTGTCCGGGGAGGACTCCCACCGGGTGGCCAGACCGGGGACGACGTGGTTGTCCTCGGGGTCGTAGTTGGTGAGGTACTCGTAGGTGAGGCGGTGGATGCTCGTGCTGAGCAGCCGGACCGCGAGGAAGGGGCTGAGCGAGTCGATGCTCTGCGCCACCGCGACCGTCAGCACCTTCTCGCCGTCGCCGTCGGCCGCGCGGGCCTGCTGAGGGGCGGGGGCGAAGGGCGTGGCGAGCCCGGCACTGAGCGCGAGCGCCGCGGCGCCGGCCGCCACGACGAGCCGGACCCGGCCAGGGGTGCGGTGGCGACCGCCGTACTGATCGTTCGTGTCCATGGGCGCAGACCTCGTGTCGTCGATCGCACGGGTGGGACGGGTCGATCAGATGAGTGATGAGTGTGTCTATCAGCGGCGCCTGCGGCCGTCAACGGCGCGCGCACCCCATGTGGCCTGCGGAAACGTTCAGTTGACGCGGTGTTTGCACCTCATTGGTCGAGACCACTGACGCGCTGCTGGTCGGCGGCTGACGGTGCGCAGACGCGAAAGCGGCCCCTCGTGGAGGGGCCGCTTTCCCTTACGGGCGCGGTGCTCGGGGTCGCGCCCTACTGCTGCGCCGGTCCGGGGTGTCCCGGCTGCCCCGGCTGCCCCGGCTGCGGGGGGTACGACTGGGGCCGGCCCGGCGCCGGCGGGTAGGGCTGACCGGGCTGGGCCTGGGGCTGCCCCGGCTGACCCGGGTGGGCGTAGGGCTGGCCCGGGTGAGCCTGTGGGGGCTGCTGCGGGTGCTGTGGCTGCTGCGGGTACGCGCCCGGCTGGCCGGGGACGGCCGGTCCCGGCCCGTACGGTCCCGGGGCGGGCTGTCCGGGCACGGGTTGGCCCGGAATCGGCTGACCAGGCATGGGCTGGCCGGGCATGGGCTGGCCGGGCATGGGCTGGCCGGGCATGGGCTGTCCCGGCAGGGGCGGCGCGGCGACCGGCGGCGGGTTGCCGTCGGACGTCCACAGCCCGTGCGACTGCTGGTGCCGGACGAAGTCCTCCGCGACCATCGCCGCGAGGTTGAAGTACGCCTCCCGCACCTTCGGCCGCATCATGTCGAGGTCGACCTCCGCGCCGGCGGCCAGGTGCTCGTCGAACGGCACGACGATGACGCCCCGGCAGCGCGTCTCGAAGTGCGACACGATGTCCTCGACCTTGATCATCTTGCCGGTCTCGCGCACGCCGGAGATGACGGTGAGGGACCGGGACACGAGGTCCGCGTACCCGTGCGCCGACAGCCAGTCCAGCGTCGTGCTGGCACTGCTCGCACCGTCCACGGACGGCGTGGAGATGATGATGAGCTGGTCGGCGAGGTCCAGCACCCCGCGCATGGCGGAGTACAGCAGACCGGTGCCCGAGTCGGTGAGGATGATCGGGTACTGCTTGCCGAGCACGTCGATCGCGCGCCGGTAGTCCTCGTCGTTGAACGTCGTGGACACGGCCGGGTCGACGTCGTTGGCGATGATCTCCAGACCGGACGACGCCTGCGACGTGAACCGCCGGATGTCCATGTAGGAGTTGAGGTACGGGATCGCCTGGACGAGGTCACGGATGGTGGCCCCGGTCTCGCGCCGCACGCGGCGGCCGAGCGTACCGGCGTCCGGGTTGGCGTCGATCGCCAGGATCTTGTCCTGCCGCTCGCTGGCGAGCGTGGAGCCGAGGGCGGTGGTGGTGGTCGTCTTGCCGACGCCGCCCTTGAGGCTGATGACGGCGATGCGGTAGCAGGACAGCACCGGCGTGCGGATCAGCTCCAGCTTCCGCTGCCGCTCGGCCTCCTCCTTCTTCCCGCCCAGCTTGAACCGCGACCCGCCGGACGCGGGACGGCTGCTCTTCGCCTTCTGCTTCTTGCTGTTGAGCAGCCGGTCCGACGACAGTTCGACAGCCGCCGTGTAACCGAGCGGCGCGGCACCGGGGTTGACCGGCTGCCGCTGGTCGTGCTGCACGGGCTGCGGCCAGGCGGTACCGCTGCGCGGGTCGACGGGCTGCTGCGGGGGCTGCGCCTGCGGCGGGACACCAGGGTGCGGCTGCTGGTGCGGCGGCTGCGGCTGCGCGGGCGGGGTGGGCTGCTGGTGCTGCGGCTGCTGGGGGAAGCCGTAACCGCCCGGCTGGGCCGGGGGAGTGGGCCCGCCCGGAGCACCCGCGCCGGGCTGCGGGAACCCGTATCCGGCGGGCTGGTCGGGCACGCCCGGTTGCGGCTGGGCGGGGGGCTGCTGCGGGAACCCGTATCCGGGCTGCTGGGCGGGCGTGCCCGGCTGGGGCTGGGCGGGTGGCTGCGTGGGCGTGGCGGGCGGGAAGCCGTATCCGGCCGGGGGCGCGGGCGGGACCGGAGCCCGCGGCGGCTGCTGAGCCGCCACTGCCGGCTGCGCCGGGGGAACCGGCGGGGGGTTCCAGGCGGCCGGCGCCGGCTGGGGGGCCTGCGGCTGGAACGGGGCCTGCGGAGCGGGCGCACCACCCTGCGGAGCCTGCGGCTGCGGCGGCTGCACGGACCAGTCGCCGCCCGACGGCGGAGCGATCGGACGGGCAGGCGGAGCCGGAGGCGCCTGAGGCGCGTCGACCGGCCTCGGGACGGCGTCCCCGGGCTCGCTGCCCTGGTCGTCGGCGTCGGCGGGAACCGCGTCCTCCGGCTCGGCTCCGGCAGGCTCGTCGTCGTCCGACTCCGCCGCGTCGTCGGACGACACGGCGTCCTCGGGCTGGTCCTCGCCCTTGGCCGCCGCCGGGACATCACCCTCTACGTCAGCCACCGAGGCCGCGTCCGATTCAGCGGACTCGTCCTCTTCCACGGCGGCGGCAGCGCTCTCGGCGCCCTCGTCGTCGCGCTCGTCGACGTCGTGGGGGCCGAAGGAGTCGGCGTCGAGACTGTCCTCGTCGCCGGCGCCGGCCTCGTCGACACCCGTGTCGTCGTTCGCCCCTGGCAAAGCGTCGGCAGTGTCCTCCTCCGCCACGACCGGCTCGGCCGAGGCATCGGAGCTGGAGCCGGCCTCCTCCTTCTCCGCCTCGGCGGCCGCGTCGCGCTCAGCGATCTCCCGCTGCAACGCGGCGGCGGAGAAACGGATCGTGGCGCCGCTCTCGATGTCACCCTTGTCGGTCCCGTCCGACGGCTCCCCGTGCGGCGACGGCTGCTGCCCGACCGGCATGACCGGCACGGCAGTCGGAGACGGAGAGGCGTCCGTCGGGGCCGAGTCGGACTCGGGCTCCCGCTCGGGCTCCTTCTTCCCCTGCGCGTCCGGCTCCGGCTGCTGCGGCTCGAACCCGCTCCCCACCGGCAGCCGGGGCACGGCGACGGGTCCACCGGAGGGCGGCGGGGGAGGCATGAACGGCGCACCGGGCGCGGGCGCGGGCGGCGTGAACGGGGCGCTCGGAGCGGGCGCGGGCGCGGGCGGAGTGAAAGGCGCCCCCGGCGCCGGAGGGGTCGGCAGGGCGGACGGCCCGGAGGCCCCCACGGCGTGCGGCGGCGGGGTCAGCCCCGGCAGCGGCGGAATCGGCCCACCGGAAGCACCCGTCGGCGAGGAAGACGTACCGGACCCGCCGGACGGCGAGGAAGAACCTCCCGAAGCCCCCGACGCCCCCGAACTCCCCGAATCCGCGGAAGGTCCGGACGAGTTGCCGGAACCAGAAGGGGAGGAACCGGCCGACGAGGCCGAGGAGGACGCCCCCGAGGCGTTCTGCGTGTACCAGGCCGGCGGCGCGTAGTCGATGGTGAACTCGCCCGTCGTCTCGACGGAGGACTCCGCGTCGGGCTGGTCATCGCCGGGGGTCGCCCAGCTCCCGTGCGTACCGTCCCGATCGCTGCTCACAGTTCCTCCTGATTGGTCGAGCACCCTCGTGCCGTGCTGGGGGCGACCATCTGCCCTCCCCGTCAGGACGCCCGTACCCGTACGACGGGTTCTGGCGTCACACCGGGTACCAGCCTAATCACCACGACCGTCACCCCGGGAGACCCGCCCTCGGCCCGGTGTCCGACCACTCCGTCGCGTTCAGCGGGACCGCCGCCTCGGTCCGGTTTCCGCGGTGCGTTCCCCTGCCGTTGCAGGGAGGTGTGGAACAAGTCCTGCGACACGACACCGTGTTGACCGTGCTGGCCGAGGAAGACGGGGCAACTCCCGCACCGCCTCGCGCAGGACCGCACAGGCGTCGGAGGGGACGGAAAAGGACTGGAGCGTCCTTCATCGCCTGGGCCTGGACCTGGGCCTGGGCCTGAGCTTGGGCCTGGGTGCGGGAAGGCCGGCCGCGACGGGGGCCGGTTGCCGCTCGCTCGATGGCACCCCCGAGCTCCGCGCGGCTCGAGCCGGACCGGTGGGCCGTTCCCGGAGCGGCGGGCACGCGCTCGTGCCGCCGCGCGTCCGCGCGGCTGGTCCGATCCGCCCGCAGGCATCGATGCGCCGCCATGTGCCGTCCCCCGTCGTGAGACCGACGGGGCACGGAACGGCGGCACCGGCCCCGGCGCCCGGGCGTCGCGCCCCGTCCACGTTCTCTTCGACGGTGGACGAGGCGCGGCGCCCGACGGGCCTCCGCCGGGCGCCGCGCCTTCGAACGCCTACGCCTGCGCCTGCGCGTCGCCCTCCGCCGGCTCCAGGTCGAACTCCCCGTCGCGCGCGCCCAGCACGAACGCGCGCCACTCCGCCTCCGTGTACCGCAGCACGGTGTCCGGGTCGAGGGAGGACCGCATGGCCACGGCGCCGCCGGGCAGGTACGCGATCTCCACCCGCTCCTCGTGCTCCTCCGTGCCCGGCGCGCCGTGCCACTCGACACCGGAGATGTCGAGGGCGTAGAGCTCGTTCTTCTCCCGCTCCTTGCGCGCCTTGATCTCCTCAGCCGTCTCCGCCATGCCCCAGCGACCCCTTCCCGACGTACGATCGATCCGAGCGCTCACCCTAGTGGCCCGCCCCGTCCCTCCTCGCGGGTTCGACGGACCGGAGGAAAGACGCCCGCCGCCACCTGGTACTCTGGGCGATGGCCGTTTGTGTACGCACCCCCGGAGCCGTCCGCTCTGGAGGCCGCGCCCAGCGGATCCCCGCCTTCCGAGTCGTGGAAGACCCCCCGAGACGCAGACCGGGGGCACTCGGTGGCCACTCACAGATCACGAGGAGTACGCGTGTCGCTCGACGCCGCAGTGAAGAAGCAGATCATCTCCGAGTTCGGCACCAAGGAGGGTGACACCGGCTCCCCCGAGGTCCAGGTCGCTCTGCTGTCCCGTCGGATCTCCGACCTGACGGAGCACCTGAAGACCCACAAGCACGACCACCACTCCCGCCGTGGCCTGCTGATCCTCGTCGGTCAGCGCCGCCGGCTGCTGCAGTACCTCGCCAAGAAGGACATCCAGCGCTTCCGTGCGCTGGTCGAGCGCCTCGGCATCCGCCGCGGTGCGGCGGGCGCCAAGTAAGACGCCGTGAAGGGAGCGGTTCCCTGGGACAAGGGGGCCGCTCCCTTTGCTGTACGTGCGGAGTGTCACCTCGCCTTTGTAGTGTGGTAGCACAACGCAAGAACTACGACTCAGTGTGATGACCCGCGCCGCATCGGGTATGCGATCCACGGACATCACACCGGACGTCACCCGACGTCCCCCTTACGAGGGGAAGCGCACCTCGCCGCCGCCGGTCCTCGGTAGTGGCCCCCGGGAGAGTGAACCCCGGGTGCTTCGATCGAAGACCGGCCCGCACCAGTGGAGCGCTTCTCCGCCCCGTCCCCTCGCCACACGGGCGAACGGGACGAAAGACGACAAGTAACGGAGAAAACGCTGGTGGAGAACGAGACCCACTACGCCGAGGCCGTCATCGACAACGGCTCCTTCGGCACCCGCACCATCCGCTTCGAGACGGGCCGCCTCGCCAAGCAGGCCGCCGGCTCCGCCGTGGCGTACCTGGACGACGACACCATGGTGCTGTCGGCCACCACCGCTTCCAAGAACCCCAAGGACCAGCTCGACTTCTTCCCCCTCACGGTGGACGTCGAGGAGCGGATGTACGCGGCCGGGAAGATCCCCGGCTCGTTCTTCCGCCGTGAGGGCCGTCCCTCCGAGGACGCCATCCTCACCTGCCGCCTGATCGACCGCCCGCTGCGCCCGTCCTTCAAGAAGGGCCTGCGCAACGAGATCCAGGTCGTCGCCACCATCATGGCGCTCAACCCCGACCACCTGTACGACGTCGTGGCGATCAACGCCGCCTCCGCGTCCACGCAGCTGGCCGGCCTGCCCTTCTCCGGCCCGATCGGCGGCGTCCGCGTCGCGCTGATCCGCGGCCAGTGGGTCGCCTTCCCGACGCACACCGAGCTCGAGGACGCCGTCTTCGACATGGTCGTCGCGGGCCGTGTCCTGGAGGACGGCGACGTCGCGATCATGATGGTCGAGGCCGAGGCCACCGAGAAGACGATCAAGCTCGTCGAGGGCGGCGCCGAGGCGCCGACCGAGGAGGTCGTCGCCGCCGGTCTGGACGCCGCGAAGCCCTTCATCAAGGTGCTCTGCAAGGCCCAGGCCGACCTCGCCGCGAAGGCCGCCAAGCCGACCGGCGAGTTCCCGATCTTCCTGGACTACCAGGACGACGTCCTCGAGGCGCTGACCGCCGCCGTGAAGCCCGAGCTGGCCCAGGCGCTGACCATCGCCGGCAAGCAGGAGCGCGAGGCCGAGCTGGACCGCGTCAAGCAGCTCGCCGCCGAGAAGCTCCTGCCGGAGTTCGAGGGCCGCGAGAAGGAGATCTCCGCCGCGTACCGCGCGCTGACCAAGTCCCTGGTCCGCGAACGCGTCATCAAGGAGAAGAAGCGCATCGACGGCCGCGGTCTGACCGACATCCGCACCCTGGCCGCCGAGGTCGAGGCCATCCCGCGCGTGCACGGCTCCGCGCTGTTCGAGCGTGGCGAGACCCAGATCCTGGGCGTCACCACGCTGAACATGCTGCGCATGGAGCAGCAGCTGGACACCCTCTCCCCGGTGACCCGCAAGCGCTACATGCACAACTACAACTTCCCGCCGTACTCCGTCGGCGAGACCGGCCGCGTGGGCTCCCCCAAGCGCCGCGAGATCGGCCACGGCGCCCTCGCCGAGCGCGCCATCGTGCCCGTGCTGCCGACGCGCGAGGAGTTCCCCTACGCGATCCGCCAGGTGTCCGAGGCTCTCGGCTCCAACGGCTCGACGTCCATGGGCTCCGTCTGCGCCTCCACCATGTCGCTGCTGAACGCCGGTGTGCCGCTGAAGGCCCCCGTCGCCGGTATCGCCATGGGCCTGATCTCCCAGGAGATCGAGGGCGAGACGCACTACGTCACCCTCACCGACATCCTCGGTGCGGAGGACGCCTTCGGCGACATGGACTTCAAGGTCGCCGGCACCAAGGAGTTCGTGACCGCCCTCCAGCTCGACACCAAGCTGGACGGCATCCCGGCCTCCGTCCTGGCCGCCGCCCTCAAGCAGGCCCGTGACGCCCGCCTCCACATCCTCGACGTGATGATGGAAGCGATCGACACGCCGGACGAGATGTCCCCGAACGCGCCGCGGATCATCACCGTGAAGATCCCGGTCGACAAGATCGGTGAGGTCATCGGCCCCAAGGGCAAGATGATCAACCAGATCCAGGAGGACACCGGCGCCGAGATCACCATCGAGGACGACGGCACCATCTACATCGGCGCCGCCGACGGCCCGGCCGCCGAGGCCGCCCGCGCCACGATCAACGGCATCGCCAACCCGACGATGCCCGAGGTCGGCGAGCGCTACCTGGGCACGGTCGTGAAGACCACCACCTTCGGCGCGTTCGTCTCCCTGCTGCCCGGCAAGGACGGTCTGCTGCACATCTCGCAGATCCGCAAGCTGGCCGGCGGCAAGCGCGTGGAGAACGTCGAGGACGTCCTCGGCGTGGGCCACAAGGTCCAGGTCGAGATCGCCGAGATCGACTCCCGCGGCAAGCTCTCCCTGATCCCCGTGATCGAGGGCGAGGCCGACAGCGACTCCGCCGCGGGCGCTTCCGACAACGACAAGAAGGACGACGCCGACAAGTGACGTCCCGTAGCGCCAAGGCGACGGCCCGCACCTCCTCGGAGGCGCGGGCCGTCGCCCGTACCCAAACCCTCATCAAGGGCGAGAACGGCATCGGCACGGTCCGCAGGACCACCCTCCCGGGCGGACTGCGCATCGTCACCGAGACCCTGCCCTCGGTCCGCTCGGCGACCTTCGGCATCTGGGCCCACGTAGGCTCCCGCGACGAGACGCCGGCCCTCAACGGAGCCACCCACTACCTGGAGCACCTGCTCTTCAAAGGCACGGCCACCCGCTCCGCGCTGGACATCTCCGCCGCCATCGACGCCGTCGGCGGCGAGATGAACGCGTTCACGGCCAAGGAGTACACGTGCTACTACGCGCGCGTGCTCGACACCGACCTGCCGCTCGCCATCGACGTGGTGTGCGACATGCTGACGGGCTCGGTGATCCGCGAGGAGGACGTCGACGTCGAGCGCGGCGCCATCCTCGAAGAGATCGCCATGACCGAGGACGACCCGGGCGACTGCGTGCACGACCTGTTCGCGCACACGATGTTCGGCGACAACCCGCTCGGCCGCCCCGTCCTCGGCACGGTCGACACGGTCAACGCCCTCACCGCCGACCGCATCCGCCGCTTCTACAAGAAGCACTACGACCCCACGCACCTGGTGGTCGCCTGCGCGGGCAACGTCGACCATGACAAGGTCGTCCGCCAGGTCCGCGCCGCCTTCGAGAAGGCCGGCGCGCTCAAGGACCCGGCCGCGCAGCCGATCGCCCCGCGCGGCGGCCGGCGCACCCTGCGCACCGCAGGGCGCGTCGAACTGCTCGACCGCAGGACGGAGCAGGCCCACATCGTGCTCGGCATGCCGGGCCTCGCCCGCACCGACGAGCGGCGCTGGGCGCTCGGCGTGCTGAACACCGCCCTCGGCGGCGGCATGTCCTCCCGGCTGTTCCAGGAGGTCCGCGAGAAGCGCGGCCTGGCCTACAGCGTGTACTCGTACACCTCCGGCTTCGCCGACTGCGGCCTGTTCGGCGTGTACGCGGGCTGCAGGCCCTCCCAGGTGCACGACGTGCTGAAGATCTGCCGTGACGAACTCGACCACGTCGCCGAGCACGGCCTGCCCGACGACGAGATCGAGCGCGCCATCGGCCAGCTCAGGGGCTCCACCGTCCTCGGCCTCGAGGACACCGGCGCACTGATGAACCGTATCGGCAAGAGCGAGCTGTGCTGGGGCGAGCAGATGTCGGTCGACGACATGCTGGCCCGGATAGCCTCGGTCACCCCGGACGACGTGCGCTCGGTCGCCCGGGACATCCTGGGACGGCGGCCCTCCCTGTCGGTCATCGGCCCGCTGAAGGACAAGCAGGCGGCCCGGCTGGCCGAGGCCGTCGCCTGACCCACCCCGGCACCACACCCGGTAAGGAAGCAACAGACATGAGCAAGCTGCGCGTGGCGGTCCTCGGCGCCAAGGGCCGGATCGGCTCCGAGGCGGTACGGGCGGTCGAGGCCGCCGAGGACATGGAACTGGTCGCCGCCCTTGGCCGGGGCGACAAGCTCGAGACCCTCGCCGAGACCGGCGCCCAGGTCGCCGTCGAGCTGACCACCCCCGCCTCGGTCATGGGCAACCTCGACTTCTGCGTGCGCCACGGCATCCACGCGGTGGTCGGCACCACCGGCTGGACCGACGACCGTCTCGCGCAGCTCAGGGGATGGCTCGACCAGGCCCCGGGGACGGGCGTGCTCATCGCCCCGAACTTCTCCATCGGCGCCGTGCTGACCATGAGGTTCGCCCAGATCGCCGCCCCGTACTTCGAGTCCGTCGAGGTCGTGGAGCTGCACCACCCCAACAAGGTGGACGCCCCCAGCGGCACCGCCACGCGCACCGCCCAGCTCATCGCCGAGGCCCGCCGTCAGGCCGGCAGCGCCCCCGCCCCGGACGCCACGGCCACCGCCCTCGACGGCGCCCGCGGCGCCGACGTCGACGGGGTCCCGGTGCACGCGGTCCGGCTGCGCGGCCTCCTCGCCCACCAGGAGGTCCTGCTGGGCGCCGAGGGCGAGACTCTCACCGTCCGCCACGACTCCCTGCACCACAGCAGCTTCATGCCGGGCATCCTGCTCGGCGTCCGCCGCGTGGTGAGCGCTCCCGGCCTCACCTTCGGCCTGGAACACTTCCTCGACCTGAACTGAGCCGGTCCCACCCTCATGCGCGCGAAGATCTCCTACGCCCTCACGGCCGCCGTCCTGGTCGTCTACTTCGTCCTGGTCGGCAGCCGTGGCGTGCTGCTCATCAAGGCCGGCACGCTCCTCACGGTCACCCTGGGGGCGGCCGTGCTGATCCTGCCGGTCATCGGCGTGTGGTTCCTCTGGAAGAACACCCAGTTCGTCCGGGACGCCAACCGGCTCGCCGCCGAGCTGGACGCCGAGGGCGGCCTGCCCGTCGACAACCTCAGGCGGCTGCCCAGCGGCCGTATCGACCGGGAGTCCGCCGACGAGGTCTTCGCGCTCCGCAAGGCCGAGACGGAGGACGCGCCCGACGACTGGCGCAGCTGGTTCCGGCTTGCCGTGGCCTACCACGACGCCCGGGACACCCCGCGCGCCCGCAAGGCGATGCAGCGGGCCATCGCCCTGCGCAAGACCGTCTCCTGAGCGCGCGGGCAGGCGTCAGGAGCGCCCGTACTCGTCCGCCCACGCCTCGACCGTGTCGGCCGCGCGGTCGAAGGCCAGCGGGTCGCGCCCCAGGAAGTCCGCGTTGTGCGAGGTGAGCAGCGGCGCCGGCGTCTCCCGCGAGCGGCCCCGCAGGCTCATGACCAACGCCTGCCCCTGCACGGTCCGGGGCAGCCCCAGCCAGCGCACCGGCTGCTGCACCGTGCGCACCGAGACCACTTGGTCCCAGGCGGTCGTCCGGGTGCTGACGAACGCCACGTGACGCAGCCCGCGGGCGCTCACCCACACGCCCATGCGCAGCAGCCGCAGTGCGGCCGCCACGAGGACCAGCGCGAACGCGAACACGGCGGCGGCCGACGCGGGCGTGGCCGTCGCCGCGATGATCACGGCGGCGAACAGCACGAACGAGGCGAGCAGCAGCAGGACCGCCCCCGCCCCCACCCGCCAGGGGCCGGGCCGGTAGGGACGCCGCCAGCGGTCCCGGTCGTCGTACGGCAGCGCGATGTCGTCCGCCGTGTCGAAGGCGCGATCGGCCGTCAGGAAGGGCAGGGGCACGATGGTCCTCACTCGATCCGTGCAGGGGCTGTGCCCGGTGAGGCTATCGATCTGTGTCACCGGTCACCACCCTCGGGGGTCCGTACGGCGCCCCCGCAGCGCCGTAGAGTGGGCGCCGCCCCGAGAAGTGATGGAAGGACCTCCCGCGCCGTGACCGACACCCCTGCCGACGACCTCAAGCCCACCTTCCGCAGCGATGTGACCGTCGAGCTGGTGAAGCACACCGCGTCCGACGCCGATGTGCTGTTCGCCGCCCGCGTCTCGACCGTCGGCGAGCAGTCCCTGGACGAGCTGCAGAAGGACCCCGAGCGGTCCAAGGGCCTGATCAACTACCTGATGCGGGACCGGCACGGCAGCCCCTTCGAGCACAACTCGATGACCTTCTTCATCAGCGCCCCGATCTTCGTCTTCCGCGAGTTCATGCGGCACCGGGTCGGCTGGTCGTACAACGAGGAGTCGGGCCGCTACCGGGAGCTCCAGCCCGTCTTCTACGTCCCGGACGCGGACCGCAAGCTCGTCCAGGAGGGCCGCCCCGGCAAGTACCGCTTCGTCGAGGGCACCGCGGAACAGCAGGACCTCGTCGGACGCGCCATGGAGGACTCGTACCGGCAGTCCTACGAGGCGTACCAGAAGATGCTGGCCGCCGGCGTGGCCCGCGAGGTCGCCCGCTCGGTGCTCCCCGTCGGCCTGTACTCGTCGATGTACGCCACGTGCAACGCCCGCTCGCTGATGCACTTCCTCGGCCTGCGCACCCAGCACGAGCTGGCCAAGGTGCCGTCCTTCCCGCAGCGGGAGATCGAGATGGCCGGCGAGAAGATGGAGGCCGAGTGGGCCCGCCTGATGCCGCTGACCTACGCCGCCTTCAACGCCAACGGGCGCGTCGCCCCGTAACGGGCGTCCTCCGCGTCCCGAGCGGCAGGCGAGCAGGATGTACAGGTCAGCCGCACGAAGCGTCCGTATTGCGGCATTTCGCGAAGTTCATCTAGCCTGATCAAACGGGCCCGGCACTGCCTGAACCCCCGAGCAGGCAGTGCCGGGTCCCCCTCCGCACCCTCTGCCGCCTCCCCCGAGGGAAGACCCCGGCCTGAGCAACGAGTAGCGTATAACCCATGGCTCCGACCTCGACTCCGCAGACCCCCTTCGGGCGGGTCCTCACCGCCATGGTCACGCCCTTCACGGCGGACGGCGCACTCGACCTCGACGGCGCACAGCGGCTCGCCACCCACCTGGTGGACGCAGGCAACGACGGCCTGATCGTCAACGGCACCACCGGCGAGTCCCCCACCACCAGCGACGCGGAGAAAGCGGATCTCGTACGGGCCATCGTGGCGGCGGTCGGCGACCGCGCCCACGTCGTGGCCGGTGTCGGCACCAACGACACCCACCACAGCATGGAACTGGCCCGCGCCGCGGAGCGCGCCGGCGCCCACGGACTGCTCGTCGTCACGCCGTACTACAACAAGCCCCCGCAGGAGGGCCTGTACCGGCACTTCACGGCCGTCGCCGACGCCGCCGGACTGCCCGTCATGCTCTACGACATCCCGGGCCGCAGCGGCGTGCCGATCAGCACCGAGACGATCGTCCGCCTCGCCGAACACCCCCGCATCGTCGCCAACAAGGACGCCAAGGGCGACCTCGGCCGCGCGGGCTGGGCCATCGCCCGCTCGGGACTCGCCTGGTACTCCGGCGACGACATGCTCAACCTGCCGCTGCTCTCCATCGGCGCGGTCGGCTTCGTCTCCGTCGTCGGCCACCTCGTCACCCCCGAGCTGCGCGCCCTGGTCGAGGCGTACACCTCCGGCGACGTCCAGAAGGCCACCGAGATCCACCAGAAGCTGCTCCCCGTCTACACGGGCATGTTCCGCACCCAGGGCGTCATGACCACCAAGGCGGCGCTCGCGCTCAAGGGCCTCCCCGCGGGCCCCCTGCGCGCCCCCATGGCCGAGTGCACGCCCGAGGAGATCGAGCAGCTCAAGATCGATCTTGCCGCGGGCGGGGTACAACTCCAGTAATCAGACTTCGCGCGCCCGGGCGCGCAGACGGACTCCACAACTGAATACGCGGGCCACCGGTGCCCGCGCCCCTTCACGACAACTGCTGTTGCACGAACGTCACGCGCGCCACGTGCCCGACCGGTACGTGGCGCGCGTGGTGAGG